>NZ_BBPQ01000003.1:240195-240817 GCF_000787855.1 Streptacidiphilus anmyonensis | reverse complement strand
CCGTGGTGCGAAAGGGGGGGTAGACGCCGTACAGCGTGCCGGCGCACAGGACCGCCACGGCGACGACCACGCGCGCCTTGCGATACACCTGCCGCAGTCGGAACTTCAGGTCGAACCCCGGCTCGGCCAGATGCGCGTCGGCCCCTCCCCTTGCCGTTCCGGATCCGGTGCCCGTTTCCAGCGGGACGACCCGGGGTCCGCGCCGCGGCACGAACCTGCGCCACCAGGGCTCCTTGACCTTCACCGCCTCGACGAGCGAGGCGCCGCAGCGACTGCAGAAGCGGCGCGTGCTCGCGTTGCCCTCCCCGCAGGCCCCGCACACCAGGTCACCCGGCAGCAGGCGGCGGCTCGGCGCCGTCTTGGTCACCGCGACCGCGCGCGCCTTGGCGCTGCGCGGTGCCTGCTCCCGTACCTCCTCGGCCGCCGACGCCGGCGCTGCGTCGGACACCGGCCGGGTGGGCGGCACGTCCTGGTCTCGTGACGGGACGGGTGCGGCGGGTGCGGACGGGGTCGCCGCACGCTCGACGGGCGCGACCAGTGCCGCAGCGTCGGTGAGCCGCGTGGCGCTCGCGCGCGCAGCCGACGGAGGCGGTGGCGGAGGTGCCGCAGCAGTCTTCCGCGC
>NZ_BBPQ01000003.1:223111-239467 GCF_000787855.1 Streptacidiphilus anmyonensis | reverse complement strand
TCGCGCGGCCGACGGAGGCGGCGGCGGAGGCGGAGGAGGCCCAGCGGCAGCGCTCTTTCGTGCGGGCGGGGGCGGCGGAGGGGGCGGAGGGGCGCGGACGGAGCGGGCTTCTTCGCCTTCGGAGGCGGTGGGGGCGCGCCCGCACCGGCTCGGCCGGCCGCCGTCTTGGGCTGCTCGGCAGCCCCCGCGGCCGCGGCGGTCTGCTGCCTCGGCCCGGCCACGAAGTTGTTGGTTCCCTGGATCACCCGCTGGAGCAGGCCGGGACGGGGGGCGGCGGCCGCCTGTTCCTGCTGCTCCTCGACCTCACGGACCACCTCCTGCGCGACCTTCGGCGTCTGCTTCTCCCCGGTCCACTCCAGGAAGCTCCCGCAGGAGCCGCAGAACACGTCGTCGTTGCGGTTGTGGAACCCGCAGGTGCGACACACGATCATGGTCCGACGACCTCCAGCCGGTGCGGGACGTGCGCGGGCTTCTCCGCGACGAGCAGTTCCTCCAGGGCCGCCAGGTCGACCGACGTGCCTTCAGGCACGGTCACCCGCACGGTCAGCAGCGCCGCCGCCGCGCCCGGCAACGGGCTGTTCGGGGCCTGGGACCAGCTGACGCCGCCGCTGTCGACGAGTTCCACCTCGCCGCCGGTGACCAGCTCGACCAGGGCGCGGAGTCCCTCGGCGGTGCCGCGCAGCCTGAACAGCGGGACGCACTGCGCCACGGCTCCGCGCTGCCGGTGCAGCGGCCAGTTCTCGTCCAGGACGGTGCCGAGCCAGCCGGCGAGCCAGCGAGTGAAGTCGGCGGGTGCCAGCAGCGGGTCGGTGTAGGCGGGCAGGCAGTCGAGGGTCGAGATCGCCGGGGCGAGCACCTCGTCCAGGGCGCCGGTCCACCGCATCGCCAGCGGGTCCTCCTGGAACAGTGCGGGCAGCAGCGTGCCGATCGGGTACGGGGTGTCCAGGCCTTCCACGGCTCGCCGCATCAGTGCGCCTCCACCCTGATCTGGTGCTCGTAGGAGAAGACCAGGCTGTTCACGTCGAGATCGATCCGGCGGGCCACCTTGCCGCGCGCACCGGTCACCGGATCGGCGGAGAACAGCCGTACGTCCTCGACCAGTTCGACTCCCTGGATCTGCTGCAGCCGTCCGAAGACCTCGCCGGTCTGCACGGGGCGGCCGAACGGCCAGCCGCTGCCCTCGGGGCCACCTCCCGGCAGCGGGCACAGGTAGCGGTAGAGGGCGTCGAGGGCGTCCTCGCGCACCCGCTCGATGTTGACCCGGGGCCGGGCCACCAGACGGGCGACGACCGTGACGCCGCGGTACAGCGGCGGCTCCAGTGCCACGCGGGTGCCCACGACCCGCGCCTGGTCCAGGCGGGCGGCAACGCGCCGCAGGGTGGGCTCCGGCGGGACCAGGTTCTCGAAGGCGATCCGCCCGTCCTGCATGGCCGCCGCCGGGACGATCAGGACCCTGACGCCGCCGGCCTCCTCGGTGTCGCGGCCCGCGGGGACGCAGCGCACGCGGGCGATCTCCGGTGCGGCCTCGCGGGCCAGGATCTCGTAGTCCTCGGCCGTGACGGCGCGGCTGCGGGTGCGCACCAGCAGCGGTCCGCGGTTCTTGGCCTCCTCCAGGCTCTCGCCGTCCACCCCGCCGTGCGCCGGGCGCCGGTTCTCCACCGCGGCGATGGAGGGGATCGAGGACATCAGCCGGCTCAACGCGCCCACGGGGACGTTTCCGCGCGCGCCGCCACCGGTCGCGTAGCCGCGGATGCGCACCTCTGCGCCCTTGTCGGGTGTGGCGCCGTAGCGGCGCAGGCTCCCGTCGGGCTCGCGTACGGCGGGGCCGAACAGCACGAGTCCGGAGACCGGGTCGAGCACGAAGTGACGGTCGTCCGGGCCGCTGTCGGCGAAGTGCTCGACCTCGGTCCACTCCCGCCAGCCGTGCGTGGAGCTGGTCTCCACCACGGGCGGCCCGTAGCCTGCCAGGACGGGGCTGCGGCCGAGCGGGAACTGCTGTCCGGGCACGCCTTCGGCCTGCCCGAGGGTTTCGATGGCGACCGCCTCGGCGTGGACGGCCTCGACGGTGCCGCCGATGGTGCAGGCGGTCAGCCCCTCGACGACGGGCGAGTGCGTGTAGGGAGGTTGGCCCTCCTCGGGTTCGACGACCCGGGCCCTGATCCATCCGCTGCGGTCGCCGCCGACGATGCCGGCGAGGTGGCCGGGGGGCACGTGCAGGACGATCGCGCCCGAGGTGTTCAGGCCCCCGGTCTCGTCCAGTCCGACCTCGCACGGGGTCCAGCCGTCGCCGGTCCAGGCCTCCCAGGTCAGCGGTGGGTGCTCGGGGTTGACGCCCACCCCGGCGGCCCGGCCGCGGAAGCCGAGCCGGATCGCACAGCCGGGGACCGGCGCGGACAGCCCGATCAGGAGCGTGTCACCGACCCTGGGGCTCTGCCGGAACGCCGGGAAGGGGCGGCCGTCGGCCAGGAGCCGGGAGCGGTCCGCGGTCTCGGCCGGTTCGGCGTTCCCGGCGTCGGCGCCCGCGCCGAGCCCGTCGCGGTCCTCCTCGGACTCCGGTTCGACCGCGGTGCGGATCCTGGCCAGTGCGCAGGGCACCAGCTCCAGGTCGTGCTCCGCGCTGAAGACGATGGACTTCGCCGTCGCGGTGCGCAGCGTGCCGACGCGACTGCCCGCGGCGACGGTCAACGGGACGCGGGCGGGGCTGGTGAGCCAGAAGGTGACCGGGGCGCGGGCGGGGGTCGGCGGGAGCATCCGCAGGCCGATCAGGTTCAGGAAGGTGAGGTAGAGCCGGTCGGGCACCTGGTTGAGCCGGTACAGCAGCTGGTCGGTCATGTGGGCGAAGGTCTCGATCAGGGTGACGCCCGGGTCGGAGACGTTGTGGTCCGTCCACTCCGGGCATCGTTGCATCACCAGGCGCTTGGCCTCGTCGACCAGGTCCTGGAACCGTCGGTCGTCGAGGTTGGGGACCGGTAGGGGCATCAGTACTCGCCCTCCTCGTGCTCGGGGATGGTGTAGAAGGGGAACACGAGGTTGCGCGGGCTGTTGGTGCCGGGAACGACGTAGTCGATGTCGATGTAGAGCAGGCCGGGCCGTTCCGCGTCGGGGTACACCCGCACCCCGGCGACGTCGACGCGCGGCTCCCACTGCTCGATCGCGTCCCTCACCACGTCGGCGATCTCGGCGGCCTTGTGGACGCTCGCCCCGTCGAAGACGTAGTCGCGCAGCGTGCTGCCGAACCTCGGTCGCATCGGGCGCTCGCCGGGGTAGGTCTCCAGGATCAGCCGCATGGCCTGTTCGAGTTTGGCGGTCCCGGACGCCATGGCCACCGCTCCCGAGGGCTCGATGGCGAACGGGAACGACCAGCCGGTGCCGATGAAGTCGCTCATCGCCGCGCTCACCCGCCCAGCGAGACGGACGCGCCGGAGACGGAGACGCTGCCCTGACTCCTGATGGTCAGCGAGCCTGTGGAGTTGAGGGTCAGCTCGTCCCCGCCGTCGATGTTCACCTTGCCCCCGGGACCGGCGACGATGTTGACCGTCCCAGCGTCCCCGCACCTGATGGTGAGCTCCTTCTTCGGCGAGTCGGCAGGGTCGCAGCTGAGCTCCACGGAGGCGCCGACGGCGTCGATGTCGAGGCCGAGCCGGCCGTCCCCGGTGCCGAGCAGGATCCGTGACTGCGGCTCGGGGACGTCGCCCACCTCGTCGTGGAACACCAGCCGGTTGCCCGAGGCCGAGACGAATCCGCGGCGCGCGACCGAGGTGTCCGCACCGCCGTCCCCCTGCCGGACCGCGCTGCCGCCGAGGTCGTAGGCCCGGTTCTCGGTGACGAGGCCGCCGAGCACGTAGGGGCGCCGCGGGTCGCCGAACTCGAAGCCGACCAGGACCTGGTCGCCGACCTCGGGCAGGAACATCGCGCCGCTGCGCGGGCCGGCGCCGAACTGCACGACCGGCGCCCAGTCGGTGCGCACGTCGGGCGACAGCCACGGCAGCGTCACCCGCACGCGGGCGTACTTGTCGCCGATGTCGTCGACGAGTCCGCAGACGAGGCCGGGGACGCGCACCGGGCTCGGACCTTCGGAGGAGGCCAGGCCGAGCAGCGAGCGGTCCTGCGGGCCGCCGGCGGCGAACTCGGTGTGGTAGCCGTACTCGGTCAGGTCGAAGACGTGCCGGGCCCTGGTCACCAGCCAGACGTCGGGGAAGCGTCCAGGGATGCCCGAGACCTTGACCGCGGCGCCGACCCGGATTCCGGGGTGGCCCGTCGCGTCCCCCTCCGCCTCGGCGAACGCCCCGCCGGCGGAGGCGGCCAGAGCCGACGCGGCGGCCTCCGCGTCCGCGACGGGAAGGGTGCCCACGACGTGGGCGGTGGCGCTCGGGGCGTGGCCTCGGTTCACGCCGGGTTCCGGCCCGACGTCTCCGACCGCGGCGCCCTCCCCGGCCTCGGCGCCCTCGCCGACCTCGACCCGGCCGCCGGGAAGGAACAGCTTCGCGGCCTCGGACAGGTCCTTGGGGTGCGCCGCGGAGGCGCCGGCCGAGCGCGTCCCGGCAGGGGACGCCACGGCCAGGGCCGCCCGCAGCGGATCCCAGACCCGCACCTCGACATCGGGCGTCAGGCTCCCGGCGCTGATGCGTGGTTCGAAGCGCAGCAGCGCGCCGGGCATGTCCAGTTCCAGCGGTCCCTCGTCGGAGCCGGCCGACACCGACGCCGCGGGGCAGAAGCGGAAGACCCCGTTCTGGATGCCGATCTCGAAGCCGATCTCGGCGGCCCGCTGGGCCAGGAACTCCCAGTCGGTCTGATTGCACTGGAGCACGTGCTCGTGCCGGGTCGTCGTCGCGGTGATGTCGGCCGGAGCGAGCCCGGCCTCGGCCGCGATCAGCTCCGCGATGTCGGCGTCGGTGACGTTGTCGAACGACCGGGCCCTGCGGGCCCGTTGCAGCCGGTGGCACCGGTCGTAGCCGCGGACCACGGTCCGTCCGACCGTGCCCTGGTAGTGGCCCTCGATGGCGGTGATCTCGCCGACGATCAGCCGCTCGCGCTCACCGGGACCGGCCCACACCTCGATGCCCACCCCGAGGTCGAGGCCGGCGTCGTCCAGCGCGGCTCCGGTCAGGTCCTCGAAGACCAGCGTGAACACCCCCGGCAACTGCCGCTGCGTGTCGACCTCCACGCGCACCAGGCACTGGGCGGCCACGCCGGAGAGCTCACCGGCCGGGCCCGGCAGGCCCGGGCTCGCGCCGACGAGGATCGTGGGCCACACGGTGGCGCCGCGGGTGTCCCACTGCGTCATCGGCTGTTCTCCTCAGCGCCCGGCAGGTACACCGACGTCCCCGGCCGCACCCGGAGCGGGTCCTCGAAGCCGTTCGCCGTGGCGATCTCACGCCAGCGCCCCGGCCCGCCGTAGCAGCGCGTGGCCAGCTCCGGCAGGCTCTCGGCCCCGGTGAGCAGGTGAGTGCGCCGCCCCGGAAGGCCGCCCGAGGTGGGATTGGTCGACCGGGTCGGGTTCGGGCAGGTCTGGAGGGTCAGGTCGACCTCGGCCCGCAAGGGCTTCCCGTTCGGGTCGAACCTGGTGAAGGTGACCGTCACCTGGGTCAGCCACACCAGGTAGCTCTGTGGTCCCCAACGGAACCTCAGGCGCGGCAGTTCGGCCCGCTTCGTGGACGGCGCGCCGTCGCCGAGGGCCGCGAACCGGCTCCACCCGAGCAGGCGCTTGCAGTCGGGACCCACGGTCTCGCTCTCCAACGTCAGCGCGCGCAGGGTGATGCGCGTGCTGGCCCTGGCCCGTTCCAGCTGGTCGACGGCGGGCAGCTCGACGTCGCCGGCGAGCGCCTCACGGGAATCCGCGCCGTCGGCGGCCCGGGCCCGACTCAGGGCACCGGAGGGAACGACCGGCGCGGTGTGCGACAGCACGATCGTGGACGGGGTGTAGCTGAAGACGACAGCGGGGCCCTCCTCCACCGGTTCAAGGGTCGCCACTCGGGCGTCCTGGGTCGACTTGGAGTCCGCTCCCCCGGCGGTGGCCCCCTTCCCGGCCGCCGCCACCGTGCTCGGAGCGCCGTCCTGCGCCCAGAAACCCTCGTGCTCGAAGGTCAGCGTCTCGATCGCGACCTTGTTGTGGTCGGCGTCGAGCGCCGGTCCGCTCCACGAGACCGGGTAGGCGTTCGTCAGGACCCAGGAGGCGACCTGGGTGGCCTGCGCGTCGTACAGCGCGATCTCCACCGTCCCCTTGGTCTTGGCCGCTTCGCTCGTCCAGTTCGTGACGAGTCCGGACAGCCACTTCTGCAGTTGCAGGGACGAGCCCTTCTCCACCGCCCGCTCCAGCACCACCGGGGAGTAGGACACCTGGGTCGGCAGCCCCGTGCTCGTGTTCCTGACGGCGATCGACTGGGTCCGGAAGTCGACCCTGAGCCCCTTGCACGAGGACCACGCGCCGAGCGTCCGCACGCCGTCGAAACCGTGCACCTTGACGACGAACCGCATGGCCAGGCCGTAGTTCCCGAAGGTGGCCGACGGGGACGCGAGGGACATCACGTGCGAGGGTGCGGTGAGTACGGGCTGCGCGAGGGCGAAGCCGAGTTGCTGGCCGCCTTGCCCGCCGGCCGAGGCGAAGGACGCGATGCTCACGGTCGAGATGCCTTCCGATCTTCTGTTCCGCAGGTCAGGGCTTGTCGAGGGTCATGTCGTCCGCGAGGAAGCCGTTGTGGGCGAGCTTGAGCGTCTCGATCGCGGGCTTCGCGCCGGCGGCGTCGAAGGACTCGATCGACCACGCGATCGGGAAGAACTCGCTCAGGCGCCACGACACCAGGGGAATCCCGCCGAAGGACAGCAGCTGGATGGTGCCGCTCTGCGGCCGCGGGGCTTTCGAGGTCTGCGTCAGCCAGCTCTGCACGATCCGTGATCCCGGACCCGCCGAACGGCTCAGTGTGATGGGCTCGTACCGGGTGACGCCGGGGAAGATCCAGCTGTGGTTGCCCTCGGAGCCGACCCGGTGCTCGACCTGCTGCCAGGTCACCGACAGGCCGGTCACCCTGGACCAGTTCCCGAAGTGGTACCGGTAGTTGTCGATCAGTACGGCGAACCGGTGGGTCATGCCCATCGTCAGGCTCTCGCCGAGGTTCTGGGCTTCTTCCGCCGCGCCGAGCAGCGGCCGCAGTGTGGCCATGATTCCCTTCCGCTCCCCCGCCCGTCTCGCCCGTCTCGCCTGTCTCGCCTATCTCGCCCATCCGAACGGTCCCGTCTCTCTCAGCCGGCCCGCGCGTTCCCGGTCGACGAGGAGTTCGCGCCGCAGGCGTCCGTGGATCGTCGGGTAGACGCGTGCCGCCAACTCCTCGATGTCCCCGGGATCGTCGAGGTCGAGAGGGCGCCGGCGACTGAGTTCGACGAGCCGGTCCTGGGCCTCGAGCAGCGCGGGGTCGACGGCCTCCGACGCGGGCGGCGGCTGCGCCGTCGGCGCGAACGGCACCCGAACGGCGGGCACCGGCTGCTGGGCGGTGTCCAGCGTGGCCGGGTGACCGGGTGCCACGGCGCCTGGTGGTGCCGCGTCCGTGGGAGCGGCGACGACCGCGGGCGGACGCGGCGGCTCCGGGATGCCGGCCAGCTCCTTGGCCTGCCGCTGCACGCCGCCCCCCGGCTCCGCGAGCCACGGCGCGGTCCACGACGCGACGGGACCCGGGCCCCCGCCCGACGGGGCGGGCCCGAGGCCGCGCGCCCACCGTTCAGCCGCCACCGCCTCGGCCTCCAGGGCCGAGCCGGCGGCGGAGTCCTCGCGGGGCAACGCGGAGCCCAACGCACGCTGCTGGGCGGCGTGGGTGAGCTCATGGGCGAGCAGGCCGCGTCCGACCGGCTGGTCGAGCGGGCCCGCCTCCGCGGGCAGGAACACCTCGCCGTCCCGGGTGAAGGCGTGCGCGCCCAACGCGTGCGCGGCGGCCCCCGCCCGGGGCCCACGGTGGATCGGCACGTCGGAGACGTCGACACCGAAGGCCCGCCGCACGGCGTCGGTGAGGTCGGGCGGCGCCTTGTCCGGTGCCTGGTCCGGTGCCTGGTCCGGTGCCTGGTCCGGCTCCTGGACCGGCTCCTGGACCGGCGGTGGCGACGGAACGGGGTACGACCGGTCGGACTCCGCAGAGTCGTGGTCCGGTCGGCGCGAGGCGCGCGGGTGGGTCAGCGGCGCGTACGCGGGTGTCCCTGGCCCGTTGGCTGTGCCCGTGGTGCCCGTGGTGCCCGTCGTGCCCGTCGTGCCCGTGGTGCCGTGGGCCGCAGTGGCGGTCGGCGCCGGAGGCGCGGCGGATGCGGGGGCGGTCCGATGGACGACCGTGGCAGTGGCCCGGTCGGGTCGCTGGCCGGGCTTGAAGCGGTAGACGGGGGGAACCGCGGCGGTCGCGGCGGGGCCTGCGTTCCGGGTGACGCCGCCGTCGGGCGGGAACGGCCCGGCACCGTCGTCGTCGGCCGGTGGGCGTGGCGGCGGTGTCGAGTCGGGTGGCGGCGCGCCGAACGGCGTCGCGGTGGGGGGCAGCACCGCGTCTGCGGCGGGCGCGGCCGGCGGTGGGCTCCCGCGCCTCCGGGTGGGGTGGTGCGGCGCGGGGCGAGCCGACGGGACGTCATCCGCTGTCGCCGTGTCGGCGCGTGGAACGGACGGGGCGGCGGTTCCGGCCTCCGGCGCGGACTCGGTCGGCTCGTCGGGGATCTCTTCGTGGTCCTCAGCGTCGAGGTCGGCGCCGGCGTCGGGTTCGAGGGGCTGCTCCGGTGGCACCTGCTCCGGCGGCAACTTCGGTCCGCTGTCGGCCGGTTGGCGGAGCGGGCGGAGCGGGTTGCCAAGGCCGAGCCGTCGGCTCTCGGCGAGGGAGGCGCGCCGCGGCCGCGTCGGTGTCCCCGGCGCCGGCTCGGGCGCGGGCCGGGGCGGTGCGACGACGGCCGCGCTCGTCCAGGGCGAGCCGTCCTCAGGCAGCGGCGGCAGCCCGACCGCGCCCGGGGTCCCGGTCTCGGTCTCGGCCGGGACCCCGCTCGCGGCCGGGGCTTCGCCGGCCCACGGCGGGCGGTAGGACTCGAGCATGCGCAGCCAGGCCGAGGAGGCGTACGGGGCGGGATCGGGCGTGGGATCGCCGACGTACTCGTCGGCGGCCTCGAGCAGGTTGGGGCGCGGCCCGGCCACCGCGAGGACACGCGGCGACAACCGAGGCGCGGCAGGCGCCGGTTCGACGGCCGGGGTTCGGTCCGACGGCGTCCCACGCCTCGGTTTGGGCGCCTGCAGCGGCGCGACGGCCTGCCGCGGCAGGGGTCCGCCGCGAGGGGTGACCAGTCCCGTCACCTGTCCGGTCGCCGGCACCACGAGAGGGCCCTGCCGACGGGGCGCCTGGATGAGGGAAGCGGTCCTGGCCGCCGCGAGCACGCCCATCGTGACGGAGGCGGTCAACGCCGTCGGGCGGACCGTCACGGCGAGCGGCGGCAGCCGCCGCCAGTCGGCGGGAGCCGGCCCGGGCGGCAGGCCGGGACCGAGGTCGGTCCGCAGGTCGCGGGCCCGGTCGCGGCGCCGTCGAGGCAGCCAGCGCATCTCGTCTCCTCCCGTCCGTCAGGACCAGGTCTGGTGGGTCTGGGTGAGTGCCGCCGGCGCGCCGTCGAGCTGTTCGTGGATCCGGCCGACCTCATGGATCACCCGGGCCCGCACCGGGTGTTCGAGGTCGAGGACGTCCCGCAGCGGCCAGTGCAGGTAGTAGGCGAGGTACACGGTCTCCTCCCAGAGGCGGTCGGCCGTGTACGTCAGGATTCCCCCGGGGCATCACCGGCGATGTCCACCGCGAATCCGTGTCCACAGGCGGGGCAGCTGACGTCGGCCTCGGTGTGTCCGTCCTGGTTGATCCGCCGGTAGAGGTCCTGGAGGAAGGCGAGGTCGGAGGCGAAGAGGTTCTCGATCACCAGCGTGTCCACCCCCGGGGTGGAGCCGAGCTGGGTCAGCGTCCGCGCCAGCAGCACGACGCTGAGGTAGGCGGGGTTCTGCCTGACCCGTGGGTCGCTCTGGCTGGTGATCTCGTCGCGTGCCGTGGCCAGGCGCATCACGCCGTCCCGGTGCACACGGCCCTGCTCGTCCACGTAGCCGCGTGGCAGGACGAACGGGTAACGGGTGGTCAGCCCGGCGGATTCGGTCGGGGCGCCGTCCTGGCCGGCGGCGGGCGGGTGCGTCAGCATGGCCTCTCCGTGGCTCATCCGGCCGGCTGCATGAGGATCTGGTCGCAGTGCAGGACGACGGTCTCGGTCACGACCTCGGTGGCGCCCGCCTTCATCCCGCCGATCTCGAGCTTCGACGGCCAGGCGTTCTCCAGCAGGTACGTGATGATCGGCTGCCCGGACTTCGGGGACGCCGCCGCGGCGAACAACTGCAGCGAGCAGGTCTTGCGGGCCGCGGGGTCGCCCTGGAGCACCGCCTGGTGCCAGGACCACATGTAGGTCTGGGTGTCCAGGCCGCGCTTGAGTGTGACGGTCGGCGGCTTGGTCTTGCCGTACTGCTTGGTGTGCACGATGCCCTCGCGGCCGGTACTGATGTACTCGACCGACTCGACCTCGGTGTTGATCCCGGACAGCTCGCTGAACGTCGCCACCTGGATGCCGTCCACCTGGATCACGAAGGTCGATGCGCTCATGACGGTCGGGTTGCCGCCGGCGATCGCCATCTGATGCCCCCTCTCTGCTTGTGCTGGAACTGGCCTGTGGTACCGGCTGACCGGCACCGGGCGGCCCGCGTCACCTGCGCGGGCTGCCGCCCTTGGGATCGTCGGACAAGATCTGGTCGCAGGCGATGGTGACGTCCTCGGTGACGACGCCCTCACCGGCCTTGGCGGAGGAGATGCTGATCTTCGCGCACCAGGCGTTGACCAGGAGGTAGCTCATCAACGGATCTTCCTTACCGGTGGCTCCGGCCGCGAAGATGTCCAGGCTCAGGAACTGGGCCCGTGCGTCGGGACGGCCCGCGACGGCCATCTGGTGCCAGTACCAGAGCACCTGACTGTTGTCGAGGCCGCGCTTGAGCGTGACCGTCGGCGGCTTGGTCAGGCCGAACTGCTTGGCATGGTTGACCCCGCCGATGCCCGCCGACACGTACTGCTCGATGCCGACCTCGCTGTTGATGCCGGCGAGCTCCTGGAACCTCAGACTGTCGAGCTTCTGGGCGGTACCCAGGATCTGGATGTTCGAGGAGATCACGAAGACCGGCGCGGAGACGATCGGATGCTGCTCGGACGGCGGCGGGGCGGGCGGGAAGTGCGGACTGGACACGGTGCTCGGTTCCTCCTCGGCTCGGGCGGGCGCTCACTCACTCCTCCGGTGCCGCTCACTCCTCCAGTGCCGCGCCCTGTGAGTACTGCGAGACCCGGAAGACGATGAACTCCGCCGGCTTGACCGGGGCGATCCCCACGTCCACGGTGAGGATTCCGGCGTCCCGGTTCTCCGGCGGGTTGTTCTCCTCGTCGCACTTGACGAAGAACGCCTCCTCCGGGGTGCTGCCGAACAATGCGCCGCTGCGCCAGACCCGGCGCAGGAACATCATGATCGTGCGGCGCACCGAGCCCCACAGGAAGCGGTCGTTGGGCTCGAACACGACCCAGTTGGTGCCGTCGAGAATGGACTTCTCCACGAAGTTGAACAACCGTCGGACGTTCAGGTAGCGCCACTCGGGGTCGCTGGAGAGCGTCCGCGCGCCCCACACCCGGATGCCCTGACCGGGGAAGGACCGGATGCAGTTGACGGCCACGGGGTTGAGCTGGTCGTGCTCGCCCCGGGTGATGTTGGTCTCCAGGTCGATCACACCGCGCAGCACCTCGTTGGCGGGCGCCTTGTGCACCCCGCGGGTCTCGTCGCTGCGCGCCCACACCCCGGCGACGTGCCCGCTGGGCGGGACGAGCAGCGGGCACGTCGCGCACCGGGTCCATCACCTTGATCCAGGGCCAGTACAGCGCGGCGTACTTGGAGTCGTATCCGGCGACGTCCACGCGCCACTCACGGACCTGCTGGGCGCCGAGGCCCGGCGGCGCGTCGAGGATCGCCACCCGGTCCGCCATCAGTTCACAGTGCGCGATCATGGCGAGTTGCACGGCCTTGACCCCGTCCAGGTCGACCGCACCGCGCTGATAGGCCGCCATCAGGTCGGGAACGCAGAGCATGGTGACGTTCTCGACCGCCTCCAGCCCGGCGAAGCCGGTCCGGTCCGCGGTGTCCCCGACGTAGTCGGCCGGGGTGATCGGCGCCGCCCGCTCCCGTTCCTCGGCCTCGGCCGACGACCGGTCCGACGAGCCGTCCGGCGCGGAGGCTCCACCGGTGAGCGTGACGCGCGCCCCCTTCGCGGGCACCAGCGTCGAGGCGCCCTTGACCTCCTCCAGGGCGATGAGCGTCGAGGTCTCCTTGACGACCGTGGCGGCGTGACGCGGGCCGCGTCGGAGCGAGAGATTGTCGAAGACCTCAGCCTCGCGGCCGCCCTGCCTGACGACCAGCTTGAACAGGTCCTCACCGGGCTCGCTCGCCTCGGTGACCTCCACGCTCAGCTCGTTGCCCGCGTCCCCGGGGGACAGCGCCCTGGCCCGCACCGCGGGACGGTCACCGTCCGACGTCGCGGGCAGCTCACCGCGCGCGACCGCGCCGGACGGCAGTGCGGGCGCACCCGCCGAGGACTGCTGTCCGCCGCCCGCGCCGTCCGCGTCCTCACCGGTGGCGCCGACGCGGACCACGTAAGCGGGGCCGCCGCCGTTGAGGAAGTAGCCGTAGACCGCGTGCGGAAGGTGCGCCCCGTCGGCGAACCCACCGAACGCCTTCGTGTACTGCGTCCAATTGGTCACGAGAGTGGGCTGGTTGGGGATCCCACGCTCGGTGAACCCGACGAAGGCACAGATGGCGGTGCCCACACCCTCGATGGGGCGCGAACCCGAGGAGACTTCCTCGACGTAGACGCCGGGGGAATGATAGGTCGGCACGATTCCTCTGCCCCTCCTTCACAGAAACCGCTGATACGACATCGATCAGTCTCGGTTCGCCGGCCCCGGTCCATGCGCGCACTGCGGCGGCACAAGTGGCAGGTTCCGCTGCGCGATCACGCAGCACGGAGCGCGGCACGGAGCGCGGCACGGAGCGCGGCACGGAATGGGGCACGGAATGCGGGGGCCGACGCGGGGGCCCGGCCGGAAGCGTCACCGGGCGAGGCGCACACCCGCCGTATGGCTGGCATGCCCCCGCCAAGCGGGGGATTCCGGTCCGTCGCCCCACTCTCCTACCGTTCAGTAACCAAGCCGCGCCGGAGCGCGACCGAGTATCAGCGGTGACCCAGGGGGCAGAGGTGGCCGAGAGTACAGGGGTGTGTCCGTCGCGTCACGGGAAACCGGCCGGCCTGCCGTGTGCCGCGGGCCCTCTCCCGCACGGCAGGCCCTCGGCCGACGCCCGGCCGTGCGGGAGAGGGTCCGCCTCCTCGGGCACCCGGATCGATCCCCCGCGGTTTCGGGCCCTGCACCTCGTCGCGGCCGCCGAGGCACCCGACCCGCAGCAGGCGCTGATCCACCGGGCGCTGGCGACCGGCCGCCCCGACGCCGCGCTGGCCGCCGCGCTGGAGGAGGCCGCCGTCGCCGTCGGCTCCCCCGCCCACGCGAGCCTCGTGTCGACGCGTCAACTGCTGGTCTGGGCAGCGGATCTCAGTGCGGACCGCAGCGCGCGGGAGCACCGACTGCTCCTGGCGGCGCTCCACGACCTGTGTGGCGAGAACCCGCTCGACATGGAGTTGTGGGCACGGATCGAGACACTGCCTCCCTCACCCCTGCGGCACGCCGCCTGGGCTGGGCGTGCCGTGATGGAGGACCGCTTCGGCGCCGCACTCGACCACCTGCGGGCAGCGCGCCGCGGCCTCGCCTTCTGGTACGCGCGCGAGGACGAGGTGACCTCTCCGGGGTCCCGCCTGAACCCGGTCCCGTCGGCCGGCGCGGTGATCGACACCGTCGAGGCCGCCGTGGCGTGCCGCATGGCACGAGGCGGGGCGACGGTCGACGCGGCGACCAGAGCGTTGGACGCACGCGTGCTCGACACGGTGCAGGCGAGGGCGGCCAGGCGACTGCTGCTGGCGGGTCAGGTCTACGCGGCCGGCCCGCACCACGTGCTGCGACTCCTCGGCGACTCCACCCCGGCCACCCCGGGGAGGACGGCCACGCCGGAGGCCGCCGAGCGCTGGAGTTCGCGGCTGCTGCTGGTACGGGGTGAGTGTCGGGTACTGACAGGCGATCTGGAGGCCGCCGCGGGCGACCTGAGGGAAGTCCTGAGGCGCCACCAGGCGTCTCCCGGACACCCGGAACGACGGCGTGCGCTGGAGCGACTGACGATCGCCCACTTCCTGCTCGGAAACTGGCAGGAGGCCGAGGCCGTGGTGGACGGCATCGACACGGCCGGGGGCGGCACAGCGGGACGGGCCTTGCGCGCCCTGCTGTCGGCCTTTCGCGGATCGGGTGCACCGCCACGCCGAGGATCGTGGGTGCCACCGGCCCCGACGACACCCGGAGCCGCGGAGCCCGACCACGTCGTGATCGCCACGGTCGCCCGCATCCTGGCCCTGTCGGCACACCGTCACCATGGAGACGTCCTGGCCGCGATCAGGTGGCTGACCGCGCCGTCCAGTGCCCTGGAGGACGCGCCGGCCAAGTTCGCACCGCTGTGGCTGCCCGCGCGGGCAGAGGCCGCCGTCGAGACGGCGACGGGCGCGTCGTCCCTGGCCGGGTTGGCGGAGCTGCACGAGTGCGCGGAACGAATCCCCTACCTGATGGTCACTCACCATCGACTCGCGGGCCGGGCGGCGGAGCTCCGCGGCAACCCCACCGCGGCGGTGGACGCCTACGAGGAGGGTCTGTCGACGGCGAAAGGCTGCGCACACGTACCGCCCGTGCACCTCGCGCAGCTGGAATCCGCATACGGCCGCCTCCTGTGCCTTCTCGGGCACACGGCGTCCGGCCTTCGGCACCTCGAACGCGCCCAGCACACCTTCGCCTCACTGGGCGCGTTCCCGTTCGACCACAGGTGCACCCAGGAGCGCGCGGCCCTGGCCGAACGGGCGTCGCCGCTGTGGCCCGACGGTGCACTGACCGAGCGCGGGCTGGCGGTGGCCAGACTGGTCGTATCCGGGCTGACCAACAGTCAGGTTGCCGAGAACCTGCTGATCAGCGAAAAGGCTGTCGAACACCACTTGGGACGGATCTACCGGACCCTCGGCGTACGGACGCGCGCGGAACTCGCAAGTCGATGGCCGAGGTGACACCGCGGGGCGGATGAAGACAGCCGCCCGGTTGCGTCCTGGGAAGTGGTGTACGGATTTCCACCTGATCCGGGGGTTTGCTTACGAATCGGTTGGGTTCCTGGATAGTTGAACGGCCATCGGCTGATCTTCGAGGTGTCTGAGCCCGAAGGAGACCAGCACGATGACCGCACCGCATAGCCTGAATCACCGATTGGCCGTCGATACACCACGCCAGCGGACGTGACCCGGCTGAATCACAAACGTCGCGGGATTGGGTTCGATGCAGCCAGTACGTTGACGCCCTCGGCGACCGCGAGCCCTGTTCGCAAAGGACCAGACCCGAACCGGCCCACACGCAGTGAAGGCCCGGTGGATGCCGGGCCTTCACGTTTGAGTAGCGGGGACAGGATTTGAACCTGCGACCTCTGGGTTATGAGCCCAGCGAGCTACCGAGCTGCTCCACCCCGCGTCGGTACGGTGAACAGTACGGCACCAAGCCGGGTCAGGCCAATCGGTCCTCTTGCCGGTCTTGATGACGCGTATTGCTGCGGGGCCCCGTCACGGAGTGCCCTTCGCGTGCAGGGCGAGTGCGAAAGCAAACATGTCCTCGTCAAAACCCTTCGGGCGTCCGCCGTGGTTACCCTTCCGCCGCGGCGCGGCGCAGTCCACCTGCCGGGACGGAGGCTTGCCGCACGACAACGGATGTGACTGGCAGGGCATCCTGGCTGCCGTAGGGCGGCCGCTCGCCCGGCTGGTCGTGCGGCTGGTCATGCGGCTGGTCGTGCGGTCCGGAAGGCGACTCCCGGCTCCGTGCGACCGGCGCAGCGTTCAGTAGTGTTCGGTGTCGACGGACTCGGCGTCCGCGTCGCCGAAGGCGCCGACGGCGGCGGTCGGGTCGAATCCGGGCGGGCTGTCCCTGAGGGCCATGCCCATGCCGGCCAGCTTCGCCTTGACCTCGTCGATCGACTTCGTACCGAAGTTGCGGATGTCGAGCAGGTCGGCCTCGGAGCGGGCGACGAGCTCACCCACGGTGTGGATGCCCTCGCGCTTGAGGCAGTTGTAGGAGCGGACGGTGAACTCCAGCTCCTCGATCGGCAACGCCAGATCGGCGTCGAGTGCGG
>NZ_BBPQ01000003.1:204448-222628 GCF_000787855.1 Streptacidiphilus anmyonensis | reverse complement strand
GCGTACGACGCAGGGAGTTGCCGAGGGTGTAGCCGAAGCCCGGCTCCAGCGGCTCGATGACGAGCCGGGAGCGGAACTCGTCGACAACCTCTTCGGTCAGCGTGGGACGCTGAGCAATCAGCATGGCCTGGTGCCTCCAGATTTTGGCGCCCGCTATCTGACGCCGTAGACACCGCACGGTACCGGCAATCCGACCTCACACGAGGCCCGCTCCGCCCGGCGCGGCGGCCAGACTCAATGCACCGGTGATGGACGGTCGGACGGCACTCAGGCACGTTCAACCGAAGGACAGACGGCTTGGGCAAGTCACGTTGGACCTGGCGGAGGGGGGCCGGCCGGGACTCAAGTACGGACGGACCTTGAGGTCGAGGTCCCCGAGCAGGCAGCAGACGAGTCGCCCGACCTCGTCGCCACCTGGACGTCGCCGAGGCTCTGTGTGAAGCGCGCGCCGCCGACCCCCGCGGCCTACTCACCGCCCACACCACCGCCGGCCTGCGCCGCATGGGCTTCGCCGGCGACGCGTCCCTGCCGCCCCCACCGCCCCGGTCGCCGCATGGGGCTCGTCCGACCGTGAGAGAGACTACGGTCCTTAGCCGCCAGCGGGTGAGCACTCTCGTCGCCGGAGCCGTCTGACAGGCCTACGGACGAGCGGCGGCAGCGTTCGGCCCGTAGAGGAGTGAAAGGGTGGCCCGGTGGACGACGACACTCTCACCGCGGTCCTGCAGCGCGCGGCCGACCGCCGGCGCCGGTTCAACGACCGCCTCGCGGCCTACTTCGATTCCCTGACCGACGGAGCCAACGGCGCGGGCGGCGCCCTGGAGACCCCCGCGTCCAGCCGGTTCACGGCCCGGGCCCTCGACCTGGTGCGCGAGCTCTCGCTGCGCGGGGGCAAACGCCTGCGCGTGGTCCTGCTGTACGAGGCGGCCGCGCTGGTCACCGACGAACCCGTGGCCGGCCTGGACGAGGCCGCCATCAGCATCGAACTGCTGCACACGCATGGCCTGGTCCACGACGACATCATCGACGACACACCCGCTCGCCGCGGCGGCCCCTCCACCTACTACGCCTACCTGCGCGAGTTCCCGGATCGGCCCGACACCGCCCTGGCCCTTGCCGTCCTCGCCGGCGACCTGGCGGCCTTCCTGTCCATGCGCGTGCTGCTCAACAGCGGCCTGCCTCCCGCTCTCGCACTGGCGATGGCCTCCGTCCACGCGGACGTCGGAGCAACCACGATCACCGGGCAGCTCCTGGACCTGGAACGCGACTTCCACCCCGAGCCCTCGACCGATCTCCTGCACGCGGTCACCGAGTACAAGTCGACGCGCTACTCCGTGCTCGCTCCCCTGAGGCTGGGGCTGCTCGCCGCCGGCGCCGACCCGTCCGAGCACGACGGCGAACTACGCCGCTACGCCACCGCGTTGGGCATCGCCAACCAAATCCACGACGACTGGCTGGACCTGTTCGGCGATGCGGAGACCCTCGGCAAGTCCCCCGGGTCCGACATCCGCTCCGGCCGCCGCAGCTATGCCGTCCGCGCCTTGCTGGCCGCCGCGGACGAGAGCGAGCGCAAGCTGCTGGGCGCTGCCTTGGGAGATTCGGACGGCGACGCGGACACGCTCGACCGGATCCGCGGCATCGCGCGGGCGCACGGGATCGACCAATCCCTCCGGGCCGAGGCCGAGCGCCACGCACGGGAGGCGGCGGCACTGGCCGCCACCTGGCGGGGGCGCTGGCGGCCGGACGCCGTGTCACTGTTCGCGCTCCTGCCGACCTGGACGGTCGCACGCGACCGATAGCGGGGGTGAGCCGGTGCGGGGCGTCGGTCGGACCGACGTCCTGCGCCGACCGCACATCACTGTCCCTTCAGCAGTTCGAGACAGGTCCAGACCAGAGCTGCGGGGACGCGGGCCAAGCCGATCGCCGGGGGATCGCGGGCAGGACGCCCCGCAGCCCGATCGGGACTCGACCGAGGGCGTGGAGCAGCACGGCCGAGCCGGGGCAGGACCGCGACCGGCCACAGGGCCACGGCCCGCAGCACCCGCCGATCAGGAAGACCACCGAGGCCACCTTGAACATCGCCGCGATCTGCCCCACCGCAAAGATCTTCTGCGACCCATGTCGATTCCCATGTCGGAGCAGATCCGGACCAGCCAAAGCTCACTCTCCGCGCATGCTGCGGCTCTCGGCTCCCCGCCGGCGAACGCGGCGTCAGCAGCCCACGCCGGGAGCTCGATACGGCCTGGCGCATCCCTGACGCAACATACGCGCAACAGTCGCGCTCACGGGCCGCGTGGAGCATCGGAGGAAGCCGGGGCAGCCGAACCGCCGCAAGCCGCTGACCTCCGACGACGGCCAGATTCCCATCATCGCCGTCCTCAGTCGCACCGCCATGCCCTCGCAGATGTCGGGCATCTACGCAGAAAGGTGCCCTTCCGGGCTCGGAAGGGCACCTGTTTCGATGGCCTAATTAGGCCGATGACCTGCTCTTTTGTCCTTACGGCAGGTTGCGGGCCATGACGATGCGCTGGACCTGGTTGGTGCCCTCGTAGATCTGGGTGATCTTCGCGTCGCGCATCATGCGCTCCAGCGGGTAGTCACGGGTGTAGCCGTAGCCGCCGAGGAGCTGGACGGCGTCGGTGGTGACCTCCATGGCGACGTCGGAGGCGAAGCACTTGGCCGCGGCGCCGAAGAAGGTGAGGTCGGAGTCGACGCGCTGGGACTTGGCCGCGGCGGCGTAGGTGAGCTGGCGGGCGGCCTCCAGCTTCATGGCCATGTCGGCGAGCATGAACTGGATGCCCTGGAACTCGGCGATGGCCTTGCCGAACTGCTTGCGCTCGTTGACATAGCCCTTGGCGTAGTCCAGCGCGCCCTGGGCGACGCCGAGTGCCTGGGCGGCGATGGTGATACGGGTGTGGTCGAGGGTCTTCATCGCGGTGGCGAAGCCGGTGCCCTCGGCGCCGATCATGCGGGAGGCCGGGATGCGGACGTTGTCGAAGTAGACCTCGCGGGTCGGCGAGCCCTTGATGCCGAGCTTCTTCTCCGGCGCGCCGAAGGAGACGCCCTCGTCGCCCTTCTCGACGACGAACGCGGAGATGCCCTTGGAGCGCTTCTCGGGGTCGGTGACGGCCATGACCGTGTAGTACTCGGAGACGCCGGCGTTGGTGATCCAGCGCTTCACGCCGTTGAGGACGTAGTCGTCGCCGTCGCGCACCGCGCGGGTCTTCATGCCTGCGGCGTCGGAGCCGGCGTCCGGCTCGGAGAGGCAGTAGGAGAACATGGCGTCGCCCTTGGCCAGCGGGGCCAGGTACTGCTTCTTGAGCTCCTCGGAGCCGGAGAGGATCACCGGGAGGGAGCCGAGCTTGTTGACCGCCGGGATGAGCGAGGACGAGACGCAGACGCGCGCGACCTCCTCGATGACGATCACGGTGGCGAGCGCGTCGGCGCCGGCGCCGCCGTACTCCTCGGGGACGTGGACGGCCTGCAGCTCGGAGGCGACGAGGGCGTCCAGCGCCTCCTGCGGGAAGCGAGCTTGCTCGTCCACCTCGGCGGCGAACGGGGCGATCTTCGCCTCAGCCAGGCCCCGGACCGTCTCCCGGAGCATCTGGTGCTCCTCGGAGATCTGGAACAGGTCGAAATCTGCGCTCACGTTCGCTCCCGAGATCTGTCGGCGCCCCGTCGGCACCCATATGGCACTCAGTACCCTCGATTATGCACACTCAGTGCCATCCTGGGGGAGCTCCGGACCCCGATCTGGTGTTACGTTCTGCACATGGCAGCAGCTGTGAGCACCGGGGACGACGCCAAGCCGACCATGCGGGAGTCGCTGGTCAGGGCCGCGTTCCAGCTCTTTCTGGACCGCGGCTTCGAACAGACCACCATCGACGACATCGTCTCGCTGGCCGGCGTCGGACGCCGCTCGTTCTTCCGCTACTTCCCGTCCAAGGAGGACGTGGTCTTCCCCGACCACGAGGGCTGCCTGGTCGACATGACCGAGTTCCTGCGGACCGCGCCCGCCGACGGCGACCCGGTCGCCCAGGTCTGCGACGCGTCCCGGCTGGTGCTGCGGATGTACGCGGCCGACCCCGTCTTCTCGGTACAGCGCTACCGCCTGACGCGTCAGGTCCCCGGCCTGCGCGCGCACGAGCTCTCGGTGGTGTGGCGCTATGAGCGCGCGCTCGCGGAGCACCTGCGGGAGCGGGGCGCGGACCGCAGCGACGGGGCGCTGCGCGCCGACGTCGTGGCCGCGGCCGTGGTCGCCGCCCACAACCACGCGCTGCGCACCTGGCTGCGCGCGGGCGGCGAGGGCGACGTGCAGGCGGCGATGGACGAGGCGCTCGGCTACGTCACCCGCGCCTTCTCCCCTGCCGGTCCGTCCATCCCCGACGGCCCCCACGAGGCCGCGGGCGGAGTCCCGGTCACCGTCCCGGCCGACGGTGGCAACGGGGACCGGGACGGAGACCAGGACGGGGACGAGCAGGTCGTGGTGTTGCTCGCGCGCAAGGGGGCGCCGCTCTGGCAGGTCGTCAGGGACGTCGAGGGCGCGCTCGGGCAGCGGCGGTAACCGCCGGAAGGACCCGGGGGTGACACTCCGCGAGGTGAGGGCACTGAGTGCCTTTACGTAGGGCACTCAGTGCCATACAGTCGGATCGGCACTGCGCCGCTGAACGACCCCACCACCCCGTTCACTGGAGCCCTCATGCCCACTTCCACCCTTGCTCTCGCCCCGGTCACACCCCTCGTCGCCGCCCCCACGGGCGACGAAGGCACCGCGCCGGTCCTGCGCTACCACCGCTGCGGCTGGTGCGGCTCGGCCACCGGGCGCGCCGCGCTGCTCTGCCCGATCTGCGGCTCCTCGGAGCTGGAGGAGCAGGCCAGCACCGGGACCGGCATCGTGCACCGGCTGCTGACGCCGCGCCACCGCCAGTACACCGACGGCGAGACGATCTGCCTGGTCGTGATGGAGGAGGGCTTCACCGTGCAGGCGTCCCTCGACGACGCGCTGCCCGGCACCGTGCCCGAGGGGACCCGGGTCCGCCTGGCCTCTCCGGCCCCGCACACCCACCTGCCGGTCTTCCGCGCCGCCTGACGCCCGCGGGGCGCTGTCACAGGACGGCGCCAGCCCGGGAAGGGCACCGGCCCGGGAAGGGCGCCAGCCCGGGAAGGGCACCGGCCCGGGAAGGGCGCCAGCCCAGGAAGGGCGCCAGCCCAGGAAGGGCGCCGGCCCCGTCAGGGTGCCGTCTCCCGTGTGACCCGCCCGGTACGGCCTGACCACCGCTCAGCCTGTCCGTTCCACGCTCCCCGGCGCATTAGGCTTCCCCCACGCCGAGCCCGCCGGAACCGGGCGGCAGAGCAACGGTGAAGGGTGACGGCGCGTGGACTTCTCGACCCTGGCGGTCATCGTGGTGGCCGGGATGCTCGGTCCGCTGCTGGCCCTGCCGTCGCGCTGGCGGATCCCGGTGGTCATCGGGGAACTGGTCGCGGGGGTCCTGCTCGGGCCGACCTTCGCAGGTTACCTGCACGCGGGGGACAAGACCTTCGCCTTCCTCGCCGACATGGGTTTCGCGCTGATCATGTTCGTCGCGGGCGCCCACGTCCCTGTCCGGGACAAGGCGCTGCGGGGCGGGCTGCTCAAGGGGCTGCTGCGGGCGGTCGCGGTCGCGGCGGTGGGCGTGGTTCCCGCCTTCGCGCTGTCGCGGGGCTTCCACACCGGACATACCGCCCTCTACGCGGTGCTGTTCGCGTCGTCCTCGGCCGCGCTGATCCTGCCGATCATCGACTCGCTGCACCTGGGCGGACCGTCCGTACTGGCGCTGCTCCCGCAGGTCGCGGTCGCGGACACCGCGTGCATCGTCGCGCTGCCGCTGGCCGTCGACCCCGCCCACGCGGCGCGCGCCGCGCTCGGCGCGGCGGCGGTGCTCGGCTGCTCGGTGGTGCTGTTCCTGATCCTGCGTGAGGCGGAGCACCGGGGGCTGCACCGACGCCTCCACCGGCTCTCCCGGCAGCGCAAGTTCGCGCTGGAGCTGCGGATCAGTCTGGCGATCGTGTTCGCCCTCGCCGCGCTGGCGACGCACACCCACGTCTCCATCATGCTCGCGGGGTTCTCGTTCGGGCTGGTCGTCGCCGCGATCGGCGAACCGCGCCGGCTCGCCCGGCAGCTGTTCGCGCTCACCGAGGGCTTCCTCGGACCGCTCTTCTTCGTCTGGCTGGGCGCCTCGCTGGACCTGCGTCAGCTCGGCAGCCATCCGTCCGCGATCCTGCTGGGCCTGCTGCTCGGTGCGGCCACGATCCTCGCCCACGCCTCGATGCGCCTGACCGGCCAGCCCCTCACGCACGGTGTCCTGGCCTCCGCCCAGCTGGGCGTGCCGGTGGCTGCCGCCACGCTGGGCACGCAGCTCCATCTGCTGCGTCCGGGCGAGTCGGCCGCGCTGCTGCTCGGAGCCCTGGTCACGATCGCCGCCGCGACGGCCGCCGGCGCGCTCGCCGCCCGCGCCACTCCCCCGCCTCCGCCCCCGCCGTCAGCCGCGCCGACAGCGGAGGCCACGCCCGCTCAGCCCGGCCCGAACTGAGCGACACTCGGCCGCGCACGCCTCTCGCCCACCGATCTCGACCAAGCCGTGCGGGGCGAGCGCCGGCGACGTTCGCGCCCCGGCACACCGGGCGTCGACGGCCAGGACACCTCCCGGGCGCCACACCCCCGGGCACGGCCGACATGCGGGCATGACCCCGGGCCGAGCCGGCCCGCGCGCACACGCTCAACACACAGCGGGCCCCGACCGCAACGGCACCGTCCGTCGACCCCGCCTCGGGCAAGCCGGGACCGTTCGCGGCCGGCCCTCACCGGGCGTCGACGGCCAGGACACCTCCCGAGCGCCCCACCCCCGGGCACGGCCGACATGCGGGCATGACCCCAGGCCGAGCCGGCGCGCACACTCAACACAACTGCACCGTCCGAGGGCGTCACCCGGGCTGGGCTGTGCCGGGCTGCATCGTGCGCCCCCCGGCACACCGGGCGTCGACCGCGAGCGTGCCGCCGCCCCAAGGCTTCGCCCGGCGGGCCGCCTCTGGCGTCTTCGGCCACGCAGGGCGACACCTGGCGGCGCGTCAATCCGCCTGCTCCTCCGGTGTGCTGCGTGCCAGCTGCGCGAGGGTGGCCAGGGTCTCGGCCAGGACCGGGAGCGGTGGCGAGGCGAGGCCGAGGCGAACTGCGGCGCGCGGGATGCGGGGGCCGACGGCGTAGGCGGCTGCGGGGGTGAGGCCGATGCCCGCGCGGGCTGCGGCGGCGACGAAGGTCTCGGCATGCCACCCGGCCGGCAGTTCCCACCAGCAGTAGTACGACCCGGGATCACCGCGCAGCACCGCGTCCGGCAGCTGTTCGCGCGCGAGGCGCTGGCGCTGCGTCGCATCGGCGCGCTTCGCCGCACCGATCCTCGCGACCGTGCCGTCGCCGATCCAACGGACCGCCGCCTCGAGGGCGAAGCCGCCCGGAAGCCAACCACCCGCCCGCAGCGACGCGGTGACCGCCTCCCGGAACGCGCGGGGCACGACCGCGCAACCGGTGCTCAGGCCGGGTGCGACGCGCTTGGACAGGCTGTCGACCAGCACGATCCGTTCGGGCGCGAGCGCGGCGAGCGGCGGAACGTCCGGGCGGAGGAACGCCCAGACGGCGTCCTCGACGGCCGGCAGGTCGAGCCGTCGCAGGACCTCGACGAGCCGCTCGCGGCGCTTCGGCGGCATGGTGATGCCGAGCGGATTGTGGACGCGGGGCTGGAGGTAGACCGCGCGCAGCGGGGCGCTGCGGTGTGCGGCGGCGAGCGCGTCCGGATCGAGGCCGTCGGCGTCGAGGGCGATCGGCACCAGGACGATGCCGAGGCGCTGGGCGGTGGCCTTGACCACCGGGTACGTCAACTCCTCGACGCCGAGCCGCTGTCCGGGCGGGACCAGCGCCGCGAGGACCGCGGAGAGCGCCTGCCGACCGCTGCCGGCGAACCGCAGCGCCTCCGGCTCGGGCATCCAGCCGCTGTCGACGACACGGGAGTTGTTCTCGAAGAGCAGTGCGGCGAAGGCGGCGCGCGCGGCGGGCGTACCCTCGGCGCGGCTCGGCCGCAGGGCGAGGTCGAGCGCGTCCGGCCTCAGCATCGGCGTCAGGGCGGCGGCGAGCAGCGCCGACTGCTCCGGCACGACGGGGTAGTTGAGCTCCAGGTCGACGCGGGCGCGCGAGGGTTCGCTCAGCGGCAGCCCCGCGCCAGGCAGCCCGGCGTCGGCGCGGACGAAGGTGCCGCGTCCGACCTCGCCGACGACCAGGCCGCGCCGGACCAGTTCGGCGTAGACGCGTCCGGCCGTGGACGCGGCGATGCCGCGTCGCCGCGCGAAGGCGCGCTGCGTGGGCAGGCGTTCGCCGGGGCGCAGCCGTCCCGCCGCGACGGCGGCCGCGATCTCGTCCGCGAGCAGGCGGTAGTCGTCCATCGGTCTCTCATCCTTCCCGCTGATCGCTCGACTCATTTCCCATCATTGCACCGAAGGCAATATCAGTATTGCACCGAGCTGCCGTGCAGCCCTAGCCTCGGTGCCATGGAGCTGATCAGCCTGCATGCGGAACTCGGTCTGGCCGCCGTCGCCCTGGGCATGGTGCTCACGCCCGGGCCGAACATGATCTACCTGGTCTCGCGATCGATCGTCCAGGGCCGCCGGGCCGGGCTGGTCTCCCTCACGGGCGTGGCCACCGGTTTCCTCGTCTACCTCGTCGCCGTGACGGCCGGCATCGTCACGGTCTTCACGCTCGTGCCCGTGCTCTACACCGCGATCAAGCTGGCCGGCGCCGCGTACCTGCTCCTGCTCGCCTGGAAGGCGGTCAAGCCGGGCGGCACGGCGGTCTTCGCGCCGCAGCCGCTGCCGCCGGACTCCCCTCGCCGCCTCTACGCCATGGGCTTTGTGACCTGCCTGCTCAACCCGAAGCTGGCCGTCCTCTACATCTCGCTGCTCCCCCAGTTCGTGGACCCCTCGCGCGGTCACGTGGCGGAGCAGACGCTGCTGCTGGGCCTCACCCAGATCGCCATCGCGGTGACCGGCAACGGCCTCATCGCCCTGGGCGCCGGCACGATCGCGGCGTTCTTCTCGCGACGGCCGGCCTGGCTGCGGATCCAGCGCTACGCCATGGGCACGGTTCTGGCGGGGCTCGCCCTCCACATCGCCGCCGACCGCGCCCGGGCCGTAGCGGCGTGACCGACCGACCTGCCGACCTGCCGACCGACTGACCGGCTGACCGGCTGACCGACGGAGAGGCCGAGAGGCTGACCGCCCTCGCCGCGCTCGGCGATCTCCCAGCCTCCAGGTCTGGACTATTACCTCTTATTGAGAGGTAATAGAGGAGTGAACACCGACAACCCCGATCCCTCCGCCGAGCTCGCGGAGCTGCTGCCCGCGATCCAGCGGCTGGTGCGGCGGCGACTGCGCTCCGGCCTCGAACTGCCACGGCTGCGCGGAGCGCAGATCGAGCTGCTGCGCCTGGTCGCGGCCCAGCCCGGCCTGCGCGTCTCCGAGGCGGCCCAGGAGCTGTTCCTCGCCGACAACTCCGTCTCCACGCTGGTCAACCAACTCACCAAGGCGGGCCTGCTGCGCCGCGAGACGGACCCCAAGGACGGGCGCGCCGCCCGCCTGCACGCCGAGCCTGAGGCCGTCGCGCGCCTCGCCGACTGGGACGCGCGGCGCAGCGCGCTCCTCGCCGACCAGCTGGAACGGCTGGACGAAGCCGACCACCTGGCCCTCGCCGCCGCGCTCCCCGCGCTGCGCCGGCTGGCCGAAGGACTGCGCGAGGAGGCCACGCCATGACCACCCCACCCGCCGCGGGCCCCGCCGACCCGGACGCCACCGTGGACGCCGACCCGAACGCCGCACCGGCCCCCCAGCCGGACACCGCGCCGAACGTCGCAGCGAACCCCCAGCCCCGCACCGCGCCGGACGCCACCCCGGACGTCCGCTTGGACGAACCGGCCGTGCGCTGCACCGACCTCAGCTACTCCTTCGGCGACACGCGCGCCGTGGACGGCCTGAACCTGGAGGTCGCCCAGGGGGAGATCTTCGGTCTGCTCGGCCCCAACGGCGCGGGCAAGACCACCGCGATCCGCGCCATCACCACGCTGCTGCCCGTCCCCGCCGGGAAGATCAGCGTCTTCGGGCTCGACTGCGCGCGCAAGCGCATGCAGGTGCGCCGCGTGCTCGGCTACGTCCCGCAGCAGCTGTCCGCCGACAGCGGGCTGACCGGCCGTGAGAACGTCGACCTGTTCGCCCGCGTCTTCGACGTGCCGCGCTCCGAGCGCCGTGCCCGCGTGGACGAGGCGCTGACGGCCGTCGACCTCACCGAGGCGGCCGGGCGGCTCGCCGGCACCTACTCCGGCGGCATGGTCCGCCGGTTGGAGCTGGCGCAGGCCCTGGTCAGCGCGCCGCGCCTGCTGATCCTGGACGAGCCGACGATCGGGCTCGACCCGCTGGCCCGCGCGAGCGTCTGGGACTGCATCTCACAGGTCCGCGCCGGCACCGGCATGACCGTGCTGGTCACCACGCACTACATGGACGAGGCCGACGAGCACTGCAACCGGCTCGCCCTGATGCACCGCGGCCGGATCCGCGCCATGGGCGCGCCGGGCGACCTGCGCGCCGACCTGGCCGCACAGCTCGGGGCCGACCCGGCGCGGGTCAGCCTTGAGGACGTCTTCCGCCACCACGCCGGCAGTGGCCTGACCGGCGCCGACCACGAGGGAGGGGACTTCCGCGATGTCCGCCGCACCCGTTCCACCGCTGCCCGCCTCCGCTGAGGCCGGCACCGCGACCGCCACCGCCACCGCGACTGCGACTCCCACTGCCACTGCCACTGCCACTGCCACTGCCACTGCCACTGCCACGTTGACGCCCGGCCCGCGGCCGGTCGAGCTGCGGCTGCTGCTCACGCCACCGCCCGCGCGGCGGGCCTGGCGTCTGGTGCTCGCGCGGGCCGGGGCGATGTGCATGGTCGAGCTGCAGAAGCTGCGCCACGACCGGACCGAGCTCTACACCCGGGCCGTCCAGCCGGCGCTGTGGCTGCTGATCTTCGGCGAGACCTTCACCCGGATCCACGCGATACCCACGGGCGGGATCCCGTACCTCGACTACCTCGCGCCCGGGATCATCGCCCAGTCCGCGATGTTCATCGCCATCTTCTACGGCATCATGATCATCTGGGAGCGGGACTCCGGCGTCCTGACCAAACTGCTGGTCACTCCGACCCCCCGGGCCGCCCTCGTCACCGGGAAGGCCTTCGCCGCCGGCGTGAAGTCGGTGATCCAGGCCCTCGTCGTGGTCGTCATCGCGGCGCTGCTCGGCGTCGCGCTGACCTGGAACCCGCTGCGACTGCTCGGCGTCGCCGTGATCGTCGTGCTCGGGTCCGCGTTCTTCTCCTGCCTGTCCATGACGATCGCCGGCATCGTGCTGACCCGCGACCGACTGATGGGCATCGGCCAGGCCATCACCATGCCGCTCTTCTTCGGCTCCAACGCGCTCTACCCGGTCGCGGTGATGCCGGGCTGGCTGCAGGCGGTCAGCAAGGCCAACCCGCTGAGCTATGAGGTCGACGCGCTGCGCGGCCTGCTGCTGGGCATCCACGCGCACCTGGCTCTGGACTTCGGCGTCCTCGCCGTCGCCGCGGCGGTCGGCGTGACCACCGCCTCGCTGCTGCTGGGCCGCCTGGCGAAGTAGCCCGCCTCCGCACCGCCCTTCCCCGCTCCCCGCCATGGCGCGTGTCAGGATTCCTTGACACGCGCCATGGCTGTCAGGCTAACCTGACAGCCATGGGAGTTCCTGAGGAGTCCCCCGAGGACAAGGCCGAGGACAAGGGAGCGGCCGCCGACCTGTTGGGCCAGGTCACGGCCAAGGACCCGGCCGTCGGGCTGAGCGCGGTCGTCGCGCTGCGCCGGCTGCTGGAGGAGCTGGAACGCCTGCACGTCGACAACGCGCGCGACCAGGGCTGGACCTGGCAGAGCATCGCGTCGGCGCTGCAGGTCAGCCGGCAGTCGGTACACGAGAAGCATGCGAGCAGGCGCAAGGCCACAGGCAAGGAGAGCTGAGGATGTTCGAGTACTTCACCGGCCGCGCCAAGCGGGCCATCGTCGTCGGCCAGGACGAGGCGATCGCCCTCGGCCACGACTTCATGGGGACCGAGCACCTGCTGCTCGGCCTCGCCGCCGATCCCGAGAGCACGGCCGGGTCGGTCCTCGCCGCCCACGGCGTCGACCGCGACCGCGCCCGCGAGGTGACCGTCCGTCTCCTGACCGAGGCCGGGGTCGCCGCGACCGGCGGCGGGCCGGCGAGCGACGCGCTGGCGTCGATCGGCATCGACGTCGCCGAGATCCGGCGCCGCGCGGACGCGAGCTTCGGCGAGGGCGCGTTCCAGTTCCCCCGCCCTGCCTACACCCCGCATGCCAAGGCCGCGTTGGAGCAGACCCTGCGCGAGGCGAAGGCGCTCGGGCACGAGCAGTTCGGCACCGAGCACATGCTGCTCGGCATCCTCGCCGCGGGCCCGGACGACACGGAGCGCACGACGGCTCTCGCCGTCCTGACCGAGCTGGACGTGGACCTCACCACACTGCGGCCCGCGGTGCTGGCGCGGATCGCCGAGAGCTGACGCGCAGGCCCGTCCGGCCTGACGGGCCCGGCAGGCCGCGCACGCCGCCCCCGAGCTGCCGCCCCATCCCACGGACCCGGCGGGTTCGGGCGGGGATCGGGGGGCGGGCTCGGATCGGGCGGCCTCGGATCGGCAAGGCGCGGCACGTAGGCTCTACCGCACAGTCGCCGAACCGAGGGAGCCGTGACCGTGCCGCTGATCTGGCGTCACCACCCCGTGCCGCCCACCGCCGGGGTCGTGCTCGTGATGCACGGCGGGGAGGAGCACGGGCTCAGGCCGCCGTCGCGGCTGAACCCGCCGTTGCAGCGGATGCGGCCCTTCGAGCGGGCGTTGCTGCGCTCGCCGCTCGGGGAGGCGCTCGGCGTGGCCGAGGTGGAGTACCGCTGCCGGGGCTGGAACGGCGAGCGGGCGGACGCGGCCGTGGACGCGGAGGACGCGCTGGCGGAGCTGGTCCGGCAGGTCGGACCGGGCGTGCCGGTCGTGCTGCTCGGCCACTCCATGGGCGGGCGCGCCGCCCTGCGCATCGGCGGGCACGCCTCCGTCGCGGGGGTCGTCGCGCTCGCGCCCTGGTGCCCTCCGGGCGAGCCGGTCGGGCACCTCGCCGACCACCGCGTGCTGATCATCCACTCCGACCACGACCGGGTGACGTCTCCGGCGGAGTCCCTCGACCTCGCCGCGCGCGCCCGCATGGCCGGGACGCAGGTGGCCCGCTGTGTCATCCCGGGCAGCGACCACGCGATGGTCCGCCGCGCGCCGACCTGGCACCGCCTCACCACGCTGCTGACCGGCGCCCTCCTCGGGGCGTGGCCGTTCCCGGACCCGGTGGCCAAGGCGCTGGCGCGCACCGGTTCGGACATCGAGGGCCTCGACCTGCGCCTCCCCCTCTGGGCGGGCCGCCGCTGACACAGCGATGTCGGTGGGCGGTGGCACGATGCAGAACATGCAGAACATGCAACTGCGGATCGAAGCCCACACCCTCCCCGGCAGCGACTGCGCCCCGGGGCCGGACTTCCCCGGCGTGAGCGGGATCGAGGTCGCCGTCCAGCGCAAGGACCGGCCCGCCGAGTTGCTCGCCCCGCAGCCCGGCGACGCCGCGACCGCCCGCTGGGCGTTCGACTGCACCTTCACCCCGGACGGCGAACTGCGCGGCCCGTACGTCCAGAACCGCCTGGGCGGACGGTTCGTGTACCTCTCCTGGACCGGCCGCCACCCCGAGGAGGAGACGGCCCGGATGTTCCGGCGCGCCAAGCTGATGCTGGCCCAGGTCCCCCCGCCGGTCCTGGCCGAGGCCCGCCGCCGCGGCGCCCTCGTCGCCCGCCTCGCCCTCACCGACGCCAAGGGCCACCCCGTGTGCGGTCGGGTGGCGCCCCCAGCGGTCGAGTGGACGGCGGACGAGCCGGCCTGAGAGACGTCAGAGGGAGGGACGACCCGCTCGTCCGGTCAGCCCCTGATCGCGCCGAGCTTCGATCCCATCGACCATCCCGGCAGGTGGCGCGGCCGCGCCCTGTCAACGCGCGTACGCGCGTCCCAGCGTCGTCCCGACCCAACCCGCCTCCTTCCCGGGGAGCGTCGTCACCTCGACATTCGCGAACCCGTGGCGGTCCAGCAGCTCCGTCCACTGCTCGTTGCTCGGCATCCAGCGGACGATCGCGAGCTTCTCGCCCCGGTACCCGTTGCCGTACTTGATCTGTGGTCCGAAGCATGGCGCGAGAGGCTCCACATGGGAGAACGCGAAGAGACCGCCGGGGTTGAGGCGCGGGAGCACCAGTGGGAGAAGGATCTCGGGGTCGATGAAGAACGCCGCGCCCCAGTTCGAGAAGACGCAGTCCCACCGCTGATCGGTCCGCGCAAGGTAGTGCAGGACATCGGCCTCCACGAGCGTCACGTTCGGCTCGTCGCTCCACCACCCGCGCGCCCGCTCCATCTGGTGCGGAGAGAAGTCCACGCACGTGACGTCGACCCCGGTCCGGGCCAGGGCGACCCCCGCGACGCAGGAAGCCGACCCGATCTCCAACGCCGTCTTCGGTTCCCCCAGGAACTCCGCGCCGGGGCCGTGGAACGGATACTGCGTCCAGCGCATGCGGGACACGTCGGGCACTCCTCCGGTGTCCTCACCGGCCGCGGGCCAAAAGGTGTCCCAGTAGTCCTCAGGGCTCCCGTGGTGCGGCTGCTCCTGCATCAGCGTGCTCCCTCCGGAGTTCCCCACCCGTCGATGTGAGCGGCGAAGATCCTCTCGGCGTCCGGGCCTGCGAGCTCGTAGAGCGCCACCATCGCGGTGGCGATCACGTCGCAGACCTCGGCCTGGAGATCCTGCTTCGTCTTGCACACGCCCTTGCGGGGCGTTCCGCCGATCATTCCGAGGAAGGCGTCAGCCACCTCCCCGGCCTCCTCCTGGATCTTCACGACGCGCAGCATCAGGTGCTGGTCCGCAGGGAGCGGTGTCGTCTCCCGCAAGCGCTGCTGGCACCGCGCGATGGTGTCCCACTCGGTCACTGGTCCTCCGCAGGTCTGCGATGGCGGCCGGTGCCGCGCATCGGTACAGCCTTGGTGGTCGGAAGGGCCCGCACCACGCCGTCGCCCTCGATCCGGGCCAGGTAGCGGCGGGAGGCGGCGTAGTCGTCGGCGACGCCCTGGGCCACCCACTGGTAGCCGTCCCACTCGAAGAGCAGCCAGCGGGCGGCAGGGCGGGTGTGCGCGGCGCGAGCGGGACCGCCTTCGAGCGGCATCGCGCACCGCACGCCGACGGGGCGCCTACGCGCATCGCGCCGCGCGGCCCAGCGCTCCAGAGGTTCGTCCATGGCTAGAGGCTCGTGACGGGCTTTCCGGTTCGGCGCTCGTTCGTGGTCACCGGGTCAGTCTTCCGCACTGGCCATCGGCCGCGGGATCGCTCGAACGGGTGACTGGTCCTGCTGCTCCGCTCGCAGCGAGGCGCGCTACCTGTCATGGCCGGCGTCGGCTCACCTGATGCCGGCCCCGGCCCCGGGCAGACGCGTGTGCCGTTGCCCGGGTTCGGGGCAGGTGGCCCTCGGCCGCCGGGTGTCTCAGATGTCGCGGAAGGTCTCGATCCGGGCGCCGATGGAGTTGAGGCGTTCGGCGAGGTCCTCGTAGCCGCGGTTGATCACGTAGACGTTGCGCAGCACCGAGGTGCCCTCCGCGGCGAGCATCGCCAGCAGGACGACCACGGCGGGACGCAGGGCGGGCGGGCACATCATCTCGGCGGCGCGCCAGCGGGTCGTGGGGCCCTGGACGAGGACGCGGTGCGGGTCGAGGAGCTTGACGTTGGCGCCGAGGCGGTTGAGCTCGGTGAGGTAGATCGCGCGGTTGTCGTAGACCCAGTCGTGGATCAGCGTGTCGCCGTGCGCCGCCGCCGCGATGGCCGCGAAGAACGGGACGTTGTCGATGTTGATGCCGGGGAACGGCATCGGGTGGATCTTGTCCGCGGGCGCGGTCAGCTTGGAGGGGCGGACCGTCAGGTCGGTGAGGCGGGTGCGGCCGTTGCGGGCCAGGTACTCCTCGCTGCGGTCGTAGTCGAGGCCCATCTCCTCCAGCACGGAGAGCTCGATCTCCAGGAACTCGATCGGCACCCGGCGGATCGTCAGCTCCGAGGAGGTGACCACGGCGGCGGCCAGCAGGCTCATCGCCTCGACCGGGTCCTCGGCGGGCGCGTAGTCCACGTCGCAGTCGATCTTCTCCACGCCGTAGACGGTCAGCGTGGTGGTGCCGATGCCCTCGACCTTGACGCCGAGCCGCTCCAGGTAGAAGCACAGGTCCTGGACCATGTAGTTCGGGCTGGCGTTGCGGATGACGGTGACGCCGGGGTTGCGCGCCGCCGCCAGCAGCACGTTCTCGGTGACGGTGTCGCCGCGCTCGGTCAGCACGATGGCGCGGCTGGGCGTGACGCCGGGCTCGACGTCGGCGTGGTAGTGGCCGTCGGTGGCGTTGACCCGCAGGCCGAACTGGCGCAGTGCGGCCAGGTGCGGGCCGACGGTGCGGGTGCCGAGATCGCAGCCGCCCGCGTAGGGGAGCTTGAAGTGCGACTCCAGGTGCATCAGCGGACCCAGCAGCATCAGCACGCTGCGGGTGCGGCGCGCCGCGTCGGCGTCCATGGCGTCGAGGTCGAGCCGGGCCGGCGGGGTGAGCTCGAGGTCGTTGCCGTTGTTGATCCAGCGGGCCTTGACGCCGATGCTGGTCAGGACCTCGAGGATGCGGTAGATCTCTTCGATGCGCGCGACCTGCCGCAGCGTCGTGCGACCGGTGGTGAGCAGGGACGCGCACAGCAGCGCGACGCCCGCGTTCTTGCTGCTGCGCACGTCGATCGCGCCGGTGAGGCGCCGCCCGCCGGTGACCCGCAGGTGCATCGGACCGGCGTACCCGAGGGAGACGATCTCGCTGTCGAGCGCCTCACCGATTCGAGCGATCATCTCAAGGCTGAGATTCTGCTGACCGCGCTCCATCCGGTTGACGGCGCTCTGACTGGTGGTCAGCGCCTCTGCCAGCTCGGCCTGGGTCAGGCCCTTGTGCTGCCGGGCGGTACGGATGAGCTTGCCGATGCGCACGAGATAGTCTTCAGTCACGCAGGTCACACTATCTCAGATCTGAGATGCGAAGCGCGAACGGTTGCGCCATCAGAGCGATGATCCCTGCGCACGCGAACCATTGCCGGCCCGAGCCCTGACGACCCCTCACCGCCCGCATCCCCCGGGTGGGCTAAGATCACGCCGCCTGCACACGGTGCAGACGGCTGTGACCAGGGGGGATGAACAGATGGTCGACGAGTTGACCGACGGCGGGGAGAGACCCGCGAAGGGCCCCAACGTGGGGCTCCAGGTGGCGGCGGCGATGGGGTTGGTCGCGGTCGCGCTCGGCGCGATGTGGGGACTGGGCACGTTCCGCAAGCCGGCGGACGGGACGGACGCGGGCAAGCCGGCGGGCTGCCAGGCGCGCAAGTCGTCCGACGCGGCGGAGTACCCGGCCCTGTGCGCCGCCCTCAACCGGCCCGACCTGCCGGTCCTGATCGGCGCACCGAGCGAGCACGTCGTGCTGGCGCAGTCCGCCGGGAGCACGTTCACCTACCCCGACGGGACGAAGGAGAGCGACGCCGCGGCGGAGGTGCAGCTCGGGACGTACAACGTGCGGCTGACCGACAACCAGGACGTCTCGGTCCAGGCGCTCGCCGACGTGACGGACTCGGTCCAGCCCACCACGGTGCTGGGCCATGCGGCGCTGACGTACTCGGACCACACGTTGGAGATCACGTTCGGCGGCGGCCAGAGCGGCGGCGGAACCGGCGGCGGCAGCGGCACGGGGGGCGTCGCCCGGCATCTGGTCGTGGCGAAGTCGGCCAAGGACGGCGGCGGCAGCTTCGAGCTGGCGATCTGGCGTCAGGACGGCACGACGCCCGACGCCGCGTCGCTCCTGCGGATCGCCGAGCAGGTGCTGCCCGCTGCGCCGGGCTGGGTCGCCGGAACGTAGGCGGCGGGACGAGACGAGCGGGAGGGGGCGGCGGTCGGCCCGAAGGCCGGCCGCCGCCC
>NZ_BBPQ01000003.1:169913-204209 GCF_000787855.1 Streptacidiphilus anmyonensis | reverse complement strand
GGCCCGAAGGCCGGCCGCCGCCCCTCCCGTGGAGCGACGCCGCAGCGGCGCCGGGCGCGTCAGCTGCCGAACGTCATGCCGAGGTCGTCGACGTAGCCGTCGTCGTCGGTCCCGGCCGAGCGGGTGAAGGAGACGGTGAACTTCACCGACGTCGTGCCCTGCGGGACGGTGCCGGTGGCCTGCTCCAGGAGCAGCTCCGTCTGGTTGCTGCGCTGCGCCGCCGTGACGGGGGCCAGGGTGGCGGTGCCGAGGGAGGTGCCGGAGGCGTTCAGGAACGTCGCCACGACGCCGGCCTTGTCACCCTGGCTGCTGTAGCCGCCGATCCAGCCCGAGAGGTTGTAGGGCAGGGTGCCGGTCGCGATCTGCGCGGCCTGGCTGCTGACGTCGACCGTCTGCGTCATCTGCGAGGACGCGTAGGGGCCGCCGTCGAAGAAGGCGTTGCCGGGGGTCGCCGGGGCCTTCGGGCCCTGGGCGGTGGTCGGGTAGGACGGCGCGCCGTAGCAGACCTGCTGCGGCAGGTTGGAGGTGGCGGTCCAGGCCTGCGCCGGGTAGCCGCCGGTGCCGCTGCCGCAGGAGCCGGTCTCCGCGCCCGGGTTGGCGATCGGCAGCTGGAACGCCGTGCCGGAGGCGGCGACCGTCCAGGTGAAGCCCGCCGAGCCGGACGCGCCGGTGCCGTCGGTCGCGGTGGCGGTCACCTGGTAGGTGCCTGCCGTGGTCGGCGTCCCGGTGATCGCGCCGGAGCTGCTGACGGACAGTCCGGCGGGCAGGCCGGTGGCCGACCAGCTGAGGGTCTGCCCGGACGCCGAGTCGCTGCCGGCGAGCTGGAGCGAGGAGATCGCCGTGCCCGCGGTCGCGGTCTGGCTGCCGGGGTTGGTGACCGTCACCGTGTTGCCGCCCGACTGGGCGCCGGTGAAGACCTCGTTGTACGGGGTGGCCCACTTGTCGTTGTTGGTCATGCTCGGCAGGCCGAGCGCGCCCTCGATGACGCGGGCGGTGCTGTAGTGGTCGTAGCGGGTGGCGTCCTGGTAGCCGGCCTTCACCGTGCCCTGCGAGCCGATCACGATCGTGGCGACCTGGTTGCTCTGGCCGGGGCCGAAGCCGCCGGGGCCGCCACTGCCGTCCTCGTCCCAGGTGAGGACCAGCAGGGACTTCTGCTGGGTCCAGGCCGGGGAGGCGAAGAGGGTCGGCAGCGTCTGGCTGAGCCAGGTGTCGCCGGCGGCGATGCCGCAGCCCTCCATGTCGTTGCAGGAGTCGGCGTCGGCCCAGACGAAGGCCGGAGTGGTGGACGTCGACTTGAGGTCGGTGTTCAGCAGCTGCGGCAGCGGCTGCCAGTGCGCCTGGCAGTAGGCGTTGTCGCTCTGCATCTTGGGGTCGTAGTAGAACGGGACGTCGTCGGACTCGTAGTTGCCGCTGTTGCCGGTCTGGCAGTTGCTGGTCTGGCTCTGGACGTACTGCTTCCAGCTCTTGCCGGCCGCGTCGAGGTTGTCGTTGAGGCCGTTGTTGGTCGCCGCGCAGGCGGTGTTGGTGATGCAGTCGGCGCCGGGGTTGCTGTTGTTGCTGCGCCCGTAGGAGTTGCCGAACGCGATGGCCTCGTAGTTCGGGTCGGAACTGTGCGTGTTGGCGTGGTAGTTGGTCAGCAGCGAGCCCATCGGCACCAGGGTGTTGTTGATGTAGGGCGCGCTGGAGTTGCCGATGATGCCCGCGCCGCCGTCGGCGGTGTTGGAGGACGCGGAGTAGTTGTTGTTCTCCATCATCACGACGAAGACGTGGTCGTACCCGGGCACCGTCGACGCGGGCACGTTCAGCGTCGGTGCGGTGGTCGGGGTGTCCAGGGTGAGGGACAGGTCGTCGGCCATGCCGTCGTTCTGGGTGCCGGTCATGGTGAAGTCGACGGTGGTGAGGATGGAGCGGGTCCCCGCGGGCACGGCCGCGGTGGTGCTGCGCTGGAGGAACTCGGTGGTGCTGCCGCGGTCGGCGGCGAGCACCGGGCCGATCGAGGCGGTGCCGAGCGAGGCGCCGGCGGCGTTGCGGTAGGTGATGGTGACCGCGGCGGCGTCGTTGTAGCTGCTGACGCCGCCGAGCCAGGCGGAGAGGGTGGCGTGGACGCCGCCCGCGTCGATCGCGGTGGCGGCCGAGGAGACGTCGGTGGCCTGCGTCATCTCGGAGGAGCCGCGCGAGCCGCCCTGGAAGTAGGCGGTGCCCTTGGTCGGCGAGCCCGGCGTGCTGGTGGAGGCGCCGGTGGGCACGCCGTAGCAGTTGACGACCGGGTCGCCGGAGGTGATCTGCCAGCCGGGGACGGTGGTCTCCTCCCAGCCGCCCGGACTGCACTGCGAGGTCTCGGCGTTGCCGTTGAGCAGCAGGTTCGCGCTCTGGGTGGCGGCCGAGGCGGACTGGGCGGGCCCGACGAGGGCGGGCGTGACGGCGGCGGCCAGCGCGGTCAGCGCGGCGGCGGCGAGGGTCGCCGGGCGTGGCCGGGACGTGCGTCGTGCGGTGGTGGGCGACGGCGGGGCGGATCGTCTCATCGCGGGCGTCCTTCTGACGGAGGGGGGCGCATGACGGGACCTGCATGGAGCTGCGCGTGGGCTGTCGGGCTGTTGGGGCTGCCGGGGTGTTGGACTGCCGGACTATTGGGCTAGCCCAATGCTCGGGCACTCGATTGTGGGCCCTCGTGGGCGTGTCGGAACAGGTCGGCCGGTTGCACAGTCGGCAACCGGCAGGGAAACGCGCGGGACGCCCGAGAACCCCTCAGTTCATCTGCGGCCGCCGCGCGTTCGGCTCCGCGCGTCGTTACCGGCTTCCGTCGGCGGCCATGTCGCGGCGCTCGTTGCGGACGGCGAGGGCGACCGTGACGGCCAGGCTGGCGGCGATGATGCCCTCGGCCCAGAAGAAGGCGACGTAGTCCATCAACGAGCCGATGGGCGGCCCTCCGGGCGCGGCGTTGCGCAGCCCGACCAGGGCGAACAGGGTGGCCGCCATCCAGCCCAGCGCCGGCCAGACCACCCCCTGGCGCTTGCGGGCGAGGACCTCCGCGCCGCCGAGGACGGCGAGGGCCAGCGCCCACATGGCCGCCATCATGAACCAGGCCAGAATGAAGGTGGCCCGGGTCCGCCCGGCCCGCGCGTCCAACCGCGCGACGGTGCCGCCGGCGGCCGACTTGGTGGGGCGGACCAGGAAGAACGGGTCGGAGTCGGTGTAGGTGAGCGACAGCGGGACGGGCCGCCCCTGGTCGGTGGCCACCCAGCCGGCGGAGACGTCGTAGTGGTCGAACGGATAGTCGGTGGGAGTGCCGTTGTTGAGCCCGGCCGTGACGACCTGGAGCGGGGCGACGTCTCCCGGCGTGGTGTGGAAGGACGACGTCGTCAGGCCCACGGAGGTGATCTCGACGTCACGGGTGAAGACCAGGGAGTCCGGCTCCGCGGCGAGGCTCCCGTGCGGGATGGCGACGACGGAGAGCGACAGCTCCAGGGCGGAGGTGTCCACGCCCTGGGCGGTGACGTCGAGTTCGATCCAGTCCTCGGCGGTGGGGTTGCCCACGACGCTGACCTGCTGGCGGCTGTTGCGCTCGTTGAGGTAGAGGCCGATGCCGGTGCCGCAGAGCACGGCGACCAGGGCCAGCACCAGGACGTACCGCGGGATCCTGCGGCGGCGCGGCAGCCTCACGAGGACGCCGCGCCCGTCGTGGGCTGCTGCTGGGTGGAGCAGTGGATGCCGCCGCCCCCGGAGGCGATGGCGTTGATGGACACCTGGACGACGTCGCGGTCGGGGTGCAGGTCGCGCAGGGTGGCGACGGCCTTGTCGTCGGCCTGCCGGTCACCGAAGCGGGGCACGATCACGGCGCCGTTGCAGACGTAGAAGTTGAGGTAGGTGGCGAGGAAGTCCTGCCCCGCGCCCGGGATCTGGTCGAGGTCCGGATCGGTGATCTCCACGACGCGCAGCGAGCGGCCCCGCGCGTCCGTGGCCTGCCGGAGGACGGAGAGGGCCTGGTCGGAGGCGGCGGACCAGATGTCGGGCGGAGCGCCGGGGCCGGGGCGCTGGAGGGCGACGACGCCGGGGGTGACGAAACGGGCCAGGGCGTCGACATGGCAGTCGGTGATGTCCTTGCCGGCGACGCCCTGGAACCAGATGACCTTGCTCACGCCGAACAGGGACTTCAGGTCGGCCTCGATCTCGTCGCGGTTGCGGCCCGGGTTGCGGTTGGCGTTGACCAGGGAGCTCTCGGTCGCCATGAGGGTGCCGTCGCCGTCCACCTCGATCGCGCCGCCCTCGCCGGTGATCGGGGCCTGGATGCGCCGGATCCCGTAGTGGGCCAGCAGGTTCGCGGCCACGTGGGCGTCGTCGGCGTGGGTCTGCTTTCCGCCCCAGCCGTTGAAGTTCAGGTCGACCCCGGCGAGTCCGGACGGTCCGGTGACGAAGGTGGGGCCGGTGTCGCGCGCCCACAGGTCGTCGACCTGGAGCGCGATCACCTCGACGCTGTTGCCGACCTGCTGCTGCGCCTGGTCGGCCTGGTCAGGCCGGGCCATGAGCACGACGGGCTCGTACTGGGCGATGGCGCGGGCCAGGTTGGCGATGTCGGTGCGGACGTCGGGGAGCTGGTCGCCCCAGACCTCGGCGAGGGCGGGCCAGGCCATGAAGGTGCGTTCGTGCTCCAACTGCTCGGCGGGCATCGCGTAGCCGGAGGCGGACGCGCCCTGGGCGGCCGCGCCGGGCGCGTCCGTGCCGCCGCCCCCTGGGCCGGACGAGCCCGAGTCGGAGGCGCCGGAGTCCGCGCCACTGGAGCTGCACCCGGCCAGGACGACAGCGGCGGCGAGCCCGGCCCCGGTGCGCAGGAGGGTCCGGCGGGTCAGGCTGGAGTGGTGCATGGCTGCCCCGTTCGACGGCGTCCCGACGGCGTCCCGTCGTGCTGCTTCATCGTGTCGCTGCTCTTCGGACCCTATGTCCGGACGGCGTGGCCCTCTTGTCGGACTTCGGCCGAGTGGGCGAGGGGCTCGCTTGACTGAATTTTCAGTCGATGCCACTGTGGGACTGTCGTCGAACGTCCGGAGGCCCCCATGAACGACCCGCGCTCCCTGTTCGGCCGCCTCTTCGGCGCGCCGCAGCAGCCCGAGGAGACGATCCCGGCGGGGCCGCGGGCGCGCGTCGAGGCCGACGACGTGCCGCACGCCCGCACCTGGATGTCCTGGCCCGCCTCGCGCTCCGTCTGGGGCAGGCAACTGGACGGCGTCCAGCAGGACATCGCGCTGATCGCGCGGACCGTCGCCCGCTTCGAACCGGTGACGCTGTGCGCCCCGGACGAGCGCGCCGCCGTCGCCGCCCGCGCCCTGTGCGGCGACCGGGTCGAGGTGATCAGCTCCATCCCGACCGACGACCTGTGGATGCGCGACACCTGCGCCGCCTTCCGCCGGACCCCGCGGGGCTCCCTCGACGCGGTCGGCCTGAACTTCAACGGCTGGGGCCGCAAGCAGGCCCACGACCGGGACGCCGCCGTGGCCCGCGCGGTCGCCGCCCGCGAGGGCCTGCCGTTCGAGGCGGCCGCGTTCGTCGGCGAGGCGGGGGCGGTCGAGACCGACGGCGACGGCACCGTGATGGCCACCGAGAGCAGCCTGGTCAACCGCAACCGCAACCGCGGCATGAGCCGCGACGAGATCGAGCGGGCGGTGCTGGACGCCTACGGGGCCGACCGCATGATCTGGGTCCGGGGCGTCAAGGGCCGCGACATCACCGACGACCACATCGACGTGACCTCCCGCTTCGTGCGGCCCGGCGTCGTCATGGTCCAGGTGCCGCCCGCCGACCGGCACGACGTGTGGGCGCGCGACGCCCGCGAGCAGTTGGCGCTCCTGGAGAGTGCCGTCGACGCCCGGGGACGCCGCCTCCAGGTGATCCGCGTCGACGGCCCGGAGCGGGTGCGCTCACGCAAGTCCACCTTCGTGGACTCCTACCTGAACTTCCACCTCGTCAACGGCGGTGTCGTCACGGCCCAGTTCGGCGACGTGGTGAAGGACGAGGAGGCCCGGCAGGCCCTGGCCGCCGCCTTCCCCGGCCGCGAGGTCGTCCAGCTGGACGTCGACCGGCTGATGGCCGGCGGGGGCGGCATCCACTGCTCGACCATGCAGCAGCCCCGCGCCTGACGCCCGGCCCTTCCCTTCTTCCTCCTTCCTGCTCTGCCCTGCCCTGCCCAGGAGTGCTGATCCATGACCTCTGCCATGTCCCGACGCATGATGCTGCAGTCCCTCGCGGGGCTCGGCCTGCTCGCCTTCGGAACCGCCGCCTGCTCCTCCTCGGCCTCGCGCGGCAGCGGCCAGGCCGGCGGCATGAGTTCGGCGACCGCGTCCACGGGCGGGACCGGCGGGACCGGCGGGACCGGCGGCCGGGTCTTCGGCGCCGAGTGGGAGTCGCACGCACGGACCTTCATGAGCTGGCCCGCGTCCACGAACGTCTGGGGCGACCAGCTCCCCGGCGTGCGCTCCGACATCACGCGGCTGGCCCGCGCGGTCGCGGGCTACGAGCCGGTGGTGATGTTCGCCCGTCCCGAGCAGGCCGACGACGCGCAGACGGCGGTCGGCAACAGCGTCGAGGTCGTGCCGCTGGCGGTGGACGACCTGTGGGCCCGCGACACCGTCCCCGTCTTCGTCCACGATGGCGGCACGCTCAAGGGCGTCGACTTCAACTTCAACGGCTGGGGCGGGAAGCAGAAGGAGCACGGCGACGACTCGGCCCTCGCCGCGGCCCTGCTCACCAAGTACGGGATACCGCGCATCCAGACCCCGGTCGTCGCGGAGGGGGGCGCGTTCGAGACCGACGGCCGGGGCACCCTGCTCGTCACCGAGAGCTCGGTGGTCAACGACAACCGCAACCCGGACATGAGCCGCGACGACATCGAGGCCGAGCTGATGAAGGCCCTCGGCGTGACGAAGGTGATCTGGCTCAAGGGCGTCAAGGGCAAGGACATCACCGACGCCCACGTCGACTGCCTGGTCCGCTTCGCCGGCCCCGGCGTCGTCCTGCTCGACAAGCCCTTCCCCGGCGCCCCGGCCGACGTGTGGTCCGAGGCGGCGGCCCAGGCCAAGGACGTCCTGAGCCAGGCCACCGACGCGCGCGGGAAGCCGCTGCAGGTCATCGAGGTCCAGGAGCCCGACCCGGACAGGATCACCGGGCGGGGCGACGCCTTCGTCTCCTCCTACATCAACTTCTTCGTCGCCAACGGGGCGGTGTTCATCCCCAAGTTCGGCGACGGGGACGCGGACGCCAACGCCCAGCAGATCATGCGCGACCACTTCCCGAACCGCGACGTCGTCGCCCTGAACATCGACAACATCGCCTCGGGCGGCGGCGGCATCCACTGCTCCACCCACGACCAGCCCGGCACCCCGGCCCAGTCCTGAGCGAGGTCGACCGAGGTCGAACGAGGTCGGGGGAATCCGGGCCGGGTCAGACCGCCCGGCTCAGCCGGGACAGCTCCACCTCGATCGCCTCCGCCATGAGCGTCCTGGCGTGGGAGAGCGGGAGGCTGCCGCTGAGCCACCGCGTGCTGAGCCCCTCCAGCAGGGCCGTCAGCCGCTCCGCCGCCTGCGCCAGGGCGCCGGCTCCGGCCGTCGGGTGCACCTTGCCCAGCAGTTCGGCGATCTCCTGGTCCCAGACGAGCGTGGCGCGGGCCAGGTCCTCCCGCAGGTCGGGGTCGAAGACCGCGCTCGCGCGCAGCTCCCCCCAGGCGGTGCTGTTCTCCCGCACCTGGGGGCTGTCCTGGAGTTCGAGCAGGAGGGTCTGCTCCAACTCGCCGCGCGCGTCGAGCGGCGGGGCGTCCGGATCGCGGTCGGTGGTGTAGACGCCGGCCCGGTCGTTGATGAAGTCCAGGGTGGCCCGCAGGATGCCCTGACGGTTCTTGAAGTGGTAGTAGATCAGCGCGGTGGAGACCCCGGCCTCCGCGGCGAGCTCCTCCACCCGCAGCCCGCGGACCCCCCGCCGGGCGATGACCCGGGCGGCCGCTTCCAGCATCGTCGTTCTACGGTCGGCCATAATCCGGCACCTTACACGTGTGATCGGTCGCCGACGAAGAGACTGACTGAAAATGCAGTCCGCAGCTCGGTCGACCTCCACCCGGGCAGGGATTGGTCCGTACCATTGACAGGCCTGGTGCGCGTCACCACCCTTGGGGCGACCTGTCGAGCCCTCTTCGCCGGGAGGCGTGGATGCGCATGCACGTTGGCAGAACCCCCACCCTGCTCGCCGCCGGAACCCTCGCCCTCGCGGCCGCCGCCCTCGGCGGCGCCGTCCCGGGGCAAGCCGCCCCGAGGACCGCTGCCGCGGGCGGGGCCGCAGCAGCCACCAGCCCCATCCAGGTGTACGGCGCCTGGCACTGCTCCGACGACGCCTGCACCTGGGCGACGGTCCGCGACATGACGGACTTCGACCAGAAGAACCACTGGCTGATCGACCGGGGCGACGGCCACCCCTCCGTCAACCTCGTCGTGCTGAGCTTCGTCAACCCGCTGCGCCTGCTGGACGGCACCACAGACGCCGGCGACACCAACGGCGTCCCGAACGGGATGACCCAGGCGATCGTCGACTACTTCACCAGCCACGGCATCCGCGTGATGCTCTCGATCGGCGGCATCACCTACGTCAACGACTGGGACACCGCCCTCGCGCAGAACCCCACCCTGCTCGGGCAGAAGGCCGCGGCGCTCGCGACGCAGCTCGGCGTCGGCATCGAGATCGACTACGAGAACTCCTCCAGCCCGAACCTGACGGGTCTCCAGTCCTTCGTCTCCGCCTACCGTGCGGTCCACCCCTACGACGCCACCGGCGCGGACCCGACCGCGCGGCTCACCATCGACCTCGCCGCGGGCGACCGCTGGCTGGTCGGCCTCACCCAGTACGCGACCGCGAACTGGCTGACCACCGGCAGCCCCGTGCTCGACTACGCCAACGCCATGGTGCCGAGCAAGCAGCCGAACGCCTCCTCGGCCGAGTCCAACTGGCAGGAGCACCTGACCGGCAAGCCCACCTACAACCCGCCGATCCCGCCGCTGGCCCCGGCCAAGTTCACCGGCAGCCTCTACATCGCCGAGGGCTCCTCGGTCCGGCCCGAGTGCACCAGCTTCTCGACCTCGGTGGAGGACAGCACCGGCTCGTGGGTCCAGAGCGCGGCCCCCGCCGGGGCGGGCGCCACCCCCGGCATGCTCGGCTACATGTTCTGGGCGGCGGAGACGCCCTCGACCAAGGGCGTCACCACCGACCCGCCCGACAGCTGCCAGGGCGGCGTCGGCGTCGGGTCCTCCACCTACGGCGCCCCCGTGCCGATGCCGCCGCTGCGCCAGAACTGACGGGCAGCACCGACACCCCGCCGATCCGGCGTCAGGACAGCACGGGCGCGGCGAGTTCGCGGACCCGGTCCGGGTCGCCGTAGATGTCGAGGGCCGTGATGAGGCCGTCGACGACGGTGAACGCCATGATGTTCGTGGGCCGTCCGCCGCGCACGACCAGCGCGGCGGCGGCGCCGTTGACCAGCACCGGCCGCAGCTCCGCCGCCGGGACGTAGCCGATCCTGGCGTTCTCGGCGACCGTCCGCGCGCCGCGCACCAGCGCGGGCCGCGCCGCCCCGAAGTCGGCCCTGGCCACGACGTCCGGGTGCAGCACGGACACCAGCGCGTCGAGGTCACCCTCGCGCGCCGCGGCGAAGAAGGCGTCGACCACCTCGCGCTGCTGGGCGACGTCCCGCTGCTGCTCGGGGATCCGGGTCGTCGAGACGCGCTTGCGCGCCCGGCTCGCGAGCTGGCGGGTCGCGGCGTCCTCGCGCTCCAGGACGGTGGCGATCTCCGGGAACGGCACCTCGAACATGTCGTGCAGCACGAACGCCAGCCGCTCGTCCGGCGAGAGCGTGTCGAGGACGATCTGGAGGGCGAGGCCGACGTCGTCGGAGAGCAGCGCGGCGTCCTCCGGCGTGGGCGGACCGTCGTCGGCGACGACGGGGTCGGGCAGGTGACCGTCCCAGGGCTCCTCGGCGCGGGTGCGCCGGCTGCGCAGCGCGTTGAGGCAGACCCGGCCGACGACCGTGGTCAGCCAGCCCGCGGGGTTGTCGATCGCCGCGGGGCGCACGTCGGCTCGGCTGATCCGCAGCCATGCGTCCTGGAGGGCGTCCTCGGCGTCGGCGAAGGAGCCGAGCATCCGGTAGGCCACGGCCCGCAGCCGGGGCCGGTGCTCCTCGAACCGCTGCGCGAACCACGTGTCGTCGTCCATCGCGCCCAGTCTGGCACGGGATTCGGCGTACCCGTCACACCGGCCGGGCGCGCGGTGTCATAGCAGTGACCCGTGCCGTGCCCGGGTGCCGCACCCGGCGCCCCACCCCGTCGAGCGAAAGGGAGGCGGCCCGCCATGTCGACGCCGTTCCTCACCCCGATCGAGAAGCCGCGCAGCCTCGCCCTGCGCCTGATGTTCGCCTTCTGCCGCCGCCAGTTCGGCAAGGTGCCGACGCCGTTCACGGTGTTCAGCGCGCGCATGCCGTTCGCCTTCCTCGGCTTCTACACGAAGATCAACCGGCTGGACCGGAAGCTCACCCTCCCCGCCGAGACCGTGGTGCTGGTCCGCGAGACGGTCGCCGACGCCAACGGCTGCCTCTTCTGCCAGGACGTGACGCGCTGGTACGCGCTGCGCAAGCGGGTGGTCGGCGCGGAGCGGCTGGACGCCCTGCCGGAGTACCGCACCAGCGGGCTGTTCAGCGAGGCCGAGCGCGCCGCGCTGGACTACGTGCGCGAGGTGGCCGAGGAGAGGCACGTCCGGCCTGAGACCTTCGCACGGCTGGCCCGGCACTACGGCGAGCGGCAGATCTGCGACCTGGTCTGGTTGGTGGCCAGCGAGCACGTCTACAACATCAGCAACCACGCGCTGAACATCGGTTCCGACGGCTTCTGCGAACTGCGACCGCCGGCGCCGGTCGCATGACGGCCCCGCGGGCCGGCCGGGCTCAGTCGTCGGGCCCGGCCAGGACGCGGACGGCGAAGGGACGCAGGCTGTCGTCGCCGTGCTCGGCGGCGTAGCCGAGGGCGGCGAGTGTGCGGACCAGCGCCTCGGCCATCACCACGCGGACGGAGAGGGAGTCCGGGCCGTCCGGCCGCACGGACGGGTGGGTTCTCCAGTGGAGCCAGACGCCGCCCACGGCGTCGTCGAAGGCGTCGACCTCCACCTCGACCCCGGCCAGCGAGGACGGGGTCACCTCGTAGGGCTTGGCGTTGAGCCCCGCCGTCAGCAGGTCGCGCTCCACACGGGCGGCCAGCCGCAGCAGTGCCGCGGCGGCGGGCGGGGCCAGCCGCCGCGGGCCGAGCGCGGGCTCCGACTCCGGATTACGCTCCATGACAGCCAGCGTAGAGAAGCCTCACGCTTCTCCGGGGCCACTCGGGGCATGATCGGAGAAGGTCGCATATGCCCCGCACGGGGCCGAGTCCGAGGAGAGCCGTGGAGATCCGCTACAGCTGCGAGCCGAGCCCGGACGCGTTGGCCTGCGAGGACTTCGTCCTCGCCGGACCGGACTTCGCACTGGTCCTGGACGGCGCGACCCCGAGCGGCCTGCCCACCGGCTGCGTCCACGACGTCCGGTGGTTCGTCTCCCGCCTGGCGGGCCAGGTCGCCGCGTTCCTGCTCGCGCACCCGGACGAGCCGCTCCAGGAGGTGCTGCGGCAGGCCATCCTGCGCACCCGCGACCTGCATCCCCGGTGCGACCACGGCAACCCCGAGAGCCCGTCCAGCACGGTCGCCCTGCTGCGCGCGGACGCCGTGGCCGACCGCCTCGACTGCCTGGTCCTCGCGGACTCCCCCGTGGTCGTCCGCACCGCCGACGGCCACGTCGACATCGTCGCGGACGACCGCATCGACCATCTCCCGGCCTACGACCGCGACTCGGTCAGCGCGCTGCGCAACGCGCCCGGCGGCTTCTGGGTCGCCTCCACCCGCCCCGACGCGGCGGAGCACGCCGTCCTGGCGTCGTTCCCGCTCACCCACGTCCGCGACGCCGCCGCGCTCTCCGACGGCGTCACCCGGCTCGTCGACCGCTTCGGCTGGACCTGGACCGAACTCCTCGACGCCCTCGCCACCGACGGCCCGAACCACCTTGTGGACGCCGTCCGCAAGTCCGAACTCGCGCTCCCGGAGGGCACGTTCCGCGGCAAGCGTCACGACGACGCGTCCGCTCTGCACTGGCGGCCGTAGCCGCGGCGCCGGGTTCCCGCTACCGGTCCTCCGGATCCTGGTCGGTCCGGGCCGTCCGCAGCCGCCTCCTGGGCCTCCCGGGCCAACCGTCGCCCCGAAGGCCCGCTCCGCCCGTCCGGCCGCCCGCGGACGGGCGGCCTCTCGTACCTGGCTCCGAGCGCGAGAACGCCGGCGCACAGGCCTGCGTCCGCTGGGCGGGCACGTGGGAGGGGCCCCTGACCGGCGGTCAGTCCGCCGGGCAGGGGCCCCGATGCTGCTGCCCGCGGCTCAGATGTGCCGCATCATGTAGATCGAGCCGATCGTCGAGATCGACTCGTAGCGCACCACCGCGCCCGTGTGCGGGGCGTGCAGGACGATGCCGTTGCCGGCGTACATGCCCACGTGCTCGCCGCCGTTGAAGAAGACCAGGTCGCCCACGCGCAGGTCGGAGACGGAGGCGACGGGGGTGCCGTCGCCCATCTGGGCGTAGGTGTCGCGGCCGAGCTGGTAGCCGGCCTGCTCGTAGGACCACATCATGAAGCCGGAGCAGTCGAACTCGCTCGGACCGGTCGAGCCCCAGTGGTAGGGGGAGCCGATCTTGGTCTGGGCGGCCGCGAAGGCCGCGGCCTCGATGGAGTCGCCGGCCGCGCCGCCGTAGTGGAGGTTGCTGCCGGTGCCGCCGACCAGGGCGGTGCGCTGGCTCGCCGTGGCGGAGTCGAGCAGCTTCTGGGTCGCCTTGACCTTGGCCGCCGCCGAGTTCTTCAGCGCCTGGGCCTTCTGCGTGAGGGCCTGGAGGGCCTGGAGCTCCTGCTCGGCCTCGGCCTTCTCCTTGGCGAGGGTGTCCTCCTCGGCCTGGAGCTGGTTCAGCTGGGACGCCTCGTTGCTCGTCAGCTGGTTCATGGAGGAGGCCTTCTGCAGGAACTCCCCCGGGTTGCTGGTGAGCATCAGCTGAACCGTCGGGTCGACCGCGCCGGAGGCGTACTGGCTCTGGGCGATCGCGCCGACGCTGTCCAGGAGCTGGTTCGCCTTCGCCTGGTTCCGCGCGATCTCGTCCTGGAGGATCGAGACCTTCTGCTGGAGCTGCTGCTGCTGCGCCTGCGCCTGGTTGTACGCCTCGATCGCCTTGTCCGCCTGGCCGTTGAGCTGGTCGAGCTGCGACTTCAGCTGGGAGGTGCTGGGCTGCGGGGCCGCCTGCGCCGACTGCGTGGCGAGGCCGACGCTGGTGGCGGCGACGACGGTGAGCGCGGATATTCGGGTACGGGTGCGACTGGGCGCGGCGGGACGGCGGTGGGACGCCACCTGGACGGGCTCCTTCTTCCTGGCCGTCTACCGGGTGAGCTGACGGGTTCGGGCCGGAAGTCTCGCCCTACGACACCTCACGGCCACCTCGCGTGCACGCACGCGTCGCAGTCGCCCTGATGCCGATTCACCCCGGGGGACGTGGGTCCCCGGCTCCGTCTCGTCCTCCGCACGCCCCGCGCGACCTGCGCGGATCGTCCCGAAGTCCTCGACAGACTCGACGGGAACCGTCGTGGATGTCCGGTCGGACGATCGACTGCACAACGGTTCGAAGCTGAACCATAGTTGCCGGATCGTGACCGGATCAACTGCGGTGCCGAAAACCCCGGTGACACGATCCGCCCAAACCGTCCCGAACCTCTCCATCCCTCCACCCGGATCTCCACCCCCAGGTGGTGCCCAGGGGTCACGACCGGGGCGACGCTGGAGCCATGAGCGGAGTGCAGACAGCCGTACAGGGCGTCGTGAGCGGCTGCATCGTGGTCTTCGGCGTCACCTGGCTGCTGGGCGCGCTCTGGTTCGGCCTGGTCGCGCACGGCTCCCGGGAGCGGGCACGCGGCTGGCTGCGCGGACTGCGCACCTCGCTGCCGGCGCGGATCGCCCTGACGGTCGGGATCGCGGTGGTGATCGTGCTGACCGGTCCCGCGCACAGCCCGTTCTGGCGCCACCTGCACGACTGGAACCCGGCGGTCGGGATCCTCGGCGCGGCGCTCGCCGTCACGTCGACGGCGCTGCTGGTCTGGGCGCGGCTGGTGCTCGGCGCGATGTGGGCGAGCGTCCCACTGGTCCAGGAGGGCCACGAGCTGCGCACGAACGGGCCGTACGCCTATGTGCGGCACCCCATCTACACCGGGCTCCTCGGCCTGGTGGTGGGCGCGACGCTCGGCTACGGCTTCGGCGTGTGGGTGGCGGTCACCGCGGTCGCCGTGCCGTTCCTGCTGCGCCGTGTCCGCGTCGAGGACGGCCTGATGGCCGCCGAGTTCGGCGACCGGTACCTCGACTACCGCCGCCGCGTCCCGGCCCTGCTGCCGTTCCGCCGCCCGCGGCGCTGAAGCCGAGCCGGTGAGCCCGGTGTCGGTGCGCGCGAAAGCCCCCGGCGCGCGGCCGGGGGCGTGGCGGAACGTGGTCGGACGCGGTCAGACGGTCAACGAGACCGGGTGGATCTCGTCGGCGGCGTGGCCGGCGCGTTCGTGGATGCGCTTGACGGCGTCCATCGAGGGCGCCTCGGACAGGCAGTAGACGGTGCCCGACTCGGGGTCGGCCCATGCCTGCTTGAAGTGGACGTGTTCGTCGGCCTCGATCGCGAGGTCGGCCTGGTGCGCCGCCGCCAGCTGGTCGGCGGTGATCCCGGTCATCCCACGGTGGACGTCCATGAAGAGCGTCATGACGTGTGGCACCTCCTCGGAACAGATGCTTCCAGGATGCGCCTTCACCGCCGACGCGGCCCCCCGGGCGTCGCGGACCTCAGGCGTCAGCGCCGGCGACGCCGTCGACGACGTCCAGCACGTCGACCATGCGCAGCAGCTTGGCGCGGACCCGCGCCCGGTGGGACTCGGCGACGGTGATCTCGACGATCGCCGGTCCGGCCTGCTCGGTCCGGACCGCGAGGGCCTGGACGGGGTGCACGCTCAGCACCGCGGCGAGGCGGCCGAGCAGGCGGCCGCCGGGGACGGCGGTCGCGATCAGGGTCGGCCCGGTCGCGACGCGAGCCGGGCGCGGGACGAGGGTTTCAAGGACCGTGCTCACCCGGCCAGCATGGCAGGACATCCATGCCGCGGGACGAACCGTCTCAAAAAGTGAACAGACCGGGCATCGTGAGCACAGCGGCCCGGCCGTTCCTGACGAGGCGTCCACTCCGCGCCGCCCTCGGAGGCGTGCTCACTCCTCGGCCGGGCCGCCCAAACGGTCGGCGTCGAAGGTGTGGAAGGTGAAGCACCCGCCCAGGTGGGCGAAGACCGGGTCGTCGGGGTCGGGGGCGCCGTGCTCGGCGAGGACCGCCTCCGCGTGGGTCTCGGCGTCGTCCTGCGGGGTGTAGCCGAGCTCGGCGGCCTCCTCCAGGGAGACCCACCCTCCGCGCGTGTTGCGGGAGACGCCGTGCACGATCCGGTAGCCGGGGCTGGGCGCGGTCAGGCACGCCTCCATCAGCCGGGCGCAGTCGTCGGGCGAGAGCCAGGTGGCGAGCGCGCGCGGGTCGGGCGGTTCCGGGGAGCAGGTGAGGATGCGGACACAGACGACGTCCAGCCCGTAGCGGTGGTGGTAGAGCGCGCCGAGGGCCTCGCCCGCGACCTTGGAGACGCCGTAGTAGGTGTCGGGCAGCGGCGGGGCGTCCGCGCCGAGCGGGTACTCGTCCGGGGTGTGGTAGCCGACGGCGTGGTTGGAGGAGGCGAAGACCACGCGCGGCACACCGGCCCGCCGGGCGGCCTCGAAGACGGTCCAGGTGCCGTTGATGTTGACGTCGAGGATGTCCGCCCAGGGCGCCTCGACCGAGATGCCGCCGAGGTGGACGACGGCGTCCACGCCGGCGCAGGCCCGCGTCGTGGCGTCCAGGTCGGTGACGGAGGCGCGGACCGCCTCCTCGCCCTCCCCCGGCGTCAGTTCGGCGATGTCCAGCAGCCGCAGGGTCCGTCCGGGCCGGGCCAGGCGGGGTCGCAGCAGGGTTCCGACGCCGCCCGCCGCGCCGGTGATCAGAATCCGGGACACGGAGTCTCCTCGTGATGTCGGCTCGTGGTGTCGACTCGTGTGCCGTTCATGCTCACAGAAGCCCGCCGCGTTCACAAGGGAGGCTCTCGTTCACATACACGAACGCTGGATCCTTGACCCGCACCTGAGCGCGACCTACGCTCGACCGTGTTCACGTCCATGCACACGATCCACGTACATGGTTGCCGGAGAGAGGGATCCCGCCCGTGACCGAGCACCCCGCCCCGCCGCTCGCCCGCCGACTCGACGGCCTGCTCTTCTTCCCCGTGACGGCGTTCGACGCGGCGGGCCGCTTCGACGCCGGCGGCTACCGGACCCACCTCCAGGCCCGCCTGGCCGACGGGCCCGGCGCCGTCTTCGCGGCCTGCGGCACCGGCGAGTTCCCGGCGCTGGCGCCGAGCGAGTACGCCCAGGTCCTCGGCACCGCCGTCGCCGCCACCGCGGGCCGCGTCCCCGTCGTCGGCGGCACCGGCTACGGCACCGCGCTCGCCCGCGAGTACGCCCGCGCCGCCGAGTCCTGCGGAGCGGACGCGCTGCTCGTGCTGCCGCCCACCGGCGTCGACGCCGACCAGGACGGACTGCTGCGCCACTACACGGCGCTCGCCGAGTCCACCCCGCTCGACCTGATCCTCTACCAGCGCGACCAGTTGGCCTTCACCCCGGACACCGTCGCCCGGCTCGCCCAGGCGCCCAACATCGTCGGCTTCAAGGACGGCCGCGGCGACCTCGACCTGATGCTGCGCATCGTCAGCGCGGTGCGCACGGCCGGGGCCGAGGACTTCCTCTTCTTCAACGGCATGCCCACCGCCGAGGCCACCCAGCAGGCGTACCGCGCCATCGGCGTCCCGCTCTACTCCTCGGCCGTCTTCTGCTTCGCACCCGACCTCGCCCTCGCCTTCCACCGGGCCCTGGAGAAGGGCGACAGGGTCACCCTCACCCTGCTCACCGACACCTTCCTGCGCCCCTACGTCGAACTGCGCCGCCAACGACCCGGCTACGCCGTCTCCCTGGTCAAGGCCGCGACACGGGCGGCCGGCCACCCCGTCGGCGAGGTCCGCGCGCCGCTGTCGGAGCCGGACCCGGCCCATGTCGCGGCGCTGCTCGCGCTGCTGGAGCGCACGCGCGAGGCGCTGGCATGAACGGCGCAGGCGCCGGCGCCAAAGGCGTCGGCATGACACGCAGGCCGCAGCTCGGCGCGTACGTGTACCCCTGGGACGTCGACGGGGATCCGGCGGCGGCCGACCGGCTGGCCGCCCTCGGCGTCCGCCGCGCCTGCGTCGCGGCGGCCTACCACGCCGTGCGGGCCCTGACGCCGCGTCACCCGCACCACAAGGTCGTGACGGCGGACCGCTCGGCCGTCTACTTCCCCCTCGACCCCGCGCGCTGGAGCAGCGCGGACCGCCTGCGCCCGGTGGAGGCCGCGTGGTCCTGGCACTCCTTCGGCCCGGCCGTGACGGCGCTGAACGACGCCGGGGTCGAGGTCTACGCGTGGACGATCCTCGCGCACAACGACGGCCTCGGTCTGCGCGAGCCGGAGGCGACCGTCGTCAACGCCTACGGCGACCGCTATCCGTGGGCCCTGTGCATCGCCCAGGAGCAGGTCCAGCGCCACTGCGCCACGCTGGCGGCCGAAGCGGCGAGCCAACCCGGGCTGGCCGGGGTGGAGTTGGAGTCCTGCGGCTGGTACGGCTTCGACCACCTGCACGCCCACGACAAGAGCGCGGGCGTCCTGTTGCCGCCGAGCGCGAAGCTGCTGTTCTCGCTCTGCTTCTGTCCCGCCTGCCAGGACGCCTACCGCGAGGCGGGCGCCGATCCCGCGCGCCTGCGCGCGGACGTGCGAGCCGCACTGGACCCCGTCTTCGCCGGCACGGCGGACGACGCGCACCTTCCGGACGAGCAGAGCGGGGCGGTCGCGCGCATGCGCACCGCCATCGCCACCCGCCTGCGCGAGCGCGCCGTCAGCGCGGTCCGGGCCGAACGCCCGGACCTCCCCGTCCTCCTGCACGCCCATCCCGACCCACTCGCCTGCGGCGCCTCCCCCGGCCTCCCGCCGGAAACCGCCCACGCCCTCGCCGACGCGCCGGTCCTGCTCTGCCCCACCCGCAGCGACGCCGCGCTCGACGCGGTCCGCGCGTACGCGGGGAACGGCCGCCGCGTCGTCGCGACGGTGGCGGCGGTCCAGGGCCTGGGCGCGGACCCGTCCGACCTGACCGCCTGGTGCGCCGACCTGACCGACGCGGGCGCGACCGAACTGCGCTTCTACCACCCGGGACTGGCCTCCGCCACCGACCTGGAGGCCATGCGGAAGGCGACAGCCGCACTGCGCTGAGGCGTGGCGGCATCCCCGTCGCGCCAGGGCGACGCACGCCGTCCGGGTCGCCTGCCTCGTCCGGATCGCGCGGGACCGGGCCCGCACCGGCCGCACGCTCCGGCCGGAGTCCGAGGACGTGCCGGAGCGGCGCAACTCGCGGGCCCGACCGGGGAAGCCGCGCGCGGGCTACAGGTGGCGCGTCGCCAGCGCGAGCCGCTCGCGGGCGGCGAGGAGCGCGTCACGGATCATCTGCTCCCGGCCCGGGGTCAGCCGGGCCACCGGGACACTGCAGCTGACCGCGTCGCGCGAGGGCGTCCGGTAGGGGATGTCGACGGCGAAGCAGCACAGGCCGACGGTGTTCTCCTCGCGGTCCGTGGCGTAGCCGCGCTCCCGGATCGCGCGCAGCTCCTCCAGCAGTGCCGCACGCGTCGTCAGCGTGTGCTCGGTCAACGGCTCCAGCCGCTCCGGGAGGAGCTGTTCCAGCTCCTCGTCGGTGTGCGTGGCCAACAGCGCCTTGCCCAGCGAGGTCGCGTACGCGGGCAGGCGACGGCCGACGCGGGTGAAGGGGCGCAGGTAGTGCTGGGAGGCGCGGGTGGCGAGGTAGACGACGTCCGTGCCGTCGAGCCGCGCGAGGTGGATGGTCTCGGTGGTCTCGTCGGCGAGGCGGTCGAGGACGGGACGCGTCGCCGCGACCACCTCGTCGCCGTCGATGTAGGCGGTGCCGACCAGCAGCGCCCGCATGCCGATGCCGTAGCGGGTGCCGGTGACGTCCGTCTCGACCCAGCCGAGCTCGACAAGGGTGCGCAGCAGCATGTACAGGCTGCTCTTGGGATAGCCGAGCGCCTCCTGCACCTCGGCCAGGCTGTGCAGCCCGGGTCGGCCGGCGAAGAACTCCAGGAGTTCGACGGTCCGCACGGCCGACTTGACGTTGCCGCCGGCGGCTGCGGCGGTGCTCGGCGGCTGCGCCATCGGGCGTTCCTTCATCCCTACGCGTTCACAGATCTGGACGCTGTTCAATATACGCGACGTCCGGTCCGACGTCCCCGGGCCGGACGCCCTTGCTCCCCCCGCTCACGCTCAGCGGGTGAGCGCGAGCAGCCGCCGGTACGCGAGGGCGACCAGACCGGCCGTCAGCGCGGCGAGCATGCCCGTCTCGACCCACAGCATCGGCCCGAACTGGGAGAGCGGGTGGTAGAGGATCCAACTGGGTTCCTTGTCACAGCCCGTGGCGACCGGGCAGGCGCTGTAGGAGAAGTCCTTGCCATGGACCACGGGGCCGGAGTCGTACACCCAGTCGCCGCTCGGCCAGGGATCCCCTGGACCGACCACCTTCCGGTGCAGCGGGACCAGGTAGGGGCGCACCTGCGCCATCCCGTAGAGCAGAACACCGTAGAGGGCCAGGGTGATCCCGAGAGCCGCGATCACCCGGTGCAGCAGCAGGCCGACGACGGCACCGAGGGCGAAGGCGGCCAGCGTCAGCAGCGGATAGACAGGCGCCAGGGCATCGGAGGCGTTGTCGAAACTCCAGTCCTCGATCGGCAGCGCGGGGTGCGTCCAGAGGACGGCCCAGCGCAACGCGACGGACAGCACAGCGCTCAGCACGAGCAGGATCGCGGCCGGAAGCAACATGCGCTGCGTGAACCAGCGGCGTGGGGAGACGGACTGGCTCCACAGCAGTCGGTGACGGCCGCGCTCGAGGTCCACGGCGAGCGGCTGCGCGGCGAGAACCGCGCCCAGCAGCCCAGGCGCGGCGAGGGCGACGGTCGCCAGCCGGTGAACGCCGCTGGCCGCCTGCATCACGGCCAGCGCCGCCAGGTTGCAGTTCGCGGTGATGACGCTGACGGGGTCCCGCGTGTCGGTGCTGCAGTGCAGACCCCGGAGTCGCACGGTCGTCACGTCGAACTGGTGGTGCTGGTACAGCAGGTAGGCCAGCGCGGCGGCGTAGCCGAGCGTCACGACCAACAGCGCGGCCCGCGTCTGACGCCAGGTCAGCCACGTGACGCCGCGCGGGCGGAGCCCGCTGCGTGGGGCGGCGGACGTTTCGCGGGTGGCAAGGACGGCGCTGCTCACGCGGCGACCTCCAGCGGGGTCGAGGGGACGGTGGTGTTGAGCGGGGCGGCCTCCGGCGAGCGCAGGTAGGCGAGGAGCAACTGCTCCAGATCGGGCGACTCGGCCCGCCAGCCCTCCGCGACGGGCCCGTCCGGTCGGACGAGCGCGGAGACGCCACGGCCGGTGTGGCGGACCTCCAGCACCGTGTGCGGTTCGAGCGGGAGGCCCTCCGCGCCGTCCAGCAGGAGGTGCGCGCCCAGGATCTCCTCGACAGGGCCCGCCAGCCGCACCTGCCCGCCGTCGACGAGGAGCAGGTGGTCGATCACGCCGTCGAGCTCGCTGAGGATGTGCGTGGAGATCACCACGGTCGTGCCGTGCTCGGCGGCCTGGCCCATCAGGGTGCCCATGAGCTGGTGGCGGGAGAGCGGGTCCAGGTCGGACATCGGCTCGTCGAGCAGCAGCACGTCCGGCCGCTTGCCGAGGGCCAGCGCGAGCGCGACGCGGGTGCGCTGGCCGCCGGAGAGCTCGCCGACGCGTGTGGTGAGCGGGAGCCGTCCCTGCTGTACGACCTGGAGGGCGAGTTCCTGGTCCCAGCGCGGGTTCAGCTCCCGGCCGAACCGCAGGGTCTCGGCGACGGTCAGGCGCGGGTAGAGCGGCTTGTCCTGGGCGACGAAGCCGATCCGCTCGCGCAGTTCCGGGTCCAGGCCGGGCCGCAGGCCGTGCACGCGCACCTCACCGGCCGTCGGCTGCCGCAGGCCCGCGCCGAGCGTGAGCAGGGTGCTCTTGCCGGAGCCGTTCGGGCCGACCAGACCGCAGACCGCCCCCGCCGGTATCGCGAAGGCGCAGTCGCGCAGCGCCCATCGGCGCCGGTAGCGCCTGCCGAGCCCGTTCGCGGCGAACGCCGCCTCCGGCGTCGTCCCCTCGTCCCCCACGCGTGCTTCCCCGTTCAACGTGCCCCCTCCCTGCCGCCGCCGGCCTGGTCGGCCGGGGCGGACGTCCGTTGTTCGCGTGCGTCCAGGACGGCGGTCGTCAACGCCGTCACGTCCTCGCGGTCCAGGCCCACGGCGAAGGCCCGGTCCACCCAGGCGGCGAGCTCGGCCCGCAGCGCCGCGTCGCCCGCCGCGTCGGCGTTGCCGAGCGAACGCTGCACGAAGGTGCCGAGGCCCGGTCGCGGCTCGACCAGCCCCTCGCGCTCCAGCTCCCGGTAGGCCTTGAGGACGGTGTTCGGGTTGATGGCGGTGGCCTCGACGACCTCGCGCGCGGTCGGGAGCTTGTCTCCCGGCTGCAGGAGGCCGAGCCGCAGCGCCTGCTTGGTCTGCTGGACGATCTGCTGGTAGGTGGCGACGCCGGAGCGCCGGTCGATCCGGTACTCGATCACCTCGGCACCACCCTTTCACTAATCTGTTAGTGGAATAGTGATGGAAGCCCGACGGTTCGTCAAACAGCCAGTTCAGGAGGTGGTCAGTCGTCCGGCGCGTAGACCGGCCGGGCCCAGGTCGGCGGGGAGGGCGGCGGACCCGTCCGCTCGTCGCTCCGCCGGCCGCGCGGCTCGCCGGTCCGCTCGCCGGTCCGTTCCCCGGTCCGCTCGTCCGACCGCTCGTCCGCCCGCTCAGCGATGCCCGATCCGTGGCGGCGCGGCGCGGTGACCACCTGCGTGGGCGCGTGCCCTTCCGGGGCGGGCCCCACCGTGGCACCCGTGGAGGCCACGCGCAGGGCGGCGACGAACTCCAGGCAGCTGTCGAAGCGCTCCCCGGGGGTCTTGGCCAGCGCGCGGGCCAGCACCGCGTCGACAGCCTCCGGCAGCTGCGGGCGCAGCTCGCTGGCCAGCGGCGGGGTGTCGTACTGGTGCGCCCAGAGCAGCGCCAGGTCGTCCTCGCGGCGGAACGGCGGAGCGCCGGTGAGCATCTCGAACGCGACGCAGGCCAGGCTGTAGACGTCGCAGCGCCCGTCCACCGGCTTACCGCTGATTTGCTCGGGCGCCACGTAGTCGAGGGTGCCGACGAACTGTCCCACCGTGGTGAAGCCGCTGAGCGAGAGCGTCTTCTTGGTCAGGCCGAAGTCGGTGAGGTAGACGTGCTCGGGGTGGTCGGGGTCGGTCCCCTCGGCGAGCAGGATGTTGCCGGGTTTGACGTCGCGGTGGACCAGTTCGTGGGCGTGCGCGGCGTCGAGCGCGGAGGCCACCTGGGTGGCGATCCGGACCGCCTGCGCGGACGGCAGCATCCGGACGCGGTCCAGCAGCGCGGCGAGGTCGCGGCCCTGGACGTAGCGCATCGCGATGTACAGCACCCCGTCGGCCTCCCCGGCCTCGAAGACGGGGACGATGTTCGGATGGTCGATGGCGGCCGCCACCCGCGACTCGTGCTCGAAGCGGCGTCGGAAGGTGTCGTCGAGCGCGAGTTGCGGCGCGAGCAGCTTGATCGCGACGGTGCGTTCCAGGCGCAGGTCGCGCGCCCGGTAGACGACGGCCATGCCGCCGCGTCCGAGCTCGTTCTCCAGCAGGTAGCCGGCGATGCGGCGACCGGTCAGGCCCGACGGGGTACCGGGAGGGATGGGACGGTCCGGGGCGGTCGACATCAGACCGTGCCTCGCCGCGGCGGTTCAGCCGCGCGTTCGGAGGACGCCTCCGTCAGCGGAGCGGACGGCGGGTCGACGTCGGACCGCGTCTCCGAGGCCGATCGGGGGTCCGAACCGGACCGCGGCTCTGACGGCGACGCCGGGTCGGAGGCGGACCGCGCGCCCGAGGCCGACGGCGGGTCGGTGGTGGCCAGCGTGCGCAGCCGCAGGCCGTCGCAGTAGTACCAGCGGCCCTCGTCGAGGTCGAGCAGCCAGCCCGCCTCGCCGTCCAGCACCGCGCCCAGCCGCAGGCCGTGGGTGAGGTGCCGGAAGGTCTCCAGGTCGATGGTGCCGTCGGCGAGGTCCTCGGCCGCCTCGCGGTACTGGGTGAGCGCGTGCTCCAGCCGCTGGAGCAGCGGTCGCGGGTCGGCCGCGAAGCTCAGCGGCTGCCGGCCCGCCGACGGCGGGCGCTGCGGCAGGGGGACCAGCATCCGTCCGTCGGCCCAGGCGGTCCAGCCGTTGGAGCAGACGACGCGGGCCCAGTCCCCGCGGACGTCGGCGACCCGGACCGGCAGCAGCGGGTCGAGCCGGGCGCTCGGCTCCGAGAAGTCGGGATGCGCCCAGGTCGCCAGACCGTCCGTCGGCGCGACGTGGGTCGGCCGGAAGTCGGCCGGTACCTCCACGGGCTCCATGGGCCCCTCCCTAACCCCGCATCACCACGGGCTCGTGGCGGCGCAGCAGCCGGGCGACGACGAAGGCGAACACCGCGGAGAGGACCAGCAGCATGCCGATGTCCAGCAGCCAGGTGCCGGTGCGGTGCCGGAACAGCGGATCGCCGGTCAGCGTGCTGGGCACGACGCTGTGCAGGTCGATCGTGCCGGCCATGGCCCCGAGCGCCCAGCGCGAGGGGACCAGCCACGAGAGCTGGTTGAGCACCGGGACGCCGTTCAGCTTCAGCAGCGCGCCGCAGAAGACCACCTGGACGATCGCGACGAGCACCAGCAGCGGCATGGTGACCTCCTCCTTGCGCACCAGCGCGGAGATCACCAGGCCCAGCATCATGGCGGTGAAGGAGAGCAGCGCGACCGTGATCGTGATCTCCAGCAGCGGCGGCATCAGCACCCCGCCCCCGCCGTGCGGGCGCAGCCGGACGCCGAAGAGGCCGACCAGGGTGAGCACCACCGCCTGCACCACGGTCACCGTCCCCAGCACCACGATCTTCGAGCACAGGTAGGCCGAACGAGACAGGCCGACGGCTCTTTCGCGCTGGTAGATCGTCCGTTCCTTCACCAGCTCGCGCACCGAGTTGGCGGCGCCGGTCAGCACGCCGCCGACGCAGAGGATCAGCAGCGCGTTGAGGGCGCTGTTCTGGTCGAGCTTGCTGCCCGCCAGCGCGTGGGCCATGGCGCCCATGACGAAGGGCAGCGCGATCATGATGATCAGGAAGGTCCGGTCGGCGGCCAGCGCGGCGCTGTAACGGCGGATGAGCGTGCCCAGTTGGGAACCCCAACTCTGCGCGGGCGGAGGCGGCGGCGCGAGCTCGGCCTCGGGGCCGGCCGCCGTGCCCGTCGCCCCGGTCGCGGCGATCGCGGCGCTCGCGAGGGCGGGACGGGACATGGCCTGCGTGATGTAGCGGCTGTGCGGCGCCGAGCCGCGGTACTCCCCCGCCCAGTCCCGGGAGCGGTCCTCCTCGAACGCCTCGAAGGCGTCCGGCCAGGCCGGGAAGCCGAAGAAGGGCAGCGCCTCGTCGGGCGGCCCGTAGAAGGCGATCCGGCCGCCGGGGGCCAGCAGCAGCAGCCGGTCGCACACGTCGAGGCTGAGCACGCTGTGGGTGACCACGACGACGGTCCGGCCGTCGTCGGCGAGGCGACGCAGCATGTGCATCACCGAGCGGTCCATGCCGGGGTCGAGCCCGGAGGTCGGCTCGTCGAGGAAGAGCAGCGACGGCTTGGTCAGCAGCTCCAGGGCCACCGAGACGCGCTTGCGCTGGCCGCCGGAGAGGGAGGAGATGACCTGGTCGGCGCGCTGCTCCAGGCCGAGTCCGGAGATCACCTCGGTGACCCGGGCGCGTCGCTCGCCCTTGCTGGTGTCGCCGGGGAAGCGCAGCTCGGCGGCGTAGCCGAGGGCGCGGCGGACGGTCAACTGGGTGTGCAGGATGTCGTCCTGCGGCACCAGGCCGATGCGCTGCCGCAGCTCCGCGTAGTCGCGGTAGAGGTCGCGGCCGTCGTAGCGGACGCTGCCCTCCTCCGCCGGGCGCAGCCCGGTGAGGGCGTTCAGCAGCGTCGACTTGCCCGCGCCGCTGGGCCCGGCGACGGCCAGCAGGCACTTCTCGGCGACGGGGAAGGTGACGCCGTCCAGCAGCGTCCGCCCGTCCCTGCCGGCGCCGACGCGGACGGTGAGGTCGGTGACGTCCAGGCCGACGGCGCCGGTGTCGACGTACTCCTGAAGCTGGTCGCCGACGAGGCAGAACAGCGAGTGGCCGATCCCGATCAGGTCGGTCGGCCCGACCGGCGCGCGGCCGACCGGCTGCCCGTTGACGAAGGTGCCGTTGTGGCTGCCCAGGTCGACGATCTCGTAGGTGCCGGCGAGCGGGTCGGCGAGCAGTTGGGCGTGGTACCGGGAGACCACGAGGTCGTCCACGACCAGGTCGTTGTCGCCCGCGCGTCCGATCCGCAGCACCCGCTGCGGCAGCGGCGCGATCCGGGTGGGCTGCCGGTAGGAGCCGGTGAGCACGGTGAGCGCGGAGGGCCGCCGGTTCACCGTCGTCGGCGGGGGCACCGCCGCGACCTTGGCGTACGCTCCGTCCACCGCGTCGCCGAAGTGCAGCACCGTCCCGGGGCGCACGTCGAGATGCCGGACGCGGTGACCGTCGACATAGGTGCCGTTGGTACTGCCCTCGTCGTCGAGCATCCAGTGGCCGTCGGGTGCGGTGTGCAGCACGGCATGGTGCCAGGAGACCCGCGGATCGGCGAGCACCACGTCGCTGTCCGGATCCCGCCCGAGACGGTAGCTGTGGTCCGGGCTGATGAGCTGCGCTTCGCCGTCGATCTCCAGCAGAAGCTGCGGAGCTGCCGAGCGCTCTGCCATGGTTCGGATTTTAGCGCCCTGCCCGATTTGTCGCCTGAGCGGCCGAACCGGTGAGCGCCCCGCCGCGCGGCGACGCCGAGCCGTCGACCGGGCCCCGGCGCTGCCGCGCGTCGTGACGTCAGCCCTGCTCGGGGACCCGGTTGGGCTTCAGCGTCCAGGTGATGGTCATCTCGCCGGTGACCTCGCCGTCCGGGCGACGGATCGTCACCTCGACGGGGAACTCAGGGCGCTGGCCGGCGTCGAGCTCGGCGACGACGTCGGCGGCCGGGCGGCCGAGTTCCGCGGTGGCGGTCACCTCGCCCATGGCCAGCTTCTTGTAGGCGATGCGGGCGTCGACGGCGAGGGGGACGGCACGCGAGAGCTGGTCGCCGAAGGCGGCGAGGACGACGGCGCCGCTCGCGGACTCGGCCAGGGTGAACATCGCGCCCGCGTGCGGGCCGCCGACGTGGTTGTGGAACGCGGGCTGGTCGGGCATCCGCAGGACCGCGCGGTCGGCGGTGCACTCGTCGAAGGCGAGGTTGAGGGTCCGGACCATCGGCACGGTGGCGGGCAGCAGTTCGGCGATCGAGGGCATGGCTTGCGTCATGCGAGCGATATTACCCATGAGTAGCTAATCGCGCACCGCCCGCCCCCCGCGGACGTGAACGCGCTGGCCGCGGGCCCGGCGGCACCCCGCTGCGGGCAAGCTCGCGGCGGACGACCCGGCAGGGATGCGCCGCTCACGTGGGCGGCTGAGCAGCGGGCGAAGCAGCGGAACCTGCGGCCCCGCAGGGGCCGGTCCGCTCTCCGGATTCGACGCGCGGCGACCGCGCCAGAGGCGGGACCCCCGACCGCGTCCCGGCGGGGTCCGCGCCAGCGCACGACGCGGCAGAGCCTGCGACAACGCGGCGCGCGGCGGGGTCCGCGACAACGCACGGCACGCGAGCCCGCGACAGCGGGGCGCGGCAGGGTCCGCGACAACGCACGGCACGCGAGCCCGCGACAGCGGGGCGCGGCAGGGTCCGCGACAACGCACGGCACGCGAGCCCGCGACAGCGGGGCGCGGCAGGGTCCGCGACAGCGCACGGGGCGGCTGGGGCCGCGGCGGCGCGGGGCGCGCTGCCGTGCCGTTGGGCCCGGCTACCGGGCGGAGCCCCGTTTCAGGCGGAGCCGGTGGGGCCCTCCGCCTGGGCCTCCGCGTCCGCCTCACGCTCCGCGGCGGCGGCCTGCTCCGCCACCACCGACTCGCGGCGGCTCACGACCGCCGCCGCCGCGGCGGCGCTCGCGGCGAAGGCGAGCAGCACCATGGCCGGGCGGTCCAGCCGGTGGCGGGTGAGGTGGTCGAAGGAGTAGCGACCGGGCCCCGCGAGGCCCAGACCCGCGGCCACGAAGCCCAGGAAGGCCGGGTACTCGTAGCCGCCCTTCATGGCGAAGAAGCCGCCGGGGCGGTGCACCGAGACCGCGCCGGCCATGGCTCCCGCCGCCGACGCGCCGGCCAGCGGCGTCGCCGCGCCGAGCGCGAGCAGCACGCCGCCGCCCGCCTCGCCCAGCCCCGCCGCGAGGGCGGCCTGACCGCCCGGGTGGAAGCCCATGGACTCCATCGCCTTCGCGGTGCCCTGGAGGCCGCCGCCGCCGAACCAGCCGAACAACTTCTGCGAGCCGTGGGCGAAGAGCACGCCGCCGGTACCGAGGCGCAGGGCCAGCAGTCCGAGGTCCTTGCGGTTCAGGCAGGCCATGGCGTCATCCTTTCGTGAACCGGACGCGCCGCCGGCACGCGCTCACGCACGCCGACGCCGCGTCCGGCCTGGAACGCAGACCCCTCCAGTCTTGGCCGTCGGTCGCCGCCCCGCCGCCCGGGTTAGGCCGCCCGGGTCGGCGGCGGCAGCGTCGCGACCGCCTCCGACGTCAGAGCTCCTTGCCGAGGCAGATTGCCGAGTCGTACTCGCGGTAGTAGCCGAACTTCAGGATCGGCGCGTAGCCCTCGGACCTGTAGAGCGCGACCGCCTCCGGCTGCTGGTCGCCGGTCTCCAGGATCATGCGGCGTCGGCCCGCCCGGCGGGCGTCCTCCTCCAGGTGGCGGAGCATCCGGCGGGCCAGGCCCCGGCCCCGCGCCGTGGCGCGGACGTACATCCGCTTCAGCTCGGCGTCCCCGTCCGACAGCCCGATCTCGCCGCCCTCCTGGGCCCGCCAGGCGCCGGTGCCCAGCGGCGTGACGCCGTCCGCGTCGTACAGCACGGCGAACACGCCGTTCGGCGGCTCGAACTCGCCCGCGTCCAGGACGGTCGCGTCCCCGTCGCCGTATCGCCGCACGTACTCCTGCTGTACCTCGGCCATCAGCAGCTGCGCGTCCGGGTGGGCGTACCCGACGACTCGTATCTGCTCCACGCGCACACTCTCCACTCGATCAATCTGGCGACGATCGAGTCTACGCAGCGCCGACGGCGGCCCCCGCACGCCACCGGAGGCGGACCCGCCCGCCCCGGGTCACGGGCGGGCGGACGCGCGGGAGGCGGTGGGTGGACGCGCGGGAGGCGGTGGTGCTACCCCAGCAGGTCGGTCTTGCCGAACATCTCCGCCGCCGCGCGCGCGGACGGCGCTCCCGCGTCCGGGTCCGCGCCGGCGGCGAGGAGCGCGGCGACGATCTCGCGCTCGCCCTTGAAGACCGCGCCGGCCAGCGGCGTCTGGCCGCGGTCGTTGACGCGGTTCGCGTCCGCGCCGTGGGCCAGCAGCGCCCGCACCGCGGCCACGTTGCCGTGGTACGCGGCGAGCATCAGCAGGCTGTCGCCGGCCTCGTTGGTGAGGTCCGCGGGGACACCGCCGTCGAGGTAGCCCGCCAGCGTCGCGGCGTCGCCGCCGCGCGCGAGGTCGAAGACCTTGGCCGCGAACTCCAGGACCTGGGGGTCGATCTGGTCACTCATCGTCTACCGCGCTCTCTGTCGCTGGAACCGGTCGGCCGGACCACAGCCTACGGGCCGCGCCAGCCACCGAACGAGTGATCAGCCATCCGGGCGAACCTCCCGCGCGCCGCCGCGTCCAGGCGGGCGACACGGGACACGATCACCGTACAAGCAGGTGCAGACCCGGCGAATCACCAGATCTCATGCTATCCAGTACGTATTACTTTTCGTCACGACTGTTCGACAGTGCGTGACAACGGAAGGCGCGGCGGTCCTGTCCCACCAGGCGCGGCGCGCACCCACCCCCAGCCCGCTGTCCCTAAGCCGAGGAGCCACTCGTGATCCTCTCCGTCTCCGGAGTCGTCCTGCTGGGAATCATCGCGTTCCTGTTCTTCCGCAAGGACGGCCTCAAACTCTCGCACGCCGTCGTCTGCGCCCTCTTCGGGTTCTATCTCGCGGGTACCGCGATCGCCCCCAGCATCAAGGCCGGCGGCGCCAGCCTGGCCAGCCTGCTCGGCGGCATCAAGTTCTGACGCGACCGCACCTGCCCCGGAGCACCCGATGACCTTCACCGAACACCTGGCCCGAGGCCGCAGTCTGGCCCGGACGGCCGGGGATCACGCCGCCGACATGTTCGGCCCGATGATCACCATCGGCCGCGGCCTGCGCGCCCACGCGGCCTGGGCGAAGAACTGGTGGGCCACCACGCCCAAGGACAAGCGCGGCCCGGCGCTGTTCCTGGTCCTGGCCGTGATCGCCGCCGTCGCCCTGCTGCCGTACGGGCCGCTGCTGGCCCTGCTCGCCCTGATGGGCAGCGCCGCGTGGGCCGGGCGCGAACGCGTCGCCCCGACGCCCCCCGCGCCGGACACCAGCAACCTCAAACTGGCCGCGATCTACACCGCCCTGACGCCGTACCTGGTCCACGAGTCGGACCCGGATCCGCTCTACGCGCACGGCGGGGAGTTCAAGGACGCGTTCAACAGCTGGGAGTTCGACGAGGAGGGCCGGCTGGTGCGGCTGGAGCTGCGCTACCCGGCGTACTTCACCGACACCGAGCCGCAGTCCCGGGCCAGGATCGAGCAGGTGATCCACGGCAAGGTGGGGCGCAGCCGCGAGTACCGCTTCACCTGGGACGAGGAGGTCAACCGCCTCCAGATCAGCGCGCTCCCGCCGCTGCCGGGCGACATCGCGGCGCAGCGCTTCGTCACCGCCGCCGGCGAGCTGGTGCTCGGGTTCACCGACACCACCAGCACCAACCGGATGATCCCGGTGCAGCAGGACGGCGCGCAGACGCACCAGCCGCCGGTGCTGTGGCGCACCGGGCCGCGCTCGGCGGAGCCGCACCTGCTCGCGCTCGGCGCGCCCGGCTTCGGCACCTCGACGCTGCTGCGCTCGCTGGCGCTCCAGGCGCTGCCGCAGGCCGAGATCGTCGTCGTGGACGGCGCGGGCACCGGCGAGCACGCCTGCCTGGTCGGCCGTCCCGGCGTGCTGACCGTGGAGACCAGCCTGCACGGCGCGCTCGCCGCGCTGGAGTGGGCGGCCACCGAGACGCAGCGCCGTCTGGACGCGCACAACCACGCCAAGCGCACCGGCAGCATCGCGCCCGCGGACACCGTGCGCCCGCTGTGGCTGCTGCTGGACCACCCCTCCGAACTCACCGAGCTCGCCCAGGCGGAGGGCCGTCCCGACCCCCAGGAGCTGCTGGAGACCCCGTTGCGGCACGGCCGCAGCGCGCACGTCACCGTCGTGGTGGTGGACCGCCTCGACGCGCTGGAGCGGATCCGCCCGAGTGTCCGGACCGCGTGCAAGGCGCGTGTCGTCCTCGGGCCGCTGAGCCAGCACATGGCGCTCGACGCGCTGGGCGGTCCGCTGGACATCACCCCGTCCAGCCACACCCCGCCCGGGCGGGGCTACGCCCGCCTCGGCGGCGCGGCCCCGGTCCGGCTCCAGGTCCCGGCGACGCCGGACCCGCTGGACGACGAGGCCCCGGTCGACCAGCGCGACGCGGTCATCGCCCTGCTCCCCCACGCGGACACCCGTACCGAGAGCACCGCGGACCTCGCCCCCGTCCCGCAGGCCGCGCACCCCGCCGAGCCGACGCTCGTGGCCAACCTCGGCGACCTGGGCCACCTCTCGGCGATCGAGCACTCCCGGCTGGACCTGCCGCCGGTCGAGCTGCCGCCGATGCCCGCGGCGCCCCAGGTCCCCCCGATGCCCTCCGAGGCGCCGCGCTACCACTGACGTCCCCGCGCTCCCCCACCGCCCCGCCGGACCCCCGTCCCGGCGGGGCGGAGCCCGTCAGGCGGCCGCGACGCTCCAGGTCGGCTCGAACTCGGTGATCTCCACGGTCGCGACCCCGTGGACGACGAACGGGTCGGACGCCACCGCGGCCTCGACCTCCTCCCGCGTCCCCTCCGCGACGACCAGGCCGCCGGTGCGCGGCACCAGCCGGCCGGCCAGCCGGACCAGCCCCTTGGCGAAGACGCCGTCGGGGTTGGCGTAGTGAGCGTCCTTCAGGGCGTCGACGGCGTCCAGCGGAGCGACGTACGTCAGGGAGATCAGGAACATGTGTCCAGCCTCCCGCCCGGGCCGTCTCCTGGCCAAGACCGGATCCCGGGCGGACCATAGGATCGCGCCTATGGACGAACTGCCCGGTGTCGAACTCCGGCACCTGCGCTACTTCCTCGCGGTCGCCGAGGCCGGAACCGTCACCGGCGCCGCCGCCCGGCTGCACATCGCCCAGCCGAGCCTGAGCCAGCAGATCGCCGCGCTGGAGCGGCGCGTGGGCGCGCCGCTGTTCCACCGCGGCCGCCAGGGCATGACCCCGACCGAGGCGGGACAGACCCTGCTGCTCGCCGTCCGTCGGGCCTTCGGCGAGATCGACGACGCGGTCAGCCGCATCCGGGGAGCCGTGCCGGAGGCGGCGACCGGGCTGTGCCGGGGCGTGCCGCTCCCGGTGCTGGACGCCGCCGCCGCGGCGGTCGGCGAGGGCGTCCGGCTGGTCTTCTCGCCGGTCGACTCGGCCCGCCAGGCGACGCTGCTGCGCAGCGGCGAGCTCGCCTTCGGCGTGCAGCGCGACCCCGTCGACACGACCGGCCTGCTGCTGCGCACCTTGCACGACGCGCCGCTCGGCGTCGTGGTCCCGCGGGGCCATCCGCTCGTACGACGCGCGCGCGAGGACGGTGAGTTGACATGGGGCGCGCTGGCGGGCCACCGCCTGCTGTGGTTCCCGGCCTCCCGCGCCCCCGCCTACGCCGCCGCCGTGCTCGCGCAGCTGTCCGCGCACGGCTGGGAGCCGGAGACCGTGGTCGACGTCGGCGGCGGCCACAGCCTGTTCCGGCACGCGCTGCTGAGCGACGACCACCTGGTGGCCCTGCGCCCGCAGGCGGCCCTCGCCGACGACAACGCGCTCGCGTGGCTGCCGGTCGGGCCGAACCCGCCGCGCGAACGCCTGGTCCTCGCGGCGGCCGAGGGAACGGCCTGGGCGCGCCTACTCGAAGGACCGGAACATGGTCGACCTCTTGACGGCACCGTAGCGGGCGGTGCTGAATAGGGCGCCAATGGACTGCCTTCATACCATTGAGCGGTCCGCACCCCACAGACCAGAGGTGCGCATGTCGTCCACAGAACCCACCGCGCTCTCCCCCAAAGACCCTCCAAGCGACGAGCAACGCCTCCACGAGCTCGGATACGCGCAGGAGTTGGCCCGAACCATGTCGGGCTTCTCCAATTTCGCGGTCTCCTTCACGATCATCTCCGTCCTCTCCGGCTGCCTCACCCTCTACGGCACGGGCATGGGCACCGGCGGCCCCGCCGTCATCGTCTGGGGCTGGCCCGTCGTCGGCCTGCTGACGCTGCTGGTCGGCCTCGCCATGGCCGAGGTCTGCTCCAGCTACCCGACCGCGGGCGGGCTCTACTACTGGGCGGCGAAGCTCTCGCCGAACAACGGGCCGGTGTTCAGCTGGTTCACCGGCTGGTTCAACTTCCTCGGCCAGGTGGCGGTCACCGCCGGGATCGACTTCGGCGCGGCGCAGTTCATCAACGCCCTGCTGGACCTCCAGGGCTGGTTCCCGGCCAGCGCCGCGCACACCGTGCTGATCTTCGGGCTGATCCTGCTGGTCCACGGCGCGCTCAACACCTTCGGCGTCAAGCTGGTGGCGCTGCTCAACAACGTCAGCGTGTGGTGGCACGTGCTCGGCGTGCTGGTGATCACCGGCGTCCTCGCGATCGTGCCGAGCCACCACCAGTCCGCGGGCTTCGTCTTCGGGCACTTCGTCAACAGCACCGGCTGGGGCAGCTCGATCTACGTCGCCGCGCTCGGCCTGCTGCTGGCGCAGTACACCTTCACCGGCTACGACGCCTCCGCGCACATGACCGAGGAGACCAAGGACGCCGCCCGCTCCGGCCCCAAGGGCATCGTGATGTCCATCCTCGTCTCGCTGCTGGCCGGTTGGGTGCTGCTGATCGGCATCACCTTCGCGATCCAGGACTACAAGGGCGAGGTGGGCAGCGCGACGGGCGTGGCCACCGCGCAGATCTTCATGGACGCGGTCGGCGCCACCGGCGGCAAGCTGCTGCTCCTGGTGGCGATCGGCGCGCAGCTGTTCTGCGGGATGAGCTCGGTGACCGCCAACTCCCGCATGATCTACGCCTTCTCCCGTGACGGCGCGCTGCCGGGCTCCAGGCTCTGGCACCAGATCAACCCGCGCACCCGGACGCCCACCAACGGCGTCTGGCTGGCGGCCGTCGGCGCGTTCCTGCTCGGGCTGCCCGCGCTGTGGAACGCGACCGCGTACACGGCCGTGACCTCGATCGCGGTCATCGGCCTCTACATCGCCTACGTGATCCCGACGTTCCTGCGGGTGCGGCTCGGCGAGTCCTTCGTGCGCGGGCCCTGGCACCTCGGGCGCTGGAGCCGCCCGATCGGCATCGCGGCGGTGACCTGGGTCGTCGTGATCACCGTGCTGTTCATGCTGCCGACGGCCAACCCGGTCACTGCGGCGAACTTCAACTACGCCCCGATCGCGGTGCTGGTGGTGCTGGGCTTCGCGGGCGTCTGGTGGGCGGCCTCGGCGCACAAGTGGTTCACCGGCCCCAAGGTGCAGGGCTCGGCGGAGGAACTGGCCGCTGTCGAGCGGGAGCTGGGCGGCTCCTGACCCGGCCTCCGGTCCGCCCGGACAGGTGACCGGAGCGGCGGGAGCGGGTACGAGACGGCCGTCGGCCGCCCCCGCCCCCCCCCCCCCC
>NZ_BBPQ01000003.1:133272-169756 GCF_000787855.1 Streptacidiphilus anmyonensis | reverse complement strand
GGGTACGAGACGGCCGTCGGCCGCTCCCGTCCCCCGCTCCCGCCGCGATCCCGCCGGAGGTTCCGCCATGACCACCGACGACCTGCCCACCCACGACCTGCCCACCGGGCTGACCGAGCCGGCACGCCTCGCTCTCGAGCGGGCCGGCTACCGCCGCCTCGGGGATCTGGACGGCGTCCCCGAGGCGGACCTGCGCCGGCTGCCCGGCGTCGGCCCACGCGCCCTGCGGCTGCTGAAACTCGCCCTCGAGGCCAGGGGGCTGCACCTGGGGTGACGGCCCCTGTCACATGGGGCCGTGCTCCTTGATCACCCGTCGGGTCTGCGCGAAGAGCATCCCCACGTTGACGTTCTTGCGGCACACGACGACGGACACCATCTCGTCCTGACTGTCCATCCGGATGAACAGGTGGGCCAGGTTGTCGCTGTTGACCAGCACCTCCTGGAAGTAGTGCCGGTCGGAGGAGACGCCGCGCCGCTCCTTGAAGATGTTCTCGATCATCACCACGTTCCGACCCTGGAACAGCTCGAACGTCGCGGCGGCGAGCAGGTCGAGGACCTCCGCCGGGTGGGAGTCGACCGTCTCCACGGTCAGCAGCATGCCGGTGGACAGGTCGATCACCCCCGCCGCCAGGCAGTCGGGCACGTCGTTGCGCAGGTGCTTGACGAGTTCGGTGATGCGGTCGGACATGCTCGCCGGTGTGTTCATGCTCTTCCCCAAAGTCGGTCTTCTGTGTCGTTCATCTCGTGCGCCCGCACAGCAGGTCGTCCAGGCGCTCGATGAGCGCTCCGGTCTCCAGGTGCAGGCGCCCGAGGTCGAGGCCCTCGTCGCCGAGGACCGCGAGCAGCGCGGTGTCGCCCACCGCGTAGATCACGGCGTAGCCGCCGCCGCAGTGGGTCACGGTCTGCCGCAGCGGGCCGCGTCCGGACACGGCCGCGGTCCGGCGGGCCAGGCCCAGGCCCGCGGCCGCCAGCGCGGCCAGCGACTCCGGGTCGATCTCCGCCGCCGTGTCCGCCGCGACCAGCAGGCCGTCGACCGCGGCCACGGCCGCGTCGGTGATCCCGGGCACCCGCTCGCGCAGGCCGCGGATCTCGGCGACCAGCGCCTCCTGGCTCATCCACTCACTCCCTCCCCGGGCACCGGCCCTACCGGTACCGTCTGAGACCCCACAGAATCTGACGGAGCGTCGATTCCGAAACCTGCCTGGCCCGCGCGGCCGGCACCGCGCCGGGTATCTGCCGGCCGGGCTCCCGGCGCGGCAGTTCCTCCCCGTCCTCGTAGGGCGCCTCGGGCGGCGGCGCGGGGTCCGGCTCGGGTCGGGCGCGGGCGGCGACGGGTGGATACGACCGCGCGGCCGCGTCGAGGTGCCGGTGGTACTCGACCGCGCCCGGCAGGCATTCCGCGACCGCGCGCAGATCAAGCCGCGCCATGGCCAGATTCGCCTGCGACCGGTCCAGGGAGATCTGGATGAACGCGTGCCACTCCCCCGAACGCAGACGCGCCGCCTGCCAGAGACAGAAATAGCGCGATCCGGTGATGATGACTTCCTCGACCGCCTGACCGTTTCCGGTCGGATCAGATCCCCCGGCGTCCGCATTTCCGACCACGCCGCCGAAATCCTCGACCGCGCCCATCGCAATTCCGAGCGCGACTTTTCCGAGCGGTTCCGGAACTCCTCCGGTCTGCGCGGGACGGGAGGTCGTACCGAGGACCCGTCCGCTGCCGATGTCACCGAAGGCCGCCGCCACCGCGCCGGGGATGCGCATCGCGCTCTCCAGTGCCCCCGGGGCGGCCTCGTCCTGGCCCGCCTCCCCCCAGAGCCCCCCGTGGCTCATGAGCCGCTCACGCGGCTCTGCCGCCGGGGCAGCCGCACCGGACCGGCGGGGTCCGCCACGCCGGAGGAGACGCCGGACGGGATGCCGGACGCGATGCCGGACGGGGCGGCGGGGGGCGCGGCGTGCCGGGGCGCGAGCAGGGCCCGGACCTCGCCGCCCTCCCGGTTCGCCGAGCCGATCCGGACCAGCCCGTCGGCCAGCAGCCGGGACGCCTCGACCGTCACGGGGTAGACGCCCCGGCCCAGCAGAAAGGCGATGTCGCGCGCGGTACGCCGCCCGTCGGCGAGCCCGAGCACCTCCCGGCGCAGGCCCCCGGCGGCCCGGGGACCCCCGGCGTTCGGGCCGGCACCGACGGCGGCCTGCGCGGCCGCAGGCTCCGCGACCGCCGCGAGCCGGTCGCGCCCAGGCCTCACCGGCGTCGGGAACTGGGCGAGCGCGACCAGTCGCCGCTCCGTCTCGGCGCGCAGCTGCCAGGCGTCCACCCTGGTCACCGCACTGGTCCAGGGCTGCTCCCTGCCGACCGGTTCGGCTCCGAACGCGGCATCGGTCCCGACGGCGGCCCCGGCACCGGCACCGGCTCCGTTGCCGGCCACCGGACCTGCGTCCGGGGGCGGCGGCTCCCAGCGGCACTCCTCGACCGTGCCGGCCGCAATGGCGAAGGCGGCGTCGAACAGGGCCATCAGACAGACCGTCTCCAGCTCGGCCGCGCCGACCAGACCGCGCCGCACCAGCTCGACCGCGAAGCGCCCGGAGGGGGCGCCCGCCTGGTAGGCGGCGACCCACGAGGCCTCCAGGATCCGGCCGGAGCGCAGCAGCAGGGCCTCGGCCCCGGGCGCGCCGGGGCTCTCCGCTCCGGTGATACGCCCGCCGTCCAGCCGGAGCAGGCCGCCCGGATCGCCTGCGGCCCACAGCGTCCCGGTCGCGGCGGCGCGGCTCTGCGCGGTGAGCGCCGCGAGCACCTCCTCGGGCAGAACCCGGGCGATTCGATCTCGCTCAGACATCGACCTATCAATTTCGATCAGATTCTGCAGGAAAGCCGGTGCATGCACCGATGAATTCAGGGCAGATTGCGCTGGGAAGGCATGCCGAAAAGACACCCGGCAAAAGGACGGGAGACCGCCGCGGAATATGCCGTCCGCTCGCAGCGCCTTAATTTCATCCGCGCGGGTGGAGTGAGTCAAGCGATTGATGACAATTGGTGGTGCCGCCGTGACTCCGCGCCACCTGCGCCAACGGGCATACTTCTGCCCGTGACCAGCGATTCCGCTCTGCGCCCGGGCCGCCCCGCCGCCCGACATCCATATCTGGACCACCCGGGTCCGCTCGCGTTCGCCCACCGGGGCGGTACCCTCGGCGGTCCCGAGAACTCGATGGCGGCCTTCGAACGGGCCGTCCGGCTGGGCTACCGCTATCTGGAGACGGACGTCCACACCACGGCCGACGGCGTGCTGGTCGCCTTCCACGACGACCGGCTGGACCGGGTCACCGACGGCACCGGCGCGGTCGCCCAGCTGCCGTGGCGCATCGTCTCCGCCGCCCGCATCGGCGGACGCGAGGCGATACCGACGCTGGAGGAGTTGCTCGACGCCTTTCCCGAGACCCGCTTCAACATCGACGTGAAGGCCGCGGCGGCGGTCCGCCCGCTGGTCGACGCCGTGCGGCGGACGAACGCCTGGGACCGCGTCTGCGTCGGCTCCTTCTCCGAGACGCGCCTGGCCGCCGTCCGCGCCGCGGCCGGGCCGCGGCTGGCCACCTCCGCCGGACCCCGCGACGTGGCCGCGCTCAAAGTGCGCTCCCTGGCCCGGGGCGGGCTTCCGCTCGGTCGCGGCGCACGCCGCCGCGCGGTCTGCCTCCAGGTGCCCGAGCGCGTCGCGGGCGGCGGCGACACCGGCCCGCGCCTGGTCGACCGCGCCTTCGTGGAGACCGCCCACGCGCTCGGCCTGCAGGTCCACGTCTGGACGGTGAACGAAGCCGACCGGATGAGGTCACTGCTCGATCTGGGTGTTGATGGCATCATGACGGATCACATCGACGTCCTGCGCGATGTCCTGATCGAGCGCGGAGCCTGGATTTGATCACTACTGCCCCGGCGTCGACCGAGACGACCGACCTCAAGCGCGCCCAACTCGGGTGGTATCTGAACGACTGGGCGAACGCGGCCTTCTCGGCGACGGTGCTCACGGTCTTCCTCGGCCCCTACCTCACCGACATCGCCAAGAATTCGGCCGACTCCCACGGCGACGTGCATCCGCTCGGCCTCGCCGTCCGAGCCGGATCGTTCTTCCCGTACACGGTCTCCTTCTCCGTGCTGATCTCCGTCGCGGTGATGCTGCTGGCCGGCGCGGCCGCGGACCGCGCCGGTCGCCACAAGACCCTGCTCGTCGCCTTCGCGTACGTGGGCGCGGCGGCCACGCTCGGCATGTTCTTCCTCGGCGGCCACCGCTACCTGCTCGGCGGCGGACTGCTGGTCGTCGCCAACGTCTGCTACGCCGTCTCCGCGGCCCTGGCCAACTCCTTCCTGCCGGGCCTGGCCGCCCCGGACGACCGGGACCGGATCTCCTCCAAGGGGTGGGCCTTCGGCTACGCGGGCGGCGGCCTGCTGCTCGTGCTGAACCTCGCGCTCTTCCTCGGCCACAGCGCGCTCGGCCTCTCCAGCGGCACGGCGGTCCGCCTCTGCCTGGCCTCCGCCGGTCTGTGGTGGGCCACCTTCACGGTCTTCCCGATGCTGCGCCTGCCGCAGCGGGCAGGTCTCGCCCCGGTGGCGAAGCCCGTCGACGAGCATGCGGGCGGCACGCTGCGCGAGCTCGCCGGGACGCTGCGCGGGATGAAGAAGTACCCGCTGACGCTGCTCTTCCTGATCGCGTTCCTCTGCTACAACGACGGCATCCAGACCGTGATCTCCCAAGCCTCCCTCTACGGCAGCGAGGAACTGGGCATGAGCCAGACCACGCTGATCGCGGGCGTGCTGCTGGTCCAGATCGTCGCCATCGGCGGCGCGCTGCTGCTGGGGCGGATCGCCGGGCGCTTCGGCGCCAAGCGCACCATCATGGGCTCGCTGGTGGCGTGGGTGGTCACCCTGGCCTTCGGCTACGTCATGCCCGCCCACCAGCCGATCTGGTTCTACACCCTGGCCGCCGCCATCGGCCTGGTGCTGGGCGGCAGCCAGGCGCTGTCGCGCTCGCTGTTCTCGCACCTGATCCCGGCCGGCCACGAGGCCGAGTACTTCTCGCTCTACAAGATCAGCGACCGCGGCACCAGCTGGATGGGCCCGCTCGTCTTCGGCCTCGCCTACCAGGTGACCGGGAGCTACCGGATCGCGATCATCTCGCTGCTGGTCTTCTTCGCGATCGGTTTCCTGCTGCTCATGCGCGTTCCGGTGCGCCGGGCGATCGAGGCCGCGGGCAACCGGGTCCCGAACATCTCGTGACCCGCGGGGCATCCCGTGAAGGCGCCGTGGAGGCCGTGCGGAGGTCTGTCATTTCGTGACTGCGCGACACGATAGGTCAACCGAGGGTGATATCTGCCCCCAGATGTGACAAATCGGACGCGGGTGGGTACAAACTTGGGCGGCGTGACGTAAGTCGCGCGCGTACTGCGGGAATCTTCGACGGTTGCCGCACGTTGTACCGACCGACGAAGACAGCGACATCCAGTCCTGTGGGCCAAGAGCCCGGGAGGCACGATTCATGAGTGAGCGAGCTCTCCGCGGCACGCGACTCGGGGCGACCAGCTACGAGACCGACCGCGGTATCGATCTGGCGCCTCGCCAGACCGTCGAGTACGCATGCCAGAACGGACACCGCTTCGAGGTGCCCTTCTCGGTCGAGGCCGAGATCCCGCACATCTGGGAGTGCCGGTTCTGCGGCAGCGAGGCGCTGCTGATCGACGGTGACGAGCCCGAAGAGAAGAAGATCAAGCCGGTCCGTACGCATTGGGACATGCTGATGGAGCGGCGCACGCGCGAGGAGCTGGAGGAGGTCCTCGCCGAGCGCCTGGAGGTTCTCCGCTCCGGTCGCATGAACATCGCCGTGCATCCGCGCGACCGCAAGAGCGCGTAAAGCGCCTTGCGCGACGAGGCCCGGGCTCCCCTCGCGGGGAGCCCGGGCCTCGTCGCGCCCGAACGCGTCCGCCCACAGAACCCGGAGCAGCCGATGCCCCAGTGGATCCCCCCGGAGCAGTACAGCGCCGCGCTGCCCAAGGCGACCGTCTTCGCCTGCCTGATGTTCACCGACACGGCCGGACGCCTGCTCCAGCTGAGGTCGGTCGAGGAGCAGCGCCTGGAGCGCTGGCAGTGGCCCGGCGGCAACCTCGACGACCCGGCCGAGACCCCCTGGCAGGTCGCCGTCCGCGAGTGCCGGGAGGAGACCGGCATCGAGTTCGGCGGCGAGCCGCGTCTGCTCGGCATGCGGTTCATCCCCCCGCGCCCGTACTGGCCCTACGGCCATCTGGGCTTCTTCTTCGACGGCGGAGTCCTCTCCGAGGCGCAACTGCACGCGATCCGGCTCGACCCGTCCGAGCACACCCGCTGGGAGGTCCGCACCCTGGACGCCTGGCGTCCGGACCTGGACGCCGACCAGTTCGAGCGGGCCGCGGCCTTCCTCCAGGCCCGCGCCACGGGCACCCCGTGCTACGTGGAGACCGGAAACGAGCCCGGCCGCCAGCTGTAGTGACCCGCAGCGTCGGTCGGCCACCCCCGCCCGGGGCTGCTCCGCCGCGGGCACGAACGGGCGGCTCCCGCTCTCCTGCCGCCGCTGCTGGGCGGCCACCGCCGGAACGGAGCCGGTCGGGCGGCTCAGCCTCAGCGCAGCTCGCCGCGGTCCTGGGGCTCGTCGCGGCGGGAGTAGTCGTACGGGCCGGAGGCGGGCGCGCCGTCCTCGTGGACGACCTGGCCCTGGACCACCTTGCCGTCCGGCCGGTGGATGCGGACCTGCTCCTGGAGGCGGACGGCGTCGCCGAGAGGGCCGCGGCGCAGCAGCGCCATCGGCACCCGCTGCAGGCGCCGCGCCACCGGCGGGACCAGGCAGAGCAGACCGAGCACGTCGCTGATGAAGCCCGGGATCATCAGCAGGACGCCGCCGACGACGGTGACCGCCGTCCGCGCCTCGCCCTCCGGCACGCTGCCCTTGCGCGCCGCCGCGAACGCCTTCAGGCCCGCGCGCTTGACGACCGACGCACCCGCCACGAACCCGGCCAACAGCAACAGCAGCGTCGGCAGCCAGCCGATCAGCTCGGCCACCGTCACCAGGAGCACCAGCTCGGCCACCGCGTAGGCGGCGACGAGCAGGGGCAGGAACCGCTTGAGTCGGGACGCGCGCACCGTGGCTTGGCCCTTCGTTGGTCGTGTCAGGCTTCCACGGTAGAACGCCGGAGGTCAGGCCGGTGTTCCAGGCGTTCCCGAGGAGCGCCGGCGGCGCGTCCAGGCCGCGAAGGCGACCGCGCCGAGGCCGACGAAGGACAGCGCCCACTCCGGCCCGGCGCCGACGCGGTCGGCCAGGGTGAGGCCGTCACGCAGCGGGACCTTGACGTCGAGCTCGGCCTGCGTGGCCAGCTGCGTGCGCTGGACGACCGAGCCGTCCGGAGCGATGACCGCGCTGATGCCGCTGGTCGCGGCGATCACCACGGCGCGCCCGTGCTCGACCGCGCGCAGGCGGGACATGGCGAACTGCTGGTCCGGCTGGTCGGTGTGCTCGTACGTCGCGTTGTTGGTCTGCACGACCAGGACCCGGCCGCCCTTGGCGACCGCGTCGTGGACGATGCCGTCGTAGGCGACCTCGAAGCAGATCACGTCGCCGATCTTCGCCGGGCCGACCTGGAGGATGCCGGTCTTGTCGCCCGGGTAGAAGTCGCGGGCCACCCGCTGGAGGCGGGTGATGTACTTCATCAGGATCGAGCGGAACGGCACGTACTCGCCGAACGGCACCGGGTGCTGCTTGGTGTAGTGCGCGCCGGGGCCCGTCTTCGGGTCCCAGACGATCCCCTCGTTCATCACGTGCTGCGCGTCCGGTCCATCGACGAGCGCGCCGACCAGCATCGGCACACCGGTGCGCCCCGCGGCCTGGCTGATCGCGTCGTAGGCGGCGGGCGTGTTGTACGGGTTGACGTCGGAGGAGTTCTCCGGCCAGATCACCAGCTGCGGCTGCGGGAGCTTGCCCGCGTCGACCTTGTTCATCAGGTCGAAGGTCGCCGCGACGTGGTTGTCGAGCACCTGCATCGGGCGGCCGAGGAAGTCCATGCCGGCGTGCGGCACGTTGCCCTGGACCACGCCGATCTGCGCGTAGGCAGGGCCGCCCGCGGTGGTCCCGGCGGTCGGCAGCGGGACCGCGTAGCCGACGACGCCGGCCACGGCCGCGCCCGCCACGCAGGCGAGCCCGAGACGACCGCTGCGCTCCCGGCCCTCTCGGGTGCGCAGCGCCAGCACCGCCGCCGCGAGCAGCGCACCGCAGAGCGCGACCGCGAAGCTGACCAGCGGTGCCCCGCCGAGCGCCGCGAGCGGCGTGAACGGCGAGGAGGTGTTGGCGAACGCGAGGCGCCCCCACGGGAAGCCGCCGAGCGGCACCCGGTCGCGCGCCCACTCCTGGGCCACCCACAGGCACGCGGTCCACAGCGGCCAGAAGCGCAGCCGGGAGACGACCGCGAGCCCGGCGCCCATGGCGGTCAGGAAGAGCGCCTCGGCGACGGAGAGCAGCGCCCAGGCGTCGTAGCCGATGACGTCGATCCACAGCAGCAGCCACAGCATGAAGACCAGGCCGAAGACCAGACCCGTCCAGGCGCCCTGCCGCGCCGTGCGCCCGTACGTGAGCAGGCTCAGGCCGGCGACGGCGACGAGCGACAGCGGCCAGATGCCGACGGAGGGAAACGACAGCGCGAGCAGCACGCCGCAGAGCGCGGCGAGGGCGGTGCGCGGCAGGCCGCGGCGGATCCGGGCGCCGATCCGGACGAGACGCGGCGGGCGCGCTCCGGCCTCCGCGAGGTCCTTGGAACGGTCGTCCGATTCCAGGGTCAAGGGCACGTTCGCCGCCAATCCGCAGCAGATGATTCCAGGGGCTGTGGGAAGACGGTACATCCTGCGGTTAAGTGCAGGTGAGAGCGGACCTGAGGGAGCGCGTGCCAGGTCGCGGCACGGAAACGGCCCGGACGCTCTTCGGTCCGACTCGGGACCTGCTGGCTGCGGGCCGACCAGAAGCCGTTGTCTACTGAGCGTCCGGGCCGAGCCCGGAGTCCACACCCGTCGCCGCGAGGCGCGCTTGCGCGCGCTCGCGCCGAGGCCCGCGCTCCCCGGTCCGGCGGCGCCGGCTCCTGGCGGTGGAGACCAACGGCGGTCCCGGGTTTGGCGTGGGTCTGCTGTCCGGTGGACGACGACGAACCTACTCGCGGCCCCGCAGGGCCTGTCAACCGGGGTGTTACCTGGGCAGACGACGTTACGCCGCAGGTCAGCGCGGTGCGCTGGGGCCCGGACCGGGTTCGGGCCAACCCTTCGTTCGGCGGAATCCGGGCGGCGGGGACCGCGCTCTGCTACGCGGCGTCGGGCTCCCGACGCCGCAGTTTGGCCCACCCGTCGTGGTGCTCCCGCAGGATCTCGTCGAGCCGCTCCAGGAACTCCCGGACCTGGTCGGAGGCGGGGCCGTCGGTGAGGCCCTTGCTGTAGAAGGTGATGTCCCGGTCGAGCGATTCGAGCCGCAGGACGGTCTGGCTGGCCTGGATCCAGAGTGAGCGGTGCGAGAAGAAGGCGTCCCAGGCGGCGAGGACGGTGATGAGCGCGCTGATGCCGAGCGCGACATCCAGCAGGACCTGCCGCCCCGGATCCCCGACCCGGACGCCGAGCAGCACGGTCGAACAGGCGGACAGCGTCACTGTCGCCATCTGCAGCCCGAAGGCGCGTCGGCGGTCCCCGTTCTGGTGCCGCTTCACCGCCGCCATGATGCGGCGCACCTCGGCGGCGACGAACTCGAGTTGCGCCTCGGCCGGTCCGGTCACTCTTCCCCCTAGGTCCAGTTGCACTCACCTCAGGGGCGCGGGGAACTGCGCGACAAGCCACCCACCCATGTGCCGGACCGAAGGCGCAGGGCCGTCCGCACAGGGTGGTTTCTCGCGCAGTCCCCCGCCCCCCTGAGCGGCTAGCGCATGTGCACAGTCTTACCGTTCACGAGCGTCGCGAGACAGCTCGGCAGCTCCCGACCCGGCGTGAGGTCGGGCAGGCCCGGGACGCCGCTGCGGGGGTCCGTGGACCAGTTGCGGATGATCTCGTCCGGGGCCTGGACGATCAGGTCGGTCGGCGCCCAGACCGCGAGGGACGCGGGCGCACCGGGGACGAGGGTGCCGGCGTCGTCGCGCCCCAGGGCGCGCCATCCGCCGCGCGTGTGGGCGGTGAACGCCGCCCGCGCGGAGACGCGGTGCTCGGGCGTGCGGTGGAAGGCCGCCGCGCGGACCGTGCCCCACGGGTCCAGCGGGGTGACCGGCGCGTCGGAGCCGAAGGCCAGCGGGACGCCCGCGCGCAGCAGCGCCGCGAAGGGGTTCATCGTGCGGGCGCGCTCCGCGCCGAGGCGGTCGACGTACATACCGGACTCGCCGCCCCAGAACGCGTCGAACGCGGGCTGCACGGACGCGGTGAGGCCGAGCTCGGCGAAGGCGGCGATCTGCTCGGGGGTCAGCAGCTCGGCGTGCTCGACACGGTGCCGCAGGGCTCGGACGCGCTCCAGGCCGAGCTTCTCGGCGACCGCGCGGACGCCAGCGACCAGGGCCCCCAGCGCGCCGTCCCCGATGGCGTGGAAGCCCGCCTGGAGGCCCGCCTCGGTGCAGGCGTGGACGTGGTCGGCGACGTCCTCGGCGCTGAGGTAGGAGGCGCCGGTGTGCTCCTCGTCGGCGTAGGCGGCGTGCAGGCACGCGGTGTGGGAGCCGAGCGCGCCGTCGATGAAGAGGTCTCCGCCCGCGCCGACCGCGCCCAGGCGGCGGGCGGTGTCGACCGCGCCGAGCTCGCCCCAGTAGCCGAAGACCTCCGGACCGCCGCCGGCCGCCGCCAGGGCCAGCAGACCCGTCAGGTCCGCCTCGGAGGAGATCTGCGGGCCCGCGCACTCGTGGAGGGCGCCGATGCCGAGGGTGACCGCGTGGGCCAGTGTGGCCCGCTGCGCGGCCTCGCGCTGCGGGGCGGTCAGATGGCCCAGGGCGGCGGCCCGGACGGCGTGGTGGGCGGCGCGGCTGAGCGGGCCCTCGGGCAGGTGTCCGGGCAGACCCGGCAACTCCGGGCCCGCGAGGGCGCGCAGGGCCGTGGAGGCGAGCGCGGAGTGGACGTCGGTGCGGGAGAGGTAGAGCGCGGTGCCGTCGGCGGCCTCGTCGAGCTCGGCGAGGCTGGGCGCGCGGCGCTCGGGCCACTTGGCCTCGTCCCAGCCGTGGCCGAGCAGCACGCCGCCCGGCCCGACGCCGGACGCGCGGACGAAGGCGCGGATGCGCGCCAGCGCCTCGCCCAGGCTCGGGCAGGCCGTCAGATCCAGGCCGGTGAGGGCGAGGCCGGTCGACGTGGCGTGCACGTGGGCGTCCACGAACGCCGGGGTGACCAGGGCGCCCGCCAGGTCCACGACGAGGTCGGCGTCGCGGGCGTAGCTCTCGGCCGCGCCCTCCTCACCGACCCAGGCGACGACGCCGTCCTGCATCAGCAGGGCGGTGGCGAAGGGGTCGGCGGGGCTGTAGACGTCGCCGCCGCGCAGCAGGACCGTGCGCGCGGCGGAGTCGGCGAGGGCGGGGAGCGGTGCTGCGGCGGTCATGCGGTCCACCTTATGAGACGACGCCGACGACGCCGTGACCAGCCCCGGGGGCGGTCCCGCCGCGGCCGCCCTACTTCAGCTGGGGCGGGCGCGCCTCGTAGGGGGTGCTGAGCACGACCGTGGTTCTGGTCGAGACGCCGGCCGCCGAGCGGATCCGCGCGAGCAGGTCCTCCAGATCACCCGGGGTGGCCACGCGGATCTTGAGGATGTAGTTCTCGTCGCCGGCCACGCTGTGGCAGGCCTCGATCTCCTCGATCCCGGCGAGCCGTTCGGGGGTGTCGTCCGGTGCGCTGGGGTCGAAGGGTTTGACTGAGATGAACGCCGTCAGCGGCAGGTTGACCGCCTCCGGGTCGACGATCGCGGCGTAGCCGCGGATCACGCCGCGCTGTTCGAGGCGTCGCACCCGCTGGTGCACCGCCGAGGTGGACAGGCCGGTGGCCTTGCCCAGGTCCGTGTAGCTCATCCGGCCGTCCGCGACCAGCAGCTGCACGATCTGTCGATCGAGTTCCTCCACCCGGACAACTTAGCCGACGCGTCGTGTGAGCAAGGACACAGGCCCTTGCCGGAGCCGCCCGCACCCTCAGGGTTATCCGGTGCCCTGGATGGGAAGTGGTCGCTATGGTCGCGGCGTCAGAGGTCCGCGTGCCTGCTCCAGGGGGAGTTCACATGACTGTTGTCGAGCAGCTCAGCGCTGTCCGGAACGAAGAGGCCGACATCGAGGCCAGAACGCCGGGCACCGACCCGGGCGAGGCGGAGACCTGGGAGATCACCCGGTTCCGCTGCCCCGACTGCCACCGTCCGATCGCCGTTCTGGACGACGAGGAGCGCTTTCCACAGCACGCCGTCGTGACCACGCCGTGGCACCCCTTCTCCGCCACCGTCTGCCAGGGCTCCGGCCGTTGGCTGGACGACGCCGACGAGGAGGACCAGCTGCTGGACGCCGAGCCCTCGCTCGCCGAGTTCCTGACGCTCCCCGCCGAGCTGGACTGGCGCCGCCAGCCCTTCTCGCACGTCGGCCGGGTCATCCCGCAGCAGCGTCAGGCCGCGTAGCGTCCTTCGACCATCGCCTCCAGCGTCGCCCGGTGCAGGATCAGCCGGTCCGGGTCGGCCGGGGCCTCCGCCTCGCCGAAGTGGACCTGCCGGTAGCCGATCCTGAGCATCACCACGGCATGCCGCAGGGCCGCGTACAGCGTGAAGAACTCCAGGTCGTGCGGCGTGTGCCCGCTCGCCCGGGCGTACTGCGCCGCGACGGTCCCCCGGTCCAGGAAGCCCGGGAGGCCGTCCTGCCCGGAGGCGACGGTCAGGTCCTGGAAGAAGCGGTGCAGGAAGACGAACCAGCCGAGGTCGAGCTCGCGCGGGCCCAGCGCGGCCATCTCCCAGTCGAGCACGGCCGCCGGGGTGAAACCCTGGTAGATGACGTTGCCGATGCGGGCGTCGCCCCAGCTGAGCACGGTCTCGCCCGGGTCGGCCGGCCAGAGCCGCTCCAGCGCGGCGAAGGCGCGCTCGATCAGGGGTGAGGCCGCGCGTCCCCGCACGACCCAGTCGTAGTACGCCCGTTGCTCGTTGACGTGCTGTCGCAGCGGCGTGTCACCCGGCGCGCGGGACCGGAGGAACCCGGCCTCGGCGACGGGCGCGCGGTGGAGTTCGGCGAGCAGCTCGACGCTCGCGCGTTGCAGCTGCCCGCGTTCCGACTCGCCGGCCTCGTGCAGCCAGTTGCCGCCGTAGGTGTAGGGCATGAGGTCGGGCGGGACGCGCCCGTCGACCCGCTCCATGACGAAGGCGGGCGCGCCGAGCGGCTCCGGGTCCGTCTCCAGCCGCAGCAGCGTCGGCACGGGCGCCTTGGTGTGCGCGGCGACCAGCTCCATGCAGCGGTACTGGCGCTCCATGTCGTAGGCGGGGAACACGGTGTAGGCGTTCGGGTCGGCGGCGAGCCGCAGCACGCAGGGCTGGAGGCTGCCGTCGGCGTGGCGCAGGTCGAACAGGACGGTCTCGCTGGACATGCCGTTGGACTGAGGGACGGTCAGCTTCTCGGGGGTCGCGTCGGGCTGCCAGCCGGCGATCCACGCCGCGAGGCGGGCCCTCAGCTGCTCGGGGTCACGGGTGCTGGTGCGCGGGCGCGGGGCCGGTGCGGCGGTCATCGTCACACCTCCCGGGCGTGCGGGGCGACGGGCGCGACGGGCGCGACGGCGGAGAAGCCGGCGAAGCCGGAGGGGTCGTGGCGTCCGAAGCTGCCGTGCTCGAAGACGCCGTGGCCGACCTCCCCGTCGAGGGTGAAGCGGGCGGCGTGGTCGGTGACCCCGTAGGCGGCGAGGCCGAGGTCGGCCGGGTCGGTGAGGTCGTAGCGGCGGCGGTCCACCCAGCCGCGCCCCTGCCATGTGCCGTGCTGCCAGTCCTGCGCGGGCGGATAGCCCGCGCCGACCGCGAGCGGGGTGCCCCCGAGCAGCTCGGCGTGGATCTCGACCGGCTTGCGGGCGGCGTCGGTGAGGTGCAGGGTCGCCCCGGTCGGCACGCGGGTGCCGGGCCGGTAGGCGATGTCGACGTGGGGCCAGCCCAGTTGTTCGTCCCGGCGGCTGTCGTCGGCGTGGACGAGCACGGCCTCGTTGAGGGAGCGGTACCCGTCGGCGTCCTCCTGGAGGATCACCATGACGAAGCGGTCGCGGAAGCGGATCGGGCACCACACCCAGTGGAACCCCTCGGTCCGGTGCTCCTCGGCCGCGCGGCCGGGCTGCTCGCCCGGGATCGGCCGCACCCCCCAACTGCGGTCCCGGGTCGCGGTCCACTCCCCCGGCGTGAGCGTGAACTCCTCGCCCCCGGCCCGGATCCACCCGCTCGCGCCGCCGGCCTGCACGAACCTGCGGCCCTCCAGCGTGAGCCGGTCCCCGCTGTAGCCGAGGTGGTGCGGCTCCCAGACGGCGGGGAACTCCGCCTGCCAGGTCAGATCACAGGCGAGGCCGTCCGATGCGTCGCCCTCGCCCTCGCCCTCGCAGATCACCCGCAGGGTGCGCAGCGGCTCGACCACCTCGATCCGGATCGGCCCGACGGCGAGCCTCATCCGGTCCTCCCCCAGCGCGTCCGAGGCGCGGACGGCGTGGAGGGTGTCGCCCACCTTGAGCGTCACGTAGGCGTCGATGACGCCGGCGTTCGGGTACACCCCGAGCCCGGCGATCAGCAGGGCGCGTCCCGCGTGGTCGAAGACGTGGACGATGCAGCGGTCGTACGCGTTGCGGTCCCCGGTGGCGACGTGCCGCATGGACAGCGGCGCCTGGTGCACGGGGTACTCGTCCAGGGGGACGGGACGGAACACCACACTGGCCTCCTCGACGGGAAGGAATGTCTGACGGTATGTCAGATCCCGTTGAGGAGGCCAGAGCCGTGCAATGCCCGAAGGGTGGGGGATCGCCGGACGCGCAGGGCCGTCCGCATGTCAGGGGTTGCTCGCGCAGTACCCCGCGCCCCTGACTGCTCAGCGGGTGAGCGTCCTGCCGATCACCAGGCGCTGGATCTGGTTGGTGCCCTCGACGATCTGGAGCACCTTCGCCTCGCGCATGTACCGCTCGACCGGGTGGTCCTGGGTGTAGCCGTAGCCGCCGAGGACCTGGACCGCGTCCGTGGTGACGCGCATCGCCGCGTCCGTGCAGAAGAGCTTGGCCATCGCCGCCTCCTTGCTGAAGGAGAGCCCGGCGTCGCGGCGGCGCGCGGCCGCCAGGTAGAGGGCGCGGCCGGCCTCGACCGCGGTCGCCATGTCGGCGAGCAGGAAGGACAGGCCCTGGAAGTCCGCGATGGCGCGGCCGAACTGCTCGCGCTCCTTCGCGTAGCCCACCGCGTAGTCCAGCGCGGCCTGGGCCACGCCCACCGCGCACGCGGCGATGCCGAGGCGGCCGGAGTCCAGCGCGGCCATGGCGATGCCGAAGCCCTGGCCCTCCTGGCCGATCAGGCGCTCCGCGGGGACGTGGGCGTCGTCGAAGAGGACCTGGGCGGTCGGGGAGCCCTTCATACCCATCTTGCGCTCGGGCGCTGCGCCGGAGACGCCGGGGGTGTCGGCCGGGACCAGCAGCACGCTGATGCCGCGCGGGCCGTCGTCGCTGGTGCGCACCATCGTGCTGTAGAAGTCGGCGACGCCGCCGTGGGTGATCCACGCCTTGGTGCCGTTGACGACGTATTCGTCGCCCTCCCGCAGGGCCCGGGTCTTCAGCCCGGCCGCGTCCGAACCGGACTGCGGCTCGGAGAGGCAGTACGCGCCGAGTTGCTCGCCGCCGATCATGTCCGGCAGCCACTTCTCGCGCTGCGCCTCACTGCCGAAGGTGGCGAGGGCGTGGCAGGAGAGGGTGTGCACGCTGAGGCCGAGGCCGACGGTGAGGCGCGCGGCCGCCAGCTCCTCGATCACCTGGAGGTAGACCTCGTACGGCTGGGCGCCGCCGCCGTACTGCTCGTCGTACGGGAGGCCCAGCAGACCCGAGCGGCCGAGCGTGCGGAAGGCCTCGCGGGGGAACTCCGCCGCGGCCTCCTCCTCGGACGCCTGCGGCCGGAGCTCGTTGTCGGCGAGGTCCCGGGTGAGCGCGAGCAGCTCGCGCGCCTCGTCGGTGGGGAGCTGGCGCTCGACGGGCTTGGTCGCGGACGCGGTCATGGCGGCTCTGCCTCCTGGTCTCGGGGCCCGACGCCCCAGGTGGGGAGGTCGGGCGACGACACGTACGACGGCACCGGGTCTCGGTGAACGATCGCTAACATGCAGCGCTGGAAGTATGCCCCATTCGGGGCGGCCCGCACCACGCCGGAGCTGGGCGGATCCGGGCCGTCACGCCGTAGGCTCGGATCACCATGCTCAGCCTCCCCTCCCTCGCCGCGCGCCTCCGCGTCCTCGCGCCCTCCTGCGGGCCGACGCGACTGCTGGCCGTCGACGGCTACGCCGGCTCCGGCAAGACCACCTTCGCCGCCCTCCTCGCCGGGGAACTCGGCGAGGACGGCCCCGCTCCGGTCGTGCACCTGGACGATCTGGCGACGCACGAGGAGTTCTTCGCCTGGACCGGCCGGCTGCGGACGGAGGTGCTCGCACCCCTGGCCGAGGGACGTCCGGTGCGCCACCGCGTCTACGACTGGGAGCTCGCGCGGTTCGACGAGACGGTCCGGGAGCTTCCGGCCGCTCCGCCGTTCCTGATCCTGGAGGGCGTGGGCGCCGGACGGCGCGCGGTGCGGCCGTACCTGTCGGCGCTGCTGTGGATGGACCTGGACGCCGAGACCGCCCGCACGCGCGGCGAACTGCGGGACGGTCCGCAGCTCGCGGAGTTCTGGAAACAGTGGACGAAGGAACAGTCCGAGCACTTCCGTGTCGACCCCAGCCGTGGCTTCGCGGATTTCCTGGTGACCGGCTCCACCGGTCGGCCGTTCGCTGACGCAGCGTAATCGCTACAGCGTGTACCCAATAGCCTGTCCGCGAGCCAGCGAATCGTCGGGGAACGCAACCGCCCGGGGGCGAACCACCCCACGATGATGCCCTTGACCTGCACCCCTGGCACCAACTACGTTCTGAATCAGCGCGACGCACTGTGATCGCGCTTCGCAGACACGAGCTGCCGGCCGTTCCCCCGTGGCCGGCAGCTCGTCCTTTTCCGGCCCATCCGTCCGCCAGGCACCACTGGCCCCGGTGACCGAGCGTGATATGCAGAGTAAAACCCTCCGCTTGTGTGAGAACTCTGTTTATGTCCCCACCAGCCGATACGGCAGCGCGGCACTCTTCCGGATCAGCAAGACCCCGGTACGATTCCCCATGAGCGTGCGGGCTCGGTCGCCGCGTGCTCACGGACCGTCAAGGTGTGGCGTCTGCAGGCCTCCCGGGTCAGCCCTCCAGCGGGCAGCGGGGACGCGGAGCAGCAGGGGGCGAAGCGGTGGGGACTGAGGACAACGGCGACAGGCGCTCACGCGGCCTGGCCGATCGCGCCTGGCTGCGTGCCATGGACGCCTACACCGCCGGCGCGTACACCCGCGCCGAGGAGGAGTTCCGTGCCGCCGTCCGGCTCGACCCGGGCATGGCCGACGCCTGGCTCGGCCTGCACGCGCTGCGCTCGGACACCTCGGCCGCCCTGCTGAACATGCACCGGCACCGGGAGCGCTTCGGCGAGCAGCGGCGCCGCCACCGACGTCCGCTCAGCTCCTGGTACTGGCTGGGCTGGTGGGTCCAGCCGCTGCTGGAGACCGGGCGGGACCTGACCCTGGCCCACGCCTCGCACTGGCTCGACGGACGCCACCTCGCCGAGCTCGACCAGGCGCTGGCCGAGTGCCCCGGCGCGACCGAGGACAGCGCCGTCCGCTTCCTGCACGCCTGCCGCTCCTACCTCACCAAGGACTGGGAGCAGCTGATCCGCGACACCGACGGGCTGCTCGACGACCCGCTGCTCGGCATCGAGGCGGGCCTGTTCAGCGGCATGGCGCGGGTGCGCCTCGACATGTGCGGCCAGGCCGAGCTGCCGCTGTCGACCTCGCTCGCCCGCTGCCGCTCGGAGCAGCCGCAGCGCAAGGAGCTGCGGTACTGGCTCGCCCGCGCCTACGAGGGCGTCGGCCGCAGCGCGGCGGCCCTCTCGCTCTACCGGGCGGTGCACCGGGTCGACCCCGGCTTCATGGACACCTCCGCCCGCCTCGCCGCGATCACCGCGGAGGACGGCGTCGACCCCGCCCTGCTCGAGTCCCCGCAGGAGCCGGGCCTGCTGCGTCCCGGCCGGGCGGGCGGCGTCGGCGGCGGGGACGTGTCCGGCTTCGACATCACCGCGTTCGACGGCACGGGCTTCGACGCGACCGCGTTCGAGGGGACGGGCTTCGAGGGCGGCGGGTTCGAGGGGACGGGCTTCGAGGGCGGCGCCGACGCGACGGACTTCGACGACGGCGCCGACAACCCCGTCGACGTCGGCTTCGAGCCGGTCTTCTACGACCCGCTGCCCGGCTTCCCGCTCGCCGAGGACGAGGAGGAGGCCGAGGCGGAGACGGCGGCGGGCACCACGACCGTCGACGGCGCGACCGAGAGCGCGACCGTCCCGGCCGCCCGCGACCGCGCCGCGCTGCCCGCGTCCGCGAACCGCGAGACGCCGCCGGACCAGCAGCGGCTGGAGGCGGCGCTGGCCGAACTCGACCGCATGGTCGGGCTGGAGCCGGTCAAGCGGCAGGTGCTGGCGCTCTCCGCCCAGCTGCGGATGGCGCGCCTGCGCGCGGACCAGGGCCTGCCGGTGCAGCCGCCCAAGCGGCACTTCGTGTTCTCCGGCCCCTCCGGGACCGGCAAGACCACCGTCGCCCGGATCCTCGGCCGGGTCTTCTACGCCCTCGGCCTGCTCAGCGGCGACCACCTGGTCGAGGCCCAGCGCGCGGACCTGGTGGGCGAGTTCCTGGGCCAGACCGCGGTGAAGGCCAACGAGCTGATCGACTCCGCGCTGGACGGGGTCCTGTTCATAGACGAGGCCTACAGCCTCGCCAACTCCGGCTACTCCAAGGGCGACGCCTACGGCGACGAGGCCCTCCAGGTCCTGCTCAAGCGCGCGGAGGACAACCGCGACCGCCTGGTCGTCATCCTCGCCGGCTACCCCGAGGGCATGAACCGCCTGCTGGCCGCCAACCCCGGCCTCAGCTCCCGCTTCACCACCCGCGTCGACTTCCCGAGCTACCGCCCCGTCGAACTGGCCGCCATCGGCCAGTCGCTGGCCGCGCACGACGGGGACTTCTGGGACGACGAGGCCCTGGAGGAGCTCCGCAGCATCTGCGGCCACGTGGTGCGCGAGGGCTGGATCGACGACCTCGGCAACGGGCGCTTCATGCGCACGCTGTACGAGAAGTCCTGCGCCTACCGGGACCTGCGGCTGTCGGTGCTGGCCGAGCTGCCCACCAGACAGGACCTGGCCGCGTTGCGGCTGCCGGACGTTCTCCAGGCCTATGGAGAACTCATCGACGGTCGGTAGGGTCGCGGTCGTGGCCCAGACGGAACCGAGGCCCCACGCCTGGCGCATAGACGCCCGCGAGTACGCACGTCAGGAGCGGCGCAGGGGCCGGCGCCACGCCTACGAACGGCTGACGGGCGGCCGGACCGCGCTGGTGGTCGTCGACATGGTGCGCTTCTTCGTCGACGGCAACCCGTTCGGGCTGGCCGCCGTCCCCAACGTCCGCGCGCTCGCGCGCGGGACCCGCGCGGCGGGCGGCACCGTCGCGTGGGTGCTGCCCGCCGTCCCCGAGCAGGCGACCAGCTGGGCGCTGGACTTCTGCGGCCCCGAGATCGCGGAACGCTACCGCCGCGCCGGCGGCTCCGGCCCGACGCGTGACCGCCTCTGGCCCGAACTCGCCCCCGCCGCAGAGGACCTGGTGGTCGAGAAGACCACCGCCTCCGCCTTCTTCCCCGGCCGCTGCCCCCTCCCCGCGTTCCTAGAGCAGCGCGGCGTGGACACCATCCTGGCCTGCGGCCTGGTCACCAACGTCTGCGTCGAATCCACCGTCCGCGACGCCGCCACCCTGGGCTACCGCACCATCCTGGCCGCCGACGCCTGCGCGACCCGCGACGACGCCACCCACAACGCCTCACTGACCACGATCTACCGCAGCTTCGGCGACGTCCGCGCGACCCAGGAGATCCTCGCCCTGCTGACAGCGGGTTAGCGCCGACCAGGGTCGAGCGCCGGGGCCGGCGACGATCCGGGTCCGCGGCGGGGCCGCGTGGGGATCAGACCGCGTCGGCGACTCCGGCCGGGTCATTGGGGTGCGAGTGGAGGGAGGTGACCGTCGAGGTCATCCACGGCCACAGCGGAAGCGTGCCGAGCACCTTCTCGTACAGCTCGGCCTCGTCGGCGGCCCGCCAGAGACCGATGCTGCGCAGCTCGCCCACGGGGCGCCACAGCCGGACCAGGTGGCCGGCGCGGGCCAGTTCCGCAGCGCGGACGGCTTCGGCCGCGCGCCGACGCTCGACCTCGGCCGGGTCGGTGCCCTCGGGCACCGTGGTGGTGAGTTCGACCAGGAATTCCTTCATGGCTTCTCCTTCTGATGCAGGTGTGACGATTGACGCTCGGTCAGGCGGCCCTGAGCTGTGCGGTGATCTTGACGACGCGCTCGGCCTGGATACGGGCGGCGGTGCGGGTGGTGTCGTCGACGGGGTTGTCGCCCTGGGCGTCGGGAGCCGAAGGGCACCGCGTCGGCCCACTCGATGTCCTCGGCGCACAGGAGTTCTCCGTTTCGAGGTGGTGGGGTGGGTGGCTTGCTTCACGCCGAGGCTGAGGTCGAGTGCACGACCTCGTGTTGCCACTGCGCCTGCGGCTGCTGGTGCAGAGCCCAGTAGTGCTCGGCGATCAGGTCGGGGTCCGCGTCGGTGCCCGGCACGACGGCGCAGTCCACGGTGACGGTGGCCACGTGCACGCCGAGGTGGCGGTACTCCTGGTCGAGGATCCGGGTGAGCGCGCGGACACCGGCCTTGCCGAGGGACAGGCTCGTGCTGCGGCCCAGGGGTTGCGGCATGCCACCGGTGATGATCACCGTGCCGCCGCCGGTCCGGGCCATCCGCGGGGCCAGGTACGTCGCCGCGTCCATCGCGCCGAGCACGTTCACCGACCACGCCTCCAGGTGCTGCTGCGTGCTCAGTTCGCCGGGCCGGTCCGCCTGGATGATCGCGGCGTTGTAGACGAGGACGTCGGGCACGCCGTGCGCGTCCACGGCTGCGTCGACGGCGGCGTAGAGCGCGGTACGGTCGGTGCTGTCGGCGCGCAGGGCGAGCACCGGAGCAGAGGACTGCGTGCGCACCGCGGCGGCGACCTCGTGTACGGCTTCGCTGCGGGCGATCGCCGTGACGGGGAGGCCCTCGCGCCCGAACCGCGCGGCGATCGAGGCGCCCAGGCCCGGTCCGGCGCCGACGATGACTAGTCCTGGCATGGGAATCTCCTCCGACTCGCGTGGTGTTGAACGCGACGACCGTAGGTCCTCTCATCGGTGTGAGGAGCAAGCCCTGCGGCATCGTCGCAGGTGGGGAGGGGGAGCGCGGATGCAGATCGGCGAACTCGCCGCCCGTTCCGGAGTGCCGGAGCGGCTGTTGCGGTACTACGAGGAGCGCGGGCTGCTGGCGCCTGACCGGACGACCGCGGGCCGGCGTCGCTATCAGGAGTCGGACGTGGCGCGGGTCGACACCATCCGGGCGCTGCTCGCCGCGGGTCTGAACACCGCGAACATCGCGGTCATGCTGCCGTGCGTGGGGTACGACGCGGGGCGACTGCTGCCGCAGTGCCCGGAGATGGTCACCCGCCTGGCCCGGCAGCGCAGGCGCTTGGACGAGTCGATCGCGGGGCTGGAGCACTCACGTCGCCTGGTCGACGAGCTCCTCGCGGAAGCGGGGCGGGTTGGTCCATAGGCGCATCGTGGCTCTGGAGCACGGAGTCGACCAGCGAATTCACGACCGTGTGCGGCTCCCCCGAGAGGGGAGCCGCACGTCGGTGGGGCGTCACGCGGCCTTCAGTGCCTCCCGGAGGGGGACGCGGGCGCCGCTGCGGAGGACGCTGTTGCGGTAGATGCGGCCGGCGAAGCGGAGGACGAAGACGCCGCAGGCGAGGGTGAGGGCCAGGGCGACCAGGACCTGCCAGACGGGGGCGACGCCGAGCGCCCAGCGCATCGGCATCAGGACCGGGGCGGTGAGCGGGACGAACGAGAGGATCTCGCCGAGGCCGCTGTCCGGGTTGGTGGGCAGGATGGAGATGGCCACCACCCAGCCGGCGATGAGCGGCATCATGATGGGGGCCATCACCCCGCCGAGGTCCTCCTGGCGGGAGACCATCGCGCCCGCCGAGGCGAAGATCATCGCGTAGAGCCAGAAGCCGGCCGCGAACCACGCCAGGGTCCACAGCAGGCTGCCGACCGACGCGCTGAGCGAGACGCTGAGCTGGCCGTCGGCCATGCCGACGGCGAGGCCCAGCACGCCGGGGACGACGAGTTGGATCGCGCCGACCACGGCGACGCCCGCGACCTTGCCGGCGAGCAGCTGCCACGGCTTGATCGTGGCGAGCAGGAGCTCGACGACGCGGCTGGTCTTCTCCTCGACGACGCCCTGGGCCACCATCTGACCGACCGTCATCAGGATGAGGTACATCAGCAGACCGGCCGTGATGGCGATGGCGATCTTCTGGCCCTGCTGCGGGTCGGTCTTCTGCAGGGTGGTCGTGTGGACCTGCTGGGAGGCCGGCGGCGGGCCCTGCTCGGCCGCGCCCGCGAAGGAGAAGAGCGTCTGCAGGGAGTCCGGCAGGGACTTCTTCACCGTCACCTGGGTGCCGTCCGCGCCATGGGAGACCACGAACGCGTCGGCCTTGCCGTCGCGGACCGCGGCCGTGCCGGCCGCCTGGTCGGAGACGACGGTGACGGCGACCTTCTGGTGCAGCTTGTCGGCCAGGTTCTCGAGTCCCTGGCCGTAGTCGGCGTCCGCCTGGACCACGGCGACGTGCTGCGTCGTCGGGCCGGAGGCGGCGAGCTTGGTGATGATCGGCACCGCGAGGAAGGCGAGGGCGGTGATGCCGAGCAGGATCCTGAACGCCTTGGACCGCAGGCGCACCGACATCTCACGGCCGGCGACCAGCCGGACCGCCTCGAGGTTGGTCAGCTGCCCGCTCTGGTGGTTGCCCTTGCTCACTTCTCGGTCTCCCCCGTGTTCGTCTCCGCGCTCACCACGTGCCGGAACAGCTCGGTCAGCGAGGAGCGCCGGCGGGCGAACTCGGTGACCGGGCCGGTGGCCAGGGCCGCCGCGAGGACGGCCTGGTCGTCCGCGCCCTCGTCGAGGGCCAGCACGGTGCGGCCGTTCTCCCGGCCGCGGACGGTGACGCCGGTGAGGCCCGACGCCCAGCCCTCGGGCGCGGCGGGCGCGTGCACCAGCAACTCCTCGCCACCGGACGCCTGCAACCGCTCCACGGTGTCGCAGGCGACCATCGTGCCCGCGCGGACGATGCCGACGCGGTCGCACAGCCGCTCGACCAGGTCGAGCTGGTGGCTGGAGAAGATGACGGGGATGCCCTCGGCGGCCTTCTCGCGCAGCACCTGGCTCATCACGTCGACGGCCACCGGGTCCAGCCCGGAGAAGGGCTCGTCGAGGACGAGTATCTCCGGGTTGTGCACGAGTGCCGCGGCCAGCTGCACGCGCTGCTGGTTGCCGAGGCTCAGCTTCTGCACCTCGTCGCCGAAACGGGCGTGGACGCCGAGACGCTCGGTCCACGAACGCACGGCCTCAGCCGCCTCCGCCGCGCCGAGTCCGTGCAGGCGGGCCAGGTAGGTCAGCTGCTCGCCGACCTTCATGCGCGGGTAGAGGCCGCGCTCCTCCGGCATGTAGCCGATCCGGCTGCGCGTCTCCTGGTCCACCGGGACGCCGTCCCAGCGCACCTCTCCGCCGTCGGCGGCCAGCACACCGAGGATGATGCGCATCGTGGTGGTCTTGCCGGCGCCGTTGCTGCCGACGAAGCCGAAGATCTCCCCGGCCCGCACGTCGAAGCTCATGCGGTCCAGCGCGACGGTGTCGCCGTACCGCTTGGACAGGGCGTCGACTTCGAGACGTCGATCGCTCACCTGCTCACACTCCCCCGAATGTTGCCGTGTTCTGTTGGTTCTGTTGGTTCTGCTGATCTGTTCGATCGGTGGTCAGCTTAGCCATGGGCCCGGTGGTCCGGATCGTGGACCTCCCCCACCAGTTCCTCCAGGACATCCTCCAGCGCCACCAGGCCGAGCGTCACCCCGTCGGCGTCGACGACGCCGGCCAGATGCGCGGCCGAGCGGCGCATCGCGCCGAGGGCGTCGTCGAGCGGAAGGTCGCCGGAGAGGGTGATGATGGGCCGCCAGAGCCGGTCGGGCACCTGCTCGTCGGCGTCGTCCAGCTCCAGCACGTCCTTGACGTGCAGGTAGCCGAGGAAGGCGCCGCGGTCGCCGACGACCGGGAAGCGGGAGTAGCCGGTGCGCACCGCGAGCTCCTCGATCCGGCCGGCGGTGACGGCCCTGTCGACGGTGACGAGCTTGGCGCTCGGCATCACCACCTCCCGCACCGGGCGCAGGCCCAGCTCCAGGGCGTCCTCCAGGCGCTCGTGCGCCATGCGGCCGAGCAGGCCGGCGGCGTGGGAGGCGCGCAGCAGGTGGGTCAGCTCCTCGCTGGTGTAGGCGGCGGCGATCTCGTCCTTCGGCTCGACCCGCAGCAGCCGCAGCACCAGGTTGGCGAGGGCGTTGAGGAAGGCGATGAACGGACGCAGCCAGCGGGCGAGCGCGGCCAGCGGCGGGCCGAGTCGGAGCGCGGCGCGCTCGGGCGTCGCGAGTGCGATGTTCTTCGGCACCATCTCACCGATCACCATGTGCAGCGCCACGACGATCATCAGGGCCAGGACGTATCCGGCCGGGTGGACGAGCGCGTCGGGCAGGCCGAGGGCGTGGAACGGTCCTTCCAGCAGGCCGGCGAGCGCGGGCTCGGCGAGCGCGCCGAGCAGCAGGGAGCAGACGGTGATGCCGAGTTGGGTCGCCGCGAGCATCGCGGAGACGTCCTCGAGCGCGCGCAGGACCGTGGCCGCGCGCTTGTCGCCCGCCTGGGCGAGGGGTTCGACCTGGCTGCGCCGGACCGAGACGAGCGCGAACTCGGCGCCGACGAAGAAGGCGTTGCCGAGCAGGAGCAGCACGGCGAAGAAGAGGGCAAGCGCGCTCATCGGTCGCCGCCCGTCTCGCCGCCACGGCCGGCACCACTGGCACCGCCATCGCCCGCGCCACCTTCACGGCCGCCTCGACCGTCGTGTCCGTCGTGTCCGTCGTGTCCGTCGCGCGCGTCGGGCCCGTCGTGGCCGTCTTGGCTGCCTTGGGCGCCACGGCCGTCCCGGATGTCCGACCGGTCATGGACGCCGTGGGTGTGTCGGCCGTCGCGAGCGTCATCGCGCTGGTGGGCGTCCTGGCCGCCATGGGCGTCGCGGGCGTCGTCGGTTTTGCGGGTGTCACGGCCGTCGCGAGCGTCGTCGACCTTGTGGGCACCACGGGCGTCATGGCCGTTGCCGCGGTCGGCGGCACTGCGGTCGGCGGCGCCGCGGCCGCGGTGGCTGCGGCGACTCCGGTGGCCGTTTCCGCCGTGGGGGTGGTCCAGGCGCTCAAGCCGCACGAGCTCCGTACGGTGGCGGTGGACCTGAACCGCGGTCAGGCGCCAGCCGGGCAGCTCGGCCGCGTCGCCGGGCACGGGGATCCGGCCGAGCAGGTCGGCGAGCAGACCCGCGACCGTCTCGTACGGGCCTTCGGGCGCGTGCAGGCCGACGGTCTCCAGCACGTCGACGCGGCAGCGGCCCTCGGCGAGCCAGGCCCGGTGGCCGGCGACGGCCGCGGTCGGGCGCAGCTCGGGCAGGTCGTCCGGGTCGTGCTCGTCCTGGACCTCGCCGACCATCTCCTCGACGATGTCCTCGAGGGTGGCCACCCCGGCCGTCCCGCCGTACTCGTCGACGACGACGGCGAGTTGCTGGCGGCTGCGCAGCAGGTCCAGCAGCCGGTCGGCGGGCAGCGTCTCCGGCACCAGCAGCGGCGGCGAGGCCAGCGCGCCGACGCGCACCTGGGCGCGCCGCTCGGCCTTGACCGCGAGCGCGTCCTTGAGGGTGACCACGCCGACGACGTCGTCGATCGTCTCCCGGTAGACGGGGAACCGGGACAGGCCGGTCGCCCGGGTCAGGTTGAGCACGTCGGCGGCGGTCGCGTGGTCCTCCAGGGCCGCGACGTCCACCCGCGGCGTCATCACGGACTCGGCGGAGAGCTCGGCGAGGCCGAGGGTGCGCACGAACAGGTCCGCGGTGTCGGTCTCCAGCGAGCCCTCGTGCGCGGAGTGGCGGGCCAGCGCCACCAGCTCCTCCGCGCTGCGCGCGGAGGCCAACTCCTCGGCGGGCTCCATGCCGAGGGCCCGGACGATCCGGTTGGCGGCCCCGTTGAGCACCAGGATCAGCGGTCGGCACACCCGGGAGAAGACCACCTGCGGCGCGACGACGGCGCGTGCGGCCTGAAGCGGCCGCGAGATCGCCCAGCCCTTGGGCACCAGCTCGCCGATCACCATCTGCAGGACGGTCGCCAGCAGCAGTCCGACGACGGCGGCGACCCCGGTGACCACGCCTCTCGACACTCCGATGCCACGCAGCGGCGGGGCCAGCAGCAGTCCGAGCGCCGGGTTGGCCAGCATGCCGACGAGCAGGGAGGTCACGGTGATGCCGAGCTGCGCGCCGGACAGCTCGAAGGAGAGCGTCCGCAGGGCGCCGTCCACGCGTGACGCCCGCCGGTCCCCCGCCGCGGCGGCCCGCTCCACCTCCCCGCGGTCCACGGTGATGAGGGCGAACTCGGCTGCCACGAAGAGCCCGTTGGCCAGGATCAGCAGCACGGCGACGCCGAGCAGCAGCCAGGCCACGGAAATACTGTGAGGGTCCATGGGAGGTGGGAATTCTCCAAAGGCTTGGTAAAGACCCTAACCGTACCTCAGGGCTGCTCCGCCGTGCCGTAGGCGTCGACGCAGGCGCGCAGTTCCTGCGCCATGCGCCAGGCCTGCTTGCGCCCGGCGCCGGGCTGGATCGCGACGACCGCCAACGTCCCGCCGTCGGTGAGGTCGAGGGTCACCCACGGGTCGCCCAGGTGGAGGTTGACGGCGAGGATCTGCGGCCATTCCAGTCGGCGCTTGCGCACGAAGTTGACCACCGTCAGCCCTGTGCGGTCCGCCTTGGCCTTCGGGCGGGCCAGCACCACCAGGACCAGGGCGAAGACGATGCCGCTGCCGCCGATCCCGATGCGGTCGTGCCGCTGCCAGTCCGGTGCGCCGATCGCCGCGATCAGGGCGAAGAAGCCGACCGAGAGGGCCGCGAGCCCGAGCAGCACCACCCGCGTCAGGACCGGCTGCCAGGTGCGCGGCAGCGGTGGCGCGGTGGTGACGCCCGGGCTCGCGGTCATGTCAGAGCCGACAGGCGTGGATGTCGGTGACCAGGATCGCGCGGGCGCCGATGCTCCAGAGGTCGTCCATGATCCGCTGAGCCTCCTTACGCAGCACCATGGACCGGACCGCCACCCAGCCCTCGCTGTGCAGCGGGGAGACCGTCGGCGACTCCAGACCAGGGGTGAGCGCGACCGCTTCCGCGACGTGCTCGGCACGGATGTCGTAATCCATCATCACGTACCGACGGGCCACCAGGACACCCTGGAGACGTCGCATGAACTGGTCCACCGCGGGATCGTCGGCCGCGCCGAGGGGACGGATGACGACGGCCTCGGAGCGCAGGATCGGCTCGCCGAAGACCTCCATGCCGGCGTTGCGCAGGCTGGTGCCGGTCTCCACGACGTCGGCGATGACCTCGGCGACCCCGAGCTGCACGGCCGTCTCGACCGCGCCGTCCAGCTTGGTGACGGTGGCCGTGATGCCGGCGTCGGCCAGGTGCTTCTCGACCAGGCCGGTGTAGGAGGTGGCGATCCGGCGGCCCTCCAGGTCCTTGACGCTGCCGGCCACTCCGGGCGGGCCGGCGAAGCGGAAGGTCGAGCCGGCGAAGCCCAGCGAGAGGACCTCCTCGGCCTCCGCCCCGGAGTCGAGCAGCAGGTCGCGGCCGGTGAAGCCGATGTCGAGGCGGCCCGAGCCGACGTAGATCGCGATGTCGCGGGGGCGCAGGTAGAAGAACTCGACCCGGTTCTCGGGGTCGACCAGGACCAGCTCCTTGCTGTCCTTGCGCTGGCGGTAGCCGGCCTCATGGAGCATGCCCGCCGCCGGTTCGGCGAGTGAGCCCTTGTTCGGGACGGCGATGCGGAGCATGCTGTGCTGCCTTTCTGGGGTGGGTCTTCCTGGGGTTGGTTCGCAACATACGAAAGCGGGGCACCGAAACGGCTCGGTGCCCCGCTGCGTCAGAACACGCGGGGTCTACAGATGGGCGTAGACGTCCTCCAGGGTGAGGCCGCGCGCGACCATCATCACCTGGAGGTGGTACAGCAGCTGGGAGATCTCCTCGGCGGTCCGCTCGTCGGACTCGTGCTCGGCGGCCATCCACACCTCGGCCGCCTCCTCGACGACCTTCTTGCCGATGGCGTGCACGCCCAGGCCGACCAGCTCGGCGGTCCGCGACCCGGGCTCGCCCGCGGCGGCCTTCCGCTGCAGCTCGATGAAGAGCTCTTCGAATGTCTTTAGCGCCATGATGGGCCCTACCCTACGTGGTTCCCCGGGAACGGGTCGTGTCGTCCCACCGTACGGACGGTGGAATGGACAAGAAACCAGTCTCAGGCGCCGAGGCCCCTGATCAGCACCGCCGTGCTCAGCGCCGCCGTGGTCGCCTCGTGGCCCTTGTCCTCCTTGGAGTCCGCAAGACCCGCCCGGTCCAGCGCCTGCTGCTCGTTGTCGCAGGTCAGCAGGCCGAAACCGATCGGGATGCCGGAGTCGACACTCACCTGGGTGAGGCCCATCGTGGCGGCCTCGCACACATAGTCGAAGTGGGGCGTGCCGCCGCGGATGACGACGCCGAGCGCCACGACCGCGTCGTAGCCGCGTGCGGCCAGCGCCTTCGCGGCCACCGGCAGCTCGAAGCTGCCCGGGACGCGGACCACCGTGCGGTCGGTGACGCCGAACTCGTCCAGCGCCCGCTCGGCGCCGGCGATCAGGCCGTCCATGACCACGGTGTGCCACTGGGCCGCGACGACCGCGACCTTCAGCTCCTTGGCACCCTGCACGTCGAGCTGGGGGGCTCCCTCGCCGCTCACTTGCGTACGTCCTTTCGTTGTTCTCGTGCGATTGCGATGTCGTGCGTGGTTCAGGCGCTGTGCGCGGGGGTCAACTCGTCGAGCCAGGGCAGGTCGTGGCCCATCCGGTCGCGCTTGGTCAGCAGGTACCGCAGGTTGTGCTCGCCGACGCCGGCCCGGACCGCCTCGCGGCCGAGCACCCTCAGGCCGTGCTCGCTGAGCGCGACGTGCTTGTCGGGGTTGTTGCTGAGCAGCCGCACCGAGCGGACGCCGAGGTCGGCCAGGATCAGCGCGGCGGCGCGGTAGTCGCGGGCGTCGGCCGGCAGGCCGAGCTCGAGGTTGGCGTCGACGGTGTCGCGGCCGCCCTCCTGCAGCTCGTAGGCGCGCAGCTTGCGGACCAGACCGATGCCGCGCCCCTCGTGTCCGCGCATGTAGAGGACCACGCCGCGGCCCTCGCTCGCGATCTTGTCGAGCGAGGCGGCCAGCTGCGGGCCGCAGTCGCAGCGCAGCGAGCCGAAGACGTCGCCGGTCAGGCACTCGGAGTGGACCCGGACCAGCACCTCCTCGCCGTCGGGCAGCTTGCCGTCGGCGTCCAGGCCGCCCGCGACCAGCGCGATGTGCTCGACGCCGTCGGGCTCGCTCAGGTAGCCGACGGCCGTGAAGCTGCCGTGCTCGGTGGGCAGCGAGGTGGTCGCGGCGCGGGTGACGCTCGCCTCGGCCTTGCGGCGGTAGGCGATCAGGTCCTCGATGGAGACCAGGGCCAGGCCGTGGCGGCGGGCGAAGACGACCAGCTCGGGCAGGCGGGCCATGGTGCCGTCGTCGTTGGCGATCTCGCAGATCGCGGCGGCGGGACGCAGCCCGGCCAGGCGGCACAGGTCGGGACCGGCCTCGGTGTGGCCCTCGCGCTCCAGCACGCCGCCCGGACGGGCGCGCAGCGGGAACACGTGGCCGGGGCGGACGAAGTCGCCGGTGACGCTGGACGGGTCGGCCAGCAGCCGGATGGTGTGCGCCCGGTCGGCGGCGGAGATGCCGGTGGTGACGTTCTCCCTGGCGTCCACCGAGACGGTGAAGGCGGTGCGCATCGACTCGGTGTTCTGCGCGACCATCTGGCCCAGCTCCAGCCGGTCCAGGTCCTCGCCGGTCATCGGCACGCAGATCAGGCCGCGGCACTCGCGCATCGCGAAGGCGACCAGCTCGGGCGTGGCCAGTTCGGCGGCGAAGACGAGGTCGCCCTCGTTCTCGCGGTTCTCGTCGTCGACGACGACGATCGGGCGCCCGGCCGCGATCTCGGAGATGGCGAACTCGATGCTGTCCAGGGTGAGGTCCTCGTAGACCTCTCCGTGCTGCTCGGCGAGTTGCTCTATGGCGCTCATGCGACGGCTCCTTCCGCGAGGGCGGGCTGCTCGGCGTTGCGGCTGCGCAGCCACCAGGAGCGCAGACCCAGGATCACCAGGACGAAGTAGACGATGTAGACGTAGCCCGAGAAGGCGTAGCCGTTCTCGAAGTTCAGTGGCACGCCGACCAGGTCGACGGCCAGCCAGGCGAGCCAGAAATCCACCCAGCCGCGGGCCTGCGCGTACATCGCGGCGAGCGTGCCGGTGAAGATGTAGGCGTCGGCCCAGGGGCTCCAGGACATCCACGGGTAGGCCTGGAACAGTTCGGCGAGGGCCACGGTGCCGACGGCGGTGGCGGCGACCAGCAGGCCGCGCTCGGTCCAGGTCGCGAAGCGGACCTGGACGTCACCGGCCTTGGCGCGGCCGCGCTGCCACTGGTACCAGCCCCAGACCGAGACGGCGACGACGATCAGCTGCTTGCCGGCGCTGCCGCTCAGGTGTCCGGCGGCGAAGGCCGCGAACAGCACCACGCCGGAGAGCAGTTGCACGGGCCAGGTGAGCATCGAGCGGCGCCAGCCGAGCGCCAGGGCGCCGAGGCCGAGCAGGTTGCCCACCATGTCGGACCACTTGATCTGCTGTCCGAACAGGCTGAACGCCGTGCTGTTGAGGTCGTTGACCAGATTGCTCATGGCCCGTCAGGCTCCCGTCTGCTGGCTCGCCTGGATCACTGCGTGGTTCACCGCGAGGCCGGGCACGGCGCGGTCGCCGAGCAGCCGCTCGACGTACTTCGCCAGCACGTCGACCTCGAGGTTCACCGGTTCCCCCGCCTTCTTCAGGCCGAGGGTGGTGTGCGCGAGCGTGGCCGGGATCAGGCTGACGGTGAACGAGTCCACGGCCGCCTCCACCACGGTCAGGCTGACGCCGTCGACGGTGATCGAGCCCTTCTCGACGAGGTACCGCGACAGCTGCGCCGGCAGGCTGAAACGCAGGACCTCCCACTGGGGATTCCCGTCCGCCCCGGCCTCGCCGGGAGTGCGGGAGAGCAGCACGCCGGTGCCGTCGACGTGCCCCTGGACCAGGTGGCCGCCGAGGCGGGCGCCGAGCGCCATGGCGCGCTCCAGGTTGACCCGGGAGCCGACCCCGATCGCGCCGAGGCTGGACCGCTCCAGCGTCTCGCGCATCACGTCGGCGCTGAACTCGCCCGGGTGGGCGGCCAGTTCGGCGTCGGTGTCGAGGACGGTGAGACAGACGCCGTTCACCGCGATGGACTGGCCCTCACGGGCGTCGGCGGTGGTGACGGGGCCGCGCAGGCGGACACGGGCGGAGTCGCCCAAGTCCTCGATCGAGAGGACCTCGCCCAGCTCTTCGATGATTCCCGTGAACATTCAGCTCTCCGTGACCTCGCGCCTACTGCGCGGTCTCCGGGGCTGTTGCGGGAGCTGACAACGGACGAGTGCACGGGTCGCGGGGAGGGCGCTGCGCGCGGCCGGGGACCCCTAAGGGGCCGCTCCGGAACACACCCGGCAGGGTGCGCGCGTGGCGACGACGCCGCAGCCCGACGTCCGCCGCGCACTGCCTCCCATCCGGACTTTAACCGTCGGTCCAGGAATTTCACCTGGTCAACCGGCCGCTGGAAGCGGTCGGGTCGCGGACTGTAACCGCCGGTTCGGACTTTCACCGACCCCGGAGTGCGCAAAACGTCGTACTGCTGGTGTCAGTGTGCCACGGACCTCCGCACCGTCCGCAAGACCTGACCACCCGCAGGGTGTGTGGGGTGAATCACGCGTCGTAACCGGAATGCGCGCTGGGTCGCACCAGACCGCTCTCGTAGGCGAGCACCACGAGCTGCGCCCGGTCGCGCGCACCGAGCTTGATGAGGGCCCGGCTGACGTGCGTCTTGACCGTCAGCGGGCTGACGGCGAGCTGCTCGCCGATCTGGTCGTTGGACGCGCCGGTCGCCACCATGGCGACGATCTCGCGCTCCCGGTCGGTCAGCACCGCGAGGCTCGGCGGCGCGGCCGCGGGCGTGCCGCGCTCGGGCTGGGACAGGTACCGGGCGATGAGCTCCTTGGTGGCGGCGGGCGTCAGCAGCGCCTCGCCGCGCGCGACGACGCGGATCGCGTCCAGCAGCGCGTCCGGCTCCGCGCCCTTGCCGAGGAAGCCGGACGCCCCGGCCCGCAGCGACTGGAACACGTAGTCGTCGGTCTCGAAGGTGGTGAGCACCAGCACCCGCACCCCCGCCAGATCCTCGTCGGCGGTGATCCGCGCGGTGGCCTCCAGGCCGTCCAGCTCGGGCATCCGGATGTCCATCAGCACGACGTCGGCCCGCGCCTCCCTGGCCAGCCGGACCGCCTCCAGCCCCGTCGCCGCCTCCCCGACCACGACGAGGTCGGGCGCGGAGTCCACCAGCACCTTGAGCCCGGCCCGGACCAGCACCTGGTCGTCCGCGAGCAGCACCCGGATGGTCATGCGTCTCCTGTCGTTCGTGCGGCTCTCCGCGCCTCGGACGCGCGGCGGCGGGCGGACGTGGCCTCGGGGACGATGGGGGCCGAGTGCGCGCTCGGCGGCAGGGCCGATCCGACGGCCGGGTAGGCGTCCACGGCGGGCGGGTAGGCATCCGCGACGGCCGAGTAGGCGTCCTCGTCGGGCGGGCAGGCGTCCGGAGCCGGGCGGCGGGGGCCGAGGAGGTTCGGCAGGCTCACGCGCGGTGCGACCGGTCCGCCGGTCGCCTCCGCGCGGCCGGCGCGGCCGGTGCGGCCCGCGGAGCCGACCGTGCCGAGCGGCAGGTCGACCGTCACGCGGAAGCCGCCGCCCGGCATGGGCCCCGCGGTGAAGGAGCCGCCGACGGACGCGGCGCGCTCACGCATGCCGATCAGGCCGTAGCCGCCGCCGCGTTCCGCGCCGCTGCGGCCGGCCGCTGCGGCCTTGGGCCCCGGGCCCTGGTCGTCGACCTCTATGTGCAGCACGCCGGGACGGTACTCCAGCAGGACCGTCGCCGCCGAGGCGTGAGAGTGCTTGCCGACGTTGGTCAGCGACTCCTGCACCACGCGGTAGGCGGTCAGGTCCACCGCGGCCGGGATCGGGACGGGCCCGCCCTCGGTGCGGCAGTCCACTCGCAGGCCGACCCGCTCGAAGGAGTCCAGCAGCTGAGCGAGCTGGCCGAGACCCGGCGCGGGTTCGCGCGGACTCGCGGTCTCCTCGCCCTCGCCCGTCTGCCGCAGCACGGCGACCGTCGCGCCGAGCTCGCTGAGCGCGGCCCGGCCCGCCTCCCGGACCTGGGCCAGCGCCGTGCGCGCGGCGTCCGGCTGGCTGTCCAGCACGGTGGAGGCGACGCCGGCCTGGATGTTGATCAGCGCGATGTGGTGGCCGACGATGTCGTGCAGCTCGCGGGCGATGCGCAGCCGCTCCTCGGCGACGCGGCGGCGGGCCTCCTCCTCGCGCGTGTGCTCGGCGCGGCGGGCCCGCTCCTCTATCGCGGCGACGAAGGCGCGCCTGCTGCGCACCGACTCGCCGACGGCGACCGTCATCGCCGTCCACGCGAAGGCGATGCCGTTGACGCTCTTGTCCCACTTCTCGGGGGAGAGCGCCATGCTGGCGATGCCGACGGAGAGCACCGCCACACCGCCGATCGCCAGGGCCAGTCGGCGCTCGACGACCGAGGAGACGGTGTAGATGGCGAGACCGGACCCGGCCAGGATGGGCCCGCGCACGGGCCCGACGAACATGTAGCCGACCGTCGCGGCGACGGTGCAGGCCAGCACGAGGATCGGGTACCTGCGGCGCAGCGCGAGCGGAGCGTAGACCAGCAGCCCGGCGACGAGCAGCACCTCGTCGGGGTCGAAGTTGGACCACTGCGTGCTGGGCCGGCCTCCGGTCGGCCACAGCACGGTGACCAGGTACAGCAAGGCCGCCAGCAGCGCGTCGGCCCAGTACGGGTGCGCGCGCGCGAACAGCCGGAGTCGGCGCAGCAGGTCCATGCCCTCAAAGGTAGAGGCTCGGTACGTCAGGACCGCATTCTTGTCGTGGCCTTCTCAAGTTCACCAGGCGTCCCTACCATCCGGTAACCGAGGCGGCTGCGCACCCGTGGACGGGCGCACCGCACGGATCCCAGTGGAGGACGGCACGGTATGCGACAGCACATCGGCACCACCAGGCGCGGAACCACCCGGCTCGGCACCACAAGGCTGGGCACCTCAAGGCTCGCCATCACCCGGCTCAGCGCCGCACGACGGGGGCTCGCCGTCGCGGCCACCGTGGCCCTGACGGCAGGCGCGGCGCTCACCGCCGGCGCGGGCACGGCGTCCGCGCAGCCCAGCAGCTCCTCCCCCGCCTTCGACAGCCTGACCGGCGCCTCCCACCCGGACTGGATGGGCGCCCTGCCGGACAACCTCAGCCTCGGCTCGCTCTCCATCCCCGGCACCCACGACACCCTCGCCATCCACGGCGGGCTCGCCCCCTGGGCCTACGAGGCCCAGGAGGACCACGGCGACGGCGCCGCGACCCTGGACGCCCAGCTGAACGCGGGCATCCGCGCCATCGACATCCGGGTGCGGGTCGTCAACGGCGGCACCGCCTTCGCGATCCACCACACCGACGTCTACCAGAACGCCAACTTCGACGACGTGCTCACGCACGCCCAGGCCTTCCTCGCCGCCCACCCGCGCGAGACGATCGTGATGGACCTGCACGGCGAGTGCGACGCCGACACCGCCGAGGGCGGCAGCGGCACGGCCTCCATCGGCCACTGCGCCGACGACCCGGCCTCCACCACGACGGCGGACCGCATCCGGATCTTCCAGAGCTACCTGGCCCGCTACCCCGGGCTGTTCTACGCCCCGAGCGTCACCGGAACCTCGACCGCCGCGATGCCGCAGCTCGGCCAGGCCCGCGGCCACATCGTGCTGAGCAGCTTCACCGGCCCCGTCGGCGAGGTCTACCCCGGCTACGGTCTGACCCAGCTGACCAGCGGCAACGCGGGCTCCTACGTCGAGAACGACTGGACCCAGTGCAACACCGGCACCAAGTGGTCCGAGGCCCGCGCCAACATCGCCGCGGCCTCCGCGGACACCAGCGGCGCCATGTTCACCACCTACCTGTCCGCCAACTGCGCCCCGTTCGGCCCCGGCCCGGCCGATGTCGCCGGTGGCACCTGGTTCACCACCGGCGTCAACCAGCTGGCCCTGAACGACCTCACCGGCAGCGGCGGCGCGCAGCTGACGCACACCGGCGTGGTGCTGATGGACTACCCCGGGTACGCGCTGATCGGCGCGGTGCTGAACCGGGACGGCATCAGCGGCTGAGACGCCAAGCGGGCGTCAGATCTCCGGCCCCGCACGTTCGGAGGACGTCAAAACCGCTCCCGGCGACGCCCTCGATGCGGTGGAATGACGAACCGGCCGAACCGCACCCCGCGGCCGGCCCGACCGTGAGGAGCAGGTGCCCGTCATGCCGGACGCGCGGCGCGTCGTCGTGGGAGTCAGCGGAACGCCCAGCAGCCTCGAGGCGCTGCGCGTCGGCCTCGCCGAGGCGCGACGCAGGGGCGTTCCGCTGCTCGCCGTGCTGGCCTGGCTCCCCGTCGGCGCGCAGGTCGGCTACCGGCACATGCCGTGCCCGCCGCCGCTCACCGAGTGGGAGCGGGAGGCGGAGTGGCGCCTGCGCAACGCCTTCGACGAGGCGTTCGGCGGCGTGCCGGGAGACGTGCCGGTCGAGCTGCTGCTGATCCGAGGCCCGGCGGGGTCCGCGCTGGTGGACGCCGCCGAGCGGGAGGACGACCTCCTCGTCCTCGGCTCCGGCCCCCGCGAGTGGCCCGCGCGCCTCCTCCACGGCGCGACCGCCCGCTACTGCGTCTCCCGCGCCACCTGCCACGTCCTCACCGTCCCCCCGCCCGCCCTCCTGCGC
>NZ_BBPQ01000003.1:111226-132813 GCF_000787855.1 Streptacidiphilus anmyonensis | reverse complement strand
CCCCCCCCCCCCCCCTCCTGCGCCAACTCCCGCCCCGCCTCCGCCACCGCCTGCCCTCCCCACCCGAACGGCAACCGGCCACAACCGCCCCGGCACCGACGGACGAACGAGACGAGCCCCGGCCCCTGCCGTGACCGCCACGAGCCGCGAGCCGCGCGGGGGCGCGGACATGTGGGGGTGGCGGCGGGACAAGGTGCAGCGACGCAGGGCTGTCGCGAGACGCAGCACCCCGCGATGCCAGTCCGCGCGGAGCGCGGGATCCGTCCGGCGCACAGAGCGAGGCCCGGCGGGGACACGGCGTGGCGGCGCGGAGCGCCGGGGCGCGCGAGGGCCAGGCCCCGTCCAGTCGCAGCCCAAAGCGCGACAGCCCAAAGCGCACCGCACAGCGGCGCCAGGCCGCGCGAAGCGCGGGATCCGTCCGCAGAACGCAGCGCAGCCGGGACACGGCGTGGCGGCGCGAAGCCCGGGGCGCGGAGCGCCGGGGCGCAGTGGGGGCTGGCCGGAGGGGGGTGTTGGTGCGCGGCGCCGGAGGCGTCAGCGGCCGCCGACGTCCTCGTTGCGGTGGCGGCCGGACCAGTGGGGTTCGACGCGGGCCCAGTCCTTCGCCCAGGCGCGGGACGCGCGGCGGTCGAGGCGGGTGCGGAGCACCCGGCAGCCGCCGAGGGCGAAGGCCTCCGCGCCGGCGAACGCCGTCAGGCCGACGAGGCCCGCGAAGACGCCCCGGTCCGTGGCGGAGGACGGCCGGACCGCAGGCCGACCGGCGTCGTCGACCCAGACGGAGACCCGGGTGCCGGCCGCCTGATGGCGCAGGACCACGACCCGGCCGGTGTGCCGGGATCCGGCCGGGTACTCCCAGGCCGCGGGCACGCTGACCAGGGCCACGGCCTCGTCCCGCGCCGTGGACCGGCTCACCGCGCGGGACATCCCACTCGCGAGCGTCGTGGCCGTGACCGCGTGCGTGTGCCCCGCGGCCTCGGCCGCCGCGGCGTCGCTGTGCGCGTGCACGGCGAGGCCGACCGCGAGGCCGAGCCCCAGGGCGGTCGCCGCCAGGCGTGACCGGCTTCGTTCGAGGCGGGCACGGCGCCGATCGTCCGGCCGGAAGAGGGGATTGGCCTCGACGGCGGCCCGAGCCGCCTCGCTGCGCCAGGTCGCCGCCCGCTCCACGGGGCCCGACAGCAGGCGGCCGAGCAGGGTGAACGCGCACAGCAACGCGAGCGCGCGCAGATCCGGCCCTGTCAACCACCCCACCGCACCGTCCCGTTGGACGGCGAGCCCGTCGTAGCAGCCCCAGCAGACCGCCGCCACCAGCGGCAGCAGTGCCCAGGGCGCGAACGCGCCGCACAACGCGGCGACGGCCGCGAAGACCCCCAACATAACGGCAGGGTAACCCGGGCCGGACGCGTGTGTCCGATGCTTCTCGGCCGTGTGGGGCGTGTCTCAGGACTACACTTCCCATACTTGCGCACATGAGCAAGTGGCTTGATTCGACGGGAAGCTGAGTCGGGGTTCGACGAACGGGGACGGAGCGGCGCGTGAAGCAGGCGCGGGGTGCGCAGATGCGGCTGACGGCGGTGGTCAGCGAGATCGAGGGGCTCTACACGGCATGGCTGCGTGCCCGCGGCCCGGCCCGCAGGCGTCGGCTGCTTCTCGAACTCGCCTCCGCGGCCACCAAGTTGGCCGCCGAGGCGACGCGCGCGACCACGCCGATCCCGTACCCCCGCCCGCTGCCGCGCACCCGCCGCGCCCGCCGGGCCCTGGCGGCCCAGCGCGGCGCGGACTGGCTCACCGACCGGTTCTCGGACCCGGAGCCCCAGCCCCTGCCGGGCCGGGGTTCGAACCGCTAGTACGCGCTCAGCCGTTGCGGCGGGGCAGCTTCCAGTTCGGGCGGGGGAAGTGGCAGGTGTACCCGTTCGGGTAGCGCTCCAGGTAGTCCTGGTGCTCCGGCTCGGCCTCCCAGAAGGGCCCGGCCGGGGAGACCTCGGTGACGACCTTGCCGGGCCACAGGCCCGAGGCGTCGACGTCGGCGATGGTGTCCTCGGCGACGCGCTTCTGCTCGTCGTCGAGGTAGAAGATCGCCGAGCGGTAGCTCATGCCGATGTCGTTGCCTTGGCGGTCGCGCGTCGACGGGTCGTGGATCTGGAAGAAGAACTCCAGGATGGCCCGGTAGTCCGTCACCGCCGGGTCGAACTCGATCTCGATCGCCTCCGCGTGCGTCCCGTGGTGGCGATAGGTCGCGTTGGGGACGTCGCCGCCGGAGTAGCCGACCCGTGTGGCCAGCACTCCCGGCTGCCGCCGGATCAGCTGCTGCATCCCCCAGAAGCAACCACCCGCCAGCACGGCCTTCTGCGTCTGCGTGGCCACGGGGCACCCTCTTTCTCGTCTGCGCTTGGTGTCAACACGCCCAACGTCCGAGCTCGCGTCGTCATTCCTGCCCGCGCAGCAGGCCCGCCACCGCCGAGGTGAGGGCGGCGTCCACGGGGTAGGGCGTGTAGAGGGAGACCCGGTCCACCGCGTCCCCGAACCTGGCGGTCAGCGCGGAGGCGACCTGCGCGGGCGTCCCGGCGACGGCGAAGGCGTCCAGGACGTCGTCGGGGACCTCCCCGGCCATCTCCTCCCAGGCGCCGCGCCGCGACAGCAGGTGCAGACGGTCGGCCAGCGCGCCCCAGCCGTGCTGGTCGAGGACCGCACGGTAGGCGGGCGTCGAGGCGTAGAACGCGATCTGACCGCGGACCGCGCGCTCCGCCTCCGCCCGTGCGGCCTCGTCCGCGCCGAGGACCGCCATGGCCTGAAGGCAGACGGTGAAGCCGTCCAGGCTTTCGCCTCCGCGCGCCGCGCGCAGCACGGGAAGGGTGCGCTCGTGCAGGTAGGCGGGGGTGGTGAAGGCGTGGCAGAGCAGGCCGTCGGCGACGCGGCCCGCCACCTGGGTCATCCGCTCGCCGACGGCGGCCAGCAGGATCGGCGGGTTGCCGTGCGGGTTGGGGCCGGGGTCGAAGAACTCGGTCATCAGGGTGTGCCGGTAGAACTCGCCCTTGAAGAAGAGGCGGCCCTCCCCCGCCCAGGTGGCCCAGATCGCGCGCACCGCGCGGACGAACTCCTCCATCCGCGCGGCGGGCCTGCTCCACGGCATCGCGAAGCGCCGTTCGATGTGCGCCTGCACCTGGGAGCCGAGGCCGAGCTGGAACCGGCCCCCGGAGATCAGCTGCACGTCGTTGGCGAGGGTGGCCACCGTCATCGGGTTGCGCGCGAAGGCGACGGCGATGGCGGAGCGCAGCGCGATCCGCTCGGTCGCGCGCGCCGCCAGCGTCAACGAGGTGAAGGCGTCGTGCTTGGTCTCGGAGACGGCGAACCCGTCGTATCCGGCGGCCTCCGCGGCCACCGCCGCGGCCTCCGCCCGGAGCGGCGAGGAGGAGACGTCGGCGGCGTCGTCGATCTTCATGGTCACCCGCTCATCCTCGCAGGCGCGGCTCCCGTTCCAGCCCGTTCCCAGCCCTGTTCCCAGCCCCGCTCCAGCCGGGCGGATCAGCCGCCGGGTGACCCGCACCCGGCCTCGGCGTGCGACTTGACCTCCTCCTCCGGCTCGGGCTCGTCCGCCTCCTCGGCCTCCGACGGCGCGGCGGAGCCGTCCGCCCGCAGTTCGTCGAGCAGCCGCTGCTGCTTCTCCAGCAACTCGGCGAGGATCCGCCGCGCGACGCGGAGCAGGTCCGCGACGTCGGGCCCGGTGAGCGCGTAGACGACGGCCGGGCCCTCGCGGTGGGAGGTGACCACGCCCGCCCGCCGCAGCACGCCCAACTGCTGGGAGAGATAGGCCGGTTCGACGCCGATGTCGTCGAGCAGGGCCCGCACGCTCGTCGGCCCGATGCTGAGCAGCTCCAGCGCCCGGATGCGGACGGGGTGCCCGAGCAGCCGGAAGAACTCGGCCTTGCGCTGGTAGAGCGGGGGCGCGGCCGCCTGCGGGCTCACAGGTCGAGCTCGCCCTCGATGAGCTGGAGCCGGCGCCGGGCCATGGCCAGGTTGGCGCGCTTCCGGTCGAGGATCAGGACCAGGAACAGCCCCGCGCCGTTCGCAGCGGTGAGCGGCCGGATCAGGTGGTACTGACGGGTGAGGGTGATCAGGATGTCCTCGATCGTGCCGCCGACCCCGAGCATCTCCATGGTGCGCTTCTTGGCGCGCACCAGATCGGTGTGCCCGGCGGCGGCCACCGCCGGGTCCAGCTCGGGGGTGCCGCCGATCACGCCGAGGCTCATGCCGCTGGCCAGGTCCACCAGTGCGGCGCCCATGGCGCCGTCGATGGTCATGGCTTCCTTGAGTGCGATGTCCGTGTTCGCCATGACCATGGACACTAAGTGTGAGCACTCCGTCGCACATGGTGAATTGCCGAAGTCTGCAAATGGCGCGGACGCGCACGGTACAGTGCGCGCCCGCGCCGCCGACCCGAGCCCGCGGCTAGGCCAGGGTCAGGAAGAGCTTCTCCAACTCGGCCTCGGTCATCGGCGCGGCGTCGGCCGCGCCCTCCCCGTCGGCGGCCATGCACTGCCGCATGCCGCTGGCCACGATCTTGAACCCGGCCCGGTCCAGCGCCCGCGACACCGCCGCGAGCTGCGTGACGACGTCCCGGCAGTCACGCCCCGCCTCGATCATGGCGATCACACCGGCCAGCTGCCCCTGCGCGCGACGCAGCCGGTTCAGCACCGCGCCCTGCGCGTCCTCGTCGACCTTCATGCCGTCCTCGACCATCCTCACGATTTCGTGTCCCTCCATTGTACCCCAGGGGGTATCGCCCTCAGCCGTGGGAGAACGGGATGTCCGGCAGGACGCGGCGCAGCCAGGCCGGCGCCCGCCAGGCGGCGTGCCCGGTCAGGCGCAACAGCACCGGCAGCAGCACGAGCCGGACCAGCGCGGCGTCGAAGAGCACGGCGAGCCCCAGCACCAGCCCCATCTCCTTGGGCGGCAGCGGCCCGGAGAGGGCGAAGGTCAGGAAGACCGCCACCATGACACCTGCCGCCGCGAAGACGACCCGCCCGGAGTGGGCCAGCGCACCCGTCATCGCGGCCCGCGGAGACCCGGTCCGCTCGTAGTGCTCCTTGGCCGAGGCCAGCAGGAACACCGTGTAGTCCATGGCGATGGCGAAGATCATCGCGAAGAAGAAGACCGGCGCCCAGCCGTCCAGGAAGCCCTGCGGATGGAAGCCGAGCAGCCCCGCGCCGTGCCCGTCCTGGAAGACCAGCCGGGCCGCGCCGAAGGCGGCGCCGGTGGAGAGCAGGCTGGTCAGCGTGCCGAGCGCGGCGATCAGGGGCGCCTGCAGGGCGACGAGCAGCAGCAGGAAGCCGAGGCCGAGGATCACGCCGAGCACCAGCGGGGTCTTCTGGTCGAGCGCGTGCTGGAGGTCGAGGTTCTCGACCGCCGCGCCGCCGACCAGCGTGCCCCGGGGCAGCTCGGCCCGCAGGCTGTCCACGGTGGTCTTCAGGGTCGGGTTCGAAGGATCGACCGTGGGCACGGCCTGCACCAGCGACCAGCCGGAGCCGTCGGACGCGGCCTGGGCCGGCATCGCGGCGGCGATACCGGGCGTCGCCGCGACCTCCGCCCGCACCTGCGCCGCCTGACCGCTCGGGGCCAGGATCTGCAGCATGCCGGGCGCGCCCGGCCCGAACGCCTGCTGCACGGCGGTGTAACCGACCCGAGCGCTGGCGTCGGAGGGGATCACGGTGATCGACGGCATGGCCGTGCGCAGTCCGACGACCGGCGCGGCGAGGGCGAGCAGGACCGCCAGCGCGACGGCGCCGTAGCGCAGCGGGTGGCGCCACAGGCGCTCACCCCAGGCCGCGAAGCGCGGCGAGCCGTGCGACGTCCGCGAGCCGCCCCCGTCGCGGGCGGAACCGTCGCGGGCCGAACCGGCGCGCGCCCAGGGCAGCGCGAGGGCGTCGATGCGACGGCCCAGCCGGGCCAGCACGGCGGGCAGCAGGGTCAGCGTGGCGGCGAGCACGAAGACGACGGCCAGCATGATGCCGCCCGCCATCGACCGGAACGCCGGGGAGGGAACGAGCATCACGGCCGAGAGGCTCACCAGCACCGTGACGCCGGACAGCAGGACGGCCTTGCCGGCTGTGTCCATCGTCTCGGCGACGGCCTCCGCCGGCGAACGTCCGGCGTCCTGGCGGGCGGCACGGAAGCGGACCACCAGGAAGAGCGCGTAGTCGATGCCCAGGGCGAGCGCGAACATCATCGCGAAGTTCATCGCCCAGACGGACACCGGGAAGAGATGGCTGATCAGCACGAGCGACCCTGCCGAGGCGGCGAGCCCGGCCATGGTCAGCAGCAGCGGGAGCCCTGCGGCGACCAGCGAGCCGAAGGCGAGCACCAGGATGCCGAGGGTCACCGGCCAGGACAGGAACTCCGAGTGCATCATCGCGTCGTGGTTGGCGGCGTTGAAGTCGCTCCACAGCACGGACGCGCCGGTGGCGTGGACCTCGACGCCGGGCTTCGACAGCGCGGCGAGCGGGCCCTTGAGCGCGTCGGCCGCCCGGACCATGTCGTCCGGGCTCGCCTTCGCTCCCGCGAGCACGATCGCGGTGTGCCCGTCCCGGCTGATCGTCGCGCCCGGCTGCGGCGGGACGACGGAGGAGACCCGCGGATCGGCCGCGGCGAGCCGCTCGGCCGCGCCGATCACCTGCCGGACCGCCGGGTCGGAGACCGGCCTGTCGGCCTGGACCACGATCTGCAGGGCCGAGGAGGCGTCTCCGCCGAAGTGCTGCTGCGCGACAGCGCGGGCCCTGACCGAGTCCGAGCCGTCCGCCTGCCAGCCCGCGCCCGACAGCGCGGTGGTGACCTTCGGCGCGAACGCGCCGAGCGCGACGACGAGCAGCAGCCACCCGACGAACACGACCCTGGCGTGGGTGGCAGCCCACAGGCCCAGACGTCCGAGCGTCCCGGGGCCCCGCGTCCCTGGTCCCCGCGCGCCGGGCGGCGGAACAGGCGACGGCGCGGGGGTCCGCTCGGTCAGGACGGGTGGTCGGGTGGGGCGCACAGCAGGGCTCCTCGATCGGGCGGCATCATCAATACCCACGGGGGTATCTGCCAAGCAGCGTAACCAGGCCTCCGCGCGATCCGCAAATACCCCCCGAGGTATCTGTGCCAGCGCTGTCCGAGCAGCCCGAAGCTGAGTACCGTGGGAGTGTCCGCGCGAAGCAGCGACGCGTCGTTGTGCGGCACGGGGGGCGTGACGCGCGGACGGCGACCACGAGATCGGGACACCGCCATGACATCGCCGACCATCCCCGCACCGCTTCGCACCAAGCGCTGGACACTGACCGTCGACCTCTTCGAGGAAGGCGACGACACCCGGGCCCACGCCGTTCTGGAGACCCCGGAACGCACCCTCGACGGCAACGGCTCCTCCCACCGCAACCCCCACGACAGCGAGATCCCGGACATCGGCGACGAGTACGCCGCGGGCCGCGCACTGATCGAGCTCGGCCGCCAACTCCTGCGCGCGGGGGCGGTCGACGCCGCGGCGGAGGAGGACGGCCGCTTCGGCTGAACCGCGCCCCGACCGAACCGCGCCACGGCCGGGCGCGACCCGATGGCAGGAGGGCCATGCGGGAGGGAGACATGCGTGCCCGTGACGTCCGGAGGGCTCGGAACGCCTCGCGCACTCCGCGGGCTCGGAACGCCCGGAGCGCCCGGAGTGCCGGCGTCGCCGGGCGGGTGCTGGGCGCCGGTGCGGCGACGGCCCTCGCCGTCGCCGCGGGCTACCCGTGGCTGTGGCGGTATGCCTGCCTGACCTGGGGCGCGAGCGCCGTGGAGGTGTGCCGGGCCATGCCGGGCGACGAGTTGCTGCCCGCCGCGCCGCTCGTGTCCACCCGCGCGGTGACCGTCGACGCCTGGCCCTCGGGGGTATGGCCCTGGCTGGTGGAACTGGGTCCGGGTCGCGGCGGCGCCTACACCTACGACTGGGTCGCCACCGTCTTCGGCCTCGAACGCCGTACGCCGGGCGGCGGCGCGGCCGCCCGTCCGGAGCTCAAGCCCGGCGATCTGCTCCCGCTGGGCAGTCGCGGCCCGGTCCTGGAGGTCGTCGACGTCGAGGTGGACCACAGCCTGGTGCTGCGCTCCCAGGACGGCCAGTGGGTCTGGTCCTTCGAGCTGCGTCCACGCGGCTCGAGCACCCGTCTGGTCAGCCGCAACCGCATCGAACAGCCGGGCGACGCGCTCGCCTCCCGGCTCTTCTCGCTCTACGTGCTGGAGCCGGCGGGTCTGGTGATGGAGCGCAAGATGCTGCTCGCCATCAAGAGGCGGGCCGAGGCCGCGCGCTGAGTGGACCACGTCGAGGGGGCGCGGAACCTCACAGGCCCGGCAGCACGGTGTTCGCCCGGGTGTCGGCCTGCCCCGCGCGCAGCAGTTGGTAGCCGAGGTCGATCAAAGCCCGCCCGGCGGCGAACTCGTCGCCGATCTGCGGCATCGGCCGGTCCACGGGGTCGCGCAGGGACGCGGAGTGCGCCTGCAGGCTGCTGTCCCCGCAGTCCAGCACCGCGTGCGCGCTGGTGACGTCACCGTCCTCGAACAGGTCCACGCGGACCGTCCACGTCTTGGTGTGCTCGCCGCTGGAGGCGGGGCCGCCGCTGCCGTCCATGATGGTCTCCTTCCGCCGGTCGCCCTCCCCCGACCCGGAATACCAGCCTGGTTCCAGTGGGCCACGCTCCCACGCCGCAGGGAAGCCCCCGGACCCGGAACGCGGAGACCACTTGTCCGCGCCCCCGCGGCGATCTAGCGTCGTCGTATGACCACCCGTCAAGGCAGAGGCAGAGGCGGAGACGATCGACGAGGCGGCGGGACGTTGAACCGCGTCGTCCTCGCCGCCGCTGTCGGCGTCACGGCGGCCGCCGTGGCGAAGGAGCTGCGCCGCCCCGCCGAGGAGCGGACCTGGCAGGGGCGGATCGTCGGACTGCCCTACGACTTCCGGCCGCCCACCCTCGCCCGGGTCCGTGCGGAGTACTGGGCCCCGGACAACGACGCCCTGTTCACTCCGCACGCCTTCGGCGTCGGCTACGGCGTCAACCTCGCCCGCCTGGTCCGGCTGCTCCCGCGCCGGGCGTAGCCGCCGCGCCTGCTACTGCCGCGCCTGCGACCGCCCGGCCTGCTACTGCTGGGCCTCGGACTTCCGTGCCTGCGGGCCGTCGTCGAGACGGCGGAGGCCGATGAGCACCCCGAGGAGCCCGGCCTGCTCGGGACTGAGGCGGCCGACCGCGTCCAGCATCGACAGCGGAGCGGCTGGCTCCGCCTCGGCGGGCGACGCGGACCCCGAGAGTTCCTCGGGACGATCCGGCTCCATCCAAGGTCTCCTTCACTCGTCAGCTGATCGCACCAATGCCCCCGGTCGAGGCAGCATGACAGATCATGCACCGTTCAGCGCCACCGGGTGGGTAACCTGACCGAACGCCCGCCGAGGACGAGAGGACGGGGTGCGCGCCCATGCAGGCCGAGGACGAGACGGAACTGCTCCGCGCCCGACCGCACGCCGAACGGCCCGCCGCGCGCGGGCTCTCCGGGGGCCGACGCGTCGCCGTCGTCGCCCACCGGGGCGCGCCGCTGGTCGCCCGCGAGAACACCCTCCCCTCGCTGCGCGCCGCCGTGGCGCTGGGCGCGGACTGGGTCGAGATCGACGTCCGCCTCACCCGCTGCGGCACGCCCGTCCTGCTCCACGACGCGACCCTGGACCGCCTGTGGGACGTGCCCCGCGCCGTCGCCGACGTGGACGCGACGGAGGTGGCCGGGCTGACCGGCCCGGCCGGTGAGCGCATCCCGACGCTGCGGGAGGCCCTGCCGGTCTGCGCGGCGGCCGGGGTCACCGTCATGGTCGACGTCCCCGCGCCGGACGGGGGCGAGGCGTCGCTCGCCGTGGTCCGCGAGCTCGGGCTGCTCGACAGCTGCGTCTTCGCCGGGGACCTGACCGCGCTGGCGCGGATCCGCGCGGCGTCGTCGGAGGCCCGGATCGCGCTCAGCTGGGAGTCCTTCCTGCCGCCGGGTGCGGACCTGCTGGCCCGCATCCGGCCGCAGTACCTGAACACGGAGCACCACCGGTTGACGCGCCCGCTGGTCGCCTGGGCCCGACGCCGCGGGCTGGCGGTCAGCGTCTGGACGGTGGACCGTCCGGCCCGGATGACCCGCCTGGCCCGCCTGGGCGCGGACGTGATCATCACCAACGACCCCGAGCTCGCGCTGTCCGCGCTCACCCCGCCGGGCTGCGCGGGCCGCGTCGTCAGGAGCGCGTGAGCGCCTGGTACTCGCCCGTCAGCAGGCCCGTCATGGTGGTGTGGTCGGGCGCCGCGGGGTTGATCTGGACGATCCGCAGCACGTTGTCGCCCGCCAGCGCGAGGCCCATCGACGTCGAGTTCCCGAACGAGTCCAGCTTGGCCGCGACGAAGACCTTGCTCTGCCCGATGCCGGGGACGGCGTAGCCGCCCGTGGCGTCCCAGTCCTTGGCGTCGGCCCTCACCTGGGAGAGGTAGTCGCTCTGGGCGCCCGAGGCGGACGCGTAGTGGATGATGAACGAGTCGACGTAGACGCCGGCCGCCGGGTCGTACCAGTTCTGCCGGACCGCGTACTGGAGACCCCGGCCCTTCTGGATGCCGCGCTCGTCGGCCCAGGAGGCCTGCTTGTAGTCGGCCTCGATGAACTGCTCCGCGGTGATGACGCCGATGGCCGACGGGTTCTGGGCCTTGTCCCAGGGCAGGGCGGTGGCCGGGCGCTTCGGCAGCGCCGCGAGGATCCGGGCCTGATCTCCCGTCACCGCGCCTCCCGACACCGCGACGCCGGGCGAGGCCGCGGCGGAGCCGCCCCCAGGGCTGTCGGACGCCGCCGGGACCGGGGTCGCGGTCGCCCTGGCACCGCCGAAGCTGACGACCCCACAGCCGGAGAGCAGGGCCGCGGCGACGGCAGCGGCAGCGGCGACGCCCGCGCCGACGCCGAGTCGCGAAGAAGCACGGACCCCCGTGATGACACGCATGTTCAATCCTCGAAAGATGGAAGCGATCTTGCCTGGCCCGCTGATTCTCACGAGCCCACCGCGCCGTTGCGACGCGCTGAGGCAACGTTCGAATAAAGATCCGGCTATCCGCGCACGTAGCGGCGGTCCCGCAGCAGGACGGCGATGTCGGCGAGCGCGAGGACGCCGACCAGCCGGCCGTCCTCCAGCACCAGCAGCGGCGGGTTGCCCAGGGCCGCGTCCAGCGCCGGACCGGGCAACTCGTCCTCGGGCCCCGCGGTCGCGCACCGCGCCAGCGGAAGGGCGACGTCCCGCACCCGCGTCCCGTCCCGGAGCCGCTCCGGGACGGCGACGAGCGTGCGCAGTCGCACCACTCCGCTCGGGCGTCCGTCGAGGTCGACGACGGCGACCGCGCCGGCGGCGCGCCACGGTCCGCTGTCCGCGAGGCAGCGCGCCACCGTGCTCCAGTCGGGCACGACCAGTGGCGGCGAGGTCATCAACTCCCGCACCGTGCGGCCGCGTACGGCCAGCCCGATCTTGGCGTGCTGGATCTCGGCCGCGGCGGCGACGGCCAGGAAGCCGCCGACGACCAGCAGCCACAGCCCCACGCCCTGGCCGCGGATCAGCGCCGCCCAGCCTCCGGCCAGCATGAGTACGGCGAGCACCTGCCCGCACCGCCCCGCCTGACGCTCCGCGCGCTCCCGGTCCCCCGCCCGCCACCACAGTGCCGCCTGCAGCACGCGTCCGCCGTCCAGCGGCGCGGCAGGCAGCAGGTTGAAGACGGCGACCAGCAGGTTCACCACGCCGGACCAGAGGAGCAGCGCGGCCGGCACCTCCCAGTCCAGCGCGCGCAGCGCGACGAAGCCGAGCCCGATGCCGGCGCCCGCGAGGACGAGGCTGGTCAGCGGTCCCGCGAGGGCGACCCACAACGCGCGGGCGGGGGCGGTCAGCCGTCCGATCCGGGTCACGCCGCCGAGGGCCCACAGGGTCATCGAGTCCACCTCGGTGCCCGCCCGGCGGGCGACGAGGGCGTGCGCGAGCTCGTGCGCCATCAGGCTGGCGACCAGCAGCAGCGCGCCGAGCAGGCCCGCGGTGAGGTAGAAGCCGCTTCCGCGTCCCGGCAGCCAGGCGGGCAGCGTCTGGCTGCCCAACCCCACGGCCAGCACGGCGACGAGCACGGGTGCGCTCCAGTGCACCCGCACCGGTATCCCGAACAGGCGCCCGAACGGTGCCGAACCCCTCATCGCGCCCCGCCTCCTCGTTCTACCGACAGTGTTCCCGCTCCTGGCGGGCCCACTGCCCCGCGGGCGTGAGGAACTGATGAATTGCGCCCCCGGTCTCCCGCCGGGCAAGCGGGCAGAGCAGGCCCGCAGAGCATGAAAGGGCGGCTGGTGGGACGATCGAAACAGCCTCCGTCAGCGCCGCAGGCACTCCGCGGCTCCGCCGAGAGGTCCGCGCCGGACGGCCGGCCGGACCGGAAGGGATGCGTACCGTGTCGAACGACGAGTTGATGGGGGACGAGGTCTACCAGCCCAGCCGTGACGGCGACGTCCAGGACGACATCTCCCCGTTGGAACCCGAGGACACCCTCGACGACCGCGGCCTCGAGGACGTCCTCGACGAGGGCTACGCCCCACCCGAACGGCCCCTGGCCGTCGGCCGCTACGGGAACACCGCCGCCGAGCAGCGCGACCGCGAGACGCTGACGCAACGCCTCGCCGCCGAGAACCCGGACGTGGGCCCACCCGACGGCGACGGCATCGGCGACTGTGTGGACACCGACGGCGAGCCGGTCGACCCGGAGGCGGGCGAGACCCGCTCGGGACGGCTGATCGAGAGCCTCGACGCCCGCAGCCACCTGATCGCCGCCGACGCGGGCATCGCGGGCGGCGCGGCGACGGCCGAGGAGGCCGCCATGCACACCACCGACGACCCGGAGGCGATCCTCGGCGGCTGGTGAGCCACCTGTCCACAGGCGGCCGTCGGCCGTCGTCCGGCGAGTTCCAGCCGACTGACCGATTTCTGTGACCCCCGTGGGTTCCGTAGGGTCTCCACTCACGTACGGATGGAACCGACGTGGGCGAGGAGCACGGGATGGCGGGCTGGTCGGTGGAGGCGGGGCTGGTCGCGGCGGCGCGAGGCGGGCGGCAGGAGGCCGTGGACGAACTGGTCGGGCAGAGCCTGCCGCTCGTCTACAACATCGTCGGACGCGCCCTGTCGGGACGCGCGGACGTCGACGACGTCGTCCAGGAGACGATGCTGCGGGTGCTGCGCGGCCTGCCGGAGCTGCGGGACGACTCCGCGTACCGTTCGTGGCTCGCGGCGGTCACCATGAACCAGATACGCCGGCACCTGCAGTCGCGCGCGAACGCGGCCCAGGGCGGTCACGACCGGGCGCTCGACGAGCTCGCGGCCGTCGCCGACCCCGGGGCGGACTTCGAGGACCTCACCCTGACCGAGCTGGGCCTGTCCGGCCAGCGCCGGGAGACCGTCGAGGCGACGCGCTGGCTCGACCAGGACGACCGCGAGCTGCTCTCGCTGTGGTGGCTGGTCACGACGGGCCACCTGACCCGTGCCGAGCTGGCGGGCGCGCTCGGTCTGGAGCCGCACCACGTGACGGTGCGGGTGAGCCGGATGAAGGCCCAGCTGGACGTCTCGCGCGGGGTGGTCCGGGCGCTCACCGCGCAGCCGCGCTGCCCGGAGCTGGCCCGCACCGTGCACCTGTGGGACGGCAGGCCGAGCGCACTGTGGCGCAAGCGCCTGGCTCGCCACCTGCGGGAGTGCGAGCACTGCGGCGCGCTCGGCGCGGACCTCGTGCCGCCGGAGCGGCTGCTGGTGAACCTCGCCCTGGTCCCGCTGCCGGCGGGCTACGCGCTCTGGCTGCTGAGCCGTCTCGGCGGGGGCGGACTGCACGCCGCGGCCGTGGCGGACGCGCAGAGCTGGCACCCCGCGAACACGGCCAGGCCGCGCATTCCGGCGCAGCGCTCCTCGTCCGGTCCCCTCTCCCGCCACTCCCACCGCCTCCCGCGGCGCCGGCTCGGCCCGTTCTCCGGCAAGCCGCTGCTCGCCGCGGCCGCGGCGACGGTCACGGTCACGGCGGCGGTCGGCGCGGGCGTGGTGTTCTTCGGCCAGGACACCGGGGCCGCCGGGCAGCGTCCCGGTCTCACCTCCGCCGTCGCCGCCGACGGAACCACCGCCGCGGTGTCCTCCCCGAGCGCCGACGCGTCCCCGACGTCCAGCCCGACGCCGAGCGCGAGCCCCTCCCCGAGCCCGAGCCACGCGTCCCCGAGCGCGAAGCCGTCCCCGACCCCGACGCACGCCGCGAGCACCGCTCCCGCGCCCCCGACGTCCGCCGACGCGTCGGCGGTGCAGCAGGTCCTGGCCGTCATCAACCAGGCGCGGGCGGGTCAGGGCCTCGCGCCGCTGACTCTGACCTCCGGTCTCGACTCCAGCTCCGGCGCGCACAACCGGGTGATGGCCGGGGGCTGCGGCCTCTCCCACGACTGCCCCGGCGAGCCCGCGCTCGGCGACCGGGAGACCGCCGCGGGCGTGCAGTGGAGCAACGCGGGCGAGAACATCGGCACGGGCGGGCCCGTCTCGAACGACACCTCCGGCATCGCGGGCATGGCCGTCGGCCTCACCCGCTCGATGCTGGCCGAGCAGCCGCCCAACGACGGCCACCGGAAGAACATCCTGAGCCCGGACTTCCACCACATCGGCATCGCGGTGATGCGCGACAGCTCGGGCAACGTCTGGATGACCCAGGACTTCTCCAACTGACCGACGGTGACGGTCTGACGGTGACGGGGTGACGGTCCGGGTGCTCCGGGAGCACCGCCGACGGGCTACCGCTCGGCGGCGGGCTCCCAGCCCGGCGGCCCGAAGACGTAGCCGAGCTTGTCGCGGAGGCGGGGAGCGGCGCCGACCTTGCGCAGCAGTTCGGCGAACGCCCGGTACTCGAGCTTGACCACGTCGTAGGTCCCGACCGGCTTGGTCAGGCCGTAGGTCGGCCGGTGCAGCTCCGGCTGGAAGGTGCCGAAGATCCGGTCGAAGACGATGAGGATTCCCCCGTAGTTGCGGTCCAGGTACTCCGGGTCCGAGCCGTGGTGGACGCGGTGGTGCGAGGGCGTGTTGAACAGGAACTCGACGGGCCGCGGCAGCTTGTCGACCAGCTCGGTGTGGACGAAGAACTGGTAGATCAGGTTCGTCGAGAACGCCACGTAGAGCGCCCACGGGGCGAAGCCCAGCAGGGGCAGCGGCAGCCAGAAGAAGACCTCGAACCAGGGGTTCCATTTCTGCCGAAGCGCGGTGGCGAAGTTCATGTACTCACTGGAGTGGTGCGCCTGGTGCGCGGCCCAACCGACGCTGGTGCGGTGCACGAACCGGTGGTTCCAGTAGTAGGAGAAGTCCAGACCGACCAGGAGCAGCACCCAGAACCACCAGGCGCCGACGGGCAGATGCCAGGGCGCCAGGTAGGTGTAGAGCGCGCTGTAGACGAAGAACGTCCCGACCTTGAAGGCGGTCAGGAAGAACAGCGAGCCCACTCCCATGGTGAGGCTGGCACGCGCGTCCTTGAACGAGTACCCGGTCACGTTGTCGTCGTGGTCGAGCCACCGCAGCGCCGCCAGCTCGACGAGCATGCTCAGCACGAAGAAGGGGAGCGCGTAGGTGACCGGGTTGTGCATCGGATCCAGCAGGTCCGACATGGAACTCCTCCCGGGAAGTGACGGCGGGCAAGTGACTTCTGGGTAAGTTACCACCGGGTCAATTGGCTCCGCTATGCTTCCGCCATGGGCAAGGCAGGAACCAAGGGCGTCGCCCGACCGGAGCGCGAGCGGCAGATCGTCGACATCGCCGGCCGCGTCTTCGCCGACCACGGATACGCCGGCACGTCCCTGACCGCCGTCGCCGAGCAGGCCGGCATCTCCAAGCCGCTGATCTACAACTACTTCGGCTCCAAGGAGGGCCTGTTCGCGGCCTGCCTGACCTGCGCGGGCGAGGCGCTCGCCGAGGTGATCGAGGGCGCCGCCGAGCTCGGCCTGGTGGGCCAGGAGAGCGTCGTGGTCACCCTGGACCGGGTCTACGCCGCGCTCGAACCCCGGCCGTGGATGTGGCGGGGTTCCGCGACCCGACCATGCCCGCCACGTCCGAGATCACCGAGCAGCGCGACCGGTACGCCCGGCGGATGCACGCCGTGGGCGTCGAGGGCGTGCGCGAGCTGCTCCACCTGGCCGGCAACGACGACCCGCTCGACGCCTCGGCCATGACCGCGGCATGGGTCAACGTCTTCGACGCGCTGGTGAACTGGTGGATCGACCACCCCGGCGAGTCCCGCGCGAGCATGACCGCCCGCACCATCCGACTCAGCGCCTCGGTCTTCGGCCCGATGGAATCCGCCCCTCCGATCACCGCCCGGCGGGACACCGGCGCCTGAGGAACGGCGTGGCCACGAGGCACAGGCTGCGGGGCGAGGGCGTCCGCCCGCGCGCGGCAGCGCGAGGCGGCGAGGTCGCGGGAGATCGAGCGTGCCCGCTGTAGCTGGCCGCGAGGCACAGGCCGCGAGGGCCGAGCTCCACCCGCGAGCGCGCCAGCGCGAGGCGCAGAGGCCGTGGGAGGCCGATCGTGCCCGCCGCGCGCCGTCAGGTCGAGGAGTCGGCCCGCGGGCGCAGCAGCGCGGGCCGGCGGGGCCGCAGGAGGCCGAGCCTGCCCGCTGCAACTGGCCGCGAGGCGTGGGCCCGCCAGGGCAGACGACATCCGAGCGCGGGCGCGGCAGCGCGAAGCGGGAGGTGGTGCGGGCGCGGGGGGCGAGTGAGCCTGTTGGGCGGGCGGTTGGGTGGAAGCCGCAGGCGCGTTTCGGTCAGCGCGTGTCGATGACGGCGAGCAGCGCCGACACCGCTTGGTCCGGGGTCGCCACCTCGTGCGGGCCCGGAAGGCCGCCGCTCGGTGGCGTCAGCCGCCAACCGCCGAGGGAGACCACGGGTTTGCCGGTCCGCAGGGCCAGGGCGACCTCGCTCATCGTGCCCCAGCTGCCGCCGACGGCGATCACGCCGTCCGCGACGCCGACGACCAGTCCGTTGCGGAGTTCGCCGAGGCCCGTCGGAAGGGTCACCGTCAGATGGGGGTTGCCGTCGGAGCGGGACCGGGTCGGGAGGAGGCCGACGACCGTGCCGCCGCTGCCGCTCGCACCGCGGGCGACCGCCTCCATGACGCCGCCGAGGCCGCCGCAGACGACGACCGCGCCGCGTGCGGCGAGAAGGCGGCCGACCTCCTCGGCCGTCGCGCACTCGTCCCGCGTGGCCTCGCCCGGTCCGATGACCGCCACGTAGGGCGCGTGGCTCACCTCGCCGGACGCTCCTGCGGCTGGATCAGGCACAGCCGCGTGCCCGACGGGTCCTGGAGCTGGGCGAACGGGCCGTACGGCGTCGGCGTGGCCGGGACGACGACCCTGCCGCCGAGCTCCACGGCGCGCGTGAGCGCGCTGGACAGGTCCGGGGTGGCGAAGAAGACCCGCCACGCCGGCGGGGCGACGACCCCGGAGTCCGTCGACGGCTCGGGTCCGCCGATCGCGGCGATACTGCGGTCGTCGATGCGCAGGACGACGCGTTCGTGCTCCCAGACCACCTCGGTGCGGTGGGAGATCTCCGGGTCCCAGTCCAGGACCTCGCCGTAGAAGAGGGCGGACTTGAACGGGTCGGCGGTGCGCAGTTCGATCCAGGCGGGGACGCCGGCCACCAGGGAGGTGGACGCCTCGGGGAGCTCCTCGGGGCCCTGCCACAGGCCGAAGCTCGCGCCGTCGGGATCCCGGGCCAGCACGATGCGGCCCGCGTCGATGGCGACCGGACCGACGCCGATCGTGCCGCCGCGGTCCGCGATGCGGCGGGCGCTCTCGTGGGCGTCGCGGACGCCGAAGAAGGTCGTCCAGCCGATGCCGAAACCGAGGTCGCCGACCTCGCTGATCCCGGCGACGCGGTGGCCGTCGACGACGACGTAGACGAAGGCGCCCAGGCGCTCCGGGCCCTGCTCGAACTCCCAGCCGAGGAGCCCGTGGTAGAAGCGCTCGGCGGCAGGGAGGTCGCGCACGATCAGGCTGACCCAGGACGGCGCGCCCTGCACGCCCCGTACCCGCGTTCCACGGACCCGCGGGCGCGCCTCGTCGGGGTCTGCCGGTTCGCCCGGATCGGACGGCTCCCCCGGCTCAGGCGGCTTCCCTGGCTCGGACGGCTCCCCTGGCTCGGACGGACGTGGCGGATTCGGGGGCGGCCCTGGCATCGGCGGCTGAGGCGGCTGCGGGGGCTGTGGTCGCGGAGGCTGCGGCTGTGCCGGGCCCGGCCTGGGCGGCTCACTCGGGGGTGAGACGTCGGGGTCCGGGAAAACCGGAATGTCGCCAGGCATCGGTGCGCCTCCCGAATCGATCGGCGGCGCCCGGCCTCGGCACGCCCACCTCTGGGTCGCTCCCGAACCATCCTACGCTCCGGAGACCCCCGCACCGGGGAGCCCGCAGGCCGTGTCCCGAGGGGCCCACGCGGCGCTGCCGGACGGCGTGCGACCGAAGCCGCGGCCCCGCGCCGGTGATCACCATCGTCCGCCCGGCCAGTTCCATGCGCCTGTCCCTCCCCCCGCGCCCGAAACGATCAACGTCAGGGTACGCACGGGATCCGCCGTCCGGTCCGAGACGGCCGGGGTTGCCGCCCTCCTCGGCCCGGGTTAGAAGGGGAGCGTGGAACTCGCCGCGGTGAAGTCCCGGATCGGCCGGGCCGGGCGGGCCGTGTGGAGGTACGTCCGCAGGGCCCCCGGCACCTTCCTCTGGCTGGCGATCCTGTTCGCGACCACCGTCGTGCTCCGCCACGTGAGCCCGCACACCGCCGAGCGGATCCTGGAACGGCACTCCACCAACCTGCACTACCTGTCGGTGTCGCCGGTACGGGTGCTGATCACCAGCGGCTTCTACATCGCCGGCGGCGGCTGGTGGTTCTACTTCGTGCTGTACAACATCTTCCACGTGCCGGCCGAGCGCTGGCTCGGCACCGCGCGCTGGCTGGCCGTGCTGCTGATCGCGCACGTCGGCGCGACCTACATCAGCGAGGGCGTCCTCCTGTGGGCGATCAACCACGGCATGGCGCCCGAGAAGGCGCGCTACACGCTCGACTACGGCGTCAGCTACGCCCTCGCCGGGATCGAGGCGGTGCTCGTCTACCTGATCGCGAAGCCCTGGCGCTACCTCTACCTGGTCGGGCTTCTCGGCTTCTACGTCCTCGGCGTCGTCCGCAGCCGCGACTTCACCAGCGTCGGCCACCTCAGCGCCGTACTCCTGGGCCTGGCCTGCTACCCGCTGACGCGATCCCGCCCGGGCTCCTTCGACCCCGTCGCCACCGCCCGCGCCCTCTGGCACCGCGCGCGCCAAGGCCGCCACGCCCGCGCGAGCGCCCAGGACTGACCCCGCGTCACCCGCTCCGGTCGCCCCTTGTCCAAAAACGGGTCCGACATGCGAGATCGGAAAGGCCGTCATGTTGACTGGCCTTATTCAGCCCCCATACAGTCCATGACCATGCACGCGCACCACCACATCGCCCCGTCCCAGCCGACCTACCAGGTCGCGCTGCTGGCCATGTGTGCGCACAGCGTGTCCGACAACCTCTGTTGTCGCTGACGCATCGGCGGGCCGCTGCCCGCGTCTGACTCCAGCATCCAGGCTCTGATCACCAGAGTCTCAGCAGCTGAGAAATCACCCCCTTCAAGGACCGGCCTCCGCCGCCGTGCCTCGCCGCGTGCGCGTCCCGCCGCGCGGCCTCCCTCCTGCCCCGGGCCGCCGCCCGACCGAGAACGCCACGATGCTTCGCCCTGCCCGAATAGCGCTATTCACCGCCACCGCTGTCGCCCTGACCGGCTCGCTCGCCGCCTGCGGCGCCGGCACCGGCTCCACCGCGAGCTCCTCGGGCGCGTTCTCGGCCGCGAACTGCCAGGGCGGCACCCTGCGGGTCCTCGACAGCGCCAAGAACGACAAGGGCTTCGACCCCGCCGTGCTCTACACCTCCGGTGGCGGGGCCATCCCGCGCCTGCTCTTCCGCACCCTGACGACGCGCCAGAGCGTGCCCGGCACGAACGGCACCAAGGTCGTTCCGGACCTGGCCACCGACACCGGAACCCCGAGCCAGAACGCCACCGTCTGGACCTACCACCTGAAGTCCGGCCTGAAGTTCGCCGACGGCACGGCCATCACCTCCGCCGACATCAAGTACGGCGTGGAGCGCTCCTTCTCGCCGCAGCTCGCGGGCGGCCCGCCCTACCTGCGCGACTGGCTCGTCGGCGGCGCCGACTACCAGGGGCCCTACGGCAGCGGCGCCAAGGACCTCACCTCGATCGAGACGCCCGACGCGAGCACCATCGTCTTCCACCTGCGCAAGAGCGAGGGCGACTTCCCCTACCTGGCCGCGGAGACGCAGTTCGCCCCCGTGCCGAAGGCCAAGGACACCGGCAAGGACTACAACGCCGACCCCGTCTCCTCCGGCCCCTACACGATCGCCGGCTTCACCAAGGGCAAGGAGCTCGACCTCGTCCGCAACACCCACTGGTCGCGCAGCACCGACCAGCAGCGCCTGGCCTGCCCGGACCGGATCGACATCTCGCTCGGCCTGTCCTCCGCCGTCATCAACCAGCGCCTGAGCGCCTCCGTCGGCCAGGACGCCGACGCCATCACCACCGACACCTCGCTGGACGCGCCGACCCTGGCCAAGGTCTCCGCCGACCCGGCGCTGAAGCAGCGCGTGGTGACCGGCAAGTTCCCGCAGATCTTCTACCTGGCCTTCAATCTCAAGAAGGCCCCCTTCGACAACCAGCTGGTGCGCGAGGCGCTCTCCTACGCCGTGGACCGCACCGCCCTGGTCAACGCCGAGGGCGGCACCCAGCTGGCAGTGCCCAGCACGACCTTCACCCCCGAGAGCCTGACGGCGGCTCACCAGGACTACGACGACTTCCCCGCGGGCGCGACCGGGAACCCGGCGAAGGCCAAGCAGCTGCTGGCCCAGGCCGGTCACCCGAACGGCATCACCGTACCGCTCGCCTACGACACCGACGACACGAACACCGGCGCACCCGCCGCGACCGCGCTGCAGCAGGCCTTCGCCAAGGCCGGCATCACCCTCCAGTTGCAGCCGCTCAGCGACGCGGACTTCGGCAGCACCGTCAACACTCCCGCCACCGAGCCCGCGCTGACCCTGACCAGCTGGGGCGCCGACTGGCCGAGCGGCGGCCCGTTCCTGACGCCGATCTTCGACGGCCGCCAGATCGTCACCGGCGGCGGCAACTTCAACCTGGCCCAGTACAACGACCCGTCCGTGAACGCGCAGATCGACAAGATCAACCAGATCACCGACTACGCCGCCGCGCAGAAGCAGTGGGCCGCCCTGGACGCGCAGCTGGGCAAGCTGGCGCTGACCGTCCCGCTGTACGAGGAGGCGACCAGCGTCCTGTACGGCTCGCACGTCAAGAACGCGTACCTGGACCAGTGGCGCGGCTGGTACGACATCGCCTCGGTGTCGGTCAAGTGACACTCTCCGGCACTGATTCCGCTACCGGGTCGGACACCGTCGCCCGGCCGGCCGCCGCCGCACCCGCG
>NZ_BBPQ01000003.1:70237-110847 GCF_000787855.1 Streptacidiphilus anmyonensis | reverse complement strand
CGCGACCGCCGTCCGGACCCGGCTGTGGGCCCGCCCCGGCGGGCGGGCCGCCCTGGTCACCGTCGGCATGCTCGTCCTGGTCGCGCTGACCGCGCCCTGGCTCGCCGCGCTGGAGGGCCAGGACCCGAACTCCTTCCACGACACCCTGCTCAACTCCGCGACCGGAGGCAGCCCGAACGGCGCCTTCGGCGGGATCAGCGCCCAGCACTGGCTCGGCGTCGAACCCACCACCGGCCGCGACCTGTTCGCGCGTCTCGTCTACGGCGCCCGGGTCTCCCTCGGCGTCGCGGTCGGCGCGACCCTGGGCCAGCTGCTGCTGGGCCTGCTCGTCGGCCTCGCCGCCGGCCTCGGCGGCCGGTGGGCCGACGCGCTGCTCAGCCGGGTCACCGACCTGGCGCTGGCGCTGCCGACCTTCTTCTTCTCGATCGCGCTGCTGGCGGTCGTCCCGCAGTCCTTCCCGCGACCGCTGTTGCTGGGCCTGATCCTGTCCGGCCTGGGCTGGGCGCCGATCGCGCGCATCGTCCGCGCGGAGACGCGGGTGCTGCGCGAGCGCGAGTACGTCTCGGCGGCGGTCCTGACCGGCGCGAGCACGTGGCGCATCGCGCGCCGCGAGATCCTGCCGGGCCTGGTCGCACCGGTGGCCACCTACACGGCGATCGTGCTGCCGCAGAACATGGTGGCCGAGGCGGGCCTGTCCTTCCTGGGCCTCGGCGTCCGACCGCCGACGTCCTCCTGGGGGCAGATGCTCTCCACGGCCACGACGTGGTTCCAGGTCGACCCGACCTATGTGCTGATCCCGGCGCTGACCCTGCTCGTCTGCGTCCTGGCCTTCGCCGGCCTGGGCGAGGCCCTCCGGGTCGCCTTCGACCCCAAGTCCGCACCGCCTGCGGCAAAGCGCCGCCGCCGGAAGGCGGCGCAGGCCGAGAAGGCGGAGCGGGCCGGGTCGGAGGCGAAGGCGACGCGGCCTGCCGCGCTCATCCCGGCCCCGGCCCGCGAGCCCTCGGCGCGCGGCGCCGTCGCGTCCGGGCCCGGCGCCTCCGCCGCGCCCGGGGTCGACGCGAACGCACCGGCCGGGGACTCGGCTCCCGGGACACCCGCCGCGCGGACCGACAACAACCCCGCACACTCCGCCCACCCCGTCGGCACGAAGGGCGAAGGCCAGTGATCCGCTTCCTGCTCCGCCGTCTGCTCGGCGCAGCCGCCGTACTGCTGGCCCTCGCCGCGCTGACCTACCTGCTGTTCTACGCCATGCCCGGCGACCCGGCGCAGCTCGCCTGCGGCAAGGGCTGCACCGCTCCGCAGCTCGCCCAGGTGCGCCATGCGCTCGGCACCGACCAGCCGGTGGTGCGGCAGTTCTGGACGTTCCTCACCACGCTGGTGCTCGGTCACAGCTTCAGCACCGGCCCGTCCACGGTGTGGTGCTCCGCGCCCTGCCTCGGGTACTCGTACCAGAGCAACGAGGCCGTCACCCAGATGCTGCTGGACCGGCTGCCGGTCGACGTCTCGCTCGCGCTCGGCTCGGCCGCGCTGTGGCTGCTGCTCGGCATCGGCACCGGCCTCTTCGCCGCGCTGAAGCCCGGCCGCTGGCGCGACCGGATCACCAACACCGTGATCCTGACCCTCGGTTCGACGCCGGTGTTCGTGATGGCGCTGCTGCTGCTCATGGGCGCCTGCGTCTGGCTCCAGGTCCTGCCGTTCCCCAACTACGTGCCGATCACCGAGGATCCGGTGCAGTGGGCGCAGAACCTGCTGCTGCCGTGGCTGGCCATCGCGCTGGTCTCGGCCGCCGGGTACACCCGGCTCACCCGGGCCGGGGTCCTCGAGACGCTGAACCAGGACCACATCCGCACCCTGCGCGCCTACGGCTACCCGGAGCGGCGGATCGTGCTGCGGCACGCCGTGCGCGGCGCGCTGCCGACCGTGGTGACGGTGGCGGCGATGGACATCGGCATGGTGCTGGCCGGAGCCGTCTTCACCGAGACCATGTTCGGCCTGCCGGGCCTCGGCAAGCTGGCGGTCGAGTCGGCGGGCACCGTCGACCTGCCGGTGGTCTGCGGGATCACCCTGCTGGCCGGAGCACTGATCGTCGTCGCCAACACCGTCGCCGACCTGCTGCACGCGGCGCTCGACCCCCGAGTCAGGATCTGACCATGACCCACGACCTCGTTCTGCGGGTCGAAGACCTGCGGGTGACCCACCCCGGACCGGTCACCGCCCTCGACGGCCTCTCCTTCGAGCTGGCGGCCGGTCAGGTGCTGGGCCTGGTCGGCGAGTCCGGCTCGGGCAAGTCCGCCGCTGCGCTCGCGCTGCTCGGCCTGCACCGCGGGACGCGGACGCGGGTCGAGGGCGGCATCCTGCTGCACCGGGCCGACCGCCCCGTCCTGGACCTCAACCAGGCGGGCGACGCCGAGCTGCGCACCGTGCGCGGGCCCGAGCTGGCCATGGTCTTCCAGGAGCCGCTGACCAGCCTCGACCCCTACCGTCGGGTCGGCGCCCAGATCGCCGCCGCCTACCGCCTGCACACCGGCGCCTCACGCGCCGAGGCCAGGCAGCGCACGGCCGAGGTGCTGGACCGCGTCGGCATCGACCCGAAGCGGGCCCGGGACTACCCGCACCAGTTCTCGGGCGGGATGCGCCAGCGCGTGCTGATCGCCATGGCGCTCGCCCTGCGTCCGCGCGTCCTGGTCGCGGACGAGCCGACGACGGCGCTGGACGTGACCGTCCAGGCGCAGATCCTGCGCCTGCTGGACGAGTTGCGCCAGGAGACCGGCATGGCGCTGGTGCTCGTCAGCCACGACGTGGGCGTGGTCGGCGGCCTGGCCGACGAGGTCGTGGTGCTGCGTCAGGGCCGCGCCGTCGAGCGGGGCGCGACCGCGCGGTTGCTCGGCCGCCCCGAACACCCCTACACGCAGGCCCTGCTGCGGGCCGTGCCGCGTCTCGACGCCCCGCTGCCGGAGCGCCAGGCGCCTGCGGCGGACGACGTGCTCGTCGAGACGGCCGGACTGCGGGTCGACTTCGGTTCCGTCCAGGCTCTGCGCGGCGTGGACCTGACGGTGCGTCGGGGCGAGACGCTGGGCGTCGTCGGGGAGTCCGGTTCGGGCAAGTCCACGCTCGGCCGCGCCCTGGTCCGGCTGCAGGACCCGACGAGCGGGACCGTCCGCTTCGACGGCCAGGACCTTGCCTCGTGGCGCGGCCGCGAGCTGCGACGTCGCCGCCACGAGCTGCAGATGGTCTTCCAGGACCCGACCTCCTCGCTCAACCCGCGGCGCCTGATCGGCGACTCGGTCGCCGAGCCGCTGCGGGTGCACGGCGGGCGCGACGAGGCGAAGCTGCGGGCCGAGGCGGTCGCCCTGCTCGAACGCGTCGGCCTCGATGCCGCGCACGCGGACCGCTACCCGCACGAGCTCTCCGGCGGTCAGCGCCAGCGCGCGGCGATCGCCCGCGCGTTGATCCTGCGGCCCAAGCTGGTCGTCTGCGACGAGCCGGTCTCGGCGCTGGACGTCACGACCCAGGCCCAGGTCGTCTCGCTGCTGCGGGAGCTGCGCGAGGAGTTCGAGCTGACCCTCGTCTTCATCGCCCACGACCTGGCCGTGGTGCGCTCGGTGAGCGACCGGGTGGCGGTGATGCGCAAGGGCGAGGTCGTGGAGACCCTGGCGGCAGCGGAGCTGACGCGACCTCAGCACGAGTACACCCGGGCTCTGCTGGACGCGGTGCCGCGTCTGGACGCGGTCACCGCCGGCTGACCACTACTGACCGCTACTGACCGACGAAGGAGAAGCTGCGGTAGATCTGGCCGAGCCCGCTCGGCTTGGAGGCGCCGACGGAGGTGTTGGTGGAGAGGTAGACGTTGGTGCCGGTGCAGTTCGTCGACGAGTAAAGACGCATGTCGGCGATGGTGCCGTTCATCACCGTCGTCACGCCGATGGGCGCGAAGCGGTGGCAGGCGGTCGCGGTCGGGTTCGAGAGGATCTGCACGACGGTCCCGTCGACGTTGGTCGCCGTCACCGTCCCCTGCGGCGGGTCCGAGCACCCGGCCAGCGCCACGACGAGCACGGCCCCGCCCAGCAGGACGGCGACGGATCGGCTGCGGGACATCTGCGTTCCTCCCGAGGCTCGGCGACACGAGCCTCTCGGCCCTGATCCGACGCTAGGCTCGCCCCTCCCGCGCCGCAGCCCGGCCGCGCCGTCCGGGTGAGCACCGCCCGCGTGGCGGGCCGTGACGCTCTGCGCGAAGGTGGAGTGAGCTGCCCTTCGATGGAGGCTGAGATGAGCGACCACACCTACCGCGTCACCGAGATCGTCGGCACGTCCGCGGACGGCGTCGACGCCGCCATCCGCAGTGCGCTCGGACGCGCGGCGAGGACCCTGCACGGCCTGGACTGGTTCGAGGTCACCCAGATCCGCGGCTCGATCGAGAACGGCGAGGTCAAGCAGTTCCAGGTCGGCCTCAAGGTCGGCTTCCGCCTGGACGAGACCACCGGCTGACGCCAGTCGGGGAGCCCCTGCCCAGGTGGTTCTTCATGCGTCCCGGGTGGCGGGACGTTCCGTCGGGCCGAAGGCGATGAGCGTGCCCGCCTCCGCCGGGGTCCAGGACGCCGGGTCGGTGGCGGGCGTCAGCCCGCCCCTCGCGTCGACGGTGAACAGCGCGGTGTACCCGCGCGGGAGCGGCTGCTCGGCGGGGTGGGTGGTGACGCGCGCGCCGGAGGCGTGGAGCGCGGAGGCCGCGCCGCCGGCCAGCGCGCCGCCGAAGAGCGCGGGGCCCGTGTCCGCCACCACCGGGGCGTCGCCGTCGGGGACACAGCCGAGGTGATGGACCGGCAGGCCCTCGCCCTCGATGACCGCGGCGGCCAACGCGTTGAACCCGTCGTCCTCGCCCAGCAGGAAGACCGCCGTCAGGCCCAGCTCCTCCGCGCCCCGCTCCGAGACCGCGGCCAGCAGCTCGCCCTCGGCGAGCTCCAAGCCGGCCGCCGCCGCGCGTTCCCGCTCGCCGCTGCGGGCCGCCCAGAGCAGGACCTCCACGCCCGCCTCGCGCAGCACCCGCGCGAGCTCGACGACCCACGGCGCGCCGCCGACCAGCAGGGGCCGGGACCTGGCCGGCCGCACCACGCGCAGGCGGCGGGCCACCGGCAGCGCGGTGAGGCCGTAGAGGGTGACCGTGGCCACGATGACCACGAAGGTGGCCGGAAGGATCTTCTGGGCGCCGCCGACGCCCGCGCTCGCGAGGCCGCTGGAGAACGTCGCGGCCGTGGACGCGGCCACGATGCCGCGCGGGGCCATCCAGGCGAGGAAGCCGCGCTCACCCCGGCTCAGATCCGTGCCGAGCGTGGAGACCCCCGCCACCAGCGGCCGGACCGCCACCACCAGGACGGCCGCCAGCCCGAGTGCCGGCAGCACGACGTGGTGCAGGGAGGCTGGGGTGACCGACGCGGAGATGGACACGAACAGCAGCCCCACCACGAGCGAGACCAGCGTCTCGAAGAACGGCTGACGAACCGGCAGGTCGTAGTGGGAAAGGCTGGCCACCGCCACGCCCATGACGATCGCGGAGACCAGCCCGGCGTCGTCACGGAACGCGTCGCACAGCGCCGCCACGCCGACGACCACCGCGAGCTGGGCCGTCGTGCCCAGGATCTCGTCGAGCCGCAGCACGCTCAGCAGCCACCACAGCAGCAGCGCCCCCACGGCGCCGCCGAGCAGGCCGACGCCCGCGCTGGCCAGGAACTCGCCGACCGCCGCGTGCACCGAGCGGCCCTTGCCGGAGACCAGCGCGCTGAAGACGAGCGCCCCGAGAATGCCGCCGACCGCGTCGATCAGCGAGCCCTCCCAGAGCAGGATCCGCTGCACCCGCTCGGTGGGGCGCACGAAGGCGAGCAGCGGTCCGACGACGGTGGGCCCGGAGACGACCAGGATCGCGCCGAGCATCGTCGCGGCCTGGCCGCCGATCCCCAGCAGCGGCACGGCGAGGAGGGCCGCGGCGGGCAGCGTCAGCAGCGTGCCGAACAGGACCAGCCGCCGGACCGTCCGGCGGGGGTGGCCGGTGAGGCGGCGCAGGTCGAGGCCGAGTCCGGCGTCGTAGAGGATGACGGCGACGGCGAGGGAGACCAGCGGCACGAAGGACGGACCGATGAGCTCGTCAGGGTGCACCCACGTGGTCGCGGCGCCTGCCGCGAAGCCGGCGGGGAGCAGCACGATGATCGCCGGGATCCGCAGCCGGGAGGCGAGGACCTGCGAGCCGACGGCGAGCACCACCGTGAGCCCCGCCCCGACCAGGATCTGTTCGGAGGTCAGCACCCGCCCGCTCCCTCCGTGCCCTGACCCGGTCCACCCGATGCTCACACGCCCCCGCCGCAGGGGCGACCCGGGTCACCCGGACGGCGCGGCAACGACGTCGTAACGAGCCGGAAACCTCTGTCGACTTGTCTGTATGTCAGTACGGCAAGGGAAGGTGCGCACCGGCATGAGAATCGTCGTCGACGACCTGTCAGGTCCACAGATCGCGGGCTTCCTCGAGGAGCACGTGCGGCAGATGCGGGAGATCTCACCGCCGGAGAGCAAGCACGCGCTCGATCTGGACGGCCTGCGCCGCCCCGGGATCACGTTCTGGTCCGTCCACGACGGCGACCAGATCATCGGCTGCGGCGCGCTCAGGCGTCTGGACGCCGACCACGCCGAGCTCAAGTCGATGCGGACGGCCGTCGCCCGCAAGCGCGGCGGCGTCGCCTCCCGCCTGCTGGAGCACATCCTGGCGGAGGCACGGCGCACGGGCTTCTCACGGATCAGCCTGGAGACGGGCTCCGCCGACTTCTTCCTGCCCGCACGAAGCCTCTACGCGAAGTTCGGCTTCACCGACTGCGGGCCGTTCGCCGACTACCGCCCCGACCCGCTCAGCACCTTCATGACGCGCACGCTCTGAGCCGTCAGACCCCGAGCCCCCAGACCTCTAGCCTTTCAGACCGCGAGCCGTCAGTCCTCGCCGAGGTCGTGGGAGATCCGCCCGAGCGCGTCGAGGCGGGACTGCAGCGTGGGGTGGGTCGACATCAGCTGGGCGAACCTGCCCTCACCCTCTCCCTCGCCCTCATGTCCGGTGGGCACCGGGGCGAAGAGGAAGGCGCTGAACGCCTGCGCGGTGCGCAGGTCCTTCGTCGGGATCCGGGCGGCCGTCCCGCTCACCTTGACCAGCGCGGAGGCCAGCGCCGACGGGCGCCCGGTCAGCTGGGCGGCGGAGCGGTCCGCGGCGAACTCGCGGTATCGGGAGAGCGCGCGGATCATCATGAAGCTCAGCGCGTACACCGCCGCCGACACCACCACCACGGCGGCGACGATCAGCGCCGTGTTCTGGTCGCGGCGGGCACGGCCGCCCACCAGCCCGGAGTAGAAGCCGACCCGGACGGCCAGTCCGGCCAGCACACCGAGGAACGAGGCGACGGTGATCACCACGACGTCCCGGTGGGCGATGTGGGAGAGCTCGTGCGCGAGCACCCCGTCGAGTTCGTCGCCATCGAGACGGCGCAGCATGCCGGTGGTCACGCAGAGCACGGCGTGGTCGGCGTCGCGGCCGGTGGCGAAGGCGTTCGGCAGATCGGTGTCGGCGACGGCCAGGCGCGGCTTCGGCATGTCCGCGAGCGCGCAGAGCCGGTCGACGGCGCCATGCAGCCGGGGTTCCTGCTCCGGCGTGACCTCGTGCGCCTTGAGGGCGAACAGCGCCATCCGGTCGGAGAACCAGAACTGGGCGGCGAGCAGCCCGCCGGCGACGACCACGACCAGCACCGCCGACTTCAGCAGTGCGATGAGCACCGCGGCGAAGACGACGTAGAGCAGGCCTAGCAGGAAGACCACGGTGGCCATGCGCACCGTGAGCTGGCGGTCCGGCGCGAAGCGGGACCGGGAGCGGGGAGAAGCAGACTGAGATCGCACGGTGATCGCCTCCGCGAATGCACAGACCCGCGCGCCGGCAACGGTCCGTGCCGGACGCCTCCAGCGTAGGCGCGTCAGCCGCGAAACGGACAGATGACGGCCGGTTCTCTGCCGGAATCGGCGACAGCGGCCCTGCCCGGAGCCGTCGGCAGGCCGCTGTCATACCCGGGGGTTAGATTGCGAAGAAGATCAGCGGGGCCGGGAGAGAAGACCGGGAGAGAGACGATGCGCGATTGGCTGCCGCGGGCCCGAGCCCGCCGCCTGCTGGGCCGCCTGGGCCTTGCACGGCGCGGTCGACGCGCCCGGCTGAGCTGCTTCGACGCCGGCTCCCTGACGCGTGCGCACGGGCGTGGCGTCGACCCGCGCTCGCTGGTCTTCGCGGCGGTCGACCTGGAGACGACGGGGTTGGAGCCCGGCGTCGACCGCGTCTGCGAGATCGGGGTGGTGCGATTCCGGGCCGACGGCGTGGTGCTGGACGAGTACACGACGCTGCTCGACCCGCAGCGTCCCATGGCCGCGACCGCGATCCACGGCATAGCCGCCGAACAGGTGCGGGGTGCGCCGACCTTCGCCGAGGTCGCCCCGGAGCTGGAGCGGCTGCTGGCCGGGACGGTTGTCGTCGCCCACAACCTGGCCTTCGAGGACGCGTTCCTCGCGGCGGAGTTCCGGCGCGCCGGACGCCGGCCGCCCCGCTGGCCGGGGCTGTGCACGCTGGTCACCGCCCGGGCCCAGCTCGACGGCCCCGGCTTCGGGCTCGCCGCCCTCCACCGCAGCCTGACCGACAACCCGGTCGGCGCGGCCCACACCGCGCTCGGGGACAGCCGCGCCGCGGCGGAGGTGCTGGCAGCACTCCTCGCCCAGTCCCCCACCCCGCTGCGGTATCGCGGCCGCCGACCGCAGGCCGTCGCGCCGACACCGGCTCCGGCGCTGGTCCCGTCCGCGGCAGCAGCGACGGCAGCGGCGCGGGAGCCTCGTGCCCCCGCCGCGCTGCACGCCCCCGACAGCACGGCTCCCCTCCCCCACCACAGCTGGCGGCCCCGGGAACGCGCCCCCGAATGGCGACGCCCCTGAGCCGCGCTCACCCTGCGGAGCGCGCGTGGCGGCGGCTCTGCGCACGACGGCCCGACGAGGTGGGCACCGCAGCCACGGAAGCCGCAGGCACGCACTCCGGGGCTGGCCAGCCAGGAGCGTCGGCACTGCGCAGCGGTGCCGCGCGTCAGCGGGGCCGGCTGCTGCGGAACGCCGCCACGAAACGCCTCGCGGCCAGCAGTGCCGCCGCGTATCCGGCGAGGATCACGCCGAGCAGGGCGTAGAACTCGCCGGGCAGCAGGCGCAGGCCCAGGGACGCGCCCAGCGGGGTCGCCGGGAGCAGGACACCGATGACGACCAGGCCGAGGTTCGCGGCCCGGACCGGCCAGGCCGCCGGGGACCACTCCCGGGTGCGGCGGGCGGAGGTGCGCAGGAGGTGGACGGTGACGGCCTGGGTGATCAGGTTCTCGGTGAACCACCCGGAGTGGAACAGCACCTGCGCGTGCGAGGCGTCCAGGCCCGCCGAGAGGGCGCGCAGGACCGCGAAGGTGGCCACGTCCGCGCAGGCGTTGACGACGCCGAAGAAGAGCGCGAAGCGCGCCAGACGGGCACGGGTGAGACGGCGCGGCGCGGCCGTCGCGCCGCCGTCCCACAGGGGCCGGTCGAAAGCCAGGGCGAGCTGGGCGACGTCGAAGCAGAGGTTCTGGGCCAGCACCTGCGCGGGCAGCATCGGCAGGAACGGCACGGCCGCGCCGGCCGCCAGCATCGCCAGGACATTCCCCAGGTTGGAGGCGAGGGTGATCCGCAGGTAGTTGCCCACGTTGGCGACCGCCGTGCGCGCCGCGCGGAGCGCGGCGGGCAGTCGGCGCAGTGCGTCCTCGCCGAGGACCAGGTCGGCGGTGCGGCGCGGGCCCGGGTCGAGGGCGGCGGGCGAGCCGATGCCGACGTCGGCGGCGTGCAGGGCGGGCAGGTCGTTGAGGCCGTCGCCGAGGAAGCCGACGGTGTGGCCCGACGCCTGGAGCGCGCGCACCAGCCGGGCCTTGCGCGCGGGGGTGAACAGGGCGAAGACGGTCGTCCGTTCGGCCGTGCGGCCCAGCTCCGCGTCGTCCATCGCGTCGGCCTGCGGGCCCAGCAGCGGAGTACCCGGGTCGAGCCGGACCGCGCGGCAGGCGTGCACCGCGGCCCCGGGACGATCGCCGGTGACGATCTTCACCGCGAGGCCCGCGGCGGCCAGCTCCGCGAGGGCGCCCGCCGCGTCCGGCTCCGTCGCGTCGGAGAGGCAGACCAGGCCCAGCAGGGTGAGCCCGTGCGGGTCCTCCGCGCGACGTCGCGCGGCGCGGGCGCCGGGACCGGGCGCGGGGACGTCGGTCTCGGCGGTCGCGACGGCGAGCACGCGCAGCCCGTCCGCGGCGCGGGCGTCCGCGAGGGCGACGATCGCGTCCCGTCGTCCCGGGGTCAGCGCACGCTCGCGGCCCTCGACGCGCTCGTCGGCACAGCGCCCGAGAACGTCCTCGACGGCGCCGGTGACGCAGATCGTCCGGGCGCCGAGCCCGACGGGGCCGTGCACCACGGCGACGGCGATGCGGCGGCTCGGCTCGAACGGGACCGCGAAGACGCCCGTCAGCCGGTCGGCGAAGGCCGGATCCGCCGCCCAGGCGGCGTCGAGCAGGGCCTCGTCGACGGAGTCGACCAGCGGCGGGTCGCCCAGGTCGGTGCAGACGAGGCTGGTGACGGCGGCCCAGTGCGCGGGCGCGGGATCAGGGTGGCCCTCGGGGTCGAGGCCCTGGTCGAGGGTGAGCCGGTCACGGGTGAGGGTGCCGGTCTTGTCCGTGCACAGCACGTCGAGGGCGCCGAGGTCGTGCACGGCGGTGAGCCGCCGGGCGTAGACGCCGCCGCGCCGCAGCAGATCCGACTGGCGGGCCAGCGCGGCGGTCACGACCAGCAGCAGCATCTCGGGCGTCAGGCCCATGGCGACGGCGGCCGCGTAGGGGACGACCTCCCAGGTGTGCCCCTCCGCCAGCGCCCCCACCAGCAGGGCGGCCGCGCCGGAGAGGAGAGTCAGCCGCAGCAGCAGCCCGGAGACGGCGCGCGCGGTGCGGTCGAACGCGGTCCGCCGCGGCGACGCCCCGACGGCCTGCGACGCGACCCTCGTCTCCGTCGTCCCCGCCGTCGCCCCCTGCGTGGCGTAGGCCGCCTCCGCAGGGCGCCCCGGCTCAGTCGAGTAGGCCGCGGGCGCGGGCCCTCCGGCGAGAAGGGTGTCCGCGCCGGTGGCGACGACGACGCCGGTCCCGGTGCCGCGCACGACGGTGCACCCGCGCAGGCACACCCGCTCGTTGTCCGGAGTCTGAAGGCTGTGAAGGCCGGGGGCGGCGGACGCCGAGGCCCCGAGCGCGCGCTTGACCACGGGCAGGCTGACGCCGGTCAGCGCCGACTGGTCCAGCGTCAGGCCGCTGGAGCGCACCAGCACCAGGTCCGCCGGCACCCGGTCGCCGGGCGCGAGACGGACGAGGTCGCCAGGGACGAACTGGTCGAACGGCAACTCCCGGGCGCGGGCCTGGGCCGGGCCGCCGTCCGCGGTGACACGGCGACGCACGACGGTCGCGGTCCCCTCCGCGAGCCCGCGCAGCGCGGCGGCGTCCTGCTCCGCCCGCACCTCGCCGACCAGGCGCAGCGCCACACCCGCGACGACGAGCGCGGACAGCACGGCCGCGCTCCCGAAGGCGCCGGACAGGCAGGTGACCGTGATGAGCAGGCACAGCGTCGCGGCGTAGGGGTCGCGCGCCTGGGCGGCGACGCGCCGGGCGAAGGAGGGCGAGCGCGGAGCGGGCAGGGTGTTCTCACCGTGCTCGACCAGCCGCAGCTCGGCCTGCCGTTCGTCGAGTCCGCCGAGGCCGGTCCCGAGCGCGCGCAGCACCTGCAGGTCGCTCCCGGCCAACTGCGTCAGTGGTGCCTCCTCGCCACGCTGCTGTCGAGGCAAGGTTATCCGGCCGCGCGACGCGGCAAGGGCGCGGGAGAGCCGGGAAGAGCCGGGGTGACGGCGAAGGGGTGACGGCGAAGGTGACCGCTACGGAAGGAAGACGACGCGGTCGGCCAGTTCCTCGGCGACGCCGCGCGGCAGGTCGGCCCAGACCTCGAGTTCCGCCACACTGCCGAACCCGCCGCGTTCGCCGCGCGCGGCGACGATCCGGTCGGCGTACTCGGAGGTCATCCCCGGCAGGCCGGCCAGCACGGGGGCGGGCACGTGGTTGACGTCGGCGAGCCCGCCGTCGTCGTACTGGTGGGCCAGATCAGGCCGCCCGATGCCCAGATCGCGCGCGAGCGCGGGGTCGCGTTCCACAAGCTCGCGCGCCTGCGCGCGGCGGTTGCGCCGGTCGAGTGCGGCGGTGACGGCCGGGTCCTGGGCGGACGGGCCGATCAGCTTCGGGCGCAGGGAGAAGGTGGTCGCCAGTCCCCCGCCCACCAGCACGGTGGCGATCAGCGCACCGGCGGCGGAGTTCCGCGCGCTGTCGGGGGGCGCCTGAGCCATCCACAGCGCGACGACCGTGACCGCCGCGTCGACGGCGGCCAACGCGGCGACGGCCCGCGAGCGCAGTCGCCAGGCGGCCCATGCGGCGACGGCGGCGGTTCCCATGCCCACCGTGAACAGCGGCAGCAGAGCCCAGAACACGCTCCCGGCGGAACTCATCCGCCCACCAGGACGCACGTTTTGACCTATTTCACCCGATTCAGACACGTTCTCACCGTAGATCGGCCCGCCCTCCCCGGCACCCTCACCTCACCCCGTGACCCTCCGGGCGACCACCAGGCCCGGGACCTGCCGCACTGTCGGCGTTCGGCGCTAACGTGGCAGCTGTGAGCGACGACCAGGACCAGCCCGAGGAGCCGGAGGAGGGCGGCGAGCCCGCCTGCTGGCTGCATCGGCTGTGCCCGGAGTGCGACGCGGTGCAGCACGAGGCGCGCCCGGCGCGCTGCTGGCGGTGCGGCGCGTCCTTGGACGGCCCGTCCCTGGGCGGCACGTCCTTGGACGGCACGTCCTTGGGCGGCGAGGCGGACGCTCCCGACCTACCCTGAGCCAATGGCCCGGCTCAACGACCAGGTCCAGGCGCTGCTCGAGGAGTACGCCGACCTGCTGACCATCACCGGCGGGGACGCGTTCCGGGCCCGCGCCTACGAGAAGTCCGCGCGGGCGATCGGGGGCTGGCCGGCCGATCTCGCCGCCATGGACCCGAAGGACATCCTGGAGATCCCCGGCGTCGGCAAGTCGACGGTCGGCAAGATCGACGAGGTCCGGCGCACCGGCACCCTCGATGCCGTCGAGAAGCTGCGCCAGAGGATCCCGCCCGGCGTCCGCGCGATGATGAAGGTGCCCGGCGTGGGGCCCAAACGGGCGCTGACCCTGCACCAGGATCTGGGCGTCTCCAGCGTGGACGAGCTGCGCGCCGCCGCGCAGGCCGGACGCCTGCACGACCTGCCGGGTTTCGGCGGCCGCACCGAGGAGAACATCCTGCACGGCCTGGACGTGCTGCACGCCTCCGCCGGCCGCGCCGACCTCGGGACCGCGACCTCCCTCGCCGAGGAGGTCACGGCCGCGCTGGGCGCGGTGCCCGGCTGCCTGCGCTGCACCTGGGCGGGATCGCTGCGCCGTCTGCGCGAGACCGTCGGCGACCTGGACGTCCTGGCCGCGGCCCACGAGTCAGCTCCGCTGATGGACGCCTTCGTCACCCTGCCCGCGGTGGCGGACGTGATCGTCCAGGGCTCGACCAAGACGTCCGTGCGCACCGCCGCCGGCCTGCAGATCGACCTGCGCGTGGTCGCCCCGGAGGCGTGGGGGGCGGCGCTGGTGTACTTCACCGGCTCGAAGGCGCACAACATCAAGCTGCGCACGATGGCTGTCCGGGCGGGCCTCAAGCTCTCCGAGTACGGCCTGTTCGACAACGAGACGGGCGCGAACGTCGCCTCGGCGACCGAGGAGGACGTCTACGCCGCGCTCGGCCTGCCCTGGATCCCGCCGACGCTGCGGGAGGACCGGGGCGAGGTGGAGGCCGCGGCGGCGGACGAGCTGCCGACCCTGGTCACCGAACGCGACCTGCGCGGCGACCTGCACACCCACACCGATCTCACCGACGGGGTGGCCTCGCTGGAGGACATGCTCGCCACCGCGAAGGCCCGGGGCTACGCGTACTACGCCGTCACCGACCACGCCCCCGACCTCGTCATGCAGCGCATGACGGACGAGAAGATGCTGGCCCAGCGCGCCCGCCTGCGGGAGCTCGCGGAGGCGGGCACGTACGGCCGGATGCGCCTGCTCCACGGCACCGAGCTGAACATCGCCCCCGACGGCTCGGTGGACTGGCCCGCGGAGTTCCTCGCCGGGTTCGACGTCTGCGTCGCCTCCGTCCACTCCCACTTCGGCGCGGACCGCGCCACGCAGACCCGCCGTCTGATCCGCGCCTGCGAGAACCCGCACGTCCACATCATCGGCCACCCCAGCGCGCGCCGGATCGGCCGCCGGGCGCCCATCGACGTGGACTGGCCCGCGGTCTTCGCGGCGGCGGCGCGCACGGGCACGGCCCTGGAGATCAACGCCGCGCCGGGGCGGATGGACCTCAACGACGAACACGTCCGTGCGGCCCGCGCGGCGGGCGTCCGGTTCTCGATCGACAGCGACGCGCACTCGACCGTGCAGCTGGCCAACCCCCGCTTCGGCGTGGGCACGGCCCAGCGGGCCTGGCTGGGAACGGAGGACGTCATCAACACCTGGCCCTGGCAGAAGTTGAAACGCTTCCTCAGCAAGCCCGCCGCGCAGGCGGGTTGAACAGCCCGCCCGTGTGCGTCGGCTCGGTCCGGCGACGCCGGACCGAGCTCCCGGTAGGTTGTCCGCGTCGCGGGGGCGACGCGCACGACGGACCGGGACTCGGTCTGCCGCTCCTGACGGCAGCCGCCCTGGCGGCGATGAGCTGAACGTACGAGCCTCCAGGCCGGGAGACGTGACCGACCGCAGGTCGGGCCAGGCGTCCATGGAGGCACACCCCGCGCGTTCGGCCGGGGGCCTCCGCGGCCGGGCCGCGGGTCGGCCGAGCGCGCGGAGCCGGCGGGACGGCCTCAGCGGCCGACCCACCCCGAGGTCATCTTCTGGACGGCCGCGCCGTCCAGGTCGGACAGCTTGGTGGAGACGAAAGCCCGCGCGGTGTCGCTGGTCTGGACGCGGAACGGCGGCTCGGCCGCGTCCAGGACGTCGACGATCGACGCCGCCGCGTCCGTCGAGGTCTGCGCGGCGGCGAACGCGCCGCGCGTGCGGGCGACATAGGACTCGAGCGCGGGGCCGTAGGGGCCGGCGGCGGCCACCATCGCCGGGATGTCCAGCTCCTGGCTGGCCACGAACTCACTCGCCACCGCGCCCGGCTCCACGACCGTGACCCTCACGCCCACGGACGCGGCGACCGGCGCGAGCGACTCCAGGAAGCCCTCCGCCGCGAACTTGGCCGCGCAGTACGCCTCGTTGAACGGCTGGCCGACGACGCCGCCGACGCTGGTGACCGTCACCACACGGCCGCCCGTCGCGCGCAGGTGCGGCATCGCCGCGCCCGTCACCTCGACGACGCCGAAGAAGTTGACCTCCATCGCGGTGCGGAACAGCTCCGTGCCGCCGTGCTCGACCGTGCCGACGACGCCGGCGCCAGCGTTGTTGACCAGGGCGTCGAGGCGGCCGTGGGCGGCCAGCACCTCCTCCAGGCAGGCGGCGACGGACTCCTTGTCGGTGACGTCGAGGCGGCGCACCTCCACGCGGTCGGCGACGCCCGCCGCCTCGGCGGCGGCGGTGAGCGCGCCGGACTTGGCCGTGTCGCGCATGGTGGCGACGACGTGCCAGCCGGCCTGCGCCGCCGCGACGGCCGCGGCGAGGCCGATCCCGGTGGAGGTACCGGTGATGAGGACGATACGAGTGGTTCCGTCGGCAACCATGCCAAACTCTCCGTTTCTGTGCGTGCGCACACACCGTACGACTTCTGTGCGCGCACACGCAACCCGATAAGCTGTCGTTATGACCCGCGCCGAGCCGACCATGGGCGAACTCTCCGCCCGCGACCACGCCTTCTACGGTCTCATCTGGGCCGGCACCACCCTGGCCGCCCACGTCGACCGGGCGCTGATGCGCACGCACGAGCTGCCGCTCTCCTGGTTCGAGGTGATGCTCTGGCTCAACGGCCAGACCGAGCCCGTGCCCGCCTCCGCACTGGGCGCGAAGACCCTGCTGAGCCGACCGCAGGTGTCACGGGTCGTGGACGCGCTGCAGGCGCGCGGGCTGGTCGCCCGCACGCCTGCCCCGCACGACGCGCGCTCGGTGGAGATCGCACTGACCCCCGAGGGTCGCACCGCCTTCGCCGAGGCCGACGCGACCCGCCGGGCGGCCCTCGCCGAGGTCTTCAACGACCGCCTCGACGACGCGGACATCGACGCGCTCGAGACGGTCTGGGCCAAGCTCAAGGCCTGACCCCGCCCGCCCGACCGCGTCCGCCTGGCGCCGTCCGCCTGGCCTCGTCCGCTTGGCCTCGTTCGCCGAACGGCGTTCAGCCGATCGTCCGCAGGCCGCGTTCGCGCAGCTGCTCGTCGTAGAGGCTGGCCGGCAGCACCGCCCTGCCACCGCTCACCACCTGCCCGTTCGAGCCGGAGAGGAGCGGGCCGGTACAGCCGAACGCCCAGTTGTCCGCGGTCGGCGGCGCCTGCACCTCGTAGCCGAGGGTGGTGACGCAGTTCCACGCGGTGCTGTTCGCGTCCGACCAGCCGTGCCCGGTGCCGCGGCTGCCGTTGTTCACCATCAGCAGCGTCCCCGCGACGGTGACCTGGTCGTAGAGCGTGCCGCTGCCCCAGCGCTGGTGGCCGCCCGAGTCGTACGCCGTCTGCGTCAGCCTGGCGGTGCAGCGCGAGTAGACGTTCGGGCCGGACTGGTGGGCCTCGGTGGTGAAGGCGTGGATCTTCGACGCCGTGACCAGGCAGTCCTGGATCAGGTTCTGCTGGCCTTCGAGGGTGTAGCCGTCGGAGCGGGCCGAGGTGGCGTCGTTGACCAGCATGTCGAGCGTCGCGGTGTGCAGCACGCTGATCCGGCGGCTCTGCGAGCCGAGGCCGGCGACGCCGTCCTGGCCGAAGTGCTCACCGGTCACGTCCTGCACCCAGGCGTCCTGGACCGCGCCGAAGGAGGAGAGGCTCGCGCCGTAGAAGTCCTTGGCGTAGTTCGGGTCTGCGGCCATGGCACGGCCGTCGGCGCTCAGATCCTCGATGCCGACGTGGTCGATCCGCGGGAAGGTGTAGCGGTAGACGGTGGCCTGCGTGTACTTCGCCTCCAACGCGGTGGTCAGCGGGGCGTCGAGACTGAGCCGGTGACCGCTGATCGCGGTGATCCGGCGCTCGGAGTACAGGCTCCAGTTCGGCGACCACAGCGTCCGCATGCCGAGCGCGTCGATCCACGCCTGGGTGGTCGGCCGCTGGACGACGACCTCGGAGCCGATCTTCAGGCCGGAGGTGCTCGCGACGTCGAGCGAGGTGGCGCCGACCGGCACGTAGGAGTCGGTGACCTTGGTGGCCGCGCCGACGGCGGTATAGCGGGAGGAGCCGCCGACGGTGATCAGGGTGCGGGCGGTCGCGCCGTGCGCGACGAGGCGGGTGCCGCCGGAGCCGTTGCCGGAGCCGCGCAGGACGACGCCGGAGGCGTCGATGTGCAGGGCGCTGTCGATCCGGTAGCCGCCGGGCGCGAGCAGCACCGCGCCGCGCAGGCCGTTCGCGCCGACCGGCAGCTTGGCGACGGCGTTGATCGCCGCCTGGATGCGCGCGGTGTCGTCCCCGCCGCTCGGCGCACCGACGCGCTGCCGGACCGCGGCGACGGGCAGCGGGACACCGCCGCCCTCGTAACCGGCGAAGGAGTAGTCGGGGACACGGTTGCCCTGTGCGTCGTGCCCGTAGACCAGCTTGCCCCCGGTCCAGGAGATCCAGTTCGTGGCGCCGGTGGTGCCCGTCGCCTGCGCGGCGCTGGTCGCGTGTACCGCGCGCGTCGCGTTCGTCGCGCCCCGCGTTCCGGTGACCGAGGCGCCGGCTCCGGCGGCCGCGTAGACCCCGGCGCCGACGACGAGCGGCACGACCGAAGCGAGGAGGAGAGTGCGCCGCCTGCGGCGCTTATGGCTGATGCTCACGGGACGCCATCATGACAACCGCGCGTCAATCTCGTAAAGCTGCCTTACCTGATTCTGTCCCGCTCGCCACGCAACGTTCGCTCCTGTGTTCCCGCTGCGACTTCGCTGGGATTCCACTCACAGGTTCCCCGGCTCGGGGCGCACATCGCACACGCGCTCGGGCAAGATGGACGCTCGGACCAGGGGAAGCGGATGCGCCGCACCCGGCCCGGGGTGATCATGGATTGAGTTCTTGCCGATCGGGGGACGAGGGGAGAACGTGGGCGCGGAGGCCCCGAAGCGGGACGCCGCCGCGGCAGCCTGGCACGCGGCGGCCGCAGTCATGGCCGGTGCGCACAGCGGTGCGGCCGGCATGGCCGACGAGGGGGAGGCGCTGTCGGCCCTCGTGCTGGACGCGCTGCCCGTGGGCGTCGCGCTGCTCGACGCCCAGCTCCGCTGGCGCTACGCGAACGACGCCTTCCTCCGCCTCACCGGCCTGCCGCCGGAGGCGACCTCCGGCCGACCCCTCAGCGCGACACCGCTCCGTCCCGCGTCCACGCCCGCGTCCGCTTGGGGCCCGGGCGGCGGAACCGGCATCGGCACCGGCATGGGCCTCGGCACAGTCGACGTGGCGGCCGCGGCGGCGCTGGTCCTGGCGGACGGCGCGACCCGCGAGCTGGTCACCGGCCCCGCCGACGAACCCATCCGCATGCGCCTCCAGCGCATCGCCCCCGAGGCGGCCACGCCCGCGCCGCCCCCGACTGCCGTCCCCGCACCCCCTGCTCCCGCGAGGGGAGACGTCCCGGCGACCGAACCCACGCCCGAAGCGGTCGACGCGCCCGGAGCCGAGACCACGGTGGAGAGCGGGACCGTCGCGGAGGCGGAGCGCCAGGCCGAGGCCAGTACCACCCCCGCGACCGCGCCCGGCGCGCAGACCGGCGCGGAGACCGGCCGGGCACCTCGTGCCGGGCGGCGAGCCGGCCGGCCGCCCGAGACCACGGCGGGGTCCGCTCCCCTGCGCCCGGTCCCCCCGGCGGAAGCCGAGTCCGGCGCGATGGTGCTCGTCGTGGCGCTGCTGGAGGCTGCGCCACCGCCACCGCCACCCCCACCGCCTCTGGCGCAGTCCGAAGCCGGCGCCCGTGCCGAAGCCGATGCCACCCCCGATGCGGATGCCCGCGCCGGTACGGCGGGTGCGGTGCCGCCCGGCGCGGAGGGGGCCGCTGCCACCGCCGCCGCGGCATCGCAGGCACAGCCCGGAGGGCCGTCCGGGGCTGCGCCGTCCGAGCCGCCCGACGGGGAGGAGCGCGCGCGTCGGCGGCTCGCCACCCTCACTGCCGCGGCCGAGCGCATCGGCACCACGCTCGACACCGACACCACCTGCGCCGAACTGGCGCGGTTCACCGTGCCCGGCCTCGCCGACCTCGCCACCGTCGACATCCTGCCGCCCGGTGTTCCCGAGCACCGGCTCGGCATGCCGCTGGGCACCCTGCGGCTGCTGCGCGCGGCGGTGGCCGCACGTCCGGAACTGCACCCGCATCTCGCCACGCTGGCCCACCCCGGCGAGTCGGTCCGGCACCGCGAGGGCTCACTGGTGGCGCGTAGCCTCGTCGCCGCCAAGCCGGTGCTGCTGGACCTCGCCGCGATCGACGAGGGCGCCGAGGGAGCGGCGGCCATCTCGGATCCGGCGACGCTGGAGGTCTACCGCGCGGCGGGCATCGCCTCCGTGCTGGCCGTCCCGCTCGCCGCCCGTGGCCACCTCGTCGGCGCACTGACGCTGGCGCGCGCCCCGCACGGCTCCGGCGAGGGGTTCTCGGACGAGGACGTCGCGCTGATCGAGGACCTGGGCGGCCGTGCCGCCCTCAGCATCGACAACGCCCGCCGCTTTATGCGTTCCCAGGGCATCGCCCTGGAGCTCCAGCGCGCCCTGCTGGCCGAGCCGGCCAACCCGCACCCGAACATGGAGATCGCCTGCCGCTACCTGCCCTCGGGCAGCAGTTCGGTCGTGGGCGGCGACTGGTACGAGAGCGTGCGCCTCCCCTTCGGGCGCACGCTGCTGGTGATCGGCGACGTGATGGGCCACGGCGTCGAGGCGGCGGTCGACATGAGCACGTACCGGTCGATGCTGCGGTACGTCGCGGTCATGGACCTCCCGCCGCACCGCATCCTGCGCCAGCTCGACGCCATGATCTCCGAGAACGACGCGGCCCGGCCCGCGACCTGCCTGCTGGCGCTGGTCGACCCGCCGCGCAACCGCGTGACCTTCGCCAGCGCGGGCCACCTGCCGCCCGCGCTCGTCGACCCGAACGGCGTCACCGAGCTCGTCCCGGTGCCGAGCGCGCCGCCGCTCGGCACCGGGATCGGCGGCTACCAGCAGCTCGTCCGCGAGCTGAAGCCCGGCGCCGTGCTGCTGCTCTACACCGACGGCCTGGTCGAGCGCCGCCACGAGGACATCGACGTCTCGCTCGAACGCCTGGCCGCGCTCCCGCTGCCGGTCGCGGGCGACCTCGACGACCTCCTCGACGCCGCGCTGCACAGCTCCACCCCGAGCGAGGCCGAGGACGACATCGCCGTCCTCGCCGCCCGGGTACGCCCACGCCCCTCCTGAGCGGGCCCGGGGTCCTTCGCAGCCCTCGGGAGAATTCCTGGAAATCTCCCGGCCGGAGTGTCGATCCGGCCGGTGGCCGTTCGTAGTGGTGGTATCAGCCCGGCAGGAGGCCGGACCGGAACCGAACGCACCGAGGAGTTCGCCATGAGCGCCACGAAGATGTACCTGCTCTCCGTCCACATGGTCGAGGGTGAGAAGCCGCCGTCCGAGGAGACCATGCAGACCATGTACGCGGACGTGGACCGCTTCAACCAGAAGCTCCAGGCCGACGGCGCCTGGGTCTTCGCCGGCGGTCTGCTCCCGGCGGACATCGCCACCGTCGTGCGCGCCCAGCCGAACGGCGAGGTGCTCACCACCGACGGGCCCTTCGCCGAGACCAAGGAGCACCTCGGCGGCTTCTGGGTGGTGAAGGCCGCCGACCTCGACGCCGCGCTCGCGCTGGCCGCGGAGGGCAGCAGGGCCTGCCAGGGCCCCGTCGAGGTGCGGCCCTTCCAGGAAGTGCCGGAGCAGTAACCCCTTGTCCGACAGCACGCCCCCGAGCGCGTCCGGGACCGAGCGGGTCTTCCGGGAGGAGTACGGACGCTGCGTGGCCGCCCTGATCCGCTTCCTCGGCGACATCGACCTCGCCGAGGAGGCGGTGCAGGAGGCCTTCACCGTCGCGCTCGAGCAGTGGCCGCTGCGCGGCCTGCCGCCCAACCCCGGTGCGTGGATCACCACGACGGCGCGCAACCGCGCCATCGACCGGCTGCGCCGCGAGGCGTCCCGGCACGACCGCCACCGCGAGGCGCAGCGGCTGCTCGACGCGACGACGACCACCCCCGAGGAACGCGCGGCAGAGGAGGGGCCCGTGTCCGACGACCGCTTGCGGCTGCTGTTCACCTGCTGCCACCCCGCCCTTGCGCCCGCCGCACAGGTCGCGTTGACGCTGCGTCTGCTCGGCGGCCTGCAGACCGCCGAGATCGCCCGCGCGTTCCTGGTGCCGGAGGCGACCATGGCCCAGCGCCTCGTCCGCGCCAAGCGCAAGATCAAGGGCGCGGGCATCCCCTACCGGGTCCCGCGCGAGGCGGAACTGCCGGACCGGCTGAAGGGTGTGCTCGACACCATCTACCTGGTCTTCAACGAGGGTTGGACCGCCTCCGCAGGAGACGCCCTGGTACGTGAGGACCTCTGCGCGGAGGCGCTGCGCCTCGCCCGCGTCCTGGTCGAGCTGATGCCGGACGAGCCGGAGGCGGTCGGCCTGCTCGCGCTGCTGCTCCTGACGCACGCACGGCGTGCGGCCCGGACGCGCGCCGACGGGACGCTGGTGCTCCTCACCGATCAGGACCGCGGCCTCTGGGACCAGACCGAGGTGGCCGAGGGCCAGGCGCTGGTCCGCGCCTGCCTGCGGCGCGGCGCACCGGGCCCGTACCAGATCCAGGCGGCCGTCAACGCCGTGCACAGCGACGACTCCCTGGACGAGCGGCAGCGGTGGCAGCAGGTCCTCGCCCTGTACGACCTGCAGCTCCGTCTGGCCCCGACGCCGGTCGTCGCGCTCAACCGGGCGGTCGCGCTCGCCGAGGTCTCCGGTCCGGAGACGGGGTTGGCGGCGATCGACGCCCTGCGCGAGCCGCTGGCGGCGTACCAGCCGCTGCACGCCGCCCGCGCGGATCTACTGCGCCGGCTGGCGCGCGAGGCGGAGGCGGCGTCGGAGTACCGCGCGGCCCTGGAGCTGACCGCGAACGAGACGGAACGGGCCTTCCTGGAGAGCCGGTTGGCCGAGCTCGGCTGAGAGCGCTTCAGCGCGGCTGACAGCGGAACGCCCTCCCGACACTCGACTTCACTCGGACGAGTGGTGCCAAATGTCTCGTACATGCCCAGATGATCTGGAATGGTGGAAACCGGCCATAGTTCGCAGTTGGTCCACCACCTCCCGAGGAAGGGCGCAGATGGCGCGCGTCACAGGAAAGCTCGGCAAGCTCGGGCCTCAGTTCCCGGTCGGCCTCAAGCAGTTCACCGCCTACGCGGCGGCGCCGCTGCCGGCGCCGCCCGCCGCCGTCGACTGGGCGACCAAGGTCGACACCTGGCCGATGGACGGCAACGACCAGTACGGCGACTGCACGATGGCCGCCGCCGCGCACCTGATCCAGTCGTGGAACGCGCAGACCGCCCAGGCGGACACGGTGCCCACCGAGCAGGAGGTGGTGGACGAGTACTTCCACCTCTCCGGCGGCAAGGACACCGGCCTCGTCGAGTCGAAGGTGCTGGCCGACTGGCAGAAGAAGGGGCTCTGGGGCAACCGGATCATCGCCTACGCCCCCGTCAACGTCCACGCGCAGACCGCGATCAAGCAGACCATCTCGCTCTTCGGCGGCGTCTACGCGGGCATCCAGGTCCCGGCGAACGCCCAGACGCAGTTCCAGGACGGCAAGCCCTGGTCGCTGGAGGGCAACTGGCAGACGGAACCGATCGTGGGCGGCCACGCCGTCCCGCTGCTCGGCTACGACGCCGACTGGCTCTACGTCGTCACCTGGGGAGCGGTTCAGCAGGTCGCGTGGGACTGGTGGCAGACCTACGGCGACGAGGCGTGGGCCGTGCTGGCGCAGGAGTACCACGAGGCCGGCATCGTCAACGGCATCGACATCGCCACCCTGACGGCGGACCTCAAGCAGATCTGATCCCGACCCGGCCCGGCCCCCGCCTGGATGCCGTCCGAGTCGTCCCGGCCGGGGGTGGGGGCCGCCGGGCCCCACCGCCGGCCGGGCACGGTACGGCCACACGGCATGCCCTGGCGGCCCGTCAGCTTCCGTGGCCGGCACGGCGCGCGCGAGGCGGGAGACCCCCGCACTGCCGGACCCGCGACGCAGCCGCGGTCCGATCGGCTCTATGATCACCTCCGATCACTTCCGATCGCCCGCAGCCCGCAGCCCGGCACCCAGTGGAGCATCCGTGGACACCCCGCCGCCGAACATAGCCCGCGTGTATGACTACCTCCTCGGCGGCAAGGACAACTACGCCTCCGACCGGGCCCTGGGCGAGCGGATCGCCGTCGCGCTCCCGCAGGTCCACCTCGGCGTCCAGGCGCAACGCGCCGTCCTGCGCCGCGTCGTCGACCACCTCGTCCGCGAGGTCGGCCTGCGCCAGCTGATCGACATCGGCTCCGGCCTGCCCACCGCCGAGAACGTCCACCAGGTCGCCCAGCGCATCGCGCCGGACACCCACGTCGTCTACGTCGACAACGACCCGGCCGTCCTCGCCCACGCCCGCGCCCTGCTCGCCGACAACAAGCAGACCGTCGTCACCGACGCCGACCTGCGCCACCCCGACGAGCTCCTCGCCGACCCGGTCCTGCGCGCCCACATCGACTTCGACCAGCCCGTCGGCCTGCTGCTCTGCGGCATCCTGCACTACATCCTCGACGACGAGGACCCCTACGCCCTCGTCCGCACCCTCGTCGACCAACTGCCCTCCGGCAGCTACGTCTTCGTCCACCACCTGATCACCGCCGGCCCCGAGGTCGACGCCGACACCGCCGAAGCCGAAGCCGCCCTGCGCCAGGGCGTCGGCCGCGGCCAGTTCCGCACCCTCGACGAAGTCGCCGCCTTCCTCGACGGCCTCGACCTCGTCGACCCCGGCGTCGTCATCGTCCCCGCCTGGCGCCCCGACACCGACACCCCCTGCCCCGACGCCCACCCCGTCCTCCGCCTCGCCGCCGTCGGCGTCGCCCGCAAGCCCTGACCGGCGCCCCACGCGCCACCCCACCAGCGTCCACTCAGGCGACCCAAGCCGGATCGGGCTCAGCTCCGAGCCCCTCCACGCGCAGCCGGGCAGCCTCCTCGCACGCTTCCAGCTCCTCGAACAGCGGCCGCCGGATCTCACGCGAGCTGCGAGAGGCTCCTGCCCACCAGCCAGAAGCCGAGCAGGAGTGAGAGCACGACGATCGCCGCGTCCTCGTGGTCGGTGATCCACCGACGCAACCGCTCCAGTCTCACCTCGGCGGCGCCCGGGGCGAAAACGGTGTAGAGCTCCATCGACAGCTGACTTGAGACCGCCAGAATGCAGAAGGCGCACAGGACGAACCAGGTGGCGGCGTCGGACAAGTTCGCCTGGACCACCGCGGCAGCACCGGCGGCCACCAGACCCCAGGGCTGGAGCAGTACCGCGATTCCGGCCGCCGACCACGAGTTGACCTGGTCGAGCCGTGCCTGCCACTTGGGGGTCTTGATCTCGTGGGGCACCTTGATTCGACGCCACTTGCGCTGCCCGTATGCGATCAGGCCGACGCCCACCACCAGCTTGACCACCTCCGCGGACGTCGACGGAGACGTCTTGCCGGCGGGGGGATGGCCTCCGGTCAACAACAGCACAGCCGCGACCACAACGACCAAGCCCGCCAGCCAGGCAAGGATAAAGGCGAGTCCATTGCGAACACCCCGCTCGGCGGACAGTAGCAGGAGGAACGCCACGAGCGGGAACGGCTCGAGCGTGATTCCCAAGCCGATCACGACAAGCTCAAGGACCATCATCGGCCGCCTCCGCGGTCTCCGAGCCTAAGAAGAGGAGCGCGCGCAGCCTCCGTCGGAAAGGTTCTCCGGATCCTGCCGCCGCATCCCTCTGTCCACCAACTCACGGCTGCAAGGACAACTGGTGAATCGTCATACAGGACACGATGCCGGATGCAACGCGGATTCGGCGTTCCGGGATCTACGAGAGAGGTACTGATCCCCCGGTCGGCGTAGCCGGGGCGATCGCCGGGATTCAACAGCCCGGCAGCCATCCGCCGACTGCGAGGTGACCCCTCGGGACCGACCCGGGCGGACGCGCCATCAGATCTCGGTGGTGGCTTCTGCTCTGCCGTCCTTCACGGCAACCTGAAGGGCAGCGAAGTCGTCTTCGTTCTGGTCGGCGTAGGCTTCGGCGAAGTCCGCGATGGCATGGTCGAACCGCTTCGAACCGCCGAGGTAGGCCGCCAGGGCGATGCGGTCACCCGAGCGCGCGTGCGCTCGGGCCAGGGTCCAACCACACAGCCGCGCGTAGATCGCCATGCCTGAGGGGATCATGATCTCGATCGGTGCGGATGCCTTCCAGTCGCGCAACTGGCGGACGTAGAAGTCGCGGTCCACCCCGTCGTCGCCGGTGGCACGGGTCCAGCCGAGGAAGATGTCGCTCTCGGCCTGCATGAGGTGCTGCCCGGCAACGACCCGCTCACCCTCGTTGCTGTACTGGCTGCGCCCCGCGTACTCCGCCAGGACGGAGGGCTGGGCTTCCTTGGCCTGCAAGAACAGCGGCTCTACGCCGTCCCCTGCGTCCATCAACGCGATCCAGGCCCGGGTGCCGACGCTGCCGACCCCGACGACCTTGCGAGCCATCTGCTCCAACGTGAACTGACTGAGCAGGTGCCGTCGATCGGACTGCAGGGTGAGCCGGTACTTGCTCAGGACGGTGCCGATCAGGTCGTAGAGCGAGTCCGCCTGCACATCGCTGAACAGCTCCTCCACCGGGATGATCATGGGTGGATCGCTGATGATCTTCCGTCGGCCGTCGACCAGGCTGGTGAGCTTGCCCAGCGCCTGCGTGCTGTCGCGGGTGTGGGCCTTGGCCATCAGCGTCTCGGCCTTCTCGAACCGCTTGGTCTTGATCTGGGAGCGGAACTGCTCGATGGCCTCCTCGATGTCCAGGTGGGCATACCAGACGTCCAGGAGGGGCTGCTGCGCGAATTGGTGCATCGCCTTGCGATAGCCCTTGGCGGCCGCCAGGACGATCTTGCGGCGGGCCTTGTCGGAGAAGTCGTTGTCGCGCCCCGCCACCGCCAGGCTCGCGGCCAGCCGCTTGACGTCCCACTCGAAAGGCCCGGGCAGAGTCTCGTCGAAGTCGTTGACATCGAACACCAGTTGCCTCTCCGGCGAGGCAAACGCGCCGAAATTGGACAGATGTGCGTCTCCACACAGCTGGACCCGCAGTCCCGAGGTGGGCGTGGCAGCCAGATCGGCCGCCATCGGCAGCGCCGCACCTCGAAAGTACGTGAAGGGTGACACCAGCATGCGCCCGTGCCGCACCGGTACCAGCTCCGGCACCCGCGAGTCCGCCTGGCCCAGCAGCAGCCCTACGGGATCCCGCGACTTGCCCGGCCGAAACTCTCCCTGGGCTTCCAGCGGCGCCGCCCCGCGGGCCTCCTTTCCCAGCGCCACCCGGTCCGCACGGCTCAAAGACTGCGCTGCCGTCCGTGTCGCACCGCGGGTGGACGGCCGGCCACCGGGCCTTCCGCCTGCCACGCCTCCGTTTTTCATCGTCATGGCTACTCCCATCGGGCCGCAGCCGCGTGTGCTGCCGGCCGGCAAAGCACCACAGATAGCTAGGGGTGTACCGACTCAGGGCAACCCCTCACGCGCCGGGCCGGTCACGGAGCGTGGTAGAGCCGCATCAGCCTGCCCGGTCCCCGACGTGGGTTCCCCTCAAGTCGACCATGTCAGGGCGCACCACGCTCATTGGGCTCCCGGGCGCACTCCTGTACGGACGGCTGCCCGCAGAGGACCGGGCCGTCGGGCCCCAGCACAGCCGTGGCCGAGGGGCGCCGCGCACACCGGATGCGCCCGGGCAGTTGCGGCACCACGAGGTTGGCGCCACCACGAGAGGCGAGAGCGTGGCACGCCTCCGATAGTGGAGAAGGGGATTCCTTTCGATTGGACGCTCATGGACCGCTACCCTCCGATCGCCGACCATGGGCTGGTGGGCGACCTGCAGACCGCAGCCTTGGTCACCTCGCAGGGAGTCATCGACTGGTTCGCCGCTCCGCGTTTCGACTCCCCGAGCCTCTTCGCCGCTCTGCTCGACCACGACAAGGGCGGCTACTTCCGTATCGCGCCGGACGCGGCGGACGACTCCCGCAAGCAGTTGTACTACCCGGACACGGCCGTCCTGGTCACCCGGTTCATGTCGCCGGACGGCGTCGGCGAAGTCCTCGACTGCATGGACCCCACCGGCTCCGAAACCGCCACCGACCGGCACACTCTCATCCGTGGGATCCGCGCGGTGCGTGGCTCGGTCCGGTTCAGCCTGGAGTGCCGTCCGCGCTTCGACTACGGCCGCGCCACCCACAACCTGGACCTCACGCCCGACGGAGCGGTGTTCCGGGCTCCTGAGATCACCGCCCACCTGCAGGCGACCTTCCCCATCGAGCGCGACCAGCATGACGCCGTAGCGACCGTGACCCTCCACGAGGGCGAGACCGCGGTCGTCGTCTTCACCGTCTGCAGCCCCGCCGGACCCCCGCCGCCTCCCGTGCCCAGGACCGAGGCCGAGGCGGAGGAGAGGCTCTGGCAGATCGTCGACTTCTGGCAGCGCTGGGCGCGCGGGTCCCGCTACCGAGGCCGCTGGCCGGACATGGTCAACCGGTCCGCCATCACCCTCAAACTGCTCACCTACGCACCCACCGGCGCGCCGGTCGCCGCGGCGACGATGGGCCTGCCCGAGCAGGTCGGCGGGGAACGCAACTGGGACTACCGCTACACCTGGGTCCGCGACGGGTCCCTGTCCATCCGGGCGCTGCTCGACCTCGGGTTCACCGAGGAGGCGACCGCTTTCACCCACTGGCTCCGCAACCGGATCCTGGCGGAGCAGGAGCAGGGCAGCAAGGAAGCCCTCAAGATCATGTACCGGGTCGACGGGGAGCCCATCCTGACAGAGGAGATCCTCGAGCACCTCGAGGGATACCGCGGCTCGTACCCGGTGCGCCTCGGCAACGCGGCCGCAGACCAGCTCCAGCTCGACATCTACGGCGAGGCGCTCTACGGCCTCTCCGAGGGCCGCGAGATCGGCCTGCAGGCCGACTACCGCGGATGGAAGGCCGTCGCCGACGGCCTGGACTGGCTGGCCGACTCCTGGGACCGGCCCGACGAGGGCATCTGGGAGACCCGGGGCGGACGCCAGGACTTCACCTACAGCCGCGTGATGTGCTGGGCCGCCTTCGACCGTGGACTGGCCATGGCCGACGAGTTGCGCCGGCCCGCCGACACCGAGCGCTGGACCAAGGCGCGGGACGCCATCCTGGAGCAGGTCATGACTCGCGGCTGGAGCGAGACCGACAAGGCCTTCGTCCAGCACTACGGTGCGGACGCCGTCCTGGACGCCTCGCTGTTGCTGATGCCGCGGGTGGGCTTCGTGGCGCCACGAGACCCGACCTGGCTTTCCACCCTGGACGCCATGGACAAGACCCTGGTCTCGGACAGCCTCGTCTACCGCTACGACCCGGCCGCCTCCCCCGACGGCCTGCGCGGCTCCGAGGGGACGTTCAGCCTGTGCACGTTCCTGTACGTGGACGCCCTCGCCCGCGCCGGCCGCCTGCGCCAGGCCCGCTACACCTTCGAGAAGATGCACACCTACGCGAATCAAGTCGGCCTGTTCGCCGAGGAGATCGGCCCCAGCGGGGAGCAACTTGGTAACTTCCCCCAGGCGTTCACCCACCTCTCACTCATCACCGCCGCCACCGCCCTGGACGAGGCCCTCGACCACATGGACAAGTGACGCCCCAGGGAGAGTGCCCCGACGAGCGACGATCCGCCCGGCCGATGCTCGGCCGGGCGGATCCCGTGTGCCCTCGCGAGGGACAGCGCAGGCGGGACGTCGAAGGCGCCGACGGGTCGTGCCGCGTTGCTCAGGTTCAGGCGGATTCCGGCGAGGGTCTGGCGCTGAGCTTGGTGAGCAGGCCGGCAAGAATCATGGCGAGCACACCGATCCCCACCCCGCACAACGTCCACAGCATCCGGTAGCCCTCAGCGGCATAGTCAGTGGGCTGCGGAAGGTCGATCAGGGTGAGAACTGCGGCAGCAATCGCCGCACAGTAGAACGCATAGTTCCAAAAGCGGATGGCCGCCCCGTGCATGAACAGCACAAGCGCGACGACTTCGAGTCCGCGAGAGATCGCGAACAGCTTCAGTCCCGTCTCGTTGGCGGGGATGAGCAGCAGCAGCCCAGCCGCGACAGCGCCGATCAGCGCGCCGACCAGGCGCTGCGCTGACACGATCGTGCTCTGCTCCAGGCTCGGCTTCAGCGCGATCATGGCCGCGATCGGCATCCAGACGCCGTGCGTCAGGTTCAGCCCGAACGCCAGCGCGATCGCGCCGCCGATGGCCACAGCGCGGATCACCGCGAACACGACCAGCGGCCCGGTCAGCTTCTTCCGCGAGGTGTCACCGGGGAACTCCGCAACCGGCGGGGGCTGGTCCTTGCGCCCGCAGATCAGCCACGCCAGGAACGTCACCACGATCCACAGCGCCGACCCCCCGGCCCAGGCGACCACCTGAGCCCAGGTGTAGTTCGTGATGCCGGGATGCTGATGCAAGCCCGACGCGAGTGCGAGGGTGACGATGAACCAGACGTTGAGAAGCATGGCGGTGGCGAAGCTGTGCACCCCGAGCGCGACCGCCAGGCCGGCCACCAGCGTGACCATGAAAGCCGCAAGCACCAGCCAGCCCCAGGCGTCTCCCCCGATGCCGAACCCCAGCGCGGTCAGCCCCGCGCCGACCAGCCCAAATCCGGCGATGTGCGACGCGCGGCGCCCGTAGCCGCCTCCCGGGTCGGCCAGCGCCGCGAACAGCAGGCCGAAAACTGCGCTGAGAAGGTACTGCTCATACCCGATCGCCCAGAAGACGACCAACGGCACCAGCGCGGCATCCAGGAACATCACCGCTCGCGGCCAGTTGAACCCCGCGGGATTGCGCTCGAAGACCTTCGAGAGCCAGCTCATGATCGTCCTCCCGCGAACAGGTCCCAGCCGACTGGGACAGGCCAGATGTCGATGCCGTCGTGCCCTACCGGCAGCACCTGCTCGCGGGTTCCGCACCGGTGGGCCATCGCTTGTCGGCCGGGAAGCGGGTCTCTCGGCCTGCCTGGAAGCGGAAGGACTCGCTGCCGGTCCTGGGCGGGGTGCAGCGGAAGGTGGTCCGGTCGACCTGCCGCACGATCCGACGCGACACCGTGAACCGCGCGGACGTCTCCGCCCGGACAGCCCGTCGTCCCGCCGGCCTGCCGGATCCTCTCGAACAACACCTCACGCGACTTGTGCACCAGCGGTCTCCCCGACCCGGAACGTGATCAACGAACACAGCATGACGGCCCACTTGGCCGAACCCACCGATTGGGCCGAAGGCGGCATGTCCCGCCGATGCGGACGCGCGATCGGGTGACGCTCCGCGACTACCGCGTGGGCGGCCGACCCGTTGTCGCCGGATTCGGCGCCGATGAGACGATCGACGGAGGGCCTGGTCAGTTGCCGGCCCCGTGGCCGAATCGCGTCCGCGCGGTCCCGGGCCGAGCAGGCCCCGGTTGAGCGCGGAGCATCCGCGGCCCCTCGCTCAGTAGCCGGTCCCTCCCTTGACCCGGGCACGCTCGACCTCGCTGGTCGCACCCTTGTGGTCCAACGTGTCACAGGCGCGGGCGATGTCCTGGGTCAGGCGCTCGACCTGCTCACGGCTCATGGTCTCCTTGACCAGCGCCCTAAGGATCTTCACTCCTTCGGCGTTGGGCGGAAGCGTGTACGCCGGCACCATCCAGCCGCGCTCGGCCGAGAGCTGCCAGGCGATGTCGGACTCGTCGTAGGCGTGTTTGCCGGCGAGGCGGAAAGCGGCCAGCGGTAGCTGTTCGAGGTCGCTGCCGATCACTTCGAACCGGCCGCCGCTGCGCAGGTTGTCCGCCAACGCGCGGGCGTTCGACTGCATCGACTCCATGACGTAGGTGTAACCCTGGCGACCCAGCCGTACGAAGTTGTAGTACTGGGCGAGCACCATCGACGCGCCGGTGGAGAAGTTCAGTGTGAACGTCGCGTCGGTCTTGCCCAGGTAGTTCTCGTAGAACACGAGGCGCTTGGCCAGGTCGGACTCGTCGCGGAAGACCAGCCAGCCGATGCCGGGGTAGACCAGCCCGTACTTGTGTCCCGAGACGTTGATCGATCGGACCTGCTCGAGTTGGAAGTCCCACTTCGAGTCCGGGTAGAGGAACGGCCACACGAAGCCGCCGCTGGCGGCGTCGACGTGGATCGGGATGTCGAGGTCCCGTTTCCTGCGGATATCCCGCAGAAGTTTGTCGATCCCAACGACGTCGTCCTTGTGGCCGGTGAATGTGGTGCCGAGGACGGCGACGACGCCGATCGTGTTCTCGTCGAGGTGGGGCTCCACGTCCTCAGGGCCGATCGTGTACTTGTCTTCGGCGAGCGGCACGATCCGCGGCTCGACGTCGAAGTAGCGGCAGAACTTCTCCCACACGACGTGGACGTCGCCGCCGAAGACCAGGTTGGGCCGGTCGACCGACAGGTTGGCCGCCTCCCGGCGCTCGCGCCATTTCCACTTCAACGACAGCGCGCCGAGCATGATCGCCTCGGACGAGCCCTGGGTCCGACATCCCGCGGTCTTACCCGGCGCGTGGAAGAGATCGGCGAGCATGCGCACACAGCGCTGCTCGATCTCCGCGGAGATGGGGTATTCCGCGTGGTCGATGAAGTTGCGGTGGAGGTTCTCGGCGATGATCCGCTGCGCCTCCGGCTCCATCCACGTGGTGACGAACGTGGCGAGGTTGCGCTCCGGGTCGCCCTCCATGACGAGCTCGTCGTCCAGCAACCGCATGGCATCCGTCGCAGTCATGCCCTTCTCGGGAAAGGTCTCCGAAGGCGCGGGCATGGTCAGGAAGCGGTTGCCGAACAGGGCCTCGACCTCACTCTTGCTCATGTCGGCGACTCAACCACCTCCGGTCCGGGTGCCAGGCCCAGGGCTCGCGAGCCGGACTCGAAAACACCCGAACGGCACAGTGGCGGCGCGTTGCAGGTCCTTTGTCGGTCGGACGGGTCCGGCCGGTCGCGACGCGTAGTCGGCTCGTCCGGGCATCGGCCTGGCGACCGCGATCGCGCTGGGCCGCGATCACCACCGCGGTCATGAATGCGGGAGAAGCCCAACGTCATGGCCAGGACCAGCAGCACCCACGGCTGACCGGTCCCCCTCCCCGCGGCCGGGGATGATCTGCGCGCAGCGTCGACCTCGGCCGCTCGCGTGTGCGGGACGTCGGTGGGTGTGCGACGGTCGGCGGCAGGTTTCAGGAGACCTGGAGGACGATCTTTCCGCGACGGTGCTCGCGCTCGAGCGCCGCGTAGGCCAGGGGAGCCTCCGCGAGCGGGACGGTGCGGTCGATCCGAGGCGTCAGCCGGCCGGACTCGACCAGGGCGGTCAGCTCCTCGAGTCCCGCCCGGTCGGGCTCGACCACGAAGAACACCGCACGCGCGGCGCTGCGCTCCGGCACCACGGGTGGCGCGACGATGCTGACCAGGGCCCCGCCAGGCCGCAGCACCTGCCAGGACCGGCTCTGGCTGTCGCCGCCGACGGTGTCGAAGACCAGATCGACGTCCTTGACCTCGTCCTCGAACCGCCGGGTGGTGAAGTCGATGACCTGGCTCGCCCCGAGGCCGCGCACGAACTCCTCGTCCGCCCCGGCGGCCGTCGCCGCCACCGTCGCGCCCAGGGCCGCGGCCACCTGGACGACGAACGACCCGACGCCGCCCGCCCCGCCGTGGACGAGCACCCGCTGACCGCGCGTCAGACCTCCGTGCCCGACGAGACCCTGCCAGGCGGTGAGGCCGGCGAGCGGCAGCGCCGCGGCCTGCTGGTGGTTCAGTGACGGGGGCTTGGCGGCCAGCACCTCGGCGGGGATCGTCGTGTACTCGGCGGCCGCGCCGTCGCGCAGGAACGGGATCAGGCCGTAGACGGCGTCGCCGACGGCGAAGCCCTCGGCTTCTTGACCCAGTTCCGCGACGACGCCGGAGACCTCCTTGGAGGGGACGATCGGCACGCGCGGCGTGCCGGTCCCGTCGAAGCGGTCGGTCCAGGTCGCGTCCCAGCCGAGTTCGCCCGCCGTGATGGACGCGGCCCGGACGGCCACCAGCACCTCTCCGCTGCCGGGGTCGGGCTTGGGGGCGACCTCGTACCGCAGTTGTTCCGGCCCGCCGCGGCGGTGCCCGCGCACGGCGCGCATGATGGCGCTCATCGTGGTGTCTTCCTTCCTGCTTCGGCTGTCGCTGTCGCCGCTTACTCCACTGTCGGTCCTGAACGGCACGCCCGGCTTGAGTCGATCGACTGCACAGGCGCGGCATACCCGGGCGGAGCAGTCCGCGCGGAGGCCACCGCGAACAGACCGCCGTGACGGCTCGGAGTCGGGTCCGCCGGGAACGGGCGAGGCGCGCCTTGGGCCGGCCGCGCTCCCCGCCCGCTTGTGGGCGTGGGCTCCGTGCCCGGCTCAGTACGGCAGCGGACGCGCAAGGTGCTGGATGCTGATCCAGTGTCGGCTGGTGAAATCGTCGTCGACCCAGCCGAGGCCGAATCGGCCGTAGCCCGACTGCTTGTCCCCGCCGAACGGGGCGTGCACGTCATCGTGGACCGTGGTGTCGTTGATGTGCGTCATCCCCGCCTCGATGCGCTGGGCGAAGCGCAGGGCCCGCTCCAGGTCCTCGCTGAAGACCGCGCTGGACAGTCCGTAGTCGGTGGCGTTCGCGATGCGCAGCGCATGGTCCTCGTCGTCGGCCCGGATGATCGTGGCGACGGGCCCGAAGACCTCGTCGCGGGCCGTGGCCACGTCGTTGGTCCCGACCAGGACGTGCGGGGGCAGGACCTGACCGGTGGGTCCGGTGGGGTCCGCAGACAGCAGCAGCTTGGCGCCGTCCGTCACAGCGCGGTCGATCTTCTCTCGGATGGAGTGGAGTTGACGGGCGTTGATGACCGGTCCGATCTGGGTGCCGGGATCGGCCGGGTCGCCAACGCGCAGGTCCTGGGTCTGCTCGACGAAACGCTCGACGAACTCGTCGAACACCGGCGCTTGCACGATGATCCGGTTGGTCGCCATGCAGATCTGGCCGTTGTGGTAGAAGCTGCCGTTGCCGGCGCACATCAGCGCCCGCTGGAGGTCGGCGTCGTCCAGCACCACCATCGGACCGTTGCCGCCCAGTTCGAGGGCGAGGCGCTTGACCCCTGCCTTGCGGGTGATGCCGAGGCCGACCGCGGTGGACCCGGTGAAGGAGACGACCCGGGGGACCGGGTGCTCCACCAGATGGTCCCCGATCTCGGCACCCGTACCGATCACGACGCTCAGAACCCCCGGCGGCAGGCCCGCCTCCTCATAGGCCTTCGCAAGCCACAGACCGCCTGTGACCGGCGAGTCCTCGGCAGGCTTGAGCACGACGGCGTTACCCAGGGCGAGCGCGGGGGCCACCGAACGGTTCGACAGGTAGAGCGGGAAGTTCCACGGACTGATGACTGTCACCACCCCCGCGGGGCGGCGCAGCACTCGGTTCTCCTTGTGCGGGACGTCGGAGTCGACGAGCGTGACGGGATGGGCGGTCTGCCCGCCGGCGAGCGCGGTCACTTCGGTGGCGATGGCCACCTCGACCTCGGCCCGGGACCGCGTCGCCCCGATCTCACGGATCAACCAGTCCACCAGCTCGAACCGCCTGGTCTGCATGATCTGCGCCGCGCGGCGCATCACCGCCGCACGCTCGGACGGTTCGGCGGCGGCCCACGCCCGCTGGGCGCGGCGCGCCTCGCTGTACGCCTGGTCGACGTCCGCGGCGTTCGCCGGCGTGATCTCGGTGAGCACCTCCCCCGAGTAGGGGTTGGTGTCGCTCAATCGACGCCTGGAGCTCCCCTCGCGCCAGACGCCTGCGATCGGCATCCGGGTGAAACGGTGGTACGGCGTGGGCCTTTGGTTGATGGTCATGTCTGCCTCCTGAGGGACGGGGCTTGTGGAGGCAGCCTCGCGGTCCCGCGCGCCCGTCCGCTTCGGTAGACCGACTGCATCGCACCGTCGCCGGCGCCCACCCCGACCGTGACCGGACCGCGGACGGGAGAGGAGGTCGACGCCCGGCTGCGCGAGGCTCTCGGAGGTGCGGCGGCTCGCCGTTCTTCCGTCGCACGTGGCGACACCACGGTGCGCCCTGCCGCGTCGATCAGTCCGAAGCGGTCGCGGCCTTCACGTCCTGCGGCGACAGGTATCCCTCGGTGTGCTCCAGCGCCCGCACGGTGTGTTCCTGCCGGGCGAGCAGACCCGTGCGGACGAAGTCGTCGCCGGCCAGCGCGTGCAGCAGCCAGTTCGTCAGGACCCTGGTTCTGGCCACGAGAGTCGGCAGCGCCAGCAGGTGGTAGCCGCGGGCGACGGACAGGGCGACGAAGCCGCTGAGCGGCACACCGAGCGGACGGGCCACCGAGCCCCGGCCTCCGAGGTCGACCACCAGGCCGAGATCGTGGTGTCGGTAGGGCCGCAGCGGGCGTCCGCGCAGGGCTGCCGCCAGGTTCTCGCCGGCCACCCGGCCCTGACGGAGGGCGTGTTGGGCAGTCGGCGGGCAGACCGCGTCTCCGCCGACGGCCAGGTCCGGCACGGCCGCCGCGTCGCCGACGGCGAAGACACCGTCGAGGCCCGGCACCGTCAGTTCCGTTGTGACGGTCAGCCGTCCCCGGACCGTCGCGGCGTCCAGCGAGGACACCAGCGGGCTGGCCGCCACGCCCGCGGTCCACAGCAGGGTCCGGCACGGCAGGCGCCTGCCGTCGGTGAGCACCACCTCCTCCGCCGATGCCTCGGACACACTCACGCCGAGGCCGACCTCGATGCCCCTTCGGCGCAGCACGCGCAGCGCGCGCTCGCCCAGCCGCTCCCCCAGCTCAGGCATCAGGCGGGGCGCGAGGTCGACGAGATGCCAGTCGACCAGGTCGGGGTCGAGGTTCGGGTAGCGTCGACTCGCCGACCGCACCAGTCGCTGCAGATAGGCGGCTGTCTCGGTTCCGGCGTAGCCGCCGCCCACCACCACGAAGGTCAGCCGGGCCCGGCGCTCGGCCTCGTCCTCGGTGGCGGCGGCCAGGTCGAGTTGCGCGAGGACGTGGTCACGGACCGACACCGCCTCGGCGAGCGTCTTCATCCCCCGGGCGTGGTCCGGCACGCCAGGGATCGCGAACGAGCGGGTGACGCTGCCCGCGGCGAGCAGGACCAGGTCGTACCGCTCAAGCACCTGATCGCCCGTGATCAGTCGCACCACGGCTCGGCGGCGCGCCGGGTCGACGCCGAGCACGGTCCCCGGCACGATCCTCGTGCGGCGCAGGATCCGGCGCAGCGACACGGCCACCGACTGCGGGGTGAGCACGCCCGCCGCGACCTGCGGAAGCAACGGCAGATACAGCTCGTAGTCCTGAGGGGTGACCAGAGTCAGGTCGGCCTCCCCCGGGCCGAGCCGCCGCTCCAACCTTCTGGCGGCGGCGACCCCGGCGAAGCCGCCGCCGAGGATCAGGATGCGGGGACGGGTCATGCGGGCGCCTCCCTGGGCCGAGGACCGGAGGACCGCTCCCAGCGGTCCGGGCTCAACCCTTCCGCCCGCGCCCGTCCCAGGCTTGAGTCGATCGACTTATTTCCGCATCTCAGACCCCTTGAGCCCTCCCACTGCCCCGCCGCCGTCCCTAGGATCACCGCTCGGTGGGGCGGCTTCGGCCGTGGCGACGGCGATCGGGAGCGGCGGTGGGGACGACGGAATTCGGCAGGCTGCTGCGTGAGGAGCGGCAGCGCGCGCTGCTGACACTGGAGAGCCTGGCGGAGGCCTCGGGCGTGAGCGCGCGGGCCATCAGCGACATGGAGCGAGGTCGCAGCACACCGCGAATGTCCACACTCACCGAACTGCTCGACGCACTCGACCTGGACACGGCCGGACGCCGTCGCCTGCTCGAGGCCGCCGGACGACCCTCGACTCCCGAGACGTCCGTTCCTCGGCAGCTACCGCCCGACCTGCGGGCGTTCCGAGGCCGCAGCGACGTGCTGGAGGCGGCACGGGCGCTCACCGACCGATTGGGAGCCGGGGCTGCCCAGCAGGTCCTGATCACGGCGGTGGCCGGCATGGCCGGCGTCGGCAAGACGACCCTGGCCGTCCACTGGGCACACCGGGTGGCAGACGGGTATCCCGACGGTCAGCTGTACGTGAACCTGCGCGGCTTCGACCCCGGCGGCAACGCGCTGGACCCGGGCGAGGCCCTCGGCGGCTTCCTCGTCGCCCTCGGCGTGCCCGCCCGGGAGATCCCCGAGGGCACTGCGGAGCGCGGCGCGCTCTTCCGCGAGCGCACGGCCGCGCTGCGGCTCCTCGTCGTGCTCGACAACGCGCGCGACGCCGACCAGGTACGGCCGCTGCTGCCCGAGGGCCCGGGGTGTCTTGCCCTCGTCACCTCCCGCAGCCAACTCACGGGTCTGGCGGCACTCGACAGCGCGGCGCAGTTCAGTCTCGACGTGTGGACCCCCGACGAAGCCCTCGACGCGCTGCGGGCCCGGATCGGCGACGAACGGGTCGAGGCCGAGCCGGACTCGGCCGCCGCGCTGGTGGAGCTCTGCGGGCGTCTGCCGCTGGCCGTCGCGGTCATGGCGGCCCAGTTGGGGGCAACCCCCGTGCTCTCGCTCCGGGCCGCGGCGGCCGACCTGCGCGACCCCTCGACCCGCCTGGACACCTTGGAGGGCGCCGACCCGCGGACGGACGTACGGGCCGTCTTCTCCTGGTCCTACCGCGCCCTCGACGCCGAGGCCGCACGCTTCTTCCGGTATCTCGCCGTGCACCCCGGTCCGGCGATGTCGGCCGAATCGGCCGCGTCAGTCGCCGGGGTGCCCCTGCGGACGGCCCGTCGGCTGCTGCGCCGGCTCACCTCGGCGAACCTGCTCTCGCGCGACGCGGAGGGCCGCCACCTGCTGCACGATTTGCTGCGTGACTACGCCTGCGAGCTCCTGGAGCAGGAGCGCGAGGACCGGTTCGCGGCCGAGACCAGGCTGCTGCACTACCTTCACTTCAACGCGGACTCCGCCGGGCGGGTCATGTCCACCCGCACGCGTCGGCCGCTGACGCAGTCGCCGGCCGAGGGGGTGGTCCTGCTGCCGTTCGACGACCGCCCGCGGGCGATCGAGTGGTTCCGTGGCGAGGAGGACACCATCCTGGCCGCCCTGCACGCCATCAGCGACCCGCGTTTCACCCGGGCGCGGCTGCTACTGGCCGACGACAGCACCACGTTCCTGGACGCCCAGGGGCGCTGGGCCGACGAGATCACGCTGCTGCGCGTCGTGCTGGACGCGGCCCTGGTTCTGGACGACCCTGGCGTGATCACCGCTGCCGCCGGTGGCATCGCCCGGGCGCTGGCCCAGCTGGGGCGCGCACAGGAGGCCGACGAGCAGGTCGAGTTGATGGAGCATTACTTCGGGCGGCTGGACCCGGAGCAACTGGCACACACCCGGCGCAGCATCGGCTGGGTCCTCGGTCGCCAGGGGCGGCACGAGGAGGCCCTGGAACAGGCCCGAGCCGCACTGGCGCTCTATCGGACACTGCCGGACGAGAACCTCGTCGCCCGCGAACTCAACGCCGTCGCCTGGTACTCGGCCCTGCTCGGCGACTTCCGGACGACCATCTCCCGGTGCGAGGAGGCGCTGCCGATCCTCCGGCGGACCGGGAACCAGCGCAGCGAGGCCGCCACCTGGGACACCCTCGGGTTCGCCCGGCTGCGTCTGGGCGAGACCGAGGTCGCGATCGGGAACCTCCGCCGTGCGCTGGATCTCTACCGGCTGGTGCACGACCTCCCCAACCAGGCGGAGGTGCTGGACCATCTGGCGGAGGCACTGCTGGAGCGAGGGGAGCCCGACGCGGCTCGGGCCGCCTGGACCGAGGCGGCCGAACTCCTGTCGGGAGTCGGCAGCGCGGAAGCGTCGCGCTTCGCGGCCAAGGCGGACGCCGTGGGCGCCACCGGACCCACGGCCCGCACGGCACCGACTGAGGACGACCGGCCCGCAGGGAACCCCGGGCGACGTCGCGGACCCTCGTCGGGTTGACCACTCAGGCCGGTGGGCGCGGCTGATCCCGTGGATGCCCCGAGCGAGGTGATCGGCCCCGGGCGAGGTGACGGCACCGGCTGCCGCCGGAACCGCTCCGTCATCTGGTGGACGACCCCGAGCGGTCCTGCGCGGCCTCGATACTCGCAGCTCCGGCTCGGAGCCGGCGGGACTCGGCGGTCGCGCAGGGCGGCGACCCGGCGCAGGGAGCGGAAGGCGTCACCGGTCCGGGTCCGGGTCGCGGCCCCAGCCGGGCTCGGGCCGCCCGGTTGCCGCGCCTTCCGCTCTCTGCACGTCACCGGTGACGCTCCGTCAGGACGCGGGGACCGCCGCGACGGCGGCGAGGACCAGGGCGGCCGTGCCGAGCGCCCAGGCCGCCCCCGCGTGCAGTTCCAGGGCAGCTCCCGTCAGCGCCCCCGCCAGGATCGCGGCGACGGAGAGCAGGCGGCGCGCCGTCGCCCGCTCCGGGCGGTCCGACGCCAGGCCGGTCACGGTCAGCGTCAGCACCGTGGTGGTGAGGTCGGGCACCGCGAGCTTGCGGACCACCGCGTTCTGCAGTCCCATGCCGCAGCCGAGCAGGGCGATCAGCGCGGCACGCGTGCCCGTGTGCGTCGCGCCCGACGCGAAGGCCACCGCCGCGGCGCAGGCCACCAGAACGGCGTGGGCGGCCACCACGACGCGGAACAGCCCCACCGGACCTGCCGGAAGGAGGCGGGCGATCCGGCTCTCGGACCACGCGCCGACCACGAAGGCGGCGATCGCCAGGGCCGAGGCCCACAGGCTCAGGCTCTTGGCGCCGGCCAGCGAGAAGCCGAGGAACGCCACGTTGCCGGTCATGTTGGCGACGAATACATGCCCGAGGCCGAGGTAGGACACGGCGTCAACGAGGCCGGTCACGAACGTCAGCGGCACCAGCAGTGCGGGGAGCGGGCCGTAGCGGTTCGCCCCGGGTGGGAACAAGCGGTCCGAGACGGATCGCAGCACGGGTATGGACGCGGTCACGGGTTTCCTTCCATGGGTTCGGCGGGTCCGGCGACCGCCTGCCCACGGTGCAGGGCGAGGCGGGTGAGCAG
>NZ_BBPQ01000003.1:8759-69851 GCF_000787855.1 Streptacidiphilus anmyonensis | reverse complement strand
GGGTTCGGCGGGTCCGGCGACCGCCTGCCCACGGTGCAGGGCGAGGCGGGTGAGCAGGCCCGCGAGCAGACCGACGGCGACGGCGGCGGCTCCGGCCGTGACCGGCCAGACGGCGTGGCCGAGGACCCGGTCGACGGACCAGCCGCCTGGTCCGGTGAAGGCCAGTGCCGCGGGGACCGCGACCAGGTATCCCGGGTACTCGTAGCCGTCGTGCGGGGCCCAGGGCCCGTGGGCCCACTTCACGGTGACGGCGACGGTCATCACGCCGACCGCCGTTGCCGCGGCGAGCGGGGTGAGCGCGCCGAGCGCGAACAGGCTCCCGCTGAGCAGCTGACCAAGGCCCGCGGCCAGGGCCGTGGCCGCGCCGCCGCGGAACCCGTCGTCGCGGAACTCCGCGACGCCTCCGGCGAGCCCGGTTCCCCCGAGGCGGAAGCTGGTCTTCTGGAGTCCGTGCGCCGCCAGCAGCAGGCCGGTGACCACGCGCAGGAGGAGGAGCCCCAGATTCATGTCCCGCTCACCTCCTGCGGGCTCAGAGGAAGCACGCGTCGACGGGGGCGGGCGGCGCGCCGTCCGGCAACAGGCCGCCCGCGACACGCCAGCGGCGGTGCAGCTCGGACTCGGCGGCCGCCTCGCGCACGGTCTCGGCCTGACGCGCGCCGCTCCCCCGCTCGTGCGCGGCCCGCTGGTAGCGGCCGTAGTGGGCCACCGGGCTCCACGCGGGCTCCACCGCGGGGCGCGGGGCGGCCAGTCCCTCGAACTCACCGACCGCGTGCACGATCCTGCCGCCGGCGACCGTCAACGCCGCCTCGATCGACGGGATCTCGTCCTCGTCGACGGTGAAGTAGTCGCGGGTGAGCACGGCGAAGTCGGCGTAGCAGCCCGGACGCAGCACGCCCTTGACGTCCTGTTCGCCGGTGAGCCGGGCGCCGGCCTCGGTGTACATCGCGAGGGCGGTGACCCGGTCGACGCGGTTCGGCCGCGAGCGCAGCAGCACACCGCCCACGTTGCGGCCGGACACCAGCCAGTGCAGGGCCACCCACGGGTTGTACGTCGAGACCCGGGTCGCGTCCGTGCCCGCCGCGACGGTGAGGCCACGCTCCAGCATCGCCCCGAGCGGCGGGGCGGCGGAGGCGGCGCCCGCGCCGTAGCGGTCGCGGAAGGTCTCGCCCTGGTAGGCGAGTCGGTGCTGGACCCCGATCGCGCCGCCCAGGGCGCGCACCCGGTCCAGGCTCTCCGGCGAGACCGTCTCGGCGTGGTCGAACAGCCAGCGGTTGCCGCCGGGGAAGAGCCCCTCGGCGGCGAGCTTCTCGAAGACGGCCAGGTCGCGCCGGATCGTCTCGTCGTAGGTGGCGTGCAGTCGAAAACCCCAGCCGCTCTCCATGAGCAGACGCACGGCCTTCTCGAACTGCTCCTCGTACAGACCGAGTTCGGGCCGAGGCTGGGCGAAGTTCTCGAAGTCGGCGGCGGCCCAGGTGAGGTTCTCCCCCGCGCCGTTCAGGCGCAGCCACGCGTCGCCGTCCTGAGGACGGACCATGCCGATCCAGCGGCGCAGGTCCTCGACCTCCTGGCCGAGCGTCTGCGGGAAGAGGTGGTAGGCGATGCGGACTGTCAGCTCCCCGGCGTCGTGCAGATCGGTCACCGCCTGGTACCCGCTGGGGAATGCCTGGAAGCCGCCTGCGGCGTCGATCAGCGAGGTGAGCCCGAACCGGTTCAGTTCGAGGAGGAACTGACGGGTCGACTCCCGCTGTCCGTGCGGGTCCAGGACGGGCGCCTTGGCGAGGGTGGAGTAGAGCAGCAGCGCGCCGGGCGAGGCGAGCAGCATGCCGGTCGGCTCTCCGTCGTGTCCGCGCACGATCCGGCCGCCGACAGGGTCGGGCGTGTCGCGGGTGATGCCGGCGGCGCGCAGCGCCGCACGGTTGAGCACGGCGGCCTGGTAGAGGTGGGTCACCATGACAGGCGTGTCCGGAGCCGCCGCGTTGAGCTCCGCAGGGGTCGGCATCCGGTGCTCGGCCACGCTCTCCACGCTCCAACCGCCCGCCACGCGCACCCACTGCCCGGTGGGAGTGCGGGCAGCCTGCTCGCGCAGCATGGCCAGCCCCTGACGCAGCGTCGGCACGCCGTCCCAGCGCAGCTCGAGGACGTAGTGGAGACCGCCGCGCACCACGTGGTTGTGCGAGTCGTTGAGTCCGGGGACCATGCGCCGTCCGAGCGCGTCGACGACGACGGTGCGGGGGCCGATCAGCGCGGCCACGTCCGCGTCGTCGCCGACCGCGACCAGGCGGCCGTCCACCGCGGCGAGGGCGGTGGCCGAGGGACGCGAGCGGTCCCCGGTGTGGATCCGGGCGTTGCGTACGACGAGGTCGGCGGGGTGGGCGGGCGTTGCGGCCGGGAGGCCCGCCACGGGCATGGACGTCATGTCGTCTCCGCTGGTTGGAGGTTGGGGCAGCTCGCGGCCCGCTCCCCGGGCCGCTCGCTTCCAGCCTGGCGACGGCGCCCTGCGGCGGCTTCGGTCAGGTGACTGCGCCGGACGCCCGGAGCGCTCAGCGCAGGGCGTCGATCTCGGCCTGCGCGCGGCCTGTCCAGACGACGGCGCCGAGGTCGGCGAAGCCTCTCCGCGCCGCCTCCAGGGCGGTTCGCGCCGCCGCCCGCTCCCCGGTGCGCCGCAGCCACGCGCCGTATGCCAGGTCCAGCCGCGCCGCCATCCAGGGCCAGCGGTCCAGATCCTGGGCCAGGGCGGCCTCGAAGAGCGTTCCAGCCTCGGCCTCGTCCGCCAGTACCGCGCGAGCATAGGGCAGTTGGACGGCGAGGAGGGGCGCGGGGGTGATCCGGGCCTGGTCCTCCAGGCGGCGCAGGACGGCCCGCCCCTGGGCGATCCTGCCGGCCCGCACGGCCGACTCGGCGAACAGTGCGACACCGTCGAAGCTCTGCCGCGGGTGGTATCCGGCGGAAGCCGGGTCGAACAGCGCGAGGTACTCGCCGAAGGCGGCCTGGTCGTCCCCTTCGGCGGTCCCAGCCAGGCCCCTGGCCAATCCGACACAGGAGAGGAGGCAGGTCAACCTTCGGGAGCGAGCCGGGATTTCGGCCTGAGCTGCGGCGCGTCGCGCCGCCTCGGCGTCGCCGCGGAGCCCGCACACCTGGGCGTGGCAGACCGTGGTGCCGCTGGTCCACACCGGCTGGCCCGTCTCCTCGGCCAGCCGTAAGCCCTCGGCGACGGCGGCCTCGGCAGCGTCCCAGTGGCCGAGCACGCAGCGCACCGTCACCTGGATGCTGAGCACGTGGGCGAGCAGCCCGATCCGGCCTTGTCGGCGCAGCAGGAGCTCGGCCCGGTCGAGCATGTCGGCGGCCTTCACCTCATGACCGACGGCGTGCGCGGCCATGCCGAGCAGACGCAGGCTCGCCGGGTCGTCGAACCGCACCGGGTCCAGGCGGTCCAGCTGCCCGCACACGTACCGGCCCCGCAGCACGGGCTCGCCGACCGCGAGCGCGGCCAGCCAGCGTGGGTCTTCGCCGACCCACGTACCCGCGCCGACCAGGGCGTCGGCCGTGTCGACGACGGACGCGCGTGCCTCCGGGCCCGTCTCGGCCCACCAGCAGCGAAGCGCGGCGCCGAGCAGCAGGTTCAGAGCGAGGTCGTGGTCGCCCGCGGCAGCCGCCCGCCGAGCGGTCGTGCAGAGCTCCAGGACCCGGAGGGCGTCCCCGGGTACCCCGTCGCTGAAGATCTCCCGCAGCCATTGGCCGCGCGCCCGGTCCAGTTCGTCGACGACCAACGTCATCGCCTCGGCGACGAGGCGTTCGACGAGTTCCCCGCGTCCGAGGTCGAAAGCGAGCTCGGCTGCCCGAAGCAGTCGCCTGCCGCGAGCGGGCCGGCTGGTGGTCAACGTGGCGGCGCGCTCCAGGGCCTCCACCGCGGAGAGCACCGCGCCGCGGCCGAGGACGGACTCGGCCGCCTGCGCGAGCAGGTCGGCCGCCGCGTCGTCGTGTCCCGCGACGCCGCCCGCCCGGTGCCAGGCGAGCCGGAACGGCTCGCGCACCACCTGGGCGAGTGCCCGGTGGGCGTGCCGGCGGCGTACCGCGGCCTCGCCGCGCAGGACGCCGGAGCGGACCAACGGGTGCCGGAACCGGAGTTCTCCCTCGCCGACCCGCACCAGCCGGGCCCGGACCGCCGCCGCGACGTCCTCCTCGGTCACGGTCAGGCCGGTCAGCAGCGAGGCGGCAGCGCGGATCTCCTCCAGATCGCCGCAGCTGTCGACGGCTGCCACGAGCAGCACGTCGCGTGCGCCGGCGGGCAGGTCGGCGCCCCGGCTGCCGAAGGCACGTTCGAGCCGCGCCGAGAGGCCGTCGCACCCTCCGTCCTCCCCGGGGTCGACGGCGAGTTCCCGCAGCGCCAGCGGGTTGCCGTCGGCCTGCTGCAGCAGCAGCCGCTCGCGCTCCGGGCCGAGCAGGGCGCCGCGGCTCCGCAGCATGAGCCGTGACGCCTCGTCGGTCAGCCGGTCGACGGTGCGCAGCTCGGCCAGGGCTTCAGGGCCGAAGGCCGGTGGCCCGGGGCGCTGGGTGGCCACGATCCGGAGCCCGAGGTCTCGGGCGCGCCCGGCCAGGAAGCCGAGCACCTCGCGGCTGGGCGGATCCACCCACTGGATGTCGTCAACCAGCAAGGTCACCGGACGCAGGGCCGCGGCGCGCCGCAGGAGCAGCGCGGCACCGCGGTTGATCAGCGCGAGTTCGACCGGCCCGGTGCTCTCCGACTCCCCGAACGCGAGGCTGAGCGCCTCCCGTTCCGGCTCCCGGAGCGGTGGCCCGTGACGCCTCACCCGGCGCAGCATCCGGTGCAGACCGGCGAAGGGCAGCCGGGCCTCCGCCTCCACCCCGACGGTGGCCATGACCTGGTCCCCGGCGGCCGTGGCGAACCGGCGCGCCGCGTCCAGCAGCGCCGTCTTGCCGATCCCGGGCTCCCCCGCGAGGACGAACACCGCGCCCGCGGACCGGCGCGGTGACGCCCACAGGCGTCGCAGGGCGGCCAGTTCGGGCGCACGCCCCACGAGCTCCGTCGCCTCCGACATGTCCGTCCTCCCGGCCCGCGCTTCCACGCCGGCGACGCTAACCGGCCGGCAGCGCGGGGACTTGAGTACGTTGACTGCATATGGTCGGGCGGCGCCCGGGGTGGGCGCGGGCGGCGGGCAGCCTCAGAAGCCGCGTTCGGCCAGCCAGTCCAGGGACGCCTCGGCGACCTCGCGCCACCCGCTGTCGATGGTGAGCGAGTGCCCCCGGTCCGCGAACTCGATCAGGTCGGTCACGGCCTCGGAGCCCCGGTACTGCTTCAGTGTCGCCTTGGTGATGGCCTCCGGCACGGTGTGGTCCCGGCCACCCATGACGAGCAGCAGCGGCCCGCGTCCGTCGTTGCCGGTGTCGACCTTCGCCGGGGAGTGCGGAGAGAAGTTGGCCGCAGCCGCCTCGAACAGCGGCCGGCCCGGGGCCGGGATCGTCCATCGCTCGTGGAGCTGGGCGGACTCCTCCTCGCTGACCGCGTTGCCGAAGGCGAAGCGGAACTGCTCGGCGGTGAGCGAGACAGCCCGGTGCTTGTTGGCCGGGTTGCGGAACACCGGGAGGGTGGCCCGCAGGGAGGAGAGCGGCAGCGGCAGCACGCCCTTGATCTGCGCGGCGTCGACCGCCACCGCGGCCGCCGCCCGGTCCTGTCCGAGCAGCTTCTCGGCGATCATTCCGCCGAAGGAATGCCCGACCAGGATCGGCGGCTCCGGCAACTCGTCGATGATCCGGGCGTAGTGGTCGACGACGTCGTCGATCCCCTGGTCGGCGATGCTCTCGGGATCGGCTCGCGCCAGCTCGACGGTCGCGGCGACGCCGGGCCAGCCGGGCGCCAGGGCCTCGTAGCCGCGCTCGCGGAACAGCCCCACCCAGGGCGCCCACGAGTCCGGGTGCAACCACAGACCGTGGATGAAGACGACGGGACGTGCGGACACACTCATGTCAGGCCTTTCTCTTGCTCGGTCGGGGTGCCAGACTCCGGGCACGGCGCCGCGGCCGGCTTCCGTCAACCGACTGAGCGCCGCGCACCGGCAGCCGTCCGGATCACCAGGTCGGCACGAACCCGCCGTCGATGCGCAGGTCGCTGCCGGCGATGTTCGCGGCCCGGTCGCTCGCCAGGAACACCACCAGGTCGGCGATCTCCGCGGGACGGGAGAAGCGGCCCGTCACTGTGGCGGAGGCGGCCTGCGCCAGCACCTCGTCCGGGCGCAGCCCGGCGGCGGCCGAGACGGTCTCGGCAACACCGCCGCCCCCGAGCCACAGATCGGTCTCGACGGGCCCGGGGCTGACGCTGTTCACCCGGATGCCGCGCGGCCCGAACTCCTTCGACAGGGCTTTGGTGAAGTTCACCAGGGCGGCCTTGGCGGCGCTGTAGTCGACGACCGTCGGGTCCGGCAGTTCGGCGTTGACCGACCCGACGGTGACGATCGCGCCGCGGCCCGCCTCCAGCATGCGCGGCAGCACCGCACGGGTCACCGAGACGGCGGCGAACAGGTTCAGATCGACCGTGCTCCGCCACTGCGCGTCCGTCACACTGAGGAACCCGCCCGGCCTGGCGGGGGCCGAGCCCACGTTGTTGACCAGGATGTCGATCCGCTCGCCGGCCGCCTCGACCAAGTGCTCGGCGCTGCCGGCGGCGGTGAGATCCACCGGGACCCAGCGCGCCGCGCCGGACTTCACCAGCACGTCCAGCCCGGCGGAGGCGGTGCGTGCGGCCGCGACCACCTCGGCGCCCGCGCGGGCCAGCGCCTCGGCGACGGCCAGGCCGATGCCTTTGCTCGCGCCGGTGACCACGGCGGTCCGGCCGGAAAGCTCCCCTGTCATGTGTGCCTCCTCAAGGTGTCGTCGACTTCCTTCTTGCACCGTAGGCGCGCCGCCGCGCTCCGGCTTGAGTCGGACGACTGCTCTTTCGCCTGGTCAGCCGCCGGGGCAGCCAGGAGGCGGCTGACCGTATGCTGTGCGGACCGCTGGTGATCGAGGGGCCCGACCGTGCACGCTGCCGCAGTTCCCGGCCCCCTGCTGGGCCGTGAGGAGGAGTTCGCCCGGATCCGACGGATCTGGGACAGGCTTCCCGGTCGGGGTGCCTGCATCCGGCTGAGCGGCGCGCCAGGCATCGGCAAGACGGCACTGCTGCGGGCCTGCGCCGACGAGGGACGCCGGCGGGGATTCCAGGTGCTGCGCGCTGTGGGCACCCACGCGGAGGAGAGCCTGCCGTTCGCCACCCTGCACCAGCTGCTGCGCCCGCTGTTGACGGGCGCCGACGGCCTCCCGACGGCCCAGCGGAACGCACTCCTCGCGGCCTTCGGCATGGCAGAACCGCTGCAGCCGGTGGAACCGGCGTGGGTGGGCCTCGCGGCCCTGGAGCTGCTCTCCGACAGCGCGGACGGCCGCCCGGTGGTCGCAATCGTCGACGACTTCCAGTGGGCCGACCCGGCCAGCCGGGAGGTCGTCGAGTTCGTCGCGCGCCGGGTCGCCGCCGAGCCGATCCTGCTGCTGCTGTCGACGCGGGAGGCCGCTCCGGCCGGGGGTGGCGGGCAGGACGCCTGGACGCGCCTACCGCTCGGTCCGCTCGACCGTGCCGCGGCGGAGGAGCTGCTCGCCGCCGGCGCGCCGTCGCTGAGCGAGGGCGAGCGCGAGCGTCTGCTGGTCCTCGCCCAGGGCAACCCGCTGGCCTTGCGCGAGCTGCCGGGCACGGTGACGGATCCGGGCACCAGCGGCCCGCTCGCTCTGCCGGAGCGGCTGAAACACGCGTTCGCGGGGCGCCTCGACGAGTGCGGCCCCGCGGCTCGCGCTCTGCTGCTGGTGGCCGCGCTTCAGGACGGCGCTTCACTCGACGAGTCGGAGCGGGCGGTCCGACAGCTGACCGGGAGACAGGTGACGGCCGACGAACGCGCCGACGCGCTGCGTTCGGGTCTGGTCGAGTTCGCGGACGACCACATGTACTTCCGGCACCCTCTGATGCGTTCGGCCGTCGTGGCCGCGGCCGCCCCGAGCGCGGTCTCCGCCGCCCACGCGGCCCTGGCCGAGGCTCTCGCCGACGACGCGGACCGGTCCAGCTGGCACCGGGCCGCCTCGGCGCAGCGGCCGGACGAGCAGGTGGCCGCGGCGCTCCAGGCGTCCGCGGACCGCGCCCTGACGCGCGGCGCACCGGCCGTCGCCCAGCGGTATCTGGAGCGTTCGGCGCAGCTGACGCCCCATGAGCCGACGGCCGGCCACCGGCTGCTGCGCGCCGCGGAGGTCGCGTTCGAGCTCGGTCGGCCGGACACCGTCCGCGCCCTCATCGACCGGGTCCGCTCCGCCACGCTCGCGCCCGAGGACACCGGCCGACTGGTGGCCCTGGAGACGGCCTTCGACGACGGGGCCCCCGGCGGCACGGCCCTGATCCGCCGTCTGGAGATCGCCGCCCGCGACGCGGTCGACTCCGAAGACCCGGACCTCGCGGCGAACCTGCTGGTCAGAGCGGCCCGCGCCTGCTACTGGGGCGCGGTGGGCGATGCCGCGCTGCTGGGCGGGCTCCGAGCCGTCGCCGACCGGGTCGCACTCGATCCCCGTGACCCGCGGCCGGTCCTCGTCGACGCCTTCCTCTCCCCGTTCGCCAAGGGGGCCGCGATCGTGGCGCACCTCGACGGCGCGGGGGCGGCCGACGCGCTGGAGCCGGCCCTGATCGGCCCGTTGGCGATGGCCGGCTTCGTCAGCGGTTCCTTCGAGCACACGGTGCCGCTCACGCTGGCGGCCGAGGGCGGGCTGCGCCGGCAGGGGCGGCTGGCGGCCCTCACCCAGGTCCTGGTGCTGCGTGCCTTCGCCGCCCTGTACCTGGGTCAGTGGGAGCACACCGGCGCCGCCTCCGACGAGGCGCTGCGCTTCGCCGAGGAGACCGGACAGACCACCTGGGCGGCCTGCGCGCGGCTTGGTCTGGCCAATCTGGCAGGGATCCGCGGGCGACAGCGCCTGGCGATGCGGCTGCTCAGTGAGGTCCAGGAGGCCGTGGTGGTCAGCGGGAACGTCGCCGTCGGCAACGGCATGGCGCTCACCCGCGGCCTCACCGCCCTCGGCCAGGGGGACCAAGGGCTCGCCTTCGAGGAGTTCGGCAGGATGCTCGACCCGGCCTCGGCCGTCTACCAGGAACCCCAGTGCGCCTGGGCGCTGGACTACTACGCGGAGGCGGCACACGGCGTCGGCCGGGAACAGGAGGGCCGCCGGGCCCTGCGCCACATCGAGCAGCTGACGCAGGGAACCACCGCGGGCGGGGTGCTGCGCTCGCTCGCCCTGGCCCGGGTGTGGCTGGCCGACGAGGACGAGGCCCCGGACTGCTTCGAGGCGGCCCGGCTGCGCTGCGAGCACAGCTCGCCCTGGTACCGGGCCCGGCTCGATCTCGCCGAGGGAACGTGGCTGCGCCGACGGCGGCGTATCACCGAGAGCCGGCAGCTGCTACAGGCCGCGCAGCGCTCCTTCGACCGCCTGGACGCCCCCGCGTGGGCGTCCAGGGCCCGACGCGAGCTGGCCGCGACCGGCCTCTCGGTGGAGCGCCAAGGCCCTGGCCGTTGGGCGGCCCTGACGCCCCAGGAGCTGGAGATCGCCCGTCTCGCCGGGCAGGGCCTGTCGAACCGGGAGATCGGCGAGCGCCTCTACCTCTCGCACCGGACCGTCGGCTCGCACCTGTACCGGCTCTTCCCGAAGCTCGGCGTGCAGAACCGCAGTCAGCTGGCGGCCGCCCTGGCCGAGCCGGAGTCGCCGGACGCCGCCTGAGCCGGGCCGGGCGACCGGCGGCCCGCGCAAGCGGCGGTGTGGCCGCCCGCAGGCCGGAGGCTGCCCGGGTGGGTCGGGCTCGGGGCGGACCTGGCCGCCGGTCGGCGCCGTGCCGGGACGTCCTGCTCCTACAACTGCCGCAGCGCCTGTGCGATCTGACTGCGTGAGGTGATTCCGAGCTTGGGGAAGACGCGGTACAGGTGGGAGCCCACGGTGCGTGGGGACAGATAGAGCTGCTCGCCGATCTCCCGGTTGGACAGACCCGCCGCCGCCAGGCGCGCGATCTGGAGCTCCTGCGCGGTCAGCGGCGCTCTCCCCGCCTCGCCGCGTGCCGCCGTCCGCTCGCCCGCCGCCCGCAGTTCGGCCCGGGTGTACTCGGCCCAGGGCCGCGCGCCGATCACCTCGAACGTGGCCAGCGCCGTCCGCAGCGGGCTGCGCGACTCCGCGCTGCGCCGCCGGCGCCGCAGCCAGCCGCCGTAGGCGAGTTCGAGGCGGGCGCGGGGCCAGGGCCAGCGGGTGAGGTCGGCCGCGAACGCCTCCGCGAACCTGGCCTCCACCTCCTCGTCGTCGGCGAGCACGGCGTGCGCGTACCGGAGGTTGACCTGGGCGAGCGTGGCCGGCTGCGGGCCGTAGCCGCGTTGCGCCGCGTCGACGACCGCCCGGGCTTCGGCGTTCCGCCCGAGCCCGGCGGCGGCGTCCGCGAGGAATCCGAGCGCGCCATAGCTCTCGCGCTGGTGCCAGTAGCGTGACGCCGGGTCCAGCACGGTGAGCAGCGCCTGGTACGCCTCCTCGGGCCGCCCGGCGATCAGCAGCGCGATGCCGCGCGCCAGTTGGGCGCAGGCGAGCAGGTCGTTGATGCCCGAGCCGGACAGCTGCCGCTCGACCTCGTCGGCGAGTCGCAGCGCGGTCTCGGCGTCCCCCTGCATGGCTGCGACACGCGCGTCCCCGACCAGGGTGCCGGCGGACCAGATGGGCTGCCCGGTGTCGACCGCCAGGCGGTGCCCCTCCTCGGCGGCCTGGGCGGCGAGCCGCCAGTCCCCGAGTTCCGTCCGGGTCTGGACCTGCATGCCGAGAACGTGCGGCAGCAGACCGAGCCGCCCCTGGGCGCGCAGCCGGCTCTCCGCCCGGTCCAGGAACGAGGCGGCCAGCGGGGTCTCCCCGACAGCGTGCGCCGCCATGCCGAGGAGCCGCAGCTCGGCGGCGTCGACGGAGGGCGCCAGCCTGTCCGCGGCCCGGAGCAGCGCGAGCCGCACCTCGGGAGCGAGCCGGACCGGTTCCGCCACCGCGAGAGTGGCGAGGTACCGCGCGTCGTCGGCCACGCCGTCCAACTCCCGGGCAGCGGTCACCACCGCGGTGCGGGCCTCCTGACCGGTCTCCGCCCACCAGCAGCGCAGGGCCGCACCCAGCAGCAGGTTGAGCGACAGCGACACGTCGCCCGCGACCGCCGAGCGGCGGGCCGTCCGGCACAGTTCGAGCACGGGGGCCGGGTCGCCCGGTACGCCGTCCTCGAAGATCCCCTGGAGCCAGGCCGTCCGGGCCCGTTCCAGCTCGGGCAGGTCCTCCCGGTCGGCCTCCGCCAGCAGGCGCCGGACCAGGTCCGCGCGCCCCAGCCCGAATCCGTGCTCGGCCGCGAGCAGGAGCCGCCGGGACGCCTCGGCCGGGTCGGGCGAGAGCTGTGCGGCCCGCTCCAGCATCCGGATCGCCTCCAGGGCCGAGCCCCGTTGCAGGGCCTGCACGTGGTAGGTCTCCAGTTGCCCGGCGACCTGCTCGTCGTGCCCGTCCAGGGCGAGCGCGCGGTGCCAGACGGCTCGGTAGGGGTCGTCGGCGAGAACCCGGGCGAGTGCGGCGTGCGCGGCGCGGAGCCGGGCGGGCGTGGCCGCCTGGAGTACGCCGGAGCGCACGAGCGGGTGGCGGAACCGCACGCGCAGGTCGTCGAAGCGCAGCAGTCCGGTCTCGGCGGCGGGTTCGAGGTCGTCCACCGTCAGCTCACGGCCCGCGAGCGCGGAGGCGGCGGTGACGACCTCGGCCACCTCGTCGCCGGAGTCGACCGCGGCCACGAGCACAACGTCGCGGGTGGCCGACGGGAGCTCCGCCAGACGCCCGACGAAGGCCCGCTCCAGGCGGGCGCTCAGCGGCGGCTCGTCGCCGGCCGGTCCCGGCGCCCCCGCGGCCGTCCACTCGATCGTGCGCCCGTCCGTCCGACCGTCCGTCCACCTGTCCGCCAGTTCCACGAGGGCCAGCGGATTCCCGCGGGCCGCGCGGAGGATGCCGTCCCTCGCGGCCGGGTCCAGACCGCCGTGCAGCCGGGCGACCACGAGCCCCGCCTCGGCATCGGAGAGCGTGTCGAGGTCGAGGCGGGGCAGGTCTGCGGGGACCGGGCGCTCTCCGGCCCGGGTGCGGGAGGTCGCCAGCAGGACGACGGGGTCGTAGCCCAGGCGTCGGGCGACGAAGGCCAGTGCGTCGGCGCTGGACTGGTCCAGCCAGTGCAGGTCGTCGACGGCCACCAGCAGCGGGGCCTGCTCGGCCGCCTCCGCGAGCAGGTCCAGCGTCGCGAGGGCGACCAGGAAGGGCTGCGGCGCGGGCCCCTCCCGCAGACCGAGCGCGATGAGCAGGGCGCGTTCCTGTGTCGCCGGCAGCCGGTCCGCGTGGTCGAGCACCCCGGCGAGCAGGCGGCGGAGGCCCTCGAAGGGCGCGTCCGCCGCCGTCTCGCTGCCCGAGACCCGCAGCACCCGGAAGCCACGCCGGAGCGCCTCCTCCTGGGCGGCGACGAGAATACTCGTCTTGCCGATGCCGGGCTCCCCTGCCAGGACCAGGGCGCCTCCGCCCTCGGCCGCCAGCAGCGAACTCACGGCCTGGAGTTCGGTCTCCCTGCCGATGAGCGGGCTGGATCCCAGCCCTGCCGGGTCCGCCGCACCTTGGACCCGTCCGACCGATTCGCGCATGAAATGATCATACGGGGAATGACACCTGTCACCCGGCGGATCGGGCCGCCTCCTCGATGAGGTCGGCGACCTTCTCAGGGACGACCGCCATGGCCAGGTGGGGTGCGTTGACCTCGACGGTGTGCGCGCCCGCCCGCGCCGCCATCCACCGCTCCAGGTCGGGCGCGATGGCCTGATCCTGCTTGGCGACCAGGTACCAGGACGGCACCGTCTTCCAGCCCGCGGCCGTCGCGGTGCCGGTGACGGCGTCCAGCGAGAGCGGGCGCTGCTCGGCCGCGAGCGCACGCGCGGTCGCGTCCGACAGGCGCCCGCTGAGGAAGACCTGGTGGTACTTGGCCGGGTCGATGTAGAGGTCGGTGCCGGTGCTGCCGTCGGCCTTCGGGTAGCTGAGCGGCACCAGGGGCAGTTGCGGGATCGGGTGGGCGACCGGCCGCGCGGAGAGGCTGCCCAGACTGTCACCGACGTCCGGCACGAAGGCGGCCACGTAGACCAGGGCCTTCACCTCCGGGTCGCTCGGCGCGGCCTGGGTCACCACGGCCCCGCCGTAGGAGTGTCCGACGAGAACGACCGGACCGGGCGTCTGCTTCAGGACGGAAGCGACGTACGCGGCGTCCTCGGCGAGACCCCGCAGCGGGACGGCGGGAGCCTTCACGGTGTAGCCGTCGCGCTGAAGGTCCTTGATCACCGGACCCCAGCTGGAGCTGTCCGCCCAGGCCCCGTGGACCAGCACGATCGTGGGCCTGGGCCCGTTGGGCAGGACGGCCGCGCCGCCGGGGGGCACGGTCGCGCCGGCCGACGGCATGGCCGCGGTGAGCCCGAGGGCGGCGGCGAGGACCGCCGCCGAGGCCGTCAGGGTGAGCGTGCGCCGCTTCGGCATGGGTTTCTCCTTCACTTCACGGAGTGGGGGCTGTCGTCGCAGCTGCTGCGCGACCCCGCCAGGCTGCTCCGGGCAGCCCGGGGACCGCTTCAGTCGACCGACTGGCCCTGGCCGCCGCCTCCCACCTCCACGTCAGGCAGGCGGCCTCAGTCGACTGACCGAAGCGCCGGGGACCGACGGCCCCTGATGCTCGGTCACATCCATGCCCGTCCCCCACAGGGAAAGAGGACCACCTTGCCCGCCGACTTCGTGCGCACACCCGCGCCCCGCCGCACCTTCCTGCGTCACGCGGCCGTCGCCGCCGCCGTGCCCGCCGCAGCCGCCCTGACCGGCCTCGACCTGGCCAGCCCCGCGCGCGCCGACACCCTCCCCGACTTCGCCCCGGTCCCGCCGTCGTCGCTCGGCCCGGCCCTCAACGCCGCCGGGTACTACGTCGCGCCGATCGCGGACGCGCTGCACTGGGTCACCGACGGCAGCTACCAGGCGATGTTCCTGACGACGCGTGAGGGCGTCATGCTGGTCGACGCCCCGCCCACGCTCGGCCACAACCTCCAGCGCGCGATCGACGACGTCACCCGTCCCGCCGGGCTGCCCAACCGGGTCACCCACCTGATCCACTCGCACTCCCACGCGGACCACATCGGCGCCTCCGGGCTGTTCGGCGGAGCCGAACGGATCGGGCACGCCGAGAACCGATGGCTGCTGCGCCGCGCGGCCGACCCGCTGCGGCCTGCTCCGGACACCGTCTTCGAGGACCACCTGGTCGTCGAGGTCGGCGGCGAGCGGCTGGAGTTGCACTACCACGGGCCGAACCACGCGCCCGACAACATCTTCGTCCGCGCGCCCCGCCAGCGGACGCTGATGGTCGTCGACGTGGTGTATCCGGGCTGGGTGCCGTTCACCCGGCTGGCGGTCTCGCAGGACGTCCCCGGCTGGATCCGGGCGCACGACGTGGCCCTCGGCTACCGCTGGAACACCCTGGTGGGCGGCCACCTCGGCCGCCTCGGCACCCGCGCGGACGCGGAGCTCCAGCGGCAGTACGTGGGCGATCTGCGCGACAGCGCCAAGTCGGCCCTGGAGGGCGTGGACCCGACCCCCTTCTTCGCCAAGTACGGCCCCACCGGCAACTCCTGGGCCGTCTTCAGGACCTACCTGGAGGCCGTCGCCGAACGCGCGGCCGGCCCCGTGACGGCGAAGTACCTCGGTCGACTGGCCGCCGCAGACGTCTTCACCGTCGACAACGCCGCCGCGATGCTGGAGTCCCTGCGCATCGACAGCGACGTGCTCGGCCCCTTCGGCGTGCACGCCTGAGTCCGTCGTCCCCTACCGGAGGCGGCGTCGGCCGCCCCGGCCCGCAGAGAGGATCGATCCCTTGACCAGTCTCGGCATCATCACCGCGAGCACGCGCCCCGGGCGCGTCGGACCCGCCGTCGGGCGATGGGTGGAGTCGGAGGCGCTGCGCCACGGAGGCTTCGCCGAGGTCGCCGCCATCGACCTGCGCGACACGGCGCTGCCGTTCCTCGACGAACCGCACCACCCGCGCCTGCGCAACTACCTTCACCCGCACACGAGGCGCTGGAGCGACACGGTGGACGCGCTGGACGCGTTCGTCTTCGTGATGCCCGAGTACAACCACGGGTTCAACGCCGACCTGAAGAACGCGATCGACTACCTCTTCCACGAGTGGCGCTACAAGCCGGTGGGACTGGTGAGCTACGGCGGCCTGGCCGGCGGCACGCGCGCAGCGCAGATGATCAAGCAGGTGGTGGCCGCGGTCGGCATGACGGTCGTGCCGGACGCGGTGGCGCTCCCCTTCGTCGGCGGACTCGTCGACGCGGCCGGGCAGCTCGAACCCGCGCAGGCGGCAGCGGACTCCCTGCGTGCGGTCTTCGACGAGCTGCGGCAGCTGGACGGCGCGCTCAGCGCGCTGCGTGAACCGGCGGCCGGCGCCTGAGCCTCGCACGGACGAACGCAGGCGACGGCCGGAGGACCCCACCACCCGCGGTGGGATCCTCCGGCCGTCGCCGTCGGGTCTTCTCCGTCAGTCCCGACTGCCGAGCGCCGCGAGCAGCGGAGCGGACTCGACGTGGATGTCCAGCGCGGCGATCCGCCCGTCGCGGACCCGCCACAGGTGGATCTCCCGGGTCTCGAAGGTCGCGCCGGTGCAGAGGATCTCCCCGCGCGAGACGCCCACCTGGACGATCAGGTCGGCGGCCACGAACAGCTCCCGCGACTCGAGCCGGCTGCGCGCGGCGGAGCCGAAGAGCGCGAGGAAGCGCCGGAACCCGTCCGGCCCCTCGTGGCGCCCACCCCACGGAGCCTCCGGCGACTGCCGGATGACGACGTCCTCGGTCACCAGGTCCTCCCAGCCGGACCGGGTGCCCTCGAGGAACGCGTACGCCTGACGAACGACCTCCAGCGCCGCCTCGTCGTGCTGATGCGAAACACCCGTCATGCCCGCCTCCTCATCCCGCTCTCCGCCGCGCGGGAGCGACTCCTCCGGAGCTGGAGTTCCTCCCGCTCCCGTTCGGACAGACCGCCCCACAGACCGAACCTCTCCCCGGCCCGCAGCGCGGTCGCCGCGCAGGTCTCGCGGACCTCGCATCCGGCGCAGACGGCCCGGGCCAGCCTTTCGCGGGCACGGCGCGCGTCACCCCGCTCGCCGGTCGGGGAGAAGAAGACCGAGCTGTCCATCCCGCGGCAGCTCGCGCGCTGCTGCCACTCCCAGCAGGCGGCCACCGGCCGGTACTGATGGATCGTCATGACGCTCTCCGTTCCGTCGGGTCGGGCCGGGGTGGCCTGGCCAGGCCCACGCCGTGGCGCGTGGACCGCGTGGGGCTGCTGTCCTGCACACCGCGAACCTACGAGCGGCGTCGACCCGGCCGCTTGAGTCTCCTGACTGGTCGAGTGGGCTGCGTGCGCGGCCTGCCACGGGCGGCCGGGATCAGTCGACCGACGGAAGCCCCGCGCACCGGCCCGCTTCTAGCGTCCGGGGTATGTCCAAGAACCTCAGGCGGCTCGTCCGCACACCGCTCCGGGCCTCCGTCGCCCTCACCCTCCTCGCCGCGTCGACCGTGGGCATCGCCCAGGCCGCCGTCGCGTCGGCCACCACTCAGGCCGCGCAGGCGCACTCCAGCTTGCCGGCCGGTTTCGCCGAGCACCGCACCCGCGCCAACGGCATCACCGTCGACTACGTCCGCGGCGGCCACGGCCCCACGCTGGTGCTGCTGCACGGCTATCCGGAGACCTGGTACGAGTACCGGGACGTGCTGCCGACACTGGCCCGGCACTACACCGTCATCGCCCCCGATCTGCGCGGGGCGGGCGGATCCAGCGCCCCCGCCACGGGCTACGACAAGAAGACGATGGCGCAGGACGTGTACGCGCTGCTGACCGAGCTCGGCCTGCAGCACCACATCGACCTGGTGGGCCACGACATCGGCTCCATGGTGGCCTACTCGTACGCGGCCCAGCATCCGGACGAAGTGTCCAGGCTGGTCCTCTCGGAGGCCCCGATCCCCGACCAGAGCATCTACCGGTTCCCCGCCCTGACGGCGCAGGGTCCCGGCGTCTGGAACTTCGGGTTCTTCAATGTCACCGACGGTCTTCCCGAGCAGATGATCCACGGCCGCGAGCAGACCTGGGTCGACCTGTTCATCCGGATGTTCGCGGTCCGCAAGGACGCGGCGGCCGCTCCCGACGCCGTCTCCGTGTACGCCCGCGGGATCAGTGACCCGGCCCACCTGCGGGCGAGCCTCGGCTGGTTCCGGTCCCTCGGCCAGGACATCCGTGACAACGCGGTGCTGTCCAAGAAGCCCCTGCCCATGCCGGTGCTCGCGGTCGGCGCCTCGAACAGCCTGGGTGCGAACGTGGCGGACCAGGTCCGCACGTACGCCGCCCACGTCCAGGGCGTCGTCATCCCGAACTCCGGCCACTGGATCTTCGAGGAGCACCCCCAGGAGATGGCGCAGCTGCTGATGCGCTTCTTCGGCTGAGCCCCGCGGCCGACAGTCCCGCGGTCCGCGCGCGGGCGGCTGGTCCGACGGCTCCGCACCGACGGCCGAGCCGCCGAACCAGCCGCCCGCGCGGCGCGTATCCCCTCCGTTCCCTCCGACGCTTGGAGACCCGCATGCAGCATTCCGACGCCGCGCCCCACGGTCCGTCCGTCCCCCGCGCCACCACTGTCTCGCTTCACCTTCAACCCCGGATGCTGGTGCACGAGTGGGAGTTCCTGACGCTGGACGCACAGCTCAGCTACGACGTCCGCGAGCCGTTCGCGGTCACCCTCGACTTCCCCCGGCCCGGCGGGATCGTCGCCTCCTGGGTGGTGTCCCGCGAACTCCTCATCACCGGCCTGCGCACCCGGTGCGGAGAGGGTGACGTCCGGATCTGGCCGCCGCACCCGTCCCGGGGCGGGACCGCGCTGCGGATGCTCCTGCGGGGGCGCCACAGCTCCGCCGTCTTGGAGTTCCCCGCGGATCTCCTGCGGACCTGGCTCGGCGAGACGCTCACCTTGGTCCCTCGCGGTCGCGAACCGGAACTCATCGACTGGGAGGCCGAATTCGACCACCTGCTGCGCTGAGGCCAGGACATGCAGCCAAGCTGCATGCCAACTTCCTGGTTCACGGGCCGGCGCGGCGTTGGGATGGAGAAGCACACGACGTGCGCTCCCGCACCCATCTCCCCCGCGGAGCGCGCACCGCACGCGGAAGGGGGCCTTCATGACCATTCAGCCCGACGTCTCCTGGCCGGTGAGCCCGGAGCCGACCCAGGACCCGGCCGAGGGCTCCACCCACGTCTACGACGTGCTCGCCGCCCCGCTCTCGCCACGGCCGGGATTCGTCGGCCGCGACGCCGAACTCCGTCGGCTCCGGACGTTCCTGCGTCAGGCGCGCGCACACGGCGCGGCCCAGGTCGTCCTCGGCACGGCGGGTTCCGGCAAGACCGAGCTGCTGAACGCGGTGGTCGAGCTCGCCGACGGTGCGGGCGGGCGGGTCCTGCGCTGCGCGGGCATCCGCGGCGGCAGTCCGTCCCCCCTCTCGGCGCTGCCCCAGCTCATCTGGCCGGTCCTGGCAGCCGGATCGACGACCGCCCGCCGAGAGGCCCGGCTGCTGGAGAGCCTGCTGGTGGGCGGGGAAGGGGCCGCGGAAACCGACCCGCGACTCCCCTTCGCCGTGTTCCGTGCCCTCGTCTCGGCCGCGGAGGCCCGGCCGCTCCTCGTGACCGTCGACGACTGGGACGCCCTGGACGCGGCGAGCCGCGAGATCCTCTCCTTCAGCGCCCGGCGCACGGAGGGCACCGCGCTGGGCTTCCTGATCGGCTCCCGGTCGGACCACCCGCAGGACGTCACCCTGGCCGGTCTGCCGGAGATCGCGCTCGGCCCGCTGTCCACGACCGACGCGACCTCACTTCTCGCACAGCGGCGCCCCGGCAACGACCCGCACACCGTCAGCGAGCTCCTGGCCACAGCCGCGGGCAATCCCCTCGCCCTGCTGGAACTGCCGGCTGCGACGGACGAATCCGCTCCGCACCGGCCGTTGTCCTCGGACCGACTGGCCGCCGCCCTCACGCCCGAGGCACCCCGGCTTCCGGCCAGGACGCGGGATCTCCTGCTGGTCGCCGCGCTCCACCCCGAAGCCGAGCTCCCCCTGCTGCTGGCGGCGGCCGGCCGGCTCGCCGAGACAGCACTCGACTTCGCGGATCTGGAACCCGCGGAGCTCGCTCGCATCGTGCACATCAAGGGCGCGCGCCTCGTGTTCCGCCATCCCGCGACAGCCGGCGCGGCGATCCACGGGGTCGCCCTGGAACAGTGCCGGCGCGCACATGCGGCCCTCGCGGCGGAGCTGCCGGAAGGCTCCGCCGAGCACCTGTGGCATCTGTCCCAGTCCGTCGACGGCCCGGACCCGGCACTGGCGGACCGGCTCGCGTCCGTGTCGCACCTGGCTCTAGAGCGGGGACAGACGCTGGGGGCGGTCCGGCTGCTCCAGCGAGCAGCCCAGCTGCACCCGGACCCGACCCGCCGCGGTCCGCTGACGTTGCAGGCCGCCCAGTTGGCCTCCGACCTGGGGATGCCGCACCTGGCACGCCGACTGGCCCACCGAGCCTCCCGGCTCCCCCTGCCGCCGCTGGCCCGCCTGCACAGTCGGGCCCTGACCGATGCGCCGGACCACAAGCCGTCGCAGACCGACCCCGGAACCTGGCCCGCTCCGCAGGAAGACGGAGAGACGGACAGCGCACTGGCCCTGGCCCGCCTCACAGCGCCCTCGCTCGTCCGCGACACCGCCGGAGCGCAAGCCCTGCTGCGCTACCTCGACCGGCTGCCGGGCGTCGGGACCGACCCCCGGTCGCTGCACGTCGAGGCCACCGTGGCGCCCATGCGCCGTGGGGCCGTGATCGTCCGACGGCTCGCCGCGGTAGGCGGCCTGAGCACGATGCCGCTCCAGCACGTTGAGCAGTTCGCCGAAGCGGCCCTCTACGCCGGCGACCCGGTTCGGGCACTGGACCTCCAGCGTCAGGCCGAGCAGCGCCACCTCTTCCGTGGCACCGCTGATCAGCTGCCTCGGCTCCTCGTTCGGCAGGCCGTCGCCCACCTGGCCCTGGGTGACTGGAGCCAGGCCGAGCAGACGCTCCACCGCTGCCGGGCGCTGGCCGACCGGCACGCGCAAGGCGACCACGCCGCAGCCGCGCACTGCCTGGCGGAACTGACCTGCGGCCTGCGGACCGGACAGGTCGTCACGTTCCGGGATTCCGCGCGCCTCGAAGCGGCCCGGCGGTCCTTCGGCGGCATCGATGACCTGCTCGCTCTGGGCGTCGCCCTGGCTCAGGTCGAGGGTGGGGACTTTCCCGGGGGCTTCGCCACGCTGTCGGCCCTGCTGCGCGAACCGGGGTCGGGGGCCGGCACGCTGTTCGGCCTCGTCCCCTTCGCCGAAGCCGCCGCCCACCTCGGCGCCGGCCCCGAGGCCCAGGAACTGCTTGATCGTTGGGAAAGGGCCGTACTTCCGGACCCGAGTCCGCTGGCAGCGGTCCAGCTCGCGGTGGCAAGGGCCTTGGCAGCGGACGACACCGAGGCCGAGGCCCTGTTCACCGCGTCCTGCGCGCTCGACCTGCACCGCTGGCCGTCCCTCGAGGCGATGCTGCGCCTGGCCCACGGCCGCTGGCTGCGTCGCCGGCATCAGCTCGCGCACTCCCGCGTGACACTGCGTCGCGCCGCCACGGGCTTCGCCGTGATGGGCGCCGATGCCAGAGCCGCACGCATCGCCGCCGAGCTGCGCGCCTCCGGGGAGCGCCCGGACCGTGGAGCCCTGCCCGTCGTCGACCGCGCAGGCGCCGCCCGCCTGCTGAGCGCTCAGGAGCTGCGCATCGCCCGGCTGGCCGGGCAGGGGCTCTCCAACCGTGAGATCGGCGAGCAGCTCCACCTGTCGCCGCGCACCATCGGCTCGCATCTGTACCGGGTCTTCCCGCGGCTGGGTGTCACCTCCAGGGCGCAGCTCGCCGAGGTCGTGGGGTCCACAGCCCCGTCCCTCCGCCCCGGGGCGGAGGGACGGAGCAGGTCAGCGCTTGCCGAGCTTCGCCGAGAGCTGGATGCGTGAGGTGACGTCGAGCTTGGGGAAGATCCGGTACAGATGCGAAGCGACCGTACGCGGCGACAGGTGGAGCCTCTCGCCGATCGCCCGGTTGGAGAGCCCCTCCGCCACCAGCCCCGCGATGGTGCGTTCCTGAGGGGAGAGCAGGAGGACGAGCTCCGCGGCCTCGCACGACGTCCCGGCGGCGGCCCCCGAGGCGCGCAGCTCCGCGAGCGCGCGGTCCCCGTGAGCCTGCGCCCCCAGCGCGGCGAACGTGGCCGCGGCCGCCCGCAGCGGCGTACGCGACTCCGCGACCCGACGACGCCTTCTGAGCCAGGTGCCGTAGCCCAGGTTGGTCATGGCGTGCAGTAGGGGCCAATCCCCGCTCCCCGCACCGAGCGCGCGCTCGTAGTATCCCTCGGCGCGGTCGTCCGGGGCGAGGACGGCTCTCGCGAAGGCGACCTGCCGGGTCAGCAGACAGGTCGGGCCGGTAGAGGCGGATTCAGCGAGCCGCTCCACCACGACACGGGCCGCGTCGGCCTCGCCCACCGGCAAGGCCGCCTCGGCCAGGAAGGCGAGCGCGTGTCCCTGCTCGTAGGGGTGAGACATGGCCGGATCGTCGAAAAGCGGGAGCAACTGCCGGTAGGCGTCGGCGAATCGACCCGCGCCGGTGGAGGTCAGGGCCCGGGTCAGCACGGCCAGTCCGAACTGTCGCGGCTGACGCAGCCGCAGCGCCGCCGCCTCCGCCGAGGCCGCATGGGCGAGCGCTCCCTCGTCGTCGCCGCGCAGCGCCTTGACCAGACCGGCCGCACCGTCCGCCAGGGCGACCCACCGCGGCTGGCTGGTGGCCTCGGCGATGGTGCGGCCTTCCTCGGCCTCGGCCAGCACCGAATCCCACTCCCGGCTCCGCCACACGCCGCCCATGGCGAGCGGCACCAGGATCTGCGGCAGGAGTCCGTACCGCCCGGTCGCGCGGTTCCGCGCCGCCGCCTCCTGCAGCAACCCCCTCGAACGCTCCAGGTCACCGGTCAACGCGGTGGCCTGCCCCAGGAGGCGGCACGCCACCGGATCGAGGTCGTCCGGCGTGACCTCCGACGCCCGGTTGGGACCTACCCGTTCCGCGCGCACGTGCGCCGTCCGCCGCGAGGGGCAGGTCGTCAAGGCGGACACGGCCAGCGCGTGCGGCTCGTCCCCGGTCAGTCCGAGTTCCGTCATCGTGTCCCGCACGAGCCGCCGCTCTGCGCCGCCGACCGTCTGCCACCAGCAGCGGCGTGCCGCCGCGTGCAGCAGCTCCGCGGCGAGAGCGCGGTCCTGGACGGCGGCCTCGCGCGCCGCGGAGCAGAGCTCGGCGATGCGGTCGCGCTGGACCCCGGCGTGGTCCGCCAGGAGCTCGTGCACCCACAGCAGCCGAGCGGCGTCCACGGCCCCCAGATCGCTCGCGTCCGACTCCCGCACGCACCGCGCCGCCTGCTTCGTCAACCCGTGCTCCCATGCCAGTTCCGCCGCCCGGAGCAGCCGGACCGCACGCTTCCTGCGATCGGGCGACAGGACGGCGGCACGGCGGAGTGCCGCCAAGGCGGCCAGAACGTTCACCGCCGTGTCCGAGGAGGCAGCGAACTCCTCCAGGTGCAGGGCCAGCCTCTCGTCCCTCCCCAGGGTCGCCTGGGCCAGGTGCCAGGCCGCGCGGCGTGGATCGCGCGTCACCGCGCCGAGGGCCGCGTGGGCGTCCACGCGGCGTGTCGTGGGCTCGAGTCCGGTGATCGCAACGCGCGCGAGCGGGTCCGGGAACAAGATCACGCCGGACCTGACGGTCGGGATGCCGTGGGACACCGCCTCATCGAGGCTCAGGCGAGCGGCCTCGACGGTTCCCAGCAATGCCCCGCCGGCCCGCAGCACGGTGTCTGCCGCCGTGTCGACGCTCAGGGCCGCGGCCAGGGCCACGACCCGGGCCCCGTCGGAGAACGCGGCGAACCGGTGGGCATGGGCGTGCGCCAGCGCGGCACCGGCTGACGGCATGCCGAACCCCGCCGTGTCGCCGTCCTCTGCGCCCGGCAGCGTCAGCTCGGCCAGTGCCAGGGGATTTCCCCGTGCCGCCGCGAGGACCAGTTCCTGCTCGGCATGGCCGACCACCCCTCGTCGAAGGCGCACAAGTCGCCGCGACTCGGCGTCGGACAGCGCTGTGACCGGCAAGACGTCCGCGCCGTCGACACTCGGGCCCCGTCCGGCGTCGGACGACTCCGCGAGAATCAGTCCGACCCGACGCCAGCCGCACCCCGCGACCATCTCGACGATCACGTCGCGGCTGTCCCGGTCGACTCGGTCGAGGTCGTCCACGCAGGCCAGGACCGTGCCATCTACGGTGTCGAGAAGGCTCAGCACCGCCGCGGCGAGCCGCTCGGGGCCGATCGAAGGGTCCCCTCCCCCGAACAGAGAACCCAGCTCGGCCTGCTCCGACACGCTCAGTGCGCAGACCCTTGAGCGCAACGGCAGCAGCAGTCGGTGCAGCGCCGCATAGCGCAGCCCCGACTCCGGAACGGCCGACGCCGTCCACAGGACGGTAACGCCCCTGGTCTCCGCCTCGCGGCGGGCGAAGGCGAGCAGAGCGGACTTACCGATACCAGAGGCTCCGGTCACCAGCAGCGTACTGCCACGAGTCGGCAGCCCTGACAGGAATGTGACGATCCGTTGCCGTTCGAGCTCGCGGCCGATCACAGCGCGCTCGCTGGACCGAGTGTGCGCCTCGTCATTCCGGTGCCTTCCCCTTGATTCGGCCGACGCCAGGAGATCCGCCTCTCGCCACGACGACGCGGTTCCCCGACAACGGGCGAGGGCGAGCACGTTCGCGCCCCGTAGGCCCGCGCCGGGGCGCGGGCCGCCGGGTGTCGCTGTGGTGCGACGGCAGTCGTCGTCACCGCCATGCTCCGTCAGGCGGCGCCGTGATCTCTTGAGTCGAACGACTGATCCGGCGTGCCGTACCCGCACACGGACGTCATCGCTGGGTGCTGGAGGTCGTCCCCGGCGAGCGGCCCCGCGCTCGCCGTCCGCACCTTCGGCACCCACCCGCGCGGGCGGCCCCTACCGAGGCCACGCCGTCGACCGAGACGGCCTGGTCTTCGTCGCACTCGGCCTGATCGCTTTCGGCCTCTACTCCATCGCCGAAGCACGTTGGCGCCGCACCATGGGCGAGGCTCCCCGCTGACGGTTCGGCACCCAGTCCTGAGCCGACGCGCACGGTCGGCTCGTTGGGGAGGACGGCGTCTTCCTGCTCGCCCGTAGTGGATCAGTCCGCGGCCGCCGTCAACCATCCGGCCGTGCATGTAAGCCTTGACCGGAGGCACCCGCTTCGACAGGATCACAGCTGATGGCCCTGTCGGTCCCCCCGTCTGACAGGGCCTTCATCGCGCCCGTCTTCTGGTCACTCCCACACATTCAGAGGACCGACACCGATCCAGCCACTTCCGGGACGCATTCTCGGGTTGGCTCCTGGACCGGCGCAGTCGCGTCGCCGACCCGGCTTCGGCGGGAACACTCGGAACTGCTCCAACTGCACCGTGCGGGCGCGGCACTAGCCGTCGGCTGATGGCGACTCGCTCTCGTCATCGTCCTCCTCATCGTCATCGCCCCTGGCCCGGACGTCCTTTGGAGTCGGCACCGACATGTTCCTCTGCTCTGCGGAGCGCTCTCGGGTCTCGTCGTCAACGTGGGCGTCGTCGTGCTCGTCAGGGGTGCTCATGGCCCTGTCCTCGCCCCGGAGCCGCCGGATTCCGAGCAGACCCTTGGGCAGCCGAACGTTCCCGTCGGAACCTACTGCGGTCTGCGGATGTTCCTCGTGGTAGCAGCCTGCCTCGGGAAGTCGTACTGTTCGCAACAGAGCGGCCTGTTTCACCTGGTCGGTCTGGACGTTCGAAGCCGCTCCACGTGGCTCCCTCGACGCCCGGCCCCAGGCCGCTTCGGCGGCCGCCCTGCTCCGGCTGCCCCGGCCCCCGGCGGTCTCACAGACGAGACAGCCGAGGAGACCTGGTGTCCGCCGAAAGCTTCGTGACTCGACGCATGGCCGTCCATCACGGCCTTCCCCAGCCCCGGGCCGGGGCGCCGACGTTCACGGTCGGCATGGCCGAGGTTCTGCGCCTGCTCCAGCTCGATGACGGGTTCGACGCCGCAGCGCAGGTCGCGGCGCTGGCCGCCGAGGCCCTGGGCGTCGACGGACAGACCGTGTCCCTGGCGACCGGGGGCGAGCGGGCGGAGCTGATGTGGTGCACCGACGAGGCGGGCGGCCGGTTCGAGGACCTGCAGTTCACCCTCGGCGAGGGACCGGGTCCCGAGGCCGTGCTCAGCGGCGCGATGGTGCTGGTGCCGGACCTGGCCCGGGTCGGCCAAGTGACAGTCCGTCAGTCGGGCCCGACACCGTAAGGTGCCGGGCCCGACTGCGTGCGTGACCACGCAGACCCCGGATTAGGCCCCCGGCCGACCGTGGAGAGTCCGATGCCGGTCCGGGCGGCCGTCCTTGCCGGTGGAGCCTGCGCACTTCGCCGGCAGCCAGTCGCAGGGCCCCGACGGCGGATTCCGCCGTGCCGCCGCAACGGCGTGGCCGCGGGCGCCGTCAGTCCGGCTTCGGCGTATCCCGGACCCATCCGCCCAGTACCCGGCTCCGAATCACTCACAGAGGCTCGATTGGATGCGCCCCGGACCTCGGCGCTCGGCTTCTTCCCCCGTCACTGACTCCGGCAGGTGGCGTTCGCTGCCCACGACCCGCGCTTCGGTTCCACCGGAACCGATATGCGGTGATCGCTGAGCGGCGCTTCCCGCGGAGTCACCGGACATCCGAGTACCACCACGCAGTCGAAGGAGAGCGCGATGACGAACATGAAGAAGCGAACGGCCAGGGTCCTGGCCATGGCAGCCCCGGTGGCGCTTCTCGCGCTGCCGCTGACGGCTTTCAGCGCCTCCGCGGCCGGCGCGCAGTCGACCGGCAGCACCACCACCTACATGGCGACGCTGAACCCGCTCAACCACGCCAGCGGCTCGGGCATGCTGATGCTGCAGCTGACCGGTTCCAAGGCCGTGATCACCGAGGACGTCAAGGGTCTGGCCGCGACGTTCATGAACGCGCCGTACCCGCACGTACAGCACATCCACATCAACGGGATGGGCACGTGCCCGACCGCCTCCGCGGACAAGAACGGCGACGGCGTCGTCAGCACCACCGAGGGTGGCCCGGCCTACGGGGCGATCGGCACCACGCTGAGTCTGACCGGCGACACCAGCCCCGCGGCCGGCACCGACGTCAAGATCGCGCCGTCCGGCGCGGACTTCCACTACTCCCGCACCATCACCCTCGACCAGGCGACGGTGGCCTCGATCAAGGCCGGCAAGGCCGTCATCGTGGTCCACGGCCTGGACCCGACGACGCTGAGCGCCAAGGCCCAGGCCGAGCCGAGCGACCTCGTGCCCTCGCTGCCGCTGGCCGCCACCTCCCCCGCGCTGTGCGGGCCGCTCGGCGTCTCGCAGATGGCCATGGTTCCCACCGCCAGCGTGAACACCGGCGGCGGCGGGACCTCCGGGATCCACGACCCGTGGCTGTACGCGGCCGGGGCAGGCCTGGCGGCCGCCGCCGGTGGCGCGCTGGTCCTGCGTCGACGGATCAACGTCGAGAAGTAGACGCTCATGTCCTGGTTGACACGACTGTTCGGCCACGGCCGCCGGCGCCTGCTGGCGTCGGCGGCCACCGCCCTGCTGCTGGCGTCGGGAGGCACCCTGGCTCTCGGGGTCTCCAGCCAGCACCACGCACCCCAGCCACCTGCCTCGGCCGGGCTGCCCGCCGCCGGCCTCCCGGTCCCCGGTCCGGCCACCTCGCCTGCCGCCCCTGACGGCACGCCGAGCACGACCGGCCGCCCGGCCGGCGTTCCGGCGGTGCCAGCCGCCACAGCGGTGACTCCCACCGCGATCAGCATCCCGGCGATCGGCGTGCACCACGCACTGCTGAGCCTGGGTCAGAACCCCGACGGAACCCTGCAGGTACCGCCGATGTCCGACATCTCGGCCCCGGGCTGGGACCACGACTCGCCGGTCCCCGGCCAGGTGGGCCCCGCGGTCGTCCTCGGCCACATCGACGGCACCACCGGGGCGGAGGGCGTGTTCTACGCCCTGGGCGCGCTGCGCCCGGGCGACACCGTCAGCATCACCCGCAGCGACGGCACCGTGGCCGTGTTCCGGATCGACGGCGTCAACCGGTACCCCAAGGACGCCTTTCCCACCCTGACGGTCTACGGCAACACCACCGATCCCCAGCTCCGGTTGATCACCTGCGGCGGCCCGTTCGACCACGCCACCCAGCACTACCTGGACAACACCGTCGCCTTCGCCACGCTCACCGGCATCCACCGGGCCTGACCGCGCGTACACGAGGAGGAGACGATGACCATCCGCCGGCACACCATCACCCCAGCCGCATCCCGCAGTCGACGACGCGGAAGCCGCCTGCGCATGCTCGCCTCCGCCGCGGCGCTCGCAGCGCTGGCAGGCGGGTGCGCCTCCGCCACCGCCGTCACCGCTGCCACGACCGGCGCGGCCGCGTCCACCAGCGCTCCACCCCCGTCCCCCGGCACGTCGGTGCCGCCGGGGACGCGGATGCCCAACCCAGGGCAGGCCGGCACGCCTTCGACGACCGCGCGGATGGTGTGCTCGCCCGAGATCCGCAACGACGTCACGAGGATCCTCGCCCCGCCGAAGGCGCCGACCACGACCAGCACCTGGACCGACCACCTCTACACCTGCACGTATCACCTGCCGACCGGCCACCTGGTGCTGACCGTCAAGGAATCACCGGACGCTGCGAGCGCGAACGCCTACTTCGCATCGCTGCGAAGCCACCTGGGCCCCACGACGCCGCTGACCGTGGCCCAGGCCCTGGGCAACCCCGGCTACGAGTCCGCGGGAGGCACGGTCGTCGTCCTCAAGGACGGCATGACCCTTCGCGTCGACGCCACCGGCATGACCGCCGCGTCGGGACCGCACCACCTCTCCCGGGCCGACCTGGCCTACGAGATCGCCAGCGACATCCTCGGCTGCTGGAACGGATAGCTTCAGCAGCCACGGCCACTTGACCACCTGCGGCGACGCCAGCCCTCGCCGCCGCACCTACCCCGGCGGCACCGCGGTGTCCGCCACCCGACCTCGACGGCACGTCGAGGGCCTCCCGACCCGACGCGCCGCGCACCGCCCGGCCTTGGAGGCCGCCGTGACCGTGACCCGCCGACACATCCAGATCGCCCTGGGACTGCTCTGGCTCCTGGACGGAGCCCTGCAACTGCAGCCGTACATGTTCACCAGCGGCTTCGCCCACCAGATCATCGAACCCGCCGCCGCCGGACAACCCGCCGTCGTCGCCGCACCGGTCCACTGGGCCGCCCACCAGATCAACGCCGCACCCGTCCTGATGAACATCGGCTTCGCCCTGGGTCAACTCCTGCTCGGAGCCGGACTGCTGTGGGCGCGCACCGCACGCTGGGCTCTCGCCGCCTCCATCGGCTGGGCCCTTGCCGTGTGGCTGCTGGGCGAGGGGCTGGGCGGCCTGGCGGGCGGTCACACCCTGATGCTGACCGGGGCGCCGGGAGCCGTGCTGCTGTACGCCCTGGCCGCCGTCCTGGCCTGGCCCGAACGGGTGCCTCGCCAGGGCCGTCCCGGCCACCGGCGGCGCAGCGACCTCCCACCCTCCACCTGGGCCGCCCCGGCCTGGGCCGTGCTGTGGACCGGCGGTGCCCTCCTCCAGCTCCTGCCGGGCAACGGCGCGGTGCCGGCCATCGCCTCCGCGGCTGACGACGCACCGGGACCGCTGGCGTCGCTGGACCGCGCACTCGCCTCCGTCCTGACCGGGCACGCCACCGCCACGACCGTCGCCTTGGCCGTGGTCATGGCAGCGGTGGGCCTGGGAGCTCTCGCGCCGCGGCCCTGGCGCACCACCGCCGCGTGGACCGGCACCCTCCTCGCGCTGGCGTTCTGGACGCTCGGGCAAGGCGCGGGGCTGCTCACCAGCGGCCAGTCCACCGACCCCAACACCGGGCCCCTGCTCGTCCTCCTCGCCGTCGCCGTCCTGAGCGCCCGCAGCCACCCGGGAGCGCGAACAGCGCCGCGGGAAACGGCACGCGCGCCGGAGCCCGGGCCGGACGACGTCGGCGCTCCCCCCGTCCGGGAACCGTCCACCTAATCCGTCCGCCTGCCCGAAACACCGAAACAGAGGAGGCTTCCATGCGCCACATCGACGCTCCGATACGTCCCGGTGGGCTCGACGCGAGCCCACGGCTGAAGGCGGAGGAGACCGAGCCCGCAGCCGGAGCCGCGGTGTGCTCCCTGGTCGGCGACCTTGATCTGCACACCTGGCCGATCGCCGAGGCTGCGATCCACCGTGCCCTGGCGAGTCGTCCATCGATCGTCTGCGTCGGCATGGGCGACGTTCACTTCTGCGACTCGACCGGGCTGAACCTCTTGGTGTCACTGCACGCCCGTTGCGCGGACCTCGGCGCAGCGCTCGCCCTGCTGGCGCCCAGCGCCCGGGTCGGCCGCCTGCTCGAACTCACCGACGTCGGGTCCGTGTTCCCGATCTTCCCTGATTGGCGAACCGCGGCGGCCGAGTTGCGCCGCGCGGACTGAGCCCTCCGGAGGCCGACGCAAGCGCGGACAGACACGATCGCGCGCGGGCCGGGGCCGGTGGGCACTGCTGTCGCATCCGTTCCGTAGCACGGAAGCCCTGGACGGCAACGAGGATCTGACGATCGACCCCGGTCCCAGCCGCCACGCAGCCGCATGGTCGAGCGCGGACGAACGCCACGGCGGTGACGTCGTTTCACTCGACCATGCGGCAACAGGCGGCCAAGCTCGGTGTACTGGTCCCGAAGCCCTCGTCAAGCGTCGGCGCGGGCCCTCGACGACCTCCTGCGGCCGGCAGTCGGGCGTGATCCGGGGGCCTCGGGTTCCTCGTCCTCGGCTTCCAGCTCCTCGTCGTCGTAGGCGTCATCCCCATCGTCGTAGGCGACTTCGTCCTCGGGCTCTTCGCCCTCGTCTTCGTTGTCTTCCTCGTCCTCGTACTCGTCCTCGTACTCGTCGTCGTAGGCGTCCTCGTCGTCGCCTTCGTAGGCGTCGTCGCCGTCCTCGCTCTCCGTCTGCTCCTGATCGGCCTCCTCGTCCTCCATCGCCTCGTCGTGGGTCCGGACGACCTCACCGTCGCGGATCTCGCCGCGCCAGCCTTCGACCTCGTCGTTGGTGAGGGAGACGTGGCGCTGGAAGTTCTTGAAGTCCAGGCGCATACGGCGGCCCTGGGCCCGCCAGATGTTTCCGGTCTTCTCGAAGAAGCCCGCAGGGTAGTACTCGACGACGAGGACGATGCGGGTCAGGTTGGGTGTGAGCTCGTGGAAGCTCACAGCACCACGAGTGCTGCCCTTGGCGCCCTGCGAGGTCCACACGATGCGGTCGTCGGGTACCTGCTCCTGGACGGTCGCCTTGAAGCTGCGCTTGGAGGGCCCGACCTTGACGTTCCAGTCGGTGGTGACCTCGTCGCCCTGGGAGACGCTCTGCACGCCCTTGGCGAAGCCGCTGAAGTCCTCGTAGGTGGTCCAGTGGTCGTAGGCGGTACGCAGCGGCACGCCGACATCGATCGTCTCGACGATGTTCATCGGCTTCTTGCCGGACTTCCGTCCTGGCTTGCCGCCGCCGAACGCCCCCTTGACCTTGTCGACGACGTTGTCCTTGATGCTCTTGGCCTTCTCCCCGATGAAGGCCTTGGCGGGGGAATCTCCCTGCAGGACGCGTGCGCCGACTTTGGGCAGCACCCCGCCGTTCTCGACGACGTCGCCGAGCTCGCTCGTGACGTCGGCGACCTTGTCGCCGGCCTTTTCGACCAGGTTCTCCAGTTGGGCCCCGAGATAGTGGAGGACTTCTTCGCGCAGCTTGTCGAAGCCCGAAGTGTCGGGCGCCTTGCGATCCGTGGTGGCCATGGCCTACCTCCCGCGGGTGGAGGACTTGCCGGCGGTGGTCTTCTTGGCCGCGGTCTTCCTGGCCGCGGTCTTCTTCGCCGGAGCAGCGGACTTCGCGCCGGCGGTCTTCTTCGCCGGCGCCTTGGCCGGCGCCGCGCGGCCCGTCGAGCGCTTGGCGGGGGTCCCCGTCTTCTTCGCCGGGGCCTTCTTGGCGCTCGCGGCCGTCTTCTTGGCAGGCGCCCTCTTCACGGGCTTGCTGTCAGGCGGGGGCTTGGCCTCGGCCCGCGGAGCCGCCCGCGAGGCGCGCCGCGCCGGGCGGTCGCCACTGGTCGCGGTCCGGCTTCGCGACGCCCGTTGCTTGGGCGGCTCCTCCGGCTCGCGGGGCTTCTCCTCGTTCTGGTCTTCCGACGACCGCGAGGTACGCCGCCGCGCGCGGTCGCCGCTCGTGGCGGTGCGGCGTCGTGCTCGCGGCGCAGGCTCCTTGCGAGGCTCCGGCTCTTCCTCCGGCTCCTCGTCCTCCGCCTCCGCCTCCGATTCGTCCTCGTCCTCCGCCTCCTCGTCCTCCCACTCGTCCTCCTCGTCCCGTGACTCTTCGTCTCCGGGCTCCTCGTCCTCCCACTCCTCTTCCTCGTCGTCCTCGTCCTTCGGCTTGCCGACGTTGAGGGTGCGCTCCCTCAGCGAGTCCGCGATCTCCCCGACGTGTCGGTTGGCGGCGGCGACCAAGGCCCGCTTGCCCGTCTCCAACAGTTCCCCCCTCACCTGCTCGTTGAGCTCGGCCACCTGGGGCACCTCACCCAGTTTCCGAAGCCCTTCCGTCGCGAGCTGACGCGGTTCGAGTCCGAACCTTCGACCGGCGATGTACGTCGCCGCGGCAAAGGCGAGCCGACCCTTCTTTACGCGCCCGAGTATGTATCCACCGGCGATCGCAGCCGCCAGAGCGACTTTGGTGGTGTCGTTCATGAGGTCTTCTTTCCTTCGGCCCGTGCCCCTTTTCGGTCGGGCACCGCACGTCGCAGGCAGCACGGACCCGCTCCACCTCGGAGGCGGGGGCGTCCTGGTCTCTTGTCGCGCCGGCGTCTACCCACGCTGTTCGGGACAAACCTGGCACCGCCACCCTCGCCACCCTCGCCAGGGACCGATGTCGCGCCCAGCGGAAATCAGGTGCGTGAATTTTCTGGGCCGGGGGAAGACGCGCAGCGCAGGCAGGAATTCATTCACGCATGAGAGCAGAAGGCACGTCTCCGACTCGGAGCAGGAACCAGGAACATGGCCGCAGACAAGGACGACGGCGCACGGCGTCGCGAATCCGCGGGTGAGGACGCGCCCGAACGACGTGCCGCGCCTCGCCGCCGAAGCGTGGCGCGCCCTCGGCGGGTCCCGGCAGCACGCGCGATGCGCTACGCCGCCGAGCAACTCGCCGAACTCCTCGGCCGGACACCGGACTCCGTGTCGGCGTTGAAGCCCACCGACGACGGCTGGCAGGCCGAAGTGGAGGTGATGGAGCTGGAACGCATCCCGGACACGACCAGCGTGATGGCGAGCTACCGCGTCACGCTCGACAAGGACGGCGAACTGCTCGCCTACCAGCGGATACGCCGCTACACCAGGGGGCAGGTCGACCGACCCGCGTGACGCGCATGCTGCGTCAGCGGGGCGACATCCGCCCGGCTCACGCCCAGGGGCGGTGAAAGGAGGCACCCGTGACGGTGGTGCCGCAAAGCCAGACCAGTGTTTCCCGCGGTGGCGGAAGCACCGGCAGTCTCTACGACATTCTCGAACTCATTCTCGACCGCGGTCTGGTGATCGATGTCTTCATCCGGGTCTCACTGGTCGGGATCGAGATCCTGAAGATCGACATCCGGATCGTCGTCGCCAGCGTCGACACCTACCTGCGCTTCGCCGAGGCCTGCAACCGCCTGGACCTGGAGGCGGGCCGCAAGGCGCCGACCCAACTCACCGACATCGTCGGGGAGGTCACCGAGGGTGGCGCCCACGGGAAGAGCAAGGGGGCCTTGTCCGGCGCGATGGAGGCCGTCACCGACACCCTGCGCGGCGGGCACGACGACGAGGACGAGGACCGGGAGAAGGCCCCCGCACCCAAGCGGGAGCGGCCGGCCCGCAGGCCCGCCCGACGACGGGAGGAATGACGTGGCCGTCTACGTGTACTCCATCACCGCCGCCACCCATCCGCGTAGCCTCGACGGCCTGGTCGGCGTGGGCGAGCCGCCCTCGGCCCTCCGAAGCGTCTGTGCCGGACCGCTCTGCGCGGTCGTCAGCGACGCGCCGGCCGATCTGCGGCCCAAACGTCGGGACCTGACAGCACACCAGAGCGTGCAGGAACGGCTCATGGCCGAAGGCACGGTGCTCCCGCTGCGCTTCGGCCTCACCGCTCCGGACGACTCGGCCGTCCAGACCGCGCTGAGCGAACGCCGTGAGGAGTACACGGGCGCGCTCACCGCGCTGGAAGGCTGCGCCGAGTACCACCTGAAGGCTGCGGTCGACGAGGACGCCCTGCTTCGGCAGATCCTCCTGGACACACCGGAGGCACGGCAGCTCAACGACGAGATCACCGGCGGCGACGCAAGCCCCGATCTCCCGCTGGCCCTCGGCGAAATGGTGGCTCAGGAGGTGCAGGCTCGCCAGGACGCCCTGGCCACGGGAATCACCGAGGCCTTGCGGCCCTACGCGCGCCAGGAGTTGGGCTCCGGACCGACCGGCAAGGACTTCCTGAGCGTCTCCTTCCTGGTGGACCGGGAGCACGAGCAACTCTTCCTCACCGCCGAGAAGGGCCTCGCAGGCGCACTCGGCGACGAGGTCGAGATCCGGCTGTACGGTCCACTGCCCGCCTACAGCTTCGTGTGAGTCGAAAGGAAGCGCCGTGGGCCTGCTCGCCCAGATACTGACTCTCCCCCTGGCCCCGGTGCGCGGCACCGTCTGGGTGCTGGAACGCGTCGTGGAGCAGGCGGAGAACGAGTACTACGACCCGGGTCGTGTCGAACGAGAGCTCGCCGACCTGGAGAAGGCTCTGCTGGCCGGTGAGGTCGACGACGAGACCTTCGACCAGCGCGAGGACGAGCTCCTCGACCGCCTCGAGGAGATCAGAGCCCGGGGGCTCCGGAAGGGGGCGGCGTCACCATGACTGATCCGCTCGCCGACCGGCTGGGTTCCTTTCCCTCCAGGTCGGCTCCTCCAGGCGGGCAGTCGTCGGCCAGTCTCGCCGACATCCTGGAGCGCGTGCTGGACAAGGGCATCGTCATCGCCGGTGACATCCAGATCAACCTCCTCGACATCGAGCTGCTCACCATCAAGCTCCGTCTGCTGATCGCCTCCGTGGACAAGGCCAAGGAGATGGGGATCGACTGGTGGGAGCACGACCCGTCACTGTCGTCGCGCGCGGCAAGCCCCGAGCCGCTGGAGCAGGAGAACCGACGTCTGCGCGAAGAGATCGAGACGCTGCGCGCGGGCCCGGCCCTGCCGCCCGCAGCGGACGCGGATGAGCCGCCTCTGCGCCGCCGCGCGCCTGCGAAGCGCGCACAGCCGAGGTCCCGCCCGGCCTCGCGAGGCGAACCATGACCGGCCCGTACCTCGCCTACACCTACGCCGTCGCCTTGGACAGCGAAGGGCTGCGGCACGTCGTCGCCACCCTCCCCGGGGTAGCGGCCTCGCAGGTCCACCTCGTGCAGTCCACGTCCGGCGGTGCTGTCGTCGCCGCCGTGAGCCCGGTGCCGGCCGCGGAGTTCGACGAGGCTGCGCTCCGGCGCCACCTGGAGGAGCTCCCTTGGCTGGAGGAAGTCGCGCGTGCCCACCACCACGTGATCGAGGAGATCGCCGCGCGCACCACCGTGCTGCCGCTACGGCTGGCCACGGTCTACCTGGACGACGACCGGGTCCGCGCCGTTCTCGACGAACGCCAGGACGCCTTCCTCGACCGCCTGGCCCGACTGGCCGGCCGACTTGAATGGGGAGTCAAGCTCTATGTCGACGCCGCTGCCGCGCCACCCCCTCCCCCGCCGGCAGACCTCGGCCCCGGGCGTGCCTACCTCCGCCATCGCCGTGTCGAACAAGACCTTCGGCAGGACGGATACCGGGCGGCTCGGACTGCCGCCGAGCGGATCGACGCGGCCGCCCGGCTCCACGCCGTCGACCACGTCCGCCACCGCGTCCAGCAGGGCGATCTTGCGTCCGAGCCCGGCGCCAACGTCACCAACGACGCCTATCTCGTCCCCGTGGAACAAGCGGAGGCCTTCCGTGCCGCCGTGATCCGGTCGACCGACGGCCTGCCCGGCGTGAGAGTGGCTGTCACCGGCCCCTGGGCCCCCTACTCCTTCGCCGCCCCCGAGCAAGAGGAGGAGTCCGCACCGTGAAGGCAGCCGACAGCCTGCCGGCGAACCCCGGCGCCTCCCTGCCTCAGCGGCAGGTGGCACTGATCGACCTGCTCGACCGCCTGCTCGGCAGCGGCGTCGTGCTCACCGGCGACATCGTCCTGTCGATCGCCGACATCGACCTCGTCCGGATCTCGCTGCGCGCACTGATCGTGTCCGTCAGCGGGCAGCACCCCGCGCCCTGGGTCTCGGGCGCGCCGCACCCACCCACGCTCCCATGACCGGCGGAACGTCCCACTCTGATCGCTTCGACGAGATCGCCGAGGCGGCGAACCGTGCCGTCAGACTGCTCCCGGCCACGCCCCGCGCTGTCCCTCAACCCCTGCTCTCCGCTTCCGGATCCCGGCCACAAAGGATCGCCACCGGCCCTGACACCGTCGAACGCGACCTCATGAAACTCGTCCTGACCATCGTCGAGCTTCTCCGTCAACTGATCGAGCGTCAGGCCCTGCGCCGCGTCGAGACCGGCGACCTCACGGCCGCGCAGGAAGAAGTCCTCGGAAGCACGCTCATGGCCCTCCATGACCGCATGACGGAGCTCTGCACCCGCTACGGCCTGACCCTCGGTGACCTCAACCTCGACCTCGGCCCGCTCGGCACCCTGCTCCCGCCCCCTGAGTGAAACGACCGGAACATGGGACCGCCTCCCACGTGGGCACGCGGAAGGCGGTCTCGGCACGACGAAGCATCAGTGCTTCACGGCGTCCTTCGCCTTCTGCCCGGCCTGGCCCAGGTCGCCCTTGATCTGCTCGGCCTTGCCCTTGGCCACCAGGCGCTCGTTGCCGACCGACTTGCCTGCTGCCTCCTCGGCCTTGCCCTTCGCGGTCTGCGCCGTGTGCTTGATCTTCTTGCCAGCGCTCATGGTTGCTCATCTCCTGTCGGAAGCTGAAGACTCCCCCACGCCGCGTCTGCCCCCACGGCGGCGTTTCACCCACCGAGTCGTCGGCCTTCCTGGGCGAGCCTGGCCCGGCCCGCGTCGGACCGCCCAGGCGGCTGAGCGCCACCGGGACCTCCGGTCACGTGGGCAGCCCCGTCAGGTCCGCGGCCTCCGCGGAGGGCCGGGTGTCCGTTCCCAGCCACTCGCAGAACAGGATGGTGGCGTCGTCCTGGAGTCGCCCCTGGTGGTGGTCGAGGACCGCGTGGACGACGCGGCGCAGCGTCTCGGGGACGGGCAGTCCGTCGGCGTGGTAGCGGATGAGAAGCTCGACGAAGCGGGCGAGGCCGAACTCGGGGCCACCGGCTCGTCTGGCCTCGGTGATGCCGTCGGTGTACATGACGATCCGGTCGCCGGGCTCCAGTTGCTCGCGGCACAGGGACACCCGGAGGCCGAGGTCGGTGCCCATGGGGTGCGCCGGCGCGCACCGCAGCCGACTCGTCCAGCGCCCGGCGCGGATGATCAGGGGCAGGTGGTGACCGCGGTTGACGAACGTGAACGCCCCGGTGTCGGTGTCCAGATCGGCGAGGATGGCGGTGGCGTAGCGCTGGTGGTGGAACTGCTCGATCAGGTCCGCCTCGATCCGCTCACTCGTCTCCACCAGGCCACACCCCTGGCGCCGGGAGCTGCGGCAGGTGGCCATGGCCAGATTCGCGGTCAGCCCTGCTGCCGTGTCGTGGCCCATGGCATCGAAGATCGACAGATGGACGTGGGTTCCGGCGGTGGCGTAGTCGTAGGCGTCGCCGCTGACCTGGTAGGCGGGCTCCAGCGCGGCCGCGATGACCACGCGCCCGTCGGCGTAGGTGCGCGGCGGCATCAGGTGCCACTGCATCTCGGCCCCTACCGCCATGGGCGCGGTCCGGGTGAGACGGGCGTACGAGTCGCTGCGGTCGCGCTTGCCGGCGATGACCAGGGCGGTGAGCGCGGCGAGGGCTTCGGCGTCCTCGCGCACCGCGTCGTCGTCCCGGGTGGTGGAGACCTGCAGCACTCCCAGGCGTTCGGTCCCGTTCAGCATCGGGACCCACCAGGGGCGACGGCCGTCGCTCCGCTCCGGACCGGCCGGAAGGATCTCCCCCGTCTGGTAGGCGCGCCCTGCCACGGTGCCGTCGATCCGCAGCTCCGGCGGGTCTGCCCCCGGGTCCTGGCCGGCGTCAGGACCACGGCCGGTCAGCAGCCGGAGGTTCCGCAGCTCCAGGTCCGCGAGATACACCCGGGAAGCGGGGAATCCGGCCGGGGCGCCGCAGAGATCCAGGGCCTCGGGAAGCATCTCCAGCGGCATGAGGTGGCTGGCCGAGAGCAGGTCGGCCAGCATGCGCCGTGCCGGGCCTTCCCACTCGGTCATCCGGGCACCTCCAAGCGTGAGGGCACAGAAGCAGCCGTGGCTCCAGTCTTCCGGTGTCGGGGGCTCGGCGCACCCTCAAGGGGGGCGGGAAGACCGCAGGGACGGGGAGGCCGACGCGGGGAGAGAAGGTGCTGGCATGGACACTTCCCCATCCGGACCGTCGCTACAGGAGCCCCAGCCGCATCCGGACGGCAAGCTGCCCCGTGAGCGGATGCTGGCCGGCGCCCTGGAGATCGTGGACCGGGACGGGGTGGAGAAGCTAGCGCGTAACGGGCCAGCGCGGTGCGTTTGGCAGCTTCGGGTGCCCTTGCCGCACACATCGCCCATGACCGTGCACCACCACGGGCCCTTGGCATCCTGTTGTGGGTTCAGGCGACGCGGGTGTCGTAGGTCTGTCGGTTGGCGAGCACATCGTCCATGTGCACCTCGGCCCAGGCCTTGAGTCCGCGCATCATCTCGTACAGCGACAGGCCGAGACCGGTCAGCTCGTAGGAGACCGTGACCGGCACGGTCGGCACCGCAGTGCGGGAGACCAGGCCGTCGCGCTCCAGGGAGCGCAGCGTCTGGGTGAGCATCTTCTGGCTGACGCCGGCCAGTAGGCGCTGGAGCTCCGAGTAGCGCATCACCCGGGGCCCGCCGGCGCAGTCGGCGCCCGGCTCGTGCGGGCTGTCGCTGCCCAGCGCGGCCAGGATCAGCGTGACCCACTTGTCCGAGATCCGGTCGAGCAGCTTGCGGCTCGGACAGGCCGCGACGAAGGCGTCGTACTCCACCTTGGCCTGCGCCCTTCGCTGGGCCGCCGTCATCGTCGCCATGGACGGTTCCTCTCACCCGCGGGTGCCCTACACACTTCGAAGTGCCTACTTCCCGGCAGAAAGCTACGCACCAATAGTGGTGCAAGGAGCCGTCAGGCACCACCCCTGGCTCGACACGAAAGGCACACCATGAGCACCCCCTCCACCTCGCTGCCCGGCGGCACCTGGACCCTGGGCGACCTGACCGTCACCCGGTTCGGCTACGGCGCCATGCAGTTGGCCGGCCCCTGGGTCATGGGTCCGCCCGCCGACCGCGAGGGCGCGCTCGCCGTCCTGCGCGAGGCCGTCGGCCTCGGCATCACCCACATCGACACCGCCGACGCCTACGGGCCGCACATCACCAACCAGCTGATCCGCGAAGCGCTGCACCCGTACTCCGACTCGCTGCACATCGTGACCAAGGTCGGCGCGACCCGCGACGCGGAAGGAGGCTGGCCGCCTGCGCGCAAGCCTGAGGAGCTGCGCCGGGCCGTCACCGAGAACCTGGAGAACCTCGGCCTCGACACGCTGGACGTGGTCAACCTCCGGCTCGGCGACGCCCAGGGCCCCGTGCCCGGTTCGCTCGCCGAGGCGTTCGAAACTCTCGTCGAACTCCAGCAGCAGGGACTGATCCGGCATCTCGGCGTGAGCAACGCGACGACGGCACAGGTGGCCGAGGCACGCTCGATCGCGCCGATCGTGTGCGTCCAGAACATGTACAACCTCGCCCACCGCCACGACGACGACCTGATCGACGAGCTCGCCGAACAGGCCATCGCCTACGTGCCCTTCTTCCCCCTCGGCGGCTTCAGCCCGCTGCAGTCCTCGGCCCTCACGGCCGTGGCCGCCCGGTTGGACGCGACGCCGATGTCGGTCGCCCTGACCTGGCTGTTGCAGCGGTCGCCGAACATCCTGCTGATCCCCGGCACCTCGTCGGCGGCACACCTGCGCGAGAACGCAGCCGGCGCGGAACTCCAGCTCTCCGACGACGACCTCGCCGAGCTGGACAAGATCGGCCGCTAACCCCACGGCAGGCAGCAGCTCCGCGAATCCTTCCTGCTCTGCACGTGGCTGGGAACAGACGTCCGATCCTCCGCGCAGGCCTCGCAGCCCTCTGACAGGACAGCTTTCGGATGTTAGGTCCTGGTTTATGGGGCACACGCACCAGCGTCAACGCGTAGCCGAGCGGAATGAGGAGCGGCATGAGCATGGTGCAGGAATCGGTCGAGGTGGAGGTGCCGCTGCACACCGCCTACAACCAGTGGACTCAGTTCGAGGAGTTCCCGCGGTTCATGGAGGGAGTGGAGGAGGTCACCCAGATCGATGCGCGGCACAACCACTGGAGGACCAGCGTCGGTGGGGCGACTCGCGAGTTCGACACCGAGATCGTGGACCAGCTGCCCGACCAGAAGATCGCCTGGCGCACCATCGGCGGCGAGGTACAGCAGATGGGCGTGGTGACGTTCGAACCCCTGGACGCCCAGCGCACCGCCGTCCGCCTGGCCATCGACTTCGTGCCGGACGGCGTGGCGGAGAAGGCCGCGGACATGATGGGCATGGTCGACCGGCGCGTCAAGGGGGACCTGCGACGCTTCAAGTCGTTCATCGAGGACCGCGGTATGGAGAGCGGGGCGTGGCGTGGCCGGATCACTCCGGCCTGACCCCCCGACGGAAGACGCCCACCCCGTCCTCCGCCTCGCCGCCGTCGGCGTCGCCCGCTCGGGCGGCTGCCGCGGCGGCGCGGGTGTCCGGGTGTCCGGGGCTGGATGCCCGGAACACCCGCGCCGGGGCTACCTGGTGAGGTCGGCCGGACTGTCGAGTCGCGTCAGTTTCTCCGGGTTGGATGTCGCGTAGATCCGGGTGATGTGCCCGTTCTCGATCACGAGGCTGACCGCGGCCCGGCCACTGTCGGATTCGATCCGGATCGCGGGGACGCCGTTGAGCCACACCACCGTGTATGCGAAGGCGGCCCGGTCGGTGCCGGCGAGCATCGTCGCCACGAGTCGGGCCCCGTGGACGGGGGCCGGGGCGGCGGCCGTCCGCCCGCCGCCGTCGGCGAGGAGGACCACGTCCGGCGCCATGGTCTCCATCAGTTCCTGGACGCGGCCGGTGTTCAGTGCGGCGAGGAACCGGTCCATCACGGCCCTGTGCTCCGACGGGCTCACGCTGACGCGTGGCCGCCGGGCGGCGACGTGGTCCCGGGCCCGCCGGGCGATCTGCCGAACCGCAGCGGGTGTCTTGCCCACGGCCCCGGCGACCTCGTCGTAGGGCAGGTCGAACACCTCGCGGAGCACGAACACCGCCCGCTCGGTCGGGCCGAGCGTCTCCAGGACGGTCAGCATCGCGATCGAGACGCTCTCGGCGAGTTCGACGTCGTCGGCGACGTCGGGGCGGGTCAGCAGCGGCTCCGGCAGCCACTGGCCCACATAGTCCTCGCGGCGGCGGGCCAGTGCGCGCATGCGGTTGAGCGCCTGCCGGGTGACGGCACGGACGAGGTAGGCCCGCGCGTCGTGGACCTGCGACCGATCGACATCGGCCCACCTCAGCCAGGTCTCCTGAAGCACGTCCTCCGCGTCCAGGTCTCCTGAAGCACGTCCTCCGCGTCGGCCGCGGAACCGAGCATCTCGTAGGCGACGGTGAACAACAGACCCCGGTGGGCGACGAACGGTTCCTCGATCACGCCCCGGCCCCGGCGGAGGACGCCGCCGGCCGCTCGGCCAGCGGGATCGCGCAGTTGTCGGAGAAGCCCTGCGAGGTGACCCCGTTCGCCACGTTGGCCCTGGTCGCCAGGTTGACGTAGGCGACGAACGCGGTGAGTTCCACCATCGCCGGAGCCCCGAGCCGCCGCAGCAGGCCGGCGTACTGCTCGTCGGTGACGGTCGGCGGCGTGTCCGTCATCGCCTCGGCGTACCCCATGACGTCGCGCTCCAGCTCGGTGAACACGTCCGCCTCCCGCCACCGCGGCACCTGGCTGGCCTTGTTCAGGTCCAGGTTCTCGTTCTGCGCCTGGAAGTAGCCGACGTCCAGGCACCAGCCGCAGCCGACCTGCGACGCGACGGCCATGTGCGCGAACGACCTCAGGCCCGGGGCGACCGCGCCCCACGCCCCCACCTTGGCTCCGAACTCCAGGTTGTCCTGCGCCGCCTGGGGGCTGTGCCAGAGCACCTCCACGTTCTCGGGCACCATGCCCAGCTGCTTGATCATGTTCTCCTCGAGATCGACCGGGAGCTCGGCCTTCGGCAGGCGCAGCGCCATGCTGACTCTCCTTGCTGTGCGCCCCCTTGCGGGGCGGTTCGGCATGAAGACACCGCCCGGCCCACGCATGTGACAACCACCGCTGCTCGGCTACTGCCGCGGCCGCACCCCGGCCGGCAGTCCCGACGCGGCGGCACCCGCCCCGGCGTGGCGGACGGCGGCGGTGTCAGGCCGGCCGAAGGCGCTTGGGCAGTTTCGCGAGGATCGCATCGTAGGACTCGTCGACGGCGGCGAGCAGTTCGTCCTCGGGGATCCCCCCGCTGAGCGCGAGGCTGTTCCAGCCGTATCGGCCGATGTAGGAACTGGCCGTGACAGCGCCGGGATAGCGCGCCAGCCACTCATCGGCCGTGTCACGGTCCGGGCCGCACTTCAGGCCGATGGCATCGCCCGCCGGGGAACCGAGGAACGCGAACACCTTGTCGCCCACCTTGGCGACGACGTCACCCTCCCACGGCTCGTCCTGCCAGGCTCCGGGTTTGGCCAGGCAGTACTCGAGCAAGCGCTCCCAGATCATGATCAGCCACCTCCGTCTCGACTGCCGACCTCACGGCACTATCCCAGTCCGTCCCCCGGCGGGCGCGTCGTGCCGGGCGTGCGGACGGCCCGCGACCTACGGGGTCAGAAGGCGGCGATCGAGTCCGGAGCACGTTCCGCGCGGGTGAGCGCGCGCAGGACGGGCACGGAGCCGTGCCGTCTGGCCGCCAGTGTGGCCAGTAGGCGGACGACGGCGTCGGTCGCCGCGGCGGGCAGTTCGGGCGTCGGTACGCCCACGCTGACCGCCAGGTCGTCGAGGTGCACGACGAGTTCCATCAGGCGGTTGGTCAGCAGGTCGGCCAGGCTCAGTGAGGGCGGGCCCCACGGGAACTGCACCACCCGCTGCGGGGACTGGCGCGGCAGGTCCCGGCGCAGCCGGTCGAGCGTCTCCGCGGTCCGGGCCGCCAGCGCCTGCGGGCCGGCCGCTGCGTACTCCGCGCCGCGGCCCCTGCTCCCGCGGTGGACCTCGCCGTCCTGGTCGGCGTCGAGCCACCTGGCCTGAAGCAGGGAGTCCAGCAGCGTCACGGGCTCGGTGTCCGGTTCCGGGCCGTCGAGCACCTTGGCCACCACGCCGATCTGCCCGGCCAGATGGCCCGCGAGCCCGCTGACGGCGTAGCCCTTCAGGGCGCTGGGCTCGTCCCATGCGTCGGCCACGGACGGATGCGCCAACAGCGACACGGCCGCCTCCGCGGCGGCAAGGTAACTCTCGCTGGTCATCTTCGTGTTGTACCACGGTGCTGTCCCACGCACCCGTGACGACGGGTCGGACGCGTCATCAGGTGTCCGCGCCGGGGCGGGCTTCCGGGAGCTCACTCGTCCGGGGCGGCCAGTCGCCAGGCCAGGGCCCCGGAGCAGGCGAGTCCCGCCAGCAGCAGCAGGAAGGACAGGACGGACGCGACGGTGTAGCTGTCCGGGCGGGCGACCGTCCATCCCAGGAAGGGCAGGAGGGTCAAGAGCCCGGTGCCGAGGGCCGCACCGGCGAGCGTTCGGCGCAGGGCCGGGCCGTCGGCTGGGCTGCCCGCCGGGCGCCGCCTGGTGATCGACAGGCCGAGGAGGACGACGGCGCCGACCGCCGCCAGCACGACGACGCGCATCGCCGAGGGCTCACCGCCCACCCGGTCGAACACGTCCAGCACGACCAGCCAGGCGAGACCGAGCGTGACCCGCAGCCCTTGCGCGGCAAGGACCGCTCGGGACGCCTGCCGGCGTACGCGCGAAGCGGCGAGGCCGACCAGGACGGCGAGCCAGCCCGCGCCGAGGGCGAACAGGTACCTGGTGGCGATGCCCTTGCCGAATCCCGTGAGCGGGGCCGCGCGAGAGGGATCCGGGTCGGCCTGCGCCAGCCCGCGACGCGCCCAGTGCCCGCTCGCGTCCCGCACGACCAGCCCGTCGTTCTGGTCGGCGACGAGGACCACGTGGCCGCCCGACGCGGGCAGGACCACCAGCGAGGTCGAGGCGAACGACAGGGTTCCCGCAGCGACCGGGCCGCCGAAGTCACCGGTGCGCCGCAGGTACCGCTCACGCCCCGGGGAGAGCGCCCAGGCCGTCGACCAGCTGCGACCACCGTCGTCGCTCTGCTCGACCAGGGGTCGGCCGGTCACGACTCGGTAGCATCGGCCGGGATCGGTCGGCACGCACGCCTGGGTGCGCACCACGAGCCCCGGTACGGCCGAGGCGCTCGGAACGCCGCCGGGGCCCTCCTGCCACGTCGCACCCTCGTCCCGCGAGCTGAGGACGGTTCCCTCGGACGTCGTGGTGGCGCCGCCGAACTCCAGCACCACGACCGCGCCGTCCTTCGTACCGACGACCGCGTCGCTGTACGGATGCCAGGGATACGCCGTCGCCACGGTGGCGGACACCACCAGCGGAACCGCCACCAGGACGCGGATCCGCGCGACGAGCCGCCCGCGCGTCCGTGCAGGCCGCGTGCGGGTCCACACCCACCACGAGACCCCGAGCGCAGGCAGGGCCAGCAGATCCCACGGGTCCGCGACCACCCGGGAAGGCAGCATCCAGGACCACATCCCGGACGCCGCGGCGGCGGCCGACGCGGACGACTTCACGACCACGAATCCGACCCCGGTCGCCAACAGCGCCGCGGCCGCGATCCGGTCCCCGGACCGACGACCCACGCTCTCGAACAGCAACGCCAGCAGCGGCGGAACCGCCACCAACCCCGCGACATCACTGAGCTTGCCGGTGAGCAGACCGGGCAGCGCCTCCTTGAGGACGTGGTCGTTCACGGCCAGCACCAGGCCCGCCACCAGGGTGACCGGGTGCCCGACCCATGCCGGCGTCCTGCCTGGACACGCCTGCGATGCCCTTCGTCCCAACGACATGGGAAGAGGGTCCCAACGCCGAGTCACATTCCGAACGCGGGAACGTCTCTGATCTCCCCACAGAAGTCGGCGCAGGGGCGTGTGGTCTACGCTGCGGAGACTTCGCTTGGGGGTGTGTGATGCAGGTTCAGGCGCTGGTGGACTTGGTGTTCGCCGCAGGGGTCTGGGCGCTTCTGGCCCGGATCCGGGTGTTCGGTCGGCGTCGGCCGCTGCTGGCCGTTGTGGTGGCGGCCCTGTTCGCGGTACCGGCCGTGCTCTGGGTGGTCGGTGCGGTGCTGTACACACCGGCATGAGCCGGGCCCGGGATCTGGATGTGCCCATTGCGAGCGGTGAGGTCCCCTGGGAGGATACGCGTCGTCCGCGGCTGTTACGAACCGGTAACTTCCCGCCGGACGACCGGTGTTGGGCTGCCACAGGCCGTACCCGGCCTGACTGTGCGAGCCCGATCCACCCGCCTGGAACCCGACTCGACCGAGTCGGGTCCGGCTCAACGACCCGAGGGGGCACCACATGATCGGAGCTCGCCGCGTTGCCTCACGTGCGGCACTTCTGGCGGCCGCGCTGACCTGCCTGGCCGGTGCCGTGGCCACGCCCGCGCTTGCCGACCAGACTCCAGGCTATTCCCACGACGGCACCATCGGCCTGACGGCCACCGACTGGATGGCCCGACTGTCCGACTCGACCCTGCTGAGCGAGATGTCCCTCCCCGGCACCCACGACAGCGGTTCGTCCGTCTTCGGTGGCGACATCGCCTTCACGCAGTCGATGAACCTGGCGACGCAGTTGAACTCGGGCATCCGCGCCTGGGACATCCGGCTGGGCGAGTACTCCGGCCGTCTGGAGCTCTACCACGGCATCGCCCGGCAAGGGCAGGACTTCCAGAACGACGTGCTCGCCACCGCGGACGCCTTCCTCCAGGCGCACCCCACCGAGTCCATCCTCATGCGCGTCAAGGAGGAGCAGACCGTCACCGACTTCGCCGACCAGGTGCACAGCTACCTCGCCGCCGACCCGCACGTCTACCGCGGCAGCAGCGACGACCCGCAGTTGGGCGACATCCGGGGCAAGATCGTGGTGCTGCAGGACTTCTCCTCGTCCACCCGCGAGGGAATCCCCTGGAACAACAGCGACTGGTCGGTCCAGGACAACTACACCCTGTCCAACAACTGGGACCTGGCCAACAAGTGGCACAGCGTCGCGGCGCAGCTCGACGCGGCCAGTTCCGGGCCGGCCACCGAGACCTACGTCAACTTCCTGAGCGGCTCGGGCGGGTCGTTCCCCTACTTCGTCGCCAGCGGCCACTCCAGCCCCGGGACCGGCGCGCCCGACCTGCTCACCGGATGGACCCGTGGCATCATCAACTCGTGCGGCGGTTCGTCCAGTTGCATCCCGGAATACCCCAGCGTGAACTGCTTCCTGGGCACCTGCTCCGTGGCCTTCCAGGGGACGAACGTCCTCGCCATGCAGAAGATGAACGCGACGTCCGGCACGCACCACCGCTACGGAATCGTCTACTCCGACTTCCCCGGAGCCGGGTTGATCCAGGACATCATCAACTCCAACGCCGGCTCCGGTAGCTGACGTTGGGGAGCCCGTTCACGCGCTGAAGTCACGCGCCTTGATCTTGGCGAAGCGGACGCCGTCCGGGTGGTGCCAGACGACACCCTCGCAGCCGTCCGCGTCCGCGAGCGCGAGCACGGCGGCCCGGACGCCGTCGAAGGTGAGCTCGGGGACGTCCACGGTCAGGGCCGTGGCGTGCTCGACGAGGCGGTGCGTCCCGACTCGCTCCGGATTGCCGTTGATCTTGGGGCCGACGAGCTCGAAGGTGCCGGTCAGGCCCTCCCGCAACGTCGTGTTCGCCAGGGCCTCGGCGTGGAACTTCGCGAAGGCGGACTGCGCGACGGGCTCCCAGCCCATCGTCTTCCCCGTCACCTCGTCCGTCTCGACCGGGACGTAGTTCGGCGGCGGCGTCCTGCCGGGCTTGACCTCGCGGCGCGCCCACCACTCGCCCTGGGCGTCGAGCATCACGCAGGTGCCGTCGAACTTCCGCGTCGCGACGCCCTCTCCGTCAAAGACCCACTGGCACACGGGGTTGCCTTCGGGGAGGACGTGCGCGCGGTCGTCGGGGTCACGTCGGAACAGGGTGGGGATCTTGCGCATGAGGGTTCCTCGGTCGGCGTGGTCGCTCGCGGGTGGCGCGGGCCGTCCCCATGGTGGATCAGGCGAGGACGCGGCGGCATCTCCTTTACCGCTGTCTCCTCAGACCGCCGTCTCCTCAAGCCGCCGTCTCCTCCGTCGTGCGCCTTCGCCGCCTCCTCGACGGCGTGCGCGCGGGGTCGAGGCGGCGGAAGCTGGACGCATGACTCAGGCAGACGCGGGATCGCCGCACCCGGGCCGCCCGGCCCACCCCGTCGAGGTCGGCGCCCTGGAACCGAACGCGCACAGCCGTCAGGTCCGCATCGTGCGGCCCGGCACCACGCCGGTCGTCGTGGCCTGCTCCAGTCGGCGCCAGTTCGAGGAGGTGGTGCGCCGGGAGCGCCCCGACCTCTCCCCCGCTCCGGACGACGCCACCGTCGTGCACTGGGCGGACCATCCGGGCGAGTGGCCTTCCGAGTGACCGTCCGTCCCCGACCGGGCTCCGCCGACGACCCGCCGACGACCCGTCGACGGCCCAGCTCAGCGGACGTCGGGCTCAGCGCGCGTCCGGCTCCAGCAGCCGGTGCTCGCGCACCAGCCAGCAGACAGCGGTGAGGCGGCACACGGCGTAGTCGTGACCGACGGGCTCGCGCCAGCCGATCTCGTCCAGCGCGTCCAGGAAACCCAGCGCGTAGTCGGAGAGGTCCTCGGGGTCCGGCGCCTCGGCCGCCAGGTCCGGCGAGGGACCCCGCAGCCGTTCCCGCAGCTCGGCCACGTGCTGGTCCACGGCCGCGGCGAACCCGGGCTCGGAGGCGAACTCCGCGATGCGCGCGGTGTACGCGTCGGCGAGTCGCGCCAGGGGCGCGAACCGTATCTCGGACATGCGTTCCAACATACGGTCCTCGCCGGGCGAGGTGACCCGCTACGGGAAGTCCGCCCGTGAGACCTTCGGCACAGCGGCGTCCCGCGCGGGGACGTCAGCTGGTGGGGGCCATCTCCCAGGGCTGCTGCGGCAGCACCTCGCCCGTCTCCAGAAGGGACTTGAGGTTGGCCATCACAGCCGGCCAGCCGTGGGAGACCGCGTCCTGCGCCTTCGCGTCGGGAAGGTTCTCGTGGGTGACCGTGAGCCGGACGATGTCCTGGTGCGGCTCGATCAGGAAGGTGACGACCGACGCGGCGGCGAGCTCGTCCCCGCCGGCGTCCCCGCCGGCGTCCGCACCCTCGCCCTCGTCCTCGAAGGTGATCACCAGGCGGGTGGGCGGCTCCGCCGCCAGGACGCGGCCGACGACGTCGGCGACGCCCGAGCCGTCGGTGCGGCGGTGCTCCCAGCGGGAGCCCTGCCGCCAGTCGGAGACGTTGGCGTGACCCCAGAAGCGGGCGGTCAGATCCGCGGAGGTGAGCGCCTCCCAGACCTGCTCGGCGCCGGCGCGGATGTAAGTGACGTAGACGTAGGTGGGGACGCTCATGGCGCGCTCCTCTGCCAGTTGCTTGACGGCGCTGATCACCTGAAGGCGGGGACGGTCAAACTCCGAGATCCACCGCCGCTCGATCTCGTGGATCGGCGCGGGATTGAGGTAGTGGAGCCGCTCCCGGCCGCGTCGGACCACGACGACGAGGTTCGCCTGGACGAGCAGGTCGAGATGCTGGGTCGCGGACTGGCGCGTCATCGCGAGGCGCTCGCAGAGCTCGTGCAGGGTCTGGCCGTTCAGCTCGCGCAGGCGGTCCAGCAGCAGGCGGCGCGTCGGGTCGGCGAGCGCCTTGAAGACCGCGTCCAGGCCGGGCTCGGGACCGGGCGGGGGCTCGTGGTCTTCTGTCGGGGGCAGGCTCACTCTTCGATTATGCAGGCATCTGCCTGCATAATGTCAACGCTCCGGGCTCGCCGCGGCCGTCACGACCATGTGCCCGCGCCGCCGCCGACCCAGGTCACCTGCGCGGGGTCGTCCAGGTTCACGTCGTGGTGCCCACGGTCGCGGCACAGGCGCAGCACGTCCTCGGGGCGGAAGGCCGGGCCGGCGTCGTAGCCCTGGATCTCGACGCGGCGGAAGGGGCGTGCTCCCGGCACCACCGCATGCACGGTGACCAGTGTCTTCGCGCTCATGCCTCCAGACTGCACCCGGCTGCCCTGCCAGGCATCCCGGATCGCGACCGGCTCCGCGACCAGCTCAGGGGCCAGATGGCGGGACCACTCGGGCATCAGGCAGGAGGCCACGACGACCAGCGGCCACAGCGCCTGCCCGGAGGTCAGCACCCGCTCCACGAGCCCGGCGTCGCCGTGGCCCCACTCCTCGTCCGCGAACCAGAGCGCCCCGAGCAGGAACAGCACCGACACCGCCACGGCCAGCGCGGGCCGCAGTGCCCACGCCTGCCGGTCTCGGCGGCGGAAGGCCGCGAGCGCCGGCCAGACGGCGAGGAAGGCGTAGCCGACCACGACGGAGCTGCTGTGCCGCATCGAGCCGCCGCTCATGGGCACCGGGGAGAAGGCGACCAGAACCGCCGCGACTCCCCCGAGGGCCAGGGCGATCCGCCCCAGGGCGCCCGCCGCACGCAGACCCAGCGCGGTCACCAGATGGCACACGCCGAGCGTGCCGATGGCCCCGGCCATCATCCAGGGATCAACGGCTCCACTGCCGGCCAGTTCGCTGATGGTGTCCGTCTGGGGGTCGTATCCCGGCCCCTGGAGGGCCGCCGACACGAGCCAGCCGCTGACCAGCACCACGGGCGCGAGCACCGACGACAGCACCGCCCACCATGCAACACCTCGCATCGGCCCACGGTAAGCACGTCGCCACCCGCGACGGCGGGTCCCACGCGGAAAGATTGTCCGTTTTGCACCACTCGGGCGGCCGAGTGACGCCTCCGGGCTCCGCGCCAGGCCGGGCAGGCCGGGCGGCGCCGATCGGCTGGGCCAGGGCTGCCGGGCTCCGTGCCAGGCCCTGCGCGCCAGGGCAAGGCGGGAAGGCAGGGCCGAGGCGGGCCCACGCGGGCCGACGCGGGCCGACGCGGCCATGGCGAGCCGGAAGGGCGGCCTCAGGCTGAGTCCCACGGCTCCTGGCCAGGACGGACCGACCGGGGCGAACCGACTCGGGGCCGCTGGACACGGATCCTCTGGGGTCAAAGCGACTCGGGCCAGGCCTGCCCGGCTCTGCTCGGGGCGAGCCAGGCCCGGCCTGGACCGGCTGGGGTGGGACCAGGGCGGCTCGGTTCGGGCTCGGGCGACCGGTGGGCGGCCCGGGTCAGGTCAGGTCGGCGCAGAGATCCTCCGTCGGGCCGTCGTGGGAAGCGACGTAGGGGTGGTGAGCGGCGTCGATCTGGAGGGTGAGGTGACCGGTCAGGATCCAGTAACCAGGCGCCGAGTAGGGGTTGCCCGGGTGGATGCCCAGGCCGAGGTGCCCGGAGACGACCCAGGTCTGGCTGCCGTCGGCGTGGTAGTACAGCCACGCCGTCCCGGTCAGGTTCTCGTCCACCGAACGACCGGTGGACTCGTTCGTGTAGCGGACCACGAGCTGGCCCGTGATCTCCTGCTCCGTGGGCGCCCCCGAACCGTCCACGGCCAGCGTGCGGATCTTCTCGCGGTCGGCGACGGGGACGCCGGTCAGCGTGAAGGCGCAGGCGTTGCCCGCCGGGTCCGTGAAGGTGCTGCTGCGGTAGGGCTGCCAAGGTCCTGGCTGGTCGGCCGGCGAGGCGCTCGCCGTCCCGGTCGCCGGAAGGGCGAGGCCGAGGGCCAGGCCGCCGGTGAGCAGGACACCGACGGCGCGGCACGTTCTGGATGTGGTCATGCACCGAGCCTGCGACCACGGCCGGCGCCGCGCGATCCTTTCGACCGCAGCCGAATCGTGCCAGGCTGAATTCGACGTCCTGCCGGAGGAGATGGCGATGCTGCGGTTGCACCTCACGCCGGACGACCTCCTCCGGGTCCGCTTCGCGCCCGCGCCGTCGCCGTTGCTGGAAGGCGTGTTGGCGCTGACGCTGGTCCGCGCCGGAAGCCCCGATCCCGCGCTGACGCGGTGGCGGCACCGGATCGCCCTCGAACTCCCCTCCCCCGTCAGCGCGCTGCTCGAACTGCTGCGGCCGGACGACGGCTTGGGACCGCTCTTCCTCGATCCTCCGATCGCCGACGCCGACGACGCGCTGGCCCAGGTGCTCAGCACTCGACGCGGCGAGGCCGCCGAGGAACTGCGGTACGTATGGCGGGATTTCCGCCGGATGCCGGTGCAGGCCTCGGCGCTCGCGGCCGGGGATGCCCGCGCCTGGCGGGAGTTGGGCATGTCGTTGGACGTGCTCGTGCACCGGGTCCTGCCGCCGTGGTGGCCGCGGATCCAGGCGGGCTTCGCCGCCGACGTCGCCTGGCGGGGCCAGGTCCTCATCGCGCAGGGGCTGCAGGCGATGCTCGCCGGCCTTGTGCCCGGCGCCGGATGGGAGAGCGGGGCGGTCCTGCGGCTGCCCCGCGCCGGGGAGACGGTCGACCTGAGGCTGACCGGGCGGGGCCTCACCCTGGTGCCGTCCCTGCTGTGGCGGGGCACGCCGCTGCGCGCCGCGCACCCGGACGGCTCACTGCTGCTGGTCTACCCCGCGCTGACGCCGCTCCCCCTGATCCCGCCGCAGGGGTCGGGCTCCGGCCCCCTCGCCGCCCTGCTCGGCCCGACCCGCGCCCAGGTCCTGCAACTGCTCGCCCACCCGCAGACCACCGGCGGTCTGGCCCGCCAGATCGGCATCAGCGCCGCCACCGCCTCCGACCACGCCAAGACCCTCCGCGCGGCCGGCCTGGTGGCCACCACCCGCGACGGCAAGTTCGCCCGCCACACCTGCACGACCCTCGGAGCCCGCCTCCTGGCCGGGAGTTGACCGTCGGCCGCAGGAGCGGCGCTCTCAACCACCGGGCCTGATCAGTCCGGTCTCGTACGCCAGCACGACCGCCTGTGCGCGGTCCCGCAGGCCCAGCTTGGCGAAGATCCGGGCCACATGCGTCTTGACCGTCGCCTCGCTCAGCGTCAGGACCGACGCGATCTCACCGTTGGACAGACCCCTGCCGACGAGGGTCAGCACCTCCCGTTCGCGTGGCGTCAGAACCGAGAGCGTGGAGTGGGCGGTGCCGGCCGACGCGGCCGCCGGGCCGGCCGCCCGGTCGGGAGAGGCGAAGCGCTCCACCAGGCGGCGGGTGATGGAGGGGGCCAGCAGGGCGTCGCCCGTGTCGACGAGGCGGACCGCTGCGGCCAGGTGCGTCGCCGTGACGTCCTTCAGCAGGAAACCGCTCGCCCCGGCCGCCAGGGCGGCGTAGACGTAGCGGTCGAGGTCGAAGGTGGTGAGGATGAGCACCCGGCACGTCGGGTCGAGGGCCAGGACCTGGCGGGTGGCCTCCAGGCCGTCGAGGTTGGGCATGCGGATGTCCATCAGCACGACGTCCGGTCGCAGCCTGCGGGCTGCCGCCACCGCCTCGGCGCCGTCGGACGCCTCGCCGACCACCTCGATGCCGCGGCTGGTGAGGATCAGGCGGAAGCCGGTGCGGATCAACTCCTGGTCGTCGGCGATGACGACGCGCGGCGCCCGGACGCCCTCGGCGGCCACCTCCGTCGCCGGCGTCGCCTCCGGCTCGACCGCTCCCGCGGACCGCGGCCCGTCCGCGCTCATGCGCGCTCCAGCGGGATCCGGGCTCGGACGCGGTAGCCGCCGCCGAGACGGCGGCGGGCGTCGAGGTCGCCGCCGTAGACGGCGACCCGTTCACGCAGTCCCGTCAGGCCGCGTCCCGCGCCGGGGTTGGCGGACGCGGCGGGCGCGGCCCCACCGGAGAGGACGCTGGAGCCGGTGGTGAGCACCTCGACCCGCAGCGAGGCATCGGCATAACGCACCGTCACCTCCGCTGCGCCGCCGTCACCGTGGCGCAGCGCGTTGGTGAGGGCCTCCTGCACGATGCGGAACGCGGTCACGTCCACGCCGGCCGGCAGCCCCCGGGGCGTGCCGAGAATCCGCACCTCGACGGGTACCCCGGCGAAGGAGACCCGGTCGACCAGCGAGCCGAGCCGGTCCAGACCGGGCTGCGGCCCGAGTCCGTCGAACCCCAGCGGGCCCTCCTGCGAAGGGCCGAAGGACGGGCCGTCAGACACGGACGTCTGGTCCTCCTCCGGCTCGGATCCGTCCTGGGCGGGGGCCAGCAGGCCCAGCAGGTGCCGCAGTTCCGTCATCGTGTCGCGTCCCGCGTCCTCCACCGCGCGCAGCGCCGACGCCGCCTCGTCGGGCAGGACGGTCAGCACCTCCCGCGCGGCGCTCGCCTGAACGACCATCAGGCTGACGTTGTGGCTGACGATGTCGTGGAGCTCGCGTGCGATCCGCGCCCGCTCCGCCGCGACGGCGGCCCGTGCCGCGTTCTCCCGCTCCCGCTCCAGCAGCCAGCCCCGATCGCCGAGGGCCCGAAGCCGCGCACGGCGCTCCCGCGCCCAGGCAGCTGCCAGCCACCCCGCCCCGACGCAGGCCGCCACCAGGGCGCCGACCAGCCAGTCCCACCATGTTCCCCGCACCACGCCACCCTGGCAGATCCTGCCGCGACGCGCGTCCTACGGCGGATGCACGCGCCTACATCCACGGGATGACAAGGCGGCCCGGTTGCAACCTGGGTGGGATGCCCGGCCCGCGACGCCGGCTCTACGTTTCCTGGCATGACGAGTCGACCAGCGAACAAGCCCGCCCCCGACGCCCCTTCGCCGCCGAGGACGGTGGTGCGACTGGAGGACGTGCGCAAGGAGTACGGCGACGCCACGGCGCTGGACGGGGTCTCCCTGGAGATCCGCAGCGGGGAGGCGGTCGCGGTGATGGGCCCCTCCGGCTGCGGCAAGTCCACGCTGCTCAACATGGTGGCCGGCCTGGACCGGCCGAGCTCCGGGCGGGTCGTCGTCCACGGCGACGACCTGACGGGGCTGGACGAGACCGGTCTCGCGCTCTTCCGGCGTCGCCGGATCGGCATGGTGTTCCAGTTCTTCAACCTGCTCGACGACCTCTCGGCCCTCGACAACGTCGCCCTCGCCGCCCAGTTGACCGGGACTCCGGCCCGGCAGGCGCGCCGACGCGCCCAGGAGCTGCTGGACGAGCTCGGCATCGCCGACCGCCGCAACGCGTACCCGGCGGTACTGAGCGGAGGCGAGCGCCAACGGGTCGCGGTGGCACGGGCACTGATGAACCGTCCGGCACTGCTGCTCGCCGACGAGCCGACCGGGGCGCTGGACAGCCACGCGGGCGAACAGGTGATGGACCTGCTGCTGGACCTGAACCAGATCGGCCAGACGCTGCTCCTGGTCACCCATGACAGGCGTCTGGCCTCGCGGTGCGCCAACCGCGTCGTCGACCTCGCCGACGGCCGCGTGGTCGGCGAGCGCAGCCTGGAGCGGGCCGGATGAGGACTGTGAAGGCTGTGGGGACTGTGAGGGCCGTGGGGACCGTGGGGGCCACGTCGGCCGTATGGGCCGTCGCCCGTGCGGCGGTACGGCGCAGGAAGCTCCAGACCGGCGTCATCGGCGTGGTGGTGCTGGTGTCGACGATGACGATCGTGGTCGCCCTCGGGCTGCTGGACGCCGCGTCCGCGCCGTTCGACCGGGCCTTCGCGCAGCAGCGGGGCTCACAGGTGACGGCCTCCTTCGACGCCGGGAGGGTCTCGGCCGCGCAGCTCGCGGCGACCGGTCACGCGTCGGGCGTCACGGCCGTCGCGGGCCCGTTCCCCGAAGCGCTGGCGACGCTGGACCGCACCGTGGTCACCCATGTCCCCGGCCCGGTCACGGTCGTGGGCCGGGCGGGGCCCGGCGGGTCGGTGGACCGGGTGAACCTGTGGGCGGGTCGCTGGGCCGCGGGCCCGGGAGAGGTGGTGTTCAGTTCCCCGCCGGGGATCCTGGGCGAGGGGACGCACGCCGCGCTGGGACGGCAGGTGGTCCTGTCCGGCGTCCGGTTCACCGTGGTCGGTCTCGCGTCCAGCGTCAGCGAGTCCGCGGACGCGTGGGTCGCCCCGGACCGGATCGCCGCGCTGCACCCGGAATCGGTGCAGATGCTCTACCGCTTCGCCCACGCCGGGACGGACGCCGAGGTCGCGGCCGACGTGCGGGCGGTCGCCGACGCCGTGCCGCGCGGCGCACTCACCGCCTCGGAGTCCTACCTGAGCCTGGAGCGGCGCTCCGAGAGCAGTCCGAACGCCTTCGTGCCGTTCCTCATGGTCTTCGGCATCCTCGGCCTGCTCGTCGCCGTGCTGATCGTGGGAAACGTGGTGAGCGGCGCGGTGGTCTCCGGCTTCCGCCACATCGGGATGCTGAAGGCGCTGGGCTTCACGCCGAACCAGGTCGTCGCGGTCTATCTGGTGATGGTCTCGGCACCCGCACTGGTCGGCTGCGCCCTGGGCGTCGTGCTCGGCGACCTGACGGAACAACCGCTGATGGAGCAGTTGCTCGGCAACGGGATCACCGGCGCCTACCTCGCGGACAGCGTGGGACTGAGCGCGTGGGTCGATATCGTCGCCCTGCTGGGCGTGCCGACCCTGGTGCTGCTCGCCGCGCTCGCGCCTTCCCTGCGGGCGCGCGGCCTGCCCGCCGCGCGGGCCGTCAGCGCGGGCAGCGTGCAGCGCGGGGGGCGCGCCCTGCGGATCCAGCGCGCGTTGACCGGGTCCCGGCTGCCGCGCTCCGTGAGCCTCGGTCTGGGCCTGCCGTTCGCCCGGCCGGGGCGCAGCGCGCTGACGCTCGCCGCGGTGGTGCTCGGCGTGACGACGGTGACCTTCTCGACCGGGCTGGCCGCCACGGTCACCGCGTTCGGTGACGCGGCGGAAGGCGGCGGCGCCTACCAGGTCGTCGTCAACGCCGGCCGTGCCGACGTGGGCACGACCCCGCCGACGCACACCGACCCGCAGATCCAGGCACTGCTCGCCGCGCTGCCCGGCGCCACGCAGGTGACGCCGTCCGCGTACGTGCCGGTACGCCTGGCCGGGGCGGCCCAGGGACTGACGCTGACGGCCTACCGCGGGACCTCGTCCGACCTCGGCACGATGGTGGTCCGGGGCCGGTGGTTCGACGGCCCCGGCGAGGTCGTCGTCACCCCGGGCTTCCTGAACCTGCACGGCCTCTCGGTGGGAGACCGGCTCACCCTGCGGACGGCGGGCCGGGAGGAGCGGGTGACCGTCGTCGGCGAGAGCCTCTCCGGCGATCCGGACTACCTCTCCACCGACTGGACCACCGCGACCGCGCTCGCCCCCGGCGTCACGGGCCGCCAGTACCTGGTGAAGCTGGCCCCGGGCACGAGCGTCGACGCCTACCAGCGCGCGGTGCGCGCCGCCGACCCCGGCCTCCACCCGTCGGCCAAGGAGACGGTCAACGCCGCGTCGGTCACGGCGGTCGGCTCGGCCTCGGTGCTGACCCTGCTGCTCGGCGCGGTGGCGGCGCTCGGGGTGTTCAACACCGTCGTCCTGAACACACGGGAGCGTCGCAGGGATCTGGGGGTGCTCAAGTCCATCGGCATGACGCCACGTCAGGTCACGGCGATGACGGTCGTCTCGATGGCCGCGCTGGGCCTGGTCGGCGGAGTGGTCGGGGTGCCGCTGGGCGTCCTGGCCCACGCCCTCGTCCTGCCGCTGACGGGCCGGGGCGGCGGCATCGACTTCCCGCCCTCCATGCGGGATGTCTGGCATCCGGCCGGTCTGGTCCTGCTCGTGCTGTCCGGCGTCGCCCTGGCCGCCCTCGGCGCGTTCGTCCCGTCCCGAGCGGCGGCGCGCCTGACGATCGCCAGGGTGCTGCACAACGAGTGACCGGTGCGGGCGCGCCGCCGTCGACGCGCCCGCCCCTCAGCCGACCGGTCGAGCGGCCTCGCGCGGAAGAACGCCGGAACCCGTGAACGCGCGCCGCAGGGGAACGGCCGTGACGAGCACGAAAAGGCCGAAGGCCGTGATGGCCGACAGGCCGTAGGGGCGGGCGTAGGCGGCGGGGTGGCGCAGCAGGTCGGCCCAGCAGACCCACCAGTTCGCCGCCAGGTCGCCCAGCATCACCACCGCGCCCAGCCAGGCCGCCGCCGGGGCTCTCCGCAGCGCCAGCAGCACGACCAGCGGGTCGAGCAACAGCAGGGCCTGGAACCAGAGCTGGACGACCGGCGGCTCGCCGCGGTAGGCGTGCAGGCCGCCCTGGAGCAGGTACCAGGCGTGCACGGCCGTGCCTTCGGCGAAGCCGACCGCCCAGATCCAGCGCGTCCACCCGCCCATGGCGGGCGCCCTCATCGCGCGCATGCCGTCGCGTCCTCCCCCGTCACGGACATCATGCCAGCGTCCCATCATGGCGGTTCATGGCGGTTCATGGCGGTCGGCCAAGAACGGCGCGAGGCCCGGCCCCGGGCCTACCGCGGCAGCGGGGCGCGGCGGCGCAGGCGGGGGGCGAGGGTGACGGCGGTCAGCAGGACGAGGGCGCCCAGCGAGGCCCAGGTGCCGGTCTGGCTGGGGGCGGAGGCCGTCGCGCCGGCGAGGACCAGCGCGGCCGTGCCGGGGACGACGCCCAGCGCGGTCGCCGCCGCGAACGGTGCGGGGCGCGTGCCGCCCACCGAGCAGCCGTAGTTGACGGCGGCGAAGGGCAGGACCGGCAGCAGCCGCAGGGCCAGCACGGAACGGAAGCCGTGGTCGCGCAGCTCCCGGTCGAGCGCGGACCAGCCGCGCCGCTCCAGGAACGCGAAGCGCCGCCCGCGCAGGGCCGCACGGCCGAGCGCGAAGGAGGCCGACGCGCCGAGGGTCGTCGCCGCGACCGCCAGGGGCAGCCCCTCGGCCAACCCGAACCACGCGCCCGCTGCCAGGTTCAGCACCGGCTTGGGCACCAGCACGACCGTGGCGGCAGCGTAGAGCAGCAGGAACAGCGCGGCCGCGAGCACGGGCGACAGCGCGGCGAAGGGATCGGCTCCCGTGAGCACGTGCGAGGCGAGGTGTTGCACGCGGGCGACCCCGAGCACCGCCGTCACCGCGCCGGCCGCCACGACCGTCGCGGCGAGCAGGGTCAGCGCGACGCGTCGCCTTCCAGGCCGGGCCGGCCGGGCCAACGGGGTCGGCGGGGTCAGACGGGCCAACGCTCGCCCTGCCACGCCGCGTCCCAGAACATCCACTCGTAACGGGAGGAGGTCGTGAACCGCTCGCGCATCCGGTCCCGTTCGACCGGGGAGACCTCGGCGCCCAGCGCGTCGGTCAGCTCCAGCACGCGGCGCACCACGGACTGGAAGGCCTCGTCGCCGTAGGCGGCGATCCAGCGGGCGTAGAGCGGGTCCGGGGAGGACTTGGCGAGCAGGTGCTCGCCGACCCGGGCGTAGATCCAGTAGCACGGCAGCACGGCGCCGACCGCCTCGGCGTAGCTGCCCCCGTGCGCGACGGCCAGCAGGTGGCTGGTGTAGGCGCGGGTGGTGGGCAGCACGAGCTCCTGGGGGTACCCCCGGCCGGAGGCTGGGGGAGGCTCGTCGCCCAGCTCCGCGCCGAAGCCGGCCAGCATCTCCTGTTCGGCGGCGAGCGCGCCCACCGCGTCCTCGACGAAGGCCTGGAGCGCCGAGGTCTGCGGGGCTCGCGCCCCGCACAGCGCGAGGGCGCGGGCGTAGTCGCGCAGGTAGAGCGAGTCCTGCTCGACGAAGTGCCGGAACGCCGCGCGCGGCAGGGTGCCGTCGGTGAGCCCGCGCACGAAGGGGTGCGCGAGGATCTCGGCGTAGATCGACTCGATGTCGGACCACAGCTCGTCGGTGAGACTCATGCCGCAGACCCTGCCATATCCGGCCGGGCGCAGCCGCCCCGGGTCAGCGGATGGGACCGGCGCCGACCGTGGTGACCGTCGTGGTCGTGGTCGTGGTGCCGTTGTCCTGCGACTGCACCGCGGAGCTCCAGCCGACGTTGACCAGTCCGAGCACCAGGAAGACGACCACCAGCACCTTCGCCCCGCCCGACAGCAGCAGGGGCCGGCTCGCCGAGCGCCGCTCGACCAGCGCGAGCGACTCGTCGCCGAAGAGGCGCTTGGGGTAGGCCGCGGTCAGCATCGACGCGTACGCGCCGAAGCGCATCGCGAAGCGCGCGGTCGCGGCCGTCGCCCCGAAGACCGGCTCCGGCAGGCGGCCGAGGACCAGCGCGATCAGCCAGAAGAAGAAGCACAGCGCGTACCAGCCGGAGGTGACCAGGCTCTGGAGGATCGCCACCGGGATCATCAGGATGAGTCGGAACAGCACCGCGAGCCGGTTCAGCTCGGCCGGGCGCACGTCGACCTGCACGGGGTAGCCGGGCGCGTCGAAGGCGAACGGCGGGTACCGGTCGACCAGCAGCATGCTGTAGGCGTAGACGCGCGTCCGGTAGACCAGCAGCCCGACCAGGTAGCGGGCGATCGGCCCCGGCAGCCGGCCGAGCACGAGGGCGGCGAACCAGCCGACCACGACCGCGAAGAACCCGATGATCTCGAGCACGACCAGCACGACGTACTGCGGCACCGCCAGCAGCCAGCGCAGCAGGATGGTCCAGCGGCGCTGGGCGTCCGGTGCGGGCAGGTCGAGCTCCGGGACCACCTCGGTGTTCGGCATCGGGGGCGGGGGCGCCCACAGCTCCTGCTGTGCCATCACCGGTTCCTCTCTGACCGGAGGGCGCGGCTCGGGTGACGAGCCGTCGGATCGTCAGCATCGCGCGGGCCCGGGCGGGGCGCGCGCCGGGCTGGCCCGGATGGTGGAGACGAGGGGTCACGCGGGGGGCGCACGCCGATTCAGTACGCGCTCGAACATGCGCTGACGCACCCCCCTCGCGCGCTGGCTCTCTCCCCCGGCTTCGACGCCGCGATCGAGCGTGCTTGATCGATCTTGGTCGACTGGCAAGCCGACGTGATCGCCTTGCGGCCGAGGATGCGAGGTGCGCACGTCGAACAAGATCGGGTCAGTGATCGCACACGACTTGTCATGCGCTGCACGCGGCTCGGGGAGCGCGCCCGGTCGTGCTCCCGTGCGCTGCGCCGGCCGCGCGTCAGGCGGGGGCGCACGGTCCATGAATCCGACGAGGGCCCGCGACCGATGCCGGCACCGTCAGCACCCACCAGGACCGGAGGTCCGCACGACCATGGCGCCACGGCACCCCAACGCACGCCTGCGGGCGCTCGCCCACGAGGTCGGCTGGAGCGGGGCCGCACTGGCCCGCGCCGTGAACCGGGCGGGAGCCGAGATCGGCCTGACGCTGCGGTACGACCGCACCTCCGTCGCCCACTGGATGGGCGGCACGCGCCCGCCGACGGCCGTCGCCTCCATCGTCGCCGAGGCCCTGGCCCGGCAGGTGGGACGCCAGCTCGGCCTCGCCGACGTGGGCTTCGCCGCCGCGGACGTCCCCGGTACCGCCGTGGCGGACGGCGGGACGGACGGCGGGACGGACGGCGCGGCGGACGCCCGGATCGGGGCCGGCGCCCGGCAAAACGTTCCGCCTGCCCGAACGGCCCTGCTGGACCTCACCGAGCTTGACGCAGCGGCGCAGCGCACCCGCCCCTACCGGCTGGGCGCACCGGCCTCCTTCCCCTTAGCCGCCCCGCACAGCGCGGCCACCCGACCCGCCCACGCTTCCGGCACGTCGAACGACCGGGTCACCGTCGCGCACGTCCGGTCGGCGCAGGACATGCTGCGCACCTTCACCACCGTCGACTCCGCCTTCGGCGGCGGTCACTCGCGCGCCGCTCTCACCGGCTTCCTGCGCAGCAGCGTCGCCGCGTGGCTCGCCGCGCCGGCCGCGCCCAAGGCGCGACGCGAGCTGCTGCTCGTCTCCTCGGCGCTCGCCTGCCTCGCCGGGTCCATGTGCTTCGACGAGCAGCGGCACGGCGTCGCCCAGGGCTACTACCAGACCGCCACTCTGCTCGCGGTCGAGGCCGACGACGCTCCCGGGCAGGCCGCCGCACTGTGCGCCCTCAGCGTCCAGGCCCAGGAGCTCGGCCACCGCGAACACGCCCTCGACCTGGCCGAGGCCGCCTCCGCACAGCGGGTCCGCCTGCCGACGTGGCTCGCCGCCTCGGTGACGGGCCAACTGGCCGTGGCGGCGGCCGCGCGCGGCGATCGCAGACGCGCGCTGACCGTGCTCCAGCGATCGGCGGAGCTGCTCGGCCGCTCCGAGGGGGGCGGCGAGTACCACCGGGCGGCGCACGAGCACCACGAGTCGGAGGTGCTCAGCGCGCTCGGCGACCGGGCGGGCGCGGTCGCGGCGTTGCGTCGGTCCCTGCAACTGCGCCCGCCCGAGGAGCGCCGGGCGCGCGCGGTGGGCGCCGCCCGCCTGGGCGA
>NZ_BBPQ01000003.1:4052-8739 GCF_000787855.1 Streptacidiphilus anmyonensis | reverse complement strand
CCCTGCAACGCCCCCGCCCGGAGGAGCGCCCGGGCGCGCGGGGGTGGGCGCCGCCCGCCTGGGCGAACTCCTCCTGGACGGCGGCTCCCTGGACCAGGCCTGCACGGCCTGGCACACCTTCCTCGACGACTACCCCCTGCTGCGCAGCGCCCGCGCGGACCGCGCGGTCCGCACCCTGCGCAGCCGCCTGCGGCCGTTCCGCGCCACCGCGTCGGGCCGAGCCGTCCTCGCCCGCCTGCACACCCCGTAGGCGTCACGTCGTGGGGCGTCACGTCGTGGGGCACCACGTCGCCGCCGCCCGTTCAACGGCGCCGAACTTTCAACACCCCCACCCCTCGCGCCACCCCCACGCCCAACTTCCGTCCCGCTTACTGGAATCACGGCATTGACCAAGGAGGTCGCACTCATGTCCATGGAGGCCACGGAGAGCCCCGCGGGGTCCGCAGGGGTCGACGGCACTCCCGATCAGCAGAGCCTCAGTACGCGCGCCGCGCGGAACCTGGCGACGACGACGAAGTCCACACCGCAGATGCAGGGCATCAGCTCGCGCTGGCTGCTCAAGAACCTGCCGTGGGTCAACGTCGCCGGCGGCACCTACCGCGTCAACCGGAGGCTGACGCTCGCGGTGGGGCGCGGGCGTGTGGGGTTCGTGCAGGGCGGGGCCGACGACGTGCGGATCGTGCCCGAGACGCTTCGGGAGATCCCAGCCCTGCGGGACTTCGACGACCCGGCCGTGCTGGCGGAGCTCGCCTCCCGGTTCCAGGTGCGGGAGTTCCACGCCGGCGAGGTGATCGTCGAGGAGGGCGCGCCCATCGAGGAGGTGTTCATCGTCGCCCACGGCCGGATCAACCGGCTGAGCACGGGCAAGTACGGGGACACCACCGTCCTCGGCGTGGCCACCGACGGCGACCACCTCGGCGACGAGGCCGTGCTGACCAGCGATCCACTGTGGCTGGCCACCGCGCAGGCGTCGACGTCCGGCACGATCATGGTGCTGCCGTGGTCGGGGGTGCTGGACCTGTTCGACCGGGCGCCCCAGCTGCGGGCCCACATCGAGCAGTTCGTCGCCGACTCGCAGCGCGCCACGAACAGCAAGGGCGAGGCGCCGATCGACCTCAGCGCCGGCCACGAGGGCGAGCCGGTCATCCCGAACACCTTCGTGGACTACGAACTCGCCCCGCGCGAGTACGACCTGAGCCTGACCCAGACGGTCCTGCGGATCCACTCCCGGGTGGCCGACCTCTACAACCAGCCGATGAACCAGACCGAGCAGCAACTCAAGCTCACCGTGGAGGCGATCCGCGAGCGGCAGGAGTGGGAGCTGGTCAACAACCGGGAGTTCGGCCTGCTCCACAACACCGCCTACGACCAGCGGATCAGCACCTGGTCCGGGCCGCCGACCCCGGACGACATGGACGAGCTGCTCAGCATGCGGCGCAGCACCACGCTGTTCCTGGCCCACCCGAAGGCCATCGCCGCCTTCTTCCGCGAGTGCAACAGGCGCGGCCTGTACCCGGACACCATCGACCGCAACGGCCACCGGATCCCGGCCTGGCGTGGGGTGCCGATCTACCCGTGCGGCAAGCTGCCGGTCGAGGACGGCCACACGACCTCGATCATGGCCATGCGCATGGGCGAGGACAACCAGGGCGTCGTCGGCCTGCACCAGTTGGGCCTTCCGGACGAGGTCGAGCCGAGCCTCAACGTGCGGTTCATGGGCATCGACGAGAAGGCGATCATGTCCTACCTGGTCACCGCCTACTACTCGGCGGCGATCCTGGTGCCGGACGCGATCGGCGTCCTCGAGAACGTCGACATCGCGGCTCCGCGCGCGTAGGCAAGGACGGGAACCACGATGCTGCACCTCGACGAGGGGCTGCTGGGACGCATCCTGGCGGGCCCGGCCGGCCCCGGCACCACGGCCGTCCGGTTGTTCCGCGACATCCCGCCCGAGGGGGCGGTACTCGAACCGGCCGAACCGGCCGAGTCCGCCCCTCCGGGCGGCCCGGTCGCCGCCGACCTCCCCGGTCCGCCCGCCGGATCGGGCACGGTTGCCGGACCGGGCGCCGTTATCGGATCGGGCCCGGCCGCCGAAGGACCGTCCGGCGGGGCGGACTCGACGGCCGAAGGCGGGTCCGGCGGGAGCGTGACCGTGCCGCCGCTGTACTGCCCGGAGGCGTCCCGGGACGATCCGGCCCTGGGCCGGGTCGTCAACGACCGGCTGGTAGCGTGGGCCGAGGAGATGGGCCTGTTCCAGGGTCGGTTGGAGCGGCTGCGCTCGCACGACTTCGGCCGGCTGTTCATGCTCGCCCACCCGGACACCGACGACGCCGACCGGCTGCTCGCCGCCGCCCGGTGCGGGCTCGCCGAATGGGCCGTCGACGACCACTGGGTCGACGAAGGCGAGGACACCCGGCCGGAGTTGATCGGCCCCCGGGTCGCGCTCGCCCACGCGGTCGTCGACCCGGTCCGCCTGCCGCCGCGCTACTACGGGCAGTTCGAGCAGGTCGTGGCCGCGGAGCCGGTGCTGAAGGCGTTCCGCTCCGCGCTGACGCTGCTCGGCACGATCGCCAACCCGACCCAGGTCGCCCGGCTGCGCCACGAGTTGGCGGTCATGTTCGTCGGCTACGGCCAGGAGGCGGAGTGGCGGATGTCCGGCCGCAGGCCGGCCGTGTGGGAGTACCTGCTCCACCGCTACGAGAACGCCTTCTTCCCCTGCATGGTCCTGGTCGACCCGGTCGGCGGATACGAGCTGCCCGCCCACGAGTTCGCCGACCACCGGGTGCGCCGCACGTACCTGTACGCGGGCGTCGCCAACGTCCTCCTCAACGACCTGTACTCGATGGCCAAGGAGGACCCGACCGACACCAACCTGCCCAACCTGATCGCCGCCGAGGAGGGCTGCACCCTCCAGGAGGCGGTCGACCAGGCCGCGGCCATCCACGACGAGTTGATGCACACCATCGAGGCGGAGTCCGCCGCGCTCTGCGCGCTCGGTTCGCCCGAGCTGAAGCGGTTCCTCACCGGCGTCTGGGCCTGGATGGGCGGCAGCCACACATGGCACCGCACCAGCGCCCGGTACCACGGCGGCGGCGCCGCCTGAGCACGCCGAACACCACGTCACGATCACCGAGAACCGGAGATTGAAGCTGTGATCCTCAGCGAGAAGAGCGCTGCCCTCCCGTCCCAGACCACCGGCCTCTCCCCCGAGACCGCCGCCGGCGCCGTGCGCACCAGCCCCTACCAGGACTCCGTCGCCGCGTACTGGAACGCCGAGCGCAACCCCGTCAACCTGCGCCTGGGCGAGGTCGACGGCTTCTACCACCACCACTACGGCATCGGTGAACCCGACTGGTCCGTCCTGGAAGGCCCCGAGGGCACCCGCGAGGAGCGCACCGTCCGCGAACTGCACCGGCTGGAGAGCGTGCAGGCGCAGCTCCTGGCCGACCACCTCGGCCCGATCCCGACCGACGGCCGTCTGCTCGACGCCGGCTGCGGCCGCGGCGGCGGCAGCCTGGTCGCCAACCAGCGCTTCGGCTGCCGCGTCGACGGCATCTCGATCTCCAGCCACCAGGTCGACTTCGCGGGCCGCCAGGCCGAGGAGCACGGCGTGGCCGACAAGGTCCGCTTCCACCTGCGAAACATGCTCGACACCGGCTTCGAGACCGCCGCGTTCGACGGCATCTGGAACAACGAGAGCACCATGTACGTCGAGCTCTCCCTGCTCTTCGCCGAGCACGCCCGGCAGTTGAAGCGCGGCGGTCGCTACGTCACCATCACCGGCTGCTACAACGACACCTACGGGCTCCCGTCGCGGGCGGTGAGCGAGATCAACGCCCACTACATCTGCGACATCCACCCGCGCAGCACCTACTTCAGGGAGATGGCCGCCAACCGGCTCGTCCCCGTCAGCGTCATCGACCTCACCGCCGCGACCATCCCCTACTGGGAGCTGCGCGCGAAGTCCCACCTCACGACCGGGATCGAGCAGTCCTTCCTCGACGCCTACAAGGACGGCAGCTTCCAGTACCTCCTGATCGCCGCCGACCGCGTCTGACGGCACCTCACGACGTCTGACGGCGAGCCGATAGCCGAGGCCGGGGCAAAGTCGCCATAATCGGATGATCCGAGGTGGTCAGCCGATCACCGTTCAGCGACGACGCCCCGGCCCTCGGGGTCGCGCGGCAGCCGGGGGGCGGAAGTTGGTGGAGCGGGGACGAGTGGAGCCGTCGCTGCCGGAGTCCGTCCGGGCCGCGCGGGCGGGCGCGTTCCACTGGGACCTGGCCACCGGCGCCATGCACTGGGACGACGCCGTCTGCGACCTGGTCGACGTCGCCCCTGAGGACTTCGGCGGCCGGGCCGAGGCGTTCTTCGCCGCCCTGCACGCCTCCGACGCGGCACGACTCGCGGCCGCCACCGCCGAGGTGCTGGAGCGCGGCGGCCGGTACCGCAACCGCTACCGCATCGTGCGCCGTGAAGGCGGGATCCGACGGATCGAGGAGCGCGGCGAGGTCGTGCTCGGTCCGGACGGGAGACCCGCCCGCATCGTCGGCCTGCTCATCGACCACACCGACGACGGCCCCGACCCCGGGTACCCGGCTCACCCCACCGCGTCCCTCGAAGGTCCACCGCCCGGCCCGCTCGATCCGGCGGCCCCCGCCGTCGCACCCGCCGCGCCGACCAGGCC
>NZ_BBPQ01000003.1:0-3843 GCF_000787855.1 Streptacidiphilus anmyonensis | reverse complement strand
CCGCCGGGCCGACCAGGCCGGCGGGTGCGACGGCGGGGTCGGCCGATTCGGCTGCCGCGCCCGCGCAGAGCGCCGACGCGTTCCTGCTCACCATCACGCGCGCGCTCTCGCGGGCGAGGACCGCGAGCGACGTCATGCGGGTGCTCAACGACATCGCACGGCCGTCGCTCAACGCCGAGACCTTCCTGATCCATCTCACGCCCGACGGCGAGCTGGTGAGCCTCGGCACGCGTCCGCTGCACGAGCCCCAGCCGGAGGCGCTCACTCCGTTGCGGCCCGCCGCGACCGCGGTGATGCGCCGCGCGATCGAGCAGGAGCAGCCCGTCTTCGTCGAGGGCGTCTCGACGCCGCCCCCTCCCGGCGAGCGCCCGCTGGTCCGCTCCTGGGCCGTGCTGCCGCTGATCGCCGCCGGAGAGCGCATAGGCGGCTGCCTTGTCGGCTACCCGGGCGTGCGACGCTTCGAGGAGCCGCTGCGCGCCACGTTCACCGCACTGAGCGGCATCATCGCGCACGCCCTCGGCCGCGCCCTGCACCACGACGCCGAGCACCAGCGGGCCACCGAACTCCAGCGGTCGATGCTGCCGCGCCGCGTCCCGGACATCACCGGCCACACCGTCGCGGCCCGCTACCGGCCGGGCACGGCCGGCATGGAGGTCGGCGGCGACTGGTACGAGGTCCTGGAGCTCGACCCCGACGGCCAGGGCGGCCGCTTCGGCCTGGTGATCGGCGACGTGCAGGGCCACAGCGCGCACGCCTCCGGCGTGATGGGCCAACTCCGGGTCGCGCTGCGCGCGTTCGCACGTGAGGGCCACGACCCTTCGGTGGTACTGGAGCGGACCGGCCGCCTGCTGGCGGAGTTGGACACCGGCCTGTTCGCCACCTGCTGCTACGTCACGCTCGACCCGTCGACCGGCCGTCTCCTCGCCGCCCGCGCCGGACACCCGCTCCCCGTCCTGACGGGCGTCGGCGCCCAGCCCCGCGAACTCGACCTCCCGGGCGGCCCGCCCCTCGGCGTCGACCCGTCGGCGCGCTACCCGCTGTCGGAGCACCGGCTCGCGCCGGGCGAGACGCTACTGCTCTACACGGACGGACTGATCGAGCAACGCACCGAGCACTACGACGACTCGGTCGCCCGCCTCCTCGCCCTGCTGCGCACCGCGACCGCGGCCGGCCCGGCCCTGGAACCCCTGGCCGACGCCCTGCTGGACGCCCGCCCCGAACACGGCCCCTTCCGCGACGACCTCGCCCTGCTCCTCGTCCACCGCGACTGAGCCGCGGAGCGGGCGCGCTGATCGCAGCCCAGGGATCACGCGGCGCCCGCACGCGCAGCCGAGCCCCAAGCCCGAACAGAGCTCCGCCAGCCGGTCCGAGCGCATGTGCCGACCGCGGGCGGACGCCAGGCGCCCGCGCCGGCAGCCGATCGGGTCGGCTCCGGCCGCGCAACCGCCGAGGGGGCTCCGCCCCCGGAGGAGGCCCTGGCAATCGGTCAGCTTGAGATCTCGACCTTCAGCTGCGCGGGGAGCGCACGGAGGAAGTCCGGGGCGTCGAAGAGTGCGCCGGCGGAGGCGACGCCGGTGGTGCGGTGGGTGCGGCCGGTGAGGATGCGGGCGACGGCCTCCACCGCGAGCGGCGCGCTGACGGCGTAGATGTCCTGGCCGCTCGCGACCGCGCGGCGCTCCGCGTCGCCGGAACGGACGCGCACGTCCACGACGAAGGTCTGCGCGGAGCGGCCGCGGTCGTCGACCGGGGTCGGCGTCGTCGCGTCGGGCGCGGCCAGGTCCGCGGCGGCCACGGCGCTCATGTAGGTGCGGACCTCCGGGACGGCCAGGTGGCTGGGGACGGTGACCACGTCCGCCATGGTGAACTCGCCGATCACCGGCTGCGGTCCGAGGGGGGCCGGGAACGGCCACTCCAGGGTCGGCAACGCGTCGTCGTGGTGCCGCAGGCGTCCGCCGGTGTAGCGCAGGCGACGGCCGCCGCGTCGCCGGGAGGAGACGGTGCCGGAGGCCAGCGTGCCGGCGGTGGGGTGCCAACTGCTGAGGCCGTAGGCGATGTGCACCTCCTCGGCCGTCGTCCAGTCGCCCATCGCTGCGGTGGCGAGTAGGTCGCCCAGGCCGCCGTAGAAGGCCATGGCGGGCAGCACGAGGGTGCCCGCCTCGCGGGCCCGGTCGGCGTAGTGGGCGAAGGTGTCGAGGTTCGCCTCGATCTCGGCGGCGACGTCGACGTACGGGATGCCCGCGCGCAGCGCCGCCTCGATCACCGGGCCGCCGGTCGCGTCGAAGGGCCCGGCGCAGTTGATCACGGCCTCCGCGCCGGTGAGCGCGCGGTCCAGCGACCGCGCGTCGTCCGCCGACGCCTGCCGGGCCTCGAGCCCGGGGCGGGTCCGCGCGAAGGCCCTCAGCCGGTCCGCGTCGCGGCCGACGAGCACGGGGACGTACCCGCGCTCCAGCAGCTCGGCCACCACGAACCGACCGGTGTGCCCGTAGGCGCCGAACACCACAACGGTCTGTCCCGATCCCATCTCTGCCCCCGCGTCCTCGGTGCGCTGTTCCTGATCCACGACGACCATCCTGGTCCGGGCCGGCACGGACGACCAGTGTCCGGAACGACATGACCCGTACACTTCCGGACATGAGCTCTCCCGCGCGCACCGTCGCCGTGGCCGCCACCGACGGCATGCTCCACTTCGAACTGGCGCTGGCCGCGGAGGTCTTCGGCTCCGCGCCGGACGGCGTGCCGGGCCCGTGGTACGAGGTCGAGGTCTGCGGCGCGCAACCGGTCCGGGTCGGCCGGTTCCTGCTGGAGCCGGACCGAGGGCTGGACCGGCTGGCGCAGGCCGGGACGGTGATCGTCCCCGCCCTGGCGGACGTCGACGCGGACCCGCCGACCGACCTGGTCGACGCGCTGCGCGCGGCCCACGCGGCGGGCGCGCGCGTGGTCTCGCTCTGCACGGGCGTGTTCGCGCTGGCCGCCGCCGGCCTCCTGGACGGGCTGCGCGCCACGACCCACTGGGCCCACACCGAGGTCCTGGCCGCGCGCTATCCGCGGATCGAGGTCGACCCGGACGTGCTCTACGTCGACAACGGCCGGGTGCTCACCTCCGCCGGAAAGGCCGCGGCGATGGACCTGTGCCTGCACCTGATCCGCCTGGACCACGGCTCGGCCGTGGCCAACGCCCTCGCCCGCCGCCTGGTCGTGCCGCCCCACCGAGCGGGAGGCCAGGCGCAGTTCGTCAGCACGCCGGTGCCCGCGCAGGACGACCACCCGCTGGCCGAGCTGCTGCCGTGGATCCTGGAACGACTCGACCAGCCGCTCACGGTGGAGGACCTGGCCCGCCGGGCGAACCTCAGCTCACGCCACCTCGGCCGGCAGTTCCGCGCGGCGACGGGCACCACCCCGCTCCAGTGGCTGCTGACGCAACGCATCCGCCGCGCCCAGGAGTTGCTGGAGCGGACGGACGAGAGCGTCGACGCCATCGCCGTGGCGTCGGGCATGGGCACCGCGACGACACTGCGCCGCCACTTCCACCGCACGCTCGGGGTGCCGCCGGACACCTACCGCCGCACCTTCCGAAGCTAGGGCCGCACCCCCCGAGCCTCACGCGGTCCGCGGCCGTGTTGTGGGGGCACACCTCACAGCCCAAGGCTGCGCCCGAGGGCTGGAGGCCCGAGGCCGGAGGCCGCAGAGCGGGAGGGCCGGGGAGCGGGAGGGCCGGGGAGCGGGAGGGCCGGGGAGCCGCAGGCCGCAGGACCCGGGGGCCCGGGGAGCCGCAGGGCCCGGGAGCCGGAGGCCGCAGGCCGCAGGCCGCAGGACCCGGGAGCCGGAGGCCGCAGGACCCGGGGC
>NZ_BBPQ01000004.1:155470-275802 GCF_000787855.1 Streptacidiphilus anmyonensis | reverse complement strand
ACCCCGCGTCGCCGGCCCCTCCGCCGGCAGGCCCCGACCCGCCTGCCCCCGCCGGGCCGGGCCCGGGGAGGCCGAGGGCGGCCAGGAGCACGGCCGCGGCCACGGTCTCGACCGCCGGGCCCGGGACCGCGTGGCGGCCCAGTGCCTCGAAGGCCAGCGAGAGCTCCAGGGGCAGGGGGCCCGCGCCGTCGAACTGCTCCGGGACCGCGAGGGCGAAGACGCCCGCCTTCGCCAGGCGGTCCCACAGGGCGCGGCCGGGGGTGTGGTCGCCGCGGGCCCAGGCGCGGGCCGCGGACGGGGTGTCCGCGGCCGCGAGCATCGTGTCCAGGGTGCGGGCGAAGTCCCGCTGCTCGGCGTCGAGGAGGAAGCGCACGGTTACCGCCGTCCCTTGGGCAGGCCGAGGAGGCGCTCGGCGATGATGTCGCGCTGGATCTCGTTGGTGCCGGCGTAGATCGGACCGGCCAGGGAGAAGACCCAGCCCTCCGCCCAGGGGCCGTCGGCGCGTTCCGCCTCGGGGCCGAGCACGCCGAGCAGGTCGAGCGCGGTCTCGTGGAGGGCGATGTCGAACTCGGACCAGAAGACCTTGTTCAGGCTCGACTCCGCGCCGATCGTCCCGCCCGCCGCGAAGCGCGAGGCTCCCGCGTAGGTGAACAGCTCGTAGGCGCGCGCGCCGACCAGTGCGTCCGCGACGCGGTCGGCGACGGACGGATCGCGGCCGGCGGACTCCCACAGCGCGGCCAGCCGCCGCGCGGAGGCGAGGAAGCGGCCGGGCGAGCGCAGCGTCAGGCCGCGTTCGTTTCCGGCCGTGCTCATCGCGACGCGCCAGCCCTCGCCGGGGGCGCCGATGACGTCCTCGTCGGGCACGAAGACCTCGTCGAGGAAGAGTTCCGCGAAGGCGGGCTTGCCGTCCAGCCGGCCGATCGGGCGGATCGTCACAGCGGGCGCGCGGAGGTCGAACATCAGGTAGGTGAGACCCAGGTGCGGCTTGGGCAGGCCGGGTTCGCTGCGGAACAGGCCGAACGCCCGGTCCGCGAAGGCGGCCCGGGACGACCAGGTCTTCTGGCCGCTGAGCAGCCAGCCGCCGTCGGTGCGGACCGCGCGGGAACGCAGCGAGGCGAGGTCGGAGCCGGCCTCGGGCTCGGACCAGGCCTGCGCCCAGATCACCTCGCCGCGCGCCATCGGCGGCAGCACCCGGGCGCGCTGTTCCTCGGTGCCGTGGTCGAAGAGGGTGGGTGCGAGCAGGTTGATGCCGTTCTGGGAGACCCGGCCGGGTGCGCCCGCCGCGTAGTACTCCTCCTCGAAGACCAGCCAGCGCATGATGTCCGCACCACGGCCTCCGTAGGGCTCCGGCCAGGAGACCACCGACCAGTGGTCGGCGGCCAGTTCGGCCTCCCAGGCGCGGTGGGCGGCGAAGCCCTCGCGGGTCTCCAGCGAGGGCAGGGGCGCGGCCGGGACGTGGGCGGCGAGCCAGGCGCGGGCCTCGTCGCGGAACGCCTCGGTCGCCGGGTCGTGGGCGAGGTCCACGGCCTAGGCACCCGCCTGCTTCTTCATCGCGGCGACGTCCATACCGCCGAGGGAGTCGGCGGCGACCTCCGCGTTGTGGGCGTGGGCGAGGTGGTGCAGGCCGAAGACGGAGTCCAGGCCGGCGTGCAGCCCCTGGAGGTCCTCGGCCTGGTTGACGGCGCGCTTGGTGAGGGCGAGCCCCATGCGCGGCATCTGCGCGACGCGTTCCGCGAGTTCGAGTGTCCGCGGCTCCAACTCGGCTCGCGGGACCACCCGGTTGACCATGCCGATCTCGTAGGCGCGCCGTGCGTCGATCCGGTCCCCGGTGAACAGGAACTCCTTGGCGATACGCGGCGGCATCACCCACGGGTGGGCGAAGTACTCGACGCCCGGGATGCCCATCCGAACGACCGGGTCGGCGAAGAAGGCGTCGTCGGCCGCGACGATCAGGTCGCAGACCCAGGCGAGCATCAACCCCCCGGCCACGCAGGCGCCTTGGACGGAGGCGAGGACAGGCTTCGGGAGCTCGCGCCAGCGCCGGCACATGCCGAGGTAGACCTCGGACTCGCGCGCGTAGCGGCTCTCCGCGCCCTGCTTGTCGGAGTGGTCCCACCACAGGCCCGCGCGCCGCTCGAAGGGCAGGTGCGCGTCGCGGCCGGGCGTGCCGATGTCGTGCCCGGCGGAGAAGTGCTGTCCCGCTCCGGCGAGGACGACGACGCTCACCTGATCGTCCTCCGCCGCCCGGTAGAAGGCGGCGTCGAGGGCGTATGTCATCGCCGAGTTCTGGGCGTTGCGATAGCGCGGGCGGTTCATGGTCACCAACGCGCAGGCGCCGCGGCGCTCGTAGAGAACCGGGGGCTCGTCAGCGGGAACCGGGGGCTCGTCGGCGGCATCACTCATCACGGGACTCCTTCCCTAACAAGTGTTTGGTAGGTTAGCCTACCCGTATGGGTGACGTCGACGGTCTCCGCACACCTCCCCCCTACCTCCCCGGGCACGGCCTGCTGGCCGGACGCAGCGCGGTCGTCACCGCCGCGGCGGGCGCCGGGATCGGCGGCGCGACGGCCCGGCGCTTCCTGGAGGAGGGCGCGCGGGTGCTGGTCAGCGACGCGCACGCCCGCCGGCTGAAGGAGTCGGCCGAGGCGCTCGCCGCCGAGTTCGGCCCGGAGCGCGTCGCCGCGCTGCCCTGCGACGTCACCGACGAGGCCCAGGTCCAGGAGCTCTTCGCCGCCGCCGAGCGCACGCACGGACGGCTCGACGTCGTGGTCAACAACGCCGGGCTGGGCGGCACCGCCGAGCTGGTCGACATGACCGACGAGCAGTGGGACCGCGTCATCGACGTCACCCTCGGCGGCACCTTCCGCTGCACCCGCGCCGCCCTGCGCGCGATGAAGGCGGGCGGCCGGGGCGGGGTGGTCGTCAACAACGCCTCCGTCGTCGGCTGGCGCGCCCAGGCCGGACAGTCCCACTACGCGGCGGCGAAGGCCGGCGTGATGGCGCTGACCCGCTGCGCGGCCCTGGAGGCCGCCGCCTTCGGCGTCCGCGTCAACGCGGTCGCGCCGAGCCTGGCCATGCACCCGCACCTGGTGAAGGTCACCACCCCCGAGCTGCTCGCCGAGCTGACCGAGCGCGAGGCCTACGGCCGCTACGCGGAGCCCTGGGAGGTGGCCAACGTCATCGTCTTCCTGGCCAGCGGCTACTCCTCCTACATGACCGGCGAGACCGTCGCCGTGAGCAGCCAGCACGCCTGAGTCCGCCCGTATCCCCGCAGGAAGGGAGCTCTGCCCACGATGGCCGAGGCCTACATCATCGACGCGGTCCGCACCCCGGTCGGGCGCAAGGGCGGCGGCCTCTCCGCCGTCCACCCGGCGGACCTCGGCGCGCACGTGCTGACCGCGCTCATGGCGCGCACCGGCGTCGACCCGGCGGCCGTCGAGGACGTCGTCTTCGGCTGCCTCGACGCGGTCGGCCCGCAGGCGGGCGACATCGCCCGCACCTGCTGGCTGGCGGCCGGCCTGCCCGAGGAGGTCCCCGGCGTCACCGTCGACCGGCAGTGCGGATCGTCGCAGCAGGCGCTGCACTTCGCCGCACAGGGTGTGCTGTCCGGCACCCAGGACCTGGTCGTCGCGGGCGGCGTGCAGAACATGAGCATGGTCCCGATCGCCTTCGCCAGCCGCCAGGCCGGCGAACCGCTGGGCCTGACGGACGGCCCGTTCCACGGCAGCGTCGGCTGGCGCGCCCGGTACGGCGACGCCCCCGTCAACCAGTTCCACGGCGCGGAGCTGATCGCGGCGAAGTGGGGCGTCACGCGGGGCGACATGGAGGAGTTCGCGCTCCGCTCCCACCGGCGGGCCCTGCGGGCGATCGACGAGGGCCGGTTCACGCGCGAGGTCGTCGCGTACGGGGACGTCGCGGTCGACGAGGGGCCGCGGCGCGACACCTCGCTGGCGAAGATGGCCGGGCTCAAGCCCGTCGTGGAGGGCGGGACGATCACGGCGGCGTGCTCCTCCCAGGTCTCCGACGGCGCTGCCGCGATGCTGCTCGCGAGCGAACGGGCCGTCCGCGAGCACGGCCTGACCCCGCGCGCCCGCGTGCACCACCTGTCCGTCCGCGGCGAGGACCCGATCCGCATGCTGTCCGCGCCCATCCCGGCGACGGCGTACGCGCTGAAGAAGGCCGGCATGTCGATCGACGCGATCGACCTGGTCGAGATCAACGAGGCGTTCGCTCCGGTCGTGCTGGCCTGGCTCAAGGAGACGGGTGCGGATCCGGAGCGGGTGAACGTCAACGGCGGGGCCATCGCGCTGGGCCACCCGCTGGGCGCGACCGGCGTGAAGCTGATGACCACGCTGCTGCACGAGCTGGAGCGCACGGGCGGCCGCTACGGGCTGCAGACGATGTGCGAGGGCGGCGGCCAGGCGAACGTCACCGTCATCGAGCGGCTCTGAACCCGGTCCGACCCCGACCGCCCCCGATCCACGGCCGTGCCCGGCCCGCCTGCGGGGGCCGGGCACGCGGTTCCTCGCCGCCCGCTATGGACGCGGCAGCCTCCCGGCCACCTCCAGGGCCTGCGCCATCACCTGTTCCACCAGCTCCGCGCAGCTCGGCAGGTCGTCGATGACTCCGGCCACCTGGCCGGAGGCCATCACGCCGAGGTCGGTGCGGCCGTCCACCATCGAGGACCTGAGCAGCATCGGGGTGTTGGCGGCCAGCAGGACCTGGCTCCAGGAGAGCTCCTTGCCGTGCCTCATGGCGAGGCCGTCGCGGAGCATCTCGCGCCAGCTCATCCCGGAGACTCTCCGGAAGCCCGACGCGTGACGGATCGCGCGGGCGAGCACCCGGGCACGCCCGGCGGACTCGAGCGAGGAGACGAAGTCGGTCCGCAGCATGCGGTGCGGCAGACCGTCCACGGCGCGGGTCACCGTGACGTCCTTGACCTGCGCCGCCAGGTACTTCGCCTTCACCGCGTCCGGAACCGTCGAGTCGGAGGTCAGCAGGAAGCGCGTCCCCATGGCGACCCCCGCGGCGCCGTAGGCGAGGGCGGCGACGAGCCCCCGGCCGTCGAAGAAGCCGCCCGCCGCGACCACCGGGATGTCGACGGCGTCCACCACCTGGGGAAGCAGCACCGTCGTCGCCACCTCGCCCGTGTGGCCGCCGCCCTCGCCGCCCTGCACGACGACCGCGTCCGCGCCCCAGGCGGCGACCTTCTCCGCGTGGCGGCGGGCGCCGATGGAGGGGATGACGACGACGCCCGCGTCCTTCAGGCGCGCGATCAGCTCCCTCGACGGGGCCAGCGCGAAGGAGGCGACGCGCACGCCCTCGTCCACGATGATCCGCACGCGCTCGGCGGCGTCCGACGCGTCCGCCCGCAGGTTGACCCCGAACGGCGCCTCCGTCCGCGACTTGACCTCCCGCACGGCCGAACGCAGCTGCTCGGGCGACATGGTGGCCGAGGCGAGGACGCCGAGCGCGCCGGCGTTCGCGGTCGCGGAGACGAGGCGCGGACCGGCGACCCAGCCCATGCCGGTCTGCACGATCGGATGGCGGACCCCGACCAGCTCGGTCAGCGGGGTCTTCAGGGTCGCCGACGTCACGACCGCACCTCCTTCTCCCGCCAGCCGCGCGGGTCGATCACCTCGCGGATCAACCGCCGTTCCGCGGCGGTCGGTTCACGGGTCGGCGCCACGTCCTCGGCGATCGAGAGCGGGAAGCCCGTCGCGGCGACGACCTGCTCCACGCTGACGCCCGGGTGCACCGAGACCAGTCGCATCGAGCCGTCCGGCGTCGCGAAGTCGAAGACGCCGAGATCGCTCACCACGCGTCGCAGTTCGTGGTAGGGCCCGACGGCGCGGTCGTTGCCGACGCCGCAGACGACGTCGACGCGCTCCACGAAGACCCGGGCACTGTGCTTGGGGATCCAGTAACTGGTGGGGTTGTTGAGGGTGTTGACGGGCGCGCCGCGGAAGCCGAGGAGCTGGCGGGTGGGGCGGGCCCAGTCGCCGATGCAGGAGATGTTCTGGTTGCCGTAGCGGTCGATCTGGCTCGCGCCCATCATCACGTGCCGGCGGCCGCCCATGACGAGGCCCAGGTGCTGGCGGTAGGGGAGCCAGCCCTCGACGGTCTGCGGAGCCGCGCCGATCGGCGCGACGTCCGCGACGATGAGCGCCTCGCCGTCGGTGAGCAGCAGCTCCGGGGCGAAGGTCAGCTTGGCCAGCCGGGCCCCGACGGACGGGACGGCGCCCATGGGGCTGGCCAGGATCTCGCCGTCGCCGCGCCACGCCTCCGCGCAGGCGATGACGCAGTACTCGGCCCGGGTGGTGGGCGTCGTCGTGGTCGTCGTGGTCGTCGGCGTGTCGCTCACCGCTGCTCCTCGTGCCAGGCGGCCACGGCGGACCGGTAGTCGAGCTCGCTCCCGGCCAGGAAGCGCTCGGCGAAGGCGGACCACTCGGTGGTCGCGTAGTGGCGCTGGAACGCCTCGTCCCGTTCGTAGTCGGAGGAGCAGGAGGTGAAGTGGGCGCCGTTCGGGGCCTCCACGACGCCCGCCACGGAGAGGCGTTTGACGAGCAGCGTCTGCGGGCCGCCGCCCTTGGCCAGTTCCCCGGTGTCGACGACGCGTTCGCACGAGAGGTAGGCGTGGTCGGCGGCCTCGCAGTACAGGTCGTCCAAGTACGGGTCCGGGCCGAGGTACTGGCCGTTGCCGTGCCGGTCGGCGCGGTTGAGGTGGACGAGCGCGGCGTCGAGCCGCAGCGCGGGCACGGCGACCAGTTCCTCGCCGTCCTCGTACGGCGAACGCACGGTCCGCAGGTGCGGGTTGACCCGCATCACGTCCGAGCCGAGGCCGGCCCGGACGGGCAGGAACGGCAGCCGGTGGACGGCGGCGGTGAGGCCCCACATCAGCATCGCCTCGTCCAGCTCGACGAGTTCGAAGGCCCCACGCTCGCGTGCGGCGCGGTAGTGGGGTTCGAGCGGGATCGAGTCCAGGGTGCCGAACGCCGTCACCAGCCTGCGGATGCGCCCGGCCGCCGCCAGCATGCCGACGTCGGGGCCGCCGTAGGAGACCACGGTCAGGTCCGTGACCTCGGACCGCAGCAGGGCGCGGACCAGCGCCATCGGCTTGCGCCGCGAGCCCCAGCCGCCGATGCCGATCGTCATGCCGCTGCGCAGCCGGGCGACGACCTCCTCGGCGCTCATCACCTTGTCGCGAAGTGTCCGGTCTGCCACCTCAGTCGCCACCCTCCCTGCCGAATCCGTCCCGAACCCGGTCGGCGAGGCCGCTCAGGTTCGCCTCGAAGGTGAAGCCCTGCTCGAAGCGGTAGCTGCGTCGCACGTCCACCGGGTCGATGCCGTTGATCGCGGCCTTGGCCATCCGGATCAGCGCGCCGTCCTTGGCCGCCATCTCGCCCGCCAACCGCAGGGCGGCTTCCGTGAGTTGCTCGCGCGGGACGGTCTCCCACACCGAGCCGTGGCGGTGCAGCTCCGCTGCGGTCACGGTGCGGGAGGTGTAGTAGAGGGTGCGCATCAGGTGCTGCGGCACGAGCCGGGCGAGGTGGGTGGCGGCGCCGAGCGCGCCCCGGTCGAGCTCCGGCAGGCCGAAGTACGCGTCCTCACTGGCCACGATCGCGTCGGCGTTGCCCACCAGGCCGACGCCGCCGCCGAGGCAGTGCCCCTGGACCGCGGCGACGACCGGCACCTCGCACTCGTAGACGGCCGCGAACGCCTCGTAGCAGCCGCGGTTGGCCCCGATGATGGCCGACCGGCCCGGGTCGCGCTGGACCTCCTTGATGTCCACGCCCGCGTTGAAGCCCCGGCCCTCGGCGGCGAGGACGACGCAGCGCACCTCCGGGTCCCGCCCGGCCGCGCGGACCGCCTCGGCGAGGTCTCTCCACCCTTGCACCGGAAGAGCGTTGACGGGCGGGTACGAGGCGGTCACGACGGCGACGCCCGGCCGTGGACGTGAGGCGGAGACACCCATCGGCGAATCAGCCACCTTTCCACCAAACGTTTGTTAGGTTCATCCTTGGGTTGACGGTAGCAGCGAGAGCCACGCCGCGGGAGACCGCGGAAGAGGTGAGGGGATGTGACGGCGTGAGCATCGCCCTGGATCTGACCGGAAGGGTCGTCGTGGTCACCGGCGGCACGCGGGGCGTGGGCGCAGGGATCGCCCGCGCGTTCCTGCGGGCGGGCGCCCAGGTGTCGGTCTGCGCCCGCAGGCCCCCGGCGCAACCAGTCCAGGAGGCAGGCCGCGAGGCCGAGTTCACCGCCGTGGATCTGCGCGACGCGGGAGCGGTCACGGCCTTCTTCGACGCGGCGGCGGAACGGCACGGCCGCCTCGACGTGCTGGTGAACAACGCGGGCGGCACGCCGTTCCGCCTGCTCGGCACGGCCGAGGACGCCGCGCGTCACCTGCGGGTGCTCGAACTCAACCTGCTCGCACCGCTGACGGCCTCGCTCGCCGCCCTCCCGCACCTGCGCCGCAGCCGCGGCTGCGTGGTCATGGTCGGGAGCGTCAGCGGCACCCGCCCGTCCCCGGGCACCGCCGCCTACGGCGCGGCCAAGGCCGGCCTGGCCAACCTGGCCTCCTCGATGGCCGTCGAGTGGGCCCCGGAGGTGCGGGTGAACACCGTCGTCCCGGGCATGGTCCGCACCGAGCTCTCCCATCTCCACTACGGCGACGAGGCGGGCGTCGCCGCCGTCGGCGCGACCGTCCCGCTGGGACGCCTCGCGGAGCCCGAGGAGATCGGCGCGGCCTGCGTCTTCCTGGCCTCACCGCAGGCCGGCTACATCACCGGCGCCGCACTGACCGTCCACGGCGGCGGCGAGCGCCCCGCCTTCCTGGCCGCGGCCAACGCGAACGGCGCGGCGACCGCGGACAGAGAGGCGCCCCCGGTCGACCTGGCCGGGCCGGCCCGGGCCGGCAGCGTCGGCGCGGGCGGCACCACCGACAACACCGGCACCGCCGACACCGCCGGCGAGGCCGACGAGGCCGACGAGGCCGACGCCGGCGATCCGTTCAGCGCCTCCCGCACCCAGAGGCAGCGACCAGCAAAGGAGCACCGCGATGCCCAACTCCCCTGACTCCGGCGGACTCTGTGCCGACCGGGTGGTCGCCGTCACCGGCGCGGGCCGTGGCCTCGGCCGCGCGCACGCGCTCGCGTTCGCGGCCGAAGGCGCGAAGGTCGTCGTCAACGACCTCGGCGTGGCGCTCGACGGCGCGGGCGCGTCGGCGACCCCCGCCGAGGAGGTCGTCGCCGAGATCCGTGCGAACGGCGGCGAGGCCGTCGCCCACGGCGGCGACATCGCCACCGCCGACGGCGCCGCCTCCCTGGTCGCCACCGCGCTGGACGCGTTCGGCCGCCTGGACACCCTGGTCAACAACGCGGGCTTCCTGCGCGACCGGATGCTGGTCAACCTCGACGAGGAGGACTGGGACGCCGTCATGCGGGTGCATCTGAAGGGCCACTTCCTGCCGCTGCGTCACGCGGCCGCGCACTGGCGGGCGGAGGCCAAGGCGGGCCGCAGGCCCGATGCCCGCGTGGTCAACACCAGTTCCGGCGCAGGGCTGTTGGGAAGCGTGGGCCAGGGCAACTACAGCGCGGCGAAGGCCGGCATCCTCGGCCTGACGCTCGTCGCCGCGGCCGAACTGGCGGGCTACGGGGTCCAGGTCAACGCGATCGCGCCCGCGGCCCGCACCCGGATGACCGAGCAGGCCTTCGCCGCCGCCATGGCCGCGCCCGAGGGGCCGCAGGCGTTCGACGCCATGGCTCCGGAGAACGTCTCCCCGCTGGTGGTCTGGCTCGGCTCGGCCGCCTCCGCCGGGGTGACCGGCCGGGTCTTCGAGGCCGAGGGCGGCCGGATCACCGTCATGGAGGGCTGGCGGCCCGGCCCCACCGCGGACATCGCCGCACGTTGGACGCCCGCCGAGGCCGGCGACAGGACCCGCGCACTGCTCGCCGCCGGCGTGCCGCCACTCCCCGCGTACGGCTCCCGGTGAACTGTTGTTGGCCCTCTTAAGAATAGGGCCCTATTTGTTGAATGGCAGGTTTAATCCAAACAAACACGCAGGTCAGGGGCTTCAAAGAAATTCTTACAACCCTCTTGCCCGGCCGGGGAGCTCTTATATGCTGTGCCCGCCGTGGCCGCATTGCAGAAAAATCTTGTTTGCGATGCGGATACGCCTGTTACTTCATGCTTTCTGGAGAGGAAGCACAGGTGCCGGAGCAAGAAATGATCCAGATCGCCGTGGCCAAACCAGTGATCGGCGAAGCCGAGATCGAGGCCGCAGTCCGAGTCCTGCGCAGCGGGAACGTCGTACAAGGACCGGAAGTCGCCGGATTCGAGGAGGAGTTCTCCCGACTGGTGGACGACCGCCACTGTGTGGCGGTGAACTCCGGGACGTCCGCGCTGCAATTGACGCTGCTCGCGATGGGCATCGGTCCCGGCGACGAGGTCGTGGTGCCGTCCTTCTCCTTCGCCGCCACCGCCAACGCGGTGCGGCTCGTCGGCGCGGAGCCCGTCTTCGCCGACATCGAGCGCGACAGCTTCTGCCTCGACCCCGAGGCCGCGGCCGCCGCGATCTCGCCGCGTACCGCCGCCATCATGCCGGTGCACCTCTACGGCCACCCGGCCGCCATGGACCGCCTCGGCGCCCTCGCCGAGCGCCACGGCCTGGCCCTGGTCGAGGACGCCGCCCAGGCCCACATGGCCTCGCTCGGGGGCACCCCCACGGGCGCCTTCGGCACGGCGGGCTGCTTCAGCTTCTACCCGACCAAGAACATGCACTCCCTCGAGGGCGGCATGGTCACCACGGCCGACGCGGAGCTCGCCCGCAAGGTGCGGCTGCTGCGCAACCAGGGCATGGAGCAGCGCTACGCCAACGAGATCGTCGGCGCCAACATGCGCATGACGGACGTCGCCGCCGCGATCGGCCGCGTCCAGCTCGGCCGGCTCCCGGAGTGGACCGAGCGCCGCCGGGCCAACGCCAAGGCGCTCGACGCGGGCATCACCACGCTGGTGACCCCGCCGGTCGCCGCGGGCGCCGAGCACGCCTACCACCAGTACACCGTGCGCGTGCCCGAGGCCGTCGGCCGCGACGAGGCCCAGCGGGCACTCGCGGCGGCCGGCGTCGGCAGCGCGGTCTACTACCCGACGCCGATCCACCGGCTCATCCCGTACGCGGCGCAGGGCCCCTCCAGCGAGCGGACCTGGGACCTGCCGGAGACCGAGCGCGCGGCGGCCGAGGTGCTGTCGCTGCCGGTGCACCCGTCGCTGGCCGACGCCGACATCGACCGGATCGTCGCCGCCTGCAACGCGCTGGAGACCACCACGGGAGCCGGGAAGTGACCGCCGGGGACCGGCCGCTGCGGGCCGGACTGGTCGGCGTCGGCGCCATGGGGCGCCACCACTACCGGGTGCTCGGCGGTCTGGCCGGCGTCGAGCTGGTCGGCGTCGTGGACCCGGCGTCCGACCCGGCCGGCGTGGTGCGCGGCGTCCCGGTCGTGCCGGACGTGCAGCAGCTGATAGCGCTCGGCATCGACTACGCGGTGGTGGCCTGCCCGACCGCGCTGCACGAGGAGATAGCCGTCGCGTTCGCCGAGGCGGACGTCCACGTGCTGATCGAGAAGCCGCTGGCCGACACGGTCGAGGGCGCCCGCCGGGTGGTGGAGGCCTTCGAGTCGCGCGGGCTGGTCGGCGCGGTCGGCCACATCGAGCGGTTCAACCCCGCGCTGCAGAACCTGCGGGGACGCCTGGAGTCGGGCGAGCTCGGCGAGGTCTACCAGGTGGTGACCCACCGCCAGGGCCCCTTCCCGCACCGCATCGCCGACGTCGGCGTGGTCAAGGACCTCGCCACCCACGACATCGACCTCACCGGCTGGGTGACCGGCCAGGAGTACGAGTCGGTGGCCGCGCACACGGTCTCCCGCAGCGGCCGTCCGCACGAGGACATGGTCGCCGTGGTCGGCCGACTGGCCGACGGCACCATGGTGAACCACCTGGTCAACTGGCTCAGCCCGCTCAAGGAGCGGCGCACCGTCGTCACCGGCGACAAGGGCTGCTTCGTCGCCGACACCCTGACGGCCGACCTGACCTTCTACGCCAACGGCGCCATCGACACCGAGTGGGAGGCGCTGCGCGCCTTCCGCGGCGTCGCCGAGGGCGACATGATCCGCTTCGCGATCCCGAAGCGGGAGCCGTTGCTGGTGGAGCACGAGAGCTTCCGCGACGCGGTCTCGGGCAAGGACGCCGACATCGTGACGCTGCGGCAGGGCCTGCGCACGGTGGAGGTCTCCGCCGCCGTCCTGGCCTCCGCCGAGTCGGGCGCCACCATCCGCATACCCTCGTCCCGGACCCCGGCCGCGTGAGCACCCGAGCCCAGTCCGCGCTGGACCCCCGACCGACGACGGCTGACCTCCCGGCCTCGGCGGCCGGGGCGAGCCCGGCGTCCGAAGCCGACGCGGCCACCAACGCCGAGGCGACGCGGGCTCCGGCAGCCGCTCCGACCGAGCGTTCCGGCACGCCCGCCCCGACCACGGGCGACACGCCCTCGGCCGCGGGCGCGCAGGTGCCCGCGCAGGCGGGACCGGCGGGGGAGGGACAGCCGGACGTCACCGTGATCGTCGCGGTGTACAACACCATGCCGTACCTGACGACCTGCCTGGAGTCGCTGCTCGCGCAGACGCTCGGGACGGGGCGGATGCAGATCGTCGCCGTCGACGACGGGTCGACCGACGGCAGCGGCGAGGCGCTGGACGCCTTCGCGGCCGAGCATCCCGGGCTGGTCGACGTCGTGCACCAGGCCAACTCCGGCGGTCCGGCCGGGCCGAGCAACCGCGGGCTGGAACTGGCCCGCGGGCGCTTCGTCTTCTTCCTGGGCGCCGACGACCACCTGGGCCCCGAGGCGCTGGAGCGTCTCGTCGCCGCCGCCGACACCCACGGCACCGACGTCGTGGCCGGCCGGATGGTCGGCCTCAACGGCCGCTGGGTGCCCAAGGCCGCCTTCCAGCGGCAGCGGCACGACGCCACCCTGGGCAACTCCCCGCTGGCCTGGGCCCTGTCGAACACCAAGCTGTTCCGCCGGGCGCTGATCGAGCGGCTCGCGCTGCGCTACGACGAGGACCTGCCCGTCCTCAGCGACCAGCCGTTCACCCTGGCCGCCCTGTTCGCTGCGGGGCCGGTGTCGATCCTGAACGACTACGACTACTACTACGCGGTCCGCCGCTACAACGCCGGGAACATCACCTACCGGGGCGGCCCCGAGCCGCGGCTGCTCGGCACCGAGCGCATCATGGCGCTGACCGGGCGGCTCGCCGACTCGCCCGAGGCACGCGACCGCGTGCACCGCCGCCACCTGGAGGGCGAGCTCGCGGACATCCTCGGTCCGGCGCTGCTGGAGCTGGAGCGCGAGGCGCAGGAGCGGATCGTCTCCCGCGTCGGGACGCTGGTCGGCGCGCACGCCAACGACGAGCTGCTGCTCAGGGTCCCCGTCGCGGCCCGGATCCGGCTGCTGCTGGCCCGCGCCGGCGAGGTGGACGCGATCCTCGCGGCGCTGCGCTTCGAGCAGCAGCACGCGCAGCTGCCGCTGGTGGTCCGCGGCGAGCGCGCCCTGCTGGACCACCCGGCCCTGGGCGACGCCCGGCTCGGCATCGACGACCGGTTCTTCGAGACGGACGAGTCGCTGACCCGCCTCGACGACCTCACCGCCGAGCTCGCGCTGGACGCCCGCCGCCGTCCCTGCCTGACCGTCACCGGGTACAGCCCGCTGCCGGGCTACGGCGGGCCGGTGGCCCGCGTCTGGGTGGAGACCTTCCGCCCCGGCGGCTCCGGCTCCGCGGGCGAGCAGTTCGTCGCCCACCAGGCCTTCGTCTCCTACGCCGCCGCCCCCGACGGCGGGACCGTGGTCACCGCCCGGGTCCCGCTCGGACTGCTGCTGCGCCAGACCCACCTGGGCGCGGCGAGCGGGCCGTGGTCGGTACGGCTGCGGCTGCTCGGCCGCGCCACGACCGGCGGCCGCACGCACGAGGTGCAGCCCGTCCGCTGCGCCAAGCCCGTCAAGCTCCGGGCCTGGCGCGGTTCGCACCTCTTCCGGGTCTCCGCGATCACGGGCGCCGAGGGCGAGTTGCAGCTCGCGGCCGCCCCGCTGAGCCTGGTCCGCTCGTTGAAACGACGGCTGCGCCCCGCGCCGGCCGCTTAGGAAGGAACAACCACGTGCAGGTCTGCGTAGTCGCCCTCGGCAAGATCGGCCTCCCGCTGGCGGTGCAGTTCGCCGCCAAGGGCCACCGGGTCGTCGGCGCGGACGTGAACCCGGCCGTCGTCGAGCAGGTCAACGCCGGGGTCGAACCGTTCCCCGGCGAGGCCGAGCTCGACCTGCGCCTCAAGCAGGCGGTCGCCGCCGGCCTGCTGACCGCGACCACGGACACGGCCGCCGCCGTGGCCGCGAGCGAGGTCGTGGTGCTCGTCGTGCCGCTCTTCGTCGACGGCGAGGGCACCCCGGACTTCTCCCTGCTCGACGCCGCGACCGAGGCGGTCGCCGCCGGGCTGAAGCCGGGCACCCTGGTCTGCTACGAGACGACGCTGCCGGTCGGCACCACCCGCGACCGCTGGGCCCCGCTGCTGGAACGCGGCTCAGGGCTCACCGCCGGACGCGACTTCCACCTGGTCTTCAGCCCCGAGCGGGTGCTCACCGGGCGGGTCTTCGCGGACCTGCGCCGCTACCCCAAGCTGATCGGCGGCATCGACGCCGCGTCCGCCGAGGCCGGTCGTGCCTTCTACGAGGCCGCGCTGGACTTCGACGAGCGCCCCGAGCTGCCGCGTCCCAACGGCGTCTGGGACCTCGGCTCCGCCGAGGCCGCCGAGCTGGCCAAGCTCGCCGAGACCACCTACCGCGACGTCAACATCGGCCTGGCCAACCAGTTCGCGCGCTTCGCCGACCGGGTCGGCGTGGACATCGCCCAGGTCATCGCGGCCTGCAACAGCCAGCCGTACAGCCACCTGCACACCCCCGGCATCGCCGTCGGCGGGCACTGCATCCCGGTCTACCCGCGGTTGTACCTGTGGAACGACCCGGAGGCGACCGTCGTGGCCTCCGCCCGTGCCGCCAACGCCGCGATGCCCGACTACGCGGTGGAGCTGCTGGCCGAGGCGTACGGCGAGCTGGACGGCGCGCACGTGCTGGTGCTCGGCGCGGCCTACCGCGGCGGCGTCAAGGAGACGGCGTTCTCCGGCGTCTTCCCGACCGTGGCGGCGCTGCGTGAGCGCGGCGCGGTGCCGTACGTCAGCGACCCGCTCTACACCGAGACCGAACTGGTCGCCCTCGGTCTGCCGCCGCACCGCGGCGAGCCGGTGACGGCGGCCGTGATCCAGGCGGACCACGCCGAGTACCAGATGCTCGGCGCCGCCGACCTGCCCGGCGTCCGGGCCCTGGTCGACGGCCGCCGCACCACCGACCCGGCGCGCTGGGAAGGCGTGCGCCGCGTCGTCATCGGCGGCTGAACCGGCGGCTGACCGGCGGGGCTGAACCAGCGGGGGCCGGTCCCGGCTCCGCCGGCAGGGGGGAACAGGCTGTGACATCAAAGCGAGAGGCTCGACCGCAGGTGAACGCGGAGCAGCAGCAGGACGACGTGGAAGAGCTCGACGACCGGCCCCGGCTGGCCGTCATCGTGGGCAACGGCATCACCGGCGACTCCCGGGTGCAGAAGACGGCCATCGCCGCCGCCCGGGAGGGCTGGCGGGTGCTGCTGCTCGGGCGCAGCCGCAGCGGACGCGTGGAGCGTTCCTGGATGGGCCCGATCGAGGTGGTCCGGGTGCCGGTCTGGCACAACGTGCGGCGCCAGGTCGCCCACGACCGCGAGCGCGGCCTGCGCAGCCTGGTCACCCGCTTCCGCCTCGACGACAGCGAGGCGCTCAAGCGCTACCAGGCGGCGCACCGCACCTGGGACCGCGCGCAGAGCGCCGAGGTCGGCACGCTGACCCGGGAGGGCCGGGCGGCGCTGCGCCGCAACACCCTCAAGGCCGTGCTGCGCGCCCGCCGGACCGTCTACCGGGCCCGCAACTGGGCCTACCGCTGGGAAGGCCGCCACCAGGCCGACCCGGCCGTGCCGGTCGGCGAGTGGCGCCAGGACTGGCCCGAACTGCTCGACCTGGACCTGGCCTTCGGCCCGGCGATCGAGAAGTTCCGCCCGCACGTGATCCACGCCAACGACGTGACCATGCTGGTCCCGGCCGCGCACAGCGCCGCGCGCCTGTGGGCCTCCGGTCACCGCTGCTCCTGGATCTACGACTCGCACGAGTACGTGGCCGGCGTCGAGTGGGGCAACCCCCTGCGCCACGCCGCCTACCCGGCGCTGGAGTCGGAGTTCATCGGCAGGGCCGACGCGGTCGTCACCGTGTCGCCGGAGATCGCGGAGCTGCTCCGCGAGGCCCACGGCCTCTCCGAGACGCCGCTGGTCGTGGCCAACACCCCGGTCCGCGAGGCGGTCGGCGTGGACGTGCCCGGCACCGGCGTGCGCGGGCTGTGCGGGCTCGACGAGAGCGTCCCGCTGCTCGTCTACGCGGGCTGGGTGGACCGTCAGCGCGGCCTGGAGACCGTCGTCGCGGGCCTCGGCGAGCTGCCCGAGGTGCACCTTGCGCTGGTGACCAACCGCCAGAACCCCTTCGTGCAGGAGCTGCTGGACCAGGCGGCGGAGGTGGGCGCGGCGGACCGCGTGCACGTCCTGCCGTACGTGCCGCAGCACGCCGTCGCGGACTACATCGCCTCGGCCGACCTCGGCCTGATCCCCTTCCGGCGCACGCCGAACTGCGAGCTGTCGCTGCCGACGAAGATGGCCGAGTACCTGCACGCGGGTCTGCCGGTGCTGGCCAGCGACGTGAAGACGGTCCGCGCCTTCACCGAGGAGCACGGGATCGGCGAGATCTTCACCGCCGGCGACGCGGTCTCCTTCGCCGAGGCGGCGGCCAAGGCCGTCGCCTGCCGGGACAGCCTCGCGGAGCGGATCACCGAGCCGCTGCTCGCGGAGCTGTCCTGGGAGGCCCAGTCCGGCGCGCTGCTCGACCTCTACCGCCGACTGGCCGGCACCGGCCCCGAGGTGGCCCGTCCCGACGTCCCGTGGACCGTCACCGAGCAGGTGCAGCGTCCGGCGGAGAGCGAGGACGGCACGGCGTCCTTCAACCGCTGGCGTCCGCTGGACGCCTCGGGCGAGGACGGCGTCCGGCTCGGCATGGGCATCGCCAACTACGCGGGCCAGCTGGCCGCGTTCGCCTCCGCGGTCAGCCGCGAGCGGGACGACGTCTCCTGCGAGGTGGTGATGGCCAGCAGCGCGACCGGCTTCGGCTACCCGGCCGACGCCTACCTGGACAACGCCCGGCTCGGGTCGGTGGACGTCCAGGTCGAGCAGGTCCGCAGGGTCCTCTCCGGCCGCTACACCCACCTCCTGGCGGACGCCTTCCGCCCGGTGCTCGGCACCCTCAACGGCGACCACATCGGCGCGGACCTCCCCGCGCTGCGGTCGGCCGGGCTGAAGGTGGCCCTGCTGGCCCACGGCAGCGAGATCCGCCACCCCGGCCGCCACATGGAACGCCACGCCGAGTCGCTCTTCTTCGACGCGCCCGACGACCAGCGCGCCCTGATGACCGCGATCGCGGAACGCAACCGCAGGACGGCCGCAGACAGCGGCCTGCCCGTCTTCGTCACCACCCCGGACCTGCTGGTCGACCTCCCGTGGGCGACCTGGACCCCGCTGGTCGTCGACGTCGACTCCTGGGCGAGCGACGCCCCGGTGCTGGAGCGCAAGCGCCCGGTCGTGGTGCACGCCCCGTCGAAGCGCTGGACGAAGGGCAGCGGCCGCATCCTCCCCGTCCTTGAGGAGCTGCACGACAAGGGCGCGATCGACTTCCAGCTGCTGGAGGGCGTCCCGTGGGAGGAGGTCCGCCGCCGCATCAAGTCCGCCGACATCGTGGTGGACCAGTTCGCGATCGGCGCGTACGGCACGTTCTCCTGCGAGGCGATGGCGGCCGGCCGGCCGGTCCTGTGCTACATCTCCGACGAGGTCTCCTCCCTCACCGGCCCGCTCCCGATCGTCAACGCCACCAGCGCGACGCTCCGCGAGGCGGTGGAGTCCCTCCTGGACGACCGCGCCGCGGGCGCCCGCATCGGCGCGGAATCCCTCGCCTTCGTCCGCGAGAACCACGACGGCCGCAGGACCGCTGCCGCGCTCAGCAGCTTCCTGCAGTAACGCCGAATCCCGCTCCCGCGCGCGGCCGCACCGCCCCCGCGCGCGGGGCTGTACCGATATGCGCTCCGCCGCGCGGGCGCGAACAGCCACTGGCGTGCGGATGGTCCCCAGTAACAGGACCATCCGCACGCCAGTGGCTGTCTACCGCCGCACGCCCCTCGGGGAGCAAGCGGCTCAGAGTTCGACGAGTTCCCCGTCACGCTCGGCGTAGTGGGCGCCCGTCTGGGGGCAGACCCACTCGCCCGTCTCCGCGTCCAGCGTGAGGCGGAGGCCGGCGCGGCCGACCCAGCCGATGCGGCGGGCGGGGACGCCCGCGACGAGGGCGAAGTCGGGGACGTCGCGGGTGACGACCGCGCCCGCGGCGACGAGGGCCCAGCGGCCCACCCGCACGGGTGCCACGCAGACGGAGCGCGCGCCGAGCGACGCGCCCTCGGCGACGGTGACGCCGACCGGCTCCCAGTCGCCGCCGCGCTTCAGCTTGCCCTCGGGGTCGACGGAGCGAGGGTAGTGGTCGTTGGTGAGCACGACCGCGGGGCCGACGAAGACGCCGTCGCCCAGCTCCGCCGGCTCGTAGACCAGCGCGTGGTTCTGCAGCTTCACGTTGTTGCCGATGCGGACGCCGGGGCCGACGTACGCGCCGCGGCCGATCACGCAGCCGGTGCCGAGCTGGGCCTTCTCGCGGATCTGGGCGAGCTCCCAGACAGTGGTGCCGTCGCCGAGATCCGCCGTGGGGTCGACCTGGGCCGTGGGTTGGACGCGTGCGTTCATGCGCCGACCGTACGGCCTTCCGGTGACCAACAGGGGAAATCAGGCCTTCAAGCGGGTGACGAGGTTCCGCGTCGCGAGCTGCACCTGCGGCTTCTCCAGCGCGGCTCCGCCGCCGAGCGCCAGCGCCCAGCCGAAGGTGCCCGCGTTGAAGACCCAGCCGCCGCCCGTGGACCGGTACAGCGTGGTGTTCTGCTGCTGCGGACGGTTGCGTCCGGCCGCGCGGAACTGGGAGTCGGAGAGCGTCAGGTACTGGCTCGCCGCCGGCAGCGGCACGCCCTTCTGGTGACCGTCGGCCTCGCCGCTGATCAGCTCCGGGATCAGGTCCCCGTCGCTGAGGTCGGTGCCCTGCCAGAACCAGTGGGCGCTCTCGCTCACCACGAGCGGGGAGGAGCCGACCACCGCGCCGGTGTACTGGCCGCCGAGCAGCCGCTGCTCGGCCCGGGCCGAGTTCGCCGCGGCGCGGCGCCAGAACGTGCTCGGACCGGTCGGGTCGACGACCGGGTCGGGGTCGGTCTTGTAGCAGGTCATCAGGGGGAAGCCGGTCGGGTCCCGGTCGATGCGGACCTTCCAGTAGCAGTCGTTGGCCGCGAAGGTCGCCAGCGAGAGGCCCCTGGCGACGGCCTGCTCGACGGTCTGCCGCATCTCGAACGACCAGTACTCGTCGTGGCCGCTGAACAGCATGGCCTGGTGCCTCGTCGGCACCACGCGGCCCTCGTGGAGATCGAGGTTGGTGGCGTAGGTGACGTCCAGGCCCTCCCGCTCCGCCCAGGAGACGAACGCCTGGTCCAGCGCGAACTCGGCGGGCATGCCGTCGTGCTGGTAGGGCCGTTGGAAGCTGACCGCGCGCGAGCGGTGCGGGTAGTGGCGGACGTAGCTCTCGTGCGGGACCGGCTCGGCCGGGTAGGCGTGGCCGTCGGGCGCCTTGGCGCGCGCCGCCGGATCCGAGGCCGAGGGCAGGAAGCCGTAGTAGAGGCTGCGGCCCAGCACGCCGTCGAACGGGTACTGGTTGTAGGCCTGGTAAGTGTTGAACGGCAGGATCACCAGGAAGGTGCTCGCCCGGCTGTCGTCGCGGACGGCGAACGGCACGGCGGTGCGCTCGCCGTGCTCGGTGGTGAAGGAGGCGAGGTAGAGCCCGCTGACCCAGTCCTGCGGGATCTCCAGCGACCAGCTCGGTTCCCATTCGGTGCGCACGGTGGCCGTGGGCCCGTCCACCTGCGTCGCGGACTGCTGGATCCCGCGCTGCGTCGGACTGGTGGTCAGCAGCCGGCCGCCCGCGCCGTTGTAGTGACCCATCCGGAAGACAGCGACGGAGTAGGACTTCGGGGCGGCGGTGGCGACGTAGAAGGTGATCCGCTGGCCGTGGGTGACGCTGGTGGTGTCGGCGAACGCCTTGATCTGGCTCAGGGCGTCCGTGACGGGCGTCGCCCCGCCGTGGTTCGACATCCAGGCGCGGCTGCCGGCCTGCCCGTTCTCACGGATGATCGGGTTCCCGGTCCGGACGTCGGCGGCGCGCGCGGTCGCCGGGCCGTCCCTGGTTCCCTCGCTGTCGCCGGCGCAGCCGGCCAGGCTGCCCAACCCGGCCGCCCCGGCGGCGACCCCCGCGGTCGCTGCGGCGGCACGACCCACTCCGCGCAGTAGGCCGCGTCTTGTGACTTCCCGCATCCGCAGGTCCCTCGTCCTCGCAGGCATTGCGTCTTCCGGCGGGGAGTCTATGGGGCGGCGTGATCTGTCAGCGCCCTGTGGGACCCCCGGCGGGCACTGTGACGCGATTGCGTCCCCGCGGCCCCCCGGATCTCATGCCGTGTCCAACTCCCGTTCACGGCTCGAAGCGGTAGCCCATCCCCGGCTCCGTCAGGATGTGGCGGGGGCGCGCCGGTTCGCGTTCCAGCTTCCGTCGCAGCCCCGCGAAGTAGACCCGCAGGTAGTTGGTGTTCTCCTCGTGTCCGGGACCCCAGACCTGACGCAGGATGTGGCTGCCCGTCACCAGCCGTCCGGGTTGCTGGAGCAGGACCGCGAGGATGCGCCACTCTGTCGGCGTCAGCCGCACCGACGGACCGCCCTCCTCGGCGGGCTCGACCACATGGCGTTCGAGGTCGACGACCTGGTCGCCGATGCGGATCGGCGCCGCGGACGGCTCCTCGCTGGTGGGACGGCGCAGCGCCGCCCGCACCCGGGCGAGCAGTTCGTTCATGGCGAAGGGCTTGGTGACGTAGTCGTCCGCGCCGGCGTCCAGCGCGGCGACCTTCTCGCGCGGGTCGGCCCGGCCGGACAGGACGATCACGGGGGCCGAGGTCCACGAGCGCAGCGAGCGCAGCACCTCCATCCCGTCGAGCTCGGGGAGACCGAGGTCGAGGATGACGGCGTCGGGAGGATTGTGGGTGGCCTCCTGGAGCGCGCGACGGCCGTCGGAGGCGGTGGACACCTCGTAGTGGCGGGCCCGGAGGTTGATCTGGAGCGCCTTCAGCATCTGCGGTTCGTCGTCGACCACGAGGATCCGGCTCATACCGGCTCGTCCTCCCTCTCGTCCCTGAAGTCCCTGAAGTCCCTGTGGCCGGCTTCTCCCGGCGCGAGCGCGACGTCGTCCTCGTCCTCGTCCTCGTCCTCGTCCTCGTCCTCCGGGACGGTCGCCTCCGCCGGTGCGGCGGGGAGCGACAGGACCATGGTCAGGCCGCCGCCGGGGGTGTCCTCGGGTTGGAGCGTGCCGCCCATCGCCTCGGTGAGCCCGCGAGCCAGCGCCAGGCCGAGGCCGACGCCGGTGGCGTTGTCGTTGTCGCCCAGCCGCTGGAAGGGCTGGAAGATCCGCTCGCGGTCCGGCTCGGGCAGGCCGGGCCCGCGGTCGACGACGCGCAGTTCGACCCGGTCGCCGAGCGCGCTCGCGCTGAGCAGCACCGGGTGGCCCGAGGCGTGCCGCAGGGCGTTGCCGACGAGGTTGGCCACCACGCGTTCCAGCAACGGGCCGTCGACGACCGCGTCGGGGATCCCGTCCAGGCCCTGGGTCGCGACCGCCACCTCCGCCTCCGCGGTGTCGGGGCCGAGCGAGTCGAGGGCGGTCGCCACCACGTCCTCCAGCGCGGTCGGGTGCAGTTGGAGCGAGAGCGCGCCCGCCTGGAGCCGGGACATGTCGAGCAGGTTCTCCACCAGGCGGGTCAGCCGCTCCAGGGAGACCTCGGCGGTGCCGAGCAGCTCGCGCTGGTCCTCGGGGCTGAACTCGACGTCGTCGCTGAGCAGCGAGGAGACCGAGGCGAGCGCCACCGCGAGCGGGGTGCGCAGGTCGTGACTGACGGCGGCGAGCAGCGCGGTGCGCAGCCGGTCGGCGGCCTTGACGGGCTCGATCTCGGCGGCCGCCTCGGCCAGCCGGGTGCGTTCCAGCGCCACGGCGACGTGCGCGGCGAAGGCCGCGAGGACGCGCCGGTCGGAGGCGGGCAGGGGCCGGCCGCGCAGCACCAGCGAGGCGCTGCCGCCGACGGGCACGGCCTCCGCGCCGGGCTGGTCGGCCAGCTCCTCGGGTTCCACCAGGTGCTCGACCAGGTCGACCCGGTCCAGGGCGAAGGTCTCCCGCAGCCGGGCGAGCAGCGCCGGAACGGCCTGGTCGCCGCGGAGCACGCTGCCGGCGAGGGCGGAGAGCGTCTCGGCCTCCGCGGTGGCGCGCGCCGCCCGTCCGGCGAGCTTGGTCGCGGTGTCGACGATCCCGGCCACGACGATGCCCACGAGCGCGAAGACGGCCAGCGCCAGCACGTTGTTGGGCTCGGCGATGGTGAACCGGTGGATCGGCGGGATGAAGTAGTAGTTCAGCAGCACCGAGGCGGTGACCGAGGCCACCAGCGCGGAGGCCAGGCCGCCGAGGGTGGAGATGCCGACCACCAGGGCGAGGAAGAGCAGCGTCTCGCTGGTGAGGTTGATGGTGTCCCTGGTGTGGCACAGGATCGCGGTCAGCACGAAGGGCAGCACGAGGCCGCAGGCCAGCCCGGCCCAGCGGCGCGTCGTGGACCGCCCGCGACCGCGGCGTCCGCCGCCCAGCCCCTCGGACACCTGGCGCCCGCGCCCGGACCCCTCGTGGGTGACCATGTGGACGTCGATGTCGCCGGAGAGCTCGATCGTGGTCTCGCCGATGCCGCGCCCGGCGGTCAGCGCCCGCCGCAGCACGCCGCGGCGGCTGGTGCCGAGCACCAGCTGGGTGGCGTTGGCGGCGCGGGCGAAGTCGAGCAGGGCGGTCGGCACGTCGTCGCCGACCACGGAGTGGTAGCTGCCGCCGAGCGACTCGACCAGCTGCCGCTGGGAGGCGAGCGCGGCGGGGTCGGCGTCGGCCAGGCCGTCGCTGCGGGCGACGTGCACGGCCAGCAGCGCGCCGCTGCCCGCCCGGTCGGCGATGCGGGCGGCGCGACGGATCAGCGTCTCGCCCTCGGGACCGCCGGTCAGCGCCACGACGACGGTCTCGCGGGTCTCCCAGACCTCCGGGATCTCGTGCTCGGCGCGGTAGCGGCGCAGCCCCTCGTCGACCCGCCCGGCCAGCCACAGCAGCGCGAGCTCGCGCAGCGCGGTGAGGTTGCCGACCCGGAAGTAGTTGGAGAGCGCGGCGTCGACCTTCTCGGCGGCGTAGACGTTGCCGTGCGCCATCCGGCGGCGCAGGCCCTCGGGGGCCATGTCGACCAGCTCGATCTGGTCGGCGCGGCGCACCACCTCGTCGGGCACGGTCTCGCGCTGCGGCACACCGGTGATCTTCTGGACGACGTCGTTGAGCGATTCCAGGTGCTGCACGTTGACGGTGGTCAGCACGTCGATGCCGGCGTCCAGCAGCTCCTGGACGTCCTGCCAGCGCTTGGCGTTGCGGCCGCCGGGGATGTTGGTGTGGGCGAGTTCGTCCACGAGCGCGACGTCGGGCCGCCGGGCCAGCACCGCGTCGACGTCCAGCTCCTCGAACCGCCCGCCGCGGTACTCGCGTTCGACACGCGGCAGCACCGGCAGGCCCGTGACCCGGTCCTCGGTGTGCCGGCGCCGGTGGCTCTCCACGAACCCGACGACCACGTCCTGGCCGCGCTCCACTCGTCGGTGGGCCTCGTCCAGCATCTTGTAGGTCTTGCCGACCCCCGGCGCCGCGCCGAGGAAGACCTTCAGCCTCCCGCGACCCGTACCGGTGCTTCCCGCCATCGCGCCGTGCCTCCTTGCCGCTCTGCCCGGACCACCTTGACGCGACGGCACCGGTCCTTACCACTGCCCATACGCAATCTTGACGCCGCCCACCCCGCCGACTTCCGTCGATCCTGAGGTGAACAGTGCATAGATGTCGTTAAAACTTGTGCGGAAACCGCCATTGACTTGCTAATCTGAAGGCGTCGAAGCCATCCGGGCCTGGGATTCACGGAAAGAACCGATACGTCATGTCCGAGACCGCCACCGCAGCAGTGACCGCCCGCGTCATCGTCGGTGTCCGCGACTCCGCGAAGGGCCGCGCGCAGCTGCGCCGGGCCGCGGCGGAGGCCCGCCGCAAGGGCGCGGTCCTGGTCCCGGTCCTCGCCTGGTCCCCCTCCGGCGGCGAGTCCCTCTACCGCACCCGCCCGTGCCCGGAGCTGGCCCACGCCTGGGAGCGGCGCGCCTGCGCGAAGCTCGACGCGGTCGTCTCGCAGACCCTCGCCGCCGAGCAGCTGCCGACGGCGGTCCGGCCCGTCACCGTCCGCGCCGGGTCCCTGGCCGACGCCGTCACCGCGACGGCCACCGCCCCGACGGACGAGATCTTCGCCCCGGCGGCCCAGCCCGGCCTGCTCACCCGCCTCGGCCTGCACCGCGGCGCGGCCCTGGCCCACTGAGGCCCGGCTCCGCGAGCTCCGGCTCACGGAACGCCGGCGCGAGACGTACCGACGCGACACGTACCGACACGACGCGTACCGACACGACGCGTACCGACACGACGAGTGGCGTCGCGCCCCTGGCCGGGCTGCCACTACCGGAACTCCCGGAGGCGCGGCGCCACCCCCACGCCGAGCAGGACCAGCGCTCCGGCCACGCACCCCAGCTGCACCCACAGCGCCGAGTCGGCGCGTCCCGCGCCTGCCGTCGAGGCGGAGACGTACGCCTGCTCGTTGATGCCGATCAGCTGCCGCAGCGCGGCGTCGTGCGCGTCGAAGTCGGCGTTCGAGCCGCCGGGGGCCAGGCTCGTGCAGTAGGCGATCGCGTCCTCCAGACGCCCCTCGGCCACCAGCGCGCGGATCCTGCGGTCGTCGGCCTGGTAGGCCTGGAACGCCAGCAGCGTCCTCATCGCCGCCGCTCCCTCCCCGGGGAAGGTGATGTTGTGGAACTCCCGCCCGTACTCCCCGCCGAAGCGGATGTCCGCGGGGTTCTGCCTGACGGCCGCGACGGCCGAGGCCAGCGCGGTGTCGTAGGCGCCCAGCTGCGCGCCGCCCAGGGAGAGGATCTGGTCGGTGTCGTTGACGAAGTCCGACTGGTACTGGGCGCGGCGGTCCACATCGAGGACGTAGCGGCTCTCCGCCGCGTTCGAGTCGGCCACGATCGCGCGGGCCTGGGTCAGCGCGACGACCGAGTCGTACGCGTCCTTCCGGGCGGTGAACAGGTCCTGCCGCTCGGCGTCCAGGAACGAGCCGGCCGTGGAGAGCAGCACCACGACCAGCACGCTCGCCGCAACCAGCGCGGGGTTGACGACGCGTCGGAACCGGATCGCCAGCCAGACCTGCGTACCGACGAGGGCGGCCAGCAGCGCGCCGCCGAGCAGCAGCAGCCACACGCCCGCCGTGCCGAGCGCGCCGCGCTCGTCGGTGTAACTCTGCTCGAACGCCTGGTCGTTGGCCACGACGAGGGAGTGCGCGGCGGGCAGCAGCCGCCCGCGCATCAGGTCCGTCGCCTGCCGGTATTCGACCAGCGCCACGGGGTCCGGGTGACCGGCGGGGGCGTTCGCGCGGGTGTCGAGCTCCAGCGCGCGGGCCGCGAGGTCCTGGTAGCGGCCCATCCCGTCGAGGATCGCGGCGAGCGCGGTCTGTGCGCCGGCGTTGCCGGAGGCGTCCAGGGTGGCCTGCTGCAGGTCCTTGTCGGCTTCCGTGCGGTCGGTGGCGTACTGCTGCCGCGCGGTGGCCAGGTTGCCGGCCAGCTTCGGGTCGTCGCCGAACATCAGCTGGTTCGCCGCCTGGGCGTCCAGATCGGTCAGCGACTGGTAGAGCGCGCCCGCGTCGGTGACCTGCGGCGCCTCGTGCTGCGTGATCCGGTCCCAGTTGTCGCGAGCCCCGGTCGCGGCGCCTGCGAGCACCGCGCCCAGCAGCACCGCGAGCAGCGCGCACCCGGCGGTCGCCCAGCGCAGGCGGGCAGGGGTGCCGAGCCGCCCGCGGACCCGTCCCCGCCGTGGTGACCGGGCCGGGCCGCCCGGGCCCGTGCCGTCCCCCGACCCCGCCGACCCCTGCTGCTGCGGCCGCTCGACCACCGCGACCCGTTCCCCCACCGTCGTCATCCCCGCCGAGCCTTCTCCCCGTGTCCGGCCTGTCGGCCTCGGGCGTCAACTCTCCTGCGGTGCACGGGCAGACGGCGTCGTCCTAACGCTCTCTTAGCGCTCGGCGGGTGGTTCTTGACGCGTTGTTGTCGTGGCCCTCGCGGGGCACGGGCCTCAGGCGGGCACGCTCTCCGGCATCGGCAACCGCTGCCCTCCGGTCAGCAGGGTGCACACGGGCGTGTGCGGACGGTGGCCGCCGTGGTGGGGGTGGTCGATCCGGACGCTGATCGGGGTCGGCGGGTCACCGGGCAGCTCCGCCTCCAGCACCGTCGTGCCGGTGCCGCGCTGGTGGTGGTACCCGACCTCCTTGCCGTCGACGAGGAGGAGCAGGTCCTCGGTGCGCCAGGTGAAACCGGTGCGCAGGTCGACGGAGACGGAGTGGCCGTCGATGTCGAGGTGGTAGTGGTGCCGCGTGGTCATCCTGGCCTCCCGGGCCGCCAAAGGACGTCCCCCACAGCTCCCACGATAAGCCCGGCGTCCGCCGCCTACCCCTGCCGCCTGTGACGCCGCCAGGCCCACACCCCGACGACGAGCAGGACGATCCCCCCGATCACGCCGGCCACGACCTGGCCGGCCTGCTTCTCCACCCGCTGGTAGGCCTGCCCGGCCAGGTATCCGAGCAGGGTGAAGCCGATCCCCCAGGTGATCCCGCCGAGCGCGTTGAACAGGAGGAACCGGCGGTACGGCATCTTCGAGATGCCCGCGAGGGCGGGCATCACCGCGCGGAAGAAGGCGATGAACCGGCCGAAGAAGACCGCCGCGGCACCCCGCTCCCGGATCATCTCCTGCGCCGCGCCCAGGCGCTCCTGGTGCCGCTGGAGCGGCCGGATGCCCAGGATCCGGTCCCCGAAGTGGTGGCCGATCTCGTATCCCACGCTGTCGCCGGCGATGGCGGCGAAGACGACCACCAGCGCGATGCCCCAGTACGTCACGTGCCCCTGGTTGGCCAGCACCCCGCCGAGCACGGCGGCGGTCTCGCCCGGCAGCACGAAGCCGACGAAGATCGCGTCCTCCAGGAAGACCAGCGCGCCCACGACCGCGTACACGACGGGCCCGGACAGGCCGGCCAGCCAGTTGGTGATCGCTCCCATGGCCCCCAGTCTGCTCCACGCACCCGGCCGCAGGGCGGCGACACCTCAGCCCGCCCGCCGCCGTCTGTCGACAGCCGGCTGCCTACAGTGGCCCCGTGAAGATCTTTCTTGCCGGGGCGGGCGGAGCCCTCGGGCGGCGGCTGGTGCCGCTGCTCGTCGGGGCGGGACACGAGGTCGTGGGGACCTCCAGGAGCGAGGAGGGGGCGGCGCGGGTGCGCGCGCTCGGGGCGCGGGGCGTCGTCGTGGACGCGCTCGACGCCGACCGGTTGCGGGACGCGGTCACGGCCGCCGCGCCGGAGGCGGTGCTGCACCAGCTGACCGACCTGTCCGCGGCCGACGGCGCGGCCAACTCCCGGCTGCGACGCCAGGGGACGCGCCATCTGGTGGACGCCGCGCGGGCCGCGGGGGTGCGCCGCATCGTCGCGCAGTCGATCAGCTGGGCGTACGTCGGCGGGGAGGCTCCCGCCGACGAGGGCGAGCCGCTGGACCTGGGGGCGCCGATGCCGCGCGGCTCCATGGTGGGCGCGGTCGCGGAGCTGGAGCGGATCTCCGCGGAGCTGCCGGAGGCGGTCGTGCTGCGCAATGGACTGCTCTACGGACCGGGCACCTGGTACGCGCCGGGCGGGCCCGTCGCCGCCGCACTGCGCGGCGAGCAGGGCGGGCCCTACCTGGCCGGGCTCACCCCCGACGCCGGCGTCAGCTCCTTCGTGCACGTCGACGACGCGGCCGCGGCGGTGCTCGCCGCGCTGGAGTGGCCCGCCGGACCGGTCAACATCGTGGACGACGAGCCCGCTCCGGCCACCGCCTGGCTGCCCGTGCTCGCCGCGGCCCTCGCCGCTCCCGCGCCCGCTCCCGCGCCCTCGCCCTCGCCGCCCTCGGCCGCCGAAGGCGGCGAGCCCGCCGAGGCTGCCGGCTGGGCCCGCGGAGCGTCGAACTCGCTGGCCCGCACGCGTGGTTGGACGCCCGAGCGGCCCTCCTGGCGCACCGGCTTCGCCGACCAGCTCGACTAGCTCGACTAGCGTCCAGCGTCGCACAGCAGTCTCGGGTGGGCGCGGCAGCGGGCGCGGAAAAGGACGAGGCGCGAGGGGTGGACAGTCACCCTCGCGCCCCGTCAGCTCATGGGGTCAGCGCTCCTCCTGGAGCCGCCGCCTACCGCCGCGCCAGCGCGTCGACGAAGAGCGTGCCGTTGATCGTGCCCCAGCCGCTCGCCAGGTCGTAGCCCTTGACGGCGTTGTAGCCGGTGACCTTGGCGAAGGAGTTGTTGCCGGTGGTCACGTCCACGATGCCGTTGCGGGCCGCGTCGTCCCGGCCCATCCGGTAGAGCTTCGGGTTGATCAGGCCGAGGTCGTGGCACGCCTTCTGGTCCGCCATCGCGACGATGCCGGAGAAGATCGGGGTGGCCTCGCTGGTGCCGCCGGTCAGGCCCCAGCCGTCGTTCTTCGGGTTCGGGTCGAAGGACGAGTAGACCCAGGCCGCGCCGTTGACCGCCGCGGACATGCTGATGTCCGGGGTGCCACGGTGGGCGCCGGTGACCTTGGCGACGTGGTTCTGGTAGTTCGGCCGGCCGAAGACGCCGGAGATGCCGCCGCCGCCCGCGCCGTAACCGTCGTTCCACACCATGTCGGCCTTGAGGCGGTCGCCCTTGTCGTTCAGGGTCAGCTCGGTGCCGCCGACGGAGGTGACCAGCGGGTCCGAGGAGGGCCAGGAGTTGACCCGCTGGGTGTACAGCGCGCTGCCGGTGGTCGAGTCGGTGGCGCCGTTGTCGCCCGAGGCGCCGAGGACGGTGATGCCCTTCTTGTAGGCGTCGACGAAGGCGTAGCGCAGCGCCTGGAGCGAGGGCGTGCCGTTCTTGCCGTAGCCGGGGAAGGTGTTCTCGGTGGCGCCGAAGCTCTGGGATATGACGTCGCCCCAGTGGTGGTCGATCGCGTACTTCTCCGCGCTCATCATCTCGGGGAAGCCGGTGGTGCCTTCGGTCTCGGCGACGCCGGTCTCGACCAGGATGATCTTCGCGCCGGGGGCGATCGCGTGCGCGTACTCGACGTCCAGGGTGGTCTCACCCGCCCAGCCGAGCTGGTCCGGGGTCCCGGTCCACTTCGGGACGCTGCCCCACTGCTTCACGTCGACCTTGGTGTCGGGCAGGCCGAAGGTCTTGTCGAAGGTGGTCAGGTCCGTCTGGATCGTCGGCGAGCCGAAGGAGTCGACGATGACGATGGTGCGGCCCTTGCCGGTGATGCCGGACTTGTACAGCGGGGCCAGGTTGTAGGCCTTGCGGTACTGAAGCGGGGTGTAGCAGCGGATCTTCATCTTGCTGAGGCAGGTGCTCGTCGGCAGCACCGAGCTGAGGCCCGAGGCGAGCAGGTGGCCCTGCGACGCGGGCACCGGCTGCGGCAGCGCGGTGGAAGGCGTCGCCGAGGCGACAGCGGTGCCGGGCGCCACGCCGGCGAAGGTGAGCAGTGCTGCTGCCCCCGCGGTCACCGCGGACGCGGCACGGAGAGTGCGCGAACGTGCGATCGACTGACCCATGCTTCTCCTCAGGCTCACAGTGGCGTGCGCGCAGGCACCGGGGGATTTCCTGGAACTCCTGAAAACACGTCACCCCCGCCCCCGGAGCGCGGCACCGCCGCAACAGTGCGGACGATGCTGCCGCATGGCCGACCGGTCCACCACCCCCCGACCGGGGGGTGCAACCCCGCCCAGTGGTGCGTGATCTTCCCGCCTCGCCCGGAATCTCACCCGAACGGCGCCCGGGACCTCCGTGGAGCCTCAACTCACCGTCAGTTCCAGCACGGTGGCGACCGCCCAGGCGGCCGCGAACCAGAGCGCGGCGCGCCGACGACCGGTGGCGACCAACGCGGCGGCCCCCGCCCCGAACCAGCCGAGCTCGAGGACGGCGCGGCCCGCTCCGTGGACCGGGTGCAGCGCGCTCGGAGCGCCGAACAGGCTCCAGACGCCGGCCATCAGGGCCACCACGGCGAGAGCCGACACGAGCCGGGCGGCCAGTGCGAGCCGGGCGGGCCGTGCGCGCCGTGCGCGCCGTGCGGACCGTGCGCGCCGTGCGGGCAGGCGGGGCGGGCGCCGGGTGAACCCCCAGTACCCCGCCGCGACGTAGACGGCCAGTTCCAGCAGGAACCCGAGCGTCGCGCTCACCCCGGCGAGGGCGGCCCCGGGGCTCATCGGGCGAGCCCGAACGCGGAGGCGAGGTGCAGCAGCGCGAAGGCGCCGGCCCCGAGCATCATCCCCCGGTTGTGGTGCCGGGCCCCGATCACCGAGTCCCCGACCTGGGCCAGCCCGGCCACCAGCAGCAGCGGCCAGAGGACCGCGCCAGGGGCGCCCGCGAGCAGCGTCACGGCGAGGGCCAGACCGAGCGGGACGGCCCGCACCGCGTAGGCGCGTGCGTAGAGCTCCGTCCCCTCCGTGACCGGCTCCCCCGCTGCCAGCAGGACGCCGGGCCGGACCACCCCGAGGATGCTCGACCCCGCACTGACCAGCGAGGCGAGCGCGTTGACGACCAACACCACGTTCATCGATCCTCCCCTGAATCATTCTCATCGTGAACGATATTCCGAAGATACCATTCGCCGCGCGATCGATGTCAAGCGCCCCCGATGCAGCCCGCCCAGGTCGGTCGACTAGGCTCACCGGACTCATATGAACTGCCCGACGAGCTGTGAAGGACCTCGCGCATGCGGCTCACGGTGATCGGCACCGGCTATCTGGGTGCCACCCATGCGGCGTGCATGGCGGAACTGGGACACGAAGTCCTCGGCGTCGACGTCGAACCCGACCGGATCACCGCCCTGCGCTCAGGTCGACTCCCCTTCTACGAGCCGGGCCTGGACGAGCTGGTCGCCAAGCACGTCGCCTCCGGGCGGCTGCGCTTCACCACCTCCTACCAGGAGGCGGCGGCCTTCGCCGACGTCCACTTCTCCTGTGTGGGCACCCCGCAGCGGCCGGACGGCGACGCCGCGGACCTGCGGTACGTCGACGCCGTCGTGGAGACCCTCGCGCCCTTCCTGGACCGCCCGGCGCTCGTCGTCGGCAAGTCCACCGTCCCGGTCGGCACCGCGGCCCGGCTCTCCGCGCGGCTGGCCGAGCTCGCACCGGCCGGCGCGGCGGCCCGGCTCGCCTGGAACCCCGAATTCCTGCGCGAGGGCTACGCGGTGGAGGACACCCTCCGCCCGGACCGGCTGGTCTTCGGCATCGACCCGGCCGCCCCCGGGACGGAGGCCGTGCTGCGCGAGGTCTACACGACGCCGCTCGCCCAGGGCGTGCCGGCGGTCGTCACCGACTTCCCCACCGCCGAGCTGGTGAAGACCGCCGCCAACGCGTTCCTCGCCACCAAGATCTCGTTCATCAACGCCATGGCGGAGGTCTGCGAGGCGACGGACGCCGACGTCACCCAGCTCTCCCGCGCGCTCTCCTTCGACACCCGCATCGGCGGCCGGTTCCTGAACGCGGGCGTCGGCTTCGGCGGCGGCTGCCTCCCCAAGGACATCCGGGCGTTCCGGGCACGGGCCGAGGAGTTGGGAGCGGGCCCGGCCCTCGCCTTCCTGGGCGAGGTCGACGCGATCAACCTGCGTCGGCGCGACCGCGTGGTCGCGCTCGCCGAGGAACTCTGCGACGGCGAGCTGTCGGGACGCCGGGTGGCCGTCTGGGGCGCGGCGTTCAAGCCCGAGTCGGACGACATCCGCGACTCGCCCGCGCTCGACGTCGCCGCCCGGCTGCGCCGCCACGGCGCGCTGGTGAGCGTCCACGACCCGAAGGCGCTGGACAACGCCCGCAAGCGCTACCCGGAACTGGACTACGCCACCGGGGCGTTGGAGGCGGCCGGGAACGCGGACCTGGTGGTCCACCTGACCGAGTGGGCCGAGTACCGCGCGCTGGACCCGAAGGCAGTCGCCGCGGTCGTGGCCGCGCCGCGGCTCATCGACGGCCGCAACGCGCTGGACGTCCGGGCCTGGCGGGCGGCCGGCTGGACGGTGCGCTCACTCGGCCGCCCCTGACCCCGACCGCTCCTGACCTCAGCCGCTCCTGGCCTCAGCCGCTCCTGGCCTCGACCGCGGAAACGGGCCGGGCCGGGGCGGCGTGGACGCCGCCCCGGCTCCGGCCGGCCGGTCAGCTGTTCTGCTCGATCTTGAGCAGGGAACTCAGCACATAGCTCGCCGCGGCGTGCCCGGCGGTGTTCGACAGGGCGTCCGGCGTGCTCGCCGAGGCGCCGGTCAGCCCGGACTCGGCGATGTAGAGGAAGCGGCCGCTGACGGCGTGCGTCACGGCGCAGCCCGCCTTGCCGACGCAGAACGAGTCCACGTTGTTCCCGTAGAGGGGGGTCACCTTGCCGACGAACGCCGCACCCGCGGCCTGTGCGTCGGCCTTGCTGTGGAAGACCACGACCGCGACGGTCACCGCGTGGTTGCCCGTGGCGTAGGTGCCGCGCAGTACCTGGGCGCACCCGTTCTTGGTGAGCACCGTGCCGAGGCCGTCCATGCTGGCCTTCCAGCACGGGTCGGCGTTGTCGTCACCGGCCTTCGTGAAGGTCTTGCCGTCGATCGTCAGCGTCTTCTTGGCGAAGACGTCGGCCGGGGCCAACGGCGGTGTGTGACTGGGCGACGGGTCCGGCGAGGCCGGACCGGAGGCCGAGGAGCTCGCGCTCGCCGAGGCCACAGGGGCAGGCGAGGTGGAAGGCCCGGCATCGGGGTGGTTCTTGGAGCCGGAGAGCCCGAACCAGACGACACCCCCGATGACGGCAAGACCGGCGACCAGTGCGCCGGAGAGGACCATCAGGCGCTTGCGCTTGCCGTTGCGCTCGTAGTCGGCGGCCATGCCCGCCCAGTCCGGCTCCCGCTGCGCGCCGCCGGGGGCCCCGGGCGTGCCGGGCATTCCGGGGCCGGCCGGGCCGCCGCCATAGGCCGGACCGGCCTGCGGCGGCGCGTACGTCTGCTGCGGCGGCTGGTTGGGCTGCGCCGCCTGCTGCGCTTGCTGGGGGTGCTGGGGGTGCGGGTAGCCGTAGCCGGGCCCGCCGAACTGCTGGCCCGGAGTGCCGGCCTGCGTCGGAGCGCCGTGCGGCGCGGGTTGGGCCGGAGCGGGCTGGGCGGGCGCGGACTGAGTCGGCGCGGCGGGCTGGACCCGCTGCGTGGGTATGGGCTGCTGCGGCGCGGGCTGCACGTACTGCTGCGGAGGAGTCGGCGGCGGGACGGGCTGAGGCTGCGCCGGCACCGGCGGCTGCTGCTGGTAGAGCCGCGGATCCGGCGTAGAGGACGAGCCTGACGAGGCTTCGGACATGGCGGTTCCTCCATCGATGACGTTCGGTGCCAGGACGAGTCTGACTGATCCCGGTTCCGCTGGAGGCAGTCGGGGAGCGATCGGGCCCGTATCGGGACCGCGTCAGCGCCCACCGCTCCCAGGGTCGACCAACGCCCGCCCCGGGTCGCCGCACTGACAACCTGTCCGCCTGAGAGCGGAATTGGCAGGAAAGAGCGACCGGAGTCCCAATCCCACCGAGTTCATTCCGAAATCACATGCTGACCATTCATCACCGATGCATAACAGTTCGCTGTACGACCTTTGTTCTGCACATATTTGTCCAAGTTTGCCACACGTCACCGTCATACCATCCTGTCGTGCCGCCGGTCGCGGCCTCGACTCGATGCGGTCAGCCGCAGGCAAGAACGGACGGACATGCTGGCCTTCCTGCTCGAACTCGGCAGGTGGTGGACCGACGGCTCGGTCTACCCGTTTGCCTTGTTCATGGCGCTCATCTGGTTCCTATGGGTCGTCAGGATCGTGCTGGCACGCCGCTACAAGCCCTGGAAGCGGCCCTACTCGGCGACCACCTCGGTCATCATCCCGGTGGTCGACGAACCGGAGGAGCTCTTCCGCGACGTGCTCCGGCGGATCCTGGTCCAGCGTCCGACCGAGATCATCGTGGTCATCAACGGCCGCCGCAATCCCGTGTTGGAGAAAATCTGCGCCGATGTGGGCGTCCACTGGGTCTGGACGGAGATCCCCGGCAAGCGCAACGCGCTGAAGATCGGTCTTGAGGAATCCAGCGGCGAGATCGCCGTCCTGGTCGACTCCGACACCATCTGGACCGACAACACCCTGAGCGAGCTCATCAAGCCTTTCCGCGAGCCCGAGGTCGGCGGCGTGACGACCCGCCAGCGCATCCTGGAGCCGAGCCGCGCGGTGCTGACCCGCTGGGCCGACTGGCTCGAGAGCGTCCGCTGCCAGTACTCCATGCCCGCGATGAGCGTCCTCGGCACCGTCGGCTGCCTTCCCGGCCGCACCATCGCCTTTCGCAGCAGCATTCTCTTCGACTGCCTCGACGATTTCCTCTCCGAGAAGTTCCTCGGTGTCTTCCTCGAGGTGAGCGACGACAGAACGCTGACCAACTACACGCTGAAGCGCGGATATCGGACGGTCTACCAGTCCACCTCCCTGGTCTACACCGACGCCCCCCTGAAGCTGACCAAACTCGCCAAGCAGCAGTACCGCTGGGCGCGCGGCTCGCAGTACAACACGCTGCGCATGCTCCCCTGGATGCTGCGGCACGCGAAGGTGCTCTGCCTCTTCTACCTGACCGACATCGCCGTTCCGTTCGTCCTGCTCGGCACCTTCGGCTCCTGGGTGGCCGCGGCGTTCCACCGCTCCCGGCCCGGCATCTACAACGCGCTCCCGCTGCCCGGCGACCCGACCAGGTCCCTGGTCCTGGTCATCGTGCTGGCCGCGGTGATGTCGCTGCTGTCGATCGCCATCCGGTTCGGGCGCCACTTCGCCTACCGGCCGCAGGACCTGCTGTTCCTGCCCACATTCATGATCATCAACACCCTGCTGCTGCTCCCGGTGCGACTCCTCGGATTCTTCCGTTGCGCGCACAACGCGAGTTGGGGCACCCGCAAGGACAGCTTCGCCGGTGAGAAGAGCCGGAGCCCGCTCGTGCTCGTGCCCTACCTGATCGGAGCTGTCATGCTGGCGGGGTCGGTGATGATGAGTGTCTAGGTCCAGCCAACGCCGCTCCAAGCGGCTGCACTGGTGGAACCGGGGCAGCGGCATCCGGCTCCGGGTCTGGATGGCCGTCAACGTGCTGCTGCTGGCCACCATCAGCTACGGGGTCTACGCCGCCGTCCAGACCAAGGCGGAGGGGACGTCCTTCGCCGGCCTCGGGGTCGCCCCGACCGCGCCCGGCCTGCTCCAGCGGCTGAGCGGCGGGGGGTCCAAGCCCGCGGACACCGTCCCGGACAAGTCCCTCTTCCTCGCCCCCAAAGGCGTCTACTTCGGGGCGGCGACGCCGGGCGCGCCGTACAGCTCCGGCGAGGTCTCCGACGTCGCCGCGGCAGCCGGCGGGGTCCGTCCCACGATGACGGAGTTCTTCGTCAACTGGACGCAGTCCTTCCGGGCCGCGATGGTCACCTCGGCCTACGACCACGGCACGTTGCCGGTGATCTCGTGGGAGCCGTGGGCCGGCGGACAGGAGAACAACATCGGGGTCGGGCAGGTCCCGAAGAACAACGCGGACCAGCCCAAGTACCGCCTGGCGAACATCATCGACGGCTCGTTCGACTCGTACATCACCGCGTTCGCCAAGGGCGTCGCCGCCGCCAAATGGCCGGTCGCGCTGCGCTTCGCGCACGAGATGAACGGCACCTGGTACCCGTGGTCGGAGAAGACCGACGGCAACAAGCCCGGCCAGTACGTCGCCGCCTGGCGGCACGTCCACGACCTGTTCCAGCAGGCCGGGGCCACCAACGTGATCTGGGTGTGGAGCCCGAACATCATCCGGCCGGTGCCGCACACGAAGCTCAGCAGCCTCTACCCGGGTGACGCCTATGTCGACTGGGTCGGCCTGACCGGCTACGGCGTCCGCGAGAGCACCCCGGCGACCACCTTCGACCCGACCCTGCGCCAGGTCCGGGCGCTGACGAAGAAGCCCATCCTGATCACCGAGACCGGCGCGCAGCCGGACAAGGACAAGGTGTCCTGGGTGACGTCCTTCTTCCCGTGGCTCGAACAGAACCACGACATCATCGGCTTCGTGTGGACCGAGAAGACCAGGACCTCGGGGGCCCTGTCCGACTGGCGCTTCAACGGCGACCCGCAGAGCGAGGACGCGTTCCAGAACGGCATCAGCACCGCCTCGCTGGTGACCGGGCTGGGCAGCCTCACCAGACCTTCGAGCGGGAGCACCCGATGACCCCCGAGTCCGAGGACGGCTGGTTCACCCGCACCCGCGCGGACCAGATCCCGTCCCAGCACGAGTACGCCGTCCAGCAGGCACCCTCCGCCGGGCACCCGTCCCGGGCACAGGGCGGGTTCGAGGGCGAGCCGCAGGGACCGCTCCGGAACGGGCCGCAGGGACAGTTCCAAGGCGAGCCGCAGAGCCGGTTCCAGGGCCAGGTGCACGGTCAACCGGACGACGACCGGTACATGTGGACCCACCCGGAGGAGGAACCGCTCTACCCCCTCTCGGAGTCGGAGCCGGAGCCCGAACCGCTCGACGAGAACGACGCGGAGGACCAGGGCGCGACCGGCGGCGCCGCCCGCGCCCGGCGCACCGCCGCGCTGCTGCTGGTCCCCTCGGTGGTCACCCTGGTCGTCGGCGGCTACCAGCTCGGGCACCGTCAGCTGTGGCAGGACGAGTCGGCCTCGTGGTGGGCCGCCACCCTCTCCTGGTCCCAACTGCTGCACCTGCTCGGCAACATCGACATCGTGCTGGCGCCCTACTACGCGCTGATGCACCTGTGGGTCTCCGTCGCCGGCACCTCGGTGGTCGCGCTGCGGATCCCCTCGCTCGCGGCCATGGGCCTCTCGGCCGGACTGCTCGCGCTGCTGGGCCGCCGGATGTTCAACTCCCGTGTCGGCATGGTGGCCGGCCTGATCTTCGCGGTGCTCCCGGTGACCAGCCGGTACGGGCAGGAGGCCCGTCCCTACGCCCTCACCGTGCTCGCGGTGCTGGTCGCGACGTTGCTGCTGTACCGCGCGCTGGACGACCCGAGAGCGGACCGCTGGGGCGGCTACGCCCTGTCCCTGCCGTTCACGGGCATGTTCCACCTGGTGGCCGCACTCGTCCTGGCGGCGCACCTGGTGCTGGTCCTGGTGGTGGCCAGGAAGCGCTGGGGCGCGTGGGCGGCGGTGGTCGGCTTCTGCGTGGTACCGGTGCTGCTGATCGCCCTGCTCGGGCACAGCCAGTCCGCCCAGGTCTCCTGGATCTCCACCGACCTGAAGGATCTCCCGCAGTTCCCCGGGCAGTTCTTCCTGTCCGCCGACGGGATGTACGTCACCGTCGGCGCGGCGGTGCTGGGGCTGTACTTCGCGCGCCGGTACTCGTTCGTGCTGCTGACGTGGACGCTGGTGCCGCCGGTGCTGCTGTTCGCCTCGCGATCGGTGCTGAACCTGTTCCTGCCCCGGTATCTGCTGTTCACGCTGCCCGCCTGGGCGTTGCTGGCCGCGGTCGGCGTCTGCGGGCTGGCCGGGCTGGTCGGTCCGCGACAGCGGGGCCTGGCTGTCCGGCAGTTGGTCGCCGGCGTGGCGCTGGTCGGGGCGTTGGCCGCGGTCTGCCTGCCGGACCAGCGCGCGGTGCGGGTCAACCCGCTGGCGGGGCAGCCGGACTTCCAGAGCGCGGCCGCCTGGCTTTCGGTCCACCAGCGGCAGGGTGACGGGATCGCCTTCGCCGGCACCCGTGGCGTGCCGATCCGCACCATGGCCTACAACATGCGCGGCTCGAGCGCCCAGCCCCAGGACGTCTTCCTGGCGCAGTCCCCGGCCGCCTCGGGCACGTACGAGGGCAAGCCGTGCGCGGTCCCGTCCACCTGCGCGGCGGGAGTGGAGCGGATCTGGCTGGTCTCCACCTCGACCACCGCGTCCTTCTACGACGGGCTGCCGGACAAGCAACGGGCCGTGCTGACGCAGCAGTTCCAGGTCGTCTCCGAGGAGCGCTTCACCGGCGAGCTACGGGTGGTGCTGCTGGAGCGCCGCCCTCCGGCGGCCAAGAAGCCACCGACGGTCAAGAAGGCCCACACGGTGGCCAAGCGCTGACGCGCCCGGACCCACCACCGCACGCAACCAGGTGCTGCCCTCAGCCGCTCGACGCGGCGGCCGAGGGCAGCACCGAGGCCATCGGCCACGTGCGCAGCGTCATCCCCGAAAGCCCGGCCCGGAACGCGGCCTCGGTCCTCGGGTCGACGGTGAACCGGTAGTCGTGCCAGGCGCCCTCGGCGACGCTGTGCTCGAACCAGACGAACCCGACGACCTGCGGATGCGTGTGCAGCCAGGTGAACAGACTGGCCGTCCAGCCCGCCTGCTCCGCACCGGGCTGCGCCCCCGTCTCGGCGATCAGGATCGGCTTGCGGGTGAGCGCCTGCAACTGCACCACCGTCGGGTCCAGCACCTCCTGCGCGGTCTTCTCACCGAAGCCGTAGGCGTCGACGCCGACCATGTCGACGTAGTCGACACCCGGGAAGTAGGGCTCCACCGACTGCTCCGGGGTGCCCCGCACGGTGTTCGGGCTCCACAGCCAGATCGCGTTGGTGACACCGGCGTTGGTGAAGACGTCGTGCACGTGGCGCCACGCCTTCACGAAGTCGCCGGGGGCGTTCCCGCTGTTCTGCTCGGACCAGGGGTACCAGTTGCCGTTCATCTCGTGCGCGAAACGGATGATGACGGGCAGTCCGACGGCCTTCACGGCCAGGGCGTACTGGGTGATGTAGGTGTCGAACGCGCCGTTCGCGATCCGCTTGAGCGCGTACTGCGGCTGGTCCGTCTGCTTGGACTGCGACGCGGGCTCCCACGTCAGCAGCGGCACCGCGCCCTCGTTCCAGCTCTCCCGCACGGCGTCGGCGTCGAACGGCTGGGTCCAGTTCCGGAAGTACTCCAGGATCGTCGGGTGCCGCCCGGCGGCGGCGACCACGGACGCCGTCTCCTGCGGCTGCGGCGAACCGACCGTGCTCACCCCGAAGTAGTCCCCGTCCGGGTGCAGCAACTGCGCCACCGTCGGCACATCCGGCTTCGCCGCCGTCGCACCGCTCGTGGCCCCGGCGCCCCAACCCCCGCCCGCGCCTCGGGCCGCCCCGTCCGCGGATTGCGCACAGCCCGCACAGACCAGGAGCAGCAGCGCGAGCAACGCCGCACGGGTGGTGCGCAAGAAAACCCCCAGGATCTCCGTTTCGCGGGGGAGTCTAACGCTCCGACCAATGAACCGAGCCCGGGCGACTGACCTGCCGATTCTCCAACCCGGCTCGAGTCGCGCTCATCCAGCCGTCAGGGCCTGAACAGCCAGAGTTCGATCTCGTCGATGCCGATACGGCGCCCGCACTCTGTGCTCTCCTCGTCGGCCCAGCGGCGCAGTAGCACGCAGTACCGGGCGTAGGTGCTGGTGGGCCATGCGCCCTTGCCGAGCGAATCCCACTGGCAGGTACCCCTGAGTGCGGCGGCGACTTGGGAGTCGAGGATCGCGCACGGGTGGTCGAGATCGCCGTAGCCCGCGAAATACAGGAGCTTGGTGGAGAACGCCGGGCCCAGATACGAGATGGCGTTGCGGCGCTCCGGGTGCAGAGTCTCATACGCCTGCGCCGGATCCTCGCGGGCCGCCATCAGAGCCTGGCGCAGAGCCGCCACCGCTGAGCTTCGGTTATCCGCCACAGCCCGGATGCGCTTGCGATTAAGGCGGAGTTTCATGCCGCTGCCCCAGGCAAGGACTCGCCACAGAAATCGCAGCAGCTCCGCCTCGGAGCCCGGATCAAGCTTGGCCGCATCCGTGAACAAGTCGCCCCGGCTGAGCTGCTCAACACCTGGTGCGGTGACGGGCGCACCAGGCAGGTGAAAGGCGGCGATCTCGGTGTTCCACCAGTCGGTGGCGATGGGGATGGTGTGACCGTCGATCCGCTTTGAGCGCTGCTCGACGAGAGCCTCACGGCACGCCTGCGGCAACTGCAGGCGGGACAGGTCGGTGGGTGCCATGCCCCCATCCTGCCCGTAGGAATGAGGCGGGATGGAGACTTCGGTCCTCACGCTTGCCAATTCCCGGTCGGCACTGACACACCGAACCGGCTTACCGCGGATGGCACACAGAACCGGCGTCTTCGTGGCTCGGTTGGCGGACTCAGAGGTCCGCCCTTGTGGGAGGCGTCCAGGGCATGCCGTTCTTGGCGAGCGTGTCGACGATCCAGCGTTGCCCCAGAGGGCCGGCGACCTCCCATGCATAAGCAAAGCGCCTCTTGGGCGCCTTCCTGTCCCACCAGGGCTGTGGGCGCGGGGTGAAGGGCATGTTGTCGCAGAGGTCCGCGAGCCAGCGAATACAGGCGACGAAGTCGTCATCAGGCCAGATCTTGAGGGGCCGCCGTCGCCCCGCCATCGCACGGATCTCCAACAGGGCGTAATGCCGCAGCACAGCCCCGGCAACCCAATCCTCGGTCTCCCGCTGACTGCGCTTCATCCCGCTCCCCGGGGTTAGGCTGCCGAGACCGTAGCGCAGAATCCGGATGCCGGGATGCGCCGGTCTCGCGGAGGCACGGACGCCGGGCACGCCACACAGCCCGAGGGCCCATCGAGCATGTAGCGGGCACGCGGGCTGGAATGGCCCCCGGCACGACGAAGGCCCAGGGTGGGGATCATGTCCCTGACCTGGGCCTTTACTGCTGGAGCGGGCGACGAGAATCGAACTCGCGCTCTAAGCTTGGGAAGCTCATGTTCTACCATTAAACTACGCCCGCCTGATCACCCGTCAGAGACGGTCGATCCATTCTCACTCTACCCCATCGTGCGCCTCACGTGCAGCGGTGGTGTCCCCGTGTGCCGTGGGCGTACTGTGACGCCTCGGGCGGCCGGGGGACGGGTCGGCGAGCCTGTGGGCGGTATGTCCGGAAGATCCCCTAATGTGGCAGGGCTGGCCTACGGCTTGGGGAGAGGATGCAATGGAGCGCACTGTCGTCCGTTGTGCCGAAGGGCACCTGTTCAGCACCGCGAGTTTCCCGCTGCAGAATCTGCGACCCGCACGGATCGGCCCTGGACGGCTGATGCGGTGTCCGCAGTGCGCACGACTGCGCAGCGCGGTTCCCGCGGACCTGGCGGTGTTGTCGACGGAGCAGATCACGCGGGCGCTGCGGCGGGAGGCCGTGGACTTCCTCGCGTAGCGAGAGGGAGAAACGAGAAGCGGACCCCCGTGCCGGATTGGGCGGGGGTCCTGCCATGCACGTACCCTCGACCCGTGCTGCTCTCAGACAAGGACATCCGGAACGAGATCGAGTCCGGTCGTGTGGTCATTGACCCCTTCGACCCGGAGATGATCCAGCCGTCCAGCATCGACGTGCGTCTCGACCGGCTCTTCCGGGTCTTCGAGAACCACAAGTACCCCCACATCGACCCCGCGGTCGAGCAGCCCGACCTGACCCGGCTCGTCGAGCCGGAGGGGGACGAGCCGTTCATCCTGCACCCGGGCGAGTTCGCGCTGGCCTCCACCTACGAGGTGGTCACACTGCCGGACGACATCGCCTCGCGTCTGGAGGGCAAGTCCAGCCTCGGCCGGCTCGGCCTGCTGACGCACTCCACCGCCGGCTTCATCGACCCGGGGTTCAGCGGCCACGTGACGCTGGAGCTGTCGAACGTCGCCACGCTGCCGATCAAGCTCTACCCGGGCATGAAGATCGGCCAGTTGTGCATGTTCCGGCTGTCCTCGCCGGCCGAGTTCCCGTACGGGTCCGAGCGCTACGGTTCGCGCTACCTCGGCCAGCGTGGCCCGACGCCGTCCCGGTCCTACATGAACTTCCACCGGACCAAGGTCTAGGACCAGGACTGACGCCTCACGCCCGCTTGGGCGTGGTGGTGACGGTCAGCTCGGTGCCGTCCTCGTTCAGGCGCAGCTCCGCGCTCAGCGCGGCGAGCTCGCCGAGGTGGTGCAGGTGGGTGCCGCCGCAGAAGATCGAGGCGTGGCCCTCCGGCAGCTCCGCGTGCCACTCGCGGCGGGCGGTGAGCTCCGGGCCGGGGGCCTCGATGCGGACGGACGAGTCGGCCGCGACCCAGGCGGCCAGGCGGGCGTTGACGGCGTCGGTGACCGCCGGGAGGTCCTCGGCCAGGCCCTCCGCGGTGAAGCCCTTCTTCCGCAGCGACTTGCCGATCCGGTACACGTCGTAGCTCGCCGCGGTGTCCATCCGCGAGGTGTCCATCGCCAGGGAGTCGAAGTCCGGGTTGCCGTGCGAGTCGCTGCGGCCCGGGTCCTTGCGCCAGCGCGGCGCCAGGGCCGCGTTGAGGGCCAGCGCCAGCAGGTGGCAGCCGGTGTGGGAGGCGCTCAGCGCCGCCCTGCGGTCGGCGTCGACGAGCAGCTCGACCTCCTCGCCCACCGCGACCGGCTCGGCCGTCACATGGACGACCAGCCAGGCCCAGTCGGCGTCGCCGCGCCGCACCGGGATGTCCGCGCCGAGCGCGAACTCGCCGTCCGGGCCCACGCCGCCGGTGACGCAGTCGAGCACGGCGAGGCCGCCCAGCGTGCCGGTGTCGGCGGGCTGGTCGGGCCAGGTGTGGTCGAGCGGGTGGAAGGGCGTGCGCTCCACCACGACGCCGTGGCGGCCGTCGGGCAGCGGCAGGCAGGCCACGACCGTGGACCGGTCCGCGACGCCTCCGGCGGGGAAGGTCACCTGGGTGGAGGCGGCGGGAAGGGACGGCGCGGTCATCAGCGGGCTCCGTTGCACGGTCGGGTTGGCACGGTCGCGGGCGCACGGTCGGGGTCGCCGCCGTGCGATCGAACGATCGAGGGTCTGCCGACCATTGAACAACAAACCGCCCGGTCGGGCTGCGGGCTGCCGTGTCAGCCCAGGGTCGGCAGCTTGATCAGCACCAGCAACATGATCAGTTGCAGTGAGCCCGCCGTCAGCGCCTTGCCCCAGGGCAGGTCGTGCAGCTGGCGCACCATGGCCGCCAGCAGCCACGCGCAGAGCACCCACGTCGCCCAGCCGAGCAGCTGCACCACGCCGTTGCCGGTGCCCAGGAAGAGGGCCAGCAGCAGCCGCGGCGCGTCCGTCAGCCAGGAGATCAGCATGGCCAGGGTGACCGTCGGCGCGTAGGCGCCGTCCCCGCCGAGGCGGCGGGCCAGGGCGTGGGTGACGGAGCCGAGCATCAGCCCGCACACGACGAACCCGACGGCGCTGCTGAAAAGGATCATCAGGGCGACGGTGAACGTCGAGTGCAGCACGTCGTCGCTGGTACCGCCGAAGGCGAACCCGGCCAGCAGGCCGTAGCCGGCGGAGACGGCCAACGCCGGGCCCCACGCCTGGTGGGTGCGCATCTGCGCGAAGGTCCGGGTGGGGTGCCGCACGATCCCGCGCAGCAGCTCCCGCCACGGCAGCCGCTCCGAGCCCACCTGCGGGTGCGGCTGACCGGCCCGGTAGACGGCGACGTGTTCGTCGGCCCCCTGCCCGTCGTAACCGTCCGTCCCGGCGGGCCCGTCCGACCCGCCGTAGGGGCCGTAGCCGTCGTAACCGGCGTAGCCGGCCGCCGGCATCTCGGGCACGGTGAAGGCGCGGGTGTGACCGCGCTCGTCGGCCGGATCGACCGCGACCGGCTGCGGGGCGGGCTCGGCCTGCCGCCGGCGATCGCCCCCGCCGATCTTCATTCCTCGTAGACGCACAATCCGACGGTACCCGCCCGCGCCACGGCCGAACGATCAAGTGATCACCCGGAACAGAGCTGTGACACGGGCAGGACGGTCGGTGACACGGCCCGTCAGGCGACCAACCACGCGTGCGCGGCACGCAGGTGGCTCGGGCCGCCGGACTTCTTGATCTCCATCACCTGGGTCGCGGTCAGCGCCTGGTTCCACACCTGGACATGGCCGATCAGGCCGCCCCAGGCGTTGTCCCAGCCGTTGCCCTCACGCGAGGCGCCGAGCACCAGGCCGCCCGGGTTGGTGGTCACGTTCGGCGCGTAGTGCGAGGCGGCGAGAACACCGTCGACGTACAGGTAGGCGCGGTGGGCGGTGGGGTTCCAGACACCGGTCAGCAGCGCCCAGGTGCCCGGCGCCGCCTTGAAGCGGGCGGGGGCGTAGGCGGTGTACTGGCCGCCCACCTGGCCGTTGACGTCGAAGCTCCACAGCGCCGGGCCGCCCGGGTGGGAGTCGTCGTAGGTGCGGCCGAGCTCGAACGAGGAGTTCTCGCCGGTTCCCTGGCTCACCGCGACGCCCGGGTCGCGGGTGTCGCCGGTCCAGACCCAGGCCGAGACGGTGAAGGCGTGCTTGATGTCGACGGCCGCCGTGGCGGACTGCGCCGTGGCGATGGCCGCCCGGCTGCTGCTGAGCACCCAGCCGCCCTTGATGTGCTTGATCGCGCCCTTGGGGCCCTGGACGGTCAGCGGCAGGTGGCCGGTGGCGTCGGCGAGCTGGTTCGGACGACCCGGAACGGTGGGCCCGCCGCTGCGGGGCGCGGCGGCGGAGGCGAAGGCGGAGGGAGCCACGAGTGCCACCGCGCCGGCGAGCGCGGCCGCGACCGCCACAGGTGCCAGCGCGCGCTTCAGCACGCGCGCCTTCCCCCGCTTCCCCCCGGCCCGGCCACCGTCGTTCATCGCGTACGTGTGATCGGTCATGGCGGATGATCATAGCCACACGCTGACGGCCCACCAGATCCGAGGATCGGGTGGGCCGTCGGGACGTTCGAGCGGGGACCGCGCGGGTCAGGACGAGACCGGCTCCGGCTCCTCGGCCGTGGCCTCCGGCGCGGCCGGGTCGGCCTTGACCGACTCCAGCAGCAGCTGGGCCACGTCGACGACGCGCAGGGACTCCTTGGCCGCGCCCTCGTTCTTCTTGCCGTTGACCGAGTCGGAGAGCATCACCAGGCAGAACGGGCAGGCGGTGGAGACGATGTCGGGGTTGAGCGACAGCGCCTCGTCCACGCGCTCGGTGTTGATGCGCTTGCCGATCCGCTCCTCCATCCACATCCGCGCGCCGCCGGCGCCGCAGCAGAAGCCGCGCTCCTTGTGGCGGTGCATCTCCTGCTGGCGCAGACCGGGGACCTTGTCCATGATCTCGCGCGGCGGGCTGTAGACCTTGTTGTGGCGGCCCAGGTAGCACGGATCGTGGTAGGTGATCAGGCCCTCGACCGGGTTGACCGGCAGCAGCTTGCCCTCGTCGATCAGGTGCTGCAGCAGCTGGGTGTGGTGGATGACCTCGAAGTGGCCGCCCAGCTGCGGGTACTCGTTGGCGAGGGTGTTGAAGCAGTGCGGGCAGGTGGCGACGATCCGCTTGACCGGCGCGTCCTCCAGCGCCGCGTTCAGCGTCTCGACGTTCTGCGCGCCGAGCATCTGGAAGAGGAACTCGTTGCCCAGGCGGCGCGGGGAGTCACCGGTGCAGGTCTCCTCCTTGCCGAGGATCGCGAACTTGACGCCCGCGGTGTGCAGCAGCTCGGCGAAGGCCTTGGTGGTCTTCTTGGCCCGGTCCTCCAGGGCGCCGGCGCAGCCGACCCAGTAGAGGTACTCGACCTCGGCGGGGTCGATGTCCTCGCCGATGACCGGCACCTCGATGCCGGTCTCCTTCTTGAGCTCCTTGACCCAGTCCAGGCGGGCCTTGGTGGCCAGACCCCACGGGTTGCCCTTGTTCTCCAGGTTCTTGAGCATCGTCCCGGCCTCGGTCGGGAAGTTGCTCTCGATCATGACCTGGTAGCGGCGCATGTCGACGATGTGGTCGATGTGCTCGATGTCGACCGGGCACTGCTCGACGCAGGCGCCGCAGGTGGTGCAGGACCACAGCACGTCCGGGTCGATGACGCCGTTCTCCTCGGCGGTGCCGATCAGCGGGCGCTCGGCCTCGGCAGCGGCGGCGGCCGGGACGTTCGACTTGTCCTCACCGGCGAGCAGGTAGGGCGCCTTGGCGTAGGCGTGCTCGCGCAGGTTCATGATCAGCAGCTTCGGCGAGAGCGGCTTGCCGGTGTTCCAGGCCGGGCACTGCGACTGGCAGCGGCCGCACTCGGTGCAGGTGGAGAAGTCGAGGATGCCCTTCCAGGAGAACTCCTCGACCTGGGAGACGCCGAAGACGGCGTCGTCGGCCGGGTCCTCGAAGTCGATCGGCTGGCCGCCGGAGTGCATCGGCAGCAGCGCGCCGAGCGCGACCTCGCCCTTGGCGTTGCGCTTGAACCAGATGTTGGGGAAGCCGAGGAAGCGGTGCCAGGCGACGCCCATGTTGGTGTTGAGCGAGACGACGATCATCCAGATGAACGAGGTCGCGATCTTGATCATCGCGACCAGGTAGACCAGGTTCTCGACGGTTCCCGTCGACAGGCCGCGGAAGGCGACCGTCAGCGGGTAGGAGAAGAGGAAGTTGACCTCGTAGGAGTGCACGCCGCGGAGCACGCCCTCCAGACCGCGCAGGGTCAGGATGGCGAGGCCGATGATCAGGACGATCGACTCGACGAAGTAGGCCTGGCCGGCGTTGGAGCCCGCGAAGCGGGACTTGCGGCCCGGCTTGTTCGCCTTGCTCAGCTGGCGGATCACGATCAGCACGACGATGCCGAGGGTGGTCAGCACGCCGATCAGCTCGGTGAACACCTCGTAGGGCGCCCACTTGCCGATGATCGGGAGCGTGAAGTCGGCCGAGAAGAGCTGGCCGAAGGCGTTCACCAGGGTCAGCACCAGCGTGTAGAAGCCGACGGCGACGAACCAGTGGGCGACACCGACGATGCCCCACTGGTTCATCCTGGTGTGGCCCAGGAACTCGCGGACGACGGTGACCGTTCGGTCCTTCCAGTCGTTGGTGCGCGAGCCGGCCGGCACGTTCTGACCGAGCCGGACGAAGCCGTAGATCTGGAGGAACGCGCGCGCGAAGAGCGCCACGCCGACCACGGCCAGGACCAGCGACACGATGATCGCGGCGATTTGCATGCGGGCTCCTCAAAGGACCACGGAGCGACAACTACCCAGTAGTAACTTATCTCAGTTCATGCCGAGCGTAGCGATTCGCGTACACGATCCACAGCCGAAGCAGGGGTGACATACGGCACGACCGCCCATGCGGCGTAGGGGCGACATAAAGTTGAGCCGTGCCCACTCATGTCTGTTGACGAACCGCGAGGCGTCAGGCACTCTTGAGTCTGTTCAGCTCAACTTCCTCTCTTGGAGGGTTCCACGATGGCTCGTGCGGTCGGAATCGACCTCGGTACGACGAACTCTGTCGTCAGCGTCCTCGAAGGCGGTGAGCCCACCGTCATCACCAACGCCGAGGGCGCCCGGACCACACCGTCCGTCGTCGCCTTCGCGAAGAACGGCGAGGTCCTCGTCGGCGAGGTCGCCAAGCGACAGGCGGTCACCAACGTTGACCGCACCATCCGGTCCGTGAAGCGCCACATGGGCACCGACTGGAAGATCAACCTCGACGGCAAGGACTTCACGCCGCAGCAGATCTCGGCCTTCGTGCTGCAGAAGCTGAAGCGCGACGCCGAGTCCTACCTGGGCGAGAAGGTCACCGACGCGGTCATCACCGTGCCGGCGTACTTCAACGACTCCGAGCGTCAGGCGACGAAGGAGGCCGGTGAGATCGCGGGCCTCAACGTCCTGCGCATCGTCAACGAGCCGACCGCCGCCGCCCTGGCCTACGGTCTCGACAAGGACGACCAGACCATTCTGGTCTTCGACCTCGGTGGTGGCACCTTCGACGTGTCGCTGCTGGAGATCGGCGACGGCGTCGTCGAGGTGAAGGCCACCAACGGTGACAACCACCTCGGTGGTGACGACTGGGACCAGCGCGTCGTCGACCACCTGGTCAAGCAGTTCCAGAACGGCCACGGCGTCGACCTGTCCAAGGACAAGATGGCGCTGCAGCGTCTGCGCGAGGCGGCGGAGAAGGCCAAGATCGAGCTCTCCTCCTCCAGCGAGACCACGATCAACCTGCCCTACATCACGGCCTCCGCCGAGGGCCCGCTGCACCTGGACGAGAAGCTCACCCGCTCCCAGTTCCAGCAGCTGACCTCGGACCTGCTGGACCGCTGCAAGACCCCGTTCCACAACGTCATCAAGGACGCCGGCATCGCGCTGTCCGAGATCGACCACGTGGTCATGGTCGGCGGCTCCACCCGTATGCCGGCGGTCGCCGAGCTCGTCCGCGAGCTGACCGGCGGCAAGGAGCCCAACAAGGGCGTGAACCCGGACGAGGTCGTCGCCATCGGCGCGTCCCTCCAGGCCGGTGTCCTCAAGGGCGAGGTCAAGGACGTCCTGCTGCTCGACGTCACCCCGCTGTCCCTCGGCATCGAGACCAAGGGCGGCATCATGACCAAGCTGATCGAGCGCAACACCACGATCCCGACCAAGCGCTCCGAGATCTTCACCACGGCAGAGGACAACCAGCCGTCCGTGCAGATCCAGGTCTACCAGGGCGAGCGCGAGATCGCGGCGTACAACAAGAAGCTCGGCATGTTCGAGCTGACCGGTCTGCCGCCGGCGCCGCGCGGCGTCCCGCAGATCGAGGTCACCTTCGACATCGACGCCAACGGCATCATGCACGTCTCCGCCAAGGACCTCGGTACCGGCAAGGAGCAGCGCATGGCCGTCACCGGCGGCTCGGCCCTCCCCAAGGAGGACATCGAGCGGATGATGCGCGAGGCCGAGCAGTTCGCGGAGGACGACCACCGCCGCCGCGAGGCCGCGGAGACCCGCAACACCGCCGAGCAGCTCGTCTACTCGACCGAGAAGTTCATCAAGGACAACGAGGACAAGGTCCCGGCCGAGATCAAGGACGAGGTGGGCGCCGCCGTCGCCGACCTCAAGGAGAAGCTGAAGGGCGAGGACAGCGCGGCCATCCGCGAGGCCTCGGAGAAGCTCTCCACCGTCTCCCAGAAGCTCGGCCAGGCGCTGTACGCCCAGGCCGGCGAGGGTGCGGCCGCGGCCGGTGGCCCGCAGGACGCCCCGCACGCCGACGGCCACGTCGAGGACGACGTCGTGGACGCCGAGATCGTCGACGACGAGAAGCGCGAGGGCGGTGCCAAGTGACGGAAGAGACGCGGGGCAACACTGAGGAGCCCGGCGCCGCTTCCGGCAAGGCCGCCAAGGGTCGGGGCGCGGCGGGCAGCAAGCCCGCCGCGGCCCCGGCCGCGGCGGAGGAGACGGAGGCGGGCACCGAGTCCGTCGCCGACCTGCGCAAGCAGCTGGCCGAGCGCACCGCTGACCTTCAGCGGCTCCAGGCGGAGTACCAGAACTACCGCAAGCGCGTCGAGCGCGACCGGGTGACGGTCCGTGAGATCGCCGTCGCGGCGATCCTGGAGAACCTCCTCCCGGTCCTGGACGACATCGGCCGCGCCCGCGACCACGAGGAGCTGACGGGCGGCTTCAAGTCCGTCGGCGAGTCGCTGGAGACGGTCGTCGCCAAGCTGGGCCTGCAGCAGTTCGGCAAGCAGGGGGAGGTCTTCGACCCCCAGCTGCACGAGGCGCTGATGCACAGCTACTCGCCGGACGTCGAGGAGACGACCTGCGTGCAGATCCTCCAGCCCGGGTACAAGATCGGCGACCGGATCATCCGCCCGGCGCGGGTGGCCGTCGCCGAACCGGAGCCGGGCGGCTCCTCCTCGGCCGAGGAGAAGTCGGACGCGACGAACGGGGACTCTGCCGAGGGTGCCGAGGACGCGAAGAGCGCCAAGGCCTCCAAGGACGAGAGTGACACCGAGAAGTAACCGACCGGGGTCGGCCGCGGACCGCACCGCTTCGTGCGGGCGGCGGCGGCCGGCCCTCGGTCGTGTGATCAGAAGTGGTGAGGAGGGAGCGCGTTGAGCGGCAAGGACTACGTGGAGAAGGACTACTACAAGATCCTGGGCGTGCCCAAGGACGCCTCCACCGCTGAGATCAAGAAGGCCTACCGGAAGCTGGCCCGGGAGAACCACCCGGACGCCAACAAGGGCGACAAGGCCGCCGAGGAGCGTTTCAAGGAGATCTCCGAGGCCAACGACGTCCTGTCCGACGAGAAGCGCCGCAAGGACTACGACGAGGCGCGCGCGCTCTTCGCCAACGGCGGCTTCCGCCCCGGCGGCGCGGGCGGCGGCTTCAACTTCGACCTCGGGGACCTCTTCGGCGGCACCGGCCAGACCACGACGCAGAGCGGCGGCGGCTTCGGCGGCGGCGTCGGGGACCTGTTCGGCGGCCTCTTCGGCGGCCGCGGCCGGGGCACCACGACGCAGCCGCGGCGCGGCGCGGACGTGGAGTCCGAGGTGACCCTCAGCTTCGTCGAGGCGGTCGAGGGCGCCACGGTCCCGATCCGGATGACCAGTCAGGCGGCCTGCAAGGCCTGCGCGGGCACCGGCGCGAAGGCGGGCACCACCCCGCGCGTCTGTCCGACCTGCGTCGGCACCGGCTACGTCAGCCGCGGCCAGGGCAACTTCGCGCTCAGCGAGCCCTGCCGGGACTGCAAGGGCCGCGGGCTGCTGGTCGACGACCCGTGCGAGGTCTGCCACGGCAGCGGGCGCGCCACCTCGGCGCGCACCATGCAGGTGCGGATCCCGGCCGGTGTCGGCGACGACCAGCGGATCAGGCTCAAGGGCAAGGGCGCCCAGGGCGAGCGCGGCGGCCCCGCGGGCGACCTGTACGTGACGGTCCACGTCACCCCGCACCCGGTCTTCGGGCGGCGCGGCGACAATCTGACGGTGACGGTGCCGGTCTCCTTCCCCGAGGCGGCGCTCGGTGGCACGATCCGGGTGCCGACCCTCGGCGGTCCGCCGGTGTCCATGAAGCTCCCCGCGGGCTCGGCCAACGGCCTCACCATGCGGGCTCGGGGCAAGGGCGCCGTGCGCAAGGACGGCACGCGTGGCGACCTGCTGGTGACGGTCGAGGTGGCGGTCCCTCCGAAGACGGAGGGCGAGGCCAAGGAGGCCCTGGAGAAGTACCGCGACGCGATCTCCGCGGAGGACCCGCGGTCGGCGTTGTTCAAGGCGGCGGAGGAGGCGTGAGATGCCAGGCGTGACGGACGGCCCCGGCGGGCCCGGCGGTGGCCGCAGAGCGGCCTACCACCTGACGGAGTACACCCCGGTGTACGTCATCTCCGTGGCTGCGGAGCTGAGCGGTCTGCACCCGCAGACGCTGCGGCAGTACGACCGGCTCGGCCTCGTCTCCCCCGACCGCACGGCCGGCCGCGGCCGCCGCTACTCGGCGCGGGACATCGAGCAGCTCCGCGAGGTGCAGCGGCTCTCCCAGGAGGAGGGCATCAACCTCGCGGGCATCAAGCGCATCATCGAGCTGGAGAACCAGGTCGCCGCGCTCCAGTCGCGCGTGGCCGAGCTCCAGGGCGCCGCGGAGGCCGCGGCCGCCGCGGTGCACGCCTCGTACCGGCGCGACCTGGTGCCGTACCAGCAGAGTTCCGCCCTGGTCGTCTGGCGCCCGAAGCCGCGCCCGGACGGCGGCGTGCGGTAGCAGCCAGCCCCGTGGTGGGCGGCCTGACGCGTACGCAGGCATGACCGAGGGACCGTGTCCGGGGAGGCACGGTCCCTCGGTCTTTGCAGACCCCGGTCGTCGAGGAGGATCGACCGGGGAGACTCGCGGGGCTACGGGTGCACGGTGGCAGCCGTCATGTGGCCGCCGTCCCAGCCCAGGTCAGCCGAAGCTGCACCGGCGCTGAGGAAGAGAGCCAGAACGGCGACACCCCCGGCGAGAGCAACTCTCCACAACGAACGATGCGACGTACGACGCACGGAGCACTCCCTCTCCTGACAGGGCGATGAACCGGGCCGTTCATGCCTTGATATCGACAGACAGCCACCCGAACGGAGGGAGGCCATCCACCACAATGGGGTACGGATCTGGCCCGAGTCGTTGTTCGATAGTGGCAACAAGTGACCAGACCTGAAGTGGCCACAGGATAAAACCGGACGAGATTGGCATATCGCCCATGACGAGCCCGCAGCTGCCGGCCCCGCTCAGCCCTGACGCGGTCGCGATCTACATGCAAGCGCTGGCCGAGGGCGAATTCCTGCCGGAATCGGCGGCCGAGGTCACCGGACTGACCGACGACGGGATCGCCCTGTGTCGCGACGAACTCCTGGCCCACTGCCTCCTGCAACGCGTCTCCGGCGCCGACGATCGACTGGTTCCGGTCAATCCCGAACTTGCGGCGACCAGACTCGCTCAGCCTCTGGAAGAAACGATCCGCAACTACCGGACCGCCGTGGACGGCACCCGGGAACGCCTCCTCCAGCTCATGCCCGCCTACCTGGGTCGCACGATCTCGGGGCCGGCCACCGGGGGCCTGGAGATCATCACCGATCCGGCCGAGGTCCAGCTGCTGATCAACCAGGCGGCCAACAAGTGCTCCCGGGACCTGATGACCGTCCAACCAGGCGGCAAGCGCGACCCGGGAACGCTCCAGCGGACGCTCCCGCTCGATCTCAGCATCGCCCAGCGCGGCGTCCGGTTCCGGATGCTCTACCAGCACACGACCCGCACCCAGCTCAGCATGCGCTCGTACGTGAGCGCCATGGTGGAGTCCGGTGCCGAGATCCGCACCGTCGACCAGCTGCCGGAGCGGATGTTCATCTTCGACCGCGAAGTGGCCTTCATACCGAAGCGCAGCCAGGCCAACCAGCCGCCCGGCGCGGTCGTCGTGCGCGAGCCGGTGCTCACCTCCTTCCTGTGCGCGCTCTTCGAACAGTTCTGGATCGCCTCCACCCCGTTCCTGGTGGAGGGACCCGGCTACCAGAACGTCTCCGACGACCTGCGCCGATCGCTGCTGGAGCTGCTGGCCCAGGGGCTCAAGGACGAGGTCGTCGCCCGCAGACTCGGGATGTCGGTGCGGACCTGTCGCCGCCACATCTCCGCCCTGATGCAGGAGCTCGGCGCCGAGAGCCGCTTCGAGGCCGGGGTGCGCGCAGCTCAGCTGGGCCTGCTGAAGCAGCGGGACGACGAGCGCTGATGCCCTCTCGTGCCACCGCTCGGCAGTTTGATGTCACAGGGCGACCCTGGACGCTCACGTGTTCTCCCCAGCACCATCGAAGCATCCCCCCAAGGGTTGCCGGCGCCGGCACCTGATTCCCCCGTCTGACTGAGCAACACTCATCCCGCAACGTACGGGAGTTGTCGTTGCGCGGTCAACCATGTCGATGGAGCCGATCGTGATGACCGAGCTGTCCGACGCGGAGCTCGCGGCCGACGCACGCCGCACCATGCGCGTCTTTCTGGCCGCCCCGTCGCTTCGCCTCACCGGTCCCGCCGACGGCGTCTTCAGCCTGGCCCTGCGCGGCAAGATATCGGCCCTGCGCGAGGCCCTGCTCGACGCCGGCGTGAGCGTGTTCAGCACGCACCACGACGACGTGTGGACCACCCGCGGCGTCGGCATCGGACTGCGCGTCCCCTCCGCGTTCCGGGCGATGCAGTCCGCGGACCTGGCCATCGCCTACGTCGGCTCGCCGCTGTCGGCCGGGGTCGGCATGGAGCTCGGCTGGGCCACCGCGCTGCGCAAGCCGGTCGTGCTGCTGGTCGACAAGGCCGTCGCCCACAGCCCGATGATCTCCACGCTGGAGGAGGTCTCCCCGGTGCTGCCGCTGGAGTTCGACACCAGCTGGACCGACCAGCAGCTGCGTCACACGATCATCACCGCGCTCGACTGGGCGGACACCTCCCTCACCTACCCCGAGGCGTCCTGACGAACGCCGGCAGCGACCGGGCCGTGCGCACCGCCGCCACGGCCCAGGCCGCGAGCAGCAGCACGTAGAGCGCCACCGACGCCACCGCGAAGGCATCCGCCCCGGTGCGGGCATAGAGGCCGGCCGCACCGGTGACGCAGGTGCCGACCGGGAAGGTGTACGCCCACCAGGTCATCGCGAACGGCATCCCGCGACGCAGGCCGCGCACACTCGCCGCGGCCGCCACGGCGAGCCACAGCAGCGCGAAGCCGAACACCGGCACGCCGTAGAGCAGCGCGAACCCGGCGAAGACCGCGGGCCCGTGCGCCGCGAACTGGGTCACGGCCGTGACCGACTGGCCGAGCGGGCCCAGCACCAGGAAGAGCGTGGGGATCAGCGCGGGCGGCAGCGGACCCTCGTGCGCGAGCCGGCCCCACAGCGTCGGCAGCAGCATCAGCACCGCGACGAGACTCATCCCGAACATGGCCACACACGCCAGCAGCATCGTCTGCTGCGCCTGCCCGGCGGGCAGATGGGGGATCAGCGCCGGGCCGAGCGCGGCGGAGACCATGGGGGCGACCACGGGCAGCAGCCAGGTGGGCGCGGCGTCCGCCCAGCTGACCTCGTAGCGCGTCGTCAGCCGGAACAGCACCGTCCCGGCCGCCCAGAGCCCGTAGAGCGTGCCCAGGGTCCACAGCACGGCGTCCAGGGCCACCGCGGGACCGGGGCCGAGCAGCGGCTCGCCCGCCCCCAGCGCGCCGAAGCCCACGGCCATCAGGGCCATCGGCGGGCAGCCGAGGAAGACCGCGACGGTGGGGTCGTCCAGCGGCCGGACCCGGGCGTGGTGCAGACGGCCCACGAGCCGGATCCCGGCCAGCGCGAGCAGCCCCGCGAAGCCCAGCACCCAGAACAGCTCCGCGAACCGCGCCGGCACGCCGCCCGGCAGCACGTGCGCGCCGTTGGCGACGATCGCGGTGCCCATCACCGCGGCGTACCAGTTCGGCCCGAAGCGGCCTGCCGCCTCGATCAGGGGACGGTCGGCGAACCGCCTGGTGAGCGGCCTCGGGAGCACGGTGGTAGCCATGTCTCCACCCTCCGTCCGGGCCGTTCGCGCCGGTAGGGACCATTCGTCGATCGGGGCATAAGCTGGCTCTATGAGCTCGACCCCGGCGCCCCTCTCCTCCCACGTGCCCGAGCTCGGCGGGCTGGAACTGCTGCTCGCGGTCGTCCGGCTGGGCAGTCTCGGCCGGGCGGCCGCCGCGCTCGGGATCACCCAGCCCGCCGCGTCCGCGCGGATCGCCGCGATGGAGCGGCAGATCGGGGTGACCCTGCTGGAGCGCTCCCCCCGCGGATCCCGGCCCACCGAGGCCGGCGCGCTGGTCGCGGAGTGGGCCGCGCAGGTCGTCGGCGCCGCCCAGGCGCTGGACGCCGGGATCGCCGCCCTGCGGGAGAGGCGCGACGCCCGGCTGCGGGTCTCCGCCAGCCTCACCGTCGCCGAGTACCTGATGCCGGGCTGGCTGCTGGCCCTGCACGCCGCCCTGCCCGACACCGCCGTGACGCTGCGCGCGGCCAACTCGACCGAGGTGGCCGCGCACGTTCTGGAGGGCGAGGCGGACCTCGGCTTCGTCGAGGGCGTGCGGATCCCGGCCGGTCTGGACGGCGCGGTCGTGGCCCACGACCGGCTGCTGGTGCTGGTCGCCCCGGCCCATCGCTGGGCCCGACGGCGCGCCCCGCTCTCACCCGCCGAGGTCGCCTCGACCGCGCTGATCCTGCGCGAGCAGGGCAGCGGCACCCGCGAGGTGCTCGACGCGGCGCTGGCGCCCGTCGGCGGCCTAGCGGAGCCGCTGCTCACTCTCGCGTCGACCACGGCGCTGAAGTCGGCCGCGACCAGCGGAGCGGGTCCGGCCGTGCTGAGCGAGCTCGCCGTGGCCGACGATCTGGCCGCCGGCCGCCTGGTGTCCGTCCCGGTCGCCGAGCTCGACCTCAAGCGCCCGCTGCACGCCGTCTGGCCGAAGGGGGCCAAGCCCAAGGGGCCCGCCCGGGAGCTGCTCACCCTGATCCGCGCCAAGGGCAGCGGCCCGCGCGCCGGTCAGTGGCTCAGCTGACGCTCCGGGATGTCCCGCCAGCCGCGCAGCGGGGAGGCCAGCAGCCACAGGCCGGTGACGGCGAGGAAGCCGGTGGCGAGCCACAGGGCCGTGCGCAGTCCCAGCCAGCTGCCGACGGTGCCGCCGAACAGCGCGCCCAGCGACATGGCGCCCCACACCACCCAGCGGATACCGGCGTTGACCCGGCCGAGCAGCTCCCTCGGGATGCTCGACTGGCGGTAGGCCATCTGCGCGGTCTGGTAGACGACGCCACCGGCGTTGAAGACGGCCCAGCCGAACGCGTAGAGGGCCAGCCCCGCCCCCGGCGTCGCCAGCGGCATCAGCAGCGCGAACGGGCCGCAGACGATCAGCGCCACCCACATCACCCGGGCGTTGCCCAGCCGCCGCGCCAGCGGCTTGGCCACCAGACTGCCCACGAAGCCGCCCAGCACGCCCAGGCCGAGCACCATGCCGGCGGAGGTCGCCGAGGCGTGCAGACCGCGCACCAGGTACACGACCTCGAGGCTGACCACCGCGATGATGCCGAGGTTGGCCGTCGCGGTGCAGCAGGTGATCGCGCGCAGCACGGGGTTGCGCCAGACGAAGCGGAGGCCCTCGGTCATCGCGACGCGGAAGCTGACCGGTGTCGTCCTGGTCCGGTCGGGCTCCGGCTGGGGGTCGGGTGTGCGCATCAGCAGCAGCGTGGCGGCGACGATCGCGTAGGAGACGGCGTCGACGGCGACGGCCCGCGCGGCGGTCACCACCCCTGCGAGCAGCGCGCCGAGGGCCGGGCCGGCGGCGTCGGAGGCGGTCTCGGTGGTGTTCAGCTTGGCGTTGCCGTCGACGAGTTGGTCGCGTGACAGCACGGTCGGCAGATAGCTGAGGTCGGCGATGCCGAAGAAGACGCCGACGCTGCCCACCGCGGCGGTCACGACGTAGAGCTGCCAGAGGTGGACGTGGCCGAAGAAGGCGACGGCCGGGACGGAGCCCATGGCCACCGCGCACAGGACCTGACACCAGATCATCAGCCGGCGCTTGCGCAGCCGGTCCACCAGGACCCCGGCGGGCAGCGAGAGCACCGCCGCCGGAAGCCGGCGGGCGAGCCCGAGCATGGCGATCTGGAAGGTGGTCGCGCCTACGTTCTGGACCGCTATCAGCGGGATGAGCAGAGTGGAGACGGCCGAGCCGAGATCGCTGGCCGCACCGCCGCCCCAGAGCAGCAGGAAGTCCCTGTCGCGCCACAGCGATGAGCGCGCCTGTGAGGGGAGTGGCGTCGCCGTGGACGCAATTTTGTCAGGCACTCATCACAATTACCGCAAAGCGAGTCGCAGGCCAACCAGAATGCAGTGTGAGCGCGGATCATCATGTCGGCTTCACGGCACCATCACCAGATCTGCCACCACGAGCATCAGTGACATCTTCCTGCCACGGGCCGGTTACCACTTCCGGCCATCGGGTCGACATGTCAGCGGCTCAACCCGTCACCACTTCTGACGGTCCCGCAGCACCGGGAACTCGGCGCGGGTGCGCTCGACCACGGCCGGGTCGAACTCGACCGTCAGCACCTCCTCCGCGCTGCCGGACTCCCCGCCGTTCGCCTCTCCCAGCACCGTGCCCCACGGGTCCACCACGACGCTGAGCCCCGCCTGCGGGACGCCGCCGTGCGTGCCCGCGGTGTTGCAGGCGAGGACCAGCGCCTGCTCCTCCACCGCCCGCGCCCGTGCCAGCAGCGACCAGTGCGCGGCACGGCGGGCCGGCCACGCCGCCGGGGCGACGAACAGCTCCGCTCCCTGGTCGAGCATGGCCCGGAACAACTCGGGGAAGCGCAGGTCGTAACAGGTGACCAGACCCATCCGCCCGAAGGGCGTGTCCACCACGCACAGCTCCCGCCCCGCGGCCATCAGCGCGGCCTCACCGCTGTCGAAGCCGAAGCGGTGGATCTTGCGGTACCAGGCGTGCAGCTCGCCGTCCGGCGCGAACAGCAGCGAGGTGTTGCAGAGCGGCCCCTCCGGGTCCCGTTCCACGATCGAGCCGGCGTGCAGCCAGACGCCCGCGTCGCGGGCGGCCGCGGACATCGCCTCGGCGGTCGGGCCCTCCAGCGTCTCCGCGCCGTCCGCCCACGCCTCGTACGCGAACCCGCCGAGGGTCCACAGCTCGGGCAGCACCACCAGATCGGCGACGCCGCGCTGCGCTCGGACCACGTCCGCGATCCGGCTCCGGCGCTCGTCCGCGGACTCGCGCTCGTTCACATCGATCTGGACAAGAGAAGCGCGCACGGTACCACCCGTTTCGTCAAGAGCCCTACGATCAACACCGGAAAGCGCTGCCTGGGGACACCAGGCAGCGTAACGTGCCGATAGCGAAGTTGGCTGCTCCGCCTGAGGGGTCGTGAACGTGACCGACAAGCAGACCGTCCAGGCGTACGCCGATGCCTGGACCCAGTCCATCGAGGCCATATCCGAGCTGGTCGCCCCACTCCCCGAGGGCGCGTGGAACCGGCCGACCGAATGCCCGGGGTGGTCCGTGCGGGACGTCGTCTCGCACATCATCGCCATGGAGTCCGAACTGCTGGGCGACCCACGCCCGATCCACACGCTGCCACGCGATCTGCGGCACGTCGTGGACGAGTTCAGCCGCCACTGCGAGGTGCCGGTCGACAAACGCCGCTGCCACACCGCGGTGGAGATGGCCTCCGAGCTGGAGTACACCATCATCCGCCGCTCCCGCGCGCTGCGGAGCGACCGCTACGCGCCGGTGGACGAGGTCCGCTGGCCGATGGGCCCCTACAGCCGCGACGTCCCCTTCCACCAGCTGCTGCGCACGCGCGTCTTCGACGTGTGGACCCACGAGCAGGACATCCGCAGGGCCCTCGGCCGGGCGGGCGGTCTGGACTCGGCGGCGGCCGCCATCACCCGCGACTACCTGATCGAGATGCTGCCCCGCGCCGTCGCCAAGCTGGCCGGCGCTCCGGCCGGCACGACGGCCGTCTTCGACGTCCACGGCGAGCAGGAGTTCATGCGCACCGTCCACGTCGACGCGGACGGCCGCGGCCGTGTCGACGGCGAGGTCCTGCTCGCCCCGGCGGTGGCCCTCGGCATGGACTGGGAGACCTTCTCCCGCCTCGCCTGCGGCCGCATCCCGTCCCAGGCGGCGGACGTCAAGGTGGAGGGCGACGAGGACCTCGCCCGCCTCATCCTGGACAACTTCGCCGTCACGCCCTGAGGCGGCTTCGCCCTCACAGGTGGGTGCACTCCCCAGGGGCGCGAGAAACGACCCGCATGTCAGTGGTTCCTCGTGCCCCTAGGGAGCGGCAAGCTCCCCACGCGCGACAGGGACCGCCGCCGCGATGAGTTCGCGTTCGCGGGCGAGGGCGCGCTTGCGGAGGCGGAGGATCTGGAGGATGCCCAGGGCCATCGGCAGGTACAGCATCGCGAACGCCGCGCGGAAGCCGTTCGCCGTGTAGTCCGTGCCGCCGCCCGGGGTGTCGAGGTCCAGGACGAGGCCGATCAGGAAGAGCGCCAGGACCGCGGCGATGAAGCCGCCCATGTTGACGATGCCGGAGGCCGTGCCGACCCGCTCCGGGGGGTTCACCGGGCGGGCGTAGTCGAGGCCGATGAGGGACGCGGGGCCGTTGCTGCCCATCACCACCGCGAGGACGATCAGCAGCCACATCGGGACGTGGCCCGGCTGCGGCCAGGCCAGGACCGCGGCCCAGGCCGCGCCGGTGGTGAGGACGACCGCGAAGACCGTGGGGGTCCGCCAGCCGGGCCGGCGCGACATCAGCTGGCCGAAGAGGACCGCGAAGCCCATGCCCGCGACGATGACCAGGCTGAGCAGCGCACCGGAGAGGGCGCGCGAGAGGTGCTGGCCGGTCATCAGGAAGGGCATGCCCCACAGCAGCAGGAAGCTGGACGCCGGGAACGCCGTGGTGAAGTGGACCCACATGCCGAGCCGGGTGCCGGGCTCGCGCCAGGACGCGTGGATCTGGTCGCGGAGCGAGAAACCCGGTACGGACGGTACGGGCGGCAGGGGTGCTACCGGCCGGGGGGCGTCGGGGACGCGTGCGCTCCGGCGCACGAACAGCGGCTCGCGCGGCGCGCTGTCCGGCGTCTCCCGCAGGACCAGCACCACCAGCGCCAGCACGCCGAAGCCCAGCAGCGCGGTGGTGCCGAAGGTCGCCGTCCAGCCGGCGCTGTGCAGGACCTGGGAGAGCACCAGCGTCGAGACCAGGTTGCCGACCGTGCCGACCAGACCGGTCAGCTGGGCGATGAACGGGTTGCGGAACAGCGGGAACCAGCGCGAGCCGATCCGCAGCACGCTGACGAAGGTCATCGCGTCGCCGCAGCCCAGCACGCCGCGCGCGAGCAGCGCGGGGGTGAAGGAGGTCGCCAGCGCGAAGCCGAGCTGCCCGGCGGTGAGCAGCACGAGGCCCGCGCTGAGGATCCGGCGCGGGCCGTGGCGGTCGACAAGGAGGCCGACGGGTATCTGCATGCCGGCGTAGACCAGGACCTGAAGGATGGAGAAGGTCGACAGCGCCGAGGCGTTGATCCCGAACCGGGCCGCCGCGTCGACCCCGGCGACGCCGAGGCTGGTGCGGTGGACGACGGCGAGGACGTAGACCGTGACGCCGATGCCCCACGCCAGCCAGGCCCCCCTGCCGCCCGGCGGCTCGCGCCGCGCCGGAGCGGCGGTGGGGCCGGTGGAGGTCGAGGCGTCGGCGGCAGCGGTGGCGGGGTCGGCAGTCATCGTGGCGTCATCCTAATTGGTAGGACGAATCAACCCCGCCTGGGTCCACCGTGTGGAACTTGCTGATGCCAACTAGTGATACTCGGCGTAGTTGAACAGCGTGAAGATCCGGTCGTCGAAGATCGGGCTGTAGCTGGTCCAGCTGTTGGGACCGCCCTCCTCGTAGCCGCCGGTGATGCCGACCAGGTAGCCGGTGTTCCCGTTGAAGTACGTGATCCACGGGCCGCCCGAGGTGCCACCCCAGAAGCCGGTGCAGTAGAGGACCATCTGCCGGTAGCCGGTGAGCCGCTGCGTCGGGTAGTTCGGGTGGCAGCGGATGGCCTGGTCCGCGGAGTCCGCGGTGATCTTCGGGTAGCCCAGCGCCGTCACGTACATGCTGTAGCTCGGGGTGTGGCTGAGCCAGTTGCCGCCGGTGACGCTCTGGATGGTCTGGCCCTTGGCGTTCTTGGCCACCTGCGCGAAGGCGTAGTCGTAGTCGCTGGTCGCGGGGGTGCCGGTGTAGTGCGAGTCCTTGAAGACCTTGGTGACGGCCCAGATGCCGTAGGGCTGCTTCGCGGCGCCGTGCTGGTACTTGGGCACGTAGGCCATCCAGCTGCCCGGGTTGCAGTGGGCGGCCATGATGATCAGGTTGCCGTAGTGGCTGTCCACGACACTGGCGGTGCAGTAGTGCGTGGTGAGGTCCTTCGAGGCGTAGAAGATGATGCCGGTGCTCGACGCGCCCGAGAAGTGCGTCGAGCGGGCGATCGACGAGGAGTTCGGCACGGAGTCGGCGACGACGCCGGCGGCCCTCGCCGCGGTCCTCGCGGCCGTCCTCGTCGAGGACCGCGCCGCGGGCTGTGTCACGGGCTGCTGGGTCACGGGCTGCTGCGTCACGGGCTTCGGCGCGTCGGCCGGGAGGGCTGAGGCGAGCCGTGCCGGGGTCCAGAACTCGGCGGCGGCCGCCGCGTTCCAGGTCGTCGCGGAGGTCGTCGCGACCTTCGGGGAGACCGCCATCGTCCCCGCGCCCGGGGCGCCCGGTGTCGGCGAGGCGGAGACCGGCGCGGCATCGCCCATCGGGTGCGAGCCCGCACCCGATCCGCTGATCCCGGCCAACGCGGAGGGCGCGAACACGGCTCCCAGCACGCCCGCCGCCACCAGCGCCGCGACTCCCGTCCTGACCCCTCCGAAGCGGCGACGCCTGCGCTCACCCACCGTGGAACTCCCCACCCTCCGATTTTCGTTTTTACACACTCTCATATGACTGGCCGTCCGCCGATCACGTCACAGGCCCCGTTAGCAGGACGTGACCTGTGAGTTTGCTGTGCGGATCTTCAGAACCGGCCGACCCGCCAGGCCACCTGGCCCCGCATCCGCGCCTGTCGGAACGCCTCGTCGCGCACCCATGACGTCTCGTCGGTGACGACGGCCTGGACGACGACCCGGGCGCCCGGGCGCAGTCCGAGCGCACCGGTGTCCAGGGCGAGGCCGCCCTCCCGCAGCGCGCCGAAGCGCGCCGGGCGGCCGTCGACGGTCCAGCTGACGGAGAGTCGGCGGCCACCGCCCGGGAGCAGCAGCGGCCGGACCCGCAGGATCCGGCCCGCCCGCACCGGCCCGGCCTGCGGCGCCGGGGCCGCGCCGTCGAGCGGTCGCAGCCGCCGGTACAGCGACTCGATGATCGCCTCCCGGCAGGGCAGGTTGTAGACGCCGCCGAGGGTGCGCATGATCGAGTCCTGGGTGGGCCGGTACAGCCCGTTGGCCCCGCGGTACGCGCCCACGACGCCTCCCGAGGGGTCGGCCGCGCCGAGCCAGCGCCACCACTTGGCGTGCGCGGCCGCCATCGCGTCGGCGCCCTGGTCGGACAGGTTGGGGAAGTCGGAGTCCCCGGCCGGGGCGGAGTCGTACTCGTCGCCGAGCCCGCCGACGGTGTGCCCCATCTCGTGCTCGATGATGCGGGCCGCGTCCGGCGCCCCGGCGGACAGCGTGGTCACACCCTTGCCGCCCGCCCCGCCGTAGTCCGTGGAGTCGGCCAGCGCGATCACGTACCGCGGCCCGGCCGCGGGGCCGACCCAGTGCCTGACGGCGTCGTCGTCGGCGCACAGCAGGCGCGGGGTCCCGCCGCAGCCGAAGTGCATGCCGAGGGGGGAGCCGTCGCCGATCCCGGAGTGGGGCGAGACCAGGTCCACCCGCCTGACGTCGAAGAAGCGCGCGTAACTGCGGAACGGCTCCACCGAACTGAGGGCCCGCCAGGTGGCCTCGGCCTGGGCGCGGAAGCGCGGAAGCTCGGCCGGGGTGTAGCCGTCCCCGACCAGCACGACGGTGATCCGGTTCGCGGCCGGGCCGTTGTCGACGAGGTCGACGGCGTCCACGACGTGCGCCTCGCACGCCGCGGCGGGGACGGGGGCGGCGCCGAACAGCAGTGTGAACAGCAGCAGAAGGGCGGCAGAGGGCTTCACTCAATGCAGAACGAAGCCGCCGCGCAACGGTTGTTGCACCATTCGGGCAATTGCGGACAAGCGAGGCGCGGGGAGCGGCACGATGCCACTCCCCGCGCCCTGACCGGCTACTGCCAGCTGATCAGCTTCTTCGGGTCCGCCAGGATCGCCGCGGTGTCGGCGAGGACCTTCGAACCCAGCTCCCCGTCCACCATGCGGTGGTCGAAGGAGAGGGCCAGCGTCGTCACCAGGCGCGGGACGACCCGGCCCTTGTGCACCCACGGCAGCTCCCGGACCTGGCCGAAGGCCAGGATCGCGGCCTCACCGGGGTTCAGGATCGGGGTGCCGGAGTCGACGCCGAAGACGCCCACGTTGGTGATCGTCACCGTCCCGCCCTGCATCGCCGCGGGCGAGGTCTTGCCCTCGCGGGCCACCTCGATCAGCCCCGTCAGCGCCTGGGCCAGCTCGGGGAGCGCCATGCTGCCCGCGTCCTTGATGTTCGGGACGATCAGGCCGCGCGGCGTGGCCGCGGCGATGCCGAGGTTGATCGCGCGCTTGATCACGATCTCCTGGTTGGCCTCGTCCCAGCTCGCGTTGATCTCCGGGTGGCGCCGGATCGCGATCAGCAGGGCCTTGGCGACCAGCAGCAGCGGGCTGACGCGGACGCCCGCGCCCAGCTCGCCGGTCTCCTTCAGCTTGGCGACCAGCTTCATCGTGCGGGTGACGTCCACCTGGACCCACTCCGTCACGTGCGGGGCGGTGAACGCGGAGGAGACCATCGCCGCCGCCGTCGCCTTGCGCACGCCCTTGATCGGGACGCGGGTGTCGCCCAGCGCGCCGACCACGGGAGCGGGGGCGACCGACCCGGCCGGAGCCGCGGCGGGCTCGGCGACCACGGCCGCCGGAGCCGGCGCGCTCGCCGCGGCGACGTGCGCGTGCACGTCCTCGCGGCTCACGGTGCCGTTCGGGCCCGTCGGGGTGACCGCGGCGAGGTCCACGCCGAGGTCCTTGGCCAGCTTCCGGACCGGCGGCTTGGCCAGCGGACGCTCGCCGGAGACCGGGGCGGCCGGAGCGACCGGGGCGACTGCGGCCGGAGCCGCGGGGGCGACCGGCGCGGGCGCGGCGGCCGGAGCCGGCGCGTGGTACGTCGCCTCCCCGCCCGCCTGCACCACGGTCGGCGCGGCAGCCGGGGCGGTCGTCTTGCGCGCGCGACGGCGGGACGAGCCCGAGCGCGGACCGTAGCCGACCAGCACCTCGCGGCGCTCCGGCTCCGGCTCCTCCTCGACGGCGGCCGCGGGAGCGGGCGCCTCCTCGGCCGGGGCGCCGCCCGCGACCGCGACGCTGATGATCGCCGTGCCGACGTCGACCGTCGTGCCCTCGCCGAAGAACAGCTCCTGCACCACCCCGTCGAAGGGGATCGGCAGCTCGACGGCGGCCTTGGCCGTCTCGACCTCGCAGACGATCTGGCCGTCGGTGACGGTGTCACCCGGCTGCACGTACCACTTGAGGATCTCGGCCTCGGTGAGTCCCTCGCCGACGTCCGGCATCTTGAACTGTCGGACGTTCGAAACTGCAGTGCTCATCGTGCTCTCCAACCCCCGTCAGAAGGCGAGGGCGCGGTCGACGGCGTCGAGCACCCGGTCGAGGTCCGGCAGGTATGTCTCCTCCACCCGGGACGGCGGGTACGGGGCGAAGTAGCCGCCCACCCGCAGCACGGGGGCCTCCAGCGAGTAGAAGCAGCGCTCGGTGATCCGGGCGGCCAGCTCCGAGCCCATGCCCATGAAGACCGGCGCCTCGTGCACGACCACGGCGCGGCCGGTGCGCTTGACGGAGGCCTCGAGGGTGTCGAAGTCCACCGGGGACAGCGAGCGCAGGTCGACGACCTCGATCTGGTGACCGTCCTCGGCCGCGGCCTCGGCCGCCTCCAGGCAGACCTTGACCATCGGGCCGTAGGCGATCAGGGTCAGGTCCCGGCCCGGACGCGCGACGCGCGCGGAATGCAGCGGGGCCGGGGCCTCACCCAGCGGGTCCACGACGCCCTTGTCCCAGTAGCGGCGCTTCGGCTCCAGGAAGATCACCGGGTCGTCCGAGGCGATCGCCTGGCGCAGCATCCAGTGCGCGTCCACCGGGTTCGACGGCGAGACGACCTTGAGGCCGGCCGTGTGCGCGAAGTACGCCTCGTGCGACTCGCTGTGGTGCTCGACGGCGCCGATGCCGCCGCCGAACGGGATGCGCACGGTGATCGGCAGCTTGACGTGGCCGAGCGCACGGGCGTGCATCTTGGCCAGCTGGGTGACGATCTGGTCGAAGGCCGGGTAGACGAAGCCGTCGAACTGGATCTCCACCACCGGGCGGTAGCCGCGCAGCGCCAGGCCGATCGCGGTGCCCATGATGCCGGACTCGGCCAGCGGGGTGTCGATGATCCGGGCGTCGCCGAAGTCCTTGTGCAGGCCGTCGGTCACCCGGAAGACGCCGCCGAGGCGGCCCACGTCCTCGCCCATGACGAGGGTCTTCGGGTCGGCCTCCAGCGAGCGCCGCAGCGCCTCGTTGAGGGCCTTCACCATGCTGTAGTTCTCGGCAGCCATCTCAGCGGCCCTCCCCAACCTCTTCGGAGCCGTCGAACGACGCCGCGTATTCCACGTACTGCGCGCGCTCCTCGTCCACGAGCGCGTGGCCCTCGGCGTAGACGTGCCCGAAGATCGAGGTCGGGTCCGGGTCGGGCATGTTGCGGACGCCCTCACGGACGCGGCGGGCGAGCTGCTCGCTCTCGGCGTCCACGGCGTCGAAGAACTCCTGGTCGGCCCACTCCTCGCGGACCAGGTAGGCCTTGACCCGCTCGATCGGGTCCTTGAGCTTCCACTCCTCCAACTCGTCCGCGATCCGGTAGCGGGTCGGGTCGTCGGAGGTGGTGTGGGCGCCCATGCGGTAGGTGAAGGCCTCGATCAGGGTCGGGCCCTCGCCGTTGCGGGCGCGCTCGAGCGCCCAGCGGGTGACCGCCAGGCAGGCCAGCACGTCGTTGCCGTCGACCCGGACACCGGGGAAGCCGAAGCCGGCCGCGCGCTGGTAGAGGGGCACTCGCGTCTGCCGCTCGGTGGGCTCGGAGATGGCCCACTGGTTGTTCTGGCAGAAGAAGACCACGGGGGCGTTGTAGACCGAGGCGAAGGTGAAGGCCTCGTTGACGTCGCCCTGGCTGGACGCGCCGTCGCCGAAGTAGGCGACCACGGCGTCGTCGGTGCCGTCCTTGGTGATGCCCATCGCGTAGCCCGTCGCGTGCAGCGTCTGCGAGCCGATGACGATGGTGTAGAGCTGGAAGTTCTTCTCGTACGGGTCCCAGCCGCCGTGGTTCACGCCGCGGAACATGCCGAGCAGGTTCAGCGGGTCGACGCCCTTGCACCAGGCGACGCCGTGCTCGCGGTAGGTCGGGAAGGCCCAGTCGCCCGGACGCTGTGCGCGTCCGGAGCCCACCTGGGCGGCCTCCTGGCCCAGCAGGGAGGCCCACAGGCCCAGCTCGCCCTGGCGCTGCAGAGCGGTGGCCTCGCCGTCGAAGCGGCGTACAAGGACCAGGTCACGATAGATGGAGCGCAGCTCTTCCGGAGTCGTCTCCAGGGAGAAGCGCGGATGCTCCACTCGCTCCCCTTCGGGGGTGAGCAGCTGCACCAGCTCCGGGACGGCAGCGGTCGCCGTCCCCGCCGTGCTCTCGACGGTCACGTTCACTCCTCGGTATTTCCGGCCTCCGGGGTTGCCGGCAACCGGTCCGGTCGCCTGCTCCTCGCGTCCTCGCTTCGGGTGGGCGACGACTTCGGATCGGCGGATAGGTGTGCCCTGATCCTCTTCGAGAACGTTACCCAGGGGAAGACCCAATTTCTTCTGTCCTAGGACGTCCAACTACCATGCTCATCCCCAAACCGGGGCAAATCACCCCGGGTGACCGGCAGGTTTCCGGCCCGTATGCGAGGCTGTGACCATGAGTGAATCGGGACGAATCAGGGTATTCCTGCTCGATGACCACGAAGTCGTCCGGCGCGGCGTCCACGAGTTGCTCTCGCTGGAGCCGGACGTCGAGGTCGTCGGCGAGGCCGGCACCGCGGCCGAGGCACTGGTCCGCATCCCCGCCACGCGTCCCGACGTCGCCGTCCTGGACGTCCGGCTGCCCGACGGCAGCGGCGTCGAGGTCTGCCGGGAGATCCGCTCCCAGCTGCCCGAGGTCACCTGCCTCATGCTGACCTCCTTCCCGGACGACGAGGCGCTCTTCGACGCGATCATGGCCGGGGCGTCCGGCTACGTCCTGAAGGCGATCCGCGGCACCGACCTGCTCTCCGCCGTGCGGGACGTCGCCTCCGGCAAGTCCCTGCTCGACCCGGTGGCGACCGCCCGCGTCCTCGCGCGGCTCCGTGACGGCGGACAGAAGGAGGACGAACGCCTCGCGGAGTTGACGAAGCAGGAACGGCGGATCCTCGACCTGATCGGCGAGGGGATGACCAACCGCCAGATCGGCGCCGAACTGCACCTGGCCGAGAAGACCGTCAAGAACTACGTCTCCAGCCTGCTGGCAAAACTGGGCATGGAACGACGCACCCAGGCCGCCGCCTATGTCGCGAAGATGCACGCGACGGAGGGTTAACGGTCACAGAAGATCAGTAAGGCTTTCCTCACGCACCCCGGCAGTAGCATCTGCCGCGTGACGGAGGCCCAGACACTCACGCTGACAAGTGGTTTATCAGCCGTTCCGGCCCGCCTTCGGGCGGTGCTGGAACGCTTCGGCATCGACGGGCCGGTGCGGATGCAACGCACCGCCCACGGTCTGCTGAACCGCGTCTGGCAGGTCGACGCGGCAGACGGACGCCGCTTCGTCCTCAAGCAGTACCTCGACGACGCCGGCCACGCCTCGAGCGGCGCGCTCACCGCGCAGCACCGCACCATCGCCGCGCTCGCCGCCTCCGGACTCCCCACCGTCCCGCCCGCAGCGGCCGAGGACGGCCGCACCCTCGTCCTGCAGCGCGGCCGCCGCTACGCGCTCTTCCCCTTCGTGGACGGCGCCCCGCCAGGCTCCCTCTCGCTCCCGGCCGCGGCCGGGCTCGGCACGCTGCTGGGCTCCATACACGCCGAACTCCGTCGCATCCAGCCGCCCGTCCTCGACGCCTGCGGCCCGTGGCCGACGGCCGACCCCGAACAGACCCGCATCACCATCACCACCCTCCTCGGCGCGGCCCGCGCCCGCACCCCCCGCGAGCCCTTCGACGCCCTCGCCGAGCAGCGCCTGCGCGAACGGCTCGTCCTGCTGGACGCGTACGCGGGCCGCCGACCGGGCCCCCGCAGCGCACCGCCGGCCGGCTGGGTCCACGGCGACTTCCACCCGCTGAACCTGCTGTACCGGGGTGAGCGGCCGGTGGCGGTCCTCGACTGGGACCGCCTGGGCGTCAAGCCCGTCACCGACGAGGCGGTCCGGGCGGCCACCCAGTTCTTCTGCGCACCCGTCTCCGGCGTCCTCGACCTCGCCCGCCTGCGGGCCTACGCCCGCGCCTACCGCGCGGCCTCCGGCCACACGGCGGAACAGATGGCTGCCGGGGTGCACCGCGTCTGGTGGGAACGCCTCAACGACTTCTGGATGCTGCGCTGGCGCTACGCGCGGCGTGACGACCGTGCGAACGAGCTGTTCCCGGCGGCCGCGGCACAGATCGTCTGGTGGTGCGAGGAGTACCAGCAGGTGCTGGACGCCTACGTGAACTGACCCGGGCGGTCGCACCGCCCGGGGAGCGCGGAGTCGGCCGGGGGAGCGAGGCCGGCCGGCGCGCGAGCGGTCAGGCGCCGGCCTTGGGGGTGCCGGTGTCGCCACCGGCCGCGCCGCCCGCCCCGGCCGACTGGGAGCTGGCGGGCGTCGTCGGGGAGCTCGTGTCGCTCGGCGAGTTCGACGGCGTCGGCGTGGGAGTCGGCGTCGGGGTCGGCGTCGGCGTGGGAGTCGGCGTCGGGGTCGGCGTCGGCGTGGGAGTCGGGGTCGGGCTGTAGTAGCTCGGGCTCTGCGACGGAGTCGGCTGCTCCGTCGGCGTGTTCTGCTGCGTCTGCGTCGTCGTCGGCGTCACCGTCGGCGACTGCGACGGAGTGCCGCCACCGCCGCCGCCACCGCCACCGCCGTTGAGGGCGAGGGCGACGCCCACGCCGATGGCCGCGATCACGACCAGGACCGCGATCACCGCGAACAGCCCGCGGCGGTTTCCGTGGTCGCCCTCGTCGTCGTAGTGGTCCTCGTACACCGGCGGCCGGCCGGACGGCGGCGCCGGGGGCGGGGTGGCCGCGGCCATGACCGTGGTGGGGGCGTGGTCGTCGGGGCCGCCCGGGCCGCCGGGGCCCTGGGGGAGGACCGTCGTCGGGGCGGTCGGGGAGACCGGCGGGACCGCGCCGAGAACCTGCGTCGCCTCGGCCGCGGCGCCGTGCATCTGGCGCAGCGCGTGCTGGACGTGCGCGCGGAACTCGTCCGCCGACTGGAAACGGTCGTCCGGGTCCTTGGCCAGCGCGCGCAGCACCAGCGCGTCCAGCGACGCGGGGACGCGCGGGTTCGCCTGCGAGGGCGGCTTCGGCGGGTCCTGGACGTGCTGGTAGACGACCGAGAGCGGCGTGTCCCCGGTGAACGGCGGGCGCAGCGTGAGCAGTTCGTAGAGCATGCAGCCGGTGGCGTACAGGTCGGACCGGTGGTCGACGGCCTTGCCGAGGGCCTGCTCCGGGGAGAGGTACTGGGGGGTGCCCATGACCATGCCGGTCTGCGTCATCGTCGACGTGACGCCCGTGAGCGCCCGCGCGATGCCGAAGTCCATCACCTTGACCGCGCCGGTGCTCGTGATGATCACGTTCGCCGGCTTGATGTCGCGGTGCACGATGCCGTGCTTGTGGCTGTAGGCGAGCGCCTCCAGCACCCCGGCGGTGATGATCAGCGCCTGGTCGACCGGCGGCGGCTCCTGGCTCTGCAGCAGCTCGCGGACCGTGTGGCCCTCGACCAGCTCCATCACGATGTACGGGACGGTCTCGTTGCCGCGTGCCTCCTCGCCGGTGTCGTAGACGGCGACCACGGCATGGTGGTTGAGCGAGGCAACCGAGTGCGCCTCGCGGGTGAAGCGGGTGCGCGCGATGGAGTCCTCGGCGAGCTCGGGGCGAAGCACCTTGATCGCGACCGTGCGGCCGAGCCGCTGGTCCATCGCGGCGAAGACCTCGGCCATACCGCCCCGGCCCAGCCGGCTGGTCAGCCGGTACCGGCCCTCGCCCACGACGCTCAGCCCGCTCGTGGTGACGAAGGCCTCCCCCGCCTGCCCGGCGGCGGTGTCCGCGGCAGCGTCAGCCTCAGGTCGGGGCCCTCGGCCGTCCTGGCCGTCCTCGTCCCGCGGGTGCTGCGTGTCTGCCATCGTTCTCCGCAATCGTTCCGCGCGTTCCGCGCCTTTTCCTGCTGCGCCGTCGCGCCGGCGCACCGACGCGCACCGCACCGCCACCCTCCGCGCCGTGCGCGGATGATGCACCTCCTCCGCACGCTACCGGTTTCCGGCGGCGGATGCGGAGCCTCTTACCCGCCGTTGCCCGTCAGGCTGACGACGATTTTCGCCGAAGTACCCATACCGTCGGTCGAAGTGTTGTGCGTCGCATGGTCGACGGCCAGTACGAGCACCAGGATCAACGCGATCAGCAGCACGCCGAGGATCATCAGGACCACCGCCAGACGCCCGCAGCCCTTCGCGGCCGAGGTGGGCGCCGCACCGGGGTTCGGCTGGAACTGCGGCGGCGGGGTGGGCGCGACAGGCCGCGCCGCGAACGGCGGTGGGGTGGGCGCGGCCATGGGCCGCGGCGCCACCGCCGGCGGCGGGGTCGGACGCCCCATCGGGGGCGGCGTGCCCGGCCGCTGCTGGGCGTACGGCGGAGGCGTGTTGGGGCGCTGCTGCGCGTACGGCGGCGGGGTCGGACGCCCCATCGGCGGCGGCGTGCCCGGCCGCTGCTGCGCGTACGGCGGAGGCGTACCCGGCCGCTGCTGGGCGTACGGGGGCGGCGTGTTGGGGCGCTGCTGCGCGTACGGGGGCGGGGTCTGGCCTATCGGCGGTTGGCCCATCGGCGGCTGCGGCATCGGCGTCGGACCCATGCCGGGCCGCGGCATCTGCGTGTGGGGACCGGGCGGGTAGGGCGTGTTGAGAGGGCCCTGGGCCGGCGGGAAGACCGCGTTCTGGCCGGACCCGCCGACGTTGCTCATCCGCTGACCGTCGCCGGACACCTGCGGCCGGTTGGCCACACCCGTCGCGGCCTGGGCGACGCGGCGGCACTCCTCGCGCATCTCGTCCGCGGACTGGAAGCGGTGCGCCGGGTCCTTGCGCAGCGCGCGCGCCACCAGCGCGTCCACCGCGGGCGGCACCGCCGCGTTGATGCTGGACGGCGCCGGAGGCGTCTCCTGGACGTGCTGATAGGCCATGCCGAGCGGCGACTCGGACTCGAACGGCAGCCGCCCGGTGAGCAGTTCGAAGAGCATGCAGCCGACGGAGTACAGGTCGGAACGCGCGTCCACGGCCTTGCCGAGCGCCTGCTCCGGGGAGAGGTACTGGGGGGTGCCGACGACCATGCCGGTCTGCGTCATCGAGGTGACGCCGGACTGCATGGCGCGGGCGATGCCGAAGTCCATCACCTTGACCACACCGCGCTTGGTCACCATGACGTTGGCGGGCTTGATGTCGCGGTGGACCAGGCCCTGCTCGTGCGAGGCGGCGAGGGCGGCCAGCACGTCGGCGCTGATCTCCAGCGCCTTGTCGGTGGGCATCGCGCCGTGCTCGGCGATGTCCTTGCGCAGGATGGAGCTGAGCGAGGAGCCCTCGACGTACTCCATCACGATGAAGGGGACGGGCGTGCCGGCCTGGTCGTCCTCACCGCTGTCGTAGACGGCGACGATGTTGGTGTGGTTGAGCCTCGCGACGGCCTGCGCCTCGCGGCGGAACCGCTCGCGGAAGGAGGGTTCGCGGCTCATGTCGCCGAGCATGGTCTTGACCGCGACGGGCCGGTCCAGCACCGTGTCGTCGCCCAGATGCACGGTGGCCATGCCGCCCTGACCGAGCAAATCCCGCAGCACGTAACGGCCGTGGCCGACCGTCCGTCCTGTGTCGGCCGCGCCGCCCAGCTCGCTCATGCGCTCTCGCTCCCCCAACCCGGCGACCCGCCTGGTACGCCGTCAGGGGCCAACGTTAGCGCGATGAGCAGGGCGGGAAACAGCCGGGTTCTCGCCCTGCGCATACTTCGCAGACGGACCTACAACGGGCCTGTGGAACTGACTTACAGGTAGGGGCCCGAGCGGATTCCGCCGTGGCCCTCCTCGCCGTCCTCGTGGCCCGCCATGCCGGGCGGGAGGGCCCGCCGCATCTGCTCCAACTGGGCCCGTGCGGCCATCTGCTGGGCGAACAGAGCGGTCTGGATGCCGTGGAAGAGGCCCTCGAGCCAGCCGACGAGTTGCGCCTGCGCGATCCGCAGCTCCGCCTCGGAGGGGACGGCGTCCTCGGTGAAGGGGAGCGAGAGCCGCTCCAGCTCCTCGACCAGCTCGGGCGCGAGCCCCTGCTCCAACTCCTTGACGGAGCTGGCGTGGATCTCCTTCAGCCGCACCCGGCTGGCCTCGTCGAGAGGCGCGACGCGGACCTCCTCCAGCAGCTGCTTGATCATGCTGCCGATCCGCATGACCTTGGCGGGCTGTTCCACCATCTCCGTTATCGGCAGCTCCCGGGCGTCGCCGCCCCCCTCCGCCGACTTGCCACCGGCGACCGGCAGGCCGTCGGGACCGACGATCAGGACGTGGGGGCCGTCTTCGGGCCGCTGGCTGGGGCTGTTCATGGACGTCATTCTGTCTTACGGGGGTGTCAGGACGGCGTGATATTCGCCAGAACAAGTGTGCGCCTGTTCCGTGGACAGCGGTGGGACGACCGCACCCGGTGGCCGCCCGTACGCTCACAGTCGCCGGATGCGCCAGCCGAAGAGCGCTGCCCCCGCGCCGATGAGGGCGAGGCCGACGCCGAGGAGCCGGGCGCGCGGACCCAGGCCGCCGGAGGCGGTGTTGCGGGTGGCGATCTGCTCGGTCGCGGCCCCGGGATGCAGCAGCGCCTGCGGGCCGAGCGGGGGCGGAACCGTGGAGGCGGGGCGCTCCGGCGCGGCCACGCCCGGCACGACCGCGTCCGCGCCCGCTCCCGCGCCGTCCTGGGCCGGATCGCTCTGCGCGGAACGCGCGGGCGTGACGGACGGGCGCGGCGCGCCCGCGGCCCCGTGCCCCGGCCGCGCGTCCGGCGCGTGGCCGCCGTCGGCGCTCCCGGACGACGACGCGGGCGAGGGGAACAGGGAGCCGACCACCGGCATGGGCATCCCGCTCAGGGAGGGGTCGACGCTCGGGGAGTCGGACGCCGAGGGGCTTCCCGTGTCCGTCGGATTTCCGGACGGCGGCGCGCCGGTGCCGGGGTCTCCCGAGGACGGATCCTGGTCCGGGGGGCGGTGCGGGGGTCGGTGCGCGCCGGCTCCTGGCACGGGGGCGTGGCCGGCGCCGTACCCGGGCACGTAGGAGAAGCGCAGGATCCGCCCGTCCGGCAGCCGCAGCGCGAAGCCACGCGACGTCCCGCCGGGCTTCGCCTTCACCAGCGCCTTCACCGGACCGAGCGGCTGCGCCTCCGACCACCCGGCCGCCACCGCCTGCTGCGCGCCCGCGGTGCCGACGACCATCATCAACCCCGCCACGAGGGCCGTCCCGGCGGCCCTCGCAGCACCCGTCCCCAGGGCCGACAAAGCGCTCATATATCGCAATTAGGACATCAGCCCCACCCCCGGGCAAGCGTGGCTGGGCCATTCAGCCACGCCCCACCCCACTCTTCATCCCCTTGCCGCAACCACCCCGCGAGCCTGCCACCCCGCCGCCCCGCCGCCCCGTCTGCTCAGACCCGGAGCAGGATCTTGCCGACGTGGCTGCTCGACTCCATCAGCCGGTGCGCCTCCGCCGCGTCCGCGAGGGGGAAGGTGCGGTCGATGACGGGCTTGACCACGCCGGACTCGATCAGCGGCCAGACGTGCTCGCGCACCGAGGCCACCACCGCCGCCTTCTCCTCCAGGGGGCGGGCCCGCAGGGAGGTGGCCGCGACCGCGGCGCGCTTGGACATCAGCTTGGCGATGTTCAGGTCGGCCTTCACCCCGCCCTGCATGCCGATGATGACGAGCCGTCCGTTCAGCGCCAGCGCGTCGATGTTGCGGTCGAGGTACTTCGCGCCCACCACGTCCAGGATCACGTCCGCGCCGCCGAGCGCGGCCAGCTCCGCGACGAAGTCCTGCTCGCGGTAGTTGATCAGCACGTCCGCGCCGAGCTCCGCGCAGGCGGCCAGCTTCTCCGCCGAGCCCGCCGTCACCGCGACCCGGGCGCCGATGGCCTTGCCCAGCTGGACCGCCATCGTGCCGATGCCGCTGGAGCCGCCGTGCACCAGCAGCGTCTCGCCCGGCCGCAGGTGGCAGACCTGGAAGACGTTCGACCACACGGTGCAGACGACCTCCGGGAGGCCCGCCGCGGTCACCAGGTCGACTCCCTTGGGGACCGGAAGCAACTGGCCGGCCGGCACCACGACCTTCTCGGCGTAGCCGCCGCCGGAGAGGAGGGCGCAGACCTCGTCGCCGACGGACCAGCCGACGACGCCGTCGCCGATCTCGGCGACGCGGCCGGAGCACTCCAGGCCCGGGTAGCGGGACGCTCCCGGCGGGGGGTCGTAGAAGCCCTGCCGTTGCAGGACGTCGGCACGGTTCACGGCCGAGGCCGCCACCTCGACCAGAACCTCGCCCGGACCGGGGACCGGATCCGGGACCTCACGCAGCACCAGCGCCTCGGGGCCGCCCGGCGTCTCAATCGTGATCGCTCGCATGGCGCCGACGCTACCCCGCCGGGGCGCTCCCCGAGCCCCCGACCCCGCCGGAAGGGCAGCGTCGTTGCCCCGCCTCCCACGCGCCGGACACCGCGCCCGGGACCGCGCCGGAGACCGCCGGGCAAGGACGTTCCGTGCACCTCCCGTCACGGTGAGCCACACGGGCCGCGCACAGAGAACAGGCGTACGCTTGCAGAATTGCGCAAGCATCGAAGGCGGAGTCGACGCCCGAGGTACTCGCCGGACACCACGACGGGGGAACCAGGACATGCAGGACCAGTCGGACGCCCCTGACGAGCCCATCGAACGCAGACCGCGTTCGAGGGCGCGGCGCGTCCTGAAGATCCTCGCCCTGGTGCTGTCCGTGCTGGTCCTGGTCGTCGCCGGGCTGGGCACCTGGCTGTACAACCGCTTCAGCGGCAACCTGCATACCGTCCACCTGGGCGGCGACACCAGGAAGACCCTCGGCCAGGAGAAGCCCGACGCCTTCGGCCGGACACCGATCGACATCCTGGTCATCGGCACGGACTCGCGGAACACCCAGGCGGACTGCAACCTCGGCGGCGACTGCAACGTCGGCGGTGGCGGCTACGGCAACGCCGACGTCGAGATGCTCGTCCACGTCTCCGCCGACCGGTCCAACGCGACGGTGATGAGCATCCCCCGCGACACCATCGTCGACGTGCCCGCCTGCACCGACCCGAACGACAAGGCCAACCGCACCGCGGGCTACCGCGGCATGGTCAACAGCGCGCTCGCCTACGGCCCGCAGTGCCAGATGCAGACCATCCACCAGCTGACGGGCATCCCCGTCAGCCACTTCATGATGGTCACCTTCTCCGGCGTGGTCTCCATGTCCGACGCCGTGGGCGGCGTCAACGTGTGTGTGGACGACAACGTCTACGACACCTACTCGCACCTCAAGCTCGCCAAGGGCACCCACAACCTCAAGGGCAACGCGGCGCTCGAGTTCGTCCGTTCGCGGCACGCCTTCGGCGACGGCGGCGACCTCGGCCGGCTGGCCGCCCAGCACCTCTACCTGAGCTCGATGATGCGGTCCATGCGCAGCGCCGGAACGCTGACCGACCCGACCCGCCTGTTCGACCTGGCCGACTCCGCGACCAAGGCGCTGACGGTCGACAGCGGCCTCGGCAACGTGACCTCCCTGCTCGGCCTGGCCAACGACGTGGCGAAGGTGCCGACCAACCGGATGACCTTCACGACCATGCAGACCGAGACCGACCCGAACGATCCCAACCGCCTGATCGTCGGTCCCGACGCGCAGGCGCTGTTCGCCACGATCGCCAACGACCAGTCGCTGACCTCGCCCGGCGGCGGCTCGGCGTCGCCGTCCGCGTCCTCCTCGCCTTCCTCGCCCTCCGGCTCCGTCTCACCGTCCAGCACCGCCGCGGCTTCCGCGTCCGCCGCCGCCTTCGCCGCGCCTGCGTCGTCGTCGGCCTCACCGTCGGCCTCGCCGTCCGCGTCCGCGACCGGGGACGGCTCCGACTCCCTCGCGGCCGCGCGGATCGACGTCCACGTCGACAACGCCAGCGGCACCCGCGGCCGGGCCACCGAGCTCGCCGACGCCCTGACGTCGCAGGGCTTCGGCTCCGGGACCACCGCCGTCACCTCGCCCACGACCACCACGACCACCCGGCTCCAGTACGCCCCCGGCGACCAGGCCGCGGCCCACACCGTCGCCGCCGCCCTCGGGCTGCCGGACAGCGCGCTGAGCGCCTCCTCCGCCGGCTCGGGGGTGACCCTGGTCATCGGCGCGGACTGGCCCTCCGGCACCGTCTTCCCCGGCGCGTCCGGCAAGCCGGCCCCCGCCGACACGCAGCAGGCCCTGAACGGCGCGAGCGCCCGCACCGCCGGCGACACCAACGGGTGCGCCCAGGTCAGCCAGGAGCAGACGGTCGAGCTGGACGGCGTCCCGATGTCCCCGATCCAGGCCTACGCCGAAGCCAAGAACGTCCCGGACTCGGCCCCGTGAGCACCCGGCCACACGGCCGGACCTCCTCGGGACGCACCTCCTCGGGGCCCGCCTCCCCGGACTCCCCTTCGCCGCGCCCGCGGTCACGGCACCCCCTCGACGCCGTGGTCGACCCGGCAAAGGTGGGCGGCCCCGGCACTAGTCTTGGTGGGGCGCGGGCAGGGATCCGGGGAGAGCGAGGACGAAGGAGAACGCGCATGACGAGTGGCGCAGAGGTCCGGGAGGCCATCGGAGCCGTGATCGGCGCTGCCGCCGCGACCGCGCCGGACGACATGCCCGGCCCCGAGGTCATGGACCAGGCCGCCGCCGCGTTCGGCATGCTCGCCTCGCCCACCCGTCTGCAGATCGTCTGGATCCTCGCCGGAGGCGAGTGCGACGTCACCGGCCTCGCCGAGCAGGTGGGCGGCACCCTCCCCGCCGTCAGCCAGCACCTGGCCAAGCTCCGCCTGGCCGGACTCGTCCGCTCCCGTCGCGAGGGCCGCCGACAGGTCTACCTCGTCGACGACCCCTACCTGGCCGCGGTCGTCCGGCTCATGGTCAGCCAGCTCTCCGCCCAGGACCCACAGGAGGAGTCCGAGGGACCCGGCCTCAGCGCCGTCGGCGGGACGGTCGGCGGAGCGGTCGACGCCGCGCACACCCCCAAGGGACTCGCGCGTGGCCGCATCGTCTGACACGCCGACCGTCCCGCCGACCGCGGTGCGGGCTCCCGGAACACGGCTCCTCGCACCGCGCCCGCCGCGCCCGCCGCACCCGCTGCGTCCGCGCGCGACGGCCCTGCTCACCCGTGCCCTGCCCGCCCTCGGCCTCTTCGCCGCCGTGCGGGTGCTCGGCCTCGTCGTGCTGGCCGTCTGGGCCGGCGCGGAGGGGCGCAGCCCGCACCAACTGCTGTCGGGTCGGTGGGACTCGCTCTGGTACACCGACATCGCCGCGCACGGCTACCACTGGCCGGGCTACCAGACGACCCTGCACACCCGCGGCGCGGGAGCCCACTCCCACCTGGCCTTCTTCCCGCTGCTGCCCTGGCTGGAGCGCGGCCTGCACACCGCCGTCGGCCTGTCCTACGCCGACGCGGGCCTGCTGGTCAGCGCGGTCGCCTCGCTGGTCGCCGCGCTGGGCGTCTTCGCCGTCGGCGAGCGCGTGGCGGGCCGCCGCGCGGCCACCCTGCTGGTCCTGCTGTGGGCGGCGCTGCCGATCGGCGTGCTCCAGTCGATGGCCTACACGGAGTCCCTCTTCACCGCGCTCGCCGCCTGGTGCCTGTACGCGGTGCTGCGCCGCAGCTGGATCACCGCCGGGCTGCTCGCCGCGCTCGCCGGCCTCACCCGGCCGAGCGCGGCCGCCGTGATCGCCGCCGTCTGGGTGGGCGCGGCCGTCGCGCTGTGGCGCCGCGAGGACCGCCGCGTCCGCGCCGTCCTCGGCGCGCTGCTCGCCCCGACGGGCCTGCTCGCCTACGCCGGCTGGGTCGGCGGCCTCTCCGCATACCTGCACGTCCAGAGCCAGTGGGGCAACGGCTTCGACTTCGGCGCGGCCTACGCCCGCTTCATCGGCCACCAGTTGGCGACGAACCCCGGCGCGGGGCTCGGGCTGCTGGCCTTCGTGGGCCTGGTCGTCTGGGCACTGGTCGCGTGCGTCCGGCAACGCCAGCCGCTGCCGGTCCTCGCCTACGCGGCCGTGATCGTCGCGCTGTCGCTGGGGGCGCAGGCGTACTTCAACTCCAAGCCCCGCCTGCTGATGCCCGGCTTCCCGCTGCTGCTGCCGCCGGCGGCCTGGCTGGCGACGGTCCGCTTGAAGCGGGTCGCCGTCACCATGACGCTGCTGGCCCTCTCCTCCGCCGCCTACGGCGCAGTCTGGCTCCTGGGCCCCGGCCCCCCGTAACCGCCCCCGGGTCACGGCCGAACCCGCGGGCCCGGCAACGGCAGGCGGGCCCACCGCACTAGCTGCTGCGGTGGATCGCGATGATCCGGTCCTCCGGCTGCAGCACCGCCGCCTCCGGGTCGCCGAAGGCGAGCCTGCGGTGACCGCGGAGCACGGCGACGACGAGGTCGCCGCACTCGCGGGGCGAACGCCCCGACTCCTCGTGGGTGACCGGGCGGTCGATGACGTCGAGGCCGTGGCCCGCCGTCAGCAGGTCGTCCAGGACCGCGCCGGTGCTCGGGCTCAGCGTGGAGACGCCGAGGAGTCGACCCACCGAGCTCGCGCTCGTCACGACGACGGTCGCGCCGCTCTGGCGCAGCAGCGGGGCGTTCTCGTCCTCGCGCACGGCGGCGACCACCACCGCCTCCTTGTTCAGCTGGCGCACCGTCAGGGTGACCAGCACGGCGGTGTCGTCCCGCTGGGGCGCGACGACGACCTGCGCCGCGCGTTCGACCCCGGCGCGCCGCAGCACGTCCGTACGGGTGCCGTCGCCGACGACGCCCGCCAGGCCGTCCTCGTTCGCGGCCGTCTCGATCGCGCGTCGCTGCGGGTCGACGATCACGATGGACGCCTTCGGCGTCCCTTTCTGCAACAGCGTCTCCACCGCGTTGCGGCCCTTGGTGCCGTAGCCGACCACGACAATGTGCCGGTCCAACTCCTGCCTCCAGCGGTTGATGCGCCACAGCCGGCGGCCGCGGGTGGTGAGCACCTCCAGCGTGGTGCCGACCAGGACGATCAGGAACAGCACGCGCAAGGGCGTGATCAGCAGGATGTTCGTGAGCCGGGCGCCGTCGCTGACCGGCGTGACGTCGCCGTAGCCGGTGGTGGAGAGGCTCACGGTCGCGTAGTAGAAGGCGCCCAGCAGGTCGAGGTGGTCGTGCGCGTTGTCGTGGTAGCCGTCACGGCCGAACCAGACCAGCAGCGCGGTGGCGACCAGGAGGGCCAAGGCCACCGCCAGCCGCCGCCCGACCTGCCGCAGCGGCGAGTCGTGGGCGCGTTCGGACTCGGGCAGCACGATCTGCCGCAGTTCGGCAGCGGAACCGCCCGGGTCGCTCTCCCGCGCGCCCGCCCCCGAGGCCGGGGCCGTCCGACCGTGTGGCCTCAGCCGCACGGCACGTCCAGCACCTCGATCGGGCGGCCCGTCGCCACGCCCCCCGGCGGCACCACGGCCAGGCCCTCGGCCAGCGCGAGCCCGCGCAGCATCGCCGGGCCGTCGTGTCGCAGCGGCACCGCGCCGCGTTCGGGCAGGGCGACCGGGACGAGGCGGGTGTGGCCGGGTTGACCGGGGAACTCCGCCGCGGCCGGGACCCGGTACGGCTCCGCCGCCGGGCAGCCGGCCAGGCCGCGCAGCAGCGGTTCGGCGAGCGTCGCCGCGCCCACGGCGGCGGCGAAGGGGTTGCCTGGCAGCCCGACGAGGTAGCGGGGCCCGCCGCCCGCCGCCGACCCGCCCGACCGCGCGGCCGGCTCCGACTGCTCCGACGCCCCCGACTTCACCGACTTCACCGACGGCTCGGTCGACTCCGGCAGTTCGGCCAGCAGCATCGGGTGGCCCGGACGCACCCGGACCCCGTCGACCAGTAGCCGCGCGCCGATCTCGTCCAGTGCCGGGTGCAGGAAGTCCACCGGTCCCGACGCCGTCGCGCCGGTGGTGACCACGACGTCGGCGCCGGTGGCGCGCAGGGCGGCGACGAGCGCCTCCCGATCGTCGCCGATCCGGCGCACGCCGGTGACGGTCGCGCCGTAGGCGGCGAGCCAGCCGGGCAGCATGGGGCCGAGCGCGTCGCGGATCCGCCCGCCCCTGGGAAGACCCTCGGTCAGCAACTCGTCGCCCAGCACCAGCAGTTCGACGGTGGGTCGGCGGTGCACGGCCAGCCGGTCGACCCCGGCGGCCGCGGCCAGGCCCAGCACGGCGGGCGTCACCAGCGTCCCGGCCGGCAGCAGCGCCTCGCCGCTACGGCACTCCTGGCCGCGCGGGCGGATGTCCCGGCCGAGCGGCGGCGTCCGCCTGCCGGGACGGCAGGCCAGTTCGGCGCCGTCGGCGCGGACGACGCCGTCCTCGCGCCGGAGCACGGCGGTGCCGCCTCCGGGGACGGGCGCGCCGGTCGCTGTTCGCACGGCCTCCCCGTCCTGCAACGACGCTGCGGGCGGCCGTCCCGCCAGGCCCTCCCCCTCGGCCGGCTCCCGCAGTCGCCACGGCCCGGGCCCCGAGACGGCCCAGCCGTCCATCGCCGAGGTGTCGAAGGGGGGCAGGTGGGTGGCAGCGGCCAGCGGCGCGGCGAGCACCGCGCCCAGCGCGTCCGCCGCGTCCCGCTCCTGTGTGCCGAGCGGGCGCGCGCCGGCGCGTCTGGCGACCGCGCGCGCCTGCGACCAGCCGAGCTCTCGTGCGTGCGTCGCGGGCGGCGGGACGGAGGGATCGGCGGCATCGGACTGATCAAGATCATCAAATGCGCCACGTGTGGCATTTCGCGATCTTGATACCGCCGAAGGGCCGACCAGGCCGATGGCGTCGTCCAGGGCCTGATCGAAGGAGGAGTCGGCGTTACGCGGACGGGGAGCAGACGTCGGCTCCTCCGCCGCCGCCTCGTAGTCGAACGGGCGGTCCGGCTCGGGCGGAGGCGGCGGGGTCGACGCCTGTGGCAGCAGATACGGATAGGCGGCCAGCAGATCCGCCTCGCCCTCGCGACCGGTCACTCCGGGTGCTCCTCGGCGCGGTCCGCCGCCCAGCGCAGCGCGAGCTGCGCGGCCTTCCGGTTCGCCTCCGCCACCGCCTCCGGTCCACCGCCGGCCGTGGCGGCCGCGTAGCCGACCAGGAAGGCGGTCAACGGCGCGGCGGGGCGCGCGACACCGTGCGCGACATCGCGGGTCATGTCGAGCAGCCCGTGGATGTCGACCTCAAGGTCGATCCCGAGTTCGGTCTTGGCAGCGGCGATCCAGTCATCCAGCACGCCTCCATCGTCCCCGATGGGCGTGCCGACGGCGCGCATCAGGGTGGTGTCACCTGCGTGTCCGCGTCGTTCCCGGCCCGTTTCCCCGGCCCGTTTCCCCGGCCCGCTTCCGTGCGCGTCACCCGGGCTCGTCTCCCGAGCGCGTCTCCCGGCCGGCTACCCGGCGCGTCGCCTGGCCCGTTCGACGTCGTCCCAGGTGTCGCAGTCCACGGCCGCGCCGGCCGTGTCCGGCAGGCGCAGGGTGCGCAGACGGCTCGTGACGGCCCGCAGCCGTGCGCCGTCCGGATCGCCGACGGCGGCGAGGGCGCTCCGCAGCGGCGCGGTGCGGTAGGCGGCGGTGAGGAGTTGCTCGCGGCCTTCCTCGTCGACCAGGACGGCGGCGTCGACCTCGGGCGCGGTCAAGGCGCCGAGCACGCGGTGCACGGTGACGGTATCCAGGAACGGCAGGTCGGCGGCGAGCAGCAGCGTCACCTCGGCGGTGACCTGCGCCAGGCCGGCCGCCAGCCCGGCGACCGGTCCGCCTCCGGGCGGCTCCTCGCGCACCCACCGCACGTCGCGTGCGGTGACGCGCTCGGGGCCGACCACGACCGTCGTCTCCGCGTCCGCGCAGGCCGCGAGGACGCGGTCGAGCAGCGTCGTGCCCCCGACGACCAGTGCGGGCTTGTCCTCGCCGCCCAGCCTGCGGGCGGCTCCACCGGCCAGGACGACGGCCTCGTATGCGCAGCGCTCCATGGTGCCCCCATGCAACCACAGTGCGCCGGACGGCTTTCCCGCAGGCCTACGGCAGCTGGTGCTCCGCCAGCAGGTCGCCCAACTCCTGCTCGAACGCCGCCGCCGGGCCGAGCAGCAGCTCGAGGTGCTTCGCCCAGGCGTGGTACCGGTGGAGCGGGTAGTCGAGGTCCGCCCCGATGCCGCCGTGGAGGTGCTGGGCCGTCGAAGCCACCGCCCGGACACCCTCCGCGGACCAGATCTTCGCCGTGGCCAGGTCCGCGTCCAGCGGCATGCGGTCCGCGAGGTCGACGCCGTGGGCGACGCGCCAGGCGGCCTGCCACAGGGTGACCTCCATCGCCCGCAGGTCGATGTAGCGGTCGGCGGACTGGACCGCGACCGCCTGGAAGGTCGCGATCGGATGCCCGAACTGCTCACGCTTGGACGCGTACGTCGAGGTCAGCTTCAACGCCGCCTCGCCGAGGCCCAGGCAGAGCGCGGCCACGCCCACGATCAGCCACGCCCGCACGGCGCGCCAGTTGGCCCCGTCCGCCGAGACCGGGCCGAGCTGCCAGGAGGACTCCACCACCGCGCCCTCGAAGACCAGCCGCCCGGCGAGCTCGCCGTTGGTCGACACCTGGCGCTCCAGCGTCACCCCCGCCCCGCGCGGGTCGACGAGCAGCAGCACCGTGCCCTCGGGTCCGCGGGCCGGGACCAGGACCAGATCCGTCACCGGCGCCCAGGCGACCCCGGTCTGCTCCCCGGTGAGGGTCCAGCCGCCCGCGACCGGAAGCGCCGTCACCGCCTCGTCGGCCGGCTCGTGGCCGCTGCGGCCGTGCGCGGCGACGCCGAGCAGCAGACGACCGGCCGCGACCTCCGGCAGCAGCCTGCGTCGCAGCTCGTCCGTGCCGAAGACCTGGACGGCCAGAGCGGCGGCGCCGGTCTCCAGCAGGGGTACACGCGCCAGCACGCGCGCGGACTCGCGCAGCACCAGGCACCAGGCGATCTCGTCCAGCCCCGCGCCGCCGTGGCTCTCGGCGAGCGCGATGCCCAGCAGGTCGGACTTGGCCAGGCGCTGCCACAGTTCCCGGTCGATGTCCGGGGCCACCGGCTCGACGCCGAGGGCGGGGCTGGGCACGCCCCCGTCCGGTGCGACGTCCGCGAAGACGCCGCGGGCCGCCTCGGCCGCGGCCTGCTGCGCGTCGGTGAAGGTGAAGTCCACGGGGCGCCCCTTCCGATGCAGTTGCTGACGCGACGTCAGATTAGAACAAGTTCTAGATACACGGAAGGGTCGCGCACAGGCCGTCGACATCAGTACCGTGCTCAGGAATCAGCGGAGCGGCAAGGCGGGCAGAAGTGGCAGACGAGCCGGACGGCGCAACCACGCACGAACCCATACCCGCGCCCCGAACCGCGCCGGAGGACACGACCGCGGAGAGCGGCGCCGCGGAGAACGATGCTGCGGAGAACGATCCTGCGGAGAGCGGCACCGAGGACAACGGCGCTGAAGACAGCGGTGCCGACCGGCCCGATCCCGCGCAGGGACGCCGCTGGTCGCTGCCCTCCCTGCTGGTCCTCTACGCCGCCGTGGTCGCCGTCGCACTCGCCGTGGTCTACCACCTCGGCACCGTCTTCCTCTCCATCGCGCCGAGCAACCCGGTCTCGCAGCGCAACGCCACCACCATCAACGCGCACGTGATGCCCGAGTTCGAGCAGAACTGGCAACTGTTCGCGCCCAACCCGCTGCAGCAGAACATCGCGGTCCAGGCGCGCGTGCAGACCCTCGCCGCCGACGGCGGCCGCACCGAGTCGCCGTGGATCGACCTGACCGCCCAGGACGTGGCCGCGATCCGCGGCAACGCGTTCCCCAGCCACGTCAACCAGAACCTGCTGCGCCGCGCCTGGGACTACTACACCGCCTGGCACGACCAGAACGAGAAGTCCACCGGCTTCGGGGGTCCGCTCTCGGTCGAGTACCTCAAGCGCATCGGGCTGCAGCGGATCGGCCGGGACTGGCGCGGGGAGCCGGTCATCCAGATCCAGTTCCGCTCCGCCACCACCGACGTCACCGGCCCCACCTGGACCGGTGCGCCCGCCACCGCCACCCCGTCCTACCGTCAGCTGCCCTGGTGGCCCGCCACCGACGACGACTACCGCGGCCTGGGGGCCTCCTGATGCACGCCCTGCTGACCCACGGCCGCAGGCGTGCCGGCGACGCCGCGTTCCGGGCCTGGACCACCGTCACCGGCAGCACCCTCGCGCGCTACCAGGCCGCGATCGTCCGCATCGGCGTCGCGCTGACCTTCGGCGCGTTCCTGCTGCGCGAGTGGCCGAACCGACGCGTCCTGTACGGCGACCTCTCGCCGTGGAGCGCGGACCTGTCGCGGCAGATGCTCTCGGCGAACCACGCCTTCTCCGTCCTGGCCTGGTCGGACGCGGGCTGGTGGTTCGAGTGCGTCTACGTGGCGGCGATCGCCGTCAGCGTGCTGATGCTGCTGGGGTGGCGCACCCGGGCGACCTCGCTGGTCTTCATGGTCCTGGTGCTGTCGCTGCAGAACCGCGCGGTCCTGGTCGGCGACGGCGGGGACAACGTCGTCCACCTGATGGCGATCTACCTGGTCTTCACCCGGTGCGGCGAGGTCTGGTCCCTGGACGCGCGCGCCGCGCGGCGCGGCACCCGCGACGAGCGGGATCCGGTGGGGGTCGCGGTGTGGCTGCTGCTGGGCCTGGCCCTGGCGTTCTGTCAGCTCTCCGGCTTCGCGAAGCTCGGCATGCTGGACCTCGGCGTCTACACCTGGGGCACCTTCTTCTGGCTCTGCTGGCTGCTGGCCGGCCTGCGCGGCGCACTGGCCCGCCGCGCGCCGGAGAGCGAGGGCTCGGCACTGCTGGACGCGCTCGGCGCACTGCTCCACAACGCCGCGATGCTGGTGATCGCCGCAGAGGTCTGCTTCATCTACGCCACCGCCGGCTGGTACAAGATCCAGGGCTCGCTGTGGCAGGGCGGCACCGCCCTCTGGTTCCCGCTCCACCTGCACTACTTCGAGCCGTGGCCGGCGCTCAACAGCATGCTCGGCAACAACAGCACGCTGGTCACCGTCATCACGTACGGCACGGTGATCGCCCAGGTGGGCTTCCCGTTCCTGGTCTTCAACCGGCGGATCAAGAACGTGATGCTGGCGCTGATGATGACCGAGCACCTGGCCATCGCGGTCGTCCTCGGGCTCCCCTTCTTCTCCCTCGCGATGATCACTGCAGACGCGGTCTTCCTCCCCACCGGCTTCCTCAGGCTGACCGGCCAGGGGGTGGCTAAGGGGGTGGCGCGCGTCGTCGCCACGCCAGTCTTGCGCCAGACGATCATGCGCGCCCCCCGCGCCACCGAGCGCGAGCAGGAGGCCGTGTCGGTCATCCGATAACCCGCGTTGTGCAGGGCGCTCCAGCACCCACCCGAAAGGGCGCGTCATGCACACGCGAATGCTTCACGCGGAGTTCCCCACCACGGGGCAACCCATCCGCGTCATCCTGACCGACGACGAGCCGTGGTTCGCCGTCGCCGACGTCTGCCGGATCCTCGGCAGGACCCAACCCGGCCAGGCCGTCAAGTTCCTCGGCGAGGACGAGGTCCGTGTCGTGAATACCCGCACTCCGCAGGAGGGTGTTCACGAAGCCGCAGGTCAGCGTGGGTTCTCACGCGGAAACCCCGACCTCGAGGTCGTCAGCGAGAGCGGCCTCTACCGGCTGATCGTGCGCTCCGACCAGCCCACCGCCCGCCCCTTCCAGGACTGGGTCACGCGCGAACTCCTCCCCTCCATCCGCCGTGACCACACCGACCTCGGCGCCGCGCGCGAGCACACGGCCGAGACCTTCGCCGAGGCGATCAACTTCGGCACCGTCCCGGACCCCGAGCCCGTCAGCGCGTTCGAGCTGCTGGGGCAGTCGTTCCAGCTCTACTCCGACGGCTTCGTCCACTGCCCGCACGGAGCGATGGACCCGGTGTTCCCCGCCCCTGACGAGGACGACGGCCCGCCCTACGGACCGCACTTCCGCTGCACCCGCACCGAGCGCGTCAGGCTCCTCGGCAGCAGGGCCCGCCGCCTCTGCCCGCCGGTCCGCCTCACCGACCTCGCCCGCGCCTGCCACCGCCGGCCGGCTGCGCCACCCGGCTCGGTCCTGCTCATCGCCGGCACCCCGACCGACGTCCTCACCGTCCTGAACGGAGTCCGCTAGACCATGGCCACCCGCCTGATCCACACCGAGTTCCCGACGACGGGACAGCCCATCCGCGTCGTGATCATCGACGGCGAGCCGTGGTTCGCCGTGCCGGACATCTGCCGGATCCTCGGGATCGGCAACTCCCGCATGGCCGCGACGGCACTGGCCCCGGACCAGCGCCTTACCGTCGACCTCCGGGAGAGTTCCGTCAGTTCAACTGACGGAAATCGAGAAACCACTGCTCAGCGTGGGTACACCGCCGGAAACCCCCGGGTGACCGCGACCAACGAGAGCGGGCTCTACACCCTCATCATGCGGTCCCGGAAGCCCACGGCCCGTCCCTTCCAGGACTGGGTCACCCGCGAGCTCCTGCCCTCCATCCGCCGTGGCGACGCCGACCTCGGCGCCGCGCGCGAGCGCATGGCCAAGACCTTCGCCGAAGCACTGGATCTCGACCAACCCGTGATCGGCGACCGCCGCCTGGACATCGACGATCAGCCCTTCGAGGTTCTAGGCGACGGATCGATCCACTGCCCGCACGGGCAGATGCGGCTCATCGCCCCCGTCACGAAGGACGAGCTCGAACCGCCCTTCGGCCCCTACCTCCTCTGTTCGGAGGTCGAGCGCGTCGGAATCCGTCGGCACAAGGGCCATCGGCCCTGTCAGCGGCTGCTGTTCGCCTCCGTGGTGCGGCACCTGCTGCATCGCTCGCACCCGCCGCTGCCGGAGGCCGACATCACCGTCAGCCTCGGCTCGGCCGAGCTGCGCGGCAGGCCCGCGCACATCGCCGAGGTTCTCCACAGGCTGGGGATGGCCGCTCCCGCCTACTGACCTGCTGAAGAACGCCCCTGCCAGTGGAACAGCGCCATGCCGACCGAGGTGGCGAGGTTGAAGCTGGACACCTGAGGACGCATAGGGATGGCCACAGTAGAGGTGGCCATCCCTTTCACATCATCCGTCACCCCGTGGCGCTCCGAGCCGAAAACGAGCAGAGCGTCATCCGGGAAGGTGACGTCGTGGATGGATTCGCCCTCCGGGTCCAGCGCGAAGACCGGCCCGGAGGGCAGGGCGTCCAGGGAGGTGCGCGCCACCGAGGTGGCGAAGTGGAGGCCGGCCGCGCCGCGGACCGCCGTGGGGTGCCAGGGGTCGACGTCGCCCGTCGTCAGCACGCCCGCCGCACCGAAGCCGGCCGCGAGGCGGACGACCGCGCCGATGTTGCCCAGGTTGCGCGGGTTCTCCAGGACCACGAACGGGCTGGTCCGCGTCGCGTTGTCCACAGGCTGTGGACGAAACGCCAGGGCGGCCACGCCCGTCGGGTGGGGCCGGGGGACGAGGCGGCGCAGCACCTCGCCCGTCACGGGGACGGCATCGACGCCGCCCAGGTCAGGGGCGAGGTCTGGAGCGAGGTCGGGGGCGAGGTCAGCGGCCAGGCGCGCCAGCCCCGCCGGGTCGGAGGTCACCGCCAGCGGCACCACCGCCCCGAAGCGCAGCGCGTGCTTGAGCGCGTGGAAACCCTCCAGCAGGACGGTGTCCCCGCTCGCGGCCAGCTGGGCCCAGCGTTCCTCGACGTCGATCACGGTCCTCAGCGTAGAGGGGGGTTGGCCGGGGAGTACTCCGGCTCGGTCCACCGCATCGGCAGCGCGCCCGGCAGCAGGACCGCGGCCGTCAGTTCGAACTCCACCGACCGCTCCTGCCAGTTCGTCCGGGCCTCACCCGTGAGGAGGAGCGTGTCACCGCTCTCCCAGTCCGGCAGGACGAGGCCCGCACGCGGGTTCAGTTCCAGGTTGCCCAGCGTCATGTAGGCGCCGTTGCCCGCGTAGTCGGCCCACCGCAGCCGGGTCGGCGAGAGGAGCTCGACGAATCCGGGCAGGCCGCCCCGATGCGAGGCGTCCACGTGACCGTCCGCATCGGCGGTGGCGAGGAAGAACGTGTCGGCGGTCGCGACGAACGCCTGCTGCGCCGCCGACAACGCGGAGCTCCAGCGGGCCGGTCCGGGCGCGGTGGTCGGGGTGTGCCGGACCGGGCGCCGCTTCTGGATGTACTTCGGGCAGTTGGAGAAGACCTGCTCGGTGCGGAGCCGCAGACCGGACGGTCCGGCCGCCTCCGCCAGGCCGTTGACCCGCATCCGGCGTCGCGTCGCGGGTTCGAGCGCGACGGTGCCGACGCTGGCCGGCGCGCTCCCCCGCAGCACGCCGGCCAGCGGGTCGTCGGGGCGCGGGGACGCGGCCACGACGATCGTCCGCTCGTCGGGAACGGAGACGAAGCCGGGCTCGCCGGTCAGCACCGTCGCCCAGATCCGCCCGGTCTCGTCGGCGGCGCCGACGACCAGCAGCTGCCGCTCCGCCAGGAACGCCGCCGCGACCGAAGGGACGGTGCTGCGGATGCTGCGGCCGAGGTGCTCCGCCCGCGCGGTGTCCCCGAGCCGCGCCTGGGCCGCGAGCTCGCCCGCGTGGTAGCCGGTCGCCTTCGCCATGACCCAGCCCTCCTGAGAAGAAATCGCCTTAGAAGAAGCCGCAGGTGGGCGCGTCGGCGAAGGGCGCGGAGCCCTCCGCGGCGACGCCGCTCGCGGTGAAGATCTCCAGCCGGGTGCCGTCCGGATCGGTGAAGAAGATGCCGCCGGAGTCCTGGCCGGGGCCGTGCAGCACGATCCCGTCGTGGTGGAAGGTCGCGCCGCGCTCCTTGAGCGCCCACTCCGCCTCGCGGACCTCCTCGACGGAGTCCACCTCGAAGGAGAGGTGGTGCAGGCCGGCCAGGTCGGTCGGGTGGGCCCCGGACGCCTGCTGCCAGATGGTGAGCACCAGCTCGCCCTTCTTGCCGAGCCGCGCCCGGCGACGCTCCGGGGGCGTGCCGGGCTCGCTGCCGCCCATCACCTCCAGCCCCAGGACGTCGCGGTAGAAGGCGACCGAGCGGTCCAGGTCGGTGACGTTGATGCCGATGTGGCCGGTGCGCAGCGAGGCGGGCATGGACGGACTCCCGTTCCGAGAAGAGAAAGAGGCAGACAGGGCGATCTCTAACCGTTCAACACGACAGTAAGGGTTAGAAGCGAAGGGCCGCAACCGCTACTCGACACCTGAACGGTTAGACTCTCTTCATGGAAGCCCTCGTCGACCTGGACCCCCGCCCGCTGCGCGGCGAACCGCTCTCGCTCGACCTGCTCAACACCCGCTGGCACGACGAGCAGCTCTTCCAGCAGCCGCAGGGCCTTGCGATCTGGCTCGCCTCCAACGGCCTGACCGACCGCGCACCCGACGTCCCCGAGACCCTCGACGCGCTGCTCCAGGCCCGTGCCGCGCTGCTCGCGCTGCGCGCCGACCCCCGCGACACCGCAGCGCTGAACGCGGTGCTCGCACACGGCCGGATCCGCCGCACCCTCGACGCCGAGGGCCTGCCCCACGACGAGCCCGAGGTCGTCGACCCGGTCTGGCTGCCGGCCTGGCTCGCCGCCGACGACTACCTGCGCCTGCTGGCCAGGGGCCCCGCGCGCATCCGCGAGTGCGCCCACGACCGCTGCATCCTGACCTTCTTCGACACCTCCCAGAACGGCCGCCGCCGCTGGTGCGACATGGCCCACTGCGGCAACCGCGCCAAGGCCGCCCGCCACTACACGAAGGCGAAGAGCTGACCGAACGCAAAAAGCTGATCCCCGTCCGGACGGGCCGGACGGGGATCAGCGGGGGATTCAGAGAACGGGCCGGGGCTACTTCTTGCGCGCGGCCCGCATCTGGTTGAGGACCTGCGAGACGGCGATCACGGCCATGGTGCCGAGCAGCATCAGCGAGCCGATGACGTCGATCTGCGCCGGGTAGGCGCGCTGCACCGAGCCGAAGATGTACATCGGGAAGGTCTCCGAGTTGCCCGCGGTGAAGACCGTGATGATGTAGTCGTCGATGGAGATCGCGAAGGCGAGCAGCGCGGCCGCGCCGATGCCGGGGGCGACCAGCGGCAGGGTGACCTTCATGAACGTCTGGGTCGGGGTGGCGTAGAGGTCCTGCGCCGCCCGCTCCAGCGTCGGGTCCATGCCCGCCAGACGGGACTTGACCGTCACCACGACGTACGAGATGCAGAACATCACGTGGGCGATGGTGATCGTCCAGAAGCCCATGCCGCCGGGGCCGATGGTGTTGAAGAACAGCGCCGCCAGCGTCGCGCCCATGACCACCTCGGGGGCGGCCATCGGCAGGAACAGCAGGGCGTTGATGCCGCTGCGCGCCTTGAAGCGGTGCCGCACCATGGCGAAGGCGATCATCGTGCCGAGGATCGTCGCGATGATCGTCGCGACCACGCCGATCTCCAGCGACAGCCCGATGCTGTGGCACATCGTGCTGTTGGAGCAGGGGTTCTTCCAGGCGTCCAGGGAGAACTTGTTCCAGGTGTAGTTGAACTTGCCCGCGGGCGAGTTGAACGACATCCACAGGATGACGGCGTTCGGCAGCAGCATGAAGACGAACACCAGGAAGGTGACGACCAGCAGGACGTGCTGCTTGGCCCAGGCGAGCGGGCTCTTGCGCCGCTCCTTGGGCGCCCCGGCCGAAGCGGGGGCGGCGATGGTCTGAGTAGCCACTAGAGCAGGTCCTCCGTCCCGGCCCGCCAGATGTACGTCATGACGATGACGAGCGTGCCGACCATCATCACGACCGACATCGCGGAGCCGACCGGGTAGCCGTTGGTCTGACGCAGGAACAGGTCCTCGATGCGCTGACCGACCACCGTCGTGTTCGGGTTGCCCAGCAGCTGGGCGTTGATGTAGTCACCGACCGCCGGAATGAAGGTCAGCAGGGTGCCGCCGATGACGCCGGGCATCGACAGCGGCAGCGTGATCCGACGCCAGGTGGTGAAAGCGCTGCAGTACAGGTCGGCGCCGGCCTCGTGCAGGCGCGGGTCGATCTTCTCCAGCGAGGTGTACAGCGGCAGGATCGTGAACGGCAGGAAGTTGTAGACCATGCCGCAGACCACCGCGGCCGGGCTGGCCAGCACGTGGTTGCCGACGGTCCAGCCGAGCGCCGTCGTGATCTTCAGCAGGTGCAGGCTGTTGAGCGTGTGCACCACGGTGCCGTTGTCCGCGAGGATCGTCTTCCAGGCGATGGTGCGGATCAGGAAGCTGGTGAAGGACGGCACGATGACCAGGGCCATCAGCAGCGTCTTCCAGCGGCCGCCCTTGAAGGCGATGAAGTACGCGACGGGGTAGGCCAGCGCCAGGCAGACGATGGTCGTCAGCAGCGAGTACACCAGGGAGTGGTAGTACTGCGGGCCGAAGTCGGTGATCGCGTCGCGGTAGTTGGCCCAGTGCCAGGTGAGCTTGAAGCCGTCGTCGTAGTCGCCCGTCTGCACCGAGGCCGAGACCGAGGTGAGGATCGGGATCAGGAAGAAGACGGTCAGCCAGAGCAGGCCGGGGAGCAGGAGGACCCACGGGGTCCAGTTGCGGCGGGGCTTGCGGTCCGGCGCGCGCTCCTCGACCGGGGCGGGCGCCTCGGTGAGAGTCGTCATGCCGCGGCCTCCTCGTCGGCCTCGGCGCCGGCCTCGATGTCCTGGGAGCCCTCAAGACCGAAGCCCTGGCTCGGGTCCCAGTAGACGACGACCTCGGCGCCCGGACGCTGGATGGCGCGGCCGGTGTTCTGCTCGAAGACGGACAGCTCCTCGCCGGACGGCATCTGCACCAGGTACTGGGTGGAGACGCCGATGAAGCTGGTGTCGACGACCTTGCCGCCGACCAGCGCGTTGTAGCCGTCCGGGACCTCGCCGCGGTCGGTGGCGACCTGGACCTTCTCCGGGCGGACGCCGAGGATGATCTTGCCGCTGGTGGAGCGGCAGCGCTTGGCGTCGACCTTGAGCTGCTGGCCGTGCGCGGAGACGGAGACGATCCCGTCCTTCTCGCCCTCGACGGAGGCCGGGATCAGGTTGGACTGGCCGAGGAAGTTGGCCACGAAGGTGGTGGTCGGGTTCTCGTACAGGTCGGCGGGGGAGCCGAGCTGCTCGATCCGGCCGTGGTTCATCACCGCGATGGTGTCGGCCATGGTCATGGCCTCCTCCTGGTCGTGGGTGACGTGCACGAAGGTGAGACCGACCTCGGTCTGGATGCGCTTGAGCTCGATCTGCATCTGGCGGCGCAGCTTGAGGTCGAGCGCGCCCAGCGGCTCGTCCAGCAGCAGCACCTGCGGCTGGTTGATCAGCGCGCGGGCCAGCGCGATGCGCTGCTGCTGACCGCCGGACAGCTGGGTCGGCTTGCGCTTGGCCAGGTGGCCGAGCTCGACCAGGTCGAGCATGTCGGTCACGGCCTTCTTGACGTCCTTCACGCCGCGGCGGCGCAGGCCGAAGGCCACGTTCTCGAAGATGTCCAGGTGCGGGAAGAGCGCGTAGTTCTGGAACACCGTGTTGACCGGGCGGCGGTAGGGCTTGAGGTCGGTGACCTCCTGCTCGCCCAGGAAGATCTGACCGACCGTCGGGTCCTCCAGACCCGAGACCATGCGCAGCGTCGTGGTCTTGCCGCATCCGGAGGCGCCCAGCAGGGCGAAGAACGACCCCTGCGGGATCGTCAGGCTCAGGTCGTCCACCGCGGTGAAGGAGCCGTAGCGCTTGGTGAGGCCGGCCAGGCGGAGGTCTCCGCCCTCGGTGCGGCCGAGTACGTCGTGGGAACTCATCGGGACTCTTCTCTCCGTGGGCGGGACTACTGGCCGGTGATCTGCTGGAAGCGGCTGGTGTAGTCGTTCAACTGGGCGATGCTGAGCGCCATGAAGCCGTGCGCGTTGGCTTCCATCGCCTTGGTCGGCACGATCAGCGGTACCGAGGCCGCCGTGGAATCGAGCTGCTGCAGGGCGGCGACGGCGCCCTGCACCGAGGGGATGTAGTCGATGTAGTCGGTCAGCTCGGCCGAGACCTCGGGCTGGAGGTAGTAGTTCATCAGCTTCTCGGCGTTCTTCTTGTGCCGCGCGAAGTTGGGGATGACCATGTTGTCGGACCAGGCCAGCAGCCCCTCCTTGGGCAGGTCCACGGTCACCAGGTTCGCCTTGCCGAGCTGGGCGACGTCACCGGAGTAGGCCATGGTGACGGCGGTGTTGCCCTGCTGGAAGTCGCTCAGGTAGTCGTTGCCGGTGAAGGAGCGGATCTGGCCCGCGTCCTTGGCCCGGCGGATGTACTCCAGCGCCTGGTTGAACTGCGCGTCGGTGAAGTGCTCCGGGTTCATCCCCTGCGCCAGCAGGGCCATCGCGACGGTGTCCTCCATCTCCGCGAAGAGGGAGACCTTGCCCCGGAGGTCGGGGCGGGTGAAGAGCTCGGCGATCGAGGTGATCGGCGTCTTCACCAGGTTGGAGTTGTACGCGATGGTGGTGTAGCCGTACGCCCACGGGATCGAGTGCATGCGGCCCGGGTCGGTCGGGTCCTTGAGCACGCTGGGCAGCAGCTTCGAGTGGTTCGGGATGTTCGCCAGGTCGAACGACTGGATGTAGTCGTACGTCCGGTACTTGGCCACCATGTAGTCGGAGACGACCATGATGTCGTAGCCGGTGTCGATGCCCTTGACCAACGACGGGTCGATCTTGTTGTACCAGTCGTTGTTGTCGTTGATGATCTCCAGGTAGTCGACCTGGATGCCGGTCTGCTTGACGAAGGCGTCCAGCGTCGGCCGCTTGTTCTGGTCCTTCGGGTCGACGTCGATGTACGCCGGCCAGTTGGCGAAGACGACCTTCTTCTCGACGTCCGAGTAGTCGTGGCCGGCCTGGCCGTTCTCCTTGGAGCCCGGCGGCAGCACATGGCCCTGGACACCACACGCGGAGAGCGCACTCGCGCCCGCCACGGCGACGCCGCCGACCATCGCGCCGCGCAGCAGCGAACGCCGGCTCATGCGGCGAGCCGTCGACGTCAGCCTGGTGCGGTTCGTGTAGCGCGCGAGCTCAAAAGAGCTGGCGTTCGTCATGTTCGGGGGCGTCATGTTCGGGGGAGTGCCTTTCTCAAAGACGCGGGGGCTGTCCGGAGGTCCTTTCCGACGCTGCGATGGGGACCGACATTAAGGCCCATGAGCTGCGGATTCCATGCCCCGACAGTGAGTTGGGGGCGGAATTGTTATGAAAGCCCGGCCACGACGACGTGATCCGCATCACCGCTTACCCTGCGTGATTCAGGCCTCCCAGGGCCACCTACAGCGTGTAAAAGGCGCAACAGAACGCCTACACCCGTGTCAGTGCAAAGCAGCGGGGCCGCCCAGGAGAATCCTGGGCGGCCCCGCATTTTCTTATGCCAACACCTGCGCTTGTGCTTATGCCAACACCCGCGCGGAATCAGCCGTTGTGGCGGCGGACCTCCATCACGCGGAATCGGCTCGCGACGAAGGCGGCGTCGGCGTAGGCCGCGTTCGCGGCCGGGTTGGCCCCGGTGCCGTGGAGGTCGGAGAAGGCGGCGGTCTGGTTCACGAAGACCTGGCCGGTCAGGTTCAGCGAGAGCGAGACGCCCGCGTCCACGGCCGCCTCGACCACCGCGCGCTCGACCTCGGGCGAGGTCGTGTAGGCGGCCGCGGTCATCGCGCCCCGGGTGCGGACCGTCTCGGCCAGCAGCTCCACGCCCTGCGCGGCGGAGTCCACGGCGATGGCGAAGGCCACCGGGCCGAAGCACTCGCCCGGCAGCGCGTCCTTGGCCGCGTCCAGGGTGACCAGGGCAGGCGTGCGGATCACGGCCTCGGGGAACTCCGGGCTCACCACCGCGCGCGGCGCCAGCGCGAGCTCGCCGTACTCGCCCTTCTCGGCCTGCTCGACCCGCTGCAGCACGCCCGGGTTCACCACGGCGCCGAGGATCTGCGCGGCGCGCGCGTCGTCCCCGAGGAGCTTGCCGAGGGCGGCGGACAGGTCCGCGACGACCTCGGCGAAGGACTTCTCGCCCTGGTCGGTGGCGATGCCCGCACGCGGGATCAGCAGGTTCTGCGGCGTGGTGCACATCTGGCCGCTGTAGAGGGAGAGGCTGAAGGCCAGGTTGCCCAGCGCGTTGGCGTAGTCGTCGGTGGACTCGACCAGGACGGTGTTGACGCCGGCCTTCTCGGTGTAGACCTGCGCCTGGCGGGCGTTCTCCTCCAGCCAGTCGCCGAAGGCGGTGGACCCGGTGTAGTCGACGATGGCGACCTCGGGCCGGGTGGCCAGCGTCTTGGCCAGACCCTCCCCCGGCTTCTCCGGTGCGAGCTGCACGACGTCGGCGTCGAAACCGGCCTCGGTCAGCACCTCGCGGGCGATCTCGACGGTCAGCGCCAACGGCAGGATCGCGCGCGGGTGCGGCTTCACGACCACGGCGTTGCCGGTCGCGAGCGAGGCGAACAGGCCCGGGAAGCCGTTCCAGGTCGGGAAGGTGTTGCAGCCGATGACCAGCCCGACGCCGCGCGGCCGGACGATGAACTCCTTCTCCATCTGGAGCGGGTCGCGCTTGCCCTGCGGCTTGGTCCAGTTCGCCTTGGCCGGGATCCGGGTCTGCTCGGCGAAGGCGACGGCCACGGCCTCCAGCCCGCGGTCCTGCGCGTGCGGGCCGCCGGCCTGGAAGGCCATGCCGAAGGCCTGGCCGGTGGTGTGCTGGACGGCGAAGCCGAACTCGACCGAGCGGGCGTTGATCCGCGCCAGGATCTCCAGGCAGACCGCCGCCCGCGGCAGCGGGCTCGCCTGCGCCCACGCGGGCTGCGCGGCGACGGCGGCGGCCATCAGCGCGTCGGCGGAGCGGTAGCCGTAGGCGATGTCCAGCGGCCCCCCGAACGGCGAGACCTCGCCCCCGGCGTCGGCGGCGGGACCGACGAGCTCGTCCGCGGCGAAGCGCGTGGTGCCCTTCAGTGCCTCGAACGCGGCGCCGCCGACAGCGAGGGCGTCCTCGCCGTAGGCCTTCGGGAACTCGGGGTACGGCGACCAGTAGTCCCGCTCGGCGAGGGCGCTCACCGCGCGCTCAAGGGTCTCCTGGTGACGGTCGATCATCGGGTGGACCGTGGCTGCGGTCATGACGCGCACTCCTCATGGGCTCCGGGCGGCGACTCTGCCAGCACCCAAGGTAACCGAATGATCGGTCGGCTGGCCATGCTCCAACCCAGGGGCGCGGGGAACGGCGCGAGATATCACCTGGGGCGGATGGTCCTCGACGTTAAAAACCATCCGCCCGGGTGGGCTGGTCGCGCCCGCGCGGCGGAGCCGCAGATCAGCAGAGCCTCGCGCCCCTTACGTCAGTGCAACTTCCCCAGGATGCGATCCAGATCCGCCAGATCCTCCGGCGGCAGCGCCGCCAGCTCCGCCGGGGGCGTGGTCAGGATCCCCGTCGCCCGCGCAGCGGCCTCGCGGCCGGCCTCGGTGAGGGTGACGACCTTGCAGCGGCGGTCGTCCGGGTCCAGGGAGCGGACGACGAAGCCGCGCCCCTCCAGGTCGTCGACCACCAGCGTGGTGTACGGCTTGTCCGTCATCAGCCGGGAGGTCAGCTCGCGCATCCGCAAGGGGCCCTCCGCCAGCAGCCGCAGCGCCTTGGCGCGGCTGAAGCTCATGCCCAGCGCCTCCGCCACCCGTTGCTTGCGGTCGTCCGCCTCCAGGACCAGCCGTCGCATGACGGCGTAGACCCGCTGGGCCGATTCCTGCGCCGATTTCTCCTGCGCCTGCCCGCTCATCCCGCGCTCACACTCGCTCGCTTCTCCTCGGGCGCGGAGGTGAAGACCCGCTCGGCCGTCCCCCGGGCCCACTGACCCGTCGTCGCGACGCCCAGGACCAGCACGACCGCCGCGCAGCCCACCATGATCCACCAACCGACGTGGCTCGCCTGCGCGAAGCCCGCGTGCAGGCCGCCGACCACGGCGGAGGTCACCACCGAGCCGATCACCGCGACGCCCAGCGCCTGGCCGGTCTGCCGGCTGGTGGAGGCGACGGCCGCCGCGACGCCCGCCTGGGCGCGGGGCATGCCGGAGACCGCGGTGTTGGTGATGGGCGCGTTCAGCATGCCGAAGCCGAGACCGAACACCAGGTAGGCCAGCAGCAGCTGCCAGATCGGGGTGTCCGGCCGCAGGCCGACCATCAGCAGTGAGCTGGCGGTCATCGCGATGCCGGCGACCACCAGCGGGAGCCGGGGGCCGCGCGAGCCGACCAGGCGGCCGCTGAGCGGGGAGCAGACGACCGTGGCCAGCGCCATCGGGAGGGTGGCCAGGCCCGCCCGCAGCGCGCTGAAGTCGCGGACGTCCTGGAGGTAGAGGGTGTTGAGGAAGAGGAACCCGCCGAGTGCGGCGAAGCCGCTGATGGCTATCAGCGTCGCGCCGCTGAACGGCGCGCTGCGGAAGAAGCGCAGCTCGATCAGGGGCTCCTCGCGGCGCGACTCGACGATCAGCAGCGCGACCAGTGCGGCGGCCGCGAGGCCGAAGCAGGTGAGCGACTGCGCCGAGCCCCAGCCGGCCTTCGGGGCCTCGATGATGCCGTAGGTGAGCGAGCCGAGCAGGGTGATCACCGCGAGCTGGCCGAAGGGGTCGATCCGGCGCGGGCGCGGGGCCCGGGACTCGGGGACGAAGCGTCCGGCCAGGACCAGGGCCGCCAGGCCGACCGGGATGTTGATCCAGAAGATCGAGGACCAGCCCACCGCGCCGACCAGCAGGCCGCCGACGACCGGGCCGAGCGCCATGCTGAAGCCCACCGTGCCGCCCCAGACGCCGATGGCGCGGGCGCGCTCCTTGGGATCGGTGAAGGTGTTGGTGATGATCCCCATGGCGACCGGGTTCAGCATCGAGCCGCCGACCGCCTGCAGCATGCGGGCGCCGATCAGCCAGCCGAGGCCGGGCGCGAGGCTGCACGCCAGGGAGCCGAGGGTGAAGAGGGCGAGGCCGGTCTGGAAGACCCGGCGGCGGCCGAAGCGGTCCCCCATCGAGCCGCCGAGGATCAGCAGCGAGGCGAGCACCACCACGTAGGCGTCGACCACCCACTGCAGGCTGGAGACGTCCCCACCGAGGCTCGTTGGATCAAAAGCGTGTGCGATCGACGGCAGCGCGACGTTCACGATCGTGTTGTCGAGCCCGACGATGAACAGGCTCATGCAGCAGATGGCCAGGACCAGGAGTCGTCGTCGTGCGCTGAGCTCCGGCATGCCCGCCCCCTCTCCTCTATCCATTGTATGCCTGTAACAGTTATAGCACTACAACGATAAGCCGGGGAACACGGGAGCGAGGTGGGACAACGTGATGTGATACTCGTCCACATGGTCGAGACCTCCCGCGCCCCGCGCCGCGACGCCTACACCGTCGACACGCTGCTGGCCGTCACCGTCCGGGTCTTCAACGAGCGGGGCTACGACGGCACCTCGATGGAGGACCTCTCACGGGCGGCCGGGATCTCCAAGTCCTCGATCTACCACCACGTCAAGGGCAAGGAGGAGCTCCTCCGCCTCGCCGTCGGCCGGGCCCTGGACGGCCTCTTCGGCACCCTGGACGAGCCCGAGGCGACGCGCGGCACGGCGCTCGCCCGGCTCCAGCACGTCGTGCACCGCACGACGGAGGTGCTGCTGGCCGAGCTCCCCTACGTGACGCTGCTGCTGCGGGTCCGCGGCAACACCGCCACCGAGCAGTGGGCGCTCCAGCGCCGGCGCGAGTTCGACCACCGCGTCGCCGAGCTGCTGGCCGAGGCCGTCGCCGAGGGCTCCCTGCGCGCGGACGTCGAGCCGCGGCTGGCGACCCGCCTGCTCTTCGGCATGATCAACTCGCTGGTCGAGTGGTACCGCCCGGACGGCCCGGACGGGGCGAAGTCCGCCGCCCGCGTCGTCGACGCCGTCACCGAGCTGGCCTTCCACGGCCTGCGGGCCGCCTGACCCGGAGCCCCGGCCGCGGCCGGAGAACGCCACGCTAGTCGGGCAGCAACGGCAGCCGGTCCGTCTCCTCGAAGACCAGCAGCGTCTGCGTGGCGAGCACGCCCGGGATCGACTGGATCTTGTTCAGCACCAGGTCGCGCAGCGCGCGGTTGTCGACCGTGTGCACCAGCATCAGCACGTCGAACTCGCCGCCGACCAGCGCGATGTGCTCCACCCCCGGCAGCTCCAGCAGCGCCGTGCGCACCTGCCGCCAGGAGTTCTGCACCACCTTCAGCGTCACGTACGCCGACGCGCCGTGACCCGCGCGCTCGTGGTCGACGCGGGCCGTGAAGCCCCGGATCACGCCGTCCTCCACCATCCGCGCGATGCGCGCGTACGCGTTGGCGCGCGAGACGTGCACCCGCTCGGCGACCGAGCGGATCGAGGCGCGCCCGTCCTGCTGGAGCAGCCGCAGGATCGCCCGGTCCACCCGGTCCAGCGAGCGCTGTTCCCCACCGGCCATCTGTTCAGCGGTCATGGCCCCCTGCCCTCCCGAAATGGACGACCTGCTTCCAGCGAAGCGCTCCGTGGACCGTCTGTCCACCACTGCGCCGCAAGAGTAGTCAGTTCGATCTCTCGACCGAACAATCGGTAGGGAGAGCGACCGCTCCCACCGCCTCACCGTGCCCCTGCATCTCCCCACCCTCACCCCACCCACTCGGAGGTGCCGAGATGACCCTTCTCGACCAACCCGCGGGCTCCTCGGCCTCCGTCTGGCCGCCGAACGCCCACGGCCCGCGCCGCGACCCGGCGCCGCTGCTTCCGGACCCGGAGCCGTTCCGCCTGCTCGACACCCCGGCCGCCGACAAGCTCGACCCCGAGCTGCTGCGTGACCTCTACCGCCGCCTGGTGCTCGGGCGCCGCTACAACCAGCAGGCCACCACGTTGACCAAGCAGGGTCGACTCGCGGTCTACCCGGCCTCGACCGGGCAGGAGGCCTGCCAGATCGCCGCCGCGCTCGTGCTGCGCGAGGACGACTGGCTCTTCCCCAGCTACCGCGACACCCTCGCCGTCGTCTCCCGTGGCGTGCGCCCCGTCGAGGCGCTGACGCTGCTGCGCGGCAACGCGCACCACGGCTGGGACCCCAAGGCCCACCGCACCGCGCCGCTGTCCACCCCGCTCGCCACCCAGGCCCCGCACGCCGTCGGGCTCGCCCACGCCGCCCGCCTCCGCGGCGACGACGTGGTCGCGCTGACGCTGGTCGGCGACGGCGGCACCAGCGAGGGCGACTTCCACGAGGCCCTGAACTTCGCCGGGGTGCTGAACGCGCCGGTGGTCTTCCTGGTGCAGAACAACGGTTACGCGATCTCCGTTCCGCTGTCGAAGCAGTCCGCGGCCCCCACGCTGGCGCACAAGGCCGTCGGCTACGGCATCTCCGGCCGCCTCGTGGACGGCAACGACGCCGCCGCCGTGCACACCGTCCTCACCGAGGCCGTCGAGCACGCCCGCTCCGGCCGCGGCCCGGTCCTGGTCGAGGCCGTCACCTACCGCCTCGAGGCGCACACCAACGCCGACGACGCGACCCGCTACCGCACCCCCGACGAGGTCGACGCCTGGCAGGCCCGCGACCCGCTCACCGTCCTGGAGCGCCACCTGCGCGACCGCGACCTGATCGACGACGCGGGCGTGGCGGCCGCCGCCGAGGCCGCCGAGGAGCTCGCGGCGGAGATGCGCGCCGAGTTCCACAGCGAGCCGGAACTGGACCCGATGTCCCTGTTCACCCACGTCTACGCCGAGCCCACCCCCCAACTGCGGGAGCAGGCCGACCTGCTGGCCGCCGAACTCGCGGCGGAGGCCGACGCACGATGAGCACCGCGACCGCACCCGCCGCCTCCGGCGCCACCACGACCCTGACGATGGCCCAGGCCCTCAACTCCGCGCTGCGCGACGCCATGCGCGAGGACCCGACCGTCCTGGTGATGGGCGAGGACGTGGGCACCCTCGGCGGCGTCTTCCGCATCACCGACGGCCTGGCCGCCGAGTTCGGCGCGGACCGCTGCCTGGACACCCCACTGGCCGAGGCCGGCATCCTCGGCTCCGCCGTCGGCATGGCCATGTACGGCCTGCGCCCCGTCGTGGAGCTGCAGTTCGACGCGTTCGCCTACCCGGCGTTCGAGCAACTCCTCTCCCACGTCGCCAAGATGCGCAACCGCACGGCCGGGCGGCTGCCGCTGCCGATCACCATCCGCATCCCCTACGGCGGCGGCATCGGCGGCGTCGAGCACCACAGCGACTCCAGCGAGGCGTACTACGCCCACACGCCGGGTCTGCACGTGCTCACCCCCGCCACCGTCGCCGACGGCTACGGCATGCTGCGTGCCGCCATCGCCTCCGACGACCCGGTCGTCTTCCTGGAGCCCAAGCGGCTGTACTGGTCCAAGGACCAGGTCACCCCAGGACCGGTCGAGCCGATCGGACGGGCCGTCGTCCGCCGCCAGGGCGCCAGCGCGACGCTGCTGACCTACGGGCCCTCCCTGCCGGTCTGCCTGGAGGCCGCCGAGGCGGCCAAGGCCGAGGGCTGGGACCTGGCCGTCGTGGACCTGCGCTCGCTGACGCCCTTCGACGACGAGACCGTGACCGCGGCCGTCCGCGCCACCGGCCGTGCGGTCGTGGTGCACGAGGCCACCGGCTTCGGCGGCCCCGGCGCGGAGATCGCCGCCCGCGTCACGGAGCGCTGCTTCCACCACCTCGCCGCGCCCGTGCTGCGCGTCACCGGCTTCGACATCCCCTACCCGCCGCCGATGCTGGAGCGCCACCACCTGCCCGGCGTCGACCGCATCCTCGACGCGGTGGCCCGACTCCAGTGGGAGCAGTGACCGCGATGGCCTCCGTGCGCGAATTCGTCCTGCCCGACCTCGGCGAGGGCCTCACCGAGGCGGAGATCGTCCGCTGGCTCGTCGCCGTCGGCGACGTCATCACCGTCGACCAGCCCGTCGCCGAGGTGGAGACCGCGAAGGCGGTCGTCGAAGTCCCGTGCCCCTACCCGGGCGTGGTGACCACCCTGGCCGGCCCCGAGGGCGCGGTCGTCCCCGTGGGCGCCCCGCTCATCACCGTCGCCACGAGCGCGGCATCCGGCGAGGAGCCGCCCACGGGCAAGGGCAAGGGCGACGCCGACAGCGGCTCGGGCAACGTCCTGGTCGGCTACGGCACCAGCCACAGCAGCGGACCGCGCCGCCGCAGGGTCGCCCACCCGGGCTCCCCCGCGACTCCGGCTGCGCCGGTCGCCCCGGTCGTCCCCGTCGCGCTGGTCGCGCCGGTCGCGCCGGTCGCGGTGAAGGCCCCGACGGGGCACGCCGTCGCGGTCATCTCGCCGCTGGTGCGGCGCTTCGCCCGCGAGCAGGGCCTGGACCTCGCCACCGTCGTCGGCACCGGCCGGGACGGTCTGATCATGCGCGCCGACGTGGAACGCGCCGTCCAGACCCGGGCGGTCCCGGTCGCACAGCCCGCAACGGCGGAGGGCGAGTTCGTCCCGCTGCGCGGCGGCGCGCGCATCGCCGCCGAGCGGTTCGCCCGCAGCCGCAGCGAGATCCCCGACGCCACCTGCTGGGTCGACGCGGACGCCACGGGCCTGCTGGAGGCGAAGGCCGCCGTCGGAGTCGGCGTCCTGCCGCTCTTCGCCCGCGTCTGCGTCGCCGCGCTGCGCCGCTTCCCCGCGCTCAACTCCAGCGTGGAGCTGGGCCCGGACGGCCACCCGACGGGCGTGCGCCGCCACCGCGCGATCCACCTCGGCTTCGCCGCGCAGAGCGAACGCGGCCTCGTCGTCCCGGTCGTCCGCGACGCGGACCGGCTCACCACGGAGGAGCTGGCGACGGAGATCGCCCGCCTCACCGAGTCCGCCCGCGCCGGCAGCCTCACCCCGGCGGAGCTGACGGGCAGCACCTTCACCCTCAACAACTACGGCGTCTTCGGCGTCGACGGCTCCACACCGATCATCAACCACCCCGAGGCCGCGATGCTCGGTGTGGGCCGGATCGCGCGCAAGCCCTGGGTCGTGGGGGAGGAGTTGGCGGTCCGCAGCGTCGTCCAGCTCTCGTTCACCTTCGACCACCGGGTGTGCGACGGCGCGACAGCGGGCGGCTTCCTCCGCTTCGTCGCCGACGCGGTGGAGTCACCCGTGGGACTCCTGCGCCACCTCTAGTCGCAACACCTCAGGGGCGCGGGAAACTGCGCGACAAGCCACCCTGTGTGGTGAATCGCCGAGCGGCCAGGGCCATCCGCACCGGGTGGTCGCTCACGCAGTTCCCCGCGCCCCTGAAGGTTCCTGTTACCGCCTCACAAAGCGGAGGAGGCCCTCGGTCTCGCCGTCACGGGTGAAGCCCGCGCGCTGGAGGACCGCCTGGGAGGCGACGTTGTCCGGCTCGGTGTGGGCCACCACGAACTCGACGCCGGGCTGGGTGAGCGCGAACGCGGTGACCAGCCGTGCGGCCTCGGTGGCGAGACCGCGGCCCCGGGCCGGAGGCACGAGGTCGTAGCCGATCTCGCAACTGCCGCCGCGGGGCGCCCCGTGGAAGCCGACACCGCCGACCGCGACGCCCTCGGCGCGCAGCACGATCGCGTACGCGCCCCACGCCTCCTGGTAGACACCCGCCTCGTGGGCCTTGAGCAGGCCGCCGCAGGCGTCCACGGTGCCTTCGTACGGAGCGCCGCCCAGCCAGTCGAGGCCGCCGCTTCCGCCCGCGCGCAGAGCCGCGGCGACGGTCGGGGTGATGGGACGCAGTTCGATCCGCTCCGTCTGGAGCAGCTCACCGATTCCGTCGGTCATGTGGGCCCTTCGTAGCCAGTCCGTCTCGCGGCGGGGTCACCCGTCCGGGACAACATCTTCGCTGAGACTCACGGCGGCGGCACCTGGTTTCGACCGATCAAGGCGGCCCGGCCGTGCTCGGCGAAGAGCGCCGCGAGCTTCTCCCGGTCCTCCGCGGTGAGCACGCGATAGCTCAGCTCACCGCCCGTCGACCGCCGGTAGGGCCGCCACAGCACGGTGTCGTCGCCGACCGCGTCCCAACGCTCCTCCCGCAGACCCGTCTTGGCCGTCTTGTGGGTGGCCGTGACCGGCATCCGCGGGACGAGGCGGACGAAGCGCGGCGGCATCTTGGTCCCGAGGTCGGGCTGAACGGACAGGAACCGCCCGAGGTCGGCGGCGATCCCGTCCACGTCCGTGCCCGCGGCGTCGGGCCGGGGTTCGACGGCGGCCATCACCTGGTCGCCCGCGACCGGGTCGGGAACGGCGTAGACGGCGACCGCCGCGGCCGCCTCCCAGCGGGCGAGGATGTTCTCGATGTCGGCGACGGCCAGGTTCTCACTGTCCACGCGGAGCCAGTCCGCGCTGCGGCCGGCGAAGTGGAACCAGCCGTCGGCGTCGCGGTGGAAGAGGTCGCCGGTCCAGTACCAGCCGTTCCGCAGGCGGGCCGCGCCCGCCTCCTCGTTGCGCCAGTAGCCCTCGAACCCGGCGCGGGCCGTCCGGTTGACCAGCTCCCCGATCGCCTCGTCGCCGTTGAGGAGCCGCCCGGCCGCGTCGAAGCGGGAACGCGGGCGTTCCTCCCCGGTCCGCGGGTCGACGACCGCGAGGTCGTCGTGGGGCCCGGAGCCCCGGCGTCCGACCGCGCCGGGCGGCGCGGCCGGGTCCTGCCGGAGGTTGCAGCCGCCTTCGGAGGACCCGTAGCCCTCGACCAGACGGCAGCCGAAACGGCGCTCGAAGCGGGCGGCGTCCACCGCCCCGGCCTCCGTCCCGAAGCCCAGCCGCAGCGGGTTGGCCGCGTCGTCGGGGCGCGGTTCGGTGGCCAGCACGTAGGAGACGGCACGGCCGACGTAGGTGAAGTAGCCGGCGCCGAACGCGCGGACGTCGCCGAGGAAGCGCGTCGCGGAGAAGCGGCGGCGCAGCGCGATCGTGCCGCCCGCGAGGAGCAGCGGGGCCCACAGGCCCATCAGCGCGTTGCCGTGGAAGAGCGGCATGCAGGCGTAGCCGGTGTCCGCCTCGGTCAGGCCGTACTGGGCCCGGAGCTTCTCGCCGGCCCGGGCGATCCGGCCCTGGCTGCAGACGACCGCCTTCGGCGCTCCGGTCGAGCCGGAGGTGAAGGTCAGCAGCAGCCGGGTCTCCGGCGCGGGCAGCCGGGCGGGCGGATCGGCGTCGGCGAACGGCGCGAGCGCCTCGTCGTGACCGGGGGAGTCCACGACCAGGACGGGGATGCCGAGGCCGAGGTCCGCGACGAGCGGCAGCAGCCGGGTCTCGGTCACCAGCAGGGCGCAGTCGGTGTGCGTCAGATCCCGCCGCAGGTCGGGGCCGCGCCGGGTCGGGTTGACGCCGACGACCGTCGCCCCGGCGAGCACCGCCGCCTCCAGCCACCACAGGTAGGCGGGGGTGTTCTCCAGCAGCAGCCCGACGTGCGGGTACGCGGCCGCGGCGAGGTGCTCGCCCAGGTACGCGGCCCGTGCGCGGACGGCGCGCAGCGTCTCGTCCCCGCTGTCCGCGAAGCCCTCCCCGACCAGCGCGTTCCGTTCCCGGCCCCGCTGGGCGAGGACGGCTTCCACGAGTGCGTTCACGGCGGCACCCCCAAGGTTTCTGACGCTTCGTCAGGCAACCTGTTGATACCGCCTCGCGAGCCGCCCCTTCAAGAGGGCGGGGAGGGAGCAGGGAAGGAGCAGGGACGGGCCCGAAAAGGGGTCGGTCAGGCGACGAAGGCCTGGCCGCTGTCGCTGACCAGCTCGCGGCCCGACGCCTCCCAGGCCAGCATGCCGCCGTCCACGTTCACGGCGCTCCGGCCCTGGGCGACCAGGTACTGGACGACCTGCGCCGAGCGGCCGCCCACCCGGCAGACCACGTACAGCGGCTCCGCCTCCGGAAGCTCGCCGATGCGGGCGACGAACTGGCTCATCGGGATGTGGACGGCGTCCGACGCGTGACCCGCGTCCCACTCGTCCTGCTCACGCACGTCCAGCAGGACGGCGTCGGCCGGGACCGCGGAGATGTCGACGGTGGGGACGGTGGGCTGGAACACGAGGATCTCCTCAGAAACAAACGGACTACGACAACAGTGTCTCAAGCTCGGACTGCCGCTCGGCGACGCTGGCCAGCAGCTGCTCGGCGAGGACCTCCAGCAGGGCGTCGGGGTCGTCGGGGTGCAGCATCAGCAGCTGGCCCATCGGGCTGTCCGCCAGCTCCGCCCGCGCCGCCTCCAGCCGGTGCAGTCGGCTCTCCAGCCACTCCAGGCGCCGACGCAGCCAGGCGACGCGCTCGGGGGTGCCGGCGGCGGGCTGGAAGGCGGCCGGGTCGCCGTCGGCCCACTCCTGGGCCAGCTGCTCCAGGGCCAGGACGTCGCCACGGGCGTAGGCCTCGTTGACGCGGGCGATGAACTCGCCGCGACGCTGGACCTCCTCCGGGTCCTGGGCAAGGTCCGGATGCGCGCGACGCGCGAGCTCGCGGAAGAGGCGCTGGGCCTCCCGGTCGGGGCGGATCCGCTCCGGCGCCTCGATCGACACCGGCGGCACCGCGCCCTCCCCGGCCGCGTCGCCCTCGTCGAAGAAGGCGGCGAGGTCGGGCATGGGCTCCAGCACGCTGCGCGCCTCGTAGGCGCGGCGCAGATCCTCCGGGCTGCCGGTGCGCGCGGCGCGCGCCTCGGCGATCAGCGCGTCCAGCTCGTCCAGGCGCACGTACATCGGACCGAGCCGCTGGTGGTGCACCAGGGCGAAGTTGTCCAGCTCCACCCGGAGCGTCTCCACGCCGACCTCGGCGTCGACCCACTCGGCCTCGGCATGGGCGACGCGGGCCTCCAGTTCGGGCTCCTCCGGGTCCGCCCACCGGACCGGCGGCACCGGCTCTCCGACACGGTCGGTAGTCATCTGGAACCTCACTACTCGTTCTTCGACGCGCGTGTCCGTTCGGCCACCCTACTGTCCCCGCTGCGGGCACAAAGGGCGCACACTAGGGCGTGCGCAGGTGTACGCGCTACGGAACACGGCAAATGTTCTTCAATATCGGGTTAGACCCGCAGGTTTCGTGCTTGCCTGGGGTACCCGAACTGTATGGAGCCGCGGAGCCGCTGAGAGAGGGTGAGATGACGGAGGAGTCCTTCGCAGCGTCCGAGGCCGCGGCGCGTCGCCCCGCGCCGAGCGCGCCCGAGGTGGTCGCCCTGGCGCGGCTCGCCGCGCTGGTGGTCGACTCCGACGGGCGGCTCACCCACTGGAACCTCGGCGCCGAGGAGCTCTTCGGCCACCGCCGCAACGACGTGCTGGACCGCACCACCACCGGCTTGCTGCCGCTCGCCGGCAAGCCCTCGGGCGACGCCCTGGACCACCTCGACGACCTGGTCGACTTCGCCCCCGGCTGGGCCGGTGAGCTGACCGTCACCGACCGTGACGGCCGCCGGGTGGAGGTCTGCTGCTGGGCCTGGCGCACCGTCGAGCCGAGCGGCCGGGGCATGCTGGTGCTGGCCGCCGACGCGCACCGGCTGAGCGGCTCGGGCCTGCGCATCGCCCTGGGCGAGCAGCAGCTGACCTTCGCCGCGGACCTGCCCGGCGGCGGCGCCGTGGCCGGTGCGGCGCGTGTGCAACCGGTGCTGGCCCCGTGCGGGAGTCGTGGGGAGCGCGAACGCGCGGCCAGGCGCCTGGCGCAGATGCTCCCCCGGATCGCCGCGGACCGCCGCCGAGCGCTGCTGACCCAGCTCGTCGCCGCAGGCACGCCCGCTCTGCGGCTCGACGCGATGGTGCTGCCGGTCGCGCCGGTGCCCGACAGCGAGCCGCCCGCCGGCGCCCGGACGGGCGCCCAGAAGTCCGGCCACACGACGACGTCCCGCACCGTCGCGGCCCGGGCCTCCGCGACCACTGCCGCGACCACCGCCGCGACCGCCGCCGGCGCCCCGGCCCGCGCCCAGGCGACCACAGCCGGGTCGACGTCCGGGTCGACATCCGCGTCCGCATCGACGTCCGCATCGACGTCCACGGACGCCGAGCGCGCCGACGCGACGACCGCCGAGCCCGGCCGGGGCGGCGGCCGGCGGACGCCGGGACGGCTGGCCACCGAGCAGCCCGAGCACGGCGGCCGGGCCGCCGTGCCGTCCCAGGCCCGCTCCCGGGCGGTCGAGGAGGTCGAGGAGCTCGAGGGGGAGGTCGGCGGGCAGCCGTCCGCCCCGCGCCGTGCCGCCGCCGACGACGGGCCGTTCAGCGGGCCGCCCACCCGGGCCAGCGTCAGCCTCGGCCCCGGCGCCGCCGCGGTCGGGGAGGAGCTGGACGCCGATCCGGTCAACCCGCAGCTGCTGCTGCTCAGCGACGTGGGCGCGCGCATCGGCACCACGCTCGACCTGGACCGCACCGTGCACGAGGTCTGCGACGTCGTCATCCCCGGCATCGCCGACTTCGCCTGCGTCGAGCTGCGGGACCGCCTGATCACCGACAGCGAGCCGCCGCGCGAGCGCCCGGACGACGAGACGCAGCTGCGCCGCGTCGCCTGCTCCTTCGGCCAGAGCACGCTGCCGTGGAAGCACCTGGTCACCGAGGGGTCGCTGGTCACCCTCGCCGGTGAGACGCCGTCCGGGTACGCGTTGCAGGGCGGCCGTCCGGTGCTGGTCCCCCGGCTCGATCCGGCGACCGCCGAGGCCTGCGCGCTCGGGCGCGGCGGCCCGGGGCTGACCTCGCTCTTCGAGGGCCGCTCGATGCTGACGCTGCCGCTGACCGCGCGCGGCACCGTGCTCGGCGTGCTGACCCTGCTGCGCGACGCGCACCGTCCCGCCTTCGACGAGGCCGACGCCTCCTACCTGCGCGAGCTCGCCGCACGCGCCGCGCTGTCGATCGACAACGCGCGACTGCACCGGATGGAGGCGCGCACCGCGATCACGCTCCAGCGCTCGATGCTGCCGAGCCGCCCGCCGCGCGTCCCCGGGGTCCAGGTCGCCCACCGCTACCTGCCCGGCGACCGCCGCGCCGAGGTCGGCGGCGACTGGTTCGACGCGGTCCAACTGCCCGGCAGTCGGGTGGCGCTGGTGGTCGGCGACGTGATGGGCCACGGTCTGCACTCCGCCGTCGCGATGGGACGCTTCCGCACCGCGATGCAGACGCTGGCCGCCCTGGACCTGCCGCCCGGTCAGATCCTGCGCCACCTGGACAACCTGTCGCAGCGTCTGGGCGACGACCACCTCGCCACCTGCCTGTACGCGGTCTACGACCCGATCGCCCGCACCTGCACGATCGCCTCGGCCGGCCACGTGCCGCCGGTGCTGGTCCATCCGGACGGCCGCGGCGAGCTGCTGGAGATCCCCTCCGGCGCGCCGATCGGCGTCGGCGGCGTGCCCTTCGCCTCCAAGGAGGTCAAGGTGACGGACGGTTCGATGCTGGTGCTGTGCACCGACGGCCTGGTGGAGATGCGCGGCGGCGACATAGGGGACGGCCTGGCCGCCCTGTGCGGCGACATCGTGGACCCGCGCCGCAGCCCCGAAGAGGTCTGCGACACCGTGCTGGAGCGCCTGCACACCGAGGACCGCGGCGACGACCTGGCACTGCTGATCGCCCGGTTCGACGGCATCCCGCCGCAGGACGTCATCTCTTGGTCGCTCGCGCTGGACGCGAGCGAGGTGCGCCGGGCCCGTAGTCTGGTGCACGACCAACTGACCCGCTGGGGCCTCGCAGAGCTGTCGGAACTGACCGAACTACTGGTCAGCGAGCTGGTGACGAACGCGCTGCGCGTGGCCAAGGGCAGTGTCGAGCTGCAGCTGATGCGGGTCGGCAAGCTGCTGGTCGAGGTCAGCGACGACGACCACAACCTGCCGTCGCTGGAGCCCTCGGAGCTGTTGGACGAGGAGGGCCGCGGCCTCGGCCTGGTCAGCCAGCTCGCGTCGCGCTGGGGCACCAGCCGCAAGGCGGTCGGCAAGGTGGTCTGGTTCGAGCTGCCGCTGCCGGTGCAGCAGCCCGTGCCGCCGCTGCCGCCGCTGCCCGGGCGGTCGTAGTGGGGGCTCGCGCAAGGCCGAGCTTGGTTGTATAGTGCAACCATGCCCACCACCTCCGCGCGTACGCGCATGGACAGCATCGACTCCATCCAGCGCGAACTGACCGCCTTCTCGCGCCGCGCCCGCGCCATGGCCTCGCAGATCCACCCGGGGCTGACGCTGGTCAGCTACGCGATCCTGGACCACCTGCGGGACGTCGGCGGCTGTCGCGGCACCGATCTGGCCACCCACTTCCTGCTGGACAAGTCCACCGTCAGCCGCCAGGTCGCCACCCTGGAGAAGCTCGGCCTGGTCGAGCGCAGCCCCGACCCGGAGGACCAGCGCGGCCAGATCATCCACCCCTCCGAGACCGGCGCCGAACTGCTGCGCAAGGCGGCCGAGCAGCGCCGCCAGGCCTTCCTGAACCGCCTGGCGCACTGGTCCGACGACGACGTCGCGGTCTTCGCCGACCTCCTCGAGCGCTACAACGCCGAGCCGCGCTGAGCCGACAACGGCGTGAACATCGGCCGCACGCTGACCTGGAACGCTTGACAGCCCCCGACGCCCGCACACATCGTGGACGCAACAGTCGCGATGTATCGCGTTAAGTTGGGGGATGCACACAGATGAACCAAGCCCGGCGGCTCGCCGCCCTTCCTGCCGGCCGCAGAACCAAGTGGGTCGTCCTGGCGCTCTGGGTGGTGGCCCTGGTGGCTCTCGGCCCGCTCGCCGGGAAGCTCACCAGCGCTGAGAACAACCAGACGTCCAGCTGGCTGCCCGGCAGCGCGGAGTCGACCAAGGTCGTGAACCTCGAAGGCCGGTTCGTGTCCAGCACGTCGACGCCGACCATCGTCGTCTACACCCGCGACAGCGGGATCACCCCGGCCGACGTCCAGAAGGCCACCGCCGACACCACCGCCTTCGCCAGGATCGCCCACGTGCTCGGCCCCGTCCAGCCGCCGCGCACCTCGGCCGACGGCAAGGCGCTGCAGACCACCGTCATGATCGACCTGTCCAAGGACGGCTGGAACAACCTCGGCCCGGCCGTCGACAGCATGCGCACCGTCGCGACGACCGGCGACCCGGGCCTGACCGCCCATGTCGGCGGCCCCGGCGGCTACGGCGCCGACCAGAGCAAGGCCTTCGCCGGCATCGACGGCACGCTGCTGTACTCCACACTCGGCGTCGTCATCGTGCTGCTGCTGCTCACCTACCGCAGCCCGACCCTGTGGCTGCTGCCGCTGCTCTCCTCCGGCCTGGCCCTCACCGCCGCGCAGGGCGTCATCTACCTGCTGGCCAAGGACGCCGGACTGACCGTCAACGGACAGAGCCAGGGCATCCTCACGGTGCTCGTCATCGGCGCCGGCACCGACTACGCCCTGCTGCTGGTCGCCCGCTACCGCGAGGAGCTGCGCCGCCACGAGGACCGCCACGAGGCCATGGCCGAGGCCCTGCACCGCGCGGGCCCCGCGATCCTCGCCTCCGCCGCGACGGTGGCCGTCTCCATGCTCTGCCTGATGGTCGCCGAGATGAACTCCACCAGCGGCCTCGGTCCCGTCTGCGCCATCGGCGTCGGCGTCGCCCTGCTCGCCATGATCACGCTGCTGCCCGCGCTGCTGGTCATCTGCGGCCGCTGGGTCTTCTGGCCGGTCCGCCCGGCGTTCGGCTCCGCCGAGCCGACCGAGACGGGCGTGTGGGCCAGGATCGGCACCGGGATCTCGCACCGCCCGCGGATCGTCTGGGTCGGCACGGCGCTCGCGCTGGGCGCGCTGGCGCTGGGCATGCTCGGTCTCAAGGCCGACGGCCTCTCCACGGCCGGCTCCTTCAGCAACACCCCCGACTCGGTCGCCGCGCAGACGGTCATCGACGCCCACTACCCGGCCGGCACCGGCTCCCCGCTCCAGGTCATCGCGAACGCCTCCGCCGGCGACCAGGTCTCGGCCGCCCTCAGCCGTCTCGACGGCCACGGCCTGACCGGCGTCACCCCGCCGGTGAGCCGCAACGGCCTGTCCTACGTCACCGCCACGCTCACCAACGCCCCCGACACCAAGGCCGCGGAGAACACCGTCGACGCCGCCCGCGCCGCGGTCCACGCGGTACCGGGCGCGAACGCCTACGTCGGCGGCGACACCGCCGTGCGCCTGGACGTCCAGCGGGCCTCGAACCACGACAACCAGGTGATCATCCCGCTGGTGCTGGTCGTCGTCCTGGTCATCCTCGGCCTGCTGCTGCGGGCGGTCGTGGCGCCGATCGTGCTGATCCTGACCGTGGTGCTGTCCTTCGCGGCGGCGCTCGGGATCTCCTCGCTGGCCTTCACCCACCTGTTCGGCTTCGAGGGCGAGGACAACGCGTTCCCGCTGTTCGTCTTCGTCTTCCTGGTGGCTCTGGGGATCGACTACAACATCTTCCTGATGACCCGGGTGCGCGAGGAGTCCGACCGGCGCGGCACCCGCGGCGGCGCGCTGGCGGGCCTGGCAGCCACCGGCGGCGTCATCACCTCCGCGGGCCTGATCCTCGCCAGCACCTTCGGCGTCCTCGGCACCCTCCCGATCGTCGGCTTCGCCGAGATCGGCTTCGCGGTCTGCGTGGGCGTCCTGCTGGACACCTTCGTGGTCCGCTCCATCCTGGTCACGGCCCTGGCCATGGACCTGGAGCACCGCCTGTGGTGGCCCTCGGCCCTCTCCCGCAAGCGGCAGCCGCTGAGCGCGGAACCGCGCGAGCAGGTGGCGGCCCGCTGAACCGTCGGGGCGCGGGGGACTGGCTTGTCGCGCCGTTCTCCGCGCCCCTTGTGGTTACCCTCCTGCAATGGCTGACAAGTTGCCCAAGAAGGTCTACGAGCAAGAACTCTTCCGCCTCCAGGCCGAGCTGGTCACCCTTCAGGAGTGGGTGAAGGCCACCGGCGCGCGGGTGGTCGTCGTCTTCGAGGGCCGCGACGCCGCCGGCAAGGGCGGAGCGATCAAGCGGGTGACGCAGTACCTGAACCCGCGCGTCGCCCGGATCGCGGCGCTCCCCGCGCCGACGGAACGCGAGCGGACGCAGTGGTACTTCCAGCGCTACATCGCCCACCTGCCCGCCGCCGGCGAGATCGTCCTGTTCGACCGCAGCTGGTACAACCGCGCCGGCGTCGAGCGGGTCATGGGGTTCTGCACCCAGGACGAGTACCACCGGTTCCTGCACCAGTGCCCGATCTTCGAGCGGATGCTGGTCGAGGACGGGATCATCCTGCTCAAGTACTGGTTCTCGGTCAGCGACCGCGAGCAGGAACGCCGGTTCCGGGCCCGCCGGGACGACCCCATGCGGCGCTGGAAGCTCTCCCCGATGGACCTGGAGTCCATCACGCGCTGGGAGGACTACTCCCGGGCCAAGGACGAGATGTTCGTCCACACCGACATCCCCGAGGCCCCCTGGAACGTCGTCGAGAGCGAGGACAAGAAGCGGGCCCGGATCAACATGATCGCCCACCTGCTCTCCGCGGTCCCCTACGTCGAGCAGCGGGCCCGCAAGATCAAGTTCCCCGACCGTCCCGCCCCGACCGGCTACGTCCGCCCTCCGCGCGACGAACAGCAGTACGTCCCGGACCACGCGGCGACGCTGCCGGGAAAGTGAGCTGAACCCCGTCGGTCGTCGGTGTACAGTCCCCCCGCCCGCATCGCGCGTGGCCTTCCGACTCAGTCCTGGGGGGACTGTGACCATTCGTTCCACTTTCGGGCGGCGTGCCCTCCGTCGCCTCGCCATCCTCGCGACGGGCGCCGCCCTCGCCCTCACCGCCCTGCCCGGTTCCGCCTCGGCAGCGGGTGCCAGCTGGTCGGAGGCCAGCATGCTCACCGTCTCGGGCTACGGCAACGGCTTCTACTCCGTCGGCTCCATGGGCGACCTCATCGTCGAGGACGGCGGAGCGTCCAGGCACGCCCAGTACCGGCAACTGCTGGACATCGGCAACATCAGCGGCGGGCAGGGCGAGGACTACCTCGCCGTCACCGCCTCCGGACAGCTGCGGCTGTTCCCGTCCACCTACGCACGGCCCAGCGACAAGTACATCCTGATCGGCTCGGGCTGGCAGACGTACAGCCAGATCTTCGTCGCCGGCGACCTCAACGGCGACGGCCGGGCCGATCTGATGGCCCGCGATCACCAGGGTCGGCTCTGGTACTACGCCAGCCAGACGAGCCTGACCTCCCCGTTCCGTCCCCGGGTACTCGTCGGCACCGGCGGCTGGAACGGGTACGACCAGCTGATCGGGGCCGCGAACTTCGACACTGGCTCCAACGCGACCGTGCTCGCCCGCGACCTCCAGGGCCGCCTGTGGGCCTACGACGGGCACAGCGACGGCTCGCTGTCCGGGCGTCGGCTCGTGGGCTCCGGGTTCGGCGGCTACAACCAGCTGCTCGGACTGGACTGGAACAAGGACGGCCACGGCGACGTCGTCGGCCGCACCGAGTCCGGCGATCTGTACCTGCACGCGGGCAACGGCGCTGGCGGCCTGGCCCAACCGGTCAAGGTCGACTCCGGGTGGTCCCGCACCAACGCGCTCGCCGACGAGGGGCACCAGCCCGACTTCGGCAAGGGCGAGATCATGGCCCGCCACTCCAACGGCACCTTCTGCTGGTACGAGGGCAACGAGAACGGCACCCTCGCGTCCGGTCAGTGCGGCAACGACGTGGGGTCGTACACGATCCTGTCCGCGACCGTCTCCCCGGACGACACCGGCATGGTCGGCCTGGTGGGCGTCGACCCGACCGGTCACCTGACGGGTATCGGGGCCACCGGCAACTTCCCGCAGAGCTGGTACAACGTCGTCATCGGCCCGGGCGACCTCAACGGTGACGGCAAGTCGGACCTGGTCGCCCGCGACCGATCGGGGCGGCTCTGGTTCATCCCCGGCAACGGCGGGACCTCCGTCGACGAACGGCCGGTCCTGATCGGCGGCGGCTGGAACCAGTACCGCTGGATCGTCGGCGCGGGCGACCTCAACGGCGACGGCATCGCGGACCTGGTCGCCGTCACGCCTGGCGGCGTCATGTACCTCTACCCGGGCCTCGGCAACGGGAAGTTCGGCACTCGCGTCGAGGTCGGCTACGGCTGGGAGCACTACACGCACCTCGTCGCCCCGGGCGACCTGACCGGCGACGGCAAGGCGGACCTGGCCGCAGTGGACTCCTCTGGTCGGCTCTGGCTCTACCCGGGCATCGGCAACGGCATGTTCGGCGCCAAGACGCTCATCGGCACGTCGGGCTGGGGCCAGTTCCACGACCTGTCCTGACGCTCCGCCGTCACCCGGATCACAGGCAGGGCCCCCGTCCGCAGCGCGGACGGGGGCCCTGGTCGTGCGTCGGTCAGGAGAAGTAGCCCAGCACCTGCACGTGCAGGGCAGTCGGCGCCGAACCGTTGTTGCGCACGGCGATCCGGCCCGAGGAGTCCAGCGGGACCAACGCCAGGTCGCCGCACAGGTGGCCGGGGACGCTCCAGAAGAACGCCGTCGTGGCCGGGCGGACGCCGTTCGCGGGCCAGGCGGTGAGGGAGCCTCCGGCGGCGCTGCCGTCCGCGTCGAGGTCGACCAGGACCGCCCTCGCGCCCGCGGGCACGCCCGCGCCCGAGACCGCCATCGTGACGGTGCCCCCCGCGGCGAGCCTGCCGGTGCCGGTCTGGCCGACGCCGGCGGCGGTGTCCAGCAGCAGCTTCGGCGTCGTGGACACGAAGCCCGACGCGGGCGCGACCACGCCGCCGGCCGGGCCGTACCAGCCGACGACGACCGCGGTCAGCGCGACGCTGCCGCCGCCCCAGTTGTACAGCGAGATGCCGCCGTTCGCGCCGACCGGAACGGTCAGCAGGTCCGACATCAGGTCGCCGCCCTGCTTCACGTACACGTTGCCGAAGCCGGGACGCGCCCCGCCCTGCGGGTACGCGGTGACCGAGGCGTCCGCCGACGCCCGCGAGGCGGTCAGGTTGACCACCACCGAGCGCGCCGTGGCGGGAACCCCGCCGACCCCGGCCACCTTGACGTTCAGCGTGCCGTGCGGGGCCAGCGCCGCCGTGCCGTGCTGGCCGACGGCGCGGGCAGTGTCCAGGTCGAAGACCGGCGGGACCGGGGTGAAGCCGCTCCCGGCGCCCGGCATGGTGTAGCCGAGCACGTACAGCGCCGCGTGCACGCTGCCGCGGCTGGAGTTCACCACGTCGATCCGGCCGCCCGTGCCCAGCGGCACCACCGCCGTACGGGCCACGTTCTGCCCGGTCGCGTTCCAGCTGAGCACGCCGTGGGCCGGAGCGGTGCCGCCGTGCGGAAGCACCGTCAGCGAGCCGCTCGAGGTGCTCGGGGACGCCGCCTGGACCTCCACCAACACCGAGCTCGCGCCCGCCGGCACCCCGAACGCGCCGCCCACGACGACACTCGCGGTCGCGCCGGCGGCCAGCGGCGTGGTGCCGGGACGGCCGGCGCCCGCCCAGGTGGCCAGGGCCCGGCCCGGCGTCACCGGCACGTAGCCGGCGGCCGCGCCGCCGCCGACGACCACTCCGCTCACCGCGTGCACGTCGTTGAGGGCCCCGGTGCCGCCGGAGAAGCCGACGTACGCGGCGGAGGGCACGTAGCCCTGCCAGGTCAGGCGCTGCACCCCGTCCAACCAGACCGAGAGCTGACCGCCGGTCACCTGCACGTCGACCTGGTGCGTGCCCTGCCGCAACGAGTTGGGCAGCCCCGTCCAGGCGACGTAGTGCAGCGCGCCGGAGCCCGGCGTGGCCAGCGCGACCGCCAGGTCGTTGCGGCCGGCGATCGGGCCGTCGGGGGTGGTGCCGAGCTTGACCACGACCGCCGGCACACCGGCCGCGCCGACGCCCGCGCCACCGGTGCCGAGCGCCGTGGTCCGGCCCAGCGCCGGGTCGAGCAGGTCGAACGCGAGCCCGTCGCCGCCGGTGCCCTGGCCGAGCTTGGCGGTGAAGGTGGCGCGCAGCCCGTCGGTGCGCAGCGGCCTGGTCAGGTAGGCGCTGCCCGCCTGGCCGCCCACCGCGCCGGTCAACTGGATGCTGCCGTCGCCGGGCAGGCTCGCCGAGCCGTTGACGGTCCAGGCGCCGGTCTGCACGCCGGCGACGTCGGCCGTCCCCTGGCCGACCCCGGTCAGCTGCTCGTACATCGCGCCCTGCGGCGCGCCCGCGGCGTCGACGCCGTCGCCGGTGATCTCGTAGGCGGCCGTCAGCGTCCCGGAGCTGCGCGGGGTGAACGTCACCTGCTGGACCGCGCTCTGCCCGGGGCCGATGACCAGGCCCTCGGACAGGCCGACGGCGCTGTTGTAGTCCCCCGTCGGCGCCTTGGCCTTGGTGACGGTGACGGGGATGTTGCCGTCGTTGGTGAGGGTGAAGGACAGCGTCCTGGAGGCGCCGACGGGGACGGCGCCGAAGTTCGTGGTGGCCGTCGACAGCGCCAGGTGGCCGTGCCCGGCGACGCCGGTGCCGGTCAGCGGGACGGTGACGGTCCCGTCGGTGCTGGTCACCGCGAGGGAACCGGTGTCCTGCTGGGCCGCCTGCGGGGTGTAGACGACGGTGACCACGACCGAGCCGCCCGGCGCGATCTGCGTGCCGGCGGCCGGCAGCCCCGCGGCCTGGAACGGGCCGGTGGGCGCGGTGGCGGCGCCGACCGTCTCGGTGACGGTCCCGGTGTTGGTGAGCTGCACGTTCATGGTCAGGCTGGTGCCGGTCGGCACCTCGCCGAAGTCGAGCGAGGCGGGCGCGGCACCGAGTCCGGGCCGGGTGCCGACCCCGTGCAGCGCGAAGACCAGGTTCGAGCCGTCGGAGAGCGACACCTTGACCGCGCCGTTGGCGCCTCCCGTGGCCGTCGGCGTGTACTGCACCGGCAGGGACAGGGTCTGACCGTTCGCCACCGTGGCGGGGAAGGCGGGCGGCGTGGGGCCGATGGCGAAGGGTGCGGCGGTGCTCGCCCCAGTCACGGTGACGCCGGCCGGGACGGTCGCGGTCAGCTGGAGCGTGCCCTGCGCGGTGCCGCCGACGGCGGTGGGTCCGAAGTCGACCGGGGCGGCCGTCAGCGCGGTGGCGGCCGGGCTGCCGAACCCGTACAGGAAGCCGTCCCTGGTGCCCACGTAGACGCGGCCGGCCGCCGCGGTCGGGGTGGCGAACTTGGCGGCGTTGCCGATCGGCGCGGACCACAGCAGCTGGAGCAGGCCGTTCCCGTCCGGGGTCGCCGAGTACGCCCGCAGCGTCCCGTTCGCACCCGCGGCGTTGGACGCGGAGACGGTCCACACCACGCCGCTGCCGTCGGTGGTGCCGTCGGAGGTGACCAGCGGCGAGCCGCTGGTGTAGCCGAAGACGTCCTGGGTCTGGCCGGTCTGCGTGAGCGCCGGCAGGCCGTCGCCCCCGACGCCCAGGTGCAGCGCGCGCAGCGGTCCGTTGTTGCCGACGAGGTAGACGTAGCCGCCGTCGCCGCCGAAGAAGGCCGGGTGGCCCCACTGCCCCTGGTAGGGGCCGGAGACGCCGAGGACGTCGTCGCCGCCGCCGTTGCCCTGGGCGGTGCCGCCGAGGTGGTCGCGGTCGAGCAGGAAGACCCGCCCGTCCTTGCCCTGCTCCACCATCAGATGCGGGTGCGCGGCGGTGCCGTAGCCGTCCGGGACGGCCAACGGGGCGCCGGAGGAGATGTCCTGGTCGTTGAGGTCGAGCGTGGCGTTGTTCGTCGGGCTGAAGTAGTCGGCGGCGGTCAGCGAGCCGTCGCTGCCGACCTGGAGCCGCACGACCGACTCGGCGAGGGTGCCGGGCGGGCTGCTGCCGGGCCCGGGGCTGGGGCTGATGCCGTTTCCGGTGCTGAAGAAGATCCGGCCGGAGCCGTCGGAGACGAGGCCGCCGCCGGACTGCCACACCCCGGCCCCGCTGGTGCTGGCCCCCGCCTCGGAGGCCCACATCGAGGTGATGCTGTGGGTGGTGGTGCTGACGCCGACGACGTAGCCGCGGTAGGGCTGGACGTCGCAGTGGGCGCCGAAGCCGGCGTAGACGACGCCGTCCAGCAGCAGCAGGCCCGGACGCTGCATCTCGTGGAACGGGTCGAAGGTGCCCCCGGGCTGGTTGGTGGCCGTGCCCGCGATGGTGACCGGCCAGCCCGGCCGCTCGGCCCCGCTGGTCGCGTCGACGGCGTGCATCAGCCAGGTCGGGTGCAGGTCGGCCGCCGTGCCGTCGGCGACCTTGGTGGTGAAGTACAGGGTGCCGGTGGCCGGGTCGTAGACGGGCGTGGCCGTCGCGCCGATCGTCGGCGTCAGGTCGCCGCACCCGATCGAGGAGGCCTGGAACGGCGTCCCGTAGTGGACGTGCCAGCGCACCGCGCCGGTGGCCGCGTCGAGCCCGTAGGCGGTGTCGTTCTCGGTGAGCGCGACCACCTCGTCGCCGATCACCAGCGGCTGGGCGTAGACCTGCCCGTCGAGCTGGGTCCGGAACAACTGGCCGAAGACCGAGCTCTGCACGGCGGCCGGGGAGAGCCCCGGCTCGTTCCGGTCCCAGCTGGTCCGCAGGTTGTCGCCGCCGGCGGTCACCTGGTCGGCGCGGGCGGCGGGCGCCACGCCCGCGAGCACCGCCGCCACCAGGGAGAGAACCGCCGCGGCGACCGCCCCCCCCCGGCCCCC
>NZ_BBPQ01000004.1:136043-155450 GCF_000787855.1 Streptacidiphilus anmyonensis | reverse complement strand
GCCGCCACCAGGGAGAGAACCGCCGCGGCGACCGCCGCCCGCGCGCCCCGCCGTCGGCCCGTCGTCGTACGCACCCGCGCCCCCCGCCCCGGAAAGGACCGCCGTTCACAGAATCACCACACGGCGGCAAGGCCCCGGTTCTAGCACCCCCGCACCGGCTCCCGGCACCCCCGCGCGGTCTCCGTGGCTCGACCGTTATCTGGCGGCCCGCGCCGCCGGGAGGGATCGACCCGGAATGACAACCGGGAATGACAAAGGCCCCGCAGTGAGTAATCTCACTGCGGGGCCTCGTTGTGCGCGAGGGGGGAGTTGAACCCCCACGCCCTTGCGGGCACTGGAACCTGAATCCAGCGCGTCTGCCTATTCCGCCACCCGCGCATCTGGGTGATGTCGTCGACTCTACCGAAGTTCCCCCGGGGCTTTCAAACCGGTTGTTTCCGGCTCGTTCAGCTCCGCGTTTCCTGCGGTGTCGCCTTCCGACGAGAAGAACAGTAGCACGTCGGAGGGGGTGGAATCACATCCGTCCGGCCCCGGCGGGCAGGGGGGCGCGCAAGCGGGCCCGGCCGAATGAGTGAGACTCGGATGTCCCCGCTCTGGGCCGGGTACGAGTCCACTGGCATCCTGCTGTCGGCTCGACGGCCCGAACGGCGTGGACGAGGAACCACACGTCCGCCTCGGGCGTAGATACGATCTGTAAGGCAGACAAGCAGCAGCCGCCCGCGCCCAGCGCGCCGGGTGGGACGACGACACCCGACGGAAGGGGGTGCCCCGTGGGAGCTCTGAAGAAGTTCGAGCAGCGGCTGGAGGGCTTCGTCAACGGCGCCTTCGCCAAGGTGTTCAAGTCCGAGGTGCAGCCTGTCGAGATCGCCGGTGCGCTGCAGCGCGAGTGCGACAACAACGCCAGCATCTGGAACCGGGACCGCACGGTCGTCCCCAACGACTTCATCGTCGAGCTCAGCCCGCACGACCACGAGCGGCTCAGCCCCTACTCGGGGCAGCTCGGCAACGAGCTGGCCGGCATGGTGCGCGAGTACGCGCAGGCCCAGCGCTACTCCTTCATGGGCCCGCTGAGCGTCCAGCTGGAGCGCGCCGACGACCTCGACACCGGGCTGTACCGGGTGCGCAGCCGGATCCAGGCCAACGAGGCCGCGCAGGCCCCGGCCCAGCCGCAGCACCAGCCGCCCGCCGCGCCCTACGGCGGCCCGCCGCAGCAGCCCTGGCAACCGCAGCCGGCCCAGGCGCCGATGGCCCCGCCGCCCGCCGCGCCGCCGCTGCCGAGCGTCGACGCGCCCACGTCCTTCAGTGGCAACCCGGCCTACCCCGGCAACCCCGCCGCCCGGCCCGGCGAGGGCAACCCGCACGGGTTCCCCGGCGCGCCCACCCAGCCTGCGCCCGTGCAGGGTCCCGCCGGCGCGGGCACCCGCCGCTGGCTGGAGCTGAACGGCCAGCGCCACCCGCTGGACCGTCCCGTGCTGGTGCTGGGCCGCAGTACCGAGGCCGACATCCGCGTCGACGACCCGGGCGTCTCCCGCCGGCACGCCGAGGTCCGCGTCGGAAACCCGAGCATGGTCCTCGACCTCGGGTCCACCAACGGCATCGTCGTCGACGGCCAGCACACAACTCGCGCTACGCTCCGCGACGGCTCACGGATCGTCGTGGGCAGTACGACCATCGTCTACCGGCAAGCCGAAGGGTGACGCGGGGCACATGTCAGAGCTGACCCTCACGGTCATGCGGCTCGGGTTCCTGGCCGTGTTGTGGCTGTTCGTGATCGTCGCCGTCCAGGTGATCCGCTCGGATCTGTTCGGCACCAAGATGACCCAGCGCGCGGCCACGACCGCGCGCCGCGGCGGGAACCCGACCACCGCCCGCCAGTCCTCGGGCGCGGCCGCGCCGCAGCAGCGCCAGCAGGCGCCCGCCCAGCCGCGGCAGCGCCGGGGCGCGCCGACCCACCTGGTGATCACCCAGGGCTCCCTGGCCGGCACCACCGTCGCGCTCCAGGGCCAGACCATCACGCTGGGCCGGGCCCACGACTCGACGATCGTCCTCGACGACGACTACGCGTCCTCCCGGCACGCCCGGATCTACCCCGACCAGAGCGCGGGGTCCTGGGTCGTCGAGGACACCGGCTCGACCAACGGCACCTTCCTGGACGACATGCGGCTGACCGGCCCGAGCCCGCTCCAGCCGGGTTCGGCGATCCGGATCGGCCGCACCGTCATCGAGCTGCGGAAGTGACGCGTCGATGAACCAGCGCACGAACCACGGCGGAGGCGGTCACGGGCCGGACCCGCAGGAGCAACGGGCCCTGGTTCGACCGCGTACGCAGCCGGGGCCGTACGATGCAGCAACGCACGCTGCACCGGGGCATCGCGCAGGGGACCGAGGGAAGGGGGCGGACGGCACATGAGCCTGGTGCTGCGATTCGCCGCCGGTTCGCACAAGGGCATGATCCGCGAGGGCAACGAGGACTCCGGCTACGCCGGTCCCCGCCTGCTCGCCGTCGCGGACGGCATGGGTGGACAGGCAGCGGGCGAGGTCGCCTCGTCGGAGGTGCTGTCCAGCATCGTCGAGCTCGACGAGGACGTCCCCGGAACCGACCCGATGGCCGCCCTCCAGGGCGCCGCGGAGCGCGCGAACGAGCGGCTGCGCGTCCTGGTCGAGGCCGACCCGAGCCTCGAGGGCATGGGCACCACGCTGACCGCCCTGCTGTGGACCGGCCAGACCGCCGGCCTGATCCACATCGGCGACTCCCGCGCCTACCTGCTGCGCGACGGCGTCCTGACGCAGATCACCACCGACCACACCTGGGTGCAGCGCCTCGTCGACGAGGGCCGGATCACCGAGGAGGAGGCCTCCACCCACCCGCAGCGCTCGCTGATCATGCGCGCGCTGATGGGGACGGGCGAGGTCGAGTCGGACCTGTCGATCCGCGAGGTCCGCGCCGGCGACCGCTACCTGCTCTGCTCCGACGGCCTGTCCGGCGTGGTCTCCCACCAGACGCTGGAGGAGACGCTCGGCAGCTACTACTCGCCCGAGCAGACCATCGCCGAGCTGATCGAGCTGGCGCTGCGCGGCGGCGGCCCCGACAACATCACCTGCGTCGTCGCCGACGCGCTGGACGTCGGCGACGCCGGCGACCACGACGCGATGGCCGCGCACTACGAGCTGGCCCCCGTCGTCGTCGGCGCGGTCGCCGAGGGCAACGCGCTCGGCCACCACTCGGTCGCCGACACGCCCGCCTCCCGCGCCGCCTCCCTCGGCCGCGCCAACGGCGCGCCCGGCGCGAACGCCGCCGGCGGCTACGGCGAGGACGAGGACGGCCACGGCGGCGGCTACCAGGAGTACGGCGAGTACGAGGGCGGCTTCGACGACGACTACGAGCCCGAGGGCCGTCGCAGCCGCCGCCGCGCGAAGGAGAAGAAGCGCCGCGGCTGGGTGCTGCCGACCACACTGGGCGTCGCGCTGCTCGCACTGCTGGGCGTGGGCGGGTACCTCGGCTACCAGTGGACGCAGGAGCAGTACTACGTCGGCGTCAACGGCGACCACCTCGCCATCTACAAGGGCGTCTCGCAGAACCTGGCCGGGCTCAAGCTCTCCTCGGTCTACGAGGACCACCCGGACGTCGCGATGAAGAACCTGCCCAGCTTCGAGCAGAAGAACCTGCAGACGCCCGTCACCGCGACCAGCCTCGGCGACGCCCAGAGCAAGATGAACGGCTTCAAGCACGAGGCGGCGGTCTGCCAGGAGGTGCGCAGCGTGAAGACGACGCCGCCGCCGAGCCCGACGCCCAACCCCAAGCCCTCCGAGAGCGGCAAGGCGGGCGCCCACCCCTCCACCTCTCCGAGCGCCTCCGCCAGCCCGCAGGCCTCGGCCACCCCGACGCTCAGCTCGTCGGACCAGATGCTGGCGCAGCAGTGCGTGACGTCCTGAGGATCCCCCCAGCGCCCCGGCGGGTACCCAGGGGTCCACTGACGTGACCACCGTGGAGAGCCGTGTTGTCGCGTGCGCCCCCCAGGGGCCCGCGTCGGTCCGTCGGAACACGGAACTCTCCCTGCTGGTCTTCGCCGCCCTGGTGCCGGTGCTGGCGTACGCCGAGACCGGCCTGGCCATGGACGGCCGGCTCCCGGCCGGCATGCTCGGGTACGGACTCGGACTCGGCTCCTTCGTCCTGCTCGCGCACCTCGGCGTCAGACGCTTCGCCCCGCACGCGGACCCGCTGATGCTGCCCATCGCCGCGCTGCTGAACGGGCTCGGACTGGTCTTCATCTGGCGCCTCGACAAGGCCCGCGAACTGCACCCGAACTTCCCCGCCGCACAGAACCAGCTGCTCTGGTCGGGGCTCGGCATCTCCCTGTTCATCGTCGTGATGGCGCGGCTGAAGGACTACCGAAGGCTCCAGCGCTACACCTACCTGTCCGGCTTCGCCGCCCTGGTGCTGCTCGCGCTGCCGGCGTTCTTCCCGGTCCGGGCCGGCGACTTCGGGGCCCGGATCTGGATCCACCTGCACGGCTTCTCGATCCAGCCCGGCGAGTTCGTGAAGATCCTGCTGCCGGTCTTCTTCTCCGGCTTCCTGATGGTCAAGCGCGACGCCCTGGCCCTGGCCAGCCGGCGGTTCCTCGGGCTGTACCTGCCGCGGGGACGCGACCTCGGGCCGATCGTCGTGGTGTGGGCGCTGAGCCTGCTGATCCTGGTCTTCGAGACCGACCTCGGCACCTCCGTGCTCTTCTTCGGCATCTTCGTGGTGATGCTCTACGTCGCCACCGAGCGCACCAGTTGGGTGCTGTCCGGCGTGCTGATGGCCGGGCTCGGCTTCTGGGCGGTCGCCCGCACCGAGGGGCACGTGCGCGGGCGCATCGAGGAGTGGCTGCACCCGCTGGCCGCCGCACCCGGGGCCGGCGTCGGACAGATCGGGCAGGCGCTGTTCTCGCTCGGGGCGGGCGGCGCGCTCGGGACGGGGCTCGGACAGGGGCACTCCTGGCTCATCGGCTTCGCCGCCAAGAGCGACTTCATCCTCGGCACCATCGGCGAGGAGACCGGCGTGACCGGGGTGATAGCGGTCCTGGTGCTCTACGGGCTGCTGGCCGAGCGCGGGCTGCGCACCGCGCTCGCCGCCCGCGACCCGTTCGGCAAGATGCTCGCGGTCGGGCTCTCCGCCGCGTTCGCGCTCCAGGTCTTCATCGTGGTCGGCGGCGTCACCGGGGCGATCCCGCTGACCGGCATGACGCTGCCGTTCGTGGCCCAGGGCGGGTCCTCGGTCATCACCAACTGGGCGCTGGTCGCGGTCCTGCTCAAGATCAGCGACCTGGCCCGGCGGCCCGCCCCCGGGGAGCCGCTGCAACCGGGAACACAGCCCTAGCCGTCATGGGGACATAGGGCGCCGATGTAGGGTGCCGATGGTCCAGATCCCGAACGCCGCCGGAGTGAGCGCCACGTGAACAAGCCGATCCGCAGGGTCTCCGTGTTCTGCATGCTCCTGGTCCTGGCGCTGATGATCCGCGCCAACTGGGTCCAGGGCCTGGACGCCAGCGCGCTCAACGCCAACGTGCACAACAAGCGCACCGTCATCGAGGCCTACAGCTACCCGCGCGGCGACATCATCGTCGGCGGCCAGTCGGTCACCAAGGACCTGCTGGTCAACGGCAACTACTACAAGTACCGCCGGGCCTACCTGAACGGGCCCATGTACGCGCCGGTGACCGGCTACTCCTCGCAGGCCTTCGGCTCCAACCTGCTGGAGAACGTCGAGGACCCGATCCTGTCCGGGAACGACCCGCGCCTGTTCTTCCGCAACGCCCTCGACACGCTGACCGGCAAGCAGAAGCAGGGCGGCGACGTCGTCACCACCATCAACCCGAAGGTGCAGCAGGCCGGCTGGGACGGGCTCCAGGGCAAGAAGGGCGCGGCGGTCGCCATCGACCCGTCGACCGGCGCGATCCTCGGCCTGGTCAGCTTCCCCTCCTACGACCCGACCAGCATCGCGGGCGTGACCCCTGACTTCGCCACGAACTGGCAGAAGCTGACCACCGACCCGAGCCAGCCGATGCTGAACCGGGCGCTGCGCGCGACCTACCCGCCCGGCTCGACCTTCAAGCTGATCACCGCCGCGGCCGCGCTGGAGACCGGCAAGGTCACCGACATCGACGCGCCGACCGACTCCCCGGACCCGTACATCCTGCCGGGCACGAACAACCAGAAGCTGGTCAACGAGGCCGGCGACACCGGTTGCAAGGACGCGACCATGAACGCCGCGCTGGCGATGTCCTGCAACACCGTGTTCGGCAAGCTCGGCGCCGAGATCGGCCAGCAGCGGATGCTGGACGAGGCCAAGAAGTTCGGCTTCAACAACTCCTCGCTGGACATCCCGGTCGGCGTCACCGCCAGCAACTTCGACACGAACATGGGCCCCGCGCAGACCGCGCAGTCCTCCATCGGCCAGTTCGACACCCGCGCCACCCCGCTGCAGATGGCCATGGTCGCCGCGGCGATCTGCAACAACGGCACGCTGATGAAGCCGTACCTGGTCTCCGAGGAGCGCTCCGCCAGCAACTCGGTGATCTCGCAGACCTCGCCGACGGAGCTGTCCCAGGCCACCACCCCCGACGTCGCCGCCAAGCTGCAGACGATGATGGTCAACGTGGTCCAGAACGGCACCGGCTCCACCGCCAAGATCCCGGGCGTCCAGGTCGGCGGCAAGACCGGTACCGCGCAGCACGGCGTGAACAACGACCAGAACCCCTACGCCTGGTTCGTCTCCTGGGCCAAGTCGGGCGGCAAGCAGATCGCGGTGGCCGTCGTGGTCGAGGACAGCGACACCTCCCGCGGCGACATCTCCGGCATGCACCTGGCCGCGCCGATCGCGAAGAACATGATGGAGGCGTACATCGGAAACTGACGCCGGATGTGACCTCAGTCACGCCCGGCGACAGTGCGCCGAACGGTGGGTGACGGAAACCACGTTCGATGTGTTCGTCCAGCGCAGACGTATTCCAGTCTTGTATCAGGTCGCTCGGTGAATCCGCTTTGACTTGCGAGCCCGGTAGCGTATCCGCAGCAGCGGTCTGTCCGTCCGCGCCACAACCCACGCCGGCGAGGCTGGGGGCAGACCGGAGAGGGAGAGGGCTCGAACCATGGAAGAACCGCGTCGCCTCGGCGGCCGGTACGAGCTGGGCGGCGTTCTCGGACGCGGCGGCATGGCCGAGGTCTACATCGGCCATGACATCCGGCTCGGGCGCGCCGTCGCCGTCAAGACGCTGCGGACCGACATGGCCCGCGACCCGTCTTTCCAGGCCCGGTTCCGGCGCGAGGCACAGTCCGCCGCGTCCCTGAACCACCCCTCGATCGTGGCCGTCTACGACACGGGCGAGGACTACATCGACGGCATCTCCATCCCGTACATCGTGATGGAGTACGTCGACGGCTCGACGCTGCGCGAACTGCTGCACTCCGGCCGCCGCCTGCTGCCCGAGCGCGCCATGGAGATGTGCATCGGCATCCTCCAGGCCCTGGAGTACTCGCACCGCAACGGCATCGTCCACCGCGACATCAAGCCCGCCAACGTCATGCTGACGCGCACGGGCCAGGTCAAGGTGATGGACTTCGGCATCGCCCGCGCCATGGGCGACGCCGGGATGACCATGACCCAGACCGCCGCGGTCATCGGCACCGCCCAGTACCTGTCGCCCGAGCAGGCCAAGGGCGAGCAGGTCGACGCCCGCTCCGACCTGTACTCCACCGGCTGCCTGCTCTACGAGCTGCTCACGGTGCGCCCGCCCTTCGTCGGCGACTCGCCGGTGGCCGTGGCCTACCAGCACGTCCGCGAGGAGGCGAACCCGCCCTCGTACTACGACCCGGAGATCCGGCCGGAGTACGACGCCATCGTGATGAAGGCGCTGGCCAAGGACCGCGACTACCGCTACCAGTCCGCGGACGAGATGCGCGCGGACATCGAGCGCGCCCTCGACGGCCTCCCGGTCGCCGCAGCGGCCGCCCCCACCATGGCCCTGGGCATGAACGGCTACGGCCAGCAGGCCGACGGCCGCACCATGGCCATGCCGCCGGTCCCCGGCGGCCAGACCAGCATCCTGCCCGGCAACGGCCAGGGCTACGACGCGGGCGGCGACGGCTACGAGCCCGGCGGCTACGACGACGGGTACGACGACGGCTACGGCGGCCGCGGCGATCGTCGTCGCGCGGCGAGCGGCGGCGGCAAGAACAAGAACACCTCGGTGATCGTGCTGATCGTCGCCGCGGTGCTGGTGCTGCTGGGCGCGTTCTTCGTCACCAGGTCGATGTTCGGCGGCACCGCCTCGCAGAGCATGCAGGTGCCGTCGCTGACCAACCAGTCCTTCGCCGGCGCGCAGCAGATGGTCACCAACAACTTCGGTGACAAGGTCAAGCTGGCGAAGGGCCCGTCCATCCAGTGCGACGCCAACGTCGCCACCAAGGACAACGTCTGCAAGCAGAGCCCGGCCGCCGGCACGACCATCCAGCAGGGCGGCACGATCACCGTCCAGCTGAGCAGCGGCCCGCTGACCGACGGCGTCCCGAACCTCCAGGGCCTGACCGTCGACCAGGCCACCCAGGCGCTGAACCAGCAGGGCTTCCAGCTCGGCCAGACCACGCAGGCGTCGTCGGCGACCGTGCCCAACGGCCAGATCATCAGCTACACGCCGACCGGCAGCCAGCCCAAGGGCACCACGATCAACATCGTGGTCTCCTCCGGCCAGGCGCTGGCGACGATCCCGAGCGACCTGGTCGGCCAGTCCTACGACCAGGCCTGCGCCGAGCTGAAGTCCCAGCACCTGAACTGCGCGAAGCAGATCCTCCAGCAGGCCGACCCGCAGTACGGGGCGAACTCCGTCACCCAGGTGCAGTACAACGGCCAGGCCGGGGCGGGGCAGCAGGTGCCGGACGGCACCGCGATCCTGCTGGTGGTCAACCCGGACGCCGCCGCGACCGACCAGGGCGGCACCGGCACCCCGACGGGCGGCCAGACCGGTGGCCAGACCGCCGGACAGACGGCCGGCCAGACCGGAGGCACCGGCCTGCTCGGTGGCAACAACGGCAACGGCAACGGCGGAGGCAACGGCGGCTGGCCCGGCGGCGGCTGAGCCGGACCGCTGCGCTGCGCGTCGCACCTCATCAGGGGCGCGGGGATCCTCCCCGCGCCCCTGGCGCATTGCGGGGACGCCACCCCGCCCGCCAGACTGGCGCGGTGATCCCCGTCACCTCACTCCGCCCGCTCCCCGACGCAGCGGACTTCGTCCGCGCGCACACCCGGCTCGCCCCCGCGAGCCCCGGATTCCTCACCGAGGTGCGACTGCACCTCGCCGACCGGGTCTTCGAGTTGTGGGAGGAGACGGAGAGCGCGTCCGGCGGGGACGAGGCTCCGCCTCCCTTCTGGGCACAGGCGTGGGCGGGCGGCCTGGCCCTCGCCCGCTACGTGCTGGACCACCCCGAGACCGTCGCCGGCAGGCGCGTCCTCGACCTCGCGTCCGGCTCCGGGCTCGTCGCCGTCGCGGCGATGAGGGCGGGCGCCACCACCGTGGCCGTCAGCGAGATCGACCCCCTGGCCCTGGACGCCCTCTCCCTCAACGCCGACGCCAACGGCGTGACCCTGGGCCCCTCCCTCGGGGACGTCCTGGACTGCGACCCGACGCCGGAGGCGGACGTCGTGCTCGTCGGCGACGCGTTCTACGAACGCACCATGGCCACCCGCGTCCTCGCGTTCCTGCGCCGCGCGCAGGAACGCGGGGCGACCGCACTGGTCGGCGACCCGGGACGCACCTACCTACCGCGTACCGAGTTCGACGCGCTCGCGACCTACGCGGTCCCCGTCCAACGGGAGTTGGAGGACGCGGAGACCAAGCAGACGACGGTCTGGAAACTCGCCGGCGCCCACCCCACCCTCACTCCCGCCGCCGTCGCCGGAGCCTGAGCCCCCGCTCGGCCCGCAGCTCGCCCAGCTCCTCCCGGATGCCCACGAGCGTCTGCTGCATGTCCGCCACCGCGCACTCGACGTCGGTGACCTTGACGCTCAACGCACCGATCACCTCGGTGTGCGGCCTCAGCCGCACGTCGATGCGCGAGTCGACGATCTCGCACGCCACCCTGGCGGCCGTCGTGGCCGCGAGCTCGGTGACGTAGCGCTCGAGCCGCCCGGGCGCATACCCGCCCGACTCCTCCGCGTCGAGCAGGTGCACCCGCACCCGCCGCGCGACGTCGCTGTCGCGCAGCAGCATCGCGACGTTCAGCACCGCCCGACGACTGAGCAGGGTCAGGTGCGATCGGAGGGCCTGTGGATAACTCTTGTTCGAAAGGGACAAGATGTCCCTATCGAAGCCGACCAGCGCTTCTCCCCGAAGCACGGTCATCCCGTTCGATTCCAGCTCCTCGCGGTGGCGCTGAACGATCTTCTTGATCGCCTCGACGTCGACCTCGAAGTACTGCGCCGCCAACGCCGTGGTGACGTGGACGCCGTCGGGCAGTAGCTGGAGCGCCTTGACCTTGTCCAGCGCCTCGATCCGGTCGCTCACGCCGGCACGCGCCGTGCGGGACTCCAACAGGACGGCCTGATCGTTGGTACTCATCGTTCGGTGGTCCTTCCACTCATCGGGATTCGCGAGAGATGGAAGAGGTGTCAGGGCACGCCACAGACCGATGAATTCCTCGGGGCTCCCCTGAACGTGTCGTCGACTCAACTGTGCTGCCCGCACACCGGTCCCGGTCGTATCACGTCGCACCACGTCGCCCCGGAATCTCATCCGTTCGGCCTAACGAGCCACGCCGCCACCCGGTTACGGCGGTCGGCGAGCGAGTGTCAGCCCGACAGCGCCGCCGGCGTACGGCCTGCGCTCTTGGGGAGGTCCTCGACGAGGCGGCCCCAGACGGCCATGCGGTAGGTCGAGGTGAACTCGGGCGTGCAGGTCGTCAGGGTGATGTAGCGGCCAGGGCCCTTGAAGCCGCTCTGCGGCGGGACGGGGGCGATGACGGAGACGTTGTCCGGGGAGGTCTGCGGGAGCGAGCCGGTGACGACGTAGGTGTACCAGTCGTAGGCCGTCTCCACGACGATCTTGTCGCCGGGAACCAGGCGCGGGATGTACCGGAACGGCTCGCCGTGCGTGTTGCGGTGGCCGGCCAGGGCGAAGTTGCCCGAGGCGTCCCAGGGGAAGGCCGTCTCCTGGGCGCCGGTGTAGTGGCCCACGAGACCGTTGTCGAGGATGGACGTCTTGTCCGTGCCCTCTGCGACCGGGGTCTTCACGTCCAGCTTGGGGATGTAGATGATGGCGAACTTCGTCCCGAACGCGATGGAGTCCGGATAGGGCGGGTGACTCTTGGCCGTCGCGCCACCACCCCACTGGTGCTCCAGCGTCGACGCCTGACCCGACGCGTACGCGTCCGCGCGGACGTTCGTCCACCACAGCTGGTAGGCGACGAAGAGGATCATCACCACGCCCAGCGTGATCAGCAGCTCGCCGAAGACCCGCACGGCGACGATGCCGGGGCCGTCCTGACGCGCCTTCGCCGCGCGGCGGCGCGCCGCCCGGCCACCGCCGGCCGACGGCGAGGGCGGCGGGGGAGTCACAGAGGTGCCGCGCCGCCGCGCGGCGCGACCGCCCGTCGCGGGCGTGGTCGCCGGCGGCGTCGCGGCCGCCGCGCCGGTCGAAGCCGCCGCGGACTGCGGGGGAGTGGAGAGCACGCGCAGCCGCAGCGTCTCGTCGGACTCCTCCGCGAAGAACGGCCCCCAGTCCGGCTCCGGCTCCGGTTCGGGCTCCGGTTGCGCACCGGGCTCGGGGCGCACCGCGGTCACGCGACCGCCACCCGGCCGATCACCGGGGCCAGCCCGGCCGAGCGGGCCACGGCCTCCGGATCACCGCAGGCGGTGAGCCAGTTGGCGAGCATCCGGTGGCCGCCCTCGGTCAGCACCGACTCCGGGTGGAACTGGACGCCCTCGACCGGCAGTTGCGTGTGCCTCAGGCCCATGATGACGCCGGTGTCCGTCCACGCCGTGACGTGCAGCTCATCCGGGACGGTGTCGCGGTCCACAGCGAGTGAGTGGTAGCGGGTCGCGGTCAGCGGCGAGTGCAGGCCGGCGAAGACGCCGCCGTCCTCGTGGCTGACCGGCGAGGTCTTGCCGTGCAGCAGCTCGGGCGCGCGGCCGACGACCGCGCCGTAGGCGACGGCGATCGACTGGAGGCCGAGGCACACGCCGAACACCGGCAGCCCGATCCCGGCGCAGTGGTGCACCATCTCGATGCAGACCCCGGCCTCCTCGGGCGCGCCGGGCCCGGGGGAGAGCAGCACACCGTCGTAGGCGTCCCTGGTCACCGAGGCGAGGTCCACCTCGTCGTTGCGCCGCACCTCGCACTCCGCGCCCAGCTGGTACAGGTACTGGACCAGGTTGAAGACGAAGCTGTCGTAGTTGTCGACGACCAGGATGCGGGCGGGACGGGCGGACATCAGACGACGACTCCATGGTTCTGGGAGAGCTCGGCGACCGGCAGGCGGTGCGCACCGTTGAGCGTGGAGGCAGTGGGGCCCGGTGACGGCGGGGCCGTGGAACCCGAGCCGGACCCGTTGCCGTTGACGGTCACGTCACCGAAGGGGAGCAGCGGCTCCAGCCTCGGGAAGACGAACTGGAACAGCACGAAAACGGCGGCCAGGAACAGGAGCAGGCACTGCAGGGCGCGCAGCGGTGCACTGCCGGGCAGCTTGCGCCACAGAAAGCCGTACATCGAGCCTGTCTCCTCCTGTCGGCACCAGGGTATCGGGCACCCCTGTGCGCAGCGGTCGATCCCGCCTATCCCGGCAGCCCCCGGGGCGGGCCGGCCGACACCGGCGTGGTGGACACCAGACGGCCCCACTCGATCAGCCGGTGGCTGTGCCCCCAGGCCGGGTCGCACGTGGTCAGGGTCAGGTACGAGCCGGGCCCGGGGTATCCGGACTCCGGCGGCACCGGGTCGAGCACGCCGACGTCGGTCGGCAGGGTCCGCAGCGGCGTGCGGTCGAGTCGGTAGACGTACCAGAAACGGCCGTCGTCCACGTAGATCCGGTCCCCCGGACGGAGCAGCGGGAAGTCGTTGAAGGGGTTCCCCCAGGTGCGGCGGTGCCCGGCGAGGGCGAAGTTCCCCGCCTGGCCGGGCTCCGCGGTGCCGGTGTAGTGGCCGATGCCCTTCTGCAGGTCGGTGACGCCGGTGCCCTCGATGATCGGCTTCTTCCAGTCCCGGCCGAAGCGCGGGATGTAGAGGACGGCGAACGCCTGGTCCGGCGGGTACGCGAACGCGGACGGCGTGGGGGACGGGGCGGACGCGGTCGCGGCGGACCCGGACGGCGACGGCGTGGGGGCGGCGGTCGTCGTCGACTGGTCCCACTGCTGCTGCAGGCGGCTCAGCTCCCCCGCCATGGCCTGGTCGGCGGAGATGTCGGTCCAGAACAGCAGGTAGCAGGTGAGCAGCACGATCAGCGCGCCGACGGTGATGCACAGCTCCACCAGCGTCCGGGCGACCAACCGACCCACCGCTGCCCTCCCCCGCGACCCCTCGTCGCTACTTCGCCTTGGCGAACTGGAGGTCCACTGTGCCCGAGTAGCCCGGAAGAGTCATCGCCCGCGACGACTGGACTTTCCAGCCGAGCCCGTAGGCGGTGACGTACTGCAGGTAGGTCTGGATGTAGGTGTCGCCGTTCAGCGCCGTCTCCAGCGCCTTGGGCGTGCCGACCGCCCGGATCACGTAGGGCGGGGAGTAGACGCGGCCCTGGAGGATCAGCTGGTTGCCGACGCAGCGCACCGCGCTGGTGGAGATGAGCCGCTGGTCCTGCACCTGGATGCCGCGGGCGCCGCCGCGCCACAGCGCGTTGACGACGGCCTGCAGGTCCTGCTGGTGGATGACCAGGTCGTCGGGCTGCGGCTGCGGGACGCCGGGGATCCGCGCGGTGGCGTTCGGCGGCGCGTCGTTGAGGGTGACGGTCAGGCCCTGGCCGGTCACCGGATCGAGTCCGGCGGCCTTCTCGAGCGCGACCAGCCTGGCCTGGTCGGCCGGGTTGCCGGGGTGCTGCTGCGCGAGCGCGTCGATCTGCGCGCGCAGCGCGGCGACCTGCGCGTCGGCGGTGGCGTTGTCGCGGCTGCGCTGCTGTATCAGGTCGGAGAGCCGCAGCAGGGTGTTGTCGTTGCGCAGGTCGGTGCCGTTGGCGGTGTGGGCGCTGGTGTAGAAGAGAAATCCGGCCAGAGCGAAGATCAGGCAGGTCAGGGCACGCCCGACATATCGCCCCTGGCGACGCGGACGGGAAGTTCCCTCGATCGGAGGATTGTCCGACCCGGGCGGAACTTCTTCCGAATCTGACACGTACCCTTATCTCCTTCCGACTCCCAGAGCCACTACGCTAACGGACGCCGGGGTACGCAGCCGCACCCCTGCCCGCGCGCCCCTGCGATCGGCCCACGTCCCCGGGAGCCTTACCAGTGCCGAAGTCACGCCTCCGCAAGAAGTCGGATTACACCCCGCCGACCACGGCCGCGACGGCGGTCAAGCTCAAGTCGGGCCGCGGCTTCATCGCCCCGCTGATGCTGGGTCTGTTCCTGGTCGGCCTGGTCTGGATCGTCGTCTACTACGTGACGAACGCGCAGTGGCCGATCAGCGCCATCGGGAACTGGAACATCCTGATCGGCTTCGCCTTCATCGCGGGCGGCTTCGGCGTCTCCACCCAGTGGAAGTAGCCGGAAAGGCTTGTCCACACACTTATCCACAGTGGGGAAAAACCCTGACTATCTGTGGATAACTCGATCGGGACAGTCCCCGGCCCCGCCGGCGCACCTCGTTGAATCCGCAGGTGAACGCGCGTAGCGAAGGTCACATCGCAGCGGCTCGCACGGTTGTGCGAGCCGCTTTGCACATCTTGTGGATAACCTCACACCCCAGGCGCTCAGGCACGCGCGCTCAGGCGCCCGGCCACTCGCGCTCCGCTCAGGCGGCGATGTGGGTGGCCGCGTACAGGCTGACCCCCGCCACCAGCGCGGCCACCAGCCCCACCACGACCGCCTGCACCAGGTCCCGGCGCTTCGCCGGCGTCGGCGGGGCGTGCACGAAGCCGACCGCGAGCAGCGCGCCCACGACCAGGCCCCCGATGTGCGCCTGCCAGGCGATGAAGCCCAGCGAGAAGGTGGCGACCAGGTTCACCACCAGCACGGCCATGATCGGTCCCAGCGAGAAGCCCCGGTGCCGGTGGATGACCACCACCGCGCCGAAGAGCCCGAAGATCGCCCCGGAGGCGCCGGCCACGACCTCCACCGGGTTCGTCAGCATCAGCAGCGCGGAGCCGGCGATGCCGGACAGCAGGTAGAGCAGCAGGTAGCGGAGCCGGCCGAGCGCCGACTCCACGTACGGGCCCAGGATCCACAGCGACCACATGTTCATCGCGATGTGCAGGATCCCGAAACTGCTCGGCTCGTGCAGGAAGACCGAGCTGACCATGCGGTACCACTGGTCCCCGGTGACGACCGCGTCGCCCTGCATGACCAACCGGTAGAAGAGGTTGTCGCCGCCGACGAAGGCCAGCACCCACACCGCGAGGTTGGCCCCGATCAGCCACCGCGTGACCAGCGCGCCGTCGGCGCGCGCCGGGCCGCCGTAGTCGGTGCGGGCCTGGCGCACCGGGGCCGCCCGCCCTCCGTGCACGCAGTCCAGGCACTGGAATCCGACGGCGGCTTCGACCCGGCACTCGGGACAGACCGGCCGCTCGCAGCGCGAGCAGCGCACGCCCGTCTCCCGGCCGGGGTGGCGGTAGCAGTCCGGCATGGCGACGCGCTCCCCAGGGACCCCGGCCGTCAGCGGCGGGTGACGGTCACGGACTCGAGTACGACCGGCTGCTCCGGCCGCTCCCCCGCGGTCGGCACGGTCGCGATGGCGTCGACGACCTTCTTCGACGCCTCGTCGGCGACCTCGCCGAAGATGGTGTGCTTGCGGTTCAGGAACGGCGTGGTGTCCACCGTGATGAAGAACTGCGAGCCGTTGGTGCCCGGCCCGGCGTTGGCCATGGCCAGCAGGTAGGGGCGGTCGAAGACCAGCTCGGGGTGGATCTCGTCCTTGAACTGGTAGCCGGGCCCGCCGACGCCGGTGCCCAGCGGGTCGCCGCCCTGGATCATGAAGCCGGGGATGACGCGGTGGAAGACGGTGCCGTCGTAGAGCCGGGCCGAGCTGACCTCACCGGTGCCGGGGTGGGTCCACTCGCGGCCGCCCTCCGCCAGCTCCACGAAGTTCGTCACCGTCCTGGGGGCGTGGAACTGGAAGAGCTTGAGCTCGATGTCCCCGTGGCTGGTGTGGAGGGTGGCGAACAGCTGCTGGGCCACGATGCGCCTTCCTGCCGGGGTGACCCCGGCCGATCGGGTCCGGATCCCGAACGATCCTGACGAATGAATCCTCGCACGCCCTGTGCATCGCCTCACAAAGGAGCAGGATGCAGAAGAGAAGACATGCCGCTTTTCAGCGCGCCGCAGGACGAATCAGGCGGCATGATCTCTCATTGGGTGATACGAGACGAAGAGGACGCCCGAGGAGGAGGTTTCCGGTGAGCCGGATCGACACAGCTCGCGAGGCAGCCAGTCGCACCCGCGAGCAGCTCACTCCCTACGCGCTGAGCGCCAGGGACACCGCGGCCCAGTACAGCGGGGAGGCGTGGCAGAAGGTCGCCCCCGCACTCGGATCCGCAGTGGAACAGGCCCGGCAGGCGGCGCAGAGCCGCGTGCAGACCCAGGTGGTGCCCTTGTGGGAGAAGGGCCGCGGCAGCGTGCCGCCGGCCGTGGACGAGGCGGTCGCCAAGGCCGCGCGCCAGGCCGCCCAGCAGGCCAAGGTCGCCGCCCGGCAGGCCCGCGAGGCCGCCGCGGTCGCCGCCGACCAAGCCCGCAGCATCGCCCAGGAGCGCGTCCTGCCCGCCGCCGAACTGGCCGCCCAGCAGGTCCACGACCGCTCCCTGGCCGCCATCCCGGTGCTGCGCGGGCAGGTCTCGCTCGCCGAGGTCGAGGCGCTGACGAAGGCCCACGAACAGGCCGCCCGCAGGGGCCGCTGGACCCGCCGCGGCCTCACCCTGCTGGCCCTGGGCGCGCTCGCCACCGGCGGCCTGGCCGCGTGGAAGTGGTATCGCAAGCAGAGCAACCCCGACTGGCTGGTCGAGCCGCCCACCACGTCCATCCCGCTGCGGGACACCGCCCCCGGCACCGGCGGCTCCAGCGCCAGCAGCGCCGTCAACGGCTCGCTGCCGCTCGACCCCGAGGTCGAGGCGAAGGAGGCGGAGGAGGCCGCGGGCAACACCGGGACGGCGAACGAGCGCAAGAAGAAGTCGTGAGACAACGACGAGGGGCTCCGATCAGCGACTGATCGGAGCCCCTCGTGCATGCGGGTGTGGAGCCTAGGGGAGTCGAACCCCTGACATCCGCCATGCAAAGACGGCGCTCTACCAACTGAGCTAAGGCCCCGTGAACTGCCGCGCACAAGCGTACCCGCTCGGCACGGCAGGAAAGACCAGGCGCTGACTCAGCGCCCTGACTCAGCCGGAGTGACTCAGCGGGAGCCGGCCGGGATCGGGTCCGTCGCCTCGGTCCACAGGTCCTGCTCGGCGCGGTCCGCCTGCACCTGGCGGTAGACGAAGTACCCGCCCAGAGCGACCAGAACAACCAGCAGAAGCTTCTTCACCGCGAGACCTCGACTTCCTCGATGACGTCCTTGCCGCGATGCTACACCCCATCAGCGGACACTCTGAGCGGTACAACGAGCGAACCCCGAGCCCGCAACGCGGCACCCTCAGCGCACCGTCAGCGCACCCTCGGCGCACCCCCGGCGCCCTCACCGGTGGAGACGCAGGACCTCTCCGGGCCTGATCTGGTCGGGATTGGCGCCGATGGTCAGCCGGTTCATCTCGAAGAGCACGGGCCAGCCGCCGACGACGTGGTTCGCCGCCGCGATGCCGGCGAGCGTGTCACCGGGCCGGACCCGGACCGTCCAGGCTCCGCCGTACTGCTGGGCGCCCTGGTTCCCCTGCGCCACCTCGTGCGGTCGGCCCGCGCACGCGCCGCGGGGTCCGCACACGGGCCACGGCCCGAGGCCGCGGCGCACGGCCAGGTGGTTCGCGATGGTGATCTGCTGGTTCCGGTCGGCGAGGTCGGCCCGGGGCGCGTACGCCAGCCCTCCGTTGGCCCGCCACGTCGCCTGGTCGAACTGCAGCCCGCCGTAGTACCCGTTGCCGGTGTTGATGGCCCAGTCGCCGCCGCTCTCACAACGCGCGATCTTGTCCCAGTCCACTCCGCTGCGGCTCTCGTGCGCGGCGACCGCCCGCACGGTCCGGGCCTGGTGCCCGATCTGGGGCTGGGCCTCGGCCGACGGCACGAACGCCGCGAGCACCGCCAGCGAGCACAGCATGAGCAGGAGCAGCTTCAGGGCCTTGACCGGCAGGGAGGCGGACGGCAGCACGGGCACTCCAGACCTTCGGCAACAGGGACACGGGCGCCGGAGCGCCGCTCTCCCAGCGATGCACTGCGCACGCGGCATCTGCCGCCGACACGACCGGAAGGTCACCCGTCCGGACGCGGCACATCATCCGCTCTGCGGAACGGAACGCGCCCGGAAACCGGGCCCTGAACGCGGCCGTGAACAGGGCCGTGAACACAGCCCGAAACAACGCCGGAAGGAACGCCGGAAACAAGGAACGCCCCGGACGGGAATCCCGTCCGGGGCGTCGACGCTGGTGGGCCTAACAGGACTTGAACCTGTGGCCTCTTCCTTATCAGGGAAGCGCTCTAACCGTCTGAGCTATAGGCCCGCGCTGCGTTGCGTTAGAAGATTAGCGCACCTGCAGCTCAATGCCCAAATCGCTTCCCGGGGGCTGCGCCCCAGGTCAGCTCAGTCCTCCTCGGCGAGGGTCACCTCGACGCCGCCGGTCATGCCCGCGGCCGTGTTGTAGATGAACGAGGCCAGCGTGCACAGCGCCGTCATCAGCACCACGTCCACCACCGCGATCAGCAGGGTGAACAGGAAGACGTTGCCGAACGAGAGGTACGACTGGAGGTCGAAGCCCGACGTGGCGTCCGTGCCGGTCGTGGCCTGCTTGAGGGTGCCGCCGACCGAGCTGAAGACGCCGGCCGCGTCCAGCACCATCCACAGCAGCGAGACGCCCACGACGGTGACCACGCCGAGCGCGATGGACAGCAGGAAGCTGACCTTCATCACCGTCCACGGGTCCGTGCGCACCACGCGCAGCCGGGCCCGACGGGTGCGGCCGGACGGCGGGGCCGCGTTCGGGCCGGGACGGCGGGCGGGCACCCCTGCGGGGCTGCCCGCGGAGCCGGAGCCGCCCGCAGGGCCCCCCGCGGGGGCGCCGGTGGCCGCGCCCGGGACCGGCGTGCCACCCGGCGGCCGGGGCTGG
>NZ_BBPQ01000004.1:107858-135774 GCF_000787855.1 Streptacidiphilus anmyonensis | reverse complement strand
CCCTTGGAGTACGTGGTCGGCGTCGAGTAGCCGTCCTTGGGCGGGGGACCGCCGGCCGGGCCGGTGGTGCCCGTCGGTGCGCCGGTCTGCGCCGCCGCCTTCGCCTCGGCGGCCGCGCGGGCCTGGGCCTGCTCACCGTTGGGGCCGCCCTGGCGACGACGCGGGGCCTGCTGGCCTGCGTCGGACCCGGCGCCCACCGCGGGCATCACCGACGTCGAGCCCGCGTCCCGTCCGCCGCCGGCACCGCCGGCCGCACCGGGGGCGTTCTGCGCCCGCCCCGCGGCTCCCGCCGCTCCCGTGGGGTTAGTCACCCTGGTCCTCCCGCATTCCGCGCCGGGGCCCTCGGCCCCGGTGTGTCGTCACGCCTCGTACTCAACGCTCGTTCGCCTGATCGTTCAAGGCGCAGGCAGCCGGCTGCCAGCATCCTGGCACGGGCCCCGGTGATGTGCACCGGGGCCCGTGCCAGAAGCGGAAGCGGCAGCGGCTACTCGGCCGACGGCTCCGTGGCCCCGCCGTCGGCGCCGACCTCGGTGCCCTCGGCGACGTCCGCGACGCCGTCGACGACGCCGTCCTCGGCCTCGTCCGCCTCGTCCTCGGCAGCGCCTTCGGCGTTGCGCGCGATGCCGACGACCGCGTCCTTCTTGCTCAGGTTGATCAGTTGGACGCCCATCGTGTCACGCCCGGTTTCACGGACCCCCGCGACCCGCGTACGGATCACTCCGCCGGAGAGCGTGATCGCCAGGATCTCGTCGGTCTCCTCGACCACCAGGGCGCCGACGAGCGACCCGCGGTCCTCGACGATCTTGGCCGCCTTGATGCCCAGGCCGCCACGGCCCTGGACGCGGTACTCCTCCACCCTGGTGCGCTTGGCGTAGCCGCCGTCGGTGGCGGTGAACACGAACGTACCCGGGCGGATCACCGACATCGAGAGCAGTTCGTCGTCCTCGCGGAAACTCATGCCCTTCACACCCGAGGTGGCGCGGCCCATCGGCCGCAGCGCCTCGTCGGTGGCGGTGAAGCGGATCGCCTGCGCCTTCTTCGAGATCAGCAGCAGGTCGTCGTCGGCGGAGACCAGCTCGGCGCCGATCAGCTCGTCGTCGTTGCCGTGCTCGTCCTGACGCAGGTTGATCGCGATCAGACCGCCGGAACGCGGCGAGTCGTAGTCCTTCAGCGAGGTCTTCTTCACCAGGCCCGAGCGGGTCGCCAGGATCAGGTACGGGGCGGCCTCGTAGGTGCGGACCGCCATGACCTGCGCGATCTGCTCGTCCGGCTGGAAGGCCAGCAGGTTGGCCACGTGCTGGCCGCGGGCGTCGCGCCCGGCGTCGGGCAGCTCGTAGCCCTTGGCCCGGTACACCCGGCCCTTGTTGGTGAAGAACAGGATCCAGTTGTGCGTGGTCGTCACGAAGAAGTGGTCGACGATGTCGTCCTGCTTCAGCTGCGCGCCGCGCACGCCCTTCCCGCCGCGCTTCTGCGAGCGGTACAGGTCGGAGCGGGTGCGCTTGACGTAGCCGCCGCGGGTGATGGTGACGACGATGTCCTCTTCGGCGATCAGGTCCTCGACGGACATGTCGCCCTCGTAGGGGATCAGCGTCGAACGCCGGTCGTCGCCGTACTTGTCGACGATCGCGGTGAGCTCGTCGGAGATGATCTCCCGCTGCTTGGCCGGCGAGTCCAGGATCGCGTTGTACTCGCGGATCTTGGCCATCAGCTCGTCGTACTCGGCCGTGATCTTCTGGCGCTCCAGGGCGGCCAGGCGGCGCAGCTGCATCTCCAGGATCGCGTTGGCCTGGATCTCGTCGATGGTCAGCAGCGACATCAGGCCGGTGCGGGCGACCTCGACCGTGTCCGAGCGGCGGATCGTCGCGATGACCTCGTCGATGGCGTCCAGGGCCTTCAGCAGACCGCGCAGGATGTGCGCGCGCTCCTCGGCCTTGCGCAGCCGGAACCGGGTGCGGCGGACGATGACGTCGATCTGGTGGTTGACCCAGTGCCGGATGAAGGCGTCCAGCGACAGCGTGCGGGGCACCCCGTCGACCAGGGCCAGCATGTTCGCGCCGAAGTTCGTCTGCAGGTCGGTGTGCTTGTACAGGTTGTTCAGCACGACCTTGGCGACCGCGTCGCGCTTGAGCACGATCACCAGACGGGTGCCGGTGCGGGACGAGGACTCGTCGCGGACGTCGGCGATGCCGCCGATGCGCGCGTCCTTGACCAGGTCCGCGACCTTCAGCGCCAGGTTGTCCGGGTTGACCTGGAACGGCAGCTCGGTGATCACCAGGCACTGGCGGCCGTGGATCTCCTCGACCTCCACCACCGCGCGCATCGTGATCGAGCCGCGGCCGGTGCGGTAGGCCTCCTCGATGCCGCGGCGGCCCACGATCAGCGCGCCGGTCGGGAAGTCCGGGCCCTTGATCCGCTCGATCAGGGCCTCGAGCAGCTCCTCGTTGGAGGCCTCCGGGTTGGCCAGGTACCACAGCGCGCCCGAGGCGACCTCGCGCAGGTTGTGCGGCGGGATGTTGGTCGCCATGCCGACCGCGATCCCGGTGGCGCCGTTGACCAGCAGGTTCGGGATCCGGGCCGGCAGGACGTTCGGCTCCTGGGAGCGGCCGTCGTAGTTGGGCGAGAAGTCGACGGTCTCCTCGTCGATGTCCCGCATCATCTCCATGGCCAGCGGCATCATGCGGCACTCGGTGTACCGCATGGCGGCGGCCGGGTCGTTGCCCGGCGAGCCGAAGTTGCCGTTGCCGTCCACCAGCGGCATCCGCATCGACCACGGCTGGGCGAGACGCACCAGGGTGTCGTAGATCGAGGTGTCGCCGTGCGGGTGGTAGTTGCCCATGACGTCGCCGACGACGCGGGCGCACTTGTAGTAGCCCTTCTCGGGCCGGTAGCCCCCGTCGTACATCGCGTACAGCACGCGGCGGTGCACGGGCTTGAGGCCGTCGCGGACCTCGGGCAGGGCGCGAGAGACGATGACGCTCATCGCGTAGTCGAGGTAGGAGCGCTGCATCTCCGTCTCGAGCTCGACCTGCTCGATCCGGGTGCCCCCGCCGTTCTCCTCGGCCGGGATGTCCTCCGGCTGCTCGCCTTCGGGGCGGTTGTCGTCGACCACGGGTGGTCAGTTTCCTTTCGCTGCGGAACGCTTCGGCTGCCGGTGGGGATCAGACGTCGAGGAAGCGGACGTCCTTGGCATTGCGCTGGATGAAGGAGCGGCGGGCCTCGACGTCCTCACCCATCAGGATCGAGAACAGGTCGTCGGCGCGGGCGGCGTCCTCCAGGGTGACCTGGGACAGCAGGCGCACGTCCCGGTCCATGGTGGTGACCCGCAGCTCCTCGGCGTTCATCTCGCCCAGACCCTTGAAGCGCTGGATCGCGTCGTCCTTGGGCAGCTTGCGGCCGGCCTGGCGGCCCGCCTCGAGCGCGGCTTCCTTCTCGCGGTCGGAGTAGACGTACTCGATGTCGTCCCGACCCCACTTGATCTTGTACAGCGGCGGGCGGGCCAGGTAGACGTGGCCGCCCTCGATCAGCGGACGCATGAAGCGGAAGAGCAGCGTCAGCAGCAGCGTGGAGATGTGCTGGCCGTCGACGTCGGCGTCGGCCATCAGCACGATCTTGTGATAGCGCAGCTTCGACAGGTCGAAGTCGTCGTGGACGCCCGTGCCGAAGGCCGAGATCAGCGCCTGCACCTCGGTGTTCTGCAGCACCTTGTCGATGCGCGCCTTCTCGACGTTGAGGATCTTGCCTCGGATCGGCAGGATCGCCTGCACCCGCGGGTCACGGCCCTGCTTGGCCGAGCCGCCGGCGGAGTCGCCCTCGACGATGAAGATCTCGCACTCGGTCGGGTCCTTCGACTGGCAGTCCGACAGCTTGCCCGGCAGCGACGCCGACTCCAGCAGACCCTTGCGGCGGGTCAGGTCGCGCACCTTGCGGGCCGCGACACGGGCCGTGGCGGCCGTGATCGCCTTGCGGATGATGTCCGCGGCCTCGTTCGGGTTGCGGTCCAGCCAGTCGTTGAGGTGCTCGTAGACGACCTTCTGCACGAAGGTCTTCGCCTCCGTGTTGCCCAGCTTGGTCTTGGTCTGGCCCTCGAACTGCGGCTCGCTCAGCTTCAGGCTGATGATCGCGGTCAGACCCTCGCGGATGTCCTCGCCGGTGAGGTTGTCGTCCTTCTCGCGCAGCAGCTTCTTGTCGCGCGCGTACCGGTTGACCAGGCTCGTCAGCGCGGCCCTGAAGCCCTCCTCGTGGGTGCCGCCCTCGTGGGTGTGGATGATGTTCGCGAACGAGTAGACGCCCTCGTTGTACGAGGTGTTCCACTGCATCGCGATCTCCACGGAGATCTTCTTCTCCGTGTCCTCCGCCTCGAAGTCGATGACCGTCGGGTGGATCACCTCACCCTTGCGGGAGTTGAGGTACCGCACGAAGTCGGAGATGCCGCCCTCGTAGAAGTAGCGGACCGCGTTCGGCTTGCCCTCGTCGTCCGTGTGGTCCGGGCGCTCGTCGGTGAGCGTGATGGTCACGCCCTTGTTGAGGAACGCCATCTCCTGGAAGCGACGGGAGAGGGTGTCGAAGGAGTACTCGGTGGTCTCGAAGATCTCCGGGTCCGCCCAGAAGGTGACCGTGGTGCCCGTCTCCGAGGTCTCCTCGTGACGCGCCAGCTCGGCCACCGGCACGCCGCTCTTGTACTCCTGCGTCCAGCGGTAGCCGTCGGTCCTGACCTCGACCGCCAGGCGGTTGGACAGCGCGTTCACGACCGAGATGCCCACGCCGTGCAGACCGCCGGAGACGGCGTAGCCGCCGCCGCCGAACTTGCCGCCGGCGTGCAGCACGGTCAGCACCACCTCGACGGCCGGCTTGCCGGTCGTCTTCTCCACGCCGACCGGGATGCCACGGCCGTTGTCGACGACGCGCACCGCGCCGTCGGGCAGGATCGTCACGTCGATCGTGTCGGCGTGGCCGGCGAGGGCCTCGTCGACGGAGTTGTCGACGATCTCGTAGACGAGGTGGTGCAGGCCGCGCTCACCGGTGGAGCCGATGTACATACCCGGGCGCTTGCGGACGGCCTCGAGCCCCTCCAGCACCTGGATGGCACTGGCGTCGTACGACTTCTCGTTCTTGCCGTTCTCGTCTGGGGACTGGTTGGGGTTGCCGGACTCGGCCACGAAACGCCCTCTCTGGCACAGCGCGGGCCGTCCCGGCCCATGTGGGCGGGCCGGAGGCGGCCACGGCGTTACGACTCTCCACCGCGAGCGTCTCCGCTCGCGGCGGTGTTTGGCTTCCAGTCTACCGGTACGACTGACAGAGACGGGGCTTTGCCGCCCTCTGAACGGCCCGTGCCGGACGTCAACACGCGCCCGACATGTCCCCACACCAACGAGGGGGGCGCAGAGCGCTTAGACGCCCGTTTCTCGGCTCCGTCCCGTCCGCGGGTCAACCCCAGGTGTCGCCCGGCCCCTTGCTGCCCGGCGCGCGCAGCCTGCCGCGATAGCGGGCCGGCCCCGTGGCGGGGCCCTGGACCTTGATGAAACGCACCGTCCCCTCGCCCAGCCCGCCGTTCAGCGTCCGGAGCAACTGCGGTGCCATCAAACGGAGTTGAGTCGCCCAGGCGGTGGAGCTGCAGCGGACCGCGAGCACCCGCTCGTCCTCGTCGAAGTGCTCCGGCTCACAGTGCGCGGCGATGTCCCGCCCCACGATCTCCGGCCACCGCCCCATCACCCCGCCGACCGCGGCCGGCGCCTCCCAGCCCCGCTCCGCGATCAACCGGCTGATCGCACTCCCCAACGGCTGCGGATCCCGCCCGTCCGCACGGGCCCCCGACCGAAGCCCCGTCCTTCTCGCCTGCTTCTTCTGCGCGGTCGCCTCCCCGCGCAACCTCGCCTGCTCCTTCGCCGCCCGCAGCGCCACCCGGGCGAGATCGACGCCACTGAGCTCAGGAGTCTCCTCGGACACGCGGCGCCTCACTTCTCACAGGCTGGGGACAAGCCTCCAGAGTACGCGCCTCACACCCGCGTGACCTCGCCGTCCAGCACCGCATAACGGGCACCCTTCAGCGCCTCCGGAACGTCCTCCGGGACCGCCGCCGTGACCAGGACCTGTTCGCCCGTGACGACCCGCTCCGCCAGGCGCTCGCGGCGGCGGGAATCCAGCTCCGCGAAGACGTCGTCCAGGATCAGCACCGGCTCGCCGCCGTCCGAACGCAGCAGGTCGTAGGAGGCCAGCCGCAGCGCCAGCGCGTACGACCAGCACTCGCCGTGCGAGGCGTAGCCCTTGGCCGGCAGCTCCCCCAGCCGCAACCCGAGCTCGTCGCGGTGCGGGCCCACCAGCGTCAGGCCCCGCTCCAGCTCCTGCTTGCGCGCCGCGCCCAGCGCGGCCATGAGCGCCGCGTACAGGGCCTCGCGGCCCCCCGACAGCGGCACCCCCTCGCCCATCGAGGAGCGGTACTCCAACACCGTCCCCCCGCCGCCCGGCGCCAGCTCCTCGTACGCCCGGGCCACCAGCGGCTGCAGGGCCGCCACCAGATCCAGCCGGTACGCCAGCAGCTCCGCGCCCGCCCGCGCCAGATGGTCGTCCCACACGTCCAGCGTGGACAGGTCCATCCCCCGCGAGGACCTCCGCGCCTGCGCCGCCGACTTCAGCAGCGCGTTGCGCTGCTTCAGCACCCGCTCGTAGTCCTGCCGCACCCCCGCCAGCCGCGGCGCACGCAACGTCAGCAGCTCGTCCAGGAACCGCCGGCGCTCACCAGGATCGCCCTTGACCAGCGCCAGGTCCTCCGGCGCGAACAGCACCGTCCGCAGCAGCCCCAGCACGTCACGCGGCCGCACGTTGTCGCTGCGGTTGATCCGCGCCCGGTTCGCCCGGCCCGGGTTCAGCTCCAGCTCGATCAGCGTCTGCCGCTCGTCCCGCACCACCAGGCCCCGCACGATCGCCCGCTGGGCACCCAGCCGCACCAGCGGAGCGTCACCCGCCACCCGGTGGCTGCCCAGGGTCGCCAGGTAGCCGACGGCCTCGACCAGGTTGGTCTTGCCCTGGCCGTTGGGACCGGTGAACGCGGTGACGCCCGGGTCGAGGGGAACCTCGGCCCGGGCGTAACAGCGGAAGTCGGCCAGCGACAGATGCGCGACGTGCACAGCTTCCTTCGCAGGTTGTGGATAACTCCGGTGGAAACCGCGTTACTTGGACTCGACCGCGTGGCCGCCGAACTCGTTGCGCAGCGCGGCGATCATCTTCATCTGCGGCGAGTCGTCCTGCCGCGAGGCGAAGCGGGCGAACAGCGACGCGGTGATCGCCGGCAGCGGCACCGCGTTGTCGATCGCCGCCTCCACCGTCCACCGGCCCTCGCCCGAGTCCGCGGCGTAGCCCTTCAGCTTGCCCAGGTGCTCGTCCTTGTCGAGGGCGTCCACAGCCAGGTCCAGCAGCCAGGAGCGGATGACCGTGCCCTCCTTCCAGGAGCGGAAGATCTCGCGGACGTTCTCGACGCTGTCCACGGCCTCCAGCAGCTCCCAGCCCTCGGCGTAGGCCTGCATCATGGCGTACTCGATGCCGTTGTGGACCATCTTGGCGAAGTGGCCCGCACCGACCTTGCCGGCGTGCACGGAGCCGAAGTCGCCCTCGGGCTTGAGCGCCTCGAAGATCGGCTGCACCTTGGCGATGTCGGCGTCCGAGCCGCCGTACATCAGGGCGTAGCCGTTCTGCAGACCCCAGACACCGCCGGAGACACCGCAGTCGACGAAGCCGATGCCCTTGGTGGCCAGCTCCGCGGCGTGCTTCTCGTCGTCCGTCCAGCGCGAGTTGCCGCCGTCCACCACGACGTCGCCCGGCTCCAGCAGCTCGGCCAGCTCGTCCACGGTCGACTGCGTCGGGCCGCCGGCCGGGACCATCACCCACACCACGCGCGGCGCGGCGAGGGAACCCACCAGCTCCTTGAGGCTCGCGACATCGGACAGGGCGGGGTCGCGGTCGTAGCCGACGACGGTGTGGCCCGCGCGGCGGATGCGCTCGCGCATGTTGCCGCCCATCTTGCCGAGACCGATGAGTCCGAGCTGCATGATCAGTCCTTCGTTCCGTTTCGACTGTCCGCGGCCCCGTTGCCGCACCAATGCACGAGCCTATCCCCGCAGGGCCCGTCAGGGGCGCGGGGAACAGGGCGACAAGCCACCCGCGAACAGACGGCCCCCGGTGACAGGGCCATCCGCACGCGGGTGGTTGCTCGTGCGGAGCCGCGCGCCCCTACGGGTGACGGTCAGCCCGAAAGGCGCACCGGCATGATCAGGTACTTGTACGACTCGTCCGCCTCGGTCTCCTGCGAAGCCTTGCCGCTCAGCAGCGCCGGCTTGGTCGCCGTCGTGAAGCTCAGCTGGGCCACCGGGGAGTCGATGGCCGACAGGCCGTCCAGCAGGTAGGCCGGGTTGAAGGCGATCGAGATGTCGTCGCCCTCGAGGTCCGCGTCGATCCGCTCCACAGCCTGTGCGTCGTCGCCGGAACCGGCCTCCAGCGTCACCACGCCCTGCTCGAAGCTCAGCCGCACCGGGGTGTTCCGCTCGGCGACCAGGGAGACGCGCTTGACGGCGTCGACGAAGGCCTGGGTGGGCACCGTGCCGATCGCGGAGAACTCCGTCGGGAACAGGGCCCGGAACTTCGGGAACTCGCCCTCCAGCAGCCGCGTGGTCGTGCGACGCCCCGCGCCCTCGAAGCCGATCAGGCCCTCGCCCTTGCCGCTGCCGGCCAGCGCGATGGAGACGTTGTCGCCCGCGCTGAGCGACTTCGCCGTGTCGAGCAGGGTCTTCGCCGGAACCAGGGCCACGGCCGACAGGCCGGGCTGCTCGGGCTTCCACAGCAGCTCGCGGACGGCGAAGCGGTAGCGGTCCGTCGCGGCCAGGGTGACCCGGTCGTCCTCGATCTCCACGCGCACGCCGGTCAGCACCGGGAGCGTGTCGTCACGGCCGGCGGCGACGGCCACCTGGGCCACGGCCGCGGCGAACGCGTCGCCCGGGACCACGCCGGAGGCGGTGGGCATCTGCGGCAGGGCCGGGTACTCGTCCACAGGGAGTGTGGGGAGTGTGAACCGCGAGCTGCCGCAGACGACGAGCACCCGCACGCCGTCGGTGGAGATCTCCACAGGCCTGTTGGGAAGCGCGCGCGAGATGTCGGCCAGCAGGCGACCGGAGACCAGGACCGTACCCGCCTCCTCCACGTCCGCCTCGGTCGCCACGCGCGCGGAGACCTCGTAGTCGAAGCCGGAGAGGCTGAGACGGCCCTCTGCGCCGTCGCTCTCGGCCGTCAGCAGCAGACCCGCGAGAACGGGCACCGGGGGCCTGGCCGGGAGGCTGCGCGCGGCCCAGGCCACCGCCTCCGCGAGGACGTCACGCTCGACCCGGAACTTCACCGGTAACCGCCTCCTGGGTGGATGTCGCTTGGTGTTCAGCTAGGTGTTCATCTGAGGCACGCATGGAGGCCCACGGGAAGGGGCACGCTCCTGGTTGCCGAGGAACAGTCTGACGCATACCACGGACAGCCGAGGCAGAAGGCTCCGAAGAGGCATCGAACGCGTGTCCCGGTCACGTTCTCCACAGATCTGAGCCCACCCTGCTTTTGGATCAAGGCCGAGCTATATCTAGTGGGTAGTAGTAGTAGGCCTTGTGGAAACAGTGGATAACCCCTTCCTCCGCTGGTCGGGGGCCATTTTTTGTCCACATCGCCTGGGGACGCCCGCGGTGGAAAAACCAGGCGCCCTGTGGACGCAGCACCCCTTGTGCACAGGCGGGTTGGGTTGTCCCCAGGTTGTCCACCACTCCGTCCCCAGGTTTTCCCCCGGTTTCCCACAGCCCCTGTGGCAACATCACGTGACCCAATTCGCTCGGGCCGGTGAAAAGGCCTTCCGTGTTGCCGTTCTGTGGACATTCTTGTGGAGAAGTGCCCGGGTTCTGGGGATAACCCGCCCCTCCCTGGGGACAGTGCGTGGATAACTATGGCGCCGGGTTGACGGGCCCCACGTTCTCCACAGGGTGTGGAAAACGTCTTCCCACAGTTCCACAGGCACCTGAGCTGGGACGATCCTTCCAGAGCCGAAGCCCCTGTGGACGGGTTCTGGATAACTCGGTTCTCCCCAGCATGTGGACAGGCCATCCCCCCGCAACTGTGGGCAAACGCCGGAGGGGCGCCCCCGCCGGGGGCGCCCCTCCACACGTCGGTCCGCTCGCGCGTCAGCTCTTGATGCGGTTGGTCAGCTCGGTCACCTGGTTGTAGATGGCCCGGCGCTCCGCCATCATCGTGCGGATCTTCCGGTCGGCGTGCATGACGGTGGTGTGGTCGCGGCCGCCGAAGGCTGCGCCGATCTTCGGCAGCGACAGGTCCGTCAGCTCCCGGCACAGGTACATGGCGATCTGGCGTGCCGTCACCAGCACCCGGCTGCGCGAGGAACCGCACAGGTCGTCCACGCTGAGGCCGAAGTAGGCGGCGGTCTGCTGCATGATGACGCCGACGGTGATCTCCGGGCCGTCGTCCTCGCCGCCCGGCACCAGGTCCTTCAGCACGATCTCGGCCAGCTGCAGGTCCACCGGGGCCCGGTTGAGGCTGGCGAAGGCGGTGACCCGGATCAGCGCGCCCTCCAGCTCGCGGATGTTGCGCGAGATCTTGGAGGCGATGAACTCCAGCACCTCGGCCGGCGCGTTCAGCTGCTCCTGGATGGCCTTCTTGCGCAGGATCGCGATGCGGGTCTCCAGCTCGGGCGGCTGGACGTCGGTGGTCAGGCCCCACTCGAACCGGTTGCGCAGCCGGTCCTCCAGGGTGACCAGCTGCTTGGGCGGCCGGTCGGAGGAGATCACGATCTGCTTGTTGGCGTTGTGCAGGGTGTTGAAGGTGTGGAAGAACTCCTCCTGCGTCGACTCCTTGTTCTGCAGGAACTGGATGTCGTCGACCAGCAGGATGTCCATGTCCCGGTAGCGCTGCCGGAAGCCGTCGCCCTTGTCGTCGCGGATCGAGTTGATGAACTCGTTGGTGAACTCCTCGGAGCTCACGTACCGCACCCGGGTGCCGGGGTAGAGGCTGCGGGCGTAGTGGCCGATTGCGTGCAGCAGGTGCGTCTTGCCGAGCCCGGACTCCCCGTAGATGAAGAGCGGGTTGTAGGCCTTGGCCGGGCTCTCGGCCACGGCGACCGCGGCCGCGTGGGCGAAGCGGTTGCTGGAGCCGATGACGAAGGTGTCGAAGAGGTACTTGGGGTTCAGTCGGGCGGCCGGTTCGTCCTTGCCGCCGCCGGGCGGCAGCGGGCTGCTGCCGCTGGAGCCGGTGCCGGGGCGCGGCAGCGGCGGCGTGGCCGGGACCGCGGGCGCGTGCTCGCCCTGCGGCGCGGGCTCGGTTGAGGCGGAGTCCTGGAGGGCGGGCAGCGCGGCGGGCGCGTGGCGCTCGCCGGGCTCCTGCTGTCCGGGCGGCGGCAACTGGACGGGCAGCTGCGGCACGGCCCACTCGTCGCGGTAGGCGGGCTGCTGCGAGGTGGGCTGCTGCGGGGCGGCCTCAGGTTGGGGCGCGGGGCCGGCGGGGTAGGGCTCGCCCGCGCCGTAGGGCTCGGCCGGCGGGTAGGGCTCGGCGGAGGGGTAGGGCTGGGCGTAGCCGTAGCCGTGCTGGGCGGCCGCGTGCGGGGGCTGGGCCGCAGGTGCGTGCTGGGGCCCCGGCTGGTAGCTGGGCTGCTGCGGGGCCGGCTGCTGATGGGCGGGCGGCCCCGGCTGGGGGGCGGGGGCGAGGCTGCCGGCGCTGGCGTCGACGACGACGGCGATCAGCACCTGCCGCTGGAACTCCAGCCCGAGCAGCTCGGTGATCTGCTGGACCAGCCGGCCCTCCAGCACGCCCTTGGCGTACTCGTTGGGGGCGGCGAGCAGCGCGGTGTGGGCCATCATCCCCATGGGATGGGTCCGCTGGAGCCACTTCTTGTCCATGGACTCGACCGCCGGGTCGTTCGCCAGTCGCTCGACGACTCGCGTCCACGCGGAAGCGAGATCGTTTGTTGGGTCAGCCACTGGTGCACGCCTTCACTGGGGGCAGGAGTTCCATGGAAAAGTCTGTCAACGGTAGGCGGCCGAAGCGCCCTCGTTCAAGTTGTTGTCCACAGGGTGTGGGAAACGTGTCGCGGCCGCCTGCGCAGGCGGCCGCCAGGCCGTCCACGAGGTCCCGGCGAGGAGCTGGTTTGACCCGTCGGTGCCGTTCCGCGTACCGTAACGAGGTCGAGTTGTCGATGGCCGCTGCCGCATGCCCGCGGAGTCTCCGCAAAGAGGCGCGCAGCTCTGGGCGTCGTGGATCACCGTATCGAACGGGTTATGGGGATCGCGCGGACGCACGGTGACGGCCAAGCGACGGTCCGGCCGCCCCTTCGATTGACCTGGAGTTCTCCCGTGAGCAAGCGCACCTTCCAGCCGAACAACCGCCGTCGCGCGAAGACCCACGGCTTCCGCCTGCGGATGCGTACGCGTGCCGGTCGTGCCATCCTCGCGGCGCGCCGCGAAAAGGGCCGCGCCCGTCTGTCCGCCTGACCTGCCACCTGAAGCAGAGGTTGTCAGGTCGTGCTGCCCTCCGAATCTCGGCTGAGGCGGCGCGAGGACTTCGCGACCGCGGTGCGGCGGGGCCGGAGAGTCGGCCGTCCGCTGCTCGTCGTGCACCTGTACCAGGGGGGCGCGACCGCGGAGCCTGCAAACCCGCATAGCGCCGGGGGGAGCTTTCTCCCGGCGCGTGCGGGTTTTGTTGTCAGTAAGGCCGTCGGTGTGGCGGTGGTCCGCAACCGCGTCAAGCGGAGGCTGCGCCATCTGGTGGCCGAGCGAATCGGCCACCTGCCCGCAGGTAGCCTGATAGTGGTGCGCGCGCTGCCCTCGGCCGCCGAGGCGCAGTACGTGGACCTGGCACGCGATCTGGACTCCGCGCTGCGCAAACTGAGCGCCTCATCGCCGACGGGAGCAGGGCAGTGACGTACCTGCTGTGGGTGGTGGTCGGCTTGGTCGGCCTCTTCGCAGGCAAGTACCCGCTGTTGGGGCTGATCAAGCTCTACCAGTGGACCATCAGCCCCATGCTGGGACCGGTGTGTCGCTACCACCCGTCCTGCTCGCGCTACGGCTTCGAGGCCATCAAGGTCCACGGTGCGATCAAGGGCACCGTACTCACCGCCTGGCGAATCCTGCGGTGCAACCCCTGGAGCCCCGGCGGCTTCGATTACGTCCCGGAACGAAAGCACCCGGTCTGGTACCGGCGTCTTCGCAAGCCGGTGCCCTCGACCAATGCCCAAGGAGTCTGACCGGTGCATTTCTACGACACGATCCTGAGTCCGCTGTATTACGTGGTCTCCGCGATCATCAGTGCCTTCCACGGCATGTTCAGCCAGGTGTTCGATCCGAACAGCGGCTGGGCCTGGGGCCTCTCGATCGTGCTCCTGGTGCTCGTCGTCCGCGCGGCGATGATCCCGATCTTCACCAAGCAGATCAAGTCCATGCGGACGATGCAGGCTCTGCAGCCGAAGATGAAGGTCATCCAGGAGAAGTACAAGAATGACCGGCAGCGCCAGTCCGAAGAGATGATGAAGCTCTATCGGGAGGCCGGCACCAACCCTGCCTCGAGCTGCCTCCCGATGCTCATCCAGATCCCGATCGGTGGCGCCCTCTACGGTGTGCTCCGTCTGATCTCCCAGGGCCACCAGGTCGGCGTGCTCACGGTGACCCAGGTCGAGAGCGCGCGCAACGCGCACATCTTCGGCGCCCCGATCTCCGGGACGTTCTACTCGACCCACATCACGAGCGTCCGGATCGTCACCGCGATCTTCATCCTGCTGATGTGTGTCACGCAGTTCATGACCACGCGGCAGATCATGACGAAGAACGTCGACCTCACGGTCAAGACGCCGTACATGCAGCAGCAGAAGATGATGATGTACTTCCTGCCGCTGATCTACGTCTTCACCGGCCCGGCCATGCCGATCGGTGTCCTGATCTACATGTTCACCACCAACATCTGGACCCTCGGCCAGCAGCTGGTGATCATCCGCAACAACCCGACCCCGGGTTCGGTGGCCTGGAAGGAGCGCCAGGCGCGCCTGAAGGCGGCCGGCAAGCTCAACGCGGACGGCACCGAGATCAAGGGCGGGATCTCCGCGCTGGTCAAGAGCGGCGCGGACACGGCGGTCGAGGACGCCGAGCCGGAGGCGGCGCCGGTGCGCCAGCAGCCGAAGCGGCAGACCAAGGCGCAGCGCGCCTCGGGCGGCGGCCAGCAGGGCCCCAAGGGCCAGCAGGGCGGCGGCGCCAAGCAGGGCGGCGGTACCAAGACCGCCCCGGCTCGCGGCCGGGCCACCACCGGTGGTGGCAACCGGCAGGGCGGCGGCCAGTCGCCCAAGAAGAAGTCCTGAGCTCCACCCTCCATCTGTCTCCATCTGATTCACCGAAGGAGTCGATCCTGTGACGGACGGCACCGTGGCCCCCGAGGGCACGTCCAAGAGCGAGCTGCTGGCCAACCTGGAGCAGGAGGGCGAGATCGCGGCCGACTACCTGGAGGCGCTTCTCGACATCGCCGACCTGGACGGCGACATCGACATGGACGTCGAGGGCGACCGCGCCTCGGTCTCGATCGTCGGTGAGGGGCCGGGCGCGGCCCGCTCGCTGCAGCGCCTGGTCGGGCACGACGGCGAGGTGCTGGAGGCCCTGCAGGAGCTGACCCGTCTGGCCGTGCACCGGGAGACCGGGGAGCGCAGCCGGTTGATGCTGGACATTGCCGGGTTCCGTGCGGGCAAGCGGGCCGAGCTGGCCGAGCTGGGCGCCCAGGCGGCCAAGGACGTCAAGGAGACCGGCGAGCCGGTGCGCCTGAAGCCGATGACGCCGTTCGAGCGCAAGGTGGTCCACGACGCGGTGGCGGCGGCCGGGCTGCGCAGCGAGTCGGAGGGCGAGGAGCCCCAGCGCCGGGTGGTCGTCCTGCCCGCCTGAGCGGGCTGAGCAGAATCGTCCGGCCCCGTCCGCGGTACGCGTGTTGCGTGTCCACGGGCGGGGCCGTTCCAGGTATGGCAGCTGTGACGAGTGCGACGAGTGCGACGAGTGCGATCAGTGCGAACGTGAGGGAGTGGTGCGGCGTGGTCGAGGACCAGCCGGAGGAGTTTTCGACGGAGCTCGGGGAGACCCCGGCTGTCGCCGCGCGGCTCTTCGGCGACCGGCTGCCGCTGGCCGAGCGCTACGCGCAGCTGCTCGCGGACGCGGGCGTCAAGCGCGGGCTGATCGGTCCGCGTGAGGTGCCGCGTCTGTGGGAGCGGCACATCCTCAACTGCGCGGTGCTGGGCGAGGCGCTGCCGGAGAGGCCTTCTCCGCTGTCGCTGTGCGACGTGGGCTCGGGGGCTGGCCTGCCGGGCATCCCGGTGGCGCTGGCACGTCCGGACGTGGAGATCACCCTGCTGGAGCCGCTGCTGCGGCGGACGAACTTCCTGGAGGAGGTCGTCCGGGAGCTGCGGCTGGAGAACGTGACGGTGGTGCGTGGCCGCGCCGAGGAGATGGTCGGCAAGCTCCAGGTGGATGTGGTGACCGCGCGGGCGGTCGCGCCGCTGGACCGTCTGGCCGGCTGGGGTCTCCCGTTGCTGCGCCCCTACGGTCAGATGCTGGCGCTCAAGGGCGACTCCGCGGAGCAGGAGGTGGCCGAGCACCGGGCCGCGCTCCAGAAGCTGGGCGCGCAGGAGTGGTCGGTGGAGACGGTCGGGGCGGCGGTCGTCTCGACGCCGACGCACGTGGTGCGGGTGGTGGCGGGCGAGAGTCCGGGCGGCGTGAAGGCCGCGGCGCGTCGTGCCAAGGCGGCCCGCGCGTCCCGGGCGCGGCGGAACCGGCAGTGAACGTCGGACCGGGATTTTTCAAGATCGCTAACTGTTTCACGTGTGACAGTTAGCGATCTTGGTTTTTCGGGGGGGTCCGACGCGCCGGAGTGTCGGACCGTCAGATTTGCCCTAAAAAGGGCATCGTGGTGCTCGTGAAACATCGCTCCTTGCTCTCCGGCATCCTCAGCCGAAGCCGTGAGGCCGCTCTCCGCACCCGCCCGGCCCGTCATTCGAGTGAAGATGTCGGGACCGGGGATCTCGATCGTTCCCAACTCCCTCCCCTGCCCCGCAGACTGCGCGAAAATGCTGAGGACAGCCCGGAGAGTGAGGGGGGCGGACCCATGTCTGTCGAACGTCCCGTTGCCGATCTTCCTGCCGTCGCCGAGCCCGTGCCGGGCCCGCGGCTGCCCGTGCCGGACCACGGCGGGGTCGCGCCCGTTGTCCAACCGGTACCGGCGCATGAAACACTGACCGACATGCAGGACTCCGACACTCCGCCGCTCGCCGACGACACCCCGATCGCGCGCGCCGCGCAGGCCGCCGTCACCGCGATGGCGCGGGTCGGGGACCCTCTGCCGCGTCCCGCGCAGACCCGCGTGATCGTGGTCGCCAACCAGAAGGGCGGCGTCGGCAAGACCACCACCACGGTCAACCTGGCCGCCTCGCTCGCGCTGCACGGGGCCCGCGTCCTGGTCATCGACCTCGACCCACAGGGCAACGCCTCCACCGCGCTGGGCATCGACCACCACGCCGAGGTGCCCTCCATCTACGACGTGCTGGTCGAGGGCAAGCCGCTGGCCGACGTGGTGCAGCCGGTGATCGACGTGGAGGGCCTCTTCTGCTGCCCCGCCACCATCGACCTGGCCGGCGCGGAGATCGAGCTCGTCTCGCTCGTCGCCCGTGAGAGCCGGCTGCAGCGCGCCATCGCCGCCTACGAGCAGCCGCTGGACTACATCCTCATCGACTGCCCGCCCTCGCTGGGTCTGCTGACGGTCAACGCGATGGTCGCCGGGCGCGAGGTGCTGATCCCGATCCAGTGCGAGTACTACGCGCTCGAGGGCCTGGGACAGCTGCTGCGCAACGTCGACCTGGTCCGTGCCCACCTGAACCCCGCGCTGCACGTCTCCACGATCCTGCTCACCATGTACGATGCGCGCACCCGGCTCGCCTCCCAGGTCGCCGAGGAGGTGCGCAACCACTTCACCACCGAGGTGCTGCGCACCAGCATCCCGCGTTCGGTCCGGGTCTCCGAGGCGCCCAGCTACGGGCAGACGGTGCTGACCTACGACCCGGGCTCCAGCGGTGCGCTCTCCTACCTGGAGGCCGCACGGGAGATCGCGCTCCGCGGAGCGGAGGCGGATGCCGCGGCCGAGGTCAGCTACGCCTCCGGCGGGGCGTCGGGCGTCTACGCCCAGCGGCCCCACGGCCTCGAGCAGCACATGGACCAGCAGCACAGCACGATGGAGGGGAACCGGTGAGCGAGCGTCGTAGGGGTCTTGGTCGTGGTCTGGGGGCGCTGATCCCGGCCGCCGCCTCGCCGGTCGGTCCACAGGGCGCTCCCGGCACCGCCGCGGCGGGTGTGGCCAACCCCGAGCGCGGCATCGCGGCCGTCAAGATCGCCGGTCTCAACGGTGCGGGCGGTGTCGCCTCGCTGCCGTCCGCGGCGGTCGAGGACGCCCCGCTGGCGCAGTCGGACCTGAAGCCCGTCGAGGGCGCGTACTTCGCCGAGCTGCCGCTCCAGTCGATCACGCCGAACCCGCGTCAGCCCCGTGAGGTGTTCGACCCCGAGGCCCTGGCCGAGTTGGTGACCTCCATCAAGGAGGTCGGCCTGCTCCAGCCGATCGTGGTCCGCCAGGTCGGCCCGGAGCGCTACGAGCTCATCATGGGCGAGCGCCGTTGGCGCGCGAGCCAGGAGGCCGGGCTCGACGCGATCCCGGCGATCGTCCGCGCCACGGACGACGAGAAGATGCTTCTCGACGCTCTGCTGGAGAACCTGCACCGCGCCCAGCTGAACCCGCTTGAAGAAGCGGCCGCCTACGAGCAGCTGATGTATGACTTCTCCTGCTCCCAGGGCGAGCTGGCCGACCGGATCGGCCGCTCCCGTGGGCACGTCAGCAACACGGTGCGGCTGCTGAAGCTCTCCCCGTTCATGCAGCGTCGGCTGGCCTCCGGGGAGTTCTCCGCCGGGCACGCCCGTGTGCTGCTCGGCGTGGAGGACGAGGAGCAGCGCGAGAAGCTGGCGGCGCGGATCTCCCCGGAGGGCCTCTCGGTCCGCAACCTGGAGGAGATCGCGACCCTGCTCTCGCACGACGGCAAGGCCCGGAAGGCCCCGACGCCCCGGGCGGGTCGTCGGATCTCGCCGGCCTTCGCCACTCTGGCCAACCGGCTGTCGGACCGCTTCGACACCCGGGTCAAGGTCGAGATGGGCAAGGACCGCGGGAAGATCGTCGTGGAGTTCGCGTCGGTCGAGGACCTGGACCGCATCCTCGGCTCCTTCGCCCCGGGCGAGGGCGAGCGGCTGCGTCAGGGTCTGGTCGGTGACGGCGGCGAGGCCGAGCCGATCGAGGACTGAGTCCGAGGTCGTATCCGGCGAGGCCCCCGCGTTGGCGAACGCGGGGGCTTTTCCATGTCCCGGGGCGGGGTCCGCGTGTCCTCGCGCGTGGGCGCTTATCGTGGAGTCATGGGACGCCGGTTGGTACCGCTGACACTGGACTCGCTCGCCGATCTCCCGCTGCCCTGCAGAGCCTGCGTGTTCTGGGAGCTGGATCCGGTCAGCGGGGAGGCCGCCATCAAGGACGGGCGGCCGGAGTTGGAGAAGGAGTCCTGGATCTCCGCGGTGCTGCTGGAGTGGGGCTCGTGCGGTCGTATCGCCTATGTCGACGACGTCCCTGTGGGCTTCGTGCTGTACGCGCCGCCCGCCTATGTGCCGCGCTCGCTGGCCTTCCCGACGAGCCCGATCTCGCCGGACGCCGTGCAGTTGATGACGTCTCGGGTGCTGCCGGGTTATCAGGGGCAGGGCATCGGGCGGACCTTGGTGCAGACGGTGGCCAAGGATCTGGTGCGGCGTGGCTTCAAGGCCATCGAGGCGTTCGGCGACGCGAAGGCGGAGGACGCGCACTGCGTGCTGCCGGCCGACCATCTGCTGGCGGTCGGCTTCAAGACGGTCCGTCCGCACCACCGCTATCCGCGACTGCGGCTGGAGGTGCGGTCGGCACTGTCGTGGAAGGGCGAGATGGAGGTCGCCCTGGAGCGGCTGCTGGGCGCCGTGCAGAAGGAACCGTCGCTGCGGCCGCTGTGAAGCACTTCAAGATCATTAAATGCTTCACGTGAAGCAGCTGACGATCTTCAGGCGTGCGTCAGCGGAAGCCGCAGCACACCCGTCGGGGCGTCGTCCTCCGGCGGGAGGTAGAGGCGCTGAACGGCCACCGAGATCGCTTCGACCGCCTGGGCGCGGATCTCTGCGGAGTGCAGCCGTGCCGCGTCGTCGGGGTGGGTGAGATAGCCGAGCTCCAGACGGACACAGGGCATCGTCGTCGCACGCAGGATGGTCCAGGTGCGGGCGTGGCTGCGCAGGTCCCCGAGACCGCAGCGGGCGACGAGCTCGCGCTGGGCGAGCCCGGCGAACTGCTTGCCGGTGTGGGACCAGCGGCCGCGGCTGTCGTCGCCGTAGTAGTAGCTGGCGACGCCGCCGACGGAGGGGTTGGCGTGGCCCTCCAGGTGGAGCGAGATCATCAGGTCGGCGCCGGTGCGGTTGGCGAAGCGGATCCGCTCCGCCTCGTCGGGAGCGGTGTCGGCGGTGCGGGTCAGGTAGGTGCGCACGCCCAGCGCCGTCAGGCGGCCCTCCAGGCGGCTGGTGACATCCCAGACGAGCTCGGCCTCGGTGATGCCGCCCGCGTGCACGCCGAGGTCGCGGCCGCCGTGGCCCGGGTCGATCACGACCACCTTGCCGGAGAGCGCCGGGCCGGAGTGCCGGAGCATCTCCGTCTCGCGCATCACATGAGGGGCCCCGCCGACGACGGTCCGCGAGAGGCGCTCCAGCACCACGTAGGTGGTGGGGCCGAGGGTGCAGTCCGGGTAGAGGCCCATGTTCCGTTGGAACTCGCCGACGGCCTGCGCGGTGGCGGGGCCGTAGATGCCGTCCACCCGGCCGGGGGTGAAGCCCATGTCGAGCAGGCGCTGCTGGAGCCCCGCGACGTCGTCGCCGACCTGCATGCTGCTGGGGATGTAGCTGAGCACCCGGTCGCCGAGGCGCCAGCGGGCCTCGTTGAGGTGGCGGTAGGTCTCCGGTCCGACGATGCCGTCAGCGGTGAGGCCGCGCTGCTGCTGGAAGTGGCGCACGGCGGCGTCGACCGCCGGGTCGAACAGGGCCTCGGCGGAGGGGATGTGACGGCCCGGTCGTACGGAGGGGGGCTCGGGCAGCAGCCCGAGCAGGGTGAGCTTGAAGCGGATCTCGGCGACGGCGGGGCCGGTGTCCCCGAGCTTCCAGGAGTACACGTGGGGCAGGCGCTGCTGGGACATAGTCAAGATCGTACGCTTCGGGCCCCTGGTTTCCGATGAAACCAGGGGCCCGAGGGGAGGATCAGCGCGTGCGATGACCCGATCAGCCGATGAAGGCGGCCAGATCGCGCAGCAGGGCGCTCTTCGGCTTGGCGCCGACGATGGTCTTCACGACCTCGCCGTTCTGGTAGACGTTCATGGTCGGGATCGAGAGAACGCCGTACTTGGCCGGGGTGTCCGGGTTCGCGTCGATGTCGATCTTGGCGATGGTGAGCTTGTCGGCGTACTCGGTCGCGAGCTCCTCCAGGATCGGCGCGACCTGGCGGCACGGGCCGCACCAGGTGGCCCAGAAGTCGACCAGGACGGGCTTCTCGCTCTTGAGGACCTCGGCCTCGAAGGTTGCGTCAGTGACGGTGATGGTGGCGCCGGCCACGGGATCTCCTCGGGTTGGTGGTGCGGGGTGGCGGGGTGGCTCTTGACGGCTGTCGTGCCGGTCGGACCAGTCGTGCCGGGCAAACCGGTAGCACCGGTCGGACGGTCAGACGGCTGCGGTCTCGACCTCGGCCTCGGCGTGGGCCTGGGCGGCCAGGAAGCGCTCGGCGTCGAGGGCGGCGGAGCAACCGGTGCCGGCGGCGGTGATGGCCTGGCGGTAGGTGTGGTCGACGACGTCGCCCGCGCCGAAGACGCCTGCGACGTTGGTGCGGGTGGACGGGGCGTCCACGCGCAGGTAGCCCTCGTCGTCCAGCTCCAGCTGGCCCTTGAACAGCTCCGTGCGCGGGTCGTGGCCGACCGCGATGAACAGGCCGGTGACGGCCAGCTCGCGGGTCTCGCCGGTCCGGGTGTCCCTGAGGGTGACCGAGCTCAGCTTGCCGCTCTCGCTGTGCAGGTCGGCGACCTCGCTGTTCCACGCGAAGGAGATCTTCGGGTCGTTGAAGGCCCGCTCCTGCATGGTCTTGCTGGCGCGCAGCTCCTCGCGGCGGTGGACCACGGTGACCGAGTTGGCGAAGCGGGAGAGGAAGGTGGCCTCCTCCATCGCGGTGTCGCCACCGCCGACCACGGCGATGTCCTGGTTGCGGAAGAAGAAGCCGTCGCAGGTCGCGCACCAGGAGACGCCGCGGCCGGACAGCTCGTCCTCGTGCTCCAGGCCGAGCTTGCGGTGCTGCGAGCCGGTGGCGACGATGACGGCCTTCGCCTTGTGCACGGTGCCCTCGGTGTCGGTCACCAGCTTGATGTCGCCGCTCAGGTCGACCGAGACGATGTCGTCCGGGACCAGCTCGGCGCCGAACCGCTCGGCCTGGCTGCGCATGTTGTCCATGAGCTCGGGGCCCATGATGCCGTCACGGAAGCCGGGGAAGTTCTCGACCTCGGTGGTGTTCATCAGCGCGCCGCCGGAGGAGACGGAGCCCTCGAAGACCAGGGGCTTCAACGAGGCACGCGCGGTGTACAGGGCGGCCGTGTACCCGGCCGGGCCTGAGCCGATGATGATCACGTTGCGGACGTCGCTCACTGAATCTCCTGAATGCTTCGCGCCGGGCTGCCGTCGCCGGTCGGGGCTTCCACCCCGCTCAACGGCTTCCTAGTGTCTCGCATTCCCGGAGGGCTCGGGAGCCCGGCACCCGGCGATGGACGTCGGGGACGTCGGCCGGGGGCGTCAGCCGCGCGGCACCGACTGGTGCAGCATGACCAGCGGCGCGGAGCAGGAGTTCTGCACGAGGTAGACGTCCCAGGTGTGCGCCGGGTCGGCCGAGTCCGGGTAGAGCAGGGCGAAGACCTGGACGTCGAGGTACTGCCCGAGACCCTGCACCGCCGGAGGCTGGGTCTGCTTGGTGGCGGCCAGGACGCAGGCCGGCGCGGTGGGCTGGGCCGGCTGGGCCGGGCTCGTCGCGCCGCTCTCGGCGCCGCCGTTCGGTGTCACCAGGGCGCCGACCCCTGCCGGAGAGGTGTTCGCGGACGGCGTGCCGGACGGTGTCCCGGCGGTCGAGAACGACGTGGCCGGGGCGGAGCCGGAAGGGGCGGTGCCCGCGGCGTGGCCGGCGGCGTGGAGGCGGGCGGAGTCGCTCGCCAGGCGCTGCACCTCGCTCGTGAGGTTCGTCTGGGTGAAGTCGTAGGCGGATCCGGCGAGGGCCTTCGGGCTGGGTGCGGTGGCCGAGGAGCCGCCGGCCGCGCTCGTGCTGCTGCTGCCACTGTCCAGATCGCCGCCGCGGGAGACGGCGAGCCCGATGCCGCCGGCCGCGACGAAGAGCGCGAGAGTGGCCAGCACGCGCCGGATCCGGATCGAGCGGGTCGAGCGGTTCCTGGGTCGGTTGTCCTCGGGGCGCTGCCCGCCGGGTCGCCGCTGCGAGCGGACGCGGTCGGCGTCGGCCTCGCCGTCCTCCTCGCTGCTCTCGCTGCTCTCGCCGTCCGGGGCCTGCGGGGCGTCCGGGGCGTCCGGGGCGGCGCTGTGGGCGCCGCTGTGGACGGCGTCCTGGGCGACGACGGCGTCGGGTGCGTCGGCCGCGCGCTCCGCCGCCAGCGCGGCGTCGATGCGGGCGGCCACGTCGTCGGGCATCGGGCCCGGCGCGGGCTCGGCACCCAGCAGCGCGGTCAGCTCCACGAGCGCGTCGTAGGTCTCGCGGCACTCTTCGCACGAGGCGAGGTGGGCGGTCAGGTCGGCGCTCTGCTCAGGGGTGAGCAGCTCCTCGGCGTGCTCGGCGAGGAGGTCGGCGTCGGGGTGAGCCGGGTGCAGCGTGGAGTCGCTCATGCCTTCAGCTCACCTCCTGCGGCTCGTGCGGTCTCGGCCCTCTCCGGCGATGGGACGTGCGAGGCGGCTGTTGGGTTCCCCTCGGGTGGTCGACCAAGATCGTCAACTGCTTCACGTGTGACACTTGATGATCTTGATCCGGCATTGCCTGACCCGGCCGCGGTTGACCCGGACCTGCTCGAACCGGCCGCGTCGGAGCGGCCGTCCACGCGCAGATGGCTCAGGTGCGGTAGGAGCTTGGCCCGTGCCCGTGCGCAGCGGCTCTTGATCGTGCCGGCCGGGACGTCGAGCACCGCCGCGGCCTCCGCCACGGAGTAGCCCTCCATGTCGACCAGCACCAGGGCGGCCCGCTGCTCACCGGGCAGGGTCGCCAGTGCCGTGGCCAGCTCGCGACGCAGCTCGCCGCGCTCGGCGGAGACGTCCGCGCCCTCGTCGTGGCCGGCGGCGGTCTCCAGCACCGTCTCGTCCTCGACGAGCCGGGTACGGCGGGTGGAGCTGCGGCGGGCGCGGTCCAGGCAGGCGTTGACGACGATCCGGTGCAGCCAGGTCGTGACGGCCGAGCGGCCCTGGAAAGTGTGGGCGGCCCGGAAGGCCGAGACGAACGCGTCCTGGAGGGCGTCTGCGGCCTCCTCGCGGTCGCCGAGGGTGCGCAGGGCGATGGCCCAGAGGCGGTCCCGATGCCGGCGGACCAGCTCGCCGAAGGCGTCAGGATCGCCCTCCACATGGCGACGCAGCAGCTCTGCGTCCTCGACCGGATCGGTCACCTGACCCTCCACCCCCCTCGATCTCACGGCTGGTCCGCGTGGAATTCGAGGTCAAGCCTGCCATCTCGGAGGTGTCCGCGTCAGCCCAGGACCTGGATCTCTGAGATACCGCCACGGTAGCCGCCCGAGGACGGGTCGCTGGGAAGGGAGGTGATGTGGATCAGGACGTAGCGCGTGCGCACCGGCTTGGCCAGCACGCCGCTGTCCAGGGCGGTGCCCGGCAGCAGGGCGCTGTTGCTGATCCGCTGGGTGAACCCGCTCAGGTCCGTCGGTGCGCTCGAGGCGTCGGCGGGAGCGGCCAGGATCTCCTGGGTCTGCCCCCCGACCGGGAGGGTCACCTTGACCTCGGAGACGCTCTGGACACTGCCCAGATCGACGATGATGCCGCTGCCGTCCTTGCGGGACGAGTAGTTACCGAAGTTCGGATAGCCGAGGAAGTACTTGGTGATCCAGGAGGTTCCGGGCTTGCCGTCGATCGCCAGCGGCGCGTCCTCGGGCTTCATCGGCGCGTCGAGCGGCGAGAACTCCGAGTCCGAGGAGATCGGCAGGATCTTCAGCTGGCGCCCCGCGTTGTCCTGACCGGACTGCTGTCCGCCGCTGCCCCCGTGGCCCTGCCCCTGACCGCCCTGGCTCAGCTGGGTGTTGGTGCTGCCGCTGTTGTCGTGCGTCATCAGCGCCTCCGCCGTGCCCCAGCTGCCGAGCGCGATGGCGCCGAGCACGACCAGGGAGACCGCCCACTTGAGCGCCTTGCCCGAGCGGCCCGGCAGGGCCGGCTGCGGCACGGGCGGGGTCTGCGGCCGGTGCGGCTGGGCCGCCGTCCTCGCTGCGGGCGCGGACACGGACGGGCCCGGCCGGCGGGCGGTGTCCCGGACGGTGGTCGGGTACGTCGGCAGCACCAGCGGCTCGGGCTCGGGCTGGCGCACCTTGGGCAGCTCGGTGACGGCCTTGGCGAGCTCCTCCGGCGTCGTGACCGGGGTCAGCTTGCCGCCGGGCGGCGAGCACAGGGTGCGCGCGGTCAGGTCCGACAGTCCCCGGTGCACGCCCGCCTTGACCCGCTCCGCCGGCACGGTGCCGAGGTCGCGCGGAAGGCCCTGCAGCCCGTGCGCGCCCTCGGGGTAGGGCCAGCGGCGGGTGAGCCCGGCGAAGAGCAGCGCACCGATCGCGCGCGTGTCGCGCTGCGCGGCGTCCGCCTTGTCCTCGGCCTCGATCCCGCGCAGCGCGGCGTTCACCGCCATGCCGTCGATGCGGTACTGGCCGCTGTCGGTGCGCAGCACGCAGGCCGGGGTGAGCCGCAGGTGCGCGAGGCCGCGCCGGTGTGCGGCGGTGAGCGCGTCGGCGAGCTGACGGACCAGCTGGTACGCCTCGTAGGCCTCCAGCGGCTCCGTCAGCAGCAGCATGTCCAGGCCCGTCGCGTCCGGCAGCCACTCGCGGACGACATAGACGATGTCGCCGTCCTCGACGGCGTCCAGCACCTGTACGAAGCGCGGGTCGCCCAGCAGGGCCGCCTGCCGGGCGGCGGCCAGCACGCTCTTGGCACGCGGGTGCGTGGCGGCGATCAGGTGGATGCCGACGGCGCGGCGCAGCTTCTCGTCGACGGCCCGCCAGGAGCTGAAGACGTCGTTGCTGGTGGTGCACTCCTCGAGCCGGTAGCGCCGGGCGATCCGGTCCCCGCTGTGCCGCACGGGCGCGGGGACTGACGCCTCCTCGGCCGCCGTCTCCTCGGGCTCGGTCTCCTCGGACACGGTCTTCTCGGGCGCAGACTTCTTGGACGCGGTCTTCTCCGGCTCGGTCTCGTCAGCGGGTTGCGCGTCGGCGGGCTGCGCGTCGTCGCCGTGCGCGTTCCCGCGCGCGCCGTCCTCGCGCGCATCGGCGGGCTGCGCGTCAGCGGGCTGCGCATCGGCCGACTGCGCGCGCTGCTCGCGCGCGTCGCCCGAGTGCGCGCGATCCGCCCGGGGCTCGCCGTCCTGGACGGCTTCGGGGGCTGCTTCCGGGGTGTCAGCCGGGGCCGGGGCGGCGGCAGTTGCTCCTGCGTCGGCCGGGGCTTCCGGCTCCGCGGTCAGCTCCGCGGCGAGGGCCTCGGCGGACATCCTGGAGGTCGCCTCCGATGTCTGCTCCGTTCGCCCTACGTCCGCCCGAGGGCGGCCCGTGGTCGTTCCCACGGCCGTCTCGCTGCGCTCAGCCACCGTTGTCCTGCCTCCCCGAACCGCACTGCCGTCGATCCCGCCGCGGGACCGCGTTCGATACGAGCCCGGCCCACGATCAATTGTGCCAACTCGCCGTGCCTCCTACGACCCTCGGAGGCCCCCGATGGTTGCCCGGACCCGCTAACAATCGCGGTGGGAATCCGGCGCCCTCTAGCGTCCGATTTTCGCGCGGACCATGGCGAGAAGCGAGTTGAGCTCCTCGACGCGCATCCGCTTGGCCACGACCAGGAACAGGCCCAGCTGCACCAGACCGCCGACGACCACGGCGGCGATGCCGCCGGTGCGGCCCTCGCCGAGCGTCTGCAGCACCGCGAGGCTGATCGCCGCCCCGGCCACGGCCGGCAGCACGTTGGCGCCGATCAGCTTGGCGTAGGTGCGCTTGATACGGGCTCCGTCCAGGTCGCCGATGCGGCGGCGCAGGCGCGGCACCGCGACCATCAGGCCGACGACGTAGGCGGCGCCGTAGACGAACGCCATGCCGGTGACGGCCCACTTGGCGGGCAGCACCAGGTAGCAGGCGGCGGAGAGCAGCGCCTGGGTCACGGCCACCCAGACGGTGTTGTAGAAGGGCGTGCGGGTGTCCTCGTAGGCGTAGAAGCCGCGGAGCAGCACGTACTGGGCGGAGAACGGGATCAGGCCCAGCGCGAACGCGGAGACCATGTAGCCGACCGAGACGTTGCCGTAGATGGTCGCGCCGATGGCGGGGCCGAGGGCGAGGAACGCGAAGGCGCCCGGCACGATCGCCACGGCCGAGGTGCGCAGACCGTAGGAGAGGTCGTCGCGCACCGAGACCCCGTCCTCCTCGGCGGCGGCTCGGGAGATCCGGGGCAGCACCGCGCTCATGATGGACACGGTGATGACGGCCTGCGGCAGCTGCCAGATCAGCAGCGCGTTCTGGTAGGCCGCCAGACCCTTGCCGGCGTCGCCCGATGCAAGACCGGCGGAGGTGGCGAGCTGGGTGACGACCAGGAAGCCGGCCTGGTTGGCGAGTACGAACAGGAACGTCCACTTGGCCAGCTTCGCGGCGTGGCCGAGGCCGTGGCCGCGCCAGTCGAAGCGCGGCCGGAAGCGCAGGCCGGAGTGGCGCAGATAGGGGAACATCGCCAGCGACTGCACGACCAGCCCCAGCAGGGTCCCGGCTCCGAGCAGCCGGACTCCGGCCGAGGGCAGGGTCTCCGGCGACATCTGTGTGGCGGACCACGGACCGTACGCCCAGATGAAGAGTGAGAACGTGAAGATGACGACGATGTTGTTGAGGACAGGGGTCCACATCATCGGGCCGAACTTCCCGCGCGCGTTCAGGATCTGACCCATGACTACGTGCAGGCCCATGAAGAAGATCGTGGGCAGGCAATAGCGGGCGAAGGCGACGGTCATGTCGGCCGACGCGGGTGAGGACATCGCTGTGTCGGATACGGCACGCACCAGCAGCGGTGCGGCGAGCACCGCCGCAAGCACGACGACCCCCAAGCCGACGACAACCAGGGTCAGCAATCGGTTGGCGTAGGCCTCGCCTTCGTCGTCGTCGTTCTTCATGCTCCGCACCAGCTGCGGAACGAAGACCGCGTTGAGCGCTCCACCACCTACGAGGATGTAGATCATGGTCGGCAGAGTGTTGGCGACGCTGTAGTCGTCGCCAATCGTCTTGATGCCGATGGCGGCAGCGATGACCATCGTGCGCAGGAAGCCGGTGCCGCGCGAGACCAGGGTGCCGGCGGCCATGATGGCGCTGGAGTTGAGCAGGTTCGCGACCTTGCCCCCCCGCGCGCCGCCGGACTCCTGCTCCGTCTCCTCCGCTGCCTCGTCCTGGCTCTGCGGCAGGTCCGCGCGGAGCAGCGGGATGGTGCCGGTGGTCTCGGCGACGGAGTCGCCGCCCGCCTCGCCGTATAGGCTCGGGCCGCTGTCGCGG
>NZ_BBPQ01000004.1:102287-107433 GCF_000787855.1 Streptacidiphilus anmyonensis | reverse complement strand
GTGCCGGTGGTCTCGGCGACGGAGTCGCCGCCCGCCTCGCCGTATAGGCTCGGGCCGCTGTCGCGGAAGAGGAAGTCGTACGCCTCGTCCTGGGAGCGCTGCTGCTGCTCCTGGGCGTGGTCGCGGGCCTGCTGTCTGCGGCCCGCGCCGCTGATCAGCTCGTCCACGCCGACGTACGGGTCCGACCCGGGCTGACCCGGTTGTCCTGGCTGACCGGGCTGGCCCGGCAGGCCCGGTTGACCGGGCTGTCCCGGTTGGGCCTGCGGATCCTGCGGCCAGCCCTGGACGCCGGGCTGCTGCGGGGAGAACGTCTGCTGCGGGCCGGCGTAGGCCTGGCTGAAGGCCTGCGGCTGGTAGCCCTGCCCCTGCCCCTGCCCGGGTCCCTGCCCGGGTCCCTGCCCGGGTCCCTGCCCCTGCCCGAGGTACTCGCCGGGGTGGTCGGCGGGGCCGGGGGCGCCCGGGTACGGCTGCTGGTGCGGCGGGTACGCCGGATGCGCGGGGTAGGGCTGCTCGGCGTACGGCTGTGCCTGCGGGACGCCCTGGGGGGCCCCCTGGACCGCCCCGTGGACCGCCCCGTCGACCAGGCCAGGCTGCGGGGCCGCCGGCGCCTGGAAGGGGGTGTGGAAGGGCGACTGGAACGGCGGCTGCGGCGGAGGCGGGTAGCCGCCCTCGCCGTAGAGCGCCTGCGCGGCGGGCGCGTGCGGGTCCGTCGCGTAGGGGTCCGTGGCGTACGGGTCGTGCGCGTAGGTCTGGTCCAGATACGGGTCAGGCGCCTGATTCCCCGCGTGGGGGCCGCCGGTGCCCTGCGGGGTCCTGCCGTCTCGCGGCGCGGTCATGCGTCTGCCTCCTGGTCCTCGGTGGCCGTCGGGTCATCGGGACCCTCGGCGGTGGCGGCAGCGAGGGCCGCGTTCTTCTTGCGCTTCCAGTACAGCCGCAGACCGGCCAGGAGGACGAGCAACCCGCCGCTGGCCATGACAGCGACGACGCCGCTCGACACCGAGGTGACGCTGACGGTGAAGTCCTTCTGGTCGATGACCGAGCCGTCCTGCGCGGAACTGAGCACCGCGCGCATCTGGACCTGCCCGTTGGCGGTGGCCGTGACCTTGAACCGGATGGTCGACTTGGTCCGCCCGCCGGCGATGTTGACGTCCTGGTCCGGCTGGGAGTCGATCTTCAGGCGTGGGTAGCCGGAGCCCAGGACCTCCAGGTGGAGGCTGAGCCGGGTGACGGTCTGCTCGAGGTCGTTCTCGACGCTCACCGCGATCTGGGCCGAGGCGTTGTCGCCCGGGACCACCACGTCCGTCGACTTGTCCAGGATCTTGACCGACGTCTGCAGCGAGTACATGTAGGCGTACATGTCGGACTGGTAGGTCGCCCCGGCCTGGGCGTCGGCGCGCCAGCCGGTCGACACCGAGCGGACCATGGCGGCGTTGAAGGGCTCGCGCAGGCGGTCGGGGCGGGTGAGGATGCGCTGCAGCTGGGTCAGGCCCTCCTGGGTGCCCTTGAGGCTGCTGACGGCGTTGCTGCTGAGCTCGGTGGCGCGGAGCGAGGACGGGTAGCTGTGCGCGGAGGGCACGTGCGTGTTGGCGTCCGCGGTGGGCCCGTCCTTGACGACCGTGTCGAGGTCCACGGGCTGCACCCAGGATCCGGCCTGCGCGGCGGTGAGGGCGCGGACCAGGGTCTGCGCGGTGGCCGCGGACAGGTCGCGCGGCGGCTGCACCACGATGTCGCGCTGCAGGTCGGGGCGCTCCCCGCTGGTCGCGAGCGTCTCGGCGAGGAACTGCTGGACGGCGGCGGTCTGCTCGGCCTGGGTGGACAGGTCCTGGGAGAAGAGCTTCGTCAGCTCCCCGTCGGCGACGACCGCGGTCATCCCGCCGCTGATCTTGCGTGCGGCGTTCGGGGTGTAGTTCAGGTTGGCGCTGTCCGGCATGGAGTCGCCGTTGACGATGATCTGGCTCGCGCCCATGGACTTGGCCAGCGACACGATCGAGGGGTCGATGTAGCCCTGGTAGGGCCAGGCGACGTCGTGGGCGGCGCTCACCTGGAGCCGGTCCAGGCCCACGCTGCCGCCCACCAGCGGCAGCAGCGAGCTCACGTGGTCGCGTGCGGTGGTGTTGTGGGCGAGCGAGGCGATGTCCGGGTCGGCGTAGGGGAGCGAGACCACGTCCGGCTTGGCCGGGGCGGCCAGGGTGCTCTGCATCTGCGCGAGCCAGTTCTTGGCGGCCTGGTGGCCCTGGCTGGTGCCGGCCTGGAGGCAGTGGCAGTTCGCGTTGGCGCCGGTGGCGTCCGCGGCGGTGGTGACCTGGTAGTCGCCCGTCATCGCGCTGACGGTGTCCACCAGGTCCGGGTCGACCATCCAGGTCAGGTGCAGGCCGGGGTTGGCCTGGCCGATCGAGGCGAGCTGGCCCAGGCGTCCCTCCGGCCCGAGCGAGCTGGTCAGGTCGGTGGTGAGGACGGGCTGCTCGGCGTGGGAGGACGGGTCGACGTAGGTCTGCGCCTGGAGCGTCGGCGGGTTGGTCACCGGCCAGAGCGTGGCCACCTTCGTCGCCTTCACGCCTGAGTCCTTGGCGTGCAGCGGCAGGAACGTGCGGGCGATGCCGAGGCCGGCGGAGCCGGTGTCGAGGTTGGCGGTGTTCTGCGCGTCCACGCCGAGGGAGTAGACGCCGTCCGGGTCGGAGCCGAGGCCCAGCTTGGAGATCGGCGCGGTGATCGTGAAGGAGGCGCTGGCGCCGGGGGCGAGGGTGCCGATCTTCTGCTTGAGCGCGGGGTCCTGCAGCTCCTGGCCGTCGCCGGGGGTGGGCCGGCTGCCCGCGCCGACGAGGGCGTCGATGTCGGAGCGGTTGCCCAGCTTCTCCCCGGTGGTCATCAGGCCGACGTGCAGGCCCTGGACGGCGCCGGACTCGCTGTTGCGCACGGTGCCGCTCACGGTGACGTCGCCGTTCGCGGTGGGGACGGCCGGGGTGACGGTGTTGATTGTCACCTCGACTCCGGAGTGGCTGTCGGCGGGGGCGAGGGCGGCGGCGTGCTGCAGCGTCGGGGGCAGCTCGGTGACGCTGATCTGCGGCGCGGCCTCGGCGGCGGGGGCGAGCGTCGGTCCCGCCAGGACGACCAGGCCGGAGGCGAGTGTCAGCCGTCCGAGGCGGCGCAGCCCACGGGCGTGCCTGTCCGGGCGTCCGCCACCGTCGCGGCCGTCACCACGCTCAGGCCGGCCGCCTGCCCGCCACCTCCCCGTCGCCGCCTCGCTCACGCGTCCTCGCCGTTCTCGTCGCTGTCCCCAGAGGTGCCCCACCGGCGGGGCGCAAGCCTCGGGCCTGCGCCCTGCGCCCTGGCATGGTAACGACGCCGAGCGGTTCCGTGTGCCGCGAGGCGACCCCGGACGGGGGTACGACGCGGTTTTGTGGACGCGCGGTTCCGCTTACGCGTGCTACGGGCGGCGCCCTCGCGGGGCGGGAAGCCCCGTGCAGAGGAGGCCGAGCCGTCCGGACCGGGCCGTCCAGGGTGGGGCATCCCCATTGTGCTGGTCGTAACTGTGCGGCGGCCGTGCGGTTCCGCCCCGTACCCTTGTCTGTCGTGTCCAACGCTATGCCGCCCGGCCTCCCCGCGTCCGAGCCCGCCCCTGCCTCCGTCGTCGCCGACGGCGCCGCGCTGAGCGAGCAGCAGGCCGAGAGGGTGCGCGAGATCCTGCGCGCCTACCCCGTCGCCGTCCAGCTCGGCGAGCGGTTCCAGGCGGCCGGCTTCACTCTCGCGCTGGTCGGCGGCTCTGTCCGCGACGCCCTGCTGGGCCGTCTCGGCAACGACCTGGACTTCACCACCGACGCCCGGCCCCAGGAGATCCTGAAGCTGGTCAAGGGCTGGGGCGAGGCGGTGTGGGACGTCGGCATCGCCTTCGGCACGGTCGGGGTGCGCAAGCACGACCTGCAGATCGAGATCACCACGTACCGCTCCGAGCTGTACGACCGGAACTCCCGCAAGCCGGAGGTCAGCTTCGGCGACACGATCGCGGAGGACCTGGTCCGGCGCGACTTCACCGTCAACGCCATGGCGGTGAAGCTGCCCGAGGTGGAGTTCGTCGACCCGCACCGCGGGCTGGTGGACCTGGCCGCGGGTGTGCTGCGCACGCCCGGCACGCCGGAGGCGTCCTTCTCCGACGACCCGCTGCGCATGCTGCGCGCCGCGCGCTTCGCGGCGCAGCTCGACTTCGAGGTGGCGCCCGAGGTCGTGGCCGCGATGACGGACATGGCCGACCGGATCGAGATCGTCTCCGCGGAGCGGATCCAGGGCGAGCTGAACAAGCTGCTGCTGTCCGCGCACCCGCGCAAGGGCCTGACCCTGCTCGTCGACACCGGTCTGGCCGACCGGGTCATGCCGGAGCTGCCCGCGCTGCGCCTCGAGCGTGACGAGCACCACCGCCACAAGGACGTCTACGAGCACACCCTGACCGTGCTGGAGCAGGCGATCGACCTGGAGAGCACCGGCGCAGGGGACGGGAAGCCCGACCTGACGCTGCGCCTCGCGGCGCTGCTGCACGACATCGGCAAGCCGCGCACCCGTCGATTCGAGCCGGGCGGCGGCGTCTCCTTCCACCACCACGAGCTGGTCGGCGCGAAGATGACCAAGAAGCGGCTGCGTGAGCTCAAGTACTCCAACGAGCTGATCGCGGACGTGTCCCGCCTGGTCGAGCTGCACCTGCGGTTCCACGGCTACGGCACCGGCGAGTGGACCGACTCCGCGGTGCGCCGCTACGTGCGCGACGCGGGCCCGCTGCTGGACCGCCTGCACAAGCTGACCCGCTCGGACTGCACCACCCGCAACAAGAAGAAGGCCGCCGCGCTCTCGCGCAGCTACGACGGCCTGGAGCAGCGGATCGGCCAGTTGCAGGAGCAGGAGGAGCTGGACGCGATCCGGCCGGACCTGAACGGCGACCAGATCATGGCGCTGCTCGGCATCAAGCCGGGCCGGGAGGTCGGCGAGGCGTACAAGTTCCTGCTGGAGCTGCGCCTGGAGCACGGTCCGCTGGGCGAGGAGGCGGCCTCGGAGGCGCTCCGACAGTGGTGGGACGAGAAGCGTCACGCATAGGGGTGGTGGCCGGGTGACGGGTGGGAGGGCCGGGCGGAACCGCTCGCGTTCGGGCTCGCCCGCCAGGGGC
>NZ_BBPQ01000004.1:77756-102208 GCF_000787855.1 Streptacidiphilus anmyonensis | reverse complement strand
CCGCCCCGCCGGGGGGGGGTCCCGCCGTAGACGAGGGCGGTGGCGGCGTACAGGGCCGCTGCCGTCAGCACGACCGGCACGGAGCGGCCGCTGAGCGGCAGCACCAGGGCGCACACGCCGGCGGCGGCGACCAGGGCGCTGTTGAAGAGGACGTCGTAGAGCGCGAAGACGCGCCCCCGGTAGGCGTCCTCGACGCCGCTCTGGACGAGGGTGTCGGTGCTGATCTTGGCGCCCTGGGTGAGCAGGCCGAGCCCGTAGGCGGCGATCATGGTCGGCCAGGGCGTGAAGAAGAGGCCGAGGCCGGCGGTGACGGCCGCGCCGAGCGCGGAGCAGATCGTCAGCCAGCCAGGGACGGTGAACCGGCGTACCGCGGCGGGGGTGAGCGCGGCGGCGCTGAAGTAGCCCGCGGCCGAGGCGGCGAGGGCGGTGCCGAGCCAGCGCAGCCCCGCCGACTGGTCGCTGGGGGCGGCGAAGGTGTTGCGGCAGAGCATCAGCAGCACGACCAGCAGCAGCCCGTAGCAGAACCGCAGCACCGTGACCGCGCCGAGCGCGCGGGCGGCGGGGCGGCAGTCGTGGACCAGGTGCCGGAAGCCGTCGAGCAGGCCGCGGGCGGTCTCGGCGACGGCGCTGCGGATGGTCGCCTCGGCAGCGGCCTCGCGCTGCTTGCGGTCCGGGCCGAGGGAGTCCTTGCCGAGCGTGGTGGCGACCAGCGCGGAGGCCGCGTACCCGAGTCCGGCCAGCGCCACGAGCAGCGCGTTGCTGGCCGCCCCGGCGGGCAGCGCGAGCCGGACCACGAACGCGGCTCCGCCGCCGACCGTGGCGGCCAGCGTCCCGGCGGTGGGCGCAAGGGAGTTGGCGGCGATGAGCAGTTCGTCGGTGACCACGTGCGGCAGCGCGGCGGAGAGGCCGGCCAGCACGAACCGGTTGATGCCGGTGACCATCAGCGCGGCGGTGAAGAAGACCCAGGTGGGCGCGTGGACGGCGACGAGGGCGGCGGTGGCGAGGCAGAGCAGCAGGCGCAGCATGTTGCCCTTCACCAGCACCTGCCGCCTGCGCCAGCGGTCCAGGAACACTCCGGCGAAGGGGCCGATCAGGCAGAACGGCAGCAGCAGGACCGCGAAGGCGGAGGCGATGGCGGCCGGGCTCGGCTGGCGCTCGGGTGAGAAGACGACGTACGCGGCGAGCGCGGCCTGGAACGCGCCGTCGGCCAGCTGCGACAGCAGCCGGGTGGCCAGGAGCCGCCGGAAGCCGCTCAGTCGCAGCAGCGCACGCGGGAAGGGGGTCGTCGCCACCGGCCAAGCGTGGCACGTGGGGCGCGCGCGTGCACGCAGACTCCGGCAAGATCCACAAGTGTCACACGTGAAGCACTCGGCGATCTTGGGATCTGACCCTGCCCGCGTCGCCCCTCCAAGGACAGGGCTGCGCCCTACGTGGCCAGGCCGTGCCGTGACGCGGCCCGGCCGCGAGCCGGCCCGGCGACGCCGTCTGGCCTCGCTCCGCCGCTCCGCCGGGCCGCCGCTCCGCCGGGCCGCCGGGCCGACAGGGTGCTGCAGGGCGCTGCGTGCTGCCGCGTCGGTCTGCCCTTCCGGGAGGCCTGCTCCGCGAGGCGGTCCCGGGCGAGCCGGGGTGGGAACGCCGAAGGCCCCCGCCTGCCGGGAGGCAGCCAGGGGCCCTTCGGGTGTCGGAGCCGGTCCGCGCGTCAGCGCGTCAGCGCTCGACCTCGCCGCGGATGAACTTCTCGACGTTCTCCTTGGCCTCGTCGTCGAAGTACTGGACCGGCGGGGACTTCATGAAGTACGAGGACGCCGACAGGATCGGGCCGCCGATGCCGCGGTCCTTGGCGATCTTCGCCGCGCGCACCGCGTCGATGATGACGCCGGCCGAGTTCGGGGAGTCCCAGACCTCGAGCTTGTACTCCAGGTTCAGCGGAACGTCACCGAAGGCGCGGCCCTCGAGGCGGACGTAGGCCCACTTGCGGTCGTCGAGCCACGCGACGTAGTCGGACGGGCCGATGTGGACGTTCTTGGCGCCCAGCTCGCGGTCGCGGATCTGGGAGGTGACGGCCTGCGTCTTGGAGATCTTCTTGGACTCCAGGCGCTCGCGCTCGAGCATGTTCTTGAAGTCCATGTTGCCGCCGACGTTCAGCTGCATGGTGCGCTCGAGGACGACACCGCGGTCCTCGAACAGCTTCGCCATCACGCGGTGCGTGATGGTCGCGCCGACCTGGGACTTGATGTCGTCACCGACGATCGGCACACCGGCCTCGGTGAACTTGTCCGCCCACTCCTTGGTGCCGGCGATGAAGACCGGGAGGGCGTTGACGAAGGCGACCTTGGCGTCGATGGCGCACTGCGCGTAGAACTTCGCAGCGGCCTCGGAGCCGACGGGCAGGTAGCAGACCAGGACGTCGACCTGGCGGTCCTTGAGGATCTGGACCACGTCGACCGGCTCCTCGGCGGACTCCTGGATGGTCTCCAGGTAGTACTTGCCGAGGCCGTCGAGGGTGTGGCCACGCTGGACCTGGACACCGGTGGACGGCACGTCGCAGATCTTGATGGTGTTGTTCTCGGAGGCGCCGATCGCGTCCGCCAGGTCGAGGCCGACCTTCTTGGCGTCCACGTCGAACGCTGCCACGAACTCCACGTCACGGACGTGGTAGTCACCGAACTGCACGTGCATGAGGCCCGGCACGCGGCTGTTCGGGTCGGCGTCCTTGTAGTACTCGACACCCTGCACCAGGGAAGCGGCGCAGTTGCCGACTCCCACGATGGCTACGCGAACCGAACTCATTCCGGTTGCTCCTTGTTGCTCGTGAGACGCGCGATGCGGCGCGAGTCTCTGCCTTCGTCAATGCGGTTACGTCATAGGTCATGCGGTAGGTCGCTGCCGATCACCGGCGCTCCCCCGGCCGCCCGCATGCTGCTACTGCTGCTCGCCGCCCGGTGGGGCGGTGGCGTGCCCGCGGCCGCCGCGGTTCGCGCGCTCGGTCTCGATCAGCTCGTTGAGCCAGCGGACCTCGCGCTCGACCGACTCAAGGCCGTGGCGCTGCAGTTCGAGGGTGTAGGCGTCCAAGCGCTCGCGGGTGCGGGCGAGTGAGGCCCGCATCCTTTCCAGGCGCTCCTCCAGCCGGTTCCGGCGACCTTCCAGCACGCGCATGCGCACGGCTTTGTCGGTCTGGCCGAAGAAGGCGAAGTGCACGCCGAAGTGCTCGTCCTCCCAGGCATCGGGACCGGAGTCGGCCAGCAGCTCCTCGAAGCGCTGCTTGCCCTCGCCGGTCAGCCGGTAGACGATCTTCGATCGCTTGCCGTTCAGGGCGGTTGCGGGGATGTACTCGGCGTCGGGGTTGTCCTCGACCAGGTAGCCCTGAGCGACGAGGCTCTTCAGGCAGGGGTAGAGCGTGCCGTAGGAGAAGGCACGGAACGAGCCGAGCAGCACGTTGAGCCGCTTACGCAGCTCGTAGCCGTGCATGGGCGAGTCGTGCAGCAGGCCGAGGACGGCGAACTCCAGGATGCCCGAGCGCCTGCTCATGATCCGGCTTCGCCTCCTTCGCCTCGTGTGCGCATCGACCCGGTCCCGCTGTCGTCATCACGAGTATGCCACCGCGATGTATCGAACCGATACATCGAGACGATATGACGCCGCTGCCGCGGGGGCAAGAGGGGGTCGGTGCGGCGCGTGGTGGCAGGCCTCACAGTTGTCGGCTCCGTATAAGGAGAGCCCGTCACGCAGCGCGGAAGTGACGGTTCTGTGGTCCCCGAACGGGAGTTTGGCTGACCTTTCATAAGGATCTGTTGTCGATATGTCCTAAATGAGAATTGACGCCCGGTTAAGCCCCTTCCCAGGCTGCGTACTCTGTCGCCTATGCAGAAAGCCGTCAGGAACAACGGGAACCGCGGATGCCCCAGTCGCGTCCCCGTCCCTGGCGGACTCTGGCCTCTTCGGCCCGCGTCGCCATGGGGGATCAGGATCACCGCCTTCAGGCAGCCGCAGCGCAGCCTTCAGTCCGAGGAACAGCTGGAAGCAGCATGAGCGAACACCGGCGTAGAACGCCGCAGTCGCAGCAGCCGCAGAACGGCGGCCGCCGCCCCGCGGGGCCGAGCTCGTCGGGTCACGGCCCGAGCGGCGCCGCCCGCCCGAGCGACGGCATGCCGCCGCGCCGCACCGCCCGCCCGCAGCCGGGCGGCGTCCCCGCCTCCCACGGCATGGGGCCGGCCGGCGGCGGTGCGGGACAGCCGCGGATGACGCGCGCCGAGATGCGCCGTGCCGGGCAGAGCAAGGGCGGTGGGGGCCGTCGCGGCGGAGCCGGCGGCGGGGGCAATCAGCCCCCGGCCGGGCCGAAGCCGAGGCGTTTCATCGACTACCCCCGCTGGGGCAAGAGCGGCGTCCGCCGCTGGCTGCCCTCGTGGAAGCTGGTCACCAGCTGCTTCCTCTTCGTCGTCGGCGCCCTGACGGCGCTGGTCGGCTACGCCTACGCGCACGTGGGCATCCCGAACGCGAACGCGGACAGCCTGAAGCAGGGCAACATCTTCTACTGGGACGACGGCAAGACCGTCATGGCCCGGACCGGTTTCAACCGGCAGAACGTCCAGCTCGCCGACGTCCCGCAGCCCGTCCAGCACGACTTCATGGCGGCCGAGGACGAGACGTTCGAGACCAACAGCGGCGTCGACCCGATGTCCATCCTCCGGGCCGTCAAGAACATGGCGACCGGCGGCAGCGTCCAGTCGGGTTCGACCATCACCCAGCAGTTCGTCAAGAACGTCTACCTGAACAGCGCCCAGACCGCCACGCGCAAACTCAGCGAGATCCTGATCTCGGTGAAGATCGCCAACGGTGGGATGACGAAGGACCAGGTCCTTACCGGCTACCTCAACACCAACTACTACGGCCGCGGCGCCTACGGCATCGAGGCGGCGGCCGAGGCGTACTACGGCGTGCACGCCTCGCAGCTGACGCTCAGTGAGGGCGCCTTCATCGCCGCCACGGTGAACGAGCCCAGCACCATGCAGAACGTGGACACCGACGCGGCTGCCAGGCAGCGGGCGACCGGCCGCTGGCAGTACGTGCTGAACCGCATGGTCGTCAACAAGTGGATGACGCAGGCAGAGCACGACGCCGACTTCGCCGCCGGCTTCCCGAAGCCGAAGACGTGGGTCCCGAACCAGGAGCTGAAGGGCCAGGTGGGTTACCTGGTCGACCTGGCGCAGAACTACGCGGAGACGCACTCGGGCGGCAACCTGACCGACGCCAAGCTGGCGCAGGGCGGCTACAGCATCACCACGACCTTCAACCAGAAGAAGGTCAACGAGCTCAGCGCCGCTGTCGCCAAGATGGAGTCGAAGAACATCGACCCCAAGAAGCACGCGGCCGACAAGGACGTCCAGGTCGGTGCCGCCTCGGTGGACCCGTCCACGGGGGCCATCGTCGCCATCTACGGCGGCGTTGGAGCCGACAAGGGCCACTACACCGACAACGCGAACACCCTCGGTGTCCCGGTCGGGTCGACCTTCAAGCCGATCGACCTGGCGTCCGCGCTGACCAACGGGGCGATCACCAACCCTGGTTCGACGACCCGGACCCCGATCACGCCGGACAGCAAGTACAACGCGGACGACTGTCTCAAGATCCATGACCAGCAGGGCAACTTCCTGCAGGACAACTCCGGCAACTCCGCCTGTCCGGAGCCGGACGGCCTGCTGCACCAGGCCAACGACAGCACCACGATGTACGGCTACCGGACGCTGCGCTACGCGATGGAGAACTCCATCAACACGCCGTACGTGCAGCTCGGTGAGGACGTCGGCTACGACAACGTGGAGAACATGGCGCTGAGCCTGGGCCTGGAGCGGTCGTCGCTTCAGAAGGACACGGCGGGCTTCTACATCGGCACCTCGACACCGAGCGCGATCCGTATGGCCAACGTCTACGCGACCTTCGCCGCCCAGGGCAACTACCACGACCCGTACTCCGTCGCCAAGGTCACCTTCGACGGCACGGCGGAGCCCTGGTCGCTCAAGCCCCAGGCGAAGCCCGTGCTGTCGCAGAACATCGCCAACACCGTGACCAACGTGCTCCAGAGCGTCGTCCAGAGCGGCACCGGTACCAACGCCCAGAACCTGCAGCGTCCGGCGGCCGGTAAGACCGGTACCACCGACGACTACAAGTCGGCCTGGTTCATCGGTTTCACGCCGCAGCTGTCCACCTCCGTGGTCATGTTCAAGGAGGACCCCAACAAGTCGGGTCTCCAGTCCATGTCCGGCGTCGGCGGATTCCAGAAGGTCTTCGGCGCCGTGATGCCGACGCAGGTCTGGGTCGACTACATGACGGCCGCGCTCCAGGGCCAGCCCGTGCAGAACTTCCCGATCCCGACACCGCTGCCCAAGGGCGGCAACGAGGCGGGCGCGCCGACCGCGTCGCCGAGCGCCTCGGCCAGCGCCTCCGCGTCGTCGAGCCCCAGCTCCAGCCCGTCGGCGTCGACCTCGCCGTCGCCGAGTCCGAGCCAGTCCGACAACGGCGGCACGACCACCGGCTGCGACCAGATCCTCATCCCGTGTCCGACGTCGTCGAGCACCAAGTCCCACGGCGGCGGGCCAGGTGGTGGTCCCGGTGGGGGCCCGGGCGGGGGTCCGGGTGGCGCCGGGGGAACGACTCCGACCGCCACCGGGGCCAACGGCCAGTAGCCGGCCCCGCGCAGCCCAGTGAAGTGAGCGCCACGCGGCCCCGACCCGGATGGGTGGGGGCCGCGTGGCGTCATCGGTGCCGCAGCGCATCGCGTTGTCCACAACCCCTGGAAAGGATCGTGCGGCAGGATGAGCGGTATGACGTCGAGTGACCAGCAGGCCGGCGACGCCGACCGGGGAGACGAGCCGGCGCCGCGCCTGTGGGCGGATCCGGAGGAGGACGACGCGGACGACCAGGACGGCGCCCACGGCGCCGGCGACGCGTCCGCGCCGCGCCCGGCGCTGCCCGTGCCGCCCCCCGAGGACACCGTCGTCGTGCCGGCGGACGAGGATCCCGTCTCCGCGGCCGCCAGCGAGCTGATCGGGGGCGCCCCCGGCCGGCACGCGCTGCTCGGGGTCAGCTGGTGGACGGCGGCCCGCGTGCTCGCCGTGATCACCGTGGTGGTCTGGGCGCTCGGCATGGTGCAGAAGGTGCCCTGCTACGACAGCGGCTGGTTCTACGGCGCCTCGGCACAGTACGACCACGCCTGCTACAGCGACATCCCGCACCTGTTCACGCTGCGCGGCTTCAACCTGCCGGGCAACATCCCCTACGTCGACAAGATCCCCGGCTCCACCGACCCGACCATGCAGTACCTGGAGTACCCGGTGCTCACCGGGCTCTTCGTGTGGGGTGCGGCGCAGCTGACGCCGACCGGCGGCGGGGACGTCTACCGGGAGCAGATCTTCTACCTGGTCAACGCCGGGATGCTGCTGATCTGCGCGGTCGTGGCCGTGGTCGCGGTGTCGCGCACGCACCGCCGTCGCCCGTGGGACGCGCTGCTGTTCGCCCTGGCGCCGGTGCTGGCGCTGGACGGGACGATCAACTGGGACATGCTGGCGGTCGCGCTCGCCGCGGTCGGCATGGCCCTGTGGGCGCGGCGGTACCCCGTGTGGGCGGGTGTGCTGATCGGTCTGGCGACGGCGGCGAAGCTCTACCCGGTCTTCCTGCTGGGCCCGCTGCTGGTGCTCTGCCTGCGGGCGGGCCGGATGCGCGAGTTCGGCCAGGCCCTGGCCGGGGCGGCGGTGGCCTGGCTGCTGGTCGACATCCCGTTCATGATCGCCAACTTCTCGGGATGGGCGACCTTCTACACCTTCAGCGAGTCGCGCGGGGTGGACTTCGGCTCGTTCTGGCTGATCCTCACCCAGAACGGCTGGCTGAACGCGTCGACCAACACGATCAACACGATCATCGCGGTCCTGCTGGTCGTGTGCTTCCTCGGCATCGGCTGGCTGGCGCTCGCGGCGCGCCGCAGGCCGCGCTTCGCGCAGCTGGCCTTCCTGGTGGTCGCCGCCTTCACGCTGACCAACAAGGTCTACTCGCCGCAGTACGTGCTGTGGCTGCTGCCGCTGGCCGTGCTGGCGCGCCCGCGTTGGCGTGACTTCCTGATCTGGCAGGCGTGCGAGGTGCTGTACTTCCTCGGGGTCTGGTACTACCTCGCCTACAGCGCCTCTCCCAACCAGCGGGGTCTGCCGCCGGACTGGTACCACGCCTCGATCGCGCTCCACATCCTGGGGACGCTCTACCTGGTCGTGGTGATCGTCCGCGACGCCCTCTCCCCGGCCGGCGATCCGGTCCGCGCGGACGGCAGCGACGACCCCTCCGGCGGCGTCCTGGACGGCGCGGCGGACGTCTTCACGCTCACCGGGGTCAAGGTGCAGGCGGCTCCGACCGACACCACCCGCCCCAGCGGCGCGACGAGCTACGCGGTCGGCAGCGCCCACCTCGACCGCTGAGGCTGAGGCGGGACGTCGGCGGGTGGAACCGGCTGAGGGGCGACGCGTCACGCGTCGCCCCTCAGCCGTTCTGTCGTCCGTCGCGGTCGTTCAGTGCCGTTCCTTCAGTACCGGTCCTTCAGTGCCGGTCGACGATCCGGTCGAACAGCGTCGTGGTGTGCCGCAGCGTGGCGCGCAGTTCCTCGCCGACGGTGGGCGGGGCGACCTCGCCCGGGACCCAGAGCAGGGAGACCTGCATGTGCGGGGGCTCGGCGAAGCCGAGCTTGGTGCCGCTCCAGCTGAAGGGGCTGGTGTTGCGGCCGAGGGTGGCGAGGCCCGCGCGGGCGAGGTTCTTGGCGCGGGGGGTGAGCCCGGACATGTTCTTGGGGGCCTCCAGGCCCACGCCGTGGGCCGTGCCGCCGGCCACGACCAGCAGGTGGCCGTCGCCGGAGACGCGGTGCTGGCGGTAGCCGAAGCGGTCGCCCTTGGCCATGCGGTGCACGTCCATGACGGTGCCGCGGCACTCGATCGCCTCGTGGTCGCCGAGCCACAGCTGGGTGCCGATGCGGGCGCGGAAGCGCACGTCGGGGTACCAACCCTGGAGCTGCTCCATCTCCGAGGCGGAGAGGTGGCTGACGAACAGGGTGCGCACCGGCAGGCCGGCGGTGCGCAGCTGGTCGACCCAGCGGGCGGTCTCGCCGAGGGGGTCCACGCCGTCGGGGCGGTCCATCGGCAGGTGGACGGCGAAGCCCTCCAGCCGGACGTCGTCGACGGCCATGCGCAGCTTGGGCAGGTCCTCGGGGGTGACCCCGTGCCGCCGCATGCTGGTCATGCACTCCACGATCACCCGGCCGCCCACCAGGGCGCGGACCCCGTCGACGGAGCCGACGGTACGGATCACCCGGTGCGGCAGCGGGACCGGGTCCTCGCCGATGCGGTAGGGGGTGAGCACGATCAGGTCGCGGCCGAAGAAGTCCTTGAGCTCGGCGGCCTCGTACGCGGTGCCGACGGCCAGCATGTCGGCGCCGAGGCGGGTGGCCTCCTCAGCCAGCCGGGTGTTGCGGAAGCCGTAGCCGTTGCCCTTGGCGACCGGCACCAGGCCGGGGAAGGCCCCCAGCACCTTGCGCTGGTGGTCACGCCAACGGGGGGTGTCCACATACATACTGAGCGCCATGGGAGGCCTTCCGCGTTCCGGTGTCGGTCGTTGAAGCGTACGCGGACGGGCCGCCCCACACGTACGCGGACGTCGCGTCAGCGACGCTGCATGTACATGTCCAGGGCCTTGTGCAGCAGCTTGTTGAGCGGGAAGTCCCATTCGCCCAGGTACTCAGCCGCCTGGCCGCCGGTGCCCACCTTGAACCGGATCAGACCGAAGAGGTGGTCGGTCTCGTCCAGGGTGTCGCTGATGCCGCGCAGGTCGTAGACGGTCGCGCCGAGCGCGTAGGCGTCGCGCATCATCCGCCACTGGATCGCGTTGTTCGGCTGCACCTCGCGCTTGTGCACGGTGGAGGCGCCGTAGGAGTACCAGACGTGCTGGCCCACGGTGATCATGGTGGTGCCCGCCAGCGGGTCGCCCTCGTGGTACGCCAGGTACAGGCGCATCCGGTTGGGGTCCTCGGCGGTCAGTGCGCGCCACTGACGCTGGAAGTACGACAGCGGGCGCGGGATGAACTTGTCGCGCTCCGCGGTCTCCAGGTAGAGCTGGTGGAAGACCGGCAGGTCGTCGTAGCCGCCCTGGACGATCTCGACGCCCGACTTCTCGGCCTTCTTGATGTTGCGGCGCCACAGCTGGTTGAAGCCCTTGAGGATGTCGTCAAGGGAGCGGTTGGCCAGCGGCACCTGGAAGACGTAGCGCGGCTGCACGTCGCCGAAGCCGGCGCCGCCGTCCTCGCCCTGCTGCCAGCCCATCCGGCGCAGCCGGTCCGCGGTGTCGATCGCGCGCGGCTCGTACCAGTCCGCCTCGATGTCGCGCAGGCGCTTGGCCTGCCCGCCCGCGATGGCGTTCTTGATGGTCTCCGCCTGCCAGCGCCGGATGATCACCGGCGGGCCCATCTTCACCGTGAAGGCGCCCTGGCCCTTCAGGTGGTCCAGCATCGGGCGCAGCCAGCCGTCGAGGTTCGGGTCGAACCAGTCGATCACCGGGCCCTCGGGGAGGTAGGCCAGGTAGCGCTTGACCTTGGGCAGCTGCCGGTAGAGCACCAGGCCGGCTCCCACGATCTGGTCGCGCTCGTCGAACCAGCCGATCGACTCGTTGCGCCACTCCGCCTTGACGTCCGCCCAGGAGGGCACCTGCATGTGGCTCGCGGACGGCAGGCTCCGGATGAAGGCCAGGTGCTCCTCGCGGCTGATGGTCCTCAGGCGCAGGCTCATGTGGGGGTGCTCCTCGGGCGTGGATCGCGTCAAGTGCGCAGCCTACTGCCCTGGCGGAGCACCCCATAGAGGTGACGTGCCGCACGGACCTGCGCGCGCGGCCGCTCGGTTCGGAGGGTGGGATCAGAGGTCGGACCAGCCGGCCGGACGGGTCGGTTCCCTGGTCAGATCAGCCCGCCGTGGGCGAGGCCGATGCCGAGGCCGACCGCGGCCATGCCGCCGGTCACCACGATGACGAAGCGTTCGGCTGTCGTCGCGGACCTGTACTGCGCGAACGCCGCCGTGATCACCCCGGCCAGGCCTGTCCAGGAGGCCAGGATGTGCAGGCTGTGGAAGGCGCAGGTGGCGATCGAGATGATGCCGAGGACCGCGGTGACGGCGGTGAGCGTGTTCTCCAGGGGGTGTGGCTTGCCGTCGGTGTTGAACAGGGCTGCCACCGGATTGCGGCGGGGGGCCTGGCCGGCGGCACGGACCGGCGGGGCTGACTGAGCCATGGGACCGCCTCCTTAGGGAGGTCAGACGATGACGCACAGTAGTGCGCCTCGTACCCGATGTGTACAGATTGCGGCGGTACGAGGGTGGATTTCAAGCCCCCGATCGGGTGCCTGTAGGCTGGACCGTCTGCACCGGTGTGGTTCCGTCCGGCATTGTCGTTCCCGACGTTGTCAGTGGCGGCCGCTACCGTTGCCGACGTGTATTGAAGACCCTCCTGCCACGGAAAGACCGTGGCCGCCTGAGTCCAAAGGAGGTGGGTTCCGCAATGCGTCACTACGAGGTCATGGTGATCCTCGACCCTTCCGTCGAGGAGCGCGCTGTCGCCCCGCTGATCGAGAACTTCGCCAACGTCGTCAAGACTGGCGGCGGTTCGGTCGAGAAGATCGACACCTGGGGTCGTCGCCGTCTGGCGTACGAGATCAAGAAGCAGTCCGAGGGCATCTACTCCGTGCTCGACATCAAGGCTGAGCCTGCTGTCGTCAAGGAGCTGGACCGTCAGCTCAACCTGAGCGAGCAGGTGCTGCGCACCAAGGTCCTGCGCCCGGACACCCACTGAGCAATGCCGCTCCCGCTCGGCCGTATGCCGGGTGGAGCATCCGAGCAACCCGCGGCTGACCGTGCTCCGGCACGTCGGCAGCACCCCGCAATCGAGCTAATCCCGCACGTCTTCTCCCGAGAGGTCGAACATGGCAGGCGAGACCGTCATCACCCTTGTCGGCAACCTTGTCGACGACCCTGAGCTGCGGTTCACCCCGTCGGGTGCGGCCGTCGCGAAGTTCCGCATCGCGTCGACCCCCCGCACCTTCGACCGCCAGACCAACGAGTGGAAGGACGGCGAGAGCCTCTTCCTCACGTGCAACGTCTGGCGGCAGCCCGCGGAGAACGTGGCCGAGTCGCTGCAGCGCGGCATGCGCGTCATCGTGCAGGGCCGCCTGCGTCAGCGCTCCTACGAGACCAAGGAAGGCGAGAAGCGGACCGTCTTCGAGGTCGAGGTCGACGAGGTCGGTCCGAGCCTGCGCTCGGCGACCGCCAAGGTCACCCGGGCCCAGCGCTCCGGTGGTCCCGGCGGCGGCTTCGGCGGCGGCCAGCAGGGCGGCGGCGGTTACGGCGGCGGCCAGCAGGGCGGTGGCTGGGGCGGTGGTTCCCAGTCCGGCCCGTCCGACGACCCGTGGGCGTCCAGCGCCCCGGCCGGCGGTGGCGGTCAGCAGGGTGGCGGCGGCTGGGGAGCCCCGGCCGGCGGCGGTTTCTCGGACGAGCCCCCGTTCTAGACGGCGGCTCGGCGACCGCGCTCAGCGGTCTGACCGCACTTGGCGGTCAACCCAAGACTTGATCACGAACACTGGAGTACACGATGGCGAAGCCGCCCGTGCGCAAGCCTAAGAAGAAGGTTTGCGTCTTCTGCAAGGACAAGATCACCTACGTCGACTACAAGGACACGAACCTGCTTCGCAAGTTCATCTCCGACCGTGGGAAGATCCGCGCTCGCCGGGTCACCGGCAACTGCACCCAGCACCAGCGCGACGTGGCCACGGCTGTGAAGAACAGCCGCGAGGTCGCTCTGCTGCCCTACACCTCGACCGCTCGCTGAATAGGAGGGTGACCGAATCATGAAGATCATCCTCACGAACGAGGTCTCCGGCCTCGGCACCGCCGGCGACATCGTCGAGGTCAAGGACGGCTACGCCCGCAACTACCTGGTCCCGCGTGGCTTCGCCATCCGCTGGACCAAGGGCGGCCAGAAGGACGTGGACGCGATCCGTCGCGCCCGCAAGATCCACGAGATCCAGACCCTGGAGCAGGCCAACGAGGTCAAGGCCAAGCTTGAGGCGCTCGCCGTCAAGCTGGCCGTCCGCGCGGGCGACGCCGGTCGCCTGTTCGGCTCGGTGACCCCGGGCGACGTCGTCGAGGCCATCAAGGCCGTCGACGGCCCGCTGGTCGACAAGCGCCGCGTCGAGATCGGCTCCCCGATCAAGACCACCGGTGCCCACCAGGTCACCGTCAAGCTGCACCCCGAGGTTGCCGCGCTCATCAGCGTCAACGTCGTCGCCGCCTGACGATCGCTCAACTGAGCTGAGAAGGGGCGCGGGATCTCCGATCCCGCGCCCCTTCGCCATGCACGGCACCTGAACCGGACGGTCCCTACGCCCGGACGGCTCCGGTCACCAGCCAGGCGCCGGTGCGGGCGCGCAGCGCCATCGAGACACCGCGGACCACCATGGCGAAGCCGATCGCGACCCAGAGCCCGGTCAGGTTCTGCCCGCCGAACCACAGCGCCACCGGTGCGTACAGCAGCAGCGTCGCCAGCATCGCCCAGGCCAGGTAGGGGCCGTCGCCCGCGCCCATGAGGACGCCGTCCAGGACGAAGACCACCCCGCACACCGGCTGCATCACCCCGGCGACCACCAGCACCGGCAGGATCTGCCGCTGCACCTCGGGATCGCTGGTGAACAGCGGCAGGTACAGCGCGTGCGCCGGGATCAGCAGAGCACCGAGGACCACGCCCGCGCCGACGCCCCACTCGACCATCCGCCGCGTCGCGGCCCGCGCTCCCGCCGCGTCGCCCGCGCCCAGCGCCCTGCCGATCAGCGCCTGCCCGGCGATGGCGATGGCGTCGAGCGCGAACGCCAGAAAGCTCCACAGCGACATCGCGACCTGGTGCGCGGCGATGGAGGTGTTGCCCAGGCGGGCGGCGACGGCGGTCGCGATGAGCAGGATCGCCCGCAGGCTCAGCGTGCGGACCAGCAGCGGGACCCCGGCGGTCGCGCCGGCCCGGATGCCGGGCAGGTCCGGACGCAGGACACTCCACCAGCTCCCCTCGCCGGAGTGGTTGACGCGGATGCCGCGGACCACGACGGTGAGGTAGGCGGCGGCCATGCCCCACTGCGCGATCACGGTGCCGAGCGCGGAGCCGGAGATGCCGAGGCCGGCGCCGTAGACGAGGGTCAGGTTGAGCAGCAGGTTCGAGGAGAATCCGGCGACGGCGACGACGAGGGGGGTGCGGGTGTCCTGCAGGCCGCGCAGCACGCCGGTGGCGGCGAGCACGATGAGCATCGCGGGAATGCCGGCGCAGCTGATCCGCAGGTAGTCGACCGCGTAGGGTGCGGCGGTGGACGAGGCTCCGAACAGCCGGACCACGGCGGGCGCGACGGGGACGGCGACGGTCACGACCGCGACGGAGATCAGCAGCGCCAGCCAGATGCCGTCGACGCCCTGCTTGAGCGCGGCCTGCCGGTCGCCGGAGCCGATGCGCCGGGCGACGGCTGCGGTGGTGGCGTAGGCGAGGAAGACGAAGACGTTGACGAGCGTCGCCAGCAGTGCGGCGGAGACGCCGAGTCCGGCGAGCTGAGCCGTGCCGAGATGGCCCACGATGGCGGAGTCCGCCATCAGGAAGAGCGGCTCGGCGATGAGTGCGCCGAAGGCGGGGAGGGCGAGCGCGAGGATCTCGCGGTCGAGGGGGCGCTGGCGCAGTCTCATGGTCCTACGGTAGTCATCCACAGGTAAGCGGTGCAACTGCTCTTTGGTCATTACGAACTGCTGCGGGTCGGAGTCGCTCGCGTACCGTTTGTCATGATCTTCAGCCGGGTTGTGAACTTTTTCTCCGGATGTCGGAGAGGCTGGCATTCTCGCAGGTCAGAGCGTTCATTTCGGCGGCGGCGTGAGCTTGTCCACAGGTTGTCCCCCGCGTCGTGCACAGCCTGAGGGCAGTTCTCCACAGGTAGCGAGCCGTCATCCACACCCCCTGTGGATAACCATCTTGGCCATTGTCCGAGCGGTGCCGTTGAATGGACCGCTACGGCACGGTAGGGCGGCACGGCACGGCAGGGAAGGCGGCACCGATGAGCGGGGCACCGTACGACGACGGCGGGTTCGAGGACGTCCCCCCGCCGCCGGAGGACGAGTGGCCCGCCCCGGGCGGCCACGCCGGGGACGGCCCCGGCGACCGCCTGCCCTTCTCGCGCCGCCGCGAGGGCGGCGACCGCGGCGAGAGGCGCGGCGGCGGGGAGCGCGGTAACGGTTCTGCGGACGGCTCGGGTGGCTCCGGCGGGTCCGGCTCCGGTTCCGACGCCGGCTTCGAGCGCGTCCCGCCGCAGGACCTCGCGGCCGAGCAGTCCGTCCTCGGCGGCATGCTGCTGTCGAAGGACGCGATCGCCGACGTCGTCGAGGTCCTCAAGCCGGGCGACTACTACCGGCCCGCCCACGAGCTGATCCACGGCGCCATCCTCGACCTCTACGCCCGCGGCGAGCCGGCCGACCCGATCACCGTCGCCAGCGAGCTCGTCAAGCGCGGCGAGATCACCCGCATCGGCGGCCCCTCCTACCTGCACACCCTCGTCAACTCGGTCCCCACCGCGGCCAACGCCGAGTACTACGCGGAGATCGTCCACGAGCGCGCCGTCCTGCGCCGCCTCGTCGAGGCGGGCACCCGCATCGCCGGCCTCGGCTACGCCGCCGAGGGCGACGTCGACGAGATCGTCAACCGCGCCCAGGCGGAGATCTACGCCGTCACCGAGCAGCGCACCAACGAGGACTACGCCCCGCTCGCCGACATCATGGAGGGCGCCCTCGACGAGATCGAGTCGATCGGCTCCCGCAGCGGCCAGATGTCCGGCGTCCCCACCGGCTTCGCCGACCTCGACTCGCTGACCAACGGCCTCCACCCGGGCCAGATGATCGTCGTCGCGGCACGTCCGGCCATGGGTAAGTCCACTTTGGCGCTTGATTTTGCCCGTTCCTGTTCGATCAAGCACAAGATTCCGAGCGTTTTCTTCTCGCTGGAAATGGGACGCAACGAGATCGCGATGCGTCTCCTCTCGGCGGAGGCGCGGGTCGCGCTGCACCACATGCGCACCGGCGCGATGACGGACGAGGACTGGACCCGTCTCGCGCGCCGCATGCAGGACCTGAATGACTCGCCGCTCTACATCGACGACTCCCCGAACCTGTCGATGATGGAGATCCGCGCGAAGTGCCGCCGCCTCAAGCAGCGCAACGACCTGCGGCTGGTCGTCATCGACTACCTCCAGCTGATGCAGAACGGCGGCTCGCGTCGGGCCGAGAGTCGCCAGCAGGAGGTCTCGGAGATGTCCCGAAACCTCAAGCTGCTGGCCAAGGAGCTGGAACTGCCGGTCATCGCGCTGTCGCAGCTGAACCGTGGCCCCGAACAGCGCACCGACAAGCGGCCGATGGTCTCGGACCTGCGTGAGTCGGGCTCGATCGAACAGGACGCCGACATGGTCATCCTGCTGCACCGCGAGGACGCCTACGAGAAGGAGTCCCCACGCGCCGGCGAGGCCGACCTGATCGTCGCCAAGCACCGTAACGGCCCGACGGCGACGATCACGGTGGCCTTCCAGGGCCACTACTCGCGTTTCGTGGACATGGCACAGAGCTGAGCCGCCGCTCCTACACTGACCCGATGGTCACCCGGGACGTACTCTCGGCCGCCACCGCCCTCGGCGGTGAACCGCCGTTGCGGCCGCTGCCGTTGGAGGTGGCCGAGCTGCTGGAGCGCTTGGGCGCGCCGCTGCGGCTGGTCGCGCATCTGCGGCTGGTGCACGATGTCGCCGCGCAACTCGTCGAGTGGGTCGAGCGGTGCTGCCCCGGGCTCGTCCTCGACGGTGAGGCCGTGCTGTTCGGGGCCGCCACCCACGATGTCGGCAAGACGCTGCACCCCGAGGAGTTGACGGGGCCCGGCTCGCTTCATGAGGAGCGGGGGCGGGAGTTGCTGCGTGCGCACGGCGTGCCGGACCCGCTGGCGCGCTTCGCGGGGACGCACGCCGCGTGGGGGTCCGCGGAGGTGGGGACCGAGGATCTGCTGGTGAGCCTGGCCGACAAGGTGTGGAAGGGCAAGCGCGTCCCCGACCTGGAGGATCGTGTGGTGGCGCGGCTCTGCGCGGCGAGCGGGCGGGAGACCTGGGAGGAGTTCCTGCGGTTGGACGAGTTCCTCGGGCAGGTCGGGGACGGCGCCGAGGCGCGGCTGGCGTACCAGGCGGCTTACCCCGCCGGGTGATGTCCGTTTCCTTCAAGACCTGCGGCGAACCGCCGACCTAGGCTCGCGGGCATGGAGAACACGAAGACAACATCTGCGCCGCGGTTCGCTTTCGTCGGGCTGGTCGTCTCGGACATGGCCGCGTCGGTGGCGTTCTACCGGCGGTTGGGGTTGGGGTTCCCCGAAGGGGCGGAGGAGCAGCCGCACGTCGAGGCGGCTCTGCCCGGAGGGCTGTCGCTGGTGCTGGACACCGAGGGGACGGTGCGGTCGTTCCATCCGGAGTGGCGCGCGCCCGCGGCGGGCGGACGGGTGGGGATCGCGTTCCGGTGCCAAGAGCCCGCGCAGGTGGACGCCCTCTATGAGGAACTGGTCGGTGCCGGGTACCACGGGGAGTTGAAGCCGTGGGACGCGTTCTGGGGTCAGCGGTACGCGACGGTGCACGATCCGGACGGGAACGGAGTGGACCTGCTGGCGCCGCTGTAGCCGGTGTGCCGGGGGCAGGCGCGGGTGCGGGTGGGGGCTGTCGACGTCAGCGGTGGCGCGGTCAGCGGCGGCCGAGCAGGGCGGTGAGCGAGGAGCCGGTGAACTCCCGGACGTCGCGGGCGAAGTGGGCCTGGTCGGCGTAGCCGGTGCGGGCCGCCGTGTCCGCGAGGGGGACGCCGGTGCGGGCCAGGGCGAGGGCGCGTTGGAGGCGCAGGATACGGGCGAGGGTCTTGGGCCCGTAGCCGAAGGCGTCGAGGGAGCGTCGGTGGAGCCGTCGGGCGCCGAGGCCGACGGCGTCGGCGGTCGCCGCGACGGAGCGGCCCGCCGTCAGGGAGGCGACGACGGAGTGCAGCAGCGGGTCCGGATCCGGAGCACGGGCGGCGAGCCGGAGGGCGAGGTCCTCCAGGGCGGCGGCAGGGTCCAGGGCGGCGTCGACGTGTTCGGTGAGCAGGCGTACCTCGCAGGCCGGGAGCAGCGTCAGGTCGGCGAGGTCGACGCGGAGGTCCCGCAGCGCATGGGCGGGGACGCCCAGCAGGGCGGGCGCGGTGCCGGGGTGGAAGCGGACGCCGGCCCACGGGCCGGGCAGGTCCGGTCCGGGCCGGTAGGCGTGGGTGTCGGGGCCGGCCACGAGGAGGCGTCCCTCGGTCCACAGCAGGTCCATGCACCCGTCGGGCAGGACCGACGCGGTCGCGTCCGTCTCCGGGCGCGGCACGCGGACCGCGCCGCGGGTCCACAGCACCGCGTCGGGGAACCGCGACGGTCGTTCGGCGTACGCCGGGGACCCGGGATGGTGGGGCCGCTCGGGGTACTCGCGGCGCTCGGTGCTGGGCACACCTTGAGGCTACGTCGGCGGCAGCATCGCCGACTCCTCGTGGACGCTGAAGGACGCTGAAGGACGCTGAAGGACGCTGAAAGATGCACCGGATGCACGCGGCGCACCGGACGCACGAGAGGTGCGGGGCGGCGCGGGGCGCAGCAGGCAGGGGAGGCGCTTTGCCGGCCCACCGATCCGCGGGTCAAGGTTCGTGGCGCAGGCGGGAGATGAGGGCGTCGATGTCGAGGTGCTGGTGCTCGGCGCCGAGGGGTACGACGGCGGCGGACAGCTCCAGGAAGTGCCGGAGCTGGGCGGTGACGCCGCGCAGGAGGGCCGCGTCCCGCCCGCTGCCGAGGGTGATCAGCACGGATTCCTGGCCGTCGGGCCCCGGCCCGGGGGCGGGCTGGATGTGGACGTCGCCGACGCCGCTGGGCCGGTCGAGCCCGTGGTGCAGGGTTTCGCGGGAGAGTACCCAGGTCACTGTGGCGGCCGGGCCGGTGCGGCAGTGCAGGCGGACGGCGTAGGGGTCGGCCTGGGTGTAGGTCAGCCGCGCGGGGAAGGGGATCTCGCTGTCGGGTCCGGCGACGAGGTGGAGCCGGATCTCGGCGCCGCAGGCGACGCGGGCAGCAGGGGACGCAGACGCCGCAGGCGCGGCAGGCGCGGTGGGGGCGCAGGGGTCGTCCTGCGAGCTGCCCGGGGCGCTTCCCGCGGCGGTGTGGTCCGGTCCGGCTCCCGGCTGGGCCACGGCGCGGGACCTGGTCCGCGAGGCCCGGTCGGCGGGCGGCTGGGGGGCGGAAGCCTGAGGAGACGTCACTGCTCTTGCCCTTCGGGATCTCTGCGGTGCTTGCCGGAAAGGGTGGTGCCGTCGCGCGGGGCCGGAAGCGGCGCGGTCCGTAGGCCCTTGGTCAGGCGGCGCCACTCCAGATCCGGCTCGCCGGGGACGGTGCGGCCCTCGCGGTGCCAGGCCTTGGCCAGGTGCGCGTAGATGGGCTCGTCCTGCTGCTGTCTGAGGCCCTGCCGTGGTTGCGTCGGCGCCGGCGGGTGCTGCTGGCGCCGAGGGGACTGCGGAAACGTTTCTTCCGTTGGCGGAGAGGGGCTCAACGAGTCTGCCGTCATGCCTGGACCAACGACGTGGACGCGCTGGGGCAACTGTCGCTGCGTGTTCTCACCCTCGGGAGGAGCGAATTCGCGTCCTGCCACCGGAGAAACGCGGGCGAAAACAGGTCGAAACCACCGGGCGCGAGCGCCTATCGTCCTCGCCATGACGACCGAGCCGATCACCGGACCCACGACACCGCCCGTCCCCGCCCCGCTGCGTCACCGCTTGCGCGACGCCCTCGCTGTCGCGATCAAGGGCCGTGACCGTCTCTGCGCCTCCGTGCTGCGCGCGACGCTCGGCGCGATCGAGAACGCCGAGGCGGTTCCGGCGGACGCGGTCTCCGGCGGAGCCGGGCTCCGTGCGTCGGCCATCGAGCAGAGCCCCGTCGGCGTTGGTGCGGCCGAGGTCGCGCGGCGTGTGCTGACGGAGGACGACGTCCGTGCGATCGTGCGGGCGGAGCTCGCCGAGCGGGAGGCCGCCGCCGAGACCTACCGCAGGGTCGGCCGTCCCGATCAGGCCGAGCGGCTCCAGGCGGAGATCGACGTCCTGGCCGCGTTCGTGTAGTCGACACCCCCGAAATCGCCTCGCCCTGCCCGAGCCGGGCGATTAGCGTCGAGCCATGGCGAACCCTCGATCCGGCGTATCCGGCCGCACCACCGTCGGCGACGACGACTTCACCGAACTGCTGCCGGACACGCGCCGCGCGCTCGCCCACCGTCTGGCGGTCGCGCAGCGCGACGGGCGGCTGCCCGCCGTGGTGGCGGCCGTGCTGCGCGACGGTGAGCAGCGGTGGTGGGGCTCGCGCAGCATGGTGGACGGGCACGCGCCCGATCCGGACACGCAGTTCCGGATCGGCTCGATCACCAAGACCTTCGTGGCCGTGCAGGTGATGCGGCTACGCGACGAGGGGCTGCTGAACCTCTCGGACCGGCTCGGGCAGCATCTTCCCGTCGTCGGCCCGGCCGTGGGCGAGGTGACCGTCCGCCAACTGCTCTCGCACACCTCCGGGCTCACCAACGAGCCGCCCGGCCCGTGGTGGGAGCGGACCGACGGGGCGCTGCGGCCCGAGCTCGCCGACCTGGTGCAGCACCCGCCGCTGCGGCACGAGCCGGGACGCCTCTTCCACTACTCCAATGTCGGATTCGCGCTGCTGGGCGCACTGGTCGAGCAGCTGCGCGGGGACGACTGGTACACCGTGCTGCACCGCGAGGTGCTCCGGCCGCTCGGGATGCGCCGGACCAGCGCGCTGCCGGACGCTCCGCACGCGGGCGGCTGGGCGGTGCACCCGTGGGCGGACGTGATCCTGTCCGAGCCGCTCCAGCGGACAGGGCGGATGGCGCCGGCCGGAGAGCTCTGGTCCACCGTCGGGGACCTGACCCGCTGGGCGGCGTTCCTGGCGGCCGGGGACGACCGGGTGCTGGCCGCCGGATCGGTGGCGGAGATGCGCGAGTGCCAGGCGGACGGCGAGGAGCGGTACGGGCTCGGCCTGGCGCTGCGTCAGGCGGGCGGCCTCTCCCTGGCCGGGCACACCGGTTCACTCCCCGGGTTCCTGGCGATGCTGTGGATCGCCCCCGAGGAGCGGCTCGGCGTCGTCGTGCTGGCCAACGCCACGGCCAGTCCCGGGCCGGCCTTCGGCGAGCTCAGTACGGACCTGCTGCGGATCGTCGCCGAGCGCGAGCCGCGGATCCCGGAGCCGTGGCGGCCGCTGGCCTCCTGCGATCCGCAGGTGCTGGCGCTGACCGGGCCCTGGTACTGGGGACCGACCGGCTACGGGCTGCGTCTGGTGGGGGCGGACGAGCTGGAACTGGCCCCGCTGACCGGCAGCGGCAACCGCGAGGCCCGGCTCCACCGCGCGGACGACGGGGAGACCTGGATCGCCGAGGGCGGCTACTGGCACGGCGAGCCGCTGCGCGTCGTGCGCGACGCGAACGGCGCGGTCAGCCATCTGGATCTGGGCACCTTTGTGCTCACCCGGGAGCCCTACCCGTTGGACGGCCCGGTCCCCGGAGGAGTGGACCCGACGGGCTGGCGCGCCGAGAAGTGGTGAAATACCTGGCGAAGAGCCGCAATTTGCCATCATTTGGATAGAGCGGGCGACGAACGGCGGACGACGACGGATCACGCGGATCGTACGGATCGCTGCGACGCGGAAGCGGAAGAGGCGAGCGATGGCGAGAAGGCGCGGCCGGGCCGCCGGCACTCCGGCGAAGTCCGAGCCCACGGTGCCGCCCGGCCAGGGCGAGGAGCCGGGGACGGCCGCCCGGCGCGAGGCGTCCGGGAGCGCTGCGGAGGGTGGCGCTTGGGAGGGTGGCGCTGCGGAGGGCAGCGCTTCGGAGCGGAGCGGGCCGCAGGGGGAACGGGCACCCGGCCCGGCCGGTGGCCCAGGCGACGGTCCCGGGTCCGGTCCAGGCGGCGGGCCGGAGCGCGCCCTGCTCGAAGTGGACGTCTTCACCGGGCCCGAGTCCGCCTTCTTCGCCACCTCCGCCCTGGTCTTCGGCCCGCGGCACGCGCTGCTGGTCGACACGCAGCTGACCCGCAGCGCCGGGCGCGAACTGGCGGAGTGGGTGGCCGGCAAGGCCCGCACGCTCGCCGCGATCGTGATCACGCACCCGCACCCGGACCACTACTTCGGCACGGAGGAGGTGCTGCGGCTCTTCCCCGGGACTCCCGTCTACGCGGACGTCCCGGTGATCGAGGAGATCACCCGTACCGGGCTGGCCAAGGTCGTCCAGTGGCAGCCGGTCTTCGGGGACGACGTCACCTCCGGCCCGATCGTCCCCGGGCCGCTGCCCACCGACACCATGCTGATCGACGGCTCACCGGTGCACATGCTCGCGGTCGGCCAGGGCGACTGCGCGACGTCCACCGTCGTGCACGTCCCGGACGCGCGCACGGTGATCAGCGGGGACGTCACCTTCAACGGCACCCACCTGTGGACGGCGGACACCACGCGCGCGCAGCGCGCGGACTGGCTGGCCAGCCTGGAGACCCTGCGCGGCCTGGACCCCACCCGCGTCGTGGCGGGCCACCGCGCGCCGGGCCAGGACGACGACGCCGCCCGCGTCCTCGCCTTCACCGGCGACTACCTGCGCGAGTTCGACGCGCACCTGGCCGAGCACCCGGGCGACGCGGACGCGGTGGTGGCCGCAGTCAACGAGACCTACGGCGAGCTGACCCTCCCCGGCATGCTGCACATCGGCGTCCAGGCCAACATCTCCCGCTGACCCCGACCCCGACCCCGACTCTGACCCGCTACCTGCGCGTGCCCGCGCGTCCGCGCGCACCACTCCGCGCACCATCCCCCCGTGCGTCCCGCTGGGCTGGCGTTGACGTCAGGGTCAAGGTCTACGGTCGAGCCATGCGCATCGGTGAGCTGGCCCGACAGGCGGGCACGACGACGCGGACGCTCCGCTACTACGAGGCGCGCGGGCTGCTGCCCGCCCGCCGGGCCGAGAACGGCTACCGCCGTTACGACGAGGAGGATCTGCGGCTGCTGCACCAGATCCGGCTGCTGCAGGACTTCGGCTTCGAGCTGGAGGAGACCCGTCCGTTCGTCGACTGCCTGCGCGCGGGCCATTCGAGCGGCGACGCCTGCCCGGCCTCGTTGGACGTCTACCGGCGCAAGCTCGCCGAGCTGGACGCGGTGATCGGGCGGCTGGGGCAGGTGCGCGAGCAGATGAGTGCGCAGCTGGCGCGCGCGGAGCTCGAGGCGTCAGCGGCGACGCCGCCCGCGCCCCGGTGCGAACTGACGCAGGCGGCCCCGAAGGGGCACACGAGGGGAGCAGATGATGGCGCGGACGAGTGAGCACGTCGCGGCGGTGACGGACGCGGACTTCGACGTGACGGTGCTGGCGAGCGAGTTGCCGGTGCTGGTGGAGTTCACCGCGGACTGGTGTCCGCCGTGCCGGATGATGGCCCCGGTCCTGGCCGAGCTGGCCGACGAACGCGCCGGGGAACTGCGCGTGTTCGCGCTGGACGTCGACACCAACCCGCTGACGCAGGGCCGTTACGGGGTGCTGTCCATGCCGACGCTGATGCTCTTCTGCGGCGGCGAACCGGTGTGGACGGCGGTGGGCGCGCGGGCGAAGCGACGACTGGGCCAGGAGGTCACCGAGGCACTGGAGCGCTGTGGAGTTTCGGGTGGGGGCGCGCCAGCGTAGCGCGTCGTCGGCCCGTGCGCCCCGGACTTCACGCTATTGGCAGGACAACCCGTCACGCCGTGCCACGCTCCCAGGCAGGTACGGACCCGACGGGAGATGAAGCTCCAAGGTGTCGATCGGAAGCGCTCTCAATCGAAACAGCCGCTCCCGCACGCGCGGAGCGGACCGACGGAACGGGAAGGCGGGAGCGTCCGCCGAGGTCGTCGAGGAGCCGGAGGAGCTCGACGCGTCGGTGCCGACGGAACCCGAGGAGCCTCCCGAACCACCTGAACGGCCGGGTCCCCCGGCCCAGTTCGAGCAACAGCACTCCGCCACGTCCGCGCCGCACGCGCCGTCCGGCCCGTCCGCGCCGCACGCGCCGTCCGGCCCGCACGCGCCGCTGGAGCCGCTCGCGTCGTACGCGCCGCCCGCGCAGGGCGAGGCGGCTGCGGCCCAGGAGGTCGCCCTGCGACCGTCCGGGTTCACGCCGATGATCGCCAACGCGCCCGCGTTGAACTGGGTGGGTCCGGACGACGCGTGGACCCGGGCCTGGGCGGTGCCGGCGGTTCCCGTCGAGCTCCCGGCGCCGCTGCCCGTCCAGTCCGCTCCACCGCCGACGCCCCAGGGC
>NZ_BBPQ01000004.1:77185-77729 GCF_000787855.1 Streptacidiphilus anmyonensis | reverse complement strand
CCGCTCCACCGCCGACGCCCCAGGGCATCCCGGCCGCGCCGCTGCCGCCACCGCCGATGCCGCTGCCCGGCTCCGTGGTGGCGGTCGTTCCGCTCTCCTCCCGTCAGAAAGCCTCCTCCGTGCGGAAAACGTCCGCGTCGACGCAGCCCGCTTCGACACAGCCCGCCTCGACGCCCGGGTCGGCCATGCCGGCGTCAATCCCGCCGACTCCCGTCGCGCCGTCTTCGGTCACGTCGAGCCCGGTCGCGTCGGGCCCGGCCACGTCGACCGCGGACGCCGGGCCGGTCGGGCCGACGCCGCAGGACATCGTGCTGATCCGGCGCAGCCTGGCCGCGGTCGAACCGGTCGCGGACCGGGCGACGGCGCACTTCTACGCCGTGCTCTTCCTCGCCCGCCCCGAACTGCGCGCGCTCTTCCCGGCGGCGATGGACGTCCAGCGCGACAAGCTCTTCCGTGCGTTGCTCGCCGCCGGGCGCGCCGCCGACGATCCGCCCGCGCTGGTCGCGTACCTGGAGAAGCTGGCGCGCGGCCACCGCCGCTACGG
>NZ_BBPQ01000004.1:0-76948 GCF_000787855.1 Streptacidiphilus anmyonensis | reverse complement strand
CCCGCGCTGGTCGCGTACCTGGAGAAGCTGGCGCGCGGCCACCGCCGCTACGGCGTCCGGGACGAGCACTACGCCCCGGTGGGCGCGGCCCTGTGCGCGGCGCTGGAACGTTACTGCGGACGGGAGTGGAGCGAGGAGACCGCGCAGGCGTGGAGCCGGGTCTTCGGCGTGATCGCGCAGGTCATGATGGCCGCGGCGGCGAGCGACGCGCAGACCTCGCCCGCCTGGTGGCAGGGGGAGGTGCAGTCGGTCGAGCCGGTCACCCGCGACATCGCGGTGGTGACGCTGCGGACGGACCACCCGTACCCCTACCGGGCCGGTCAGTACGCGAGCATCGAGGTGCCGTGGTGGCCGCGGGTCTGGCGCAACTACTCCCTCGCCACGCCCTCGTCCGTACCGGCCGCCCGGCCGGGTGCGGACGGGCTTCTGCGGCTGCACGTGAAGGCCGTGCCGGCGGGCTGGGTCAGCAACGCGCTGGTGCACCGGGCGCAGCCGGGCGACATCGTCCGGCTCGGTCCGCCGCAGGGCCGGATGGTCGTGGACCCGCACGAGCGCGACCCGCTGCTGCTGGTCGGCGGCGGTACGGGCGTCGCGCCGTTGCTGGCGATCGTCGAGGAGCTGGCCCTGTCGGGTGCGCGCCGTACCGTCGAACTCCACTACGGCGCGCGGCGTGCGGAGGAGCTGTACGCGCTCACGGCGCTGCGGGAGCTGGACCGGCGTCTGCCGTGGCTCTCGGTCCACAGCGCGGTCGCGGAACCCTCCCCGGGCATGCGGCCCGTCCCGGGCACGGAGCGCGGCGCGCTCTCCGAGGTCATCGCCCGGAGCGGTCCCTGGGACGGCTACAACGCGTGCCTGAGCGGGCCGTCGGCGATGATCCGGCGCACCCGCGCGGTGCTGCTCGACGCGGGCGTGCCGACGGAGCACATCCTGTACGACCTGGAGGAGGGGCAGATGTAGCCCCGGACCCATCCCCGGACCTTGTCCCGGACTCTGTCCCGGGCGGGGCCTACCGCACGCCGAGATCGTCGGCGAGCAGTTCCCGGACGCCCTCGATGTTGGCTGCGAGGTAGGCGCGCAGCGACGGGGGAACGACGTTCACCGCGGTCACTCCTTCGCGGGTGAACGGGAGGCGGACCACCTCGTACTCGCCCACCGGCGCGTCCACTTCGGGGCCGTGCCGACGGGAGAGGTCCATCGAGCTGAGTCTGCACACGAAGAAGTGCTGCACCTTCACCCCGTGCGGGTGCAGTTCGGTGCCGTCCTCGTGGTGGGTGTGGGAGACCGTGTCGACGAAAGCGGGGACGATGTCCGTCGCCTTGCCGCCGAGCTCCTCGGAGAGCTCGCGGTGGAGCGCGTCGACGACGGTGGCGTCGCTCGGCTCCATGCCGCCGCCGGGGGTGATCCAGTACGGCGGACGGCCGGGCTTGGTCCGTTTGATCATGATGAGTTCGAGCCCGTCGGGGCCGTCGTCCAGCAGGATCGCGCGCGCCGTGCGCTTGACCACCGGACGCGGGGCGTGTCGGGCTGCTGTGCGTGTCGCGGGTTGTGCCACCACGTTGGGAGTGTGCCGCGGGGGGCGTGGAGTGAAACCCGATGCGGCAACACGCCGTGGCGCGATCCCGCCGGAAGCCCCGGTGAGGAGTACACCGGAGAGGCAGACATCCCGTCCTTTCAGTGGGCATGATGTGGAGGAGTTGCGTCCATATGGCATATGCCCAGGGAGTTGAGATGGCCACGGAGAAGGCCGCGCCGACGTTGATCGGGTCGGTCCAGCGGGCTCTGCGGCTGCTCGAGGCCGTCGGCGCGCACCGTACGGGCGCGACCGCCAAGCAGCTCGCCCGCCAGGCCGGGCTGCCGCTCGGCACCACCTACCACCTGCTGCGCACGCTCACCCACGAGGGATACCTGCAGCGCGTCGACGGCGCGTACGTCTACGGCGAGGCGGTCGGCGAACTCGGACGCCACCGCGAGGTGCGCGAGGGGCGCGCGGCGATCGCCGCCGCGCTCGCGCTGCTGCGCGACGAACTGGGCGCCGCGACCTACTTCGCCACCTACCGGGACGGCGAACTGGACGTGGTCGAGGTCTGCGGGGCGCCGGGCATGGAGGCCGTGGAGGAGTGGGCCGACTTCCGGGCCACCGGTCACGCGCACGCCATCGGACAGTGCCTGCTCGGCCAGCTCGACCGGGAGGGGCGCCTTGACTACCTCTCGCGCCACCGCCCGCAGTCGCTGACGCGGCGCACGGTGACCGACCAGAACGTGCTGCTGCGCCGCCTGGAGGGCCGTCAGCACGGCCGGCCCGTGCTGGAGCACCAGGAGTACATGCCGGGCGTCGTCTGCGCGGCAGTCCCGATCGTGATCGGCACGGCCGTGTGCACGGTCGCGCTGTCCCTGCCGGTCGCCCAGGCCCATCGGCTCCCCGCGGCGGCGGACCGGCTGGCGGCGCGGGTCGGATCGGTGCTGGAACGGCTCAGGTTCAGCATTTGAAAACTTCGCTCTTGGGGCCGAGAGCGGACAAAAGCGACGATGGTCGCGCACACACGCAGTACCGAACTGACGACGGGGATCGAGAGGTACCGCAATGAAGATGCAGAGCCTGGTCAAAGGCCATCTGGTGATGAGCCTTCTGGTCTCCGACGAGCTGGCCTTCGACACCGGTGTGGAGCTCGCCTACGACCCGGGCGACCCGCTGGCGATCCGCCTCACCTTCCACCTGCCCGGCGACCCGCCGGTCAGCTGGATCTTCGGCCGGGAGCTGCTGCTGGACGGGATCACCCGTCCCAGTGGGGAGGGCGACGTACGGGTCTGGCCCGTCGCGGGTCTGGACGAGGACTTCATGGACGTGTGCATCGAGCTGCGGTCCACGGAGGGCGCGGCGGTGCTGCGCTCCCCCGCCGTGCCGTTGATCTCCTTCCTCGGCCGGACCGATCGTGCGCTCCCGATGGGCCAGGAGCACACGACCGCCGATCTCGACCGTGAGCTGGAAGCCATTCTGGGCCGTTGACTTCGGCCGCATCGGCCGCTCCGGTCGCCTCGGCCCGCCCTCGGCCTGCCGTCCGTCCGCTTGCCGTCGTCGTCAGTCCTCGTCGCGGACGACCAGGTGCAGTGCCCAGGCCACGATGCTGATGAGCAGCGAGCCCAGCAGCGCCGGCAGGAAGCCCTCCACGTGGAAGTCCAGGCTGAGCCTGCCCGAGGCCCAGGAGGTCAGCCACAGCATCAGCGCGTTGATCACGAAGGTGATCAGGCCCAGGGTGAGGATGAACAGCGGCAGCGAGAACAGCTTGACCAGCGGCTTGACGAAGAAGTTCACCACGCCGAAGACCAGGGCGACGAGCACCAGGGTCAGTGCCTTGTGCTGCCAGTCGCTCGCGGTCAGGTCGATGCCTTTGATGAGCCAGGCCGCCACACCGATGGCTGCGGCATTGATCAGGGTCTTGAGTACGAACTTCGTCATGCCGTGATCGTCGCAGCCGGTGACCGCCAGCGGTAGTACCGAAGGCTGGTTGAATGGCCCACATGAAGCTCTTCCGGATGGACGACCTCGACGCCGAGCGGTCCGCCAACGAGGGCGCGTACCTGCGCTTTCTGCGGGAACACAGCATGTCCGCGGGCCTGTACGCACTCAACGCCGGGGAACTGGACACCCAGGGTTCACACGCGCAGGACGAGCTCTACCTCGTGGTGAGCGGTCGCGGGTCGATCACGGTGGGCGAGGAGACGGCCATGGTGGCCCGGGGCTGCGTCGTCTTCGTCCCGGCCGGGGTGCCGCACCGCTTCCACCACATCAGCGAGGACCTGCGGGTCCTCGTGGTCTTCTCACCCCCCGAGGGCTGATCCGAGGGCCAGCCCCAAGGCCCGTTGTGAGGGTTCCCCCGACTGTCCTGATCAGGGTCTTATCCGGGTCTTCTCAGGGGCAGGAACCCTTCGTCGGGGCTTCTCGCACCCGTACGATCGAAGACGTAAGCCAGGACACCCGAGGGGGAGGACGGACATCATGAGTGAACTGTGGAAGGCGCTCCCCGGTTGGGTGCGGAACATCGTGGTCCCGATCGCGGTGATCATCATCGCCTGGTGGGTGCTGTCGGCGCTGGTCGGCATCGTCTTCGGGCTGCTCGGCATGATCATCAAGTTGCTCGTCGTGGTCGCGCTGGGCGCGGTGGTCGTGATCCTGGTGAAGAAGGCATCCAAGAGTTGACGTCAGCCGGCACGGGCTGACACGGGGTCACGGCGAAGGGGCCGGCTGCAGAAGGCAGCCGGCCCCTTCGTTCAACGGCGTCGGCGGTGGGATGCCCGGCCTCGTGCCGGAACGTCCGGAAGGTCCTCGGCGTCGGCCACGTCCCGGGAGGCGACGAAGGCCGCGAGGGCGGTTGTCAGCGGGACGGATGCGATCAGGCCGATGCTGCCGACCAGGGTGCGCACCACCTCCTCGGCGACGATCTCGCTCGTCGCCACCTGCCAGGCCCCGCGGTGCGAGAGCGAGAAGAGCAGCATCAGCGGCAGCGCCGCCCCCGCGTAGGCCATGACCAGGGTGTTGACCGTCGAGGCGATGTGGTCGCGACCGATGCGGATCGCGGCCCGGTAGAGCGCGCGGGCGCCGAGGGACGGGTTGGCGGCGTGGAGTTCCCAGACGCTGCTCGACTGGGTGACGGTCACGTCGTTGAGGACGCCGAGCGAGCCGATGATGACGCCGGCCAGCAGCAGGCCCGGCAGTTGGATGCCGGGGAAGAGGGAGTGGACGAACGCCGTCTCGTCGGAGGTGTTGCCGGTGAGGCGGGCGAGGCCGATGAAGGTCTGCCCGAGGGCGCCGATCAGGGCCAGCGAGGCCATCGTGCCGAGTACTGCTACGGAGGTGCGGGCGGAGAAGCCGTGGCAGAGGTAGAGGGCCAGCAGCATGATCAGCCCGCCGCCCACGACGGCGACGGCGAGGGGCGGTTCGCCGCCGAGGATGGCCGGCAGGACGAAGAAGGACAGCACCAGGAAGCTGATGGCCAGCGCGACCAGTGCGGCGAGGCCGCGCAGACGTCCGACGAGCACCACGGCGAGGGCGAAGACGCCCGCGAGCAGGGCGACGGGAAAGCTGCGGTCGGCGTCCTCGACGGTGTACTGGAGCGCGGCAGGGGCACTCGGCGAGTAGTCCACGACGATCTTCTCGCCCGCAGAGTAGACCGCGGTCTGGTCCGGCGTGAGCGTCTGCGTGACGCTGCGGCCGGTGTCCTTGCCGCTGGTGAGCCGGAACGTGATGGCCGTACAGGTCCCGGAGTTCGAGCCGGTCGTGCTGCTCGGGCCGGGCCCGCCGCAGGGCACGGAGCGGGTGGCCGTCACGGTCCCGCCGACGGTGATCTGGTCGAATCCGGTACCGGTCGGGGCGTGTGCGGACAGTGGCGCGGGCCACAGCAGCCATAGCCCCGACAGCACCGCCAGCGCGAACGGCACCAGCACCGCCGCCAGCAGCACGCGCAGTCTCGCGGACGCGGGGCTCGCAGGGCCGTGGTCGTGCGAGTGGCCGTGTCCGTGGAGGTGCTGCTGCCGACTCTGGTGCGGAAGGGATGGTTCCGCTACGTGGTGCTCTGCCACGCGCGAACGGTACCGCCTGTCCAGGGTGCAACACAGCCCTGGCCAAGCTCCGCCACTCCTCGCTACCGTGTCCACCATCTCATCTGTAGACGCGGGAGCTCGGAGCACCGGGCTGAGAGGGCGCTGACGTCGCTGCGCCGACCGCAGGAACCTGACCGGGTAATGCCGGCGTAGGGAGTAGTGGGTCTGATGACCACGCATGACGACACGCAGCAGAAGTCTGTCTCCGAGCAGGCCGGCGCGGCCTCCAGCACCCAGGGCGGCTACCCGACCCCGGCCTGGCGCAAGGCGTACCACCAGGGCTCCCGGCCCGATCTGCGCGTCCCGTACCGCGAGGTGCTGTTGAGCACGGGTGGCACCGTGCCGCTGTACGACACCTCCGGTCCGTACACCGATCCCGCCTTCGAGCCGGACGTCCGCCGCGGCCTGTCGCCGCTGCGCGACGGCTGGATCAGCCAGCGCGGGGACGTCGAGGACTACCACGGGCGCGAGCCGCGTCCCGAGGACGACGGGCTCAAGCACACCGCTCCGCGCGGCGGTGTCGTGGGCGCCGGACTCGACAACCTCGACGCGGTCTTCCCCGGCCGTCCACGCCGTCCGCGGCGTGGCCGCGACGGCACGGCCGTCACCCAACTCGCGTACGCGAGGCGGGGGATCGTCACGCCCGAGATGGAGTTCGTGGCGCTGCGGGAGGGAATGGCGCCTTCGATCGTCCGCGAGGAGATCGCGGCGGGCCGGGCGGTGCTGCCGGCGAACGTGAACCACCCGGAGTCGGAGCCGATGATCATCGGCTCGAAGTTCCTGGTGAAGATCAACGCCAATATCGGCAACTCGGCGGTCTCTTCCTCGATCGAGGAGGAGGTGGAGAAGATGTCGTGGGCCACGCGGTGGGGCGCGGACACGGTCATGGACCTCTCCACCGGCCGCAACATCCACACCACCCGCGAGTGGATCCTGCGCAACTCCCCCGTCCCGATCGGCACGGTGCCGCTGTACCAGGCGCTGGAGAAGGTCGACGGCCGGGCGGAGGGGCTCAGTTGGGACGTCTACCGCGACACCGTGATCGAGCAGTGCGAGCAGGGTGTCGACTACATGACCGTCCACGCCGGCGTGCTGCTGCGCTACGTGCCGCTGACGGCCCGCCGCAAGACGGGCATCGTCTCGCGCGGCGGCTCGATCATGGCGGCCTGGTGTCTGGCGCACCATCAGGAGAACTTCCTCTACACACACTTCGAGGAACTCTGCGAGATCCTGCGCGCCTACGACGTCACCTACTCGCTCGGCGACGGCCTGCGTCCGGGTTCGATCGCGGACGCGAACGACGAGGCGCAGTTCGCCGAGTTGACGACGCTGGGTGAGCTGGGCCGGATCGCGCGCTCGCACGACGTCCAGGTGATGATCGAGGGCCCGGGCCACGTCCCGATGCACAAGATCAAGGAGAACATGGATCTCCAGAAGGAGATCTGCGACGAGGCGCCCTTCTACACGCTGGGCCCGCTGACCACGGACGTGGCGCCCGGCTACGACCACATCACCTCGGGCATCGGCGCGGCGATGATCGCCTGGTGGGGCACGGCCATGCTCTGCTACGTCACGCCCAAGGAGCACCTGGGCCTGCCCAACCGCGACGACGTCAAGACCGGCGTGATCACCTACAAGATCGCCGCCCACGCCGCGGACCTCGCCAAGGGCCACCCCTCGGCCCAGGCCTGGGACGACGCCCTCTCCGACGCCCGCTTCGAGTTCCGCTGGGAGGACCAGTTCAACCTGGCCCTCGACCCGGAGACCGCGCGCGACTTCCACGACGAGACCCTCCCGGCGGCGCCGGCCAAGACGGCGCACTTCTGCTCCATGTGCGGTCCGAAGTTCTGCTCGATGAAGATCAGCAAGACCGTCATGGACCTGTTCGCCGGCGACGACAAGGCACTGAACAGCGACGACGCGAGCGTCGTGGCCGGGATGAAGGCCAAGTCCGAAGAGTTCGCGGCGTCCGGACACAAGGTGTACCTGCCCGTGGTCGACTGATCCGCAACGCTGACGGGCCGGCATGCACCGGGGTGCAGGCCGGCCCGTGGCGTTCCTCGTCACTGATGCGCGAGGCGGGAAGGCATAGGGAGCTGGAGTCTCACCGGTGGAACCCTGGTCAGCCCTCGATGGTGTTGTAGGTGTTCCAGCCGCCGCCGATGCGGACGCGGGGCTTGAAGGGTGCGCTGGGGTTGCCGGTGCCCTGGTAGAGCCAGAGCACGCCGCTCGCGTCGCGCGCGACGAGGTCGCTCAGACCGTCGTTGTTGAGGTCCCGGGCGCCGACGATGGTGTTGTAGGTGTTCCAGCCGCCGCCGATGCGGACGCGGGGCTTGAAGGGTGCGCTGGGGTTGCCGGTGCCCTGGTAGAGCCAGAGCACGCCGCTCGCGTCGCGGGCGACCAGGTCACTCCAGGCGTCGTTGGTGATGTCGCCGACGCCCACGATGGTGTTGTAGGTGTTCCAGCCGCCGCCGATGCGGACGCGGGGCTTGAAGAGCGCGTTCGAGTTGCCGGTGCCCTGGTAGAGCCAGAGCACGCCGCTCGCGTCGCGGGCGACCAGGTCCGCGTTCACCGGGCCGTTGTTGGGGACGCGGCTGATCGGGTCCAGGCCACCGGCGCCGACGATGGTGTTGTAGGTGTTCCAGCCGCCGCCCACGCGGAGGCGGTACGTGCTCGGGGTGGCGGACGTGCCGATGCTGACCTGCCACAGCTCGCCGGTCGTATCGCGGGCGTACATGACGCCGCCGTTCACGGCGCTGTATCCGGCAGGCAGGGTCAACAGGCTGTAGCCGCTCCAACCGGGTCCGACGAGGGTGCGCGGGTGGTAGGGGCTGCTCGCCAGACCAGTGCCCTGGTACCGCCACAGGTCGCCACTGCCGTCGCGGGCCATCAGGTCGAAGCGCGGTACGGCGAGTTCGCCCACCGCGATGTAGTCGCCGTAGGCGATGGTGCGTCCGGCGGTGTCCGTCTCGGTCAGCGTGAGGTTGTAGCCGCCCCCCTTCGCGTAGGTGTGGTCGGCGGCGCCGGTCCCGGTGATGTCCACGGTCGGAGTGCCGTCACCGAAGGAGACGGTCCGCCGGGTGATCGGCAACGGGTCCTTCGACGCCGTGGTGTCGACGTGGATCGAGAGGCTGAAGGCGTCGCCGACACGGGTGACGTCGAACGACGGGGCGAGCGGGCCCGGGTCGATCGGGACGATGCCGGTCAGCTGCTGCGAGGGGGTGGAGATGCCGTCAGCGGTCTTTACGGAGACCGTTGCTGTGTAGCTCTGGCCGGCGGCGGGGGCGGTGTCGTATGTGTGTGTGGTCGTCGGGGTCGAGGTGGTGAGCGGAGGGGTCCCGTCGCCGAAGTTCCAGGTGTAGCTGGCCGAGGCGCCCCACGGGTTGGACTCGGTGGCAGCGAAGGTCACCGGCAGCGGGAAGTCACCGCTGGTGCGGTCGGCCGTGAGTCCGGTGAGGCGGTAGGGGTCCTGCAGTTCGATCGCGCCGCGGTCGAGGTAGCCCGGGGAGGTGCCGGTGTTCGGGGCGAGCAGGTCGTCGACCCGGTAGTTGCCGTTCAGGTCCAGGCCCGTAGCGCCGTTCGCCTGGTAGTCGCCGGAATCGATGGCCGGGGAGCCCTCCTGTGGCGTGCCGCCCGGCGCCAGGAGCGGGTCGGTCAACAGGTCGTGCGCTCCCTGCCCGGCCGCGGCCCGCAGGCTCGCCGGGTCGGCGTGGGTCGTGCCGGCCCAGGTGTAGGGCGACTGGCCGCTCAGCGGGTTGACGATGTTGTAGTCCAGGACGATGCCCGTGGCCGAGCCCGCGGAGACGCTGACCCGGGCTCCGTCCCCGCCGGGGATGGCACAGGATGCCGCGCTCGTGGGGTAGGTGACGATGTTGTTCTCCACGACCGAGTCCGTGGACGCGCCGGCGAGTTGGATCTGGTCGGGGCAGGCTCCGTACACGGTGTTGCCTGTGATCATGGTGCTGCCGGCGTCAGTGGCCGTGATGCCGTTCGCACCATCCCCCAGCACCAGATTGCTGGTGACCGAGACGCCACTCGCCCCCGGGCCGACGGTCACCGCGCCGCCGGCTATCGAGTGGAGGGTGTTGCGGGAAACCGAGATCACACTGCTCTTGCCGGTGACGGAGACCGCGGCAGAGGCCGGTGTCGACTGTGTGGCGTTGTCGATCAGGTGGTCGTCGAGGAGCGTGATGTCAGAGCTGGCGTCGATCGCCACGGCGTCCGCGTCGCTGGTCACCCACACGTTGTTCAGGACGACGTCGTGGACGCCGCTGAAGGTGAACGCCGGCTGGCCGCCCGTGCTCTTGACGGTGGCGTGGTTGTAGGCCGGGCCCATCACGGAGATGGTGATCGGCGCGCCGGGCGCACCGGAGTGCGTCACGGTCACGGGGCCCTGGGCGGTGAAGGACGGGGAGATGAGCACGCTCTGTCCGGGCTGCGCGGCGTCGACGGCGGCCTGGACGGTGCAGTACGGCTGGCCGGCCGTGCGGGTGGGTCCGTCGGTGCAGTTGCCGAAGCCGGCTACATAGAGGGCTGGGGGCGTGGACGTCGTGTCCGCGACGGCGGGAGCCGCGACCAGCGCGGGTCCCGCCGTCACGGCGAGCACGGTCAGTGCGGCGAGGGATCGGAACGTCATGGGGGCTCCGGAGCGCGGGTGTGGCAGAGCGGGTCGCGCATGGGCGCGGTCCTCGGAAAGGCGGCCTTGCTGGCCGCAGGCCACACAGTAGCCGCGCAGGTCACGGTGCCGCTGGCCGGTGTGCGACACCGGCTGGGGACCCGCGTGCGAATGCCGGGGTATGAACCATTTGAACCGTCAGAACGAGGTGTCGGGCAGGTGGGAATTCCATGAGAGCCCCTCCATTCGACGGCTCCGACCGCGACATGGATCAGCAGTCTGACTCCGCGTCGCAGCCACGAGTCGCCCCTGCTGGATCTCGCCTCGATGCGTACGACGAAGCCCTGCCCCCGAGGCGGATCCTTGGGGGCAGGGCTTCCTGAGTGGGCCCTCAGGTGTCAGGAACTACAGGGCCTCGAACGTCGGGGCGAGCGGCGGATCTCGCTCCGGAGGGAGCGGACATCCTGGCGCACGTCGCGAACCTCTTCAGCCAGGCCGTCGACCTTGTCGTTGAGCGCCGTGCAGACGCGTCCGAAGGAGTCGAGCCGGCGGTCGAAGCTCTCGGCCCAACCGTCGGGGATCACCTCGCCCAGGCCGGAGGACGGCGCGGGCGGCGGGACCTCGCGGTCGATGACCTGCCGCCAGGCCTCGGCGTCGGGATCGCGCGAGGTGACCTCGTACTCGTCCCAGTGTGGACCGGGACCGAGCCGACGGCCGGGCGGCATGCCGTACGGCCGGGGCTGTGGACGGTCGGCAGGGCTGTGGACAACCCGCTCCTCGGCGTCGAGAAGGTGGGCGCGAACCCGGCGGGCGACGTCGCTGTCGCGCAGCAGCATCGCCACGTTGAGCACGGCGCGGCGGTCGTAGATTGCGATGCCGCCGCCGCTGACCTGCGTGAAACTCATGTTGAGTTTTACGAATCGAGACTTTTCCACACCCTTGAGGACGCGGAACCCGTTGGCCTCGAGCTCCTCCCGGTGTCGCTGGGAGAGGTTGTTGATGGTGCTCTCGGCGACCTCGAAGTACTCGGCGACCATGCGGGTCGTCACGTAGGTGCCGTCCGGCAGCAGGGTGAGGATCTTGACCTTGTCGAGCGCCTCGACGCGGTGCACGACGCTCCCGCGCAGGGCGCGGGACTCGACCAGGGCGATGTCAGGTGGCATGGGTGTGCCGCCTCTCGTGAGCAGGAATGAAGGGATGCACCGCACCACCCAGCGGTTAGGGGCGCAGGTCGCATACGGCCACTGACTCATCCCGCCGGGGGCTGCCCGGACTGCTCTGAGATTCACACGCTGTTCGAAGTCGACTCACCCTGGTTGCCTGCGCGCACCCGGATCAACGAGCGTCCGGTGCGGGCGGTTACGCCCGAACGCGTGGATAGTCGGATCGTCGTTCCGAAGCTGCTCCGCGCTGCTCCGCGCTGCTCCGCGCTGCTCCGCGCTGCTCCGCGGAGATGGGTGCTTCCGCCGGTGTAGGCCGGGTGTCTCCCCTCGGGGGACGTGCTCCGGGGCGTCACGCGGCAGCCTGGCGGCACGGACACAGGAACTTTCCGGAGCACGGCACCGACGGCGCCCGCCGGGCGGATCCAGGGCGACCCCGTGGTCACCCGGGTGGCGGCCGGAGTCGGGCTCTCGCTGCTGGTGATGTCCGTGCTGCATCTCACCCACGTGATCTCGGGCGGCTCGCCGCCCTACGACCCGGACGCGGCGGGCACGGCCGAGGGCGTCATCGCGCTGGTCCTGCTGATCGCCGCCGACCGGCTGCGCCGGGAGCCGGACGGCGCCCGCGGCTTCGCGCTCGGCGCGCTGGTCTTCGCCGTCGCCGGCTTCGTCCTCGGGCTCTCCCTCACCGTGACCGGCGGGACGGCCGTCGACGTGGCGTACCACTGCGTCGGCCTGCCGCTGCTGCTGCTCGCGCTGTGGCGGCAGACGCGCGTGGTCCGGGCGGCCCGCACGGCGTCCGGTGGGCAGGACCCTGTCCGGACACCGTGACGCGCATCGGCGCCCCCAAGAGGAAAAGGGAGTGGGAAACCGAACAGCCCGACTCCGTGGCGGAGCCGGGCTGTTCGTGAAGCGGAGAAGCGCAGTCGGGTGTCGGTCAGCCGATCGCGTAGGCGCGGTAGATCGACTCGATCGCGTAGTCGCCGTGGGCGTCGTTGACCTGCGAGCGCAGCGAGACCGCGCCGGACGCCGGGTTGGGCACGTAGGCGGTCCAGTTGCCGTTGACGTGCTTGACCGTGACGGCCTGCCAGCTGATGCCGCCGTTGGTCGAGGCCCAGACCTTGACCGAGGTGGCCGGGTCGGACGGCGCGGCGATGTCGGCCGGATCGGTGTCGGGCCGGTCGAGAGCCAGGTTGACCGTGGTGGTGCTGCCCGGGGCGGCCTGGTTGGCGCCGTTCAGGCCGGTCGGCAGGAAGCGGGTGAGGTACACCGGAGCCAGTTGCTGGACCGCGGGGTTGGCCCAGAAGTGGAACGTCAGGCTGGCCGCCGTGGACAGGTTCGGGGTCGCCAGGCCGGGGTGGTAGCGGTTGGCGGTCACGCTGAGGTCGTACCAGCCCGCGGAGCGCACGGCGGTGTCGAAGGTGCTGTAGGAGCCGTAGTCGGTGACGGTCGCCTGGTGCAGGACCTTGCCGCCCTGGCTCAGCCGGGCGGTGCCCTTGCTGGCCCAGAAGGAGGTGACCCCGGGGGTCGGGTCCTGGAGCAGCGAACCGGCCTGGATGGAGATCTTGTGCTCCCAGGTCACCGGCATGGCGCTCCGGGGACTCCACACCGCGTTGCCGAAGCTCTGGTAGTAGTGGCGACCCGCCAGCAGCGACCGGTCTGCGGCCATCTCGCCCAGGCCGTCGCTCGCGTCGAGCCGCGGACCCCAGGTGCCGGGGGAGACGTAGGCCGTGGTCGCGGTCGGCAGCGAGAATTCACCGAGCGTGCCCCACATCCCGCTTCCGCAGGCGTTGTTGGGCGCCTGCGGCTGGAGGGTGAGCTGGCCGTCGGTCTCGTCGTCCGTCCCGGTGCGGGCGGTGATGTCGAGTCGGGCCAGCCCGGAGCGGTGGAAGGAGCCGCCGGGGGTGCTCGGGACCCCGCTCCCGGTCCGGCCGGTGACGACGTAGTTGGACGAAGGGGACTGCCACCCGCCGAGGTAGGCGAAGTGCAGCAGCGAGGACGCGTTGGGGATCACGAAGACGGAGCCGGGAGCGCCCGAGGCCTCGATGCCCATCGACTGCTGACCGCCGCAGACGGTCGCGTCGACATAGCGCGTGTAGGAACCGGCGTTCGGCAGGTCGAGCCCGACGTTGACGGCCTTGCCGTGGCGGGCGTCCAGGGAGACGGTGCTGGCGCCCGCGATGGTGACGACCGAGGCGCCGATGGTCGTGGTCGCGTTCTCCTGCACGTCGCCGATGACCGCGTACTGGCCCTTGGGCAGGGAGATGGCATGGTCGGCGGTGCCGGAGTAGATCATGAAGGTGGAGATGTTCTCCGCCCGGACCTGGCCGCTGGCGTGGGCCCCGGTCCGGCCGGTCATGTGGACCGTCACCGAGGGGCCGCTCGCGGCGGCGGGCAGGGTGGAGGCCGCGACGACGAGCGGGGCCAGTACTCCGGTGGTCGCGAGAAGAGCAGACAGTCGCCGCACGTGGGACTCCGTTGAATCAGCGGGCGAGATGAGAACCGGCCGATGTTAACAGGGGTTTTCCGCCACCGAGTTGGCGACCGCGATATGCGATCTTTTCGCGCGAATGCCGACCTTGGTGCCGCAGTCGGGCGATTTGTCCGCAGCTCTTCCGCAGCTCTTCCGTGGCACTTTCCGCGGCTCCTCCTCCGCTCTCCTTCTGTTCGTCGCGGCTGCGGAGAATTTCCGGCAGAGCGGGGGCAGCCGGTCCGCAGGGCTTCCCGCCGCTCCCCCGGCGGCACCGGAAGGATTCCCGTTTGCGCTGCTCAGCGCCGGTGCCCGCGGGTGTCCGGCGGTTGGATAACCGCTCGCTTTCCCGGTGCGGGCGCTTACTGTAGGGGCATGAGGATTGGAATCGTGGGTGCCACTGGTCAGGTCGGCGGCGTCATGCGCCGGATTCTGGAGGAGCGCGACTTCCCGGTGACGGAGCTCCGGCTCTTCGCGTCGGCGCGCTCGGCCGGGTCCACGCTGCCCTGGCAGGGGGGCGAGGTCGTCGTCGAGGACGCCGCCACGGCGGACTGGAGCGGGCTCGACATCGTGCTCTTCTCGGCGGGCGGCTCGACGTCCAAGGCGCTGGCGGAGAAGGTCGCCGCGTCCGGGGCTGTCGTGATCGACAACTCTTCGGCCTGGCGTGGCGACCCGGAGGTCCCGCTGGTGGTCTCCGAGGTCAACCCGCACGCGATCGCGAGCCGCCCGAAGGGCATCATCGCCAACCCGAACTGCACCACGATGGCCGCGATGCCGGTGCTCAAGCCGCTGCACCAGGAGGCCGGGCTGGAGGCGCTCGTCGTCGCCACCTACCAGGCCGTGTCGGGCGGCGGGCTCGCCGGCGTGGCCGAGCTGTACGAGCAGGCGTGCAAGGTCGCCGAGGCCGCGGACCAGCTGGCCTTCGACGGCGAGGCGGTCGAGTACCCCGAGCCGCAGAAGTTCTCCAAGCCCATCGCCTTCAACGTGCTGCCGCTGGCCGGCTCCGTGCAGGACGACGGCTCCAACGAGACCGACGAGGAGCAGAAGCTCCGCAAGGAGAGCCGGAAGATCCTCGAGATCCCCGGACTCCGGGTCTCCGGCACCTGTGTGCGCGTTCCCGTCTTCACCGGTCACAGCCTGCAGATCAACGCCCGGTTCGCGCGGCCGATCTCGCCCGCGCGCGCGTACGAGCTGCTGGCGGACGCGCCGGGTGTCGTCGTCTCCGAGGTGCCGACCCCGCTGGAGGCGGCGGGCAAGGACCCCGCCTACGTGGGCCGGATCCGCAACGACGAGACCGTCGACAACGGCCTCGCGCTGTTCGTCTCCAACGACAACCTCCGCAAGGGCGCCGCGCTGAACGCGGTGCAGATCGCCGAGCTGGTCGCCGCCGAGCTCGGCCGCTGACCCGTCGGGGCGGAGCCGCGCCATCGGCTCCGCCCTGCCCCGCTCCGCCCTGACCTTGCTCGCGGTCGCGGTCGCGGGCTGGTCGTCCGCGTTCGCTAGTCGTCCGCGTTCGGGAGGAAACGGCCCGCGGGGCCCGGGCTGGTGAAGTCGGGGGAGGAGAAGCCGGGCGAGGTGAAGTAGACCTCCTCCTCACGCTCCACCTCGGGCTTCTCCTGGCCGTGGCCGTCGGTGATGCCCTCCACCCCCGGGCTGGTGAAGCCCGGGCTGGTGAAACCGAGCTTGGGACTGTGGCGGACGAGGTCGACGCGGGTGTGGCGCTGCGCGGCCTCCGTGGCTATCGCCGCGGCGCGGTTGGCGAGCTCGGCTTCGAGGAAGGGCAGGACGCCGCGGCTGCGCAGCGCCGCGCGCCAGACCTCGCGGGCCTTGGCGACCTCCGCGGCCAGCTCCGGCTGGGGGAGGTCGGGCTCGACGGCCGCGTCGCGCTTGGCGGTGAGCACGAGGGCGACCGTCGCGACGCCCAGCGCCGCCGCGCCGACCGCTGCCAGCGCGCCTGCCGCGGTGAAGAGCTGGTGGCCGAGGGCGAGCGAGGGCGAACCGGCCCGGACGGCGAGGCCGATGAGCCACAGGGCGAGGGCGCTGGTCCAGGCGAGGACCGGGGCGAGCACGGCGGCCATCGGGCCGAGGCCCGCGCGACGGCCGGCGTCCAGCGGAGTGCCGGGCTCGACCCACTGCGCCGGGTCCGTGCTGCCGAGACGGTCCGTGTCGGGACCCGTGCCGACCTGCGCGACCTGCTCGCGCAGCGCGAGCAGGTGGGCGTACTCGGGCGCGGCCTGGGCCGAGACCTCGCTCAGCTCGCGCATGGCGCGGTCGTGCAGCTGCTGGGTCGTGATGGCGCCACGGGTGGCGCGCACCGCGTCCCGGATGTGCGGTGCCTGCAGGGCCTCGTCCAGGATCCGCACGTAGTCGGGCTTGTCCTCGGCCATGAGCGGCGAGGCGATGTCCATGGTTCTGCTCCCCCCGTGGAAGTGACGGCCGTTCATGGCTCAGCCGGGGGTTATGGGCTGTTAACGGACATGCTAGGGGCGAGGGCTGACAGATCGACAGTCGGTTTCGCGAATTTCCGCGTCAGGAGTGGCCCGCGTTGCTTCTGGCAATTGCCCGAAGCAACCCGGCCGCGACCAGGGTGACCCGGGCGACCAGGGCGGCTGGGGCGGTCGAGGGGAGCGACCGGGGCGCTCAGGCCAGCGGGAGGCGGGCGATGAGCAGCTTGCCCTCGCCCTCCATGGTGACGCCGCCGTCCATGGCCACCGCCAGGTCGTCCGCGTAGACGTGCGGGCCGGTGACGTGGACGCCGGAGTGGCCGTCCTCGGTGGGGGCCTCGCCGAGCAGGTAGGGGATGGGGCTGTGGCCGTGGACGATCCGGTGGCCGCCGAAGGCCGCCAGCAGCTCGCGCGCCGCCTCCGGGCCGGACTCGCCGCGGAAGGCGAAGCGCTTGGTCATCCGCCGGAAGCAGTCCCACCACTCGTCCGGGTCACCCTGGTTGAGCACCTCGCGGATCGCGTCGTTGACTGCGTCCACCGAGTCGCCGTACTCCAGGTAGGCGGTGGTGTCCGAGTGGACCAGCAGGTGGTCGTCCTCGACCGTCATCGCCGGGAGTCGGGAGAGCCAGGCGACGTGGTGGTCCTCCAGACGCTCCATGTCGTGCGGCTGACCGCCGTTGAGCCGCCACGCCGCGAGGAAGGAGGCGGTGCCGGCGGCGGAGTGGACGGGCTCCTCGCCATAGCGGTCGGCGCCGAGCAGCAGCAGTTCGTGATTGCCCATCAGGGCGCGGCAGTAGCCGCCGTCCGCGGCCGCCTCGGCGGCCAGGCGCATCACCAGGTCGATCACGCCGATCCCGTCGGGGCCCCGGTCGGTGAAGTCCCCGAGGAACCACATCCGGGCGCGGCCGGCGCTCCAGTGGCCCTCGGCGTCGATCAGGCCCTGCTCGTGCAGGCCGTCCAGCAGGTCCTGCAGATACCCGTGGACGTCGCCGATCACGTAGAGCGGGCTGTCCGGGCCGCCGGGCAGCGAGTCGAGCGCGGGCGCCGGGGCGGGCCCGGGGACGGCCGGCTGCTCGACGATGGGCGCCCCCAGCTCCAGCGTCGGCGGGTCCTGCGGCGGAACGGTGGGCATCGACGGCGCGACGCCCGGGTTGGCCGGGACGGTCGGTGCGCCGAACCCGAGGGGACCGCCCGCCTGCGGCATCGGCTGCACGTGCTGCACCTGCTGGCTTGGCTGCACCTGCGCCACCTGCTGCACCGGCTGGGCCTGCGGCATCGGCGGCAGGGGCTGGACCGGCTGCTGCTGGGCCGTGGGCGGCACGGGCGCAGGCATGGGCGCAGGCATGGGCGCGGGCGGGACTGCGGGAGCAGCGGGAGTGGCCGCGGGAGGAGCGAAGAAGTCGAACTGCGTGGACCCGTCCGCTGCCTGCGCGGCGTGCGGGCCTGGGTCCGGCTGGTCAGGCCAGGCGGGACGGTCCACGGGTGTCATGACGCCCATCGTATAAAGCCGTCCTTCCCGGCGTCCGCACCTGGGAGGGATCAGCCCGGCGAATTCGTTCATCGGTCGAAGGGGCAACGCGGAGCAACAGTGGGCAAAAAGGGCAGGTCAGGCTGGAGCGGTGGCCACAACTCCCGTGGCAGCGCGCGCGACCGCCCCCACGGCGACCCCCTCCGCATCCCCCCGCCTCACTCCTCCCCGGGCGGCCGGGGAGCCGACACCGTGGTGCGCGGGGGACGGCGCTGCGAGGAGCGCCGGACGATCAGCTCCGTCGGCATCAACTGGCCCGAGACGCGTCGGTCGGTCGCCGTCTCGTCGGTCGGGGACGGGTTCTCCGAGGTGTGGCCCTCGATCGCGTCGATCAGCAGGTTCACCACGGTGGTGCCGATCCGGCGGGGTTTGAGCGAGAGCGTCGTGATCGGCGGTTCGGTGGCGGCGTAGACGTCGCTCTCGCTGCAGCAGACCAGCAGCAGGTCGTCGGGGACGCGCAGGTGGTAGCGGCGCGCGGCGGCGAGCAGGTCGGTGCCGTTCGGGTCGAAGAGGCCGTAGACGGCGTCCGGCCGGTCGGGCCGGGCCAGCAGCCGGTCGGCGGCGACGGCGCCCGCGCACGGGTCGTGCGCGGGGTACGCCTCGTACAGCGGCTCCTGGCCCACGGACCGGCACCAGCCGAGGTAGGCCTCGGTGCTGAGCCGGGTGTAGGTGTCCGTGCTGGTGCCCGTCAGCAGCCCGATCCGACGGGCTCCCGCCTGGGCCAGGTGGTCCAGGATGCCGAGGACGGCGGCGTGGTGGTCGTTGTCGACCCAGGCCGTGACGGGGCAGTTGCCCGGCTTGCCGTCGCTGACGACCGGCAGGCCCTGCCGGTACAGGTCGGCCACCATCGGGTCGTGGTCGGACGGGTCGATCACCACCGTGCCGTCCAGCGCGACGTTGCTCCACACGTCGTGACGGGACGAGGCCGGCAGCACGACCAGCGCGTAGCCGCGGTTGAGCGCGGCCGAGGTCGCGGCGCGCGCCATCTCCGCGAAGTAGGCGAACTCCGTGAAGGTGAAGGGCTCCTGGCCGTAGGTCGTGACCGTCAGGCCGATGAGTCCGGAACGGCCGGTGCGCAGGGTGCGCGCGGCGGCGGAGGGCCGGTAGCCCAGCCGTTCGGCGACCTCGCGCACCTTGGTGCGGGTCTCGTCGGGCAGCCGGCCCTTGCCGTTGAGCGCGTCGGAGACCGTGGTGATCGAGACCCCGGCGGCGGCCGCCACGTCCCTGATCCCGGCACGCTCCAGGCGGCGGGTGCGGGTGGTGGTCCGCCGGCCGTGGTGATTCGCTGCTGCTGTCATGTCTGGCCGATCGTATGGCGCGGAACTGTCAGAAGGGGATGGTCTGTCCGGAAAGATCACAGACGTCGGAGATACGTTTCTCCATGAACATTCGCGCCTTTTCTCCTTGCACCAACGACCGTTTCGCCCCCGATCGCCTGCGTTTTGGTCACGCACTCACGCTGTCGCCCACCGAGTCTTCGCGGGCGCGTATCGGCACATGTCACTCGCACGGGTGAGGTTCACGCGATCGGCTCGTATGGTGATCTCGACCGGTTACGGCGACGGAGCCGCCCGAGCAGGGATCCTGCGGGGCGCGACGGCGTCGCGATTCTCTGGAGGACGACCACGGTGAGCAGCGAAACCACCCCTGGCGCGAACGGCCCGCGCCTGCGCGAGGCCCTCAAGGGCATCCCCGCCTACAAGCCCGGAAAGCCGGCCCAGGGCGCCGACGGCGCCCCCGCCTTCAAGCTCTCCTCCAACGAGAACCCCTACCCGCCGCTCCCGGGCGTCCTGGAGGCGGCGACCGCCGCCGCGGGGAGCTTCAACCGCTACCCCGACATGGCGTGCGCGGCGCTCATCGCCGAGCTGGCGCAGCGTTTCGGCGTGCCGGAGGCGCATGTCGCCACCGGCACCGGCTCGGTGGGCGTCGCGCAGTCGCTGCTCCAGGCGACCTCCGGTCCGGGCGACGAGGTGATCTTCGCCTGGCGCTCCTTCGAGGCGTACCCGATCATCACCCAGATCAGCGGCGCCACGTCCGTGCGCGTCCCGCTGAAGGCGGACGAGACCCACGACCTGGACGCGATGCTCGCCGCGGTCACGCCGCGGACCCGCCTGATCTTCGTCTGCAACCCGAACAACCCCACCGGCACGGTGGTCCACCGCGCGGAGCTGGAGCGCTTCCTCGACGCGGTGCCGAGCGACGTCCTCGTGGTGCTGGACGAGGCGTACAACGAGTTCGTCCGCGACGAGGAGGTCCCGGACGGCGTCGAGATCTACCGCGACCGCCCGAACGTCTGCGTGCTGCGCACCTTCTCCAAGGCCTACGGCCTGGCCGGCCTGCGGGTCGGCTTCGCCATCGCGCACGAGCCGGTCGCGCAGGCGCTGCGGCAGACGGCGGTCCCCTTCGGCGTCAGCCAGCTCGCGCAGGACGCGGCGATCGCCTCCCTGCGGTCGGAGGAGGCGCTGCTGGAGCGGGTCTCCGCGCTGGTCGCGGAGCGCGAGCGGGTCGTCGCGGCGCTGGTCGCCCAGGGCTGGACGGTGGCGACGACGCAGGCGAACTTCGTCTGGCTGCGGCTGGGCGAGCGGACGACGGACTTCGCGGCGGCCTGCGAGTCGGCGGGCGTGGTCGTCCGTCCCTTCGCCGGCGAGGGCGCGCGCATCACGATCGGCGAGACCGAGGCGAACGACCTCTTCCTGCAGACGGCGGAAGTCTTCCGCAAGTCGCTGTAGCCGCGCGCACATCAGGGGCGCGGGGAACTGCGCGACAAGCCACTGTGTGGTCAGTCGCCGGGCGAGCAGGGCCATCCACGGTGGGTGGTTGCTCGCGCAGTTCCCCGCGCCCCTAGGTAGTGCAGCTTGGGTGGTGCAGCCTGCTGTGGGAGCGAATCAAGCGCCCGGGGTCGGGTTACGCGGTCGGGGACGCCGAGGGCGACGCGCCCGGGGAGCGGGTCGGGAGGAGCGGCTTGCAGGTGTTGTAGGCCGTGGCCGTCTTCGCGTCGGCCGTGTTGAGCGCGCGCAGGCCGCCCTTGGTCGGGAGGGTGACCCCGTGGTCCTTCAGGCAGCTGGTGAACGCGGCCATCGCGGTGGAGTTGAAGCCGCCGCGGCCGCCGCCGAAGCCGCCTGTGGGGCGGAGCGAGGAGCAGGCCTGCATCGCGGCCTGCATGGTGGGGTTGGGCGAGGCTCCGCCGAAGCCGCCGCCACCGCCGAAGCCGCCGCCGTAACCGCCGCCGCCGTTGCCCCCGCCGCCGTTGCCGCCGCCGAAGCCACCGCTCGGGCGGCCGCTGGGGCGGCCGGTCGGCAGGTTCACGCCGTGCTGGCTGAGGCAGGTGCGGTAGGCCTGCATCGCCGCGCCGCGTCCGGACGCGGACGAGGACGGGGTGGAGCCTGCAGCCGTCGCCCCCGAGGAGCTGGAGCCGCAGGCGGACAGCAGCAGGGTGCTGAGGCCGAGCAGCCCCGCTGCCGCTGCGGCTCGAGCGCGAGTGCGGTGATTCGTCATGGACTCGAAGGAACCCCACAGCCATGGTGACCGGCTGGGTGCTTTCTTCGAATCCGCTGGGAGCGTGGACCGCCCTGGCGATGCCGAAAGGGGCTTAAGTCCGAATTTTTATGCTTTGCCCGCTATCTTCTCTCGGGGAACTCCCAGTTTCCTCCCAGAGCCCGCTGGGCGGGCCCCGTCAGGGTGTGCCCCATGAAGGTGCTCCCACGACGGCGCAAGGCCGTCCTGTTGAACTCCGTGCTCGCCACGGCGCTGCTGGCTGTCGGCGGCGTCGCGTGGGCGACCGTGGCGCAGGGCTCCAGCAGCACCAGCTCCACCGCCACCACGCGTACCGCGACCGTCGCGCGCGGCACGGTCCTCGCGACGGTCTCCGGGTCGGGCACGCTGACCTCCCCGTCGGACGCCGGGGTGAACTTCACCACCGGCGGCACGCTCACCGAAGTCGACGTCAAGCCCGGCCAGAAGGTCTCGGCCGGCCAGGTCCTGGGCAAGGTCGATGCGACCTCGGCCGACGAGACGCTCAGCAACGCACAGGCCCAGCTCACCGCCGCGCAGGCCAACCTGACCCAGGTCGAGGAAGGCCAGACCTCGACCACGAGCTCCAACTCCGGTTCCGGTTCCGGCTCGGGCAGCGGGCGGGGCGCCGCCTCGACGCCGACGCCCGCCCCGACGCCGACCGTCAACCAGTCCCAGCTCGCCAACGCGGAGCAGCAGGTCACCTCCGCGGAGAACTCCGTCGCCGCGGCCCAGCGCGCCGTCGACGGGACCGTGCTGAAGGCCCCGGTCTCCGGCACCGTCGCCTCCGTCGGCGGCAAGGTCGGCGACTCGGTCTCCGGCAGCGGCGGTTCCGGCAGTGGAAGCGGCGGCAGCGGCTCCGGCTCCGGCAGCTCCTCGTCGAGCTCGTCGTCCAGCAGCCTGTCCGGCTTCGTCGTGATCACCAACCCGTCCGGGATGGAGGTCAGCGCCGACTTCTCCGAGAGCGACGCGCTGAAGCTCAAGGGGGGCCAGGCGGCCACGGTGACGCTGAACGCCGACACCACCCAGGTGCTCAACGCCAAGGTGGTCTCGATCAGTTCGCTCCCCGTCTCCAGCTCCGGCAGCGGTGGCGGCAGCTCCTCCAGCGGCGCCGTCCAGTACGCCGCGCTGCTGGCGATCTCCGGCGACACCTCCAACCTCCGCACCGGCCTCAGCGCCAGCGTGCAGGTGGTGACGGGTGAGGCGTCCGGCGCGCTCTACCTGCCGACCTCGGCGATCAACGGCACCGGCGCCAACGCGAGCGTCAACGTCGTCCAGTCGGACGGCTCGGTCAAGCGCACCCCGATCACCCTCGGCGTGCAGGGCGACACCGACGACCAGATCGTCTCCGGCGTGACCGACGGCCAGAAGGTCCAGATCACCGTCGTGTCGACGTCCGGCACCAACGGCTTCCCGAGCACCGGCTTCCCCGGCGGCCTCGGTGGCGGCGGTGGTCGCGGCGGCTTCGGCGGTGGCGGCGGCTTCGGCGGCGGTGGCGGCGGTCGCGCCGGCGGTGGCGGCGGAGGCAGGGGATGAGCCCCACGCCCGTCATCGCGGCGCGTCAACTGATCAAGACCTACGGCATGGGCGACGCCGTCGTCCATGCCCTGGCCGGCGTCGACCTGACGGTCCACCAGGGCGACTTCGTGGCCATCATGGGCAGCTCGGGCTCCGGCAAGTCGACGCTGATGAACATCCTCGGCTGTCTGGACGTCCCGACCACCGGGCGCTACCTGCTCGACGGCATCGACGTCGGCGGGCTGGACGAGAAGCAGCTCTCGCTGGTGCGCAACCGCAAGATCGGCTTCATCTTCCAGTCCTTCAACCTGGTGCCGCGCACCAGCGCGCTCGCCCAGGTCGAACTGCCGCTCGCCTACGCCGGCGTCAAGGCGGCCGAGCGGCGCCGCCGCGCGATGGCCGCGCTGACCATGGTCGGGCTCGCCGAGCGGGCCGAGCACAAGCCCAACGAGCTCTCCGGCGGCCAGCAGCAGCGCGTCGCCGTCGCCCGCGCGCTGGTGACCTCGCCCGCGATGCTGCTGGCGGACGAGCCGACCGGCAACCTGGACAGCCACAGCACCAAGGAGGTCCTCGGCATCGTGGACCGGCTCAACGCGTCCGGCCGCACGGTCGTGCTGATCACGCACGAGGACGAGGTCGCGGAGCACGCCAAGCGCGTGATCCGGCTCGTCGACGGCCTGATCATCAGTGACGTGCGGCAGGCGCCCGTCGAGGGCCCGCCGCCCGCGCTGGCCCGCACGCTCGCCACCCAGGGAGGCGTGCGATGAACCCGCTGGAGACACTGCGCTTCGCGGTGCTCGGCCTGGCCGCCAACAAGGTCCGCTCCGGGCTGACGATGCTCGGCATCCTGATCGGCGTCGCCGCCGTCATCCTGCTGCTCGCGGTCGGCAACGGCTCCTCGCAGGCGGTCAAGGACTCCATCGACGCGCTCGGCACCAACTCCCTCACCGTCAGCTCGGGCGCCGGCTTCGGCGCGCAGTCGACGGCGACCAGCACCAAGCCGCTCACCATCGCCGACGCCCAGGCGCTCGCCGACCCGAGCAAGGCGCCGGACATCAAGGGCGTCGCGCCCGAGGTGCAGACCTCGCAGACCGCCCTGTACGAGGGCACCTCGCACACGGTCAGCTCCGTCATCGGCACCTACCCGGCCTACTTCGAGGCGTCCAACAGCAAGGTCGTCAAGGGCGACTACTTCAGCAACGACGACGTGCTGGCCTCGCGCAAGGTCGCGGTGATCGGCTCGACCACGGCGACCGACCTGTTCGGCACCGCCTCGCCGATCGGCAAGAAGATCGTCCTGGGCGGCACCCCGCTCACCGTGGTCGGCGAGCTGGCCACCAAGGGCAGCAGCACCAGCAGCTTCAACGACCCGGACGACGTGATCATCGCGCCGCTGCCGACGGTCCAGAACGCCTACACGGGCTTCGGCTCGCTCAGCCAGATCCTGGTCGAGGCGAACTCCGCCGACGCCACCACCCAGGCGCAGAACGAGATCACCACGGTCCTGATGGGCACGCACGGGATCAAGGACGCCTCGGCGGTCGACTTCCGGGTCAGCAGCCAGACCTCGCTGCTGTCCACCCGCAGCTCCACCACGCAGACCTTCACCGTGCTGCTCGGCGCGGTCGCGGCGATCTCGCTGCTGGTCGGCGGGATCGGCATCACCAACATCATGCTGGTCACGGTCACCGAGCGGACCCGGGAGATCGGTATCCGCAAGGCGATCGGCGCACCCAAGGGCGTCATCCTCAGCCAGTTCCTGGCCGAGTCGACGCTGCTCTCGCTGGTCGGCGCCGGGCTCGGCGTGCTGGCGGCGCTGATCGGCGCCCACTTCACCATCGTCGGCATCAAGCCGGTGGTGATCCCGGCCTCCGTGTGGGGTTCGTTCGGGATCGCGGTGGCGATCGGCCTCTTCTTCGGCAGCTACCCGGCCAGCCGGGCGGCCAGCCTGCGTCCGATCGAGGCGCTGCGTCATGAGTGATCTTTTCCCGACCCAGGAGGAAACCATGGACCTCGAACTGGCTCAGGCCGAGGCGGTGGAATCGCCGGAGGACATCCTCGCGGAGCCGCCGGACGCCCTGGACATCACCGCGGAGCTGGCGGCGCCCCCGCGCCGCAAGCTGCCGTGGCTGACGATGCTGCTGGTCGGCGGCCTGGTCGCGGGCGCCGGCTTCGTCGGCGGCGTGCTGGTGGAGAAGAACCAGACGCCCGCCTCCCCGTTCGGGGCCGCCGGCCGCACCTTCGGCGGGACCGGCCGCACCGGGACGGGCGGCGCGGGCGGCACCGCGGGCGCCTCCGGCTTCGGCGGCGGCGGGTTCGGCGGGGGCGGCTTCGGCGGCGGCGCCGGGGGCGGTGGCGCGACCACCGGCACGGTGAAGCTCGTCGACGGCTCGACCATCTACGTCACCGACGCCACCGGCAACATCGTCAAGGTCACCACCGGCGGTTCGACGAAGGTGAGCATCGCCCAGTCCGGCAAGGTCAGCCAGCTCAAGCCCGGTTCGACGGTCACCGTGCGCGGCACCGCCGACGCAAGCGGCGACGTGGCGGCGAGCACCGTGACGCAGGTGGGCGGCTGAGCCGTCCACAGGATTCACTCATGAACTCCTCATCAACGGCCGCTAGCCTGCCGCTGCCGTCGACATCGGCACGTTCGACCCTGCCAGACCTGCAACCACCGGGGGCGCCCATGGACACCGCCGAGGCCAGCCTGCTCGTCGTGGACGACGAGCCGAACATCCGCGAGCTGCTCTCCGCGTCACTCCGCTTCGCCGGTTTCCGGGTCGCCTCCGCGGCGACCGGGGCCGAGGCCGTCGCATCCGTGCAGCGGTCCCGCCCGGACCTGGTGGTGCTGGACGTGATGCTGCCCGACGTCGACGGCTTCGCCCTGGTGAAGCGGCTGCGGGACGACAGCGACCGGGACAAGATCCCGGTGATCTTCCTCACCGCCAAGGACGGGGTGGAGGACAAGATCAGCGGCCTGACCGCGGGCGGCGACGACTACGTCACCAAGCCGTTCAGCCTGGAGGAGCTGATCGCCCGGATCCGGGCGATCCTCCGCCGCACCGGCGGTCCGGCCGACGACGGCCGACTCGTCGTCGCCGATCTGGAGCTGGACCTCGTCGGTCACCAGGTGCATCGGGCCGGGCGGCCGGTCTCGCTCTCCCCGACCGAGTTCAAGCTGCTCGAGTACCTGATGACGAACACCGGCCGGGTGGTCTCCAAGATGCAGATCCTCGACCACGTCTGGGCCTACGACTTCGGCGGCGACCTCAGCATCGTCGAGTCCTACATCTCGTACCTGCGCCGCAAGATGGACTCGGGCGCGGACGGCACGCCGAAGCTGATCCACACGGTGCGCGGGGTCGGTTACGTCCTGCGCCGACCGGCTGCGTGATCAGGTGCGTCTCCGCAGGTCCCTGCGCCGTTGGGCGGTGCAGCCGAAGGTCCGTGGCCGCTTCTCGCTGCGCGTGCGGCTGCTCGCCCTCGCGATCGCGCTGGTCGCGCTCGGGCTGGTGGTGAGCGACACCCTGGTTCTCGGCAGCGTCCGCAACGAGCTCGTGCAGCGGGTCGACACCCAGTTGCACCGCTTCGGCGACACCGCCGTCTTCCGCGTCGCGGACCCGGTCAAGCGCCCGCTGCCGACCACCGGCGGCGGCCGCCCGCGGAACTGGCTGCCCAGTCAGTACGTGGTCACGGACATCGACGCCGACGGGCACTACAGCGCGCTGCTCACCCAGCCGGTCGAGCAGGGCGATCCGCTGCCGAAGTTCCCTGTGCTGGACGCGAACCAGCTGGCGGCGCGGATGGGCCACGCCTTCACGGTGCCGGCCGACCACGGCGGCGGGAGCTGGCGGGTGCTGATCCTGCCGCGCTCGGGGCAGTCGGGCGCGGGGGTGGTCGTGGCGGCGTCGCTCGACGACACCGACGCGATGCTGGCCAAGCTGAACAACGGGTTCCTCGCGATCGGCGGCGGCGTGCTGCTGGTCCTGGCCGTCGCGGGGTTCTTCGCGGTGCGGGCCGGGCTCGGTCCGCTGCGGCGGATCGAGCAGGCCGCGCACCAGATCGCGGAGCAGACCGCGGCCGGGCAGCCGCCCACGCACCGGGTGCCGGACGCCGAGACGGATCCGCGCACGGAGGTCGGCAGCCTCGCGCGTTCGCTCAACTCGATGCTGGAGCAGATCGAGGCGGGCTTCGCCGCGCGGACCCGCTCCGAGGAGCGGATGCGCGCCTTCGTCGCCGACGCCAGCCACGAGCTGCGTACGCCGCTGTCCGGCATCCGCGGCTTCGCCGAGCTCTACCGGATGGGCGCGCTGCCGGACGAGGCCGACGTCAAGCGCACGATGAGCCGCATCGAGAGCGAGGCGGTGCGGATGAGCGGCCTGGTCGAGGACCTGCTGACGCTGGCCCGGCTCGACGAGCAACGGCCGTTGCAGCTCGCGCCGATGGATCTGCGCACGCTCGCGGCGGACGCGCTGCACGACACCACCGCGCTCGATCCGACCCGCGCGGTCAGCCTGACCGGCGCGGTCGGGGCGGCGACGCCGGGTGCGGCGCTGGTCCTGGGCGACGAGGCGCGGCTGCGCCAGGTGGTGACCAACCTGGTCGGCAACGCGGTCAAGCACACCCCTGTCGGCACCCCGGTGCGGATCGGCGTGAGCACCGTGAACGGCGAGGGCGTGATCGAGGTCGCCGACCAGGGCCCGGGGCTGACCCCGGAGCAGGCGGCCCGGGTGTTCGAGCGCTTCTACCGCGTCGACGCCTCGCGCAGCCGACGCGACGGCGGGGGAGCGGGGCTGGGCCTCGCCATCGTCTCCGCGCTGACCCAGGCCCACGGCGGCCGGGTCGAGTTGGAGACCACGTCGGGCGCCGGCGCGGTCTTCCGGATCTTCCTGCCGGGCGCCGGTCTGCCGGGCGCGGCCCTGCCGAGCGCCTGACCTCCGCGCGTGTGCCCGGGTCCCGCGAGCTCGCGGGACCCAGGCACACGCGTTCCGGTGTGCTCGTGATCACTCGGTCGGCCTACGTGACGCGCGCCACGCCCACCACCCGACACCCGTCTGAGACGGGCCTCGCGGCAATCGACGAACTGTCGATCAGTGCTGGTCAGACTGTGCGTGACGGCGCTGTCGAGGCACCCCACCCCCCTGTCAGTCTCTCCGGAACGACATGGTGATAATTAGCTTGTGATCGTGTTCACGTTCACAAGCGCACGATCATTTCGTGTTCAACTCGCATGTCCCACACAAGTGCGACAAAAAGTGCGTTGATGGACCGAATGGCCGCCGATGAGGAGGACCCAGTGGAGCTCGCGCTCGCTCACGAGACGATGGCGCGATGGCAGTTCGGCATCACCACCGTCTACCACTTCCTCTTCGTGCCCCTGACGATCTCCCTGTCCGCGTTCGTCGCCGGCCTGCAGACGGCCTGGGTGCGGACAGGCCGGGAGAAGTACTTCAAGGCCACGAAGTTCTGGGGCAAGCTGTTCCTGATCAACATGGCGATGGGCGTCGTCACCGGCATCGTCCAGGAGTTCCAGTTCGGCATGAGCTGGTCGAACTACTCCCGCTTCGTCGGTGACATCTTCGGCGCCCCGCTCGCCTTCGAGGCGCTGATCGCCTTCTTCTTCGAGTCCACCTTCATCGGACTGTGGATCTTCGGCTGGGACCGGCTGCCCAAGAAGCTGCACCTGGCGTCGATCTGGATGGTCGCCATCGGCACGACGCTGTCCGCGTACTTCATCCTGGCGGCCAACTCCTGGATGCAGCACCCGGTCGGCTACGAGCTGAAGAACGGGCGCGCCCAGCTCACCGACTTCCCCAAGGTGCTCTTCCAGAACACCACCCTGGTCGTCGTCTTCCACACCATCACCGCGGCGTTCCTGGTCGGCGGCGCGTTCCTCATCGGCATCGCGTCCTACCAGCTGCGCAAGGCGTCGCGCCAGGCCGCGGAGGACCGCGAGCCGGTGAAGATCGCTTCGATGAAGACCTCGCTCCGGCTCGGTCTGGTGGTCTGCCTGCTGGCCGGCCTCGGCACCGCGATCAGCGGCGACGCGCTCGGCAAGGTCATGTTCGAGCAGCAGCCGATGAAGATGGCCGCCGCCGAGGCCCTGTGGGACACCGAATCCCCCGCTCCCTTCTCGGTGTTCGCCTACGGCGACGTCGCCAGGGGGCACAACACCGTCGAGATCACGGTCCCGGGCCTGCTCTCCTTCCTGGCCAAGGGCGACTTCACCTCCCCGGTGCCCGGCATCAACAACACCAACGCCGCGGAGAAGGCCAAGTTCGGCGACAAGGCGCCGAACTACGAGCCGAACATCCCCACCACCTTCTGGGCGTTCCGCTGGATGATCGGCTTCGGCATGACGTCCTTCGTGATCGCCGCCGTCGGCCTCTGGCTGACCCGCCGCCGCTTCTGGCTCGCACCCGAGTTCCGGCGGGCCGGCGACGAGGTGCCGCTGTTCATGCTGACCAGGACCAGGGAGCTCGGCCCGACGCTGACCAAGTGGGCCTGGCGGGGCGCGATCTGGACGCTCGCCTTCCCGCTGGTCGCCTGCTCCTGGGGCTGGATCTTCACCGAGATGGGCCGCCAGCCGTGGGTCGTCTACGGGCTGATGACCACCGCCGACGCGGTCTCCCCCGGCGTCTCCATAGGCGAGCAGTGGACCTCGCTCATCGTCCTCACCCTGCTCTACGGCGCGCTCGCCGTCATCGAGGTCAAGCTGATGGTCAAGTACGCCAAGGCCGGCCCGACGGACGAGGAGCCGCCGCGCCGGAACCCGACGCTCGGCGGTCCCCCGGCGGGGTCCGAGGACGCCGACAAGCCCTTCGCCTTCGCGTACTGAGGAGACGGACGCCATGCACCTTCACGACGTCTGGTTCGTGCTGATCGCGGTCCTCTGGATCGGTTACTTCTTCCTGGAGGGCTTCGACTTCGGCGTCGGCATCCTCACCAAGGCCCTGGCCAGGGACGAGCGCGAGCGCCGCGTCCTGATCAACACCATCGGCCCGGTCTGGGACGGCAACGAGGTCTGGCTGCTCACGGCCGGCGGCGCGACCTTCGCCGCCTTCCCCGACTGGTACGCCACCTTGTTCAGCGGCTTCTACCTGGCGCTGCTGCTCATCCTGGTCTGCCTGATCATCCGCGGGGTCGCCTTCGAGTACCGGGGCAAGCGGGACGACGCGCAGTGGAAGCGCAACTGGGACCACGCCATCTTCTGGTGCTCGCTGCTCCCGGCGTTCCTGTGGGGTGTCGCCTTCGGCAACATCGTCCACGGCACCAAGATCGACGCGCACATGGAGTACGTGGGCAGTTTCTGGGACCTGCTGAACGCCTACTCGCTGCTCGGCGGTGTGGTGACGCTGACCCTGTTCACCTTCCACGGGGCCGTCTTCACCGCGCTGAAGACCAACGGCGAGATCCGCGACCGGGCGCGTGCCCTCGCCCTTCGGGTCGGCGTGGTCGCGGCGCTGGCGGCGCTGGCCTTCCTGATCTGGACCCAGGCGCACAACGGCGACAACTGGTCCTTCGCGGCCATGGTCGTCGCCGTGCTCGGCCTGGTCGGCGCCCTCGCGACGAACCAGGTCGGCCGGGAGGGCTGGGCGTTCCTGCTGTCGGGCGTCACGATCGTCGCGGCCGTCGCGATGCTCTTCCTGACGCTCTTCCCGGACGTGATGCCGTCCTCGCTGAACCCGGCCTGGTCGCTGACCGTCAGCAACGCCTCGGCGTCCTCCTACACGCTGGGGATCATGACCTGGGTGGCGGGGATCATGACGCCCGTGGTGCTGATCTACCAGGGCTGGACCTACTGGGTGTTCCGCCGCCGCTTCGGCGTGCAGAACATGCCCGCCTGACCGCCCGGGTCCGCCCGATCTGTCTGACCCGCCCGACCCGCCCGACCCCGTCCGATCCGCCGGAGGAGACGAAAGTGAAGCCCGTCGACCCGCGTCTGTTGCGGTACGCCCGAGCGACCCGGACGTTCCTGCTGGCCTCGGTGGCGCTCGGCGCGCTCGGCGCCGGGCTGGTCATCGCGCAGGCGCTGCTGGTGGCGCAGATCGTGGTCGGCTGCTTCCAGCACGGGGAGGGGCTCGGCCGCCTGGCCGGGCCCCTGGCCGCGCTGGCGGCGGTCTCGCTCGGCCGCGGCGCCGTCGCCTGGGCGACCGAGGCCGTCGCCCACCGGGCCTCGGCGAAGGTCAAGTCCCAGCTGCGCGAGCAGCTGCTGAGCCGGGCCGCCGCGCTCGGCCCCGGCTGGCTCGCTCGGCAGCGCAGCGGCGAGCTGGTCACCCTGGCCACCCGCGGCGTCGACGCGCTGGACGAGTACTTCGCCCGCTACGTGCCGCAGTTGGCGCTGTCGGTGATCGTGCCGATCGCGGTGCTGGCCCGCATCGTCCTCGCCGACTGGGTCTCCGCCGCGATCATCGTGGCGACCCTGCCGCTGATCCCGGTCTTCATGATCCTGATCGGGATGGCCACCCAGAGCCGGATGGACCGTCAGTGGCGTACCCTCGGCAGGCTCTCGCACCACTTCCTCGACGTGGTCGCGGGCCTGCCGACGCTGAAGGTCTTCGGCCGGGCCAAGGCCCAGGCCGACTCGATCCGCCGGATCACCGACCAGTACCGCCGGGCCACCCTGCGCACGCTGCGCGTCGCCTTCGTGTCCTCGTTCGCGCTGGAGCTGCTGTCGACGCTGTCGGTCGCGCTGGTCGCGGTCAGCATCGGCATGCGGCTGGTGGACGGCGGCCTCGACCTCTACACCGGTCTGGTCGTCCTGGTCCTGGCCCCCGAGGCGTACCTGCCGATCCGCCAGGTCGGCACCCACTACCACGCCAGCGTCGAGGGCCTGGCCGCCGCCGAGCAGATCTTCGCCGTGCTGGAGACGCCGGTGACCGACTCCCCCGTCACCCTTACGCCGTCGTCGGACGCGGGCGGTGAGGTGCGGGTCGAGGGGCTGACGGTCCGCTACGCGGGACGCGAACGCGCGGCGCTGGAGGACTTCTCGCTGCACGTCGCGCCGGGGGAGACGGTCGCCGTCACCGGCCCGTCGGGCGCGGGGAAGTCGACGCTGCTCGCGGCGCTGCTGGGTTTCGTCCCGCCCGTCGGCGGATCCGTCGCCGCGCCCGCCCACGAGCGGATCGCCTGGGTGCCGCAGCACTCCTACCTCTTCGCCGGGACGATCGCCGACAACGTCCGCCTGTCGCGTCCGGACGCCTCGGAGGCGCAGCTGCGCGAGGCCCTCGTCGCCGCGCAGGCATGGGAGTTCGTCGCCGAGCTGCCGCAGGGCGCGTCGACCCGCATCGGCGAGGCCGGCGTGGGCCTGTCGGCCGGACAGCGCCGCCGCGTCGCGCTGGCCCGCGCGTTCCTCGCCGACCGTGAGCTGGTGCTGCTGGACGAGCCCACGGCCGGGCTGGACAACGAGAGCGAGGCGGCGGTCGTGGACGCCGTCCGTGAGCTGGCCGCCGGCCGGACGGTGATCCTCACCTCGCACCGGCCCGCGCTGCTGGCCCTCGCCGACCGGCGCGTGGCCCTGCCGGGCGCGGACGAGCCCGGTGCCGAGCTGTCGCCGGACGGCGTCGAGGTGGTCGTGCCCCCGCAGGCCCGCCACGACGACACGGACGTACCCGGGACGGGCGCAGTCGACGCGGACGTACTCGACGCGGAAGCAGCCGACGCGGCCTCGCTCGCCCCGGTGGGCGCGGCCTCCGGGAGCTGGTCGCGGTGGCCCAGGCCCCGACTCGGTCTCGCGATCCTCCTCGGCGGGCTCGCGCTGGTCTGCGCCACCGCGCTGATGGGGACCTCGGGTTGGCTGATCTCCCGGGCCTCGCAGCAGCCGCCGGTGCTCTACCTGATGGTCGCCGTCACCGCCACCCGCACCTTCGGCATCGGCCGCTCCGTGCTCCGCTACGCCGAGCGGCTCGTCAGCCACGACGCCGTGCTGCGCAGCCTCGGCACGCTGCGCACCGCCGTCTACGCGCGGCTCACGCGCCTCGCCCCGGCGGGTCTGGGGGCGACGTTCCGCCGCGGGGACCTGCTGGCGCGCATGGTCGCCGACGTCGACGCGATGCAGGACCACTACCTGCGCTACCGCCTCCCGTTGGCCGCGACCGCGCTGGCCGGGGCCGTCACCGTCGGCGTCGTCTCCTGGCTGCTGCCGTCGGCCGGGCTGCTGCTGGCGATCGGGCTGCTGCTGGCCGGTGTGCTGGTTCCGCGCCTCGCCCTGCGGCTGTCGATCCGCGCCGAGCGCGCGCAGGCCGAGACGCGCGGGCGGTTGACCGGCGAGGTCGTCGGCCTCCTCGACGGCGCGGCCGAGCTGACCGTCAGCGGCGCGCTGCCCGCCCGACTGGGCGCGCTGCGCGCGATCGACGCCGAACTCACCGGGCTGCAGCGCCGCTCGGCGGCGGGCCTGGGCCTCGGCGCGGGACTCACGACCGCGCTCACCGGCCTGACCGCCGTCGCCTGCGCGGCGGTCGGGATCACGGCCGTGACAGGCGGTCACCTGCACGGCGTCTGGCTCGCGGTGCTGCTGCTGACGCCGCTGGCGGCGTTCGAGGGCGTGACCGGTCTGACCGCGGCCGCGCAGACCCGTCAGCGCGGGCTGCGCTCGGCGGCACGCCTCGCCGAACTCGCGGAGGCGCCGGAGCCCGTCGCCGAGCCGGCCTCGCCCGCCGAGCTTCCGGCCGAGCCGTTGCCGCTGCGCGTCCGCGACCTCACCGTCGTCTGGCCCGGCCGGACGGAGCCCGCGCTGCGCGGCGTCTCCCTGGACCTCACCCCCGGGCGTCGTGTCGCGGTCGTCGGCCCGAGCGGCTCGGGCAAGACCACGCTGGCCCACGCCCTGCTGCGCTTCCTGGACCCGGCCTCCGGCAACGTGACCCTCGCCGGCGTCGACACCCGCACCCTCGCGGGCGACGACGTCCGCCGCGCGGTGGGGCTCTGCGCCCAGGACGCGCACGTCTTCGACAGCAACCTGCGCGAGAACCTCCGTCTCGCCCGCCCCTCGGCCACCGACGCGGACCTCCTCGCCGCCCTGGACGCCGCCCGCCTCGCGGACTTCGTCCGCGCCCTGCCCGACGGCCTCGACACGTTGGTCGGCGAGCACGGCGCGTCCCTCTCCGGCGGCCAGCGCCAGCGCCTGGCCCTGGCCCGGGCGTTGCTGGCCGACTTCCCCGTCCTCGTCCTCGACGAACCGGCCGAGCACCTCGACCTCCCGACCGCCGACGCCCTGACCGCCGACCTCCTGGCCGCGACCGAGGGCCGGGCCACCGTCCTGATCACCCACCGCCTGGCCGGCCTGGAGGCGGTCGACGAGATCGTGGTCCTGGACCGCGGGCGGGTCGTGCAGCGCGGGACGTGGGACGACCTGGTGGCCGTGGACGGCCCGCTGCGGGAGCTGTGGGCGCGGGAGCGGGGGATCCCTATGGACGGACTAGTGATCACGGGCCGCTGACCTGCAATGATTCGGCAACCCTAGCGGGAAACTAGGCTTTGGCTAGCGGTGGCTGAGCTGATATCTCGGCGTTCCGTCGGTCATGGTTCCGACCTGCCGGATGCACGCGCGCTTCTGCAGGAACCGCAGGCAGTCCCGGACGCGCTCCTGTGTCAGCCCGGTGCCCAGCCCGATCGACTCGATGCTGTGCGCCGCTTCGCCGTGTGCCAGCAGGAGGGGGACGAGATACCCGGCCACGGACCACACGTCCTCGGTGACGGTCAGCCTGCCGCGCCACTCGGCGAGGATCTGTTCGGTAGTCCGTCGGGATCGTCGGGATGCCACGCTCGGCGCGGGCTGTCGTTCCATCGCCGTGGCGATGCGGTTCACCCCGGCGACGAGCTCGCGGAGCAACAGCTGTTGCTCACGCTGCGTGGCGGCAAACTCGGCGTCGAGCTGGAGGTTGCGCTCCTCCAGCCGGACGACGACGTCCATCACGGACCCCGGCAGCACGACGGCGGACCTGTCGTGGCCGATCCGGTAGGCGCCGTCCCGCTGGACCGCGCAGACGACTTCGGTGACCCAGTTCTTGAAGGGTTCCACGTCGTCCTTGGTGCAGCCGTTGACCAGGCGGATCAGGCCTTGGAGGCTGAGCATCACGCTCGTCTTCTTAAGCCCCTGACCTGCGATGATGAGCCATCCCTCGCGTGGAACGAGACGATGTGCCATGCGTCGCATGCCCTCTGGCACGTGTCTTTTCACGGCGTCGGTCGTGTTGGCGTAGCCGAGCTCGCGGCATACGTCCACTGCTGGGAACCAGTGGTTCCCGTCCGCCAGGGTCACCCTTCGCACGCGTGCTCCCGTCGCCGCGTGGACGAAGTCGTTGATGTCGATCGCGTCTGTCATCCCGCACCCCCTCCGTTGCGCACCGTAAGCATGCGAACCTCCGCCGGTGACACGATCGCGGTGAGTTCACCCGCACGGGATCTCGTGCGAACGCGCGTCCGCTGTCGGGGTTAAAACGGACAAACTACGCTCGCTTGCATGGCGACCGGTGACGCGCACTTCATCCCCGACCTCGGCTCCCTCGAGGTCGACGACCTGGTCAGCGAGGTCGCCGAGCGGCTGCACGCGGTCGCCGCCGTGAACGACCGGATGCGGGAGCTGCTCGAAGCCGTCGTGGCGGTCAGTTCCGGACTGGACCTGCACGCGACGCTGCAACGGATCGCCACCGCCGCGGCCGATCTCGTCGACGCCGAGTACGCGGCCGTCGGGGTGCTCGAGCCGCACATGCACGGGCTGTCCGACTTCATCCAGGTCGGCGTCACCTCCGAGCAGGAGCTGGAGATCGGCGGACTGCCCTGCGGGCTGGGGCTGCTCGGCTACGTCACCGACCACCGGGAGCCGCTGCGGCTGGAGGACCTCACCCGGCACCCGAGCGCCGTCGGGTTCCCGCACGGGCACCCGGTGATGCGCACCTTCCTCAGCGTCCCGGTCCGGGTCCGCAACGACTTCTTCGGCACCCTCTACCTCGCCGAGAAGCACCACGGACGCCAGTTCTCCGGCGCCGACCAGCAGGTCGTCGAGGCACTGGCGGCCGCGGCCGGCGTCGCGATCGAGAACGCGCGCCTGTACGAGGAGGGTCGCCGACGTGAGCGGTGGATCGCCGCGTCCCGCGAGGTCACCAACGTGATGCTGACGGCCGACGACGCCGTCGTCGCCCTCACGACCACCGCCGAGCTGCTGCGCGACCTCGCCGGGGCCGCCCTCGGGATGATCCTGCTGCCGACCGAGGACGGCGGGCTGCGCGTCTCCCACGCCTCCGGCGAGGCCGCCGACCTGCTCATCGGCGAGCCCGTCCCGCCGACCGAGCGGGTCCGGCAGCTGCTCGCGGGCGACACCGTCACGATCGTCGACATGAACACCGACTCGGACCTGCGCGCCGACATCCGCGCGTCGTTCGGGCCCAGCATGGCGCTGCCGCTGAAGAGCTCCGGCCGGGTCCTGGGCGCCGTCGTCGTGTGGCGGGGCCGGGACACCCCACCCTTCACCGAGACCGAGCGGGTGCTCGCCGAGGGCTTCGCCGCCCAGGCGGCGCTCGCGCTGCGGCTGGTGGAGGGCCAACGGAACCAGCAGCGCCTGGCCGTCTACCAGGACCGCGACCGGATCGCCCGGGACCTGCACGACCTGGTCATCCAACGCATCTTCGCCACCGGGATGATGATGGAGAGCGCCGCCCGGCTGGCCGAGGTGCCCGAGGTCAAGGTCCGGATCTCGAAGGCCGTCGACGAGCTCGACGCGACCATCCAGGAGGTGCGCACCACCATCTACGCCCTCCAGCACGAGGACACCGCCGGGGACGGCGCGGACCTGCGCAGCCAGGTGCTGCGCGAGTGCGCGCAGGCCGCCGGCCCGCTCGGCTTCAAACCGGCGGTGACCTTCGTCGGCCCTGTCGAGGCGATGACCAGCGAGGCCATCGGCCGTCAACTCGTGGCCGCCCTGCGGGAGATCCTGTCCAACGCGGCCCGGCACGCCGCAGCCTCGCGGGTCGACGTCGCGGTGGACGGCAGCGCCCACATCGACGCCGAGGGCCGGCTCACCACGGGAGGGGGCCGTCCGGCCGTCGTGCTGTCCGTCACCGACGACGGCGTCGGCATCCGCGAGGGCGGGCGGCGCAGCGGCCTGCGCAACCTGGCCGAGCGGGCGCGCAACCTCGGCGGCGACGCCTGGTTCGGTCCGGGCCTGAGCGGCGGAGGCACCCGGGTCTTCTGGACGGCCGCGCTCTAGGACGCGCCCGCTGCGCTGTTGCCAGGCTGTTGCGGATCGGCAGGCAGGGCGTTGCGGAAGCCTCGCTACAGTCCGTACGTTCCGATCGATCTGCACTTCCAGGGGGATTCCCATGCGCTCCACTGCGCGCCGCGCCGCCTCCGCCGCGCTCGTCCTGTCCGGCGCGCTGCTGCTCAGCGCGTGCGACTCCGGTTCCGGTTCCACCACCGCTTCGGGCGGCGGTTCGCCCACCGCCACGGCCTCGGTCGCGGCATCTCCCACGGCCACCGTGGCGGCCACCGCCTCGCCGACGACCGTCGCCACGGTGGCGGCTTCGCCGACGGGCGCCGTCGCGTCGCCCGTGGCCACGCCGACGGCGGGCGACGCCTCCTGCCACAACCTGGTCGCCACCGACGCGGTGAAGGCGGCCGTCACCCGCGACTACGGGGCCGAGGTGCACCGCGGCCACATCACGCCGCGCCCGCAGCAGTTCCTCTACGGGCAGTGCGGCGGCACCGTCTACGCGGCCACCGCCTTCGACCTGACGGCGGGCGCGACCTACTCCGACCAGGTGGCGGGCCAGGACGACGGCAGCACCCGCAAGTACTTCTCCCTCGCCGCGAACGGCACCTGGACGCTGATCGGCAGCGCCGGCTTCCCCGACAACGGCGGCTGCGTCGCGCAGATCCCGCAGGCGCTCGCCAAGCTGTGGGGCGGCTGCCAGCCCGGCTCGCAGGGTTAGGCGCGCGGGACCAGGGCGGGACCAGGGCGGGACCAGGGCGAACAGCCGTCCAGGTTCCCGCCCCCAGGGGGCCTCAGCCGCTCAGCCCAGCAGGGCCTCGATGACCTGCGCCACGCCGTCCTCCTCGTGGCTGGCGGTGTGGCGGACGGTCGCGGCCAGCACCTCCGGGTGGGCGTTGGCGACGGCGTAGGCGGTGCCCGCCCACTCCAGCATGGGCAGGTCGTTGGGCATGTCGCCGATGGCGACGACACGGTCCGCCGGGATGTCGCGCTCCGCGCACCAGCGGGCCAGGGCGCTGGCCTTGCTGACGCCGGGGGCGCTGATCTCCAGCATCGCGACCGCCGCCGAGCGGGTCACCTCGCCGAATCCGCCGACCAGCTCGCGTCCCAGCCGCAGGAACGCGTCCGGGTCCATGGTGGGGTGCTTGGCCAGCAGCTTGAAGACCTGGTGGCCGGCCGCGCCCGCCAGGAGCTCCTCGGCCGGGGCGACCCGGTCGGCGGCGTCCATGTCCCACAGCGTGCGCGGGTAGGCGGGCTCGTGGGAGAAGCCGCCGGGGTACTCGAAGGCGAACGTCACCTCCGGCAGTCCGGTGCGCAGCGCCGTCACGGTGGCGAGGGCGTCCTCCGCGCGCATCGGGTGCGTCTCCAGCAGCTCCTGGCGCCGCACGTCGTAGAGCGCGCCGCCGTTGGAGCAGATCGCGATCCCGTGCGGACCGATCGCCTCGGTGACCGCCCCCATCCAGCGCGGCGGGCGACCGGTGACGAAGACGATGCACACGCCCGCCTCCTCGGCCCGGCGCAGCGCGTCCTCGGTGCGGGCGGAGACCGTGCCGTCGCCGCGCAGCAGCGTGCCGTCGAGGTCGGTGGCGATGAGGGAGGGGATCACGGGTACGTCGATCACGGGTACATCCTCACATCCCCGGCCCGGGATCCGTCGCACCGCGGTCCTTGATCGCCCGCGCGGGAGACCGACGATGGGTCAGAATCACCAGGTGAGATTCGGCATCCTCGGCACCACCCAGGCCTGGAACGACGACGGCGGCGAGCTCGCGCTCGGCGGCCCCGGCCGTCGCGCGCTCCTGGCGCTGCTGCTGCTGGACGCCGGCCGGACGGTCACGACCGAGCGGCTGATCGACGGCCTGTACGGGGAGGAGCCGCCGGGGAACGTCGGCAACGCGCTCCAGTCGCAGGTCTCGCGCCTGCGCGGCGCGCTGCGTCCGGTGGGCGTCGGCATCGAGGGCGGCCCCGGCGGCTACCGGGTGCTGACCGCGCGCGAGGAGGTGGACGCGCACGCCTTCGCGCGACTGGTCGCGGATGGGGAGGCCGGGCTGGCCCGGGGCGACGCGGCGCAGGCCTTCACCGCGTTGACCGCCGCGCTCGGCCTGTGGCGCGGCGAGCCGCTCTCGGACGTCGGCGGTGCGCCGTTCGCTGCGGGTCAGGTGGTGCGGCTGGCGGAGCTGCGGCTCGCCGCGGTCGAGGCCCGTGCGGAGGCCGGTCTAGGGCTCGGGCGCGCCCGCGAGCTGATCGCGGAGCTGCGCGCGGCGGTCGCCGAGGAGCCCCTGCGTGAACCGCTGACGGCGCTGCTCATGCGCGCCCTCTACGCGGCCGACCGTCCGTCCGACGCGCTCGCGGCCTACGCCGCCCTGCGCGGGACCCTCGCGGACACCCTCGGTACGGACCCGAGCCCGGAACTCGCGGACCTCCACCTCGCCGTCCTCCGCGCCGACCCCGCGCTCCGCTCCCCGCGCCCGGCGGCGGGCGGTCCGCGCACGGCTGGCGCCGATGCCCACCCGCTCCGGCCGGACCGGGTGGACAGGATGAACGGCGACGGTCCCGGCGGGCACGCCGTCGCCGCGCCGGGCTCGGACGACTCGGCCGCTCAGGAGGGGAGCCGCGCGGCGGGCGGGCACGGCCGCGCGGGCCGAGGCTCCGATGCCCTGGGACCGGACTTTGCCGAGGCTGCCGGTGTCCCGCTGCCGGGTCGCGCAGGGCCGTTCGGCGAGGCGGGCCTGTCCGCCGCCCGCGGAGCTCCCTTCCGCGCCGATGCGGAGGGTTCGGCGTCGCAGCCCTGGCCTGGTGGTGAGGACGAGCTGCGCGTCGGATCAAGATCACAAGATGCGCCACGTGGAGCATTTGGCGATCTTGGTCCGGCGGTCGCGCCGCCGGGCGCGGTCCTGCCCAGGCCGCTGACCAGCTTCGTCGGGCGGGAGGGCGACCTCGACGGGCTTGCCGACGCCCTCCGCCGAGCCCGGCTGGTGACCCTGACGGGCCCTGGCGGGACCGGGAAGACCCGGCTCGCGCTGGAGGCCGCAGCCCGCTACCCCGGCGCCGGAGGCGCCTGCTTCGCGGACCTCTCCCGCGTCGTCGACGCCGCGACGCTCGGGGCGACACTGCTCGGCGTGCTCGGGGTGCGCGAGTCCGGCGTGCTGGGCGCCGTCGCGCCCGGCGGCGGAGACGCCGTGGACCGGCTCGCGCCGGCCCTCGCGCGCCGCGGCGACCTGCTGCTCGTGCTGGACAACTGCGAACAGGTCATCGACGAGTCGGCCGCGCTCGCCGAGCGACTGCTGCTCGCCTGCCCCGAGCTGCGCGTCCTCGCCACCAGCCGGGAGCCGCTCGCCGTCCCCGGCGAGAGCGTCCGGCCCCTGGAGCCGCTGCCCGGCCCCGAGGCGCTGCGCCTCTTCGCCGAGCGTGCCGCGGCTGTCGCCCCCCGGCTCGCCCCGGGCAGCCGGAGCAGCCCCGAGGACGCGGCCGCCGTCGCCGAGATCTGCCGTCGCCTGGACGGCCTCCCGCTCGCCATCGAGCTGGCGGCGGCCCGCCTGCGGCTGCTGACGCCGCGCCAGATCGCCGACCGCCTGGACGACCGGTTCCGCCTGCTCACCGGCGGCAGCCGCACCGCGCAGCCGCGCCAGCAGACGCTGCGCGCCGTCGTCGACTGGAGCTGGGACCTGCTGCCGGAGGCCGAGCGCACGCTGCTGCGCCGCGTCTCCGTCTTTTCCGGCGGCTGGACGCTCGCCGCCGCCGAGGCCGTCTGCGACACCGGCCCGGACACCCTCGACCTGCTCGGCGCCCTTGTCGACAAGTCTCTCGTCGTCGCCTACCAGCCGGACGGCGCGGGCGAGATGCGCTACCGGATGCTGGAGACCGTCCGCGCCTACGCGGCCGACCAGCTCGCCGCCGCCGACGAGCGGCGCGAGCGCGCGGACGCGCACCTCGCGCACTACCTGCGGCTCGCCGAGACGGCGGATCCGCTGCTGCGCACCGCCGACCAGCTCGACTGGCTGGCCCGCCTCGTCGCCGACCACGACAACCTCGACGCCGCGCTGCGCCACGCGATCGCCACCGACACCGACCGCGCCCTCGACCTGTTGGCCTGCCTGTCCAGCTACTGGATGCTGCGCGGTCTGCGCACCGAGGGCCGCGTTCCGGCGCAGCGGCTGCTCGCCGCGATCGGCGGTGAGGTGCCGCCGGGCCGTGAGCAGCAGTTCGCGCTGGCGAGCATCGCCGCGATCTCCGGCGGCATGGACACCCCGGAGCTCGTCGGCTACATCGAGACCTGCCGCCCGCTGATGGACCGGCTGATGTTCCAGCATCCGCTGCGCTTCCCCTTCCTGGTGGTGCTGTGGGCGCCGTTCGTGGGGGTGCCGGACGAGGAGGCGATGGTCGAGCAGAACCGGATGGCCGAGGACGCGCTCACCGAGCCCTGGTACCGGGCGCTCTACCACTTCGGGCTGGCCTTCCAGCACTGGTTCCTGCACGCCGACGCGGCCACCGCGGAACGGGAGCTGACGCTCGGTCTGCGCGGCTTCGAGGAGCAGGGCGACCGCTGGGGCATGGTGATGGCGCTGATGGAGCTGTCCCGCGCCCGCGGCCGGCAGGGCGACCGGACCGGCGCCTCGGCGTGCACCGACCGCGCCCTGGCGCTGGCCGCGGAGCTGGACTCCCCGGAGGACATGGCGGAACTGCTGTGGAGCCGTGCCGAACTGAGCCTGAACGCGGGCGACCTCGCCTCGGCGGAGACGGACCTGGACCGTGCCGTCGCGCTGGTCGAGCCCTTCGGGGTCAGCGACAACCTCGCCTCCGCGCGCCTCGGGCTGGCCCGAGTCGCCCTCGGCCGCGGGCGGTTCGCCGAGGCCCGGGAGTTCTGCGCGCAGGCCCTCGCCGGCCGACTGGTCGGCTGGTCCAGCGGCGAGGGCATCCGGACCTCGGTCCTGCTCGTGCTCGCCCGCATCGACCTCGCGGAATCCCGGCCCGAGGCGGCCCGCGTCCGCCTGGGCGAGGCGGAGTCCATCCTGCGCGGCGGCCGCAATCTCCCCGTCTACGGCGAACTCGCGTCCGTCCTCGCCGAGGTGGCCGTCCTTGACGGCAGGCCCGACACCGCGGCGGAGCTGCGCGGCACCGCCGAGGTCCTGGAACCCCGGCCGGACCCCGCCCCCGTCGACGCGGCCCACGCCGAGGCCTTCGCCCGAGGCGCCGCCCGCTCTCCGCAGGCGGCGGTGGCCTTCGTGGCCTCGGTCATCGGCGGGGTCTAGCGCCGCGCCCGCCGGCCTTGCTCTGCCACGACCCTTGCTCTGCCACGACCCTTGACACCCCCTTCCACATCCTTCGGCGCGGATGGCGGGGGCCACACGACGTCGCGGCTGATCGGCAAGGGTCGGCGGGCGCAGCAGGGCGGGGACGCCACCCCGCGCCCCGCAGCCGCGCCTCCCTTCGGTCTGAGGCGCTCCCCACCGCCTTGCGGGCGCAGGGCGGCGTCCCCGCCCGCCTGCCCCTCGGCGGTGCCTGGACCTGAACCGGCGTGGAGCCGCCAGGCCCGTCAGGATGCGGTGCGCAGACGGTCAGGGTGCGGTGCGCGCCGCGCGCGACCGTCGGGGCATGACTTCGCGAACCTCGCCACAGAACCTCGGAGCGGCCCGCAAGTGGGGCACGCTCGCCGTCTGCTGCGTCGCCTCCCTCGTGCTCGGGATCGACAACACCGTCGTCAACCTCGCCTTCCCGCACCTGGTCCGGGACATGGACCCGAGCAGCACCCAGTTGCTGTGGATCGCCGACGCCTACGGCTTCGCCCTCGGTGGGCTGGTGATCGTGATGGGCAGCCTCGGCGACCGCTTCGGACGCAAGCGCCTGCTGCTCCTCGGCGGAGCCGGCTTCGCCCTCGCCTCGGCGTTGACCGCCGAGGCGCCGAGTGCCGGCTGGCTGATCGCCGCGCGGGCGTTGCAGGGCGTTGCGGGGGCGACGCTGATGCCGTCGACGCTGTCGCTGGTGCGCAACGCCTTCACCGATCCCAAGGAGCGCTCCCTGGCGATGGGCATCTCCGGTGGCGTCGCCGCCGGCGGCTTCGCGCTCGGGCCGGTGGTCGGCGGACCGTTGCTGGACCACTTCTGGTGGGGCTCGGTCTTCCTGATCAACGTGCCGGTGATGGCGCTGGTGCTGGCCGCGGGCTCGGTGTTGCTGGTCGAGTCGCGCAACCCGGACCCCGGCCCGATCGACTGGCGCAGCGTCCCGCTGTCCTGCTTCGGCGTCGTCGCCGCCGTCTACGCGCTGAAGACCGCCGCCCGTGACGGCGTGGGCCGGCCCGACGTGTGGATCTGCGCCGCGCTCGGTGCGGCCTTGCTGGTCGGGTTCGTCCTGCGGCAGCGCAGGGCCGCGCACCCCCTGGTCGACGTCGCGCTGCTGCGCGGCCGGGGCTTCTCCGGAGCGGTCGCCGCGAACACCCTGAGCATCTTCGCGCTCGCCGCGCAGTCGCTCGCGGCCTCGCTCTACTTCCAGGACGTGCGCGGCTACTCGCCGATGGGCACCGGTTTCGCGCTGCTGCTGGGGCCGCTCGGGGCGATGGTGACCGGGCCGCTGTGCCCGGTGGCCCTGCGGGCGCTCGGCCGGGCCAGGGCGGTCGGCGTCGGGCTGGTGCTGATGGCGCTCTCCTGCTTCGGCTACCTGCTGGTGGGCGTGGCCTCCGACTACTGGGTCATGGGGGCGGTCATGTTCGTCTCCGGCCTCGGCATCGGACTGGTCTTCGGGATCGCCGGCGACACGATGCTGGCCAGCGCGCCGAAGGAGCGGGCGGGCGCGGCGAGCGCGGTCGAGTCGACCGCGACGGAGCTCGGCGGCGCGCTCGGGATCGCGGTCCTGGGCAGCCTGCTCACCGCCGTCTACCGGCACCAGGTGACGCCTCCCGCCGGTGTCCCGGCCCAGGCCGCCGCTGTCGCGCACGAGTCGATCGGCGGAGCCGTCGCCGTGGCGCCCACGCTGCCCGCGCAGCTCGGCCACGCGCTGGACGCGGCCGCGCAGCAGGCCTTCGTGGACGGCTTCCACGCCGTCGTCGCCGCAGGCGGGGCGGCGCTGCTGCTCGGCGCGGGCCTGGTGGTCCGCCGCCTGCGCGGCGTCCCGGCCGTCATCCAGGACCAGGACGTGGAGCGGGACCAGAGGCGGGAGCAGGACCAGGAGCGGCACGCCGAGCGCCTGGAGCGCTTGGAGCGTCAGGACGCGGGGATCCGGCAGGCGACGGGACGGCGCATGGCCCGCGACGTCGGTCCGGACGCGGCGCAGCAGCCCGCGCCGCCCGTGCCGCTGGGGTGAGAGCTGGTCGCGGTGGACCCCGCCGTCCGGCCGGGCCTGGCCTCCCCCCGACCGGGGGGAAGCCAGGCCCGGCTCCTCGCGTGCGGACAGGCGTGGTCAAACAGGCCCGGGAACGCTAAGGTCCAGGCTCGTGCAGACGGGTACGAGCCCGGCCGGCGATACGGTCGACATGGTGCCGACGCCCCCCGATCGGCGGGTCCCGGAGCGGCCGGTCTTCGTCGACGCGAGCGGGCGACGTCAGCGCCGCGTGCGGCGCGTCGGACGGATCCTCGTCGTTCCGGCGGTGGCCTACGTCGGGCTGCTGGTGAGCACGCTGCTCGGCGGACCGACCGTCAACAGCCCCTATCTCCCGCTGCCTGCGGGCCCGCACGCCGCGCCGGGACCTCGTGGCGGCCCGCACTCGGTCACTCGCGGCGGCGCTCAAGGCCAGGACGGAGCCGGCGGCCCGGGCACCGGCTCGGGCACCGGTGGGACGGCGACGGGCGCGAGCGGGACCGCGCCGACGCCCGGCGTCTCGGTCGGCGCCACGCCGACGGCGGGTGCCACACCGAGCGCCACCCAACCCGCCACGGGCGCCTCGCACGGCCACAGCACGCACACCGCGGTCCCGCCCGGGGCCTCGCACCGCCCGACCAAGAAGGCCAAAGCGCAAGCCTGATGAGCCATCACTCCTCCCCGTCCCGCCGGGCGGCGCGCCACGGCGGCAAGGGCCACGGCAGCAAGGGTCAGGACAACAAAGGCCAGGGCAACAAGGGCCAGGGCAACAAGGGCCAGGGCGGCAAGGGCCGTCGCGGCGGTCGGCGCGGGTCGGTACGCCGGGTTCCGCTGCGCACGCACTGGCTGCTGCTCGGGACCATGGCGGTGACGCTGACCCTGGCGCTGCTGATCGAGGGCTACACCCAGCACATGTTCGGCAGCACGCCGGACGGCGCGGGTCTGGTCCAGGGTCCGTCGGGGCAGGTGCCGGCCTCGGTCGCCGACGGCGGCCCGGTGATCTCCCCGCAGGGCGGCGCCGGGGGAGCGGCGCGCACTGCGCGGCCGCGCCCCGGCACGATCGCGCTGACCTTCGACGACGGCCCGGACCCGACCTGGACCCCGCAGATCCTCGCGGTGCTGCGCAAGCACCACGTCCACGCCACGTTCTTCGAGATCGGCGAGAACGTCGCCGAGCACCCGGACCTCGCTCGGCAGGTCCTCGCCGCCGGCGACGAGATCGGCGTGCACACCTTCACCCACCCGAACCTGGGGCTGATCCCGGCGTGGCAGCGCACGCTCCAGCTGCGCGAGGCGCAGCTGGCCGTCGCGGGCGCGACCGGTGAGACGACGACGCTGCTGCGACCGCCGTACTCGGCCGGCAACGACTCCGTGGACGACGCCGACTGGGCGGCGATCCAGCAGGCGGGCCGCGAGGGCTACCTGACGGTCCTGACGACCCAGGACACCGAGGACTGGAAGCGCCCCGGCGTCGCGGGGATCATCCGGAACGGCACAGTCGCCGGCACGACGCCCGGCGTCCGCGTCGACCCGAAGCGGCTCCCGCCCGGCCAGGTCCTGCTGATGCACGACGCGGGCGGCGACCGCTCGCAGTCCGTGGCAGCGCTGGACGCACTGCTGACGCAGTACCAGGCGGAGGGCCTGACCGTGGGCACCGTCAGCGCGACGACGGGCCTGGCCGCGCCGATGACCAGGGCGTCTGCCACCGACCACTGGCTGGGTCTCTCGCTGATCTGGGTACTGCGCCTGAGCCACTGGCTGCTGACCGCCATCGGCTGGTTCATGATCGCGGCGGGTGTCCTCAGCGTCCTGCGCGCGGTCGTCTCCGTCGTGGCGGCCCGGCGTCACAAGAGGTGGACGCAGTACGCCTGGGGGGATCCGGTGACCGAGCCGGCCACCGTCATCGTGCCCGCCTACAACGAGAGCGCGGGCATCGAGGCGGCCGTGCGCTCGCTGGTCGCGCAGGACCACCCGGTGGAGATCCTCGTCGTGGACGACGGCTCCACGGACGGCACGGCCGACCTCGCCGAGTCGCTGGGCCTGCCGGGGGTGCGGGTGATCCGCAAGGAGAACGGCGGCAAGCCGTCCGCGCTCAACACCGGCATCGCCGAGGCGTCCTTCGACCTGCTGGTGATGGTCGACGGCGACACCGTCTTCGAGCCCGACACCGTCCGGCACCTCGTCCAGCCCTTCGCCGACCCGCGCGTGGGCGCGGTCTCCGGCAACGCCAAGGTGGTCAACCGGGGCGGGCTGCTGGGCCGTTGGCAGCACATCGAGTACGTCGTCGGGTTCAACCTGGACCGCCGCCTGTTCGACCTCGCCGAGTGCATGCCGACGGTCCCCGGCGCTGTCGGCGCGTTCCGTCGCGGGGCGCTGGAGCGCGTCGGCGGCGTCTCGGAGGAGACGCTCGCGGAGGACACCGACCTCACCATGGCGCTCTGCCGCGACGGTTGGCGGGTGGTCTACGAGGAGGACGCGGTGGCCTGGACGGAGGCTCCGGCCTCGCTGGGCGCCCTGTGGCGGCAGCGCTACCGCTGGTGCTACGGCACCATGCAGGCGATGTGGAAGCACCGCGGCGCGGTCGTCCAGCGCGGAGCCGCCGGCAAGCTGGGCCGTCGCGGCCTCGGCTACCTGCTGCTCTTCCAGGTGCTGCTGCCGTTGCTGGCACCGGTGGTGGACATCTTCGCGCTGTACGGGCTGGTCTTCCTCGACCCGTGGCACGTGCTCGGGCTCTGGTTCGCCTTCCTGCTGCTGCAACTGCTGATGGGCGGGTACGCGTTCCGGCTGGACGGGGAGCGGCTGGGGCCGCTGTGGAGCCTGCCGCTGCAACAGTTCGTCTACCGGCAGTTGATGTACCTGGTGGTGATCCAGTCCGCGGTCACGGCGGTGGCCGGGGCCCGGCTGCGCTGGCAGCGGATGGAACGCTACGGCTCCTTGCAGGTTCCGACGGCCCCCGCGTCGCCCGTCGCGGGCTCCGCCCACGCGGCACCGGGCGCGCGGCTGACGAACATCCCGATCCCGGCCCCGATGCCGGCCGAACCGCCGCTGGCCGAGGCCTGGCTGGCGGAGGCGGCGGGGGCGGACCGCTCCGCGTTCGCCTACGAACGCCCGAACTACCCCTACACGCAGTACGACTACCGGGACCAGGTGCGGCATCCCGACTCGTGAAACGCATGGGCATGCGCAGTCATGCATAGCTATTCTTCATGTCATGACGAATCCGCCTGCCCCGCTGCCCCTGGGCTTCCGCTCCTACACCGCCAACATGGGCCTCAAGGACGTGGCGCACGACTTCGCGCTGGTGGTCTCCGAGGTCCCCGCGGTCTCCGCGGCGCTCTTCACCCGGTCCCGCTTCGCCGGGCCGAGCGTGGTGCTGAGCCGCGCCGACGCCGCCGCCCAGGCCAGCCGCGGCATGGTCGTGGTCGCCCGCAACGCGAACGTCGCCACGGGCAGGGTGGGCGCGGCCAACGCGGAGGAGGTCCGCCGCCTCGCCGCGGCGGCCGCCGGCGTGAAGCCGGAGGAACTGGTCATCGGCTCGACCGGCGTCATCGGCCGCCCCTACCCGATGGACTCCCTGCGGGCCAGCATCGCGGCCATCCCGTCCCCGCTGCCGCCCGCCGACTTCGACGCGGCGGCCGCGGCCATCATGACCACCGACACCCGCAGCAAGTCCGTCCACCTGCGCTGCGGCGACGCGGTCGTGGTCGGCATCGCCAAGGGCGTCGGCATGATCGAGCCGAACATGGCGACGCTGCTGACCTTCTTCTTCACCGACGCCGCAGTCGACCCCGCGACCCTGGACGCGCTCTTCCGCCGCGTCGTGGACCGGACCTTCAACGCCCTCAGCATCGACACCGACACCTCCACCAGCGACTCCGCCGCCGTCTTCGCCAACGGCCTGGCCGGACCGGTCGACGAGTCCGAGTTCGAACGGGTCCTGCACCAGGCCGCGCTGACCCTCGTCCGCGACATCGCCTCCGACGGCGAGGGCGCCGCCAAGCTCGTCGAGGTCCAGGTCACCGGCGCCCGCGACGACGCCCAGGCGAAGCGCGTCGGCAAGGCCGTCGTCAACTCCCCGCTGGTCAAGACCTCCGTCCACGGCGCCGACCCCAACTGGGGCCGCGTCGCCATGGCCGTCGGCAAGCTCCACGACGAACACGACATCCACCCCGCCCGGGTCAGCATCCACTACGGCGACCTGGAGATGTTCCCGGCGGAGCCGGACGACGCCCAACTGACCCGCGCGGCGCGCTACCTCAGCGGCGACGAGGTCGTCATCCGCGTCGACCTGGGCATCGCCGACGGAGCGTTCACCGTCTACGGATGCGATCTGACGGAGGCGTACGTGGGTCTCAACTCCGGCTACACGACGTGATACCGCCCCGAAGGGAACGCGGTCGCCTACAGGGGTCAGCTCGGTCGGACTGCCACCTTCGAGTACACCCACTTCGAGACCCTCGCGGACCACGCCCGACGGTTCCCGCTTGACCTTCGCCCACGATGCTGACGTGAACCTCGTGAAGGTGAGCGACGCGCTCGGGAGAAGCTGGCAGTACATCTACGACGAGGCAGGCAGACTCGTCGGCAAGCGGACTTCCAGGGGCGTCGCCTGGCCTACGAGTTGAACGCTGCCGGACAGGCCACCGCGGTCACCGAGCCGCTGGGTGTTACCACGGACTACACGTACGACCTGGTCGGCCACCTGGTCCGCAAGAATGCGGGCGGTCGCGTGACCTCCTATGACTACAACGAGTCAGGCCATCTTGTCCGGGCGGAGAACCCCGATGCGATCGTCGTCCGCGAGGTGGACGCCTTCGGCGGTCTTCTGAGCGAGTCGGTCAACGGCCCTACGCTGACCCGGACCCGGGACGTCCTCGGCCGCCGGACGAGGAGCGGTCGCGGCATAGACCCGCACCGGCATGTATCCATGCCGGTGCGTTGCGTGGCGATCAGATGGTGGAGCTGGGTCGGCGGATGCTGAGGACTGCTCGGTCGCAGCCATGGCCGTCGATAGCCCGTCGCGTAGCTTGCTCCCCCGAGTGGGTTTGGGCTGTCCTCCAGGTGCGGTCCATCGCTCTGTGCCAATCGGCGCGTTGTATGCCGTCACATGGCTGAGGAGGGCCAGAACTTCGGCGGAACAGCCGTCGGATCCACGATCCGCAACCGGTTCTGCCGAGAAGGATCAACGCCGTTGAGTGAAATGAGCCGCTGGCCGTCCGCGTGTTCCAGTTCGTCCAGGGCATGGGGTAGGCCGGCACAGACGGTGGCGATGGCAGCACCCATGCCGACGAGGCCGCCGTGCTTGTGGTTGTGCCGGTACTCGATGCGGTGGAGACCGGACTTGGCGATGGCGGCGACCTCCAGCGGCCGGGTCAACTGCTTCGTGTCATTGGTCAGGACTACTTCGAAGCCTGCGGCTGATGCTCGTTCATAGAGGTCGACGTCGAGCGTGCCTGCCCAGCCGTCCAGCACGGCGACATGGTTGACGTCGTGCTGCTTCACCAGCAGTCCAACGATCCGCGCCATAGGCAGTGGGACGTTTTCGTCGAGCAGCAGTCTCAAGACGCGACCTGCCGGATTTCGGCATCGGTGTAGCTGTCCACGTAGTTCGCGAAATCCGCTGCGTCCCGGGCCGCTTCCGCCGAGACGCCTGGATAGTAGTCGGCGATCTGCTCGGGACGTACGCCGTCGCGTAGCAGGGCAGCGACTTCGGCTGACGGGATGCGCGTACCGTCGACCACCGGCTCGCCACCGCGCACAGCCGGGTTGATGGAGACGTGCGGCCGTGGCTCGAGGAGGTCTGGAATCATCCGGCCGCCTCGGTAGAACGGCGCCAGTACGTCGACCATGTCGTGGATGACGATGTTGCCCTTGCGGTGCACCAGGTCGACAGCATGCTCGGGATCAGCGAGGTAGATCGTGTCGCCGCCTGCTACCAAGCGGTAAGTGGAGAGGTGTTCCCGCTCGTCCATTCCGTCACGCAGGGTGTCCAGGGCCTGCCGGATCTTTTGGAGGGACGCTTCCTGGCGCAGGCGCACACAGGCACGCAGCGCCACCACGTCACGGAAGGAATAAAGGATCGGCCGTGCTGCCGAGATCTCGGGCACGAGGACTGCGCCACGGACACCAGCGGCACGCCGCCAGTGTGACAGTTGCCGAAGGGTGGCTCCGGACAACGCGGCAGCCAGCTTGGGCTCGTACGACACGCGGCACCTCCCTAACCGATCCGCGCTTGTCATTAGCACCCCGACGCTACTGCATGGTCCCGTACAGGTCTTCGACACGCCACCGGTTCACCTGGATGGGTACTGCGGCGGGATGCGGGGGCGGCCGGCCGCCTCGTAGGGTCGGCAGTATGCGTCTGAGCACGGTGATCCTCCCCATCCACCGGTGGAGCGAGGGACAGAAGATCTGGCAGCGGGCCGAGGAACTCGGCTTCCATGCCGCGTACACATATGACCACCTCTCCTGGCGGTCGTTCCGGGACGAGCCCTGGTTCGGCGCGGTCCCCACGCTGACCGCTGCCGCGACGGCTACGCAGCGCATCCGCCTGGGAACCCTCGTGACCTCGCCCAACTTCCGCCACCCGGTCACGCTCGCCAAGGAGCTGATGACGCTCGACGACGTCTCCGGCGGCCGGATCACCGTGGGCATCGGGGTCGGTGGGACGGGGTTCGACGCCACGGCGTTCGGCCAGGAGCCGTGGACGGCGCGGGAGCGCGCGGACCGGTTCGACGAGTTCCTGCCGCTACTGGACCGGCTGCTCACGGAGGACGCGACCACCGTCGAGGGCCGTTTCTACTCCGCGATCGACGCCCGGAACATCCCCGGCTGCGTGCAGCGGCCGCGCGTCCCGTTCTACGTCGCGGCCACCGGCCCGCGCGGCCTGAAGCTGGCCGCGAAGTACGGCCAGGGCTGGGTCACCTACGGCGACCCGCGCGGTCCGGGCGACGTCCCGGTCGACCAGGCGCCCGCCGTGATCGAGGCCCAGCTCGGCAAGCTCCGCGCGGCCTGTGACGCCGAGGGGCGCGACTTCGGCGGCATCCAGAAGATGCTGCTCCAGGGCTCTACGGCGGAGAAGCCCCTCGCCTCGCTGAACGCCTTCGTCGACTGGGCCGGAACCTACCGGGACCTCGGCATCGACGAGCTGGTGATCCACTGGCCGGTGCCGGACTCGATCTTCGAGAACGACCTCGCCGTCTTCGAGCAGATCGCGACCGAGGGCCTGGCCCAACTCGGCTGACTCTTGCCCGGCCGGCCCGGCCCTTGCGGCGACCACGCCCGGGGCCGGGCCGCGCTGTTTCCACCTGTGGGCGGGATATCAGGACTTTCCGGAGATTCCTGCAGCGAATGCCGCTCCCCTTTGGGCGATGTGACCGACCAGCAGATATCGATCACATAAACAACTTTGGCCTCCCCTGTGAGAACCGGCATACTCGCAGGTCGCAGGCCCTGTCTGCCGACTCGCTCGCACGCCGCCCTGCGTCGTACATCGTGCACTGTGGGGGAATTTCTCATGCCCGGATGCTCCCGTTCTTCGGGGACTGTCCTCTGGGGGAACCGTGGAATCTGACGACATATCCGACTCCGACTCCAACGCCGCCGACTCCAACGCCGCGGCCGAGGCTGGCACCGAGGCCGAGGCCGACGCCGAGGTCGCCTCGCCGGTGAAGCGGCGCAAGGGGGTCACGGTCGCCGTGGGGGCGGTGGTCTGGCTCGCCATCGCCGGAGCCTCGGCCGCGGTCGCGGCGAACACCGGCGGTGGCGGCGTCGCCGTGGCGGCGTCCGCGCCGGGTGCGTCCGCGTCGGCCTCCGCGTCCGCCTCGGCCGGCGCCGCGCCGACGCTGCCGACCGGTACGCCCACGCCCACGCCGATGCCGAGCCCCAGCTCGACCGTCAAGGGTTACGTGAGCGGCTCGTCCCACAGCGGTGACGTCCGGTTCTTCCTGCTGCCGGTGCCCGACGACGCCGAGGCCTACGGTGACACCGACGGCACCAAGGAGAGCGTCTCGGACATCGCGAAGGAGATGGGGAACGCCTCCACCAGCAAGAGCATCCTCGAGCAACTGGGTTGCTCAGGCGGTGCCTTCCGGATCTACCGCACCAACGACGGGCAGTACACGGTGACCGCCCACCTGATCCACTTCGACAGCGCGGGCCATGCCGCCGACTGGGTCAGCGGACTGACCTTCGGCCACGGCGACAGCTTCGACGTCTCCGGGATCTCCGACGCCAAGGGACAGGCGATCAACCCGTCCGACAGCGGCGGCGTCGGCACCCTGATGGGCGTCTCGCACGTCGGCGACGTCGAGTACGAGATCGACATCCAGGGGACCGGGTCCCTCGACCACTCCCTCCTCACGCCGCTGATGCAGCGTGAGGAGAAGCTGCTCCGCACCGGCCGCTGACCACAGAACTGGAGGAAGAGTGAGCACTCCCACGCCCGCCGAGCCGGGCCCGGAGGCGGCGGCCGAGCCCGTGTCCGAGGCCGCGCCTGCGCCCGAGCCCGAGCCCGGGTCCGAGCCCGATGCCGCGCCTGACGTCGAGCCCGCGCGAGATGCCGCGCCTGACGTCGAGCCCGTGCCCGATGCTGCGCCCGCGCCCGATGTCGCGTCCGCGCCGCGTCCGCGGGGCCGGACCGTGAAGATCATGGCCGCTGCCCTGGCCCTCGGGGTCCTGGGCGGCGCCGGCACCGGCTACGCCGTCCAGGCCGCGCGCAAGCCGACGCCGCTCCCACCGCTGGCCGTGACCCAGCCCGCCTACCCGACGGCGCACCGGGCCGCCCCGGCGCTGACCGCGGCCGAGGACGACATGGTCAAGACCGACGGCGACCTGACCAAGCTGCTGGTGCCGGTCCCCTCGGGCGCCAAGCCCTGGGACGTGCCGCGCAGCGATGACGGCTGGTACGACCTGTACGACCTGTCGTCCGACTTCACCAAGCCCGACGCCGAGATGAAGTACCAGCTCTCCCACGGCTTCCGCCGCGCCGCGGTGCAGACGTGGATGCAGGGCGACGTCTCCTACGAGGTGGACCTGATCCAGTACCGGCACGACCAGGAGGCGTCGGTCGACCAGTTCATCCTCGACCAGGAGCAGTACGCCACGACGGACACCGGCGCGGCCCAGGCGCTCGCGTTCCCGCACACGACGTCGGAGTTCGGCGTCTACGCCGGTCCCAAGGAGCTCCACCACGACGACGGCTCGGGCTACTACCGCGGCTTCGGCTACGCCGGCCACGGCGACGTGTGCGTGGTGATCTACGTGGAATCGCCGAACCGGATCGCCCCCGGGCCGCTGCTGACCCTCCTGGAGAACCAGATGGAGCGACTGTGACCGACGACCACGCCGTGGCCGCGGCGCCGCAGCCGTCGACCGGGCGCCTGCCCCGGCTCGTCGCGCTGGGTGCGGCCTTCGTCCTGTCCGCCGTGGGCGCCGGAACCGCCGTCGGCTACTTCGGCCTGCGCGACCACACCACCGCACGGCCGACCGCCCGTGCGGCGGCGACCCCGGCGAAGCCGGGCTACGGAGCCCACAGCGACGGGGACCACTTCGGCTCCCTGAGCGACCTGCTGCTGCCGGTCCCGGACGGGTACGGATACGGCCCGGACGACGGTGGCGACGGCGACAACACGGTGCTGACGCACGACCAGTACCTGAAGACGTTCAACAAGGACTTCGCGGATCTCGGCACCTCCGAGCGGCGGCAGCTGGCCAACCAGCTCGACCTCGACCACGTGCTCGGTTACGCGGTGCGCACCTACACCGACAACGCCCAACTGGTGATCAAGGTCAGTCTGCTCCAGGAGAACCAGCAGACGGCGAAGGGCATGGCCAGCCTGGGCAAGTACATCGCCGACCAGACGGGCGCCTTCCGGGCAGGCCCGACCATCACGGGGCACCCCGAGGCGCACTGCTACCTGCTGGCGACCGACCCGAACGACCCGCTGGACCGGCTCGACTGCGACGACTACGTGGGCGACATCCTCATCACCGTCCAGGCGTACGGCCCCGCGCCGCTCGACCAGCAGGCCGTCGCGTCCCTCATGGAGCAGCAACTGTCCCGACTCGCGATTCCGGCGGCCCAGATATGAGCGACCCGATCGAGAACCAGCCCGCCGCCGAGACGCCCGATCGCCCGGCCGAGACGCCCGATCGCCCGGCCGAGGCGTCGGCCGCGCCGGCCGCCGTGCTCACGTCCGGACCTGGGTCGGCCGCGCCCGAGTCGGGTGAGGAGCCGGGCGAGCCGACTGCCGAGCCCATGGCCGGGATGTCCGAGCGCCCGGCCGAGGCGGCCGGCACCGCGTCGGAGGCTGCCGCCGACCCGGTCGTCGCAGCGGTGGCCGCGCCCGCGGTCGAGTCGGCTGCGCCCGCATCAGCCGAAGAGCCCGCCGAGTCGGCTCAGCCCGCCGAGTCGGCTCAGCCCGTCGAGTCGTCGGCGGTGTCGACCGAGCTTCTCGTCGGCGGGGCGAAAGGTTCGTGGCTGCGCCCCCGCGGGCGCACGCGGACGGTGGTGCGCTGGGGCATCGCCGCCGTGCTGTGCCTCGGGGTCGGCACGGGCACGGCGTTCGCCGTGATGGCGCCCGAGCGCACGGACGTGCCCGGGCTCGCGACGCCCGCGGACGGGCGGTACGTCTACCCTGCGCTCCGGTTGCCCGAGTTGCCGCCGGGCGCGCTCGGGCCGAACGCGGGCGGTGCGCCGAGCGGTGCGCCGGGCGGCAGCGTGATGCACGCGGCGGACACCCGGCAGCTGCTGCTGCCGCGGCCGGCAGGCGCCGTCGCGGATCCCGCCTACCCGGGGGCCAGGGGAGGGGAATGGGTGTCCCTCGCTGACTACGCCAAGCTCTTCACGAGTCCGGCGGACGCGTCCGAAGGGTTCGCGGAGAACGGCGCGCGGCACGTCGCCGCGACCGCATGGCGGATGCCCGACGGCACGCACGCGGCCGTCTACCTCCTGGCGTTCCGCAGCGCCGACAGCAGCCAGGCGGTGTTCAACGCCGAGATGACGATGCATCCCGCGGTCGCGCCGGAGCTGACGGTGGACAGCTCGGACTCGTCGCTGAACGCCCGTGTCCCCGGCGTTGCCTACACCGCGAACCGCCCGGCGGGGAAGGTCGGGCCCGCCGTGCGGGTGGCGATCTTCTCCAACGAGGACATCACCGGGCTGCTGGTGATGACCAACCCCAAGGCGGTCAACCAGGTCGACTTCCAGCAGGCGCTGACCCTGCAGATGCAGCTGCTCGGCGGCTGAGCCTGCGTGGAACCCTGATACCGCGGGGGTGCATCCCCTAGGGGAAACACCCCCGCGGATACATCCCTGGGCTAGGGAAAAGTCAGCCACGAACCTGATGTGACCGGGGCCACGGTGTGGCTAGGGTCGTCCTGTGGCTGTCATCACTACGGATAACCTCACCAAGAGGTTCCCCCGGGTCACCGCTCTGGACCACCTCAGTGTCGAGGTGCAGCCCGGAGTGGTCGGTCTGGTCGGGGCGAACGGCGCGGGTAAGTCCACTCTCATCAAGATCCTGCTGGGGCTGGCCCCGGCTACCGAGGGCACGGCCCGCGTGCTCGGGCTCGACGTCGCCACCGAGGGCGGCGCGATCCGTGAGCGGGTCGGGTACATGCCCGAACACGACTGCCTGCCGCCGGACGTGTCCGCCACGGAGTTCGTGGTGCACATGGCCCGGATGTCGGGCCTGCCCGCCACGGCCGCGCGCGAGCGCACCGCCGACATCCTGCGGCACGTGGGCCTGTACGAGGAGCGCTACCGGCCCATCGGCACGTACTCGACGGGCATGAAGCAGCGCGTCAAGCTCGCCCAGGCGCTCGTGCACGATCCGCAGCTGGTGCTGCTCGACGAGCCGACCAACGGGCTGGACCCGGTCGGCCGGGACGACATGCTGGAGCTGATCCGGCGCGTCCACCGCGAGTTCGGCATCTCCGTGCTGGTCACCTCGCACCTGCTCGGCGAGCTGGAGCGCACCTGCGACCACGTCGTGGTGATCGACGGCGGCAAGCTGCTGCGCAGCTCCTCCACCGCCGATCTGACCGCCGCCACCTCGCTGCTCGCCGTCGAGGTGACGGAGCGCCAGGACGATCCGGCCTTCGACGTGAACGCCGCCCTGCGGGCGCGGCTGGCGGAGGCCGGGCTGACGGTCGGCGCCGACTCCGGCCACGTGCTGCTGGTGGAGCTGAACGGTGACGAGGTCTACGACGTGATCCGGGACGCGGTCGCCGAGCTGGGCGTCGGTCTGGTCCGGCTGGAGCAGCGCCGTCACCACATCTCCGAGGTGTTCGCCGCGGGCGCCCACGCCACGGACGGCGCCGACAAGGCCGAGGAGGTCGCTCATGTCTGAGACGCACGCGCCCGAGGGGCGCCTCGACGTCATCCACGACATCGGCTACCGCCACTACGAGGGGCCGCGGCTGGGTGTCGGCTACGCCACCCGCTCGCTCTACACCTCGAGCCTGCGCGGCGCCTTCGGCCTGGGCCGGTCCGGCAAGTCCAAGATCCTGCCGATGGCCATGGCCGTGATCATGGCGGTGCCCGCGCTGATCATCGTGGCCGTCTCGATCTACGTGAAGATGGGCAAGCTGCCCGTCGACTACCCGCAGTACCTCACCAACCTCCAGTTCGTCACCGCCGTGTTCACCGCCGCCCAGGCGCCGGTGCTGCTCTCGCGGGACCTGCGGTTCATGACGGTCCCGCTCTACTTCTCCCGGCCGCTGCGCTCCAGCGACTACGTGCGGGCCAAGTACGCGGCGATGGTCTCCGCCGTCTTCATCCTCACCATGCTGCCGATGCTGATCATGTGGATCGGTTCGATGCTGGGGTCGATGGACTTCGGTTACAACACCAAGCACTTCGCCTTCGGCGTCGTCGCCGCCGCGCTCTACTCGCTCGTCTACGCCGGCCTCGGCCTGCTGATCGCCTCGCTGACACCCCGCCGCGGCTTCGGCGTGGCGGCGATCATCGCGCTGTTCATGGTCTCGGCAGGCGTCTCCGGCGCGCTGCGCGGCGTCATGCACGTGACCGGCCACCAGGCCGCGTCGTTCTGGGTCGCCATGCTCAACCCGGGCTTCCTGATCGACTCCACGGTCTCGTGGATGTTCGACCTGCCGCTGCGCGGCAACGTCGCGGAGATGCCCACCACGCTCGGCGGCGTCGCCTTCCTCGCCGAGATCGCGGTGCTGGCCGCCGGCGCCTTCGTCCTGCTCGTCCGCCGCTACCGGAAGATCTGAGGAGGCAGCACATGACCACCATCAGCATCGACCGGGTCTCCCGCTGGTTCGGCAACGTCGTCGCGGTCAACGACGTCTCGATGACGATCGAGCCCGGCGTCACCGGCCTGCTGGGGCCGAACGGCGCCGGCAAGTCCACCCTGATCCACATGATGAGCGGCTTCCTGCCGCCGTCCTCCGGCTCCGTCACCCTCGACGGCACCCCGATCTGGAAGAACCAGCAGGCCTACAAGCAGATCGGGCTCGTGCCCGAGCGCGAGGCCATGTACGACTTCCTCACCGGCTGGGACTTCGTCCTCGCCAACGCCGAGCTGCACGGCCTGCCCGATCCGGGCGCCGCGGCCAAGCGCGCCCTGGCCACGGTGGAGATGGAGTACGCCCAGGAGCGCCAGGTCTCCACGTACAGCAAGGGCATGAAGCAGCGCGTGAAGATGGCCTCGGCCCTCGTGCACGAGCCGGCGGTGCTGCTGCTGGACGAGCCCTTCAACGGCATGGACCCGCGCCAGCGGATGCAGCTGATGGAGCTGCTGCGCCGGTTCGGCGCGGAGGGCCGGACGGTCCTGTTCTCCTCCCACATCCTGGAGGAGGTCGAGCAGCTCGCCCGCCACATCGAGGTGATCGTGGCAGGCCGCCACGCCGCCTCCGGCGACTACCGCAAGATCCGCCGCCTGATGACGGACCGCCCGCACCGGTACACCGTCCGCTCCAGCGACGACCGCGCGCTGGCCGCGGCGCTGATCGCCGACGCGTCCACGGCCGGTATCGAGCTGGACCTGAAGGAGCAGCAGTTGCAGATCCAGGCGGTCGACTTCTACCGCTTCACCGAGCTGGTGCCGCGCGTCGCCAAGGAGGCAGGCATCCGCCTGCTGACCGTCTCCCCGGCCGACGAGTCGTTGGAGAGCGTCTTCTCCTACCTCGTCGCCGCCAAGTAGCCACGCTAGGGAAGGCCAAGACCCCACCATGAACGTCACCGTCGCCCGGCTGACCGCGCGCGGCCTGCTCGGCCGCCGCCGGGGCCTCCTGCTGCTGGCGCTGCCCGTCCTGCTGCTCGCCCTCTCCGTCCTGGTCCGCGCCATCGCAGGCCAGGACGAGAGCACCGCATCCAACGTCCTCGGCGGCCTCGCCCTGGGCACGATGGTCCCGCTCGTCGGCCTCGTCGCCGGGACGGGCGCGATCGGGCCCGAGATCGACGACGGCTCGATCATCTACCTGCTGTCCAAGCCGCAGCCGCGGTGGAAGATCATCATCTCCAAGCTGGTCGTCGCCGTCGGCTGCTCGGTCGTCTTCGCGGCGCTGCCGACGTACTTCGCCGGGCTGATCCTCTTCGGCACCTACGAGAACCTCACGCTCGGCTACACGATCGCCGCGCTGATCGCCGGCGTCGCCTACAGCGCGCTCTTCCTGCTGCTGGGCGTGGTCTCCCGGCACGCGGTGGTGTGGGGCCTGATGTACGCCCTGCTGTGGGAGACGGTCGTCGGGCAGTACGTGCCCGGAGCGCAGACACTGAGCGTGCATCAGTGGGCGCTGTCCATCGGCGAGAAGATCGCCTCCCCGGGTGTGATCAGCTCCTCGGTCCACCTGCCGACCGCCGTGCCGTTGCTGCTCGTCGCCACCCTGGGCGGCGCGTGGCTCGCGGCGTCACGGTTGACGCGGCTGACCCTCGCGGGAGAGGAGTGAGGTAGCGGCACGACGCAGGGGCGCGGGGAACCGCGCCCCCAGCAGGTGCACCGCCAGGCCGGCCAACAGCAGCAGCCCGAGCAGCGGGTAGAGGTTGCCGGTCAGGTGGTCCAGGCCGTGCCAGTGGTACTCCACGTCGCGGGGGCCGTAGGGGACCAGCCAGATCAGGCCGTTCGGGAGGACGGGCCCGGCGGGGCGGTCCGAGTAGGCGAGAGACGGCCAGGCGAAGCAGAGCAGGTAGAGGCCGCCCGCGAGCAGCCACGCCCACCAGCGCGCGCGGCGCGCGTGCAGCAGGCAGCCGCCCGCGACGAGGAACGCCGCGATCCAGACCCAGTGGTGGGACCAGGAGATCGGCGAGACCAGCAGACCGAGCAGGGCCGTCGTCGCGACGCCGAGCAGTTCCTCACCCCGCCGGTGGGCCAGGGCCGCGAGAGGCAGGGCCACCGCCGTGACGGCAAGGGCGGCCAGCAGCCAGTAGGGCTTCACCCCGGCGACGTCGAGACGGAGCGTGCGGGCGAGCAGGCCCTGGAGGGACTGGTTGCCGACATAGCTGGCCACGCCCATGCGGGAGGCGTCGTCGAACAGGCCGTCGAGCCAGTAGCGGTGGGCCTCGCGCGGCAGCGCCAGGTAACCGCCGACCACGGTGGCGGCGAAGGTCCCGGCCGCGACGGCGGCGGCCCGCAGGCGGCGGGTGACGAGCAGGTAGACGATGAAGATCGCCGGCACCAGCTTGAACCCGGCGGCGAGACCGACACCGACGCCCTTGGACCACCACCGGTCCCGCTGGGTGAAGTCCAGCAGGACCAGCACCATCAGGAACACGTTGACCTGGCCGAACGCCAGGTTCTGCATCATCGGCTCGGTCCACAGCGCGAGCCCGGCGACGGTGAGCGCGGCGCCGAGGCGGCCGGCGTTGCGGCGGTAGCCGGCGAGACCCCAGGCCAGCCACGTGGACAGGACCAGCGTCGCAATGCTGCCGCAGGCGACGAGCCACTGGACCGTGCTCTGGCTCAGCCGGGAGAGCACCATGAACACGCCCAGCGCGAAGGGCGTGTAGGTGAACGGCAGCCCCAACGTGCCGATGTGGAAGTCCAAGTCGTAGACGCGGGGGGTGTGCCGGGCCGTCGCGCCGCCCCAGTAGTAGACCTGGAGGTCGGTCGGGGACCACAGCCGGTCGGGGTGGGCCCGCACGACGAGGACGTAGGAGGCCAGCGCCGCGCCGAACACGGCCAGGCCGAGCGCCAGTGCGGCCGGTCCGAAGCTGCGGACCGGCCGCTGGGAGGGCTCGGGTCTGGCCAGGGCTGCGCGTACGAAGGTGGCGGCTGCGCTCATGGGGGGCTGCTCCGGACTCGACCGGCGACGGATCCGCGCGACGTTACCCGGGTTCTGTGAAGGGTCCGTGTACGGCGGAAGGCCCCTTGGCGCTGTCGTGTACCGGTTCGGTCGAAAGAGGCGGATCCGCTCAGGCGGAGAGGACCAGCTTCCGGCCCGCGCCGAGTCCGGCGGTCAGGCCGATCGCGCAGCAGCCCAGCAGCATCCCCAGCGGCAGCACCCAGCCGCCCGTCGTCTGGTGCAGCGCGCCGAAGCCCACCGGGCCGACGGCCGCGATGAAGTAGCCCACCAGCTGCGACATCCCGCTCAGCTGCGCGGCGACCTGGGCGGATCCGCTGCGCAGCACGATCATCGCCATGGCCAGGCCGAAGCCGCCGCCCTGTGCGATGCCGATGAGGATCGCCCAGAGCCAGGCGGCGGCCGTCGGCGCGACCAGCAGGCCCGCCACGCCGGTGGCCATGGAGCCCACCATCAGCGCCACCAGGGCCCGCTGGTTGTTCGTCCGTCCGGCGGTCAGCGGCACCAGGAACGCGGCCGGGATCTGCACCAGCGAGCTGACCGCGAAGACGGCCCCGGCCGTGCCGCGGTCCATGCCCTGGGTGGTGAGGATCGTCGGCAGCCAGGCGATCAGGGTGTAGGAGAGCAGCGACTGGATGCCCATGAAGACCGCGAGCTGCCAGGCCAGCGGGTGCCGCCACAGCCCGGGGACCTTGGCGGTGGCGGCGGCGGAGCCCCCGGCCGTCGCGGTCCGCGGGTGCCCGGTGGCGCCGAGCTGCGGCAGCCAGGCGAGGAAGGCGAAGGCCGCCAGCACGGACCACGAGGCCATCGATCCGGCCCAGCCGCCGAAGGCGTGCTCCAGCGGGACGCTCAGCGCGGCCGCCAGCGTCGCGCCGACGATCATGGACGTGGTGTAGACGCCGGTCATCGCCGCCGCGCGCTCGGGGAAGTCACGCTTGACCAGGCCCGGCATGGTGACGTTGAGCAGGGCGATCGCCGCGCCCAGGACCGTGCTGCCCGCGAACAGGGCCCACGTTCCGGGCAGGACGCGCAGCACGATCCCGGCCACCAGCGTCAGCAGCGCGAGGGCGACCACGCGCTCGGGGCCGGCCTTCCGGTTCAGGCGGGCCGCGAGCGGCGCGACCGAACCCATCATCAGCACGGGGATCGTGGTCAGCAGCCCGCCCGCGGTCGCGGACAGGCCGTAGTGGCCGCTGACGTCGCCGAGCAGCGGGGAGACCGCGGAGACGGCGGCGCGCATGTTGAGCGAGACGAGCAGGATGCCGACGAGCGCGGTCGCCGGGTGGGCGAGGACGCGGGTCAGTCGCGAGGCCGCAGAAGGTGCGGAGGCATACGAAACGGGCGTGTCGAGCACGGAGCGGGACATGGGTGAGCCTCAGACGAGCGGGAAGAAGGAGCGGGAGAGGGCCGGCATGCGCACGGGGCGCGCGGCGTCAGCTCTCCGGACGCTTGATGTTCGCGTCGATCAGCTCGGCCAGGTCGATCAGCACGGCGTCGACGGTCACGGCGTCCATGAGCAGCACATCGCTCATCGCCATTGCTCCGCCTTGCCTTCCTGGTGAGGTATCTCCGTCACCATGCTAACAAGGATCAGAGCTGGAAAATTCGCTCCAGGGCGACAGCGACGCCGTCCTCCTCGTTGCTCAGCGTGATCTCGTCCGCGACGGCCTTCAACTCGGCGTGGGCGTTGGCCATCGCTACCGCGTGCCCGACCCAGCGGAACATCGGTATGTCGTTCGGCATGTCCCCGAAGGCGACGGTCCGATCCTTCGACGTGCCCAGGCGCGCGGAGGCCAGGGTCAGGCCGGTCGCCTTGGACAGGCCGAGCGGCAACAGCTCCACGAAGCCCTGCCCGGACAGCACGACCGTCACCAGACCGCCCGCCGCCGCGCTGACGGCCGCCGCCAACTCGTCGTCGGTCAGCCGCTCGTGCTGCACCAGCACCCGGCTCAGCGGCTCGGCCCACAGCTCGGCGACGTCGGCGACGGGCTCCGGCGCGGCCAGGTTCTCCCCGGCCGAGGGCATGTCGTAGGTCCGGTCGAAGAGCACGTCGCCCTCCAGACCGTCCTGCACGACGGCCACGGCCATCGGGCCGACCTCCGCCTCCGCCTTGGCGAGGGCGAGGGCGGCCACCTGGCGGTCCAACGTGACCGACGTCACCAGCCGGTGCGCGCCCGCGTCGTAGAGCTGACCGCCCTGGCCGCAGACCGCCAGCCCGGTGTAGCCGATCGCGTCCAGCGTCGGCCGGGTCCAGCGCGCCGAGCGCCCGGTCACCACGATGTGCTGCGCTCCCGCGGCCTTCGCGGCCGAGAGGGCCCGCTGCGTGCGCGACGACACGGTGTGGTCGTCGCGCAGCAGCGTCCCGTCCAGGTCGGTCGCGATCAGGTCGAACGGCCGCGGGGCGGAGCTCACGTGGTCTGACTCTCTTTCGGCTCGCTTTCGGTGCCGCTGAAGCGCTTACTTGCCGACCGGGGTCAGCACCTCGCGCCCGCCCAGGTAGGGCCGCAGCGCCTCCGGCACGACGACCGAGCCGTCGGCCAGCTGGTGGGTCTCCAGCAGCGCCACGATGGTGCGCGGCACCGCGCACAGCGTGCCGTTCAGCGTGGCCAGCGGGCGGTTGCCCTCCTCGCCGCGCATCCGGATGCCGAGGCGACGCGCCTGGAACTCACCGCAGTTGGAGGTCGAGGTCAGCTCGCGGTACTTGCCCTGGGTGGGGATCCACGCCTCGATGTCGTACTTGCGCATCGCGGACGCGCCCAGGTCGCCCGAAGCCACGTCGATGACGCGGTAGGCGAGGCCGAGCTTGTTCAGGAAGTCCTTCTCCCACTGCAGCAGGCGCTTGTGCTCCGCCTCCGCGTCCTCCGGCGCGACGTAGGAGAACATCTCCACCTTGTCGAACTGGTGGACGCGGATGATGCCGCGGGTGTCCTTGCCGTAGGTGCCGGCCTCGCGGCGGAAGCAGGGCGAGAACCCGGCGTACCGCAGCGGCAGCTGGTCGCCGTCGAGGATCTCGTCCATGTGGTAGGCGGCCAGCGGCACCTCGGAGGTGCCGACCAGGTAGAAGTCGTCCTCCGGGAGGTGGAAGACGTTCTCCGCGGCCTGGCCGAGGAAGCCGGTGCCCTCCATCGCGCGCGGCTTCACCAGCGCCGGCGTGATCATCGGGATGAAGCCGGCCTCGGTGGCCTGCGCGATCGCCATGTTGACCAGGGCGAGCTCCAGCAGCGCGCCGACGCCGGTCAGGTAGTAGAAGCGCGAGCCGGAGACCTTGGCAGCGCGCTCGGTGTCGATCGCGCCGAGGATCTTGCCCAACTCGACGTGGTCGCGCGGCTCGAAGCCCTCCGCGGCGAAGTCGCGCGGGGTGCCGACCTCCTCGAGGGTGACGAAGTCCTCCTCGCCGCCGATCGGGGCGGCCGGGTCGAGCAGGTTGGCCAGCCCGCCCAGCAGGCGCTGCACCTCGGCCTCGGCCTCGGTCTGCGCCGCGTTGGCGGCCTTGACCTCCGTGGCCAGCTGCTTGGTGCGCTCCAGCAGGGCGGCCTTCTCGTCGCCCTTGGCCTGCGCCACCTGCTTGCCCAGCTGCCGCTGCTCGTTGCGGAGTTCGTCGAAGCGGGAACTGGACGATCGCTGCCGCTCGTCGGCGGCGAGCAGGGCGTCGACGAGCTCGACGTCCTCACCTCGGGCGCGCTGGGAAGCACGCACACGGTCCGGGTCCACGCGAAGCAGGCGAAGGTCAATCACGGTACGAGGGTACCGGGCGCGGCGAGGGGTGAGCGGACTCACAACCGCCGGGTCTGCTTTGTCACATCTTCGTCCCGGGGCTACGTCAAAGCTGTGCGATCGCTCTGAGCACGCTTTCAGGGCTGCGACAGTTGTTCGGCAGACGACAACCTGCGAACGGTGAACGGAAGGTGGGACAGGCGATGCGGACGCGTGCGGTGGCGGTGGCTGGAGGGGTGCTGGCGGCGGTGCTGGCTCTCTCCGCCTGCGGTGGGGGCGCCGGTGCGCGGGGGGCGAGCAACGACGGGGCCGCGGGCGGCGGCACGGCGAGTGCCTCGCCGAACCCGAAGAGCACCTCCGGCGACACCGTTCCGTCCAGCGGGGCCGAGACGGTCAGCAAGGAACTCGAGTACTACATCGCCCACCCGGCGGGCGAGAAGACCGTCGCGCTCACCTTCGACGACGGCCCGAGCCCGCAGTGGACGCCGCGGATCCTCGCACTGCTGGCCAAGTACAACGCGCACGCGACCTTCTGTGAGATAGGCCCCGAGGCGCAGGCGGCCCCGGGCGTGGTCAAGCAGGTGCTCGCCGGCGGCAACCGGCTCTGCGACCACTCGGTCCACCACAACGAGGCGATGTCGACGCGCGGTCTCGCCTACGAGACCAATGAGATCGTCGGCGCCAAGCAGATGATCGAGGCGGCGGGCGGCCCGGGAACGCAGGTCAGCTGGTTCCGGGCGCCCGGAGGGGATTTCACGCCCGAGATCCGCGGGATATCCGCGAAGAACGGACTGCGTCCGCTCGCGTGGAGCATCGACACCAATGACTGGAAGCGCCCCGGTGTGGCCGCGATCGTGGCCGACGTGAAGAAGAACGTGCGGCCCGGTTCGATCATTCTGATGCACGACGCCGGCGGTGACCGCAGCCAGACCGTGGCGGCTCTGGCCCAGGTGCTGCCGTGGCTGATCCAGCAGGGCTACTCCGTCAACTTCCCCGACGCCTGACGACGGCCGACGGCGGCTGACGAGGAAGGCTTGTGGATATCCCGCCTTTATCCACAGGCCGCCTCGAAGCCCTGTGGATTGTGGGTAATCACGCCCCTGAGCTCGCTAAACCTCGAGTTTGCGGCCGGGGGCGTGATTTTTTGGGTCCACGAAGGGGACTTTGGGGAAACTGCCGCTCGGAATCCCTATATGTCCGACTTGCCTGGTCTGCAAGCTTTGATGAGCAAGGGGAGATTAGTCGGATCTCGCGGTCGATCCCCAGGCTGTGGATAACCAGGCCGCCTGTGGATAACTCGGCCGACGGTGTGGACCACCGCCCGGGCCACGGTGGACTACAGCTCGCCGCGGCCGTCCAGAGCGCGGGACAGCCAGTCCGAGGCGCGGGCGAACTCCGCGTCCGAGGTGCCCCGGCGCACCGTCGCCGGCACCGCGTCCGCCCGAGGGTACGAGCCCAGCAGCCGCACCTGCGGACAGATCCGGTGCAGGCCCATCAGCGCCTCGCTCACCCGGCGGTCGGTGATGTGGCCCTCCGCGTCGGCGGCGAAGCAGTACTTGCCCAAGCCCTCGCCCGTCGGCCGGGACTCGATGCGCATCAGGTTCACCCCGCGCACGGCGAACTCCTGCAGCAGCTCCAGCAGCGCGCCCGGGTGGTCGTCCGCCAGCCAGAACACGGCCGAGGTCTTGTCGCTCCCCGTCGGCGCCGGCGGCCGTCCCGGACGGCCGACCAGCACGAAGCGCGTCGTCGCGTTCGCGGCGTCGTGGATCTCCGTCGCCAGCGGCTCCAGGTGGTACAGCGGCGCGGCGAACGCGCCCGCGAACGCGCCGTCGTACCGGCCCTCCTGCACCAGCCGCGCCCCGTCCGCGTTGGACGCCGCCGACTCCCAGTGCGCGTCCGGCAGGTTCTCCGACATCCAGTGGCGCACCTGCGGCTGGGCGGCCGGATGACCGGTGACGGTCTTCACGTCCGCGAGCTTCGTCCCGGGCCGGACCAGCAGCGCGAAGGCGATCGGCAGCAGCACCTCGCGGTAGATCATCAACGGCTCGCCCTGGGCGAGCTCGTCCATGGTCTGGCGGATCCCGCCCTCGACGGAGTTCTCGATCGGCACGAGCGCGGCCGCGGCCTCGCCGTTCCGGACGGCGTCCAGCGCGGCGGGCACCGACACGGCCGGCACCAGCTCCCGGGTGGCCGCCTCGGGCAGCGTCCGCAGCGCGGCCTCGGTGAAGGTGCCCTCCGGACCGAGGTAGGTGAATCGGTTCGCGGACACGGCGACCTCCCAAGCTGCATACGGCACGGACGTAACGTTAACGACTGGCCGCCCACCAGGACTCCTGGTCTTGCGAGCTGGGACGGACATCCGGCTGACTCCCGAGTCGGACAGGGCCTGACCCAGGCCTAACCCTCCAGCAGCGCCTGCCCCACGTACCCGTCCGCCGCCGCGCCGCCCGGGACCGCGTACAGGCCCGAGGACTCGTGCACGATGAACCGCGACAGTGCGTCCCCGCGGGCGAGCTTGCGCTGCACCGGGACGAACCCCGTCTGCGGATCGGACTGGAAGCAGACGAAGAGCAGCCCCGCGTCCGGCGCTCCGTCCGAGCGGAACCCGTCGTGGTAGGAGTAGCCGCGCCGCAGCATCGCCGCGCCCTGGTTGGAGGCGGGTGCGGCCACCCGCACGTGCGCGTCGCCGGGGACCGCCAGCGAGCCGTCCGGGTTCTGCTTGGCCAGGTCGACGGGCGTGGTCTCGGTGCCTCCCGACAGCGGGGCGCCGGACGCCTTGCGGCGGCCGATGGTGCGCTCCTGGAGCTCCGGAGACTGCTGGTCCCAGACGTCCAGCAGCATCCGGATCCGCCGGAAGACGGCGTAGCTGCCGCCCGCCATCCACGGCGGCTGCCCGTTCTGCGGGACGAAGATCCGCGAGGCGAAGTTCGCGTCGGTCGGCTTGGGGTTGTTGGTGCCGTCGATCTGCCCCATCAGGTTGCGGCCCGTCATGGGTCGTGCCGTCGCGCCCGGGGCGCGGCTGAAGCCGGTCATCTGCCAGCGCGGGACGGCCTGGCCGGCGGCGAGACGCTGGAGCGTGCGCATCGCGTGGAAGGCGACGAGCGGGTCGTTCGCGCAGACCTGCACCCACAGGTCGCCGTCGCTGCGGGAGCGGTCGAGGCGGTCCTCGGGGAACGGCGGCAGCGCGGCGAGTTGGCCCGGCAGCTGCGCGGTCAGCCCGGCCTTGGCGAAGACCGAAGCGCCGAAGCCGAAGGTGACGGTGAGTGAGCTCGGTCCGGCGTCCAGGGCGACCTGGTCGTCCGTCAGACCGGGCGGGGTCCTGCCCTCCGCCATCGCCGCCGCCGCCGCGGACCATCGCTTCATCAGCGCGGTCAGCCCGGGACGTGCGGTGCCGGGGGTGAGGTCGAAGGCGGTCGCGTGGAGGGAGGACTGCATCGGCTCGACGATCCCCGCCTGGTGGGCGCCGTGGAAGGCCACTGCCGTGCTGCCGAGCGCGGTCGCGGGGACGGCCGCGTCGGCCGACCGGCGGGGAGCCGGCGGCCCGGCGAGGGCGTAGCCGCCCGCGCCGAGGGCCAGACCGGCGGCGCCGCCCGCGCCCGCGGCGCCGAGGAGTCGACGGCGGGACAGCTGCGGGCCGGACGGCCGCGGGCGGGGTGCGTCGGAGCTCATGGTGCCGCTCTCGTCCTTCGTGGGCTTCTTCAGGTTGTTCGGTGACATCGCGTCAGCCCACGGTGACGGGCGTGGTGACGGTGGCCTCGTCGATGTCGTCCGATCGGACGGTCACCGCGAGGGTCCACTGTCCGGCGAGCGGCAGCTCCAGGTCCGCCGTGCCCCAGTGGCCGATGTCGAGGTGGTCCAGCTTCACCGCGAGCGGGCCGAGGTTCTTCGACTTGAGCGAGAGCGCGATGTCGATCTCGGGGACGTCCACGGGCTTGCCGGTGCTGTCGTAGAGGTAGGCGTGCAGCGTGTTCTGCCCGGGGCGGGCCGGGTCGATGTCGATGGTGACCTTGCCCTTGGCCCCGCGGGTGCTGCCCGTGGTGTCGTAGGGCAGGGTGACGTCGACGGGCCCGTGCGCGGCGGCCTTGGCGACCGCCTGCTGCTCGGCGACGGCGCGGCCGGGCGGGGAGTTCGTCAGTGCGGTGGTCAGCCCGAGCACGACGACCGCGAAGACGGCTTCGAGCGCGACCGACCGAAGCAGCATGCCGCGCGCGGGCGCGGCCTCGCGCGCCTTGCGCTGCCGGGCCTGCTGCCGCGCCCTCGCCTGCCGGGCGAGCTGCGCCGCGCGCTCCGGGTCCGGGTCCGCGTCCGCGTCCGCTCCGGCGGGGTCGGCGGGGTCGGTGGTGTCGCCCACACCGACGGCGTCCGCGGCGCGCTCGGCCGTCTGCTCGCCGCCCCTGGCGGCGGCGGACACCTCCGCCAGCACCACCCCGGTGCCGGCGCCGGCTTCGGCTTCGAGCACCTCGGTCGCCTCGGCCGATCCGGTCGCGTCCTCGGCCGACGCGTCGGCGCGCAGCAGGGCGAGCCAGCGACGGGACATCCATGCCGCGCCGAGGATGACGAGCACGGCGCCGATCTTGACCAGCAGCAGGCGGCCGTAGGTGGTGTCGGTCAGCGCCGACCAGGAGCCGAGGCCGCGCCAGGCCTGGTAGACGCCGGTCGCGGTGAGGGCGGCGACGCACCAGAACGCCAGGGTCGAGAAGCGGCCGACCGCGCGCACGTCGATGCCGCCGGCCCGGGTGAGGGCGCGTAGGCCCACCAGCACGGTGGCCAGGCCGCCGAGCCAGAGTGACATGGAGAGGATGTGGACGGTGTCCAGGGTCACGGCGAGTGGGACCTGCATGCCGACGGAGGCGTGGTCGCCGAGCGGCCAGGTGACGGCGATCGCGATCGAGAGCAGTGCTCCGGTGACGCCCAGTCCGATTCGGCGACGCCGCTCCGCGACGAGAGCACCGCTCTCGTCCTCGTGCGCGTGCCCGCCGAGCAGCGCCAGGAAGACGCCCGCGCCGGCCAGCAGCAGCACCCGCACCGCCAGCAGCACGCCCAGCTTCTCGCCGAGCACCTGCCGCAGCAGCGAGAGGTCGAAGACCTTGCCGAGCCCCGTCCCCGCCTCGTACGTTCCGCGCAGTGCCAGCTCCGCCAGCGTCGACAGCAGCAGCCCGGCCCAGCCCGCGATCATCAGCCGCTGGACGCCCCGCAGCCGCAGCCCGCCCGGCCAGCACAGGAGTACCGCGCCGACGGAGCCGACCAGCAGCGCCATCGCCCCGTACTGCACGCCTCGCGTCAGTCCGTACAGGCTTCCGGTGGCCGTCGGCCCGCTGTCGCCGACACCCGCGACCCCGGTCAGCGTGGCGGGCGCGGAGGACCGGCCGATGGAGAAGGTGAACGCTCCGGCCACCGGGTGGGTGTCCGCCGAGATCACCCGCCAGGCGACGGTGTAGGTGCCCTGCGCGGCGGCCGCGCTCGCGTCGATCCGCACCTGCGCCGTCGACGCGTCGCCGGAGGCGTGTCCGGCGGTGCCGGTGTCGACCCGCTTGCCGCTCGGGTCGAAGACCCGCAGCGCGTCGGGTTCCAGTGTCACCGACTCGCTGAAGTGCAGCGTGACCGCTGTCGGCGGCACGGCCACGACGCTGCCCTGTGCGGGGTCGGTCGACAGCAGCGCGGCGTGCGCCGAGGCCACGCCGGCGCCGCCGAGCAGCAGCGCGACCAGCAGCGCGAGCAGCGCCGCGGCGGAGCGCGCGTATCGCTTCATCGGAGGGTCCTTCCTCTTCCCGCGCCGCTCACTGACCGGGCTGGTATGTCAACGGCTGCACGGTGGCCTGGACCGTCACCGGTGCGGCGTCGTCGAAGCGCAACTGGAGTTCGATCTGCGCGCCGAGCTTCGGCGCCGGTTTCAGCCCCATCAGCATCAGGTGTCGGCCGCCGCGGGCGAACGTCACCACGCCGTGGGCCGGGATCCGGACGGTCGGGGTGTCGACCATGGTGGACGCCGTGCTCTGGTGCATGGAGACGGACTGCGCCTGCGGGCTGGTGACCCCGGTCAGGGTGGCGGCCTTGTCGCCGTCGTTGCGCAGCACGAAGTAGCCCGCGGCCATGTCCGGCAGGGACGGCAGGGGTATGTAGGCGCCGGAGACGCTGAGCCGCGGCGCGGCGGCTGCGGAGCCCGCGGCGGCGGACGAGGTCGCGGAGCCCGATGTGGTCGCGGGGCCCGTGGCGCCGCCCGACGACGAGCAGCCGGTCAGCGCCAGGGCCAGCGGCGCGGCGAGCGCGACCGCGCCCAGGGCCGCGGTCCGCCGCCTCACGCCGCCACGCCCTTGATCAGCAGCGGCAGGTCGTGCTCGAAGACGGCCGTGGTCGTGCCGCTGGTGTAGAGGACGTGGGCCTTGTCGTCGGCGGGCGAGAACGCGAGGGTCTGCGCGCCGTGCACCGGCTCCTGGCCCTTGACCGGCGCGGCGACGTAGACGCCGACGGACTTCGCCGCCGCGATGATCGTCTTGATGTCGCCGGTGAGGCCGATGAACGTGGGGTTGAACGCGGCCAGCCAGGTGCGGATCTCGGCCGGGGTGTCCCGGTCCGGGTCGGTGGTCACGAAGACCACGTCGATCTTGCTCTGCTGGTCCTTCGGCAGTTTGCTGACGGCCACGGCGATGTCGCCCATGGTCGTCGGGCAGACGTCGGGGCAGTGGGTGTAGCCGAAGTACAGCAGCATCGCCTTGCCGCGGGTGCCCGCGACCAGGTCGAAGGGCTTGCCGCTGGTGTCGGTGAGGGTGACGGCGGGCTTGTCGAAGGTACGGCCGAGCGGGTCCCCCTGGTAGGGGCCCTGCTGCTGCGCCGAGGTCACGGCCTGGCCGCCGTCGGTGGACGACGCGCCGGAGGACGAGGAGCCGCCGCAGGCGGTCAGCAGCAGCGCGGCCGCGCCGCCGAGGGAGCCGAGCAGGACGGAGCGGCGGGTCGGGCGGTTCGGGAAGGTGGAAGAAGACATGTCGGGGCTTTCCCTGGAGATCAAGGGGCGTGGCAGGCGGGTGGTCGGCCGGTGGGCCGGACGGGGACTTCGCCTCCGTCCGGCCCACCGGCCACGTCGTCGGCGCGAGGATCCGCGCGGCTTCGCGGCTCCGGCGCGCGTGTCCGCGCCGGATCAGTCCCGGATCAGTGCCGGGTCAGTGCCGGATCGGCGCGGGATCAGGAGGCGCTGCCGCGCCCGCCGCGTCGCCAGCCGAGGAAGCCGAGCACGACGCCCGCGAGGCCCACGGCCACGCCGACGCCGCCGAGCACCCGGGCCGCGTCGTCGCTGTCGTCGGAACTGCCTGATGCGGCCGCCTGCGTGGTGGCGGCGGAGGACTTGGCGTCGGTGCTTCCGGAGCCGCTGTCCGAGCCGGCCGCGGTCAGGTTGAGCGTGGGGGCCGGGTGCTCCGGCTCGGTCCCGCCCGCAGTGGCCGGGGTGTCGATCCAGCGGACCACGGTGCCGTCCGAGTACGTCTGGAGCGTCTTGAACTCCAACTGCTTGGTGCCCGTAGGCAGCTGGCCGAAGTCGACGGTGAAGTCCTGGTACTGGCCGGGGGCGATCTTGCCGCCGGTCCAGATGATCTCCGAGACGGCGTCGGTGACCGGGCCGTCGTCGGTCTGGATCGGGGTCGCGAGCTTGGTCGTCTTGACCTCGCTGGTCCACCCCGCCGCCGGGCCGACCAGGGCGGAGGCGATCGGGTGGTCGGTGGGGAAGTAGACGTCGACCTTGACGGTCGAGGCGGTGTCCGACTCGTTCGGCACCCGGAAGGCGAAGACCTGGTCCGCGGCGCCGGCGGCGGCCGCGCCGGGCTGCACGGTGACGTGCGCGGAGGCCGGTCCGGCGATCAGCAGCACGGCGCCCGTGGCGAGGGTGGCCGGGACGGCGAGACGGCGGACGTGGGTACGAAGGTCGGTGCGCATGCGCATGGTGTGGATCTCTCCTCAAGCCTGTGCGAAGCCTGGCCCGCGGCGTCGTCGGTCGTCGGCCTCGATGAACGGCTGACAGGTGGAGGCGACGTCGACGCGCGGACGGCGTGGGTGGGAGCCCCGTGCGTGCGGGGCTCGGTGCAGAAAGGCGAGGGTCTGCCGTCCTCCGCGCGGCGGCGGGGACGTCAGGCCGGGAGAGCGTGCGGCGGGCCGCGGCGGACCAGGTGGTGACGCAGGTGCAGACTGCCGGGCAGTCGCCACGGCTCGTCCGCGCGGCGCGCTGCGCGCGGCCCGGCCGCGTGTATCGCGCCCGCGAGCACCCCGGTGAGCAGACCGACCAGCTGCCGGACCAGCGCGCGAAGCGGCTCGACGGCCAACGCGAGCAGCCGGAACAGCGCGGCCTCGCCGCGCCGCAGCCACCAGCCCGCGACGAGCGCGGCGAGCAGGTGGCCGACCAGCATGGCCGGCGTCAGTCCGAGCAGCGTCCACGGCGTGGTCGCGGCGGTTCCGCCGGTGGCGGCCGCGGAGGCGGCGTAGAGGTGCGGGTCCAGACCGGCGTCGGCGACGATCTGCCACGCGGTCTTGCCCTGCGGCAGCGGCCCGCACAGGAGCGTGGCCGCGAGCCGGGCGATCGGGTCGGAGCTGTTTCCGGCCATCGCGGGCATCCCCGCCATGCCGCTGCCGCCGCCGTGGGCGGTCAGATGGAACAGCGTGTGCAGCCCCAGCTCCCCGACGGCGAGACCGCCCGCGATGGCGGGCAGGCCGCGCTCCCGCCCGGCCAGCGCGGCCGCGGGCAGCGCCACCAGCACGAGGCCGACGAGCAGCGTCGGCAGCGGAACGGGACCGCCGCCCGCGCACACGTGGCCGAGCGCGGACACCAGGACGCAGACCGCCGCGAAGGGCAGAGCCCGCACCACGCGAAGGTCGAGGCTGGTCGCGCCGGAGGCGCCGGAGGTGGCCATGACGCCCGTCAGTCTCTCAGAGGCGCGCAAGGGGCGATGCCCTGGGTCGGGAACTGACCGGGTCGTGTCCCGGAGTCGTGCCCCGGAGGCTTGCCGTGGGGCGGCGTCCAGGGCGCGCCTGCGCGCCCCTTGTGCGCCCATGCACTCCCTCTTTCCGCCAAGAGGGCGACAAGATCCGAGCGAAGCGGTTCGTTCCCGGGCGGGTCGGCAATACCTACTGGTATGTGGTGCCGCAGCCAGGAGGAGCCTTTCGTGGACATCTGGTGGTCTCTGCACCTGCGGCGTGAGCCGGCGAGTGTCCCGTTGGCCCGGCGGATCCTCCTGCAGACCATGGCGGCGGCCGGGGTCGACCCGGACGTCTCCTTCGAGGTCGGCATCGCGCTCAGCGAGGCGTGCGCCAACGCGGTGGAGCACGCGGGCCCTGGCGAGGAGAGCGGCGACGTCGCCGCGGACGACGGTTTCCAGGTCACCGCCGCGATCATCGGGGACCGGCTGCGCATCGAGGTCGCCGACTCGGGTCCGGGCTTCGCGGTCCGCGTACGCCGCAGCGGCCGCCGTCGGGTGAAGACCACGGGGGCCAGGGCCGCCGCGACGGCCGCCGCCAACCGGACGGTGAAGCCGACCGCCCCTGACCTGTGCGCCGAGAGCGGACGCGGACTCTTCCTGATCCGGGCGCTCTCCGACAGCGTCCAGTTCCGCAATCACCCGCGCTCCGGCGCGAGCGTCTGCTTCGACCGGACCCTCACCTACCGCGACCACGGCGAGCGCCGTGGTCGTCCCTTTGCCCACGCCTCCTGACTCCGCTCGCCTCCCGCGCCGGAACGCGGTTGACTCTCACGCCACGTGAGGCCGCAGGCTGGGTGACGAGAGGGAGAGGAACGGGGCCCCATGAGTTACTCGGTCGGTCAGGTCGCGCGGTTCGCCAAGGTGACCGTGCGCACCCTGCACCACTACGACGAGATCAAGCTGCTCAGCCCGAGCGACCGCACGCCGTCCGGCTACCGCCGTTACGACGACGCGGATCTGGACCGGCTGCAGCAGATCCTCTTCTACCGCGAACTCGGCTTCTCCCTCGACGACATCGCGGCCATCCTGGACGACTCCGACGTCAGCCCGAGCGAGCACCTGCGCCGCCAGCGCAGCCTGCTGCTGGGGCGGATCGAGCGGCTCCAGGAGATGGTCGCGTCCGTGGAACACGCACTGGAGGCGAGGAAGATGGGGATCCAACTGACCCCGGAGGAGAAGTTCGAGGTCTTCGGCGAGGACTACGTCGACTACCAGGACGAGGCCGAGGAGCGCTGGGGCGCCACCGACGCCTGGAAGCAGTCCCAGCGGCGTGCCGCCCGGTACTCCAAGGAGGACTGGGCGGCGATCAAGGCCGAGGGCGACGCGCTCAACGGCCGCATCGCCGAGGCCGTCGCGGCCGGGATCACGCCTTCGAGCGAGCAGGCGATGCGGATCGCCGAGGACCACCGGCAGCACATCACCGAGCGGTTCTTCGACGTCTCGTACGGCATGCACCGCTGCATGGCCGAGATGTACGTCGCCGACCCGCGCTTCACGGAGACCTACGAGAAGGTCGCGCCGGGCGCGGCGGCCTGGTTCCGCGCGGCCGTCCTGGCCAACGCGGACCGCGGGGAGAACGCCGACGGCTGATCTTGGACAACTGAGCGCCCGGGACGACACACCCGTTGGGCCGCGGTCCATGAGGACCGCGGCCCAACGGGTCGATCGCGGCATGGCCGCGTGGTTCAGCCGAGCCGCGCGGCCATCGCCTTGAGGACGCCCTGCGAGCCGGTCGTCACGTCGATGTAGCGGTTGCCGTCCTCGATGTCGACGAAGGAGATCGTGTCGCCGCGCTGGACGAAGAACTCCTGCGCGTCGGACGGCAGGTCGGGGAGGGCCGCCGGGCGGCCCAGGTTGTTGCGGATCTCCACCCGGTAGGAGACGCCGGACTGCAGCCAGGCGGTGCGCTCGACGCTCGCGTGCACGGCCTTGCCCGTGTTCTCGTCGACGGCGCCGTGGTCGATGCGGCTGACGCAGGTCGCGTAGTCGGCCTCGATCTTCTTGAGCGCGGCCGACGCCTTGGCGGTGCTGGAGAAGTGGAACAGGACCTGCGAGCCCTGCACGCTGCGCGCCTTGGTGCCGAACTGCTCGGCCGAGACGGAGCTGGTGTGCAGCTCGCGGATCGGGTCGCCCGAGCCGCAGGTGTAGAGCCACTGGAAGTCACCGGTGGTGGTGTAGCGCGTCTGCGGCTCCGCCTGCCAGTGGAAGTACGCGTTCGCCGGCCATCTGGCTGCCCGGTCAGCCACGGCGAGGTTGCGGCGTTCGCGGCACCGGAGGCGCCGGCGGCCAGACCGAGCGCGGCGGCGGTGACGGCGGCGAACTTGGCGACGCGTGACGAACGAAGAGCGCGCATGACAGGACCCCCCAGGGTGCGTGGTGTGGCGGCTTCCGCCGATCTCGTCGGGGCCCCCGGCCGCCGACGGATCCATTACAGCGTGCGCCGCGTCTCCGATCCCTATACGAACCGTCCGGGTTGTGTAACGCCCGGATAAGCTCGGGCCATGGCCGTCGATCTCGTCCTCCGCCGAGCCCCCGAGGCCGCGCACACCGTGGCCGTGCTGGCCTTCGACGGCATGGCCCCCTTCGAACTCGGGGTCGTGGTGGAGGTGTTCGGCCTGCCACGACCGGAGCTCGGCGGACTGCCCTGGTACGCGCTGAAGGTGTGCGCGGAGGAGCCCGCCCGGGACCTGCGCGCGGTCGGCGGGTTCACCCTGCGGGCCGAGCACGGCCTCGACGCCCTGGCCGCCGCGGACACCGTGATCGTTCCGGGGGTGCCGCATGCGGGCGGCGCGGTCTCCCCCGCGCTCGTCGACGCGCTGCGCGTCGCGCACGCGCGCGGCGCCCGGCTGGTCTCCATCTGCTCCGGAGCGTTCGCGCTGGCCGCCGCCGGCGTACTGACCGGCCGACGGGCGACGACGCACTGGCGCTACGCCGAGCTGCTGGCGGCGCGGTACCCGGAGGTGGACGTCGACCCGGACGTCCTCTACGTCGACGAAGGCGACGTCCTCACCAGCGCGGGCAGCGCCGCCGGGATCGACCTGTGCCTTCATCTGGTCCGCGCGGACCACGGCGCGCAGGTCGCCAACACCGTCGCGCGCCGCTTCGTCGTCCCGCCCCACCGCGACGGCGGCCAGGCCCAGTTCATCGAGGCCGCGGTCGGTCCCCTGCGGGCCGAGGACGACGGCGTCGCCCACAGCATGGCCTGGGCGCTGGAACGCCTGGCCCAGCCGCTGACGGTCCCGGAGCTCGCCCGCGTGGCACGCATGTCGCAGCGCTCCTACCTGCGTCACTTCGCCCGCAGGAACGGCACCAGCCCGATGCGCTGGGTGACGGCACAGCGGATCGCCGCCAGCCTGCCCCTGCTGGAGGGCGGCGTCGCCCCCATCGACGAGGTGGCCTGCGCCGTGGGCTTCGACAGCGCGGCGACCTTCCGGCACCACTTCACCCGCACGATGCGGACCACGCCGACGGCCTACCGCAGGGCCTTCGGCAGGGCCGCGTAGCCGCCGCACCCGGTCCGAGGGCTTGGGCTCAGGGCGCGTTCGACGGGCACAGCGGGGCCTTGTCCGGGCGTTACAGAACCCGGACGGTTCGCGCAGGGATCGGAGACGCGGCGCGCGCTGTAATGGATCCGTCGGCGGCCGGGGGCCCCGACGAGATCGGCGGAAGCCGCCACACCACGTG
>NZ_BBPQ01000005.1:193990-236826 GCF_000787855.1 Streptacidiphilus anmyonensis | reverse complement strand
TCGCCGCGGGCGCACTGTGCTGCGCGTGGTTCGTCGGCCTCACCCCCAAACCGCTGCCGGCCCAGCCGCCGATCGTCCCCGTGCTCCAACCCGGCGTCCCCACCGTCCAACCGAGCCCACCCGTCACCCACCACGGGCACGGCGGCAGCTCGGGCGGCGGTGCGACGCCCAGCCCCGGCGCGAGCCACAGCCACCCCGGCGGCGTCGTGCCGCCGAGCAGCTCGGCGACGGCCTCGCCGCAGCCCTCCGTCAGCCCGTCGGCCACGCCCACCCCGCAGGCGACGACCCGGACGTCCCCCAGCGCGACACCGACCGCCGGCGTGACCACGAGTCGCCCGACCACCGGTCCGACGGCAAGCCCCTCCGCGACGCCGACGGCGTCCCCCACCACGTCCGCCACGGCGCCTCCCCCGCCCACGACGGCCGCGACGAGTGCCGGCACCGCGGCGCTCAGGTAATCCCCAGCAGCCCGTTCACAGCGAGGAGCAGCACAGACCATGGAGCTCAACCCGCACCGCAAGCCCCGCACGCGCGTCGGCGCCGCGCGCCGTGCCCTGCGCGTCGGCCTGATCGCCGGCGCAGGGCTCGGCGTCATCGGCGCGACCGCCGGGGCAGCACAGGCCATCGGCGGACCGCCCGGCGTGGGCGTCGCGAGCGACGGCGCACACACCCTGGCCGACCGCGCCCACACCACCCGCTTCCAGGACTCCTTCACGGTCCACCAGTACGGGACGCTCTACGCCGCGAGTGCCCGCAACCAGGCGCAGGCGATCTCCGCGTACTGCTCGCCGAACGCCCCCTGCCGCTCGGTCGCGCTCTCCTTCCAGATCGTGACCATGGCGGGGACCGACATCCACCTCAACGCGCTCAACCTGAGCAAGGCCGAGAACGTCCACTGCGCCGGCTGCCAGACCCTGGCGGGGGCCTACCAGTTCGTCGTCTCCACGCCCCGCCCGTTCACGCTGAGCGCCACCGCGGAGCGGCAGCTGGCGGACATCCACCGCAAGCTGGACGCGCTGGGCCGCTCGACCGCGCCCGTCGACCAGCTCAAGAGCCAGGTGGACGCCCTCGCCGCGCAGGTGACGGCGATTCTCAAGGCTGCCGCGGCCACCGCACCGAAGGGCCCGGGCGTCTCCGCCCTGGCCCAGATGGAGCCCGAGGTGACGGTGCACCGGGTCTTCGACGAGCACTGACCCGAGCCGCGGCGGACGACGGCGGGGCGGGCCCTCCGGGGGAGGGTCCGCCCCGCCGTCCCTCCGTGTCTCCGTGCACGGAGGAGGGGACTTGCGCGGGGACGCCGACCGATGCGCAAATATGACCACCAACAGGGGTGGCACATGTCGGGGGGTGGCCGGTGGCGGCAGCGCGGGCGATGGTCGTGGTCAAGGATCTGCACCGCAGTTTCGGCAGCGGATCGCGCGTGGTGCACGCGCTGCGCGGCGTCTCCTTCGAGGCGCGGGAGGGTGAACTCACCGCCCTCAAAGGCCGGTCGGGCTCCGGCAAGACGACCCTGCTGAACCTGGTCGGCGGCCTGGACACGCCGACCTCGGGCCGGGTCGAGCTGGACGGCGCCGACCTCGCCGAACTCGACGAGGAGGCCCGGCTGGCCCTGCGCCGGGACCGGATCGGGTTCGTCTTCCAGTCCTTCGGCCTGATCCCGGTGCTCTCGGCGGCGGAGAACGTCGGCGTGCCGATGCGGCTGCGCCGCGTCCCCGCGAAGCAGCGGGAGGAACGCGCCCGCATGCTGCTCGCCCTGGTCGGCCTCGCCGACCACGCCGCGCAGCGCCCGGGCGAGCTCTCCGGCGGCCAGCAGCAACGCGTCGCCATCGCCCGCGCGCTGGCCAACGAGCCCGACCTGATCATCGCGGACGAGCCGACCGGCCAACTGGACTCCGAGACGGGCCGCTCGGTGATGGAACTGCTGCGCGCGGTCGTCCGCAGCGAGGGCGTCACCGCCCTGGTGGCCACGCACGACCCGAACCTCATGGAACTGGCGGACCGCGTGGTGGAGTTGCACGACGGACAACTGGCCGAGTGAGCCCTGCTGCCCGCGGGTGGGTGAGGATCGGAAGAGGCAGACGGGGGGCTGCGGCCGGTGACGGAGACTTCCAGGAGCCGGCTCCGGGCCGGGCACAGCGGGGACAGCGGGGACACAGAGCGGACCGGCGCGCCGGACCGGCTCCGCGCCACCGCGACCCCGCGCTCGGGCGCGGCGGGCTGGTGACCTGAGCCGGCCCCAGGTCTTTGACGTGGCCCGCCCGTCGGTACCCGTCGGACTCCGCAGAGCCCGTCGGCCTTCGGAAGCCGCCTGGCGGGCAGAGCACGGCGTGGGACTCCCGGGCTGGGGCGGACGGGAACGCGGTGTCTTCGATCCGTGGGCGAGGCGTCCCGCGCCCGCCGTGTCCGCCCGTGTGCGTCGACCATCCCCGCGCGTCGACCGCCGCGCGGGGGGCGGGCGGTCAGGATGGGAGTGCTGGGAGGGAGGCGAGGTAGCGCGTGGTCGCCTCCGGGGTGGCGAGCCAGTGGGGGAAGTCCGTGGGGTCGGCGTAGGTCTGGGCCAGCCGGGCGGCGACCGCCGGGTGTGCGGCGGCCTGGGCGAAGGCGAGGCCGATGTGGTCGGGGAGGGGGCCGAGCATGGTCGCGGTGAAGTCCACCGTGTGGCGGGCCTCCTCCCAGTACGCGGCGAACAGTCCCCGCATCCACGGTTCGTCGAAAGGCAGTTCGCCGCGCTCGGTGACGGCTGCGGCGTAACGGGCCGCGCAGCGCGCGGCGTTGTTGGCGCCCTGGGCGGTGATCGGGTCGTTGAGCACCAGCGTGTCGGCCATGCCGAGGACGGCGGGTCCGGCTGCTCCGCCGGGCCGCGCGACGGGATGGCGTACGGTCGGCGTGACCGCGCCGACGAGTGAGGCCCCGGCGTCCGTCGGCTCGGCCGACGCCAGGGCGTCGTACTCCCACGGGACATGGCGGCGGATCAGTTCCCTGGTGCGGGCCAGCAGTTCCTCGGGGTCCGGATCGTCGCCGAAGATGTCCAGCGGTCCGCCGGGCACGGCCTCCCACAGCAGGATCATGCAGGGGCCGCTCAGCGTCACGCCGGGCTGGAGCACGAGCTCGCCCGCGCCAGCGACGATGTGGATCCGGGCGAGGTCGCCCGCCTCCGGACCGAGGTCCGCCGCCGGTCCCACGCCGTGCAGGTAGACGGCGGCCAGCGTCCGCTGCGGGGCGTCGAAGCGGCTGCGTTCCGCGTCGCGGGCGAAGACGCCGCCGAGCGGGCCGCGTCCGGCCGCGACGACGGTCAGCTCGTTGCGCTCGGCCAGCCGGGCCAGATCCTCGGCCGCCGCCCTGCGGTACTCCACCCGGCCGCCGCGCTCCTCGAACAGCTCCAGCCAGGCGGCGGTCTTGACCCGCTGGTCCACCGAGTGGGCGGGCTCCTCGGGGGCGGCGTCGAACCTCAGCGCCGCCTGCCCGTCCACGCCGACCACGACGTGCAACGCGCCCGTGTCCGGGGCCGCCCCGTCCCACAGGGCCAGGCCCGCCGCGCGCTCCAGCGCCCGCGCCGGACCGAACATCGCCTGAGTGGACAGCACCCGTCCGGCGCGGATCTGCTCCGGTGTGCGCTCGGCGACGACCGTCACCTCGTGCCCGGCCGCCTGCAGCTCCAGCGCCAGATGCAGCCCGGACTGTCCGGCCCCGACGACCGCCACCTCACGCATCCGCCCACCCCTTCACCAGTGCAGTTCCCCAGCCGGATTCCCCAGCCGGATTCCCCAGCCCAACGACGGCTCCCCGTAGGGCCGTCGGGACTCATGCTCGCGGTGGAGACGGCCGGAGGCAAGGTGGCTCGCGCTCTTGCAGACATATGCCGGTCACCGATATATGTAGGCGACATGAGTCAAAGTGCACGCCCCATGCAGGAGCCGACGCTGCTCCTGCTCACCGCCTTGGCCGACGAACCGAGGCACGGCTACGCACTGATGCAGGAGGTCGTCGAGATCTCGAACGGACGGGTGCGGCTGCGCACCGGCACGCTCTACGGCGCGCTGGAGCGGCTGCAACGGGAGGGGATGGTCCGGGTGGAACGGGAGGAGGTCGTCGACGGCCGGGCGCGCAAGGTCTACGCGCTGGCCGAGCCGGGCGTGACCGCGCTCGCGGAGGAGACGGCACGGCTGCGCGCGGTCGCGACGGAGGCCGAGCGACGCCTCGCGCTCCGGCCCGGCCTGAAGGGGGCGACGGCATGACGAAGGATCAGACGGACGGCGGGTCAGGCCTGTTGCGGGTGGCGTTGCGCGCCTACCCGAGGGCGGCCCGGACGGCCCACGCGCAGGAGCTCGCCGCGATCTACGCCGAGGCCACGGCCGGCGCGGGCCGGGTCGCCACGCTGCGCGAGGCGATGGACGTCGCGGGGCACGGCCTGCGGCTGCGCTGCGGACTCGGCGGCCAGGGCCGCGCCGACGAGATCGTGGCCCGCGCGGCACCGCTGGCGGTCGTGCTCTGCGCGGCCCAGGGGCTCGCCTACCTCGCCTACGTGGTGGTCACGGCGCTCACGCCGCCGCAGCTCGCGCAGCTCGGCGGGGCGTACCTGACGGTCCTGCTCGACGCCTCGGGCGCGACCCTGGTCTGGCTGGCCGTCCTCGCGCTGCTGCTGTCCGGCCGACCGGGCGCCGCGCGGATCCTGGGCGCCATCGGCACGTTGGGTCAGTTCCCCGTCGTCCTCACGGCGCTGCCGGGCCTTGGGACGGGGCGCCTCGACGCGGTCTGCTCGGCGCTGCTGCCGTCCCTCTTCGTGTCGCTGCTGCTCCTCGCGGCGCCCCGCGACATGCTGGGCGCGGCGAGCCCGCGTGACCGTCTGGCGGTGGGATGGACGGGGGTGCTCGCCCTGGTGCCCTACGTGATCATGCTCGTGGTCCACCGTACGCAGGTGACGGTGCCGATCGTCACGCTCGTCTGGTTCGTCCCGGCGGTCCTGGCCCTGGCGCTGGTCCTGGCCCGCAGGGACGCCGCCGGCCCGATCGCCCTCGGTGTGGCGGCGGTCGTCGGGCTGCTGCGCTTCGACGTGCCGGAACTGGTCAGGCTGGACCCGGCATGGACGTCGTCCGTGGCCGTCCTGACGGCAGTCGTCGTGGTGTTCGCGTGGCGACGGTGGATCGACGGCGGAGCGGACGGCCGGACCGTCCGCTCCTGAACGGGCGCGGCCGGCGTCGGACGGGCCAACGCCGGACGGGCCTCAGGCGGGCGACGGCCCGATCCGTCGCACGTTCTCCCGGCCGCAGGCCGTGCAGACGATCCACTCGCACAGTCGGCCGTCCCAGACGAAGGACTCGCTCGCGCGGTTGCACTCCTCCTCGCCGCAGAAGACGCAGTCGGCTTCCTCGCCGGTCGGGCGATGGAACGGGTGGAGGATCGGGGCCCCCTTGGGATCGGGGCGGCCCATCCAGGCGCAGTCGGGGCACTTCCGCCACTCGTGGGTGCCGCGCCGCGACCGGGTGGTCTCCCGTACGAGTTCCTGCCCGCACCGCGGGCAGGAACTCGGCAACGCCGTGTCCTTGTCGTCTCCGGTCGCCATGTCGCGCCGCCTCCCCCTGTCGGCCGAGGCCGCCAGCCTATGCTGGCCGCGCAGGTGGCAGAAGCCGGCGGAGGCCGGCGGAGGTCGGCGGAACGCGGCGGCAGCCGACGGAACGCGGCAGAAGACGGCAGTCGGAGGGAGGCGGTCACGCGTGGAGGGGCAGCCGATGGAAGAGATCCGGATCCTGGCCGCGACGGCCATCCTCGGTTACGGCTTTCCCGACGCGGCGTTCGAGGAGGGCCTCGCCCGTCGACCGCACGTGATCGCGGCGGACGCCGGGTCCAGCGACCCCGGGCCGTACTACCTCGGCGCGGGCGAGTCTTTCACCGACCGGGCCGCCGTCCGGCGCGACCTGGAGCGGATGCTGACGGCCGCCCGTCGGCTCCGGGTCCCCGTCGTGGTCGGCTCTGCGGGTGGCGCCGGAGCCGCTCCGCACCTGGAGTGGCTGCGGGCCATCGCCGACGCGATCGCCGCGGAGCGGGGCCTGCGGCTGCGCACCGCCCTCATCCCAGCCGACGTCCCGCAGCAGACCGTGCTCGACGCGCTGCGCGCCGACCGGATCTCCGCCGTCCCGTTCGGGCCGGAGCTGACCGAGGCGGACGTGCGCGCGAGCAGCAGGATCGTGGCGCAGCTCGGTGCGGAGCCGCTGGTCGAGGCGCTGCGCGGCGGCGCCGACCTGGTGCTGGCCGGACGCGCCTACGACCCGGCGGTCTTCGCCGCGCTGCCCCTGCTGCACGGCTTCGACGCGGGCCTCGCGCTGCACCTCGGCAAGATCCTGGAATGCGCCGCCATCGCGGCCGTGCCGGGCAGCGGCAGCGACTGCATGCTCGGCACCCTCCGCCGCGACCACTTCACCGTCGAGCCGCTCTCGCCGGAGCGCCGCTGCACGCCCACCTCCGTGGCCGCGCACACCCTCTACGAGAAGAGCGACCCGTACCACCTGCCCGGTCCCGGCGGCCATCTCGACCTCACCGACTGCGTCTTCACCCCCGAGGGGGAGCGCGGTGTCCGGGTCACCGGCTCGCGCCACGTGCCCGCGCCGTACACGTTCAAGCTGGAGGGAGCGCGGCTGCGCGGCTACCGCACGGTCTCGCTGGCCGGCGCCCGCGACCCGGTGTTCGTCCGCGAGCTGGACGCGATCGTCGCGGGCGTGCGCGAGCGCGTCGCCGACAACTTCCCCGACCTGAAGCCGGACGAGTACCGGCTCCTGGTCCGCGTCTACGGACGCGACGGCTGCATGGGCGCGCTCGAACCGCACCCGGTGGTCGCCGGGCACGAGGTCGGCCTGGTCATCGAGGCGGTCGCCGGCACCCAGGCGCTGGCCGACACGCTGTGCGCCTTCGCCCGCTCCACCATGCTGCACTTCGGCTACCCGGGCCGGCTCTCGACCGCCGGGAACCTCGCCTTCCCGTACTCGCCCTCCGACTTCCACGCGGGCGCGGTCTACGAGTGGAGCGTCTACCACCTCCTGCGCGTCGACGACCCGGGCGCGTCGTTCCCGATCCACTGGACCGAGCTGCCCGAGGGGGCGTCATGACCGAGGCACAGCCGCTCGCCGCCCTCGCGGCCCTCGCCGACGTGGTGCGCAGCAAGAACGCCGGACCCTTCGAGCTGACCCTTGACGTGATCTTCACCACCCGCGGGCACTACGAACTGGTCAAGCGCGACCGCTTGATCAACCGTCAGGTCGTGGCGGAGCTGTACGGCCTCCCGGCGGCGGACGTGGGCGAGCCGATCTTCTACGATCCCGCCCGCGCCGTGAAGCTCAACCTGCGTCGGCCGCTGCCGTCCGGGAGCGTCGGCGAGACCGACGTCTACGGCGCGCAGCAGCACGGACCGCTGCTGACTCTGCTCCTGCCGCTCCCGGAGGAGGGCACGCCCGCGACGTAGGGTGGGCCGGGTGGGTGCACGAACCGGCTCAGGGGTGGTAGGCATGCGGATACGACGGACGGGCGCGGCCATGGTCGCCGCCCTGCTCTGCGCGGGGCTGACCGCGTGCGGCGGCTCCGACCGGCCCGCGCCCAGGGACTCCTCGAACCGGGCCGCCCTGGCCGCGCCGAGCGCCCCACCACCGGCCTCACCCTCGCCCTCGCTCTCACCGACGCCGCTCGTGTCCGGCCCCTACGTGGCGCTCGGCGACTCGTACACGGCCGGCCCCGGCATCCCCGAACAGACCGGGGTCCCGGCCGGCTGCGACCGGTCCAGCCACGCCTATCCGGCCCTGCTCGCCGCGCGCCTGCACCTGACGGCGGCCCAGTTCCGGGACGTGAGCTGCAGCGGCGCGCGGATCACGGACCTGGATGGTCGGCAGTCCACCTCCGACGGCGCCAACCCGGCCCAGCTCTCCGCGCTCTCGGCCTCCACCCGGCTGGTCACCCTCGGCATCGGCGGCAACGACATCGGCTTCGCCGACCTGGTCGAGCGCTGCGTCACCGCGGGTCTGCTGCGGCAGACGCCCTGCCGCGAGCAGCTGACCACGGGCGGCGACCGCGTCGAGGCGCGGATCCGCACGGCGGGGGAGCAGCTCGCGGTCGCCCTGGCGGCGATCCACCGCCGCGCCCCGCACGCGCGCGTGTACGTGGTCGGCTACCCGGAGATCCTGCCCGCCGACGGCGGGGCCTGCGCGTCCGGGCTCGCGATGACGGTCGACGACGTGGCCTATCTGCGGGTCAAGGAGCAGCATCTGAACGCGATGCTGCGGCAGCGCGCCGCTGCCGCCGGCGCGCGCTTCGTGGACACCTGGACGCCCTCGCTCGGCCACGACGCCTGCGAGACGGCCTCGATCCGCTGGATCGAACCGCTGCTGCCGACCGCGCAGGCGGCCTCGCTCCACCCGAACGCGCGGGGGGAGCAGGGCATGGCGGATGCGGTTCTGGCGACGCTGGGTGACGAATCCTGAAAGAAAGCTGGGAGCGCCGACCCCGGGTGACAGCCTCTCAGCAGGGGTTTTTACGCACAAGTGACCGAGTTGTGTGCGTCTTCCTCTGAAAATCCTCAGGGCTCTTGTTGACGCGTCAGATGACGCACTGCTTGTCTTGAGCACGGCAAGGCGCACCCCACCTTGTGGTGTCATATCCCCACCCGTCCTGGTCTGACAGGCCGCGAAGCAGGGCTTCGTTTGGCATGCTCACGACACTTGTTGCCCACCGGCGACAGGGCGGCCGACCCCGAAAGGACCCCTCAACCCCATGGGCAAGGGATCTGTTCCGCGTCGCACGACCACGGCCGTCGGCATCGCCGTGGTCACCCTCATCGGCGGCGCAGCCGCCATCGCCGCACCCGCGACCGCAAGCTCGGTGGCGTCGGGTCAGGCGGCGGCGAGCACCGCCTCCCACCACGTGCACACCCGGCACCTCTGCGGCGCCCCCAAGCATGTCCGCATGATGTCCTGTCTCGCGGAGGTGCGCACCGACGTCGCCCAGCCGCACGTCTTCGCCGCGCACGCCGTGTCCGCAGCCGCGACCCCCTCCGGCTACGGCCCGAGCGACCTGCTCAGCGCCTACAACCTGCCCGCCGACGGCGGCGCGGGCCAGACCGTGGCGATCGTGGACGCGCAGGACGACCCGAACGCCGAGTCGGACCTGGCGACCTACCGCAGCCAGTACGGCCTGCCAGCCTGCACCAGCGACAACGGCTGCTTCAGCAAGGTCGACGAGAACGGCGGCACCAACTACCCGAGCGCCGACTCGGGTTGGGCCGGCGAGATATCCCTGGACCTCGACATGGTCTCCGCGATCGCCCCCGAGGCCCACATCGTCCTGGTCGAGGCCGACTCGGCGAACATGACCGACCTGGGCACCGCGGTCAACCAGGCCGTCTCCATGGGCGCGAAGTTCGTCTCCAACAGCTACGGCGGCTCCGAGGACTCCTCCGACCTGTCCGCCGACAGCAGCTACTTCAACCACCCGGGCGTCGCCATCACCGTCTCCGCCGGCGACTCGGCCTACGGCGCGGAGTACCCGGCGTCGAGCCAGTACGTCACCTCCGTCGGCGGCACCTCGCTCACCAAGGACTCCAGCAGCCGTGGCTGGAGCGAGAGCGTCTGGTCCACCTCCAGCACCGAGGGCACCGGCTCCGGCTGCTCCGCCTTCGAGCCCAAGCCCGCCTGGCAGACCGACAGCGGCTGCGCGAACCGCACCGTCGCCGACGTCTCCGCCGTCGCCGACCCGGCCACCGGCGTCGCCGTCTACGACAGCTACGGCGCCTCCGGCTGGCAGGTCTACGGCGGCACCAGCGCCGCGTCGCCGATCATCGCGGGCGTCTACGCCGACGCGGGCGCCCCGGGCAGCGGCGACTACCCGGCGCAGTACCCGTACCAGCACACCGACGCCCTCAACGACGTCACCAGCGGCAGCAACGGCAGCTGCGACCCGTCCTACCTCTGCACCGCGGGCACGGGCTACGACGGCCCGACGGGCCTCGGCACCCCGAACGGCCTGACGGCCTTCACAGCGGGCTGACCATGCACAGCCCCGATTGACCGAAGGGGCGGACGGACCGTGGACCCCACGCCGCGGCTCGTCCGCCCCTTCTTTCGCGCTCTCCCTCGCGCCCGGCCCCGGGGATCTTCACCCTCCTGCCGGCCTGGAGCACGTTGGCTCGAGAAGGCGAGTTGAACGTGTTCAAAAACGGGTCCATGATGGTGCGCATGAGCGAAGGGGAGCGCCTCCGGCGCGCGCGGGTGTGGATCGTGCTGTTCGTGTTCGGGCTGGTGCTGGCGGGGCTGACGGCCTTTCCGCTGGTGACCGAGTCCGGGTGGCTGGTGTGGTGGGCGACGGACCGGGGCTCCCCGCTCGCGGGGTTCGCGGGGCGTTTCCCGGACGCGGTGGCCTGGGCCGTGCACGTCCACGCCGGGCTGGTCGCCACCGCCCGCAGCTACCCGTTCCTCGCCTACGGGACCGACTGGCTCGCCTTCGCCCACCTGGTCATCGCCGTGGCGTTCCTCGGCCCGCTGCGCGATCCGGTCCGCAACGTGTGGGTGCTGGACTTCGGGCTGATCGCCTGCGCCGGAATCCTCCCGCTCGCGGCGATCTGCGGGCCGCTGCGCGGACTGCCGCTCTGGTGGCTGCCGATCGACATGTCCTTCGGCGTCTTCGGTGCAGTCCCGCTGTGGTTGGCCCGGCGGCATGTCAAGGCCGTCGAGCGCGGTCGGTCCACGACCGTCGCCGGGGCGCAGGCCGTTGTCAGTGGCCCGTGAGGGGATTGGGCAGTGTCCCGGCGAACTGAAGGGCGCCGGCCGGGTCGGTCAGGTCGACCATCTGCCGGTTGTTGCGCAGTTGCAGCCGGTTGAGGCAGGAGAGCGCGAACCGCTCGGCGAAGAGGTCCAGGGCGGCGAGACGGTTCGCCAGTTCCGGGTGCGCGGCCTCGTAGTCGCGCAGCACGCGGGCCACGACCGCCCAGAAGGCGTCCTGGTGCACGACGCCGCCCGCGTGCAGCTCGGCGGAGAGGAAGCGGAGGAAGCAGTCGAACACGTCCGTGTGCAGGGAGAGCGCCCACTGCTCCCGCGGCACCTGGGCACGGATCCGCGCGACCTGCGGCGGCAGCGGCGTGGCCGGGTCCAGTACGGCGATCTCCTCGGCTATGTCCTTGAAGAAGACGCGCACCGGCGCGCCCTCGGGGGTCAGCACGAGGATGACGTTCTCGCCGTGCGGCATGAAGGTGAGGCCGTAGGCGCACAGCGCGTGCACGACGGGGGTGAGGTAGGCGGTGAGATAGCGGCGCAGCCACTCCTCGGGGGCCAGTCCGGAGGAGGCGATCAGCGCCGCCGCGACGGAGGCGCCGTCGCGGTCGGTGTGCAGCAGCGCCGCCATCGTCGCCGTCCGCTCGCCCTCGCGCAGGAACGGGACGGGGCTCTCCCGCCAGAGCGCGGCGAGCTGCTTCTGCTGCGGCGTGCCCGTGGGGTAGCGCGGGTGCCGGTACCCGACGGCGGCGTGCTCGCGCAGGATCGAGAAGCCGCAGCCCGTCAGCGTCGGGTCGGCGGCGACGAGGTCGGCGAGCCAGTCGTTGATGGCGGGGGTGTGCTCCATGTAGTCGGCCGAGAGTCCGCGCGTGAAGCCCATGTTGAGGACGGACAGCGCCGTCTTCACATACGGGCGCTCGGGCGCGGCGGAGTTGAAGAAGGTCCGGATCGACTGCTGGGCCAGGTAGGTGTCGTGGCCCTCGCCGAGCGGCACGACGCGGCCGCGTGCGATCTCGTCCGCGTAGGAGACGGCGAGCCGGTGCCGCCACTGCCAAGGGTGGACGGGGATCGGGACGTAGTCCGCCAGCTCCGTCGGCAGCGGCGGCGCGCCCAGCAGGTCGGAGACATCGGTGGCCTCCGTGTTCCGGCCGAGCGCCCGCACAGCGTGGTCCGGGTGGACGGCGACCCACAGCAGTCGCACCGGCGCGCCCGCCTCCGGCGCGTAGCGCAGCTGGTCGACGGCGTCGAACCCCAGCCGGCCGCTGTTGGCCACGAAGCAGGGGTGGCCCTCCGTCATGCCCGCCTCGATCGACTGGAAGTCCGCCGCGGCGAGCTCGGCCGACGTCACGGACGGGAGTGAAAGCTTGAACGCGGTGGCGGCGAGCGTACTGGTGATCTCCTCCAGGTAGAGCGGCAGCACCTCGTCCGACAGCCCGAGGCTGCGCCGCAGCTCCAGCACCAGCGCTCCCGCTTCGAGGGGCAGTTCGACGTCGACGCCCCCTGCGTCTGCGCCTTCGTCGCCGTCGCCGTCGGCGGAACGCAGGCGCACGATGCTGTCCGCCTCGATCCGCCAGTGGTCGAGTGTCAGCAGCTCGGCGCGGAAGCGGTAGGCGACCGCGTGGTCGTCGCTCGCGACGCCGTACCAGCCGCCGCCGTCCGGCAGCGGCAGGGGCGTGATCAGCCGCTCGTGGGCGAACTCGGCCAGCGCCTTGCGCACCAGCAGCCGGTTGGCTTGCGCCCACAGCTGCGGGGTCAGATGGGCGAGCGGCTCACGCTCGCGCTCGCCGCACGCGGCCCGGAACTGCTCCCGGGTGCAGGTGCTGAGCAGGGCCCGCTTGCCGGAGCGCGGCAGCGTGACCGCCCGCACGGGCCGGAAGCCGACGGCCGCGTTGAGCCGGTGCACGGCCCGGTTGCGCACGTCGGGTTCGACGACGACGCGGCGCGCGTCGGCGTCGGCTGCCTCGGCGAACAGGTGCCGCATCACGGCGGTGAGCGCGGCCCGGGTGAAGCCGGGCACGGGCCGCTCGGCCGGCGCGGTCAGGAAGTGCATGCCGACGTCGCCGACGGCGGTGCGGTGCACGTCGCCGACCTCGGTCGAGGCCGGGTCGTAGCGCTCCATCAGCACCGCCGGTTCGCCGCGGAAGCAGCCGATCCAGGCGTCCAGCGTCGCGTACTCCTCGGCGACCTGGGCGATCGTGGCGTCCTGCATCAGCCAGAAGACGGCCTTGGGGTGGGTCACCCAGCCGTGCAGCAGCGCGGCGTCGGCGTCCGGGTCGACGCGGCGGAAGGTGAACTCGTCGGGGGAGGCCGGGCGGGAGGCCGGGCGGGCGGGTGTCTGGCTCATGCGGCGGAGAACTCCTGGAAGGCGATGCGGCGCTCGATCGGGTAGACCTCGCGGCCGGTGAGGGAACGGAGCAGGACGGAGTTGCGGTAGGCGCCCATCCCGAGATCCGGGTCGGAGAGGCTGTGCGTGTGCAGGGCGGCGTTCTGCACGAAGATCTCGCCGCGCCCGGCCGCGTCCACCGACCAGTCGCGGCGCACCGCGAGCCGGCCCTGCCCGTCGCGGGCGAGCCGGTCCGCGATCCCGGCGAGGAAGGCGGGCTCGCGGTAGCGGTAGCCGGTCGCGAGCACGAGCCCGTCGGTGCGCAGGGTGTGCGTCACGTCCTGCTCGCGCTGGTGCAGCGTCAGCTCGTAGGCGTCAGCCGCGTCGTCGTAGCGCGCCCCGGTGAGCGCGGTGTTGGTCAGCAGCCGCGTCGGCACCGGACCCCGCAGCGACTTGACGTAGAGCAGCTCGTGGACGGCGTTGACGGTGTCCGCGCTGATGCCCTTGTACAGCGCCTTCTGCTCCGTGCCGAGCCGGTCGCGCACCGGCGTCGGCAGGGCGTGGAAGTAGTCGATGTACTCCGGGGAGGTCAGTTCCAGCGTCAGCTTGGTGTACTCCAGCGGGAAGAAGCGGGGCGAGCGCGTCGCCCAGACCAACTCGTAGCCGTAGCGGTCGACGTCCCCGAGCAGGTCGAGGTAGATCTCCGCCGCGCTCTGCCCGCTGCCGACGACGGTGATCCGCTCCCGCTTGCGCAGCTCCTCGGCGTGGTCGAGGTAGCGGGAGCTGTGCACGGCGGGGCCGCCGACCCCGTCGAGCGCGGCCGGCCGGTGCGGCGGCGTCCCGGTGCCGAGCACCAGCCGGCGGCCCCGGTACGTCTCGCCGTCGGCGCAGCGGACGGTGTAGGCGCCCTCGGCCCCGTCGTGCGCGACGGACGTCACCTCCCGCCCGAAGCGGACCGAGCGCAGCCGGGACGCGGCCCAGCGGCAGTAGTCGACGTACTCGCTGCGCAGCGGGAAGAAGTTCTCCCGGATGTAGAAGGCGTAGAGGCGGCCCTGCTGCTTCAGATAGTTGAGGAACGAGTAGGGCGAGGCCGGGTCGGCGAGCGTCACCAGGTCGGCGAGGAACGGCGTCTGGAGGCTCGCCTGCTCCAGCATCATGCCCGGGTGCCAGTCGAACTCCTGCTTGCGCTCCAGGAAGACGCCGTCCAGGTCCGCGAGCGGCTCGCTCAGACAGGCCAGCCCCAGGTTGAACGGGCCGAGACCGATGGCCACGAAGTCGTGGATCCCGCTGTCCGTCATGGAATCGAACTCCCCTCAGGCGGCCTGGTCGGCCGCCAGGTAGGCGGTGGCGTGGGCGTCGAGCAGGTCGAGGACGGCGGCGAGGTCCGCCATGGTCGTCGTGGGGTTGAGCAGCGTGAACTTCAGGTGGTGCCGGCCGTCCACGACCGTCCCCGCGACCACGGCCGCACCGCTGGCCGCGAGCGCCTCGCGGGCGTACAGGTTGGCGGCGTCGAGCAGGGCCTCGTCGGCGGGCGCATGCGGCACGTGTGGCGCGCGCGGCGACTGCGGCGGCTGCCAGCGGAAGACGAGCGTGCTGAGCTGCGGTTCGACGACGACGCGGAAGCGCGGGTCGCGGGCCAGCAGCGCGTGTCCCTCGGCGGCCAGGTCGAGCACCGAGTCGAAGAGCGCGCCGACGCCGCCCGCGCCCATCACGCGCAGCGTGAGCCAGAGCTTGAGCGCGTCGAAGCGGCGGGTGGTCTGCAGGCTCTTGTCGACCTGGTTGGGGATGCCGCGCTCGGCCATGCGCCGGGGGTTGAGGTAGTCCGCGTGATGTCCGGCATGGCGCAGGCGTTCCGCGTCGCGGACCAGCAGCGCGCTCGAACTGACCGGCTGGAAGAAGGACTTGTGGAAGTCCACGGTCACCGAGTCGGCCCGCTCGATCCCGTCCAGCCGGTGGCGCCGGGTCGGCGAGACCAGCAGCCCGCAGCCGTAGGCGGCGTCGACGTGCAGCCACACCCCGTGGCGGGCGCAGACGTCCGCGATGGCGGGCATCGGGTCGATGCTGCCGAAGTCGGTGGTGCCGGCGGTGGCGACCACGGCCGCCGGCAGTTCGCCGGCGCGGCGGCAGCGCTCCAACGCGCGCTCCAGCGCGGCCGGGTCCATGCGACGTCCGTCGTCGGTCGGGACCGGGATCGCGGCACTCGCGCCCATGCCGAGCAGGCGCGCCGACTTCACGACGCTGAAGTGCGCCGCCTCGGAGGCGAGGATCCGCAGCCGGGGGAGGCGGACGAGGTCGCCGCCGAGCGCCTCGTCGCGGGCCAGGAGCAGCGCCTGGAGGTTGGACTGCGTCCCGCCGCTGGTGAAGACCCCGTCCGCGCGCGGCCCGAGACCGATCCGCCCGGCGGTCCACTCGATCAGCCGGCGCTCGACGAGGGTCCCTCCGGCGCTCTGGTCCCAGGTGTCGAGGGAGGAGTTGACGGCCGCCAGGACCGTCTCGCCGAGCAGGGCGGGCAGCACGACCGGGCAGTTGAGGTGGGCGAGGTAGCGGGGGTGGTGGAACCACACCGCGTCGCGCAGGTAGACGCGCGACAGCTCCTCGAGCGCCGCGTCGGCGTCCCCGAGCGGCGTGTCGAGGTCGATCGGCGCGAACTCCCGTTCCAGCGCCGGTGGTTCGATGCCAGTGAACGGGCCGTGCGCGGCCGCGACATGACGGGCGACCAGGGCGGCACCGTCGTCGACGAGGCCGCGATAGGCGTCGACGGAGGCGGAGTTGAACAGCTGGGCGTGCGGGTGCGATGGCTTCATGGTGTCCTCTCGTGGGGCGGGGTGACCGTGGGCGTCCCCGGTGTGGTGCGGCGGTAGCGGGCTGCGCGGCTGGACGGGCGGCTGTGCGGCTGTGCGGCCGGGCGACTCGGTGGTGCGGTGCGGCTGCGGTCGCTGCGCGGTCCTGCGGCTGCGCGCTTCTGCGGCTGTGCGGCTACGCGGCTTCGGCGAGGAGGTCCTCTTCGGTCGCGCCGCGACGCCAGTAGCCGGTGAAGGTGATGCGGGCGCGGTCGAAGCCGCGGTCGGCGATCAGGTGGCGGCGCAGCGTGCGGACGCAGCCCGCCTCGCCCGCGAGCCAGGCGTACGGGGTGCCGGGCGGGAGCGCGCAGGCTCCCAGGACCGCACCGGGCAGGCCGCCACGGGCGACCCAGCGCACGTCCGCGTCCGCGATCGGCGCGGCCAGTTCCTGCCGGTCGCGCTCGTACGGCACCTCGATCCAGGCCCGCACCGGAAGCCACGGCCGCTCCGCGCCGAGCCAGGCCGTGATGCCCGCGACGGCGGGCAGGGCCGTCAGGTCGGCGGCCAGCAGCACCCAGTCCGTGCCGTCCGGCGGGCGGAAGTCGATGCCGGCGTTGTCCGGGTCCGTCGGCCCGAGCGCGAGCACGTGCTCGCCCGGAGCGGCCGCCGCAGCCCAGCGGCCCGCCGGTCCGGTGCCGTCGTGGAGGGCGAAGTCGACGGCGAGCTCGCCCGGCCGCTGCGCGCGCACGGTGTAGCTGCGCATGACCGCCCGTCGGGCGGGGTCGAGCCGTCGCCAGTGCGCGTACCAGTCCGCGCCCGCGGCGGTCGGGACCAGCGGCGTCGACTCGCCGGGCTGCGGCAGGAACAGCTTGAAGCGCTGGTCCCGGCCGCCTGAGCGGAATCGGTCGACATCGGGGCCGCCGAAGACGATCCGGCGCATGGACGGGCCGAGCGCCTGCGTCCGCAGCACGCGCAGGTCGAGGAACTCCCACGGGGACGCGGGCGCGGCGGTCATCAGCCGACCTTCTTCGCGCGGTCGAGCGCTCCGGCCAGCTGCTCGACCAGCGGCGCGCATCCCGCGTACGAGAACCGCACCTCGCTGAGCCACGGGACCACCTGACCCGCCCTGACGGCCGGGAGCCGTTGCCAGGTGGGCTTTCCCGTCAGGTCCTTGGGCTGCAGCGCGGAGCTGCGGCTGTCGAGGAGGATCAGATCCGCGCCGTACGTGTCGGCGTTCTCCCAGCTGAGGGGCTCGAAGAAGCCGCCCTGCACCTTGTTCGGGGTGACCAGGTCGACGCCGAGGCTGCGGTAGTAGGAGAGATCGGGGTAGACCGCCGGGTCGGAGACGTACAGCAGGTCGGCACTGGCGGAGGCGGCGAGCACCTTCAGCCCGCCCCGTCCCTTCGCCGTGCGACGCAGCGTCTCGACGGCCTGCTGGAAGCGCTGCTTGGCGGCGACGACGGATGCGGCGGTGAGGTCCGCACCCAGCAGTCCGGCCAACTCCTCGTGGCGGCGCAGCGGTTCGGGCAGCTGCACGTTCGCGATGCTGATCCCGGCCGTCGGCGCGAGAGCGGCGATCTTGTCCTTGCTCGCGTCCGGCACGTACCAGAGCTGCTTCGGCTGCCACATGTCGGTGACGAGCAGCTGCGGGCGCAGCTCGGCGTACTTCTCGAGGTCGAACTCGCCCCAGGCGTTGCCGAGGACGGTCACCTGGGAGACGTCGAGCTGTCCGGCCATCGGGTCGGCCTTGCCGTCGGCGAGCCTGGTGGGCCCGAAGACCCCGACGAGGCGGTCGGCGGCGCCGAAGTCGTGCAGGGCGGCGGCGGTGCCGGTGTAGGCCACGACGCGGGCGGGGGCCTGGGGGAGCGAGACGGTGGTGCCGCGGTCGTCGGTGAAACGCCACGGCCCGCGGGAGGCGGAGCCGGACGCCGCGGCGTCGCCGCTCCCTGGTCCGGAGCGTGATCCGGCACCGCAGGCGGCGAGGAGCGCGCCGAGACCGGCGACGCCGCCGGCGGCGAGCAGGGTACGGCGGGAGGGCTGAACGGGCATGGCGCAGAACGCTTTCTCGGGGGAAGCGGGAGGGAGGCGAAACCATGAGCTCAAGGTCAACTTAGGGTAGCCTAACCTAAGTTTTGACCCGGCTGTCCAGCCCGCGATCCACCACGCTGTCCACCTCGCTTTCCACCCCGCCGGAGGCCCCCGCCCATGACCGCCCTGACCGCTGATCCGCCCTCACCCACCTCCCGGGGGTGGCGGCTCCCGCTGGCCGCGACCGCACTGCTCCTCGCAGCACTCGCGCTCTCCCTCGTCCTCGGCGCCAGGCCGCTCTCGCCGACCGCCGTCTGGCAGGGCCTCACCGACCCGGCCGCGCCCGCCTACGACGTCGTCCACGGCATACGGCTGCCGCGCACCCTGCTGGGCCTGCTGGCGGGAGCCGCCCTCGGCCTCGCGGGCGGCGTCATGCGGGCGCTGACGCGCAATCCGCTCGCAGACCCAGGTCTGCTCGGAGTCAACGCGGGAGCCTCGGCCGCCGTCGTCACCGCCTCCGCCTTCCTCGGCCTCTCCGGCTTCGGCGGGGCGGTCTGGTTCGCCTTCGCGGGCGCGGCGCTGGTCGCCGTGCTGGTGCACGCCGTCGGCGGCGGGCGCACGGCCACCCCCGCGCGCCTGGTCCTCGCCGGAACCGCCGTCAACGCCGCCCTGTTCTCGTATGTCAGCGCGATCGAACTCGTCGACACCGACGCGCTCGACCGGATGCGGTTCTGGACCGTCGGCTCGCTCGCCTCCGCGCAGCTCGGCACCGTCGCCGCGATGACGCCCTTCGTCGTCGCGGGCCTCGGCCTCGCACTGGCGCTCGCCCGGCCGCTGGGCGCGCTGGCGCTCGGGGAGGACTCCGCCCGCGCCCTCGGCTCCCGTCTGCCCGCGACCCGCGCGGGCGCGACGGTCGCCGTCACGCTCCTGTGCGGCGCGGCGACGGCGGCCTGCGGACCGCTGGTCTTCGTCGGCCTCCTCACCCCGCACCTGGTCGCCCGCCTCACCGGCCCCGACCCGCGTCGGCAACTGCCGTACTGCGCGCTGCTCGGACCGGTCCTGCTGCTCGGGGCGGACGTCCTCGGCCGCCTGGTCGCCCGTCCGGGCGAGGTGCAGGTCGGCGTCGTGACCGCGGTCGCGGGCGGACTGCTGCTGCTCGCGCTGGTCTGCCGACGAGGAGGCACCGCATGAGCGCCCCGCTCCGCTCCCGGTTTCGGCCTCGGTCGAGGCTCGGCTTGCGCGGGCTCAGCTTCCACGGGCTCGGTTTTCGCAGGCTCGGTTTGTACGGGTTCGGCGGAACGCCGGTGCGTGCGGTGGACCGCACCGCCCGTCGCGCGCGCCTGGTGACGGCGCTGGTCCTGCTCGCCGCGCCCGCCGTCGCGGTGCTGGCCCTCGCGGGTGGTGGCGATCTGGCCCTCACCCCGGCCGACGTCGTCAGGGCCCTCGTCGACCCCGGTTCGGCAGCCGCCGACCCCGCCACCCACTTCGTCGTCTGGGAGTTGCGGTTGCCGCGGGTGACGACGGGGCTGCTCGCGGGCGCGGCCCTCGCCCTGTCCGGGGCGGCGTTCCAGGCGCTGACGCGCAACCCGCTCGGCAGCCCCGACGTGCTCGGCTTCACCCAGGGTGCGGCCACCGGAGCGCTCACCGCGATCGTCCTGCTCGGCGGCGGTGCGCTCGCGCTTCCGGTCGGCGCGGTCCTCGGCGCGCTGGTGGCCGGGGGAGCGGTGGTGCTGCTCGCCCGGGGCGGCCGGCAGCAGTTGGTGCTCGTCGGCATCGCGGTGGGCGCCGTGCTCACCGGCGTGAACGGCTGGCTGCTGACGCGCGGCCAACTCACCGACGCCGCCCGCGCGGTGCTGTGGCTGACCGGGAGCCTCGACGGCAGTGACTGGTCGGACGCGGCGGTGGTCGCCCTCGCGCTGGCCGTGCTCGGGCCTCTCCTGCTCGGCCACGGGCGCTCGCTGCGCCTGCTGGAACTCGGCGACGACGCGGCCCTGGCGCTCGGCGTCCCGGTGGCGCGCACCCGGGGGGCCCTGCTGATCGCCGCCCTGCTGTTGGCCGCGGCGGCGGCCGCCGCCGTCGGACCGGTGGCCTTCGTCGCGCTGACCGCGCCGCAGCTGGCCCGGCGGCTGACCCGCGCACCGGGCCCGAACCTGCTGCCCTCGGCCGCGACGGGCGCGCTGCTGCTCGTCCTCGCGGACTGGGCCGCGCAGCGGGCCGTGCCGGGGCACCAGCTGCCCGTCGGCGTGGTGACGGGGCTGCTGGGCGGTGGGTACCTGGTCCGACTGCTCGTCAAGGAGCGCCGGACGGCGACGGTGTGACGGCGTGGGGACCGCCGTGGAGGGCGGCGGGGACGCCGAGCCGGGCGGGACCGGCCAGCCCGCAGGCGCTGCCGTGGCGGGCGGACGGGACGACGAGCGGGGTGCCGGTCTCCGGGTCCGGCACCACCCGGCACTCCACGTCGAAGACCTCCGCGACCAGTTCGGCGTCCAGCACCTCGTGCGGCGGACCCGCCGCGACGAGGCGGCCCGCGCGCAGCACCACCAGGTGGTCCGCGTAACGGGCGGCCTGGCCGAGGTCGTGCAGGACCATGACGACGGTCCGGCCCGACTCGCGCTGGAGCCGGACCGCCAGATCCAGCACGTCGAGCTGGTGGCGCAGGTCGAGGAAGGTGGTCGGCTCGTCCAGGAGCAGCAACTCCGTCTCCTGCGCGAGCGTCAGTGCGATCCAGGCACGCTGGCGTTGCCCTCCGCTGAGCCGGTCGACGAGCCGGTCACGCAGGGCGGACGTCCCGGTGCGGTCGAGGGCGCGCTCGACGGCGTCCTGGTCGGCCGCGCTCCAGGCTCCGAAAAGGCCCTGGTGCGGGTGCCGTCCCAGGCGGACCAGCCCCTCGACGGTGATCCCCTCCGGCGCGACGGGCTGCTGGGGCAGCAGCCCGAGCCGCCGGGCCACCTCCCGCGAGGGCAGCCGGTGCAGGTCGGCGCCGTCCAGCAGCACCGATCCGGCGGCCGGCTTCAGCAGGCGCGCGAGCCCGCGCAGCAGCGTCGACTTGCCGCAGCCGTTGGGGCCCACGATCGCGGTGACGGCGTCGCGCGGCAGGGCGATGTCGAGGTCGGCGACGACGGGTTCGGCCGTGGCCGCGGCCGAGCGGGGGCGGTCGTAGGAGAGGCGGAGGGCACGGGTCTCAAGCATGGGGCTAACTTAGGTTTGCCTAACCTAAGTATGTCAAGCTCGCGGAGCGGTGGAGTAGCCCCGACGCCCGGCGCGGGCTCTCCTGGAGCCCGTGCCGGGCGTCCCGTCGCCGATGGGCGGCGCGCTTGGAGTCGCCGACCGGTCACCCCGTCAGCATGCGGGCGGAGTGACTCCGTAGACCGCCTTGTCCCAGGTGAGGCCGGCCAGCCCGCTGGTGTTGTCGACGACGAGGTCCCAGATCAGCGTTTGGCCGTCGCTGGGGTCGTAGACGTAGCCGAGGTTGCACAGGGACCTGATGCTGTCGCCGGGGTTGAGGATCTGGTGCTCCCAGTCCGCCTGGGGGTGGAGGTGTATCCAGGTCTGCGACGGCACGCCGCTGGCGATGCCCGCGCTGCCGCACGGCGCGGGCGCCCCCGTCACCGTCAGGTAGCTCGCCAGGGTGTAGCCCGCGTTGTCGTTGGTCGTGTCGATCACCAGATCCCAGATGGTCCCCTCGGAGGCCACCCAGCACGCGACCCCGAGCGTGTCACCGCTGTTGATGCTCAGGTGGTCGGACTCGTAGGTCGGCAGGAAGTGCACCCACGCGGAGGTGGCCGTGGGAGCGGCGACGGTCGCCCGGATGGATTCGGCCGCCGGCTTCTCCGTCGCGGACGCCGTGGTGGCCCCGGCCGTGCTGACGCCCAGGGACAGTGCCGCGATCGCCAGCGCGGTCTTGGCGTGCTTGATCATCAATTCTCCTCGATCGATGTCGTGCCTTCATGGCGTCGCAGCTCGCGACGTGATCGACGTCGAGCGGAAGGCCGGCGCGCTCGGCCCGGGCGGCAGTTGATGACGGCCGCCCTGCTCATAAATCTGAGTTTACGTCCGTCCGGCGCGCTGTCAACAGCTGATGGAGTCGCGGCGGCCGTCAACTAGACTTGGGTGCCGGTGGCGGAAGGAGGCGGCACATGACCGAACAGCAGGCTGCGCACACCTCCCTGGCTGGGCGACTCGACCGCCTTTTCCGCACGGTGCATCCCGCCGACCGGGCCGAGTACACCTACGAGGAGGTCGCGGCGGCCATCCGGGAGCGCGGCACGATGATCTCCCACACCTATGTGTGGCAGCTGCGCAAGGGCGTCCGCGACAACCCGACCATGCGGCACTTGGAGGGACTCGCCCGGTTCTTCGGCGTGCCCACGTCCTACTTTCTCGACGAGGACGCCGCCGAGATCGACGCCCAGTTGCAGCTGCTGGCAGCGCTGCGGGAATCCTCGGTGCGCACCCTCGCACTGCGTGCTGCGGATCTGTCGGCGTCCGGACTCGCCGCCATCCAAGCCATGATCGAGCACGCCCGATCGCTGGAGGGCCTCCCGGCCGACCATGACAACCCCGCCTCCCGCGAAGGTGGTTCAGCCAGCTGACGGCCCGGACCGATACCATCGGCACCCTGCGGTGTGAAGGCTTCGGGGGGAGTGGTCCATGGGGCATGCTCGACAGCTGCGGAGATTACGGGCTCGGTTGGCTGGAATCGATATGCCACGCCCCTTCACCGTGGACGCGCTCTGCGAGCAGCTCGCGCGTGAACGTGGGCGCCCCATACGGCTGCAGCCCCTTCCGACCGCGGAGCCCGGTCAGCCCTGCGGGATGTGGATCGGGACCGACAGGGTCGACTACATATTCCATGCTCGAGGAACCAGTCCGCTGCACCAGCAGAACATCGTGTTGCACGAGATCGGGCACATGCTCTGCGATCACACCGGTCTCGGCGCCGGCCTCGCGTCGATGTTCTCCCGACTCGACCCCGCCATGGTCGAGCGTGTTCTGACGCGTGGTGGCTATCCCACTCCCCAGGAGAAAGAGGCGGAGCTGATGGCCGCGCTCATCCTCGAACGCGCGGACTGGCCGGGCGTCGACCCTCGACCGCTGGGTGATCTGGATGAACTGCTCTGAACTCCACGGTGTCGTCGGGGTCGGGCCCAGCGTGGTGTGGCTGACGGTCCTCATGTTGTTGTGGTTCGTCACTCTGCTGCTGGTCGCCTTCTTGGGCGGTTCGGCCCGGCGACGCCCGCTGATGTTCCTCTTCCTGTTCGCGAGCGGTGCGGCGACGCTCACCGGATACAGTGTCCGGCGCGCGCTGGACGTGACGACCGGCGTCCCCGATGGCTCGATCCTCGCCGGCCATGTTCTGGCGATCCTGGCGATGGTCGCCGCGTTGGAGTCAGCGGCGCTGCTGACCGGGGTGACCTCCGCGACGCGCCGCGCGCTACGGGTCGGGCAATCGCTCCTCGCGCTCGACGGGATTCTCCTGGTCGCCTTGTTCCTCGCCATTCCGCGCAGCCTCGACCATCCTGACTTCGGCTGTTGGCAGGCGCGGTCGCTTGTCGTCCTCACCTACCAACTGCTTTACCAGGGGGCTCTGGCGACCAGCCTGGTCGTCGAGATCGTGTTGTTCCGCCCGCGGATCCGAAGCGTCGGCGCACCCTTGCTCCGGAACGCCCTGCGCATGCTCATCGGTGGGTTTGTCGTCGGCTCGGCTTACGTCGGCGTGCGTGTCTGGTACCTCTTCACCCACGCTTTCGGGCTGCCCTACCCATTGGACGGACGATTCGGGTTCGTTCCCGTCGTGCTGTTGGAGGCGGGCCTGGGCATGCTCGGTCTCGCCGCGTGCATCATCGGGGCCCACCGCCTGGGACGGTTCATCGGGCGACTGAGTCAGTACCATCGTCTTCGTCCGCTCTGGGAGCTGCTGAGTCAGATCGCGCCCGGGCACGTCCTCGGTGTCACTCGCTCTCGCTGGGCGGATCTGGTCGGCGTCCCAGGAGCGCAACGCAGGCTGTATCGCCGTGCGATCGAGATCCGGGATGCGCAATGGGAACTGGCCGGCTTCGTATCGCCGGCCATGACCGAGTGCGCGACCACCGCACTCCGGAACGTCCAGCGACCGCCTGACGAGGATCTCGACCTGACCTTGGAGGCCCTCCGCCTGGAGATCGCGTGCCGAGCCAAGTCGGCTGGACTGCCGCACGCGGGGCCACCGGACTCCGGGTCCTGGTCCGGAGGAGCCGACCTCGACAGCGAAGCGCGGGCTCTGCTGCTCATCCAGCGCCTCCGCAAGGACCCCTGGGTGCAGGCTACCGCTGGAGCGATCGTTGAAGGCGAAGGGGACGTGGCCGCGTCCCCGACTCCTGAGCGCGCTTGACGATCTGCAGCATCCGGCGCGTTGTCAGTCGCGCCTGGTAGGACGGATCCGAGCACAGATCGGAACTTCCCCGGGGGTGGGCGCATGGAGACGACCCTGTCGGACCGTGAGGACGAGGCGCGGCGTGCCTACGACGCGGTCGCCGAGACGTACGCGGCGACGGTGCCCGCGCTGTTCGCGCAGGACGTGCGGGGGCGCGCGATGATCGCGGCGTTCGCCGAGCTGGTGGCGGCGGCGGGCGCCGGACCGGTCGCCGACCTCGGCTGCGGTCCCGGGCATGTCGCGGCGCACCTGCGCGACCTCGGCGTGCCGGTGTTCGGCGTCGACGTCTCGCCCGGCACGGTGGCGGCCGCCCGCCGGGCCCACCCGGAGATCCGGTTCGAGGTCGGCACGCTCGGGTCCCTCGACGCGGCCGACGGCGCGCTCGGCGGGGTCCTGTCCTGGTGGTCGCTGCTGCACACGCCTCCGGCCGAGCGGCCCGCCGTCTTCGCCGAGTGGCGCCGCGCCCTCGCCCCGGGCGGCTACGCGCTGCTCGGCTTCCACGTCGGTGACGGCCAGTCGCAGGTCACGGGCGCCTACGGGCAGGCCGGGGTCGACTACACCATCGACCTGATACAGCCCGAGGAGGTCGCGGCCGAGCTGGCAGCGGCGGGCTTCGAGCGCGAGGCGCTGATGCGGCTGCCCGGCGTCCGCCGGGAGCAGGCCTGCCTGCTGGTCCGAAAGCGCCGGGAGGCGGTGCCGGTTACCAGCGGGTAGCGCTACAGTGCTGCCCATGGTGTCTGATCGAGCGTCGGAACGTGCCTACGACCTGGTCCTCTTCGGAGCCACCGGCTTCACCGGAGGCCTGACGGCCGAGTATCTCGCCGGGCACGCCCCGGAGGGCTGCCGCTGGGCGGTCGCGGGCCGCAACCGGGCCAAGCTCGAGGCGCTGCGGGACCGGCTCGGCCTGCCCGAGCTGCCCGTGCTCGTCGCCGACAGTGCGGACGCCGACGCCCTCGCCGAGGTGGCCCGTTCCGCGCGCGTCGTCGTCACGACGGTCGGGCCCTACCAGCGCCACGGCGAGCCCCTCGTCCGAGCCTGCGCCGAGGCGGGCACCGACTACGTCGACCTCACCGGCGAGCCGGAGTTCGTCGACACCATGTACACCCGCTACCACGCCCGCGCGGTGGCGAGCGGTGCGCGGATGCTGCACGCCTGCGGCTTCGACTCCGTCCCGCACGACCTCGGCGTCCTGTTCACCGTCGACGAGCTGGCCCGTGCCGCCGGCCGCGAGGAGCTCGACGGCCCGGTCGCCGTCGAGGGCTACGTCCGCGTCTCCGGCACCTTCTCCGGCGGCACCTTCGCCTCCACGCTGACGGCCTTCTCCCGCCCGGTCCAGATGGGCCAGGCGGCCAAGGCGCGCCGCGCGGTCGAGGAGCGCACCGTCGGCCGCAGGCAGCGCGGCGCGGCGGTCGGTCCGCGCTGGTCGAAGGACGCCCACGCGTGGGCGGTGCCCATGCCGGCCATCGACCAGCAGATCGTGCTGCGCAGCGCGGCCGCGCTGCCGGTTTACGGGCCGGACTTCCGCTACGGCCACTACGCCGCGGTCAAGCGCCTGCCGATCGCGCTCGCCGGCATCGCGGGCGTGGTCGGCGTCGCCCTCGGCGCGCAGATCCCGCCGCTGCGCCGCAAGCTCGAGCAGCTCCGCCCCTCCGGCGCGGGCCCGGACGCGGCGCAGCGCGCCCGCAGCTGGTTCACCGTCAGGTTCTCCGGCGCGGCCGACGGCCGGCACATCTGGACCGAGGTGTCCGGCGGCGACCCGGGCTACGGCGAGACGGCCAAGATGCTGGCCGAGACCGCGCTCTGCCTGGCCTACGACGACCTTCCCAAGACGGCCGGTCAGCAGACCACGGCGTCCGCCTGCGGCGCCGCCCTCATCGGTCGCCTGCGTGCGGCCGGCATCGCCTTCCGTGTCCTCGAGAGTCGGCCTACCGCGGCTCCCGGCCGCTTCCGCGGCTGACGCCGCGCGCCTTCATCCGAGGCGCCGTCCTCGGCTCCCGGCGGGGCGGCGCCTCCGGGTTCAGGCGGGAGGCACGGCCCCCACGCGTCGCACGGCGGGCCTCAGCGAGGGGGAAGCCGGACGGCGGTCCGAGGCGTCACGAGGCCGGGCCTCACGGGGTCGTGGCCGGTCCGCCCGCTCAGCCGATCTCGATCACGGGGTGGGCGGCGGGGTCGAGCCACCGCAGGAAGCGGCTCATCATGTCGGCCGGTACGGCCACGCACCCCGCCGTCGGGCCGGCCGAGGTGCTGAGGTCGTGCAGGAAGATGCCCGCGCCCCGCCCCGGGACGGCCGGATGCATATTGAAGTCGATCACCAGCGCGTTGTCGTACTGGACCGGGTAGTCGACCAGGTGCTCGCTGCCCCGGTCGCCCGCCTCCGTCAGCGGGAAGCCGCCCTGCCCGGACGTGCGCATCGAGTTGTAGTAGGGCGACTGCGGGTCCTCCACCCACCAGTCGTCCGGCGTCACCCGGTGGTACGGCATCCTGGTCCCCTGGGGAGCCGGGCCGTTGCCGAAGCCCTGGGTGATCGTGTAGACGCCGGTGGGCGTGGTCAGCGTGCCCTGCTTGCGTGTCGCCCCGTCCGTCAGCCCGTGCGCGCCGATCCGCGCCGCCGAGGTGGCGAAGACCTGCCGCCACCCGACCGGGCTCAGCTGCCACGCCGTCACCGTGGCGTAGGTGCCCTGCGCGTGCACGGTGATCACCTGCCGGGCGCTCCCGGTTCCCGTCGGCGCGGAGACATGCGGCGGCTTTCCGCGCCCGCCCGCCGCCGCGGCGGCCGGCAGGGCGGGCGTCGCCGCCAGGAGCGCGGCCGCGCCGAGCAGGGCGACGGCGCCCGCGAGGACGGAGCGCCTTCCGGGACGGCGTTGGGACGCGTGCGACATGGCGGTTGCCTCCTGAGGTGGCGTCACAGTTCGAATCCCGCAATGCCTATGGTGTTGATCACTGTCCCCGCGCACGCGCGACACGACGGTTGGTCCCCCGGAAGCGGTAGCGTTGTGGATCAACGGGAGGAGCTGCATGACGCAGGGGTTCAACGCGGAGGAACAGCGCGCGACGGGCCGGATCGCCCTGGTGACGGGCGCGGGTTCGGGCATCGGCCGCGTCACGGCGCGGGCGCTCGGGCGCGCCGGCTGGACGGTGGTGCTGACCGGGCGTCGCGAGGACGCGCTCAGAGAGACCGCCGCCGAGATCGCCCAGGCATGGGCGCTGCCCGCGGACGTCACCGACGAGGCTGCCGTCGCCGCGCTCTTCGACCGGATCGCCGACCGCTACGGCCGGTTGGACCTGCTCTTCAACAACGCCGGCGCCTTCGGCACCTCCGCCCCCGCGGCCGAGCTGCCCGCCGACCGCTGGCGTGCGGTCGTCGACGTCAACCTGACCGGTGCGTTCCTCGTCGCCCAGCGCGCCTTCGTCCTGATGCGGGAGCAGAACCCCGCCGGCGGCCGCATCATCAACAACGGCTCCATCTCGGCCCAGGTCCCGCGGCCCAACAGCGTCGCCTACACGGCGACCAAGCACGCGATGACCGGCCTCACCAAGTCCCTCGCCCTGGAGGGCCGAGCCCACCGCATCGCCGTCGGCCAGATCGACATCGGCAACGCCGCGACCGAGATGACCGAACGCATGACCCAGGGCATCCTCCAAGCCGACGGCCGTATCGTCGTCGAGCCGGTCATGGACGCGGCCCACGTCGCGTCGACGGTGGTGCACCTGGCGTCGCTCCCGCTGGACGTGAACGTCCCGTTCATGACGATCATGGCCACGGGCATGCCGTTCCTCGGCCGGGGCTGACCCCACGACGTCCTGGGCAGGCCCCAGGCATGCCCACGACGTCGTGACGGCGGGTCAGCGCGTCAGCCCAGAAGGGCGATCAGCTCCGCCGTCGTCCCCGTCTCGCCGAGCTTCGGGAAGACGCGGGCGAGGCTGTGGTCGTGCGAAACCGGGTCCATGTCGGTGACCGCGTCGGACGCGATGGTCACGTGGTAGCCGTGCTCGTGGGCCGCGCGGGCCGTGGACTCGACGCCCATGCTGGTCGCGACACCCGTGATGACCACCTGGGTGACGCCGCGCTCGCGCAGGGCCGCGTCGAGGCCGGTGCCGTGGAACGCGCCCCAGGTCTGCTTGGTGACGGTGACGTCGCCGTCCTCGACCGGCAGGACGAGCTCGGCCCAGTCGGCGGGAAGCTCGCGCGGCGGCCGCGAGAAGGAGGTGCGGCCCGGGGCACCGCCCGTGACGTTGACGTGGACGACGAGCAGGCCGCGCTCGCGGAACGCGGTGGCGAGCTTCTCGGAGTTGGCGAGCACCTCGTCCACGCCGTGGTCGGCCGCGAAGGCCGTGATGCCCTTCTGCAGGTCGATCATGATCAGCGCGGTGGTCGGGTCGAGCGTGGTGGCGGTCATCAGGAGCCTTTCGGGCGTTCGGAATCCGGGTTGTCGGGAAGCGTTCAGCGGCCGGCGCGCAGGGCGCGGTCCGCGACGGTGAACAGCAGCAGCGCGCCGCACAGCGCGACCATCACGGCGGCGATGGCGTGCAGTCCGCCGTCCGTGGCGCGGGAGCCGTAGAGCAGGGCCAGCACGGAGGAGGACAGGATCGCGCCGAGGTAGACGGAGGTGCGCTGGAGACCGGCCGCCGATCCGGTGCCGTCGGCCGGCGCCTGGGCGTAGACGGCGGCCTGGTTGCAGCTGGAGGCCAGGCCCTGACCGACTCCGAAGACGGTGCTGGCGAACACCAGCACGGCGATCGGCGTGCGACCGTCCAGGAGCAGCAGCATCGCCGATCCGGCGCCGAGCAGCAGCGTGAGCGCGACCAGCGGCACGCGCAGCGTCTTCGTCCGCGCGCCGAGCAGCGAGAAGACCGCGGCGGTGACCGACATCGGCAGCGCGATCAGGCCCGCGTGGAAGGAACTGAGCCCGTGCGACTCCTGGAGCCACTGCGAGAAGCCGTAGAGCATGCAGTAGAGCACCAGGTAGGTCAGGCCGCTGCGGATGAACGTCCTGGTCAGGCCGGGGCTGCGGCCCAGCAGGCGCAGGTCGAGGAAGGGCTGCCCGGCCCGCAGCTCCCAGACCACCAGCGCGGCGCCGAGCAGCACCGAGAGGGCCAGCAGCAGCCAGTCCGGGTGGGACAGGTCCATCAGGAAGAGCATCATCGTGGCGATGGTCGCCGCGAAGAGCAGCAGGCCCGGCGGATCCAGGCTGATCCGCGCCCGCTCGGCCGGCCGCGGCGGGTCGGCGGGAGCCCAGCGCAGCGCCAGCAGCAGGCCGATGACGGCGGCCGGGATGTTGACGGCGAACACCGCCCGCCAGCCGAGGGTCGCCGCCAGGGCGCCTCCGAGGACGGGTCCGACCGCGGCGCTGGCGAGCGAGGCCAGCGAGAGTCGGCCGAGGACGGTGCGCGGGGCCTCGACGCCCGTGCGCCGGGACTCGGCGCGGAGCATGGCCATCGCGGACGGGTAGGCGGCGGAGGTGCCGATGCCGAGCAGCACGCGGGAGGCGATCAGCCAGCCGAAGGCCGGGGCGAGGGCGCCGACCAGTCCGGCCGCGAACACCACCACGAGCCCGCTGAGGAAGACCTTGCGCGGTCCGATGAGGTCCGCGAGCCGTCCCATGGTCGGCTGTCCGACGGAACTGGCCAGGTAGAGGCTGGCCACCAGCCAGGCCGTCTGGGCGACGCCGACGCCGAAGGCGTGACCCACGGCGACGAGAGCGGTGGCGATCATCGTCGAGTTGATCGGGTTCAGGGCCACGCCGAGCAGCAGCGGCGCCATCATCGTGCCGCTGAACGGCTTGCGTATGCCCTGCGTCGCGACGGGAACGGAGTGCGAAGCGCGGGCTTCGGCCTCGGTGCTCACGCCTCGGCCCCCGTCGCGGGCCGCGTCTCGGCCGCCGGTTCGGCCCCCGATCCGGCCGCTCTTTCGGCCGCTGCCTCGCTCCCCGTCGCGCCGGCGAGTGTGCGCAGCACGGGCAGGGCGGCGGCCAGGGCCGCGCGCTGACCGGCGTCGAGGTCGCCCGCGATGGCGGAGGTGAGCCAGTCGTGCTTGGCCGTGATGATTCCGGCGATGGTCGCCCGGCCCTCCTCGGACAACTCGACCAGGACCTGGCGGCCGTCCGTGGGGTGGGGCGTGCGGGCGATCAGGCCGCGCTCCTCGAGTGCGCCGAGCGTCATCCGCATCGACTGCGGCCGCACGAACTCCGCCCGCGCCAGGTCGGCCGTGGTGGCCGGTCCCTCGCGGAGCAGTCGTGCGGCGACGGACCGCTGCGAGGCGGTCAGCTCCGTCGCCGCGGTCGCGGCGCGAGCCCTGCGGGAGATCAGGCCGAGCACGGTGTGCAGTTCCACCGCCAGCTCGGCGGCGTCGGCTGTTCCTGTCGGTCGCATACCGCAACCGTATGACTTCGACAGGGTATATTGCAAGTTTGCCTGTTGAGTTTCTCTGTCGATGTGCCGCCGGAGCGGGCGCGGCCCGTCGCCCCGGGCGGAGCGTCGGGCTGTGGCAAGCTCGGACCATGAGTGATCGTTTGCGCCGGTTCGCCCGAACCTGGACCGTCTTCGTCCCGGCGCTCGCGTTGCTCCTGCTGCTCGCCACCTGGGGGCGGTCCCTTCCCGGTGTGCTGGTCGCGGTCGTCGCGGTCTTCCTCGCCTGCGCGGTCCTCGCCGCCGTCCACCACGCGGAGGTGATCGCCCACAAGGTCGGCGAGCCCTTCGGCTCCCTCGTCCTCGCCGTCGCCGTCACCGCGATCGAGGTGGCGCTGATCGTCACACTGATGGCGGGCGGACCGGTCAAGAACGCCACCCTCGCCCGGGACACCGTCTTCGCCGCGGTCATGATCACCTGCAACGGCATCGTCGGCGTCTCCCTGCTGGTCACCTCGCTGCGCCACCGCGTCGCGATCTACAACAGCGAGGGCACCGGCGCCGCCCTGGCGACGGTCGCGACCCTGGCCACCCTGAGCCTGGTCCTGCCGCGCTTCACCACCAGCACGCCCGGCCCGCGGTTCAACTCCACCCAGCTGACCTTCGCGGCGCTCGCCTCCGTCGCCCTCTACGGCCTGTTCGTGCTGACCCAGACCGTCCGGCACCGCGACTACTTCCTGCCGATGACGCGCGGAGGCGTGGTCATCGAGTCCGAGGAGCACGCCGACCCGCCGACCAGACGCGACGCGTTCACCAGCCTCGGCCTGCTGGCCGTCGCCCTGGTCGCCGTCGTCGGACTGGCGAAGGTCGAGTCCCCGACGATCGAGAAGGGCGTCGCCGCGGCGGGCCTGCCCGCCTCCGTCGTCGGCGTGGTCATCGCGCTGCTGGTGCTCCTGCCGGAGACCATCGCCGCGGTGCGCGCCGCGCGCCGCGACCGCGTCCAGACCAGCCTCAACCTGGCGCTCGGCTCCGCGATGGCCAGCATCGGCCTCACCGTCCCCGCGGTCGCCGTCGCGTCCCTGTGGCTGAGCGGCCCCCTCGTGCTCGGCCTCGACCCGACCCACATGGTCCTGCTGGCCCTCACGATGATCGTCGGCACGCTCACCGTCGTCCCCGGCCGCGCGACGCCGCTGCAAGGCGGCGTCCACCTGTCGATCCTGGCGGCGTACCTGGTGCTGGCCGCCAATCCGTGACGCGTCTCACGCGCCGGGTCGCTGGCTCGTCCTTTCGAGCCTCATCAAATCGTTTGCCCTCAAAGGGCTCCGGAGCGAACACTGAAGGCGCGGCGGTCGCCGGGCGCACTCGGGGGAGTGTCCGGAGCCGCCGGCACACGGCACGGCGCAGGCACAGAGGCGCAGGCACCAGAAGAGCCCCGGTCCGCTCGCGGCGGGCCGGGGCTCGTGCACGTGCGAGGGGGCTACCAGCCCGCGCCCGGGAAGGCCGTGCGGATCGTCGGCAGCGCCGCGTCCAGCACCGTGCCGAACCACACCGAGAACGGCTTCTCCGCGCGCAGCGCGGCCAGCTCCGCCGGGGTCACGAACGCCGTGTCGCCGACCTCCTCGGGGTTCGGGATGAACGCGGTCGCGGCGGCACCCACGAAGAGGTGGTTGTACTCCTTCTCCACCAGCCCGGACGCCTCGTCGGGAAGGTCGTACGTCACCGTCCCGGCCGCCTCCAGCCGGACCGGCGCCTCGCCGAGCTCCTCGGCCGTGCGGCGGGCGGCGGCGACGAACGGCGGCTCGTCGGGGTAGGGGTGCCCGCAGCAGGTGTTCGACCAGACCCCGGGGGAGTGGTACTTGCCGAGCGCCCGCTGCTGGAGCAGCATCCGCCCCTGCGCGTCGAAGAGGAACACGGAGAAGGCCCGGTGCAGCCGGCCGGGGGCCTGGTGCGCGGAAAGCTTCTCCGCCGTGCCGATCGTCCGGCCCTGCTCGTCGACAAGCTCGAGCAGGATCTCGTCCGTCGTCGTCACGGTGGTGGTGGTCATGGATCACCTTTCGCGTCGGTCGCGCGGTTCAGCGTCAGCAACAGCGCCCTCTCGGGCCAGGTACAGTCTGCCCCAAAAGGCCCCCGGATCTGCTGCGGCTTGTCCCGCGACGCCGAGGTCCGCAATGATGATCGGCACGATGGGGTGGGGGCGAACCCTTCGTGAACGTACGTGAAACCGCACTGGCAATCCCTGGAGAATCCACATGATCGGCCTTGTTCCGGCCGCAGGCGCGGGCAGCCGCCTCCGTCCCTACACCGACACCCTGCCCAAGGCGCTGGTGCCGGTGGACGACGAGCGGACCATCCTCGACATCACCCTGCGCAACTTCGCTGAGGTGGAGATGCGCGACGTGGCGATCATCGTGGGCTACTGCGCCGACGCGATCCGTGAGCGCAAGACCGCGCTGGAGCGGCGCCACGGCGTCACGCTGCACCTGGTGGACAACCCCAAGGCCGAGACCTGGAACAACTGCTACACCGTGTGGTGCGCGCGCGACCTCTTCAAGGAGGGCGTGATCCTCGCCAACAGCGACACCATCCACCCGGCCTCGGTCGAGCGGACCCTGCTGGAGGCCAACGCCAAGCTCGCCGCCGAAGGCCGGCAGCCCGGCATTCTGCTCGCCCTCGACACGGTCAAGAAGCTGGCCGACGAGGAGATGAAGGTCACGGTCGACCCCGAGCTGGGCGCCCGCCGCATCACCAAGCTGATGGACCCCGCCGACGCGACCGGCGAGTACATCGGCGTCACGCTGATCAACCCCTCCGCCGCCGACGACCTGGCCTCCGCGCTGCAGGCCACCTTCGAGCGCGACCCGCAGCTGTACTACGAGGACGGCTACCAGGAGATGATCGACCGCGGCCTGCGGATCGACGTCCAGTCCATCGGTCAGGTCGACTGGGTCGAGGTGGACAACCACGACGACCTCGCGCGCGGCCGGGAGATCGCGTGCCGGTACTGACCCGACTGGTCCCCTCGCCCCTGGTGGTCGACGTGCGCTGCGGCGCGCTCGACCACCTGGGCCAGGTGCTGGCCAACCCCGGCATCGCCTCCACCGGGCGGATCGCCGTCGCCGTCAGCAACGGCTCCGGCGCCGCGATGAGGGAACGCCTTGCGCCGCAGTTGCCGGGCGCGGCCTGGTTCACGGTCGCGGACGGCACCCTCGACGCGGCGGTCAAGCTGGCCGACCAGATCAAGGGCGGCCACTACGACGCGCTCGTCGGCCTCGGCGGCGGCAAGATCATCGACGTGGCGAAGTACGCCGCGGCCCGCGTCGGCCTGCCCGTCGTCGCCGTCGCCACCAACCTCGCCCACGACGGCCTGTGCTCGCCGGTCTCCACGCTCGACAACGACGCCGGCCGCGGCTCCTACGGCGTGCCCAGCCCGATCGCGATGATCGTCGACCTCGACGTCATCCGGCAGGCCCCCGCCCGCTACGTCGCCGCGGGCATCGGCGACGCCGTCTCCAACATCTCCTGCATCGCGGACTGGGAGCTGTCGCAGCGCGAGACCGGCGAGGTCGTGGACGGTCTCGCGGCCGCCATGTCCCGCACCGCCGGGGAGACGATCCTGCGCCACCCGGGCACGATCGCCGACAACGACTTCCTCGTCGCGCTCGCCGAGGCGCTGGTGCTCACCGGCATCTCCATGAACGTCGCGGGCAGCAGCCGCCCCGCCAGCGGCGCGTGCCACGAGATCAACCACGCGCTCGACATCCTCTACCCCGAGCGCAAGGCGCAGCACGGCGAGCAGTGCGGCCTCGGCGCCGCGTTCGCCACCTACCTGCGCGGCGACCTGCCGGTCGCGGGGCAGATGGTCGAGGCCCTGCGACGCCACGGACTGCCGGTGGCGGCCGACCAGATCGGCTTCTCCGACGAGGAGTTCGTCCAGGCCGTCCACTTCGCGCCGCAGACCCGTCCGGGCCGCTACACCATCCTGGAACACCTCGACCTCTCCCCCTCCGCCATCCGGGACGCGTACTCCTCCTATGTCAAAGACGTCTGCTCCTGAGCGGGGCACCGCCATGAAGACCGGCAAGCCGACCCTCGCCGAGTTCCGCGCCGTCGCGCACCCGGAGGGCCTGCTCGACCGCCGCTCCGGCGAGCACTGGGCCGGCCGCCTCTACATGCGGCGGATCTCCTCGCGGGTGACCCGGCACCTGGTCGACGCGCCGGTCACGCCCAACCAGCTGACCTGGCTGATGATGGCCGCCGGCGTGCTGGCCGGGGCCGCGCTGCTGGTGCCCGGCCTCTGGGGCGCCGTCCTCGGCGCCCTGCTGATCCAGGTCTACCTCGGCTTGGACTGCGTCGACGGGGAACTCGCCCGCTGGCGCAAGCAGACCTCCACCACCGGCGTCTACCTGGACCGCATCGGCCACTACCTCTCCGAGGCGGCCCTGCTGACCGGCTTCGGCCTGCGTGCCGCGGACTTGTTCCAGCAGCAGGGTGCGCGCGCCTGGCTCTGGGCCTTCCTCGGCACCCTGGCCGCGCTCGGCGCGATCCTGATCAAGGCGGAGACGGACCTCGTCGACGTCGCCAGGATCCGCCGCGGCCTGGCGGCCGTCGAGGACTCGGCGTCGGTCCCGCGCGCGGCGGGCGTCGCCAAGGCACGGAAGATCGCGTCGGCGCTCAAGTTCCACCGCCTGATCGGCGGCGTCGAGGCGTCGCTGGTCATCCTGGCGGCGGGCATCGCGGACGCGGTCCACGGCGACCTGTTCTTCACCCGCCTCGCGGTGGCGGTCCTCGCGGCGATCGCCCTGCTGCAGACCGCACTGCACCTGCTCAGCATCGTCCTCTCCAGCCGGCTCAAGTGAGTGACATGACAGAACCCAAGGACCTGAAGCTCGGCGCGGTCGTCATCACCCAGGGCACCCGCCCCGTGGAGCTGAAGGCGCTGCTCGACTCCGTGGCCGCCCAGCGCGGTCCCGTGGTCGAGGTCGCCGTCGTCGCCAACGGCGCGCCGCTGCCCGAACTCCCCGCGGGCGTGCGCGGTGTCGCGGTGCCGGAGAACCTCGGCATCCCCGGCGGCCGCAACGTCGGCATCGAGGCGTTCGGGCCGGACGGCCGCGAGGTCGACGTCGTGCTGTTCCTCGACGACGACGGCCTGCTGCCCCTGGAGGACACCGCCGAGAAGCTGCGGGAGGCGTTCGCCGCCGATCCGAAGCTCGGCATCGTCTCCTTCCGCATCGTCGACGAGGAGGGCCTGTCGCAGCGCCGCCACGTGCCGCGCCTGCGGGCCGCCGACCCGATGCGCTCCTCGCGCGTGACGACCTTCCTCGGCGGTGCGAGCGCGGTGCGCTCGCGGGTCTTCGCCACGGCCGGACAGCTCCCGGGCGAGTTCTTCTACGGCCACGAGGAGACCGATCTCGCCTGGCGCGCGCTGGACGCGGGCTGGGAGATCGAGTACCGCTCGGACGTGGTGCTCCGTCACCCGCGCACGCTGCCCTCGCGGCATGCGACGTACAACCACAACATCGCGCGCAACCGCGTCTGGCTCGCCCGACGCAACCTTCCCGCGGTCCTGGTCCCGGTCTACCTCGGCGTCTGGCTGCTGCTGACGCTGGCACGCCGCCCCTCCGGCGAGGCCCTTCGCGCCTGGCTCGGCGGCTTCGCCGCGGGCTGGCGCCAGCCCGCCGGTCCGCGTCGGCCGATCCGCTGGTCGACGGTGTGGCGCATGACGAAGCTGGGCCGCCCGCCGGTCATCTGAGCGGAGTGCGTCGCAGAGCTGCCGCCCCCGGGCTCCTCGAAAAGGAGTCCGGGGGTTCGTCGTCCCCCTGGCACAGTGGCGTCATGATCACGCTGACGACCGACCGGCTCCTGCTCCGTCCTCCGTCCGAGGAGGACATCGCGCCGTTGCTGGAGATGAACACCGACCCGGAGGTCATGCGGTACATCGGCGACGGTTCCCCCGGCCCGTCGGACCCGGAGTCCACGGCGGGGATCGTGGCGCGGGCACGGCAGGGGTGGGCCGACAACGGGTTCGGCATGCTGTCGGTGCTCACGCGGGACGGCGGGGAGTACGCCGGGTGGGTCACCCTGGCCGAGCCGAGGTTCCTGCCGCAGCTCCTCCCGGTCGTGGAGATCGGTTGGCGGTTCCGGCGCGCATTCTGGGGACGCGGATACGCCACGGAGGCCGCCGCGCCGCTGCTGGCGTTCGCCTTCGACGAGGCGGGGCTGGACCGGATCGTGAGCATCCGTCACCCGGACAACGACCGGTCCAGGCGGGTCATGGAGAAGCTCGGCCTGCGGTTCGCCGAGGAGGCCGTCGTCCCGGTACGCGGCACGCGGGTGCTCGTCGACGCGATCACGCGCGAGGAGTACGCCGCTCGCCGGGGCGGGTGAGCCTGCTTCAGGCCAGGACCGAGCCCCCGGCCACGTCCAGCACGACGCCGCTGATCCAGGCGGCCGAATCCGCCGCGAGGAAGAGCGCGGCTCGGGCGACGTCCTCCGGTGTGCCGAGGCGGCGGACCGGATGGGCCTCGACCATCGTGCGCTGTATCTCCTCCGGGATCTGGCGCTGGTTGCGCTCCGTCAGGATGGTCTCGGGGGCGATGCAGTTGACCCGGACGCCGTGCGGGCCGGCTTGGAGGGCGAGCTCCTTGGTGAGCAGCTCGACGCCGGCCTTGGCCGCCGCGTAGGCAGCGGGCGTGTGGGGCGTGGGACGCCGCGCCGCGGCGGAGGAGAGGGTGACGATGCTGCCGTGCCCGCGCTCCTTCATGCCCGGCAGGAAGCTCTTCACCGTCAGGAAGGTGCTGGTCAGGTTGGCGTCGACGGCGGCACGCCAGCCGTCCTCGCTGATCTCCTCGACTGGCCCGGGGCGCACCGGGTTGCCGCCGGCGTTCGCGATCAGGACGTCGACCGGGCCGAACTGGGCCTCCACCCGGCCCCGCAGGGCCTCGATCTGCTCGAAGCTGGTCAGATCGGCGGGCACGGCCAACACCTCCGCGCCCGTCGCGGCGATCTTCGCGCGGACGGACTCGAGCGCGTCGACGTCCCGCCCGTGGACGACGACCCGCGCGCCCTCGGCCGCGAAGAGCTCGGCGATGGCTGCGCCGATGCCGCGCGAGCTGCCGGTGACCAGCGCGACCCGGTTCTGAAGGGCGTTCATGGCTCCCTGCCTTTCTCCTGACGACGAGTGGGATCCGGGGGAGTGTCAGGCCGCAGGCGGCGCAGATGCAGGCGCAGGCGCAGGGGTCGGCGGCGTGCGGAGGCTCAGATGTATGCCCGCGAGCCGCCAGGCCGGCCCGCCGGTCAGGACGAGCGTGGCACGGAACGCGCCGTCCGTCGGCCTGCCCTGGTACGTCCCGGCCTGCTCCTGGGTGCCGATGACGAGCGCCGTGCCGGCGACCTCGCGCACCTCCAGATCCGGCGCGAAGGCGAACGCCGAGTAGTGCAGGCCGTCGGCGAAGCGCCGCAGCCACTGCTCGCGGTCGAGCACGAAGCCGAAGGGGCCGACTCCACGGAAGTCCTCGTGCAACAGGGCGTCCAGCGCGTCGGCGTCGCCCTCGCGCTCGGCTGCCGCCCAGGCGGTGAGCCAGTCGGTGACGGTGGCGGTCCCGGCGCCGGAGAGCGTGCTGCTCATGATCGGTCTCCCGTTCTCTCGAAGTTCCCTCACCCGAAAACGTAGACCTCGAAAGCTTCGATGTCAAAGGGTTAGGCGTCTACGGATCCTGGTACCCTCCCGGTATGCAGACGCCGCAGCCTCCGATGCGCCCGCCCACCGGCCTCCAGCTGGGCCAGGCCGCCCGCGTGGTGAGCCGGGCGTTCGACGACGCCCTGGAGCGGGCCGGCGGCTCGCTGCCGGTCTGGCTGATCCTGCTCAACCTGAAGATCCGGCGTCCGGGCACCCAGCGCGAGCTGGCCCAGGCGGTCGGTCTGCGCGAGGCCACGCTCACCCACCATCTGAACGCGCTCGACAAGCGCGGCCTGATCTCGCGTCAGCGCGACCCCGACAACCGCCGCATCCACGTGGTCACCCTCACCGAGGAGGGCGAGGCCGCCTTCCTGCGCATGCGCGAGGCGGCCATGGCGTTCGACGAACAGCTCAACGACGGCCTGACCGAGGTGGAGCGGGCTCTCCTCGCCGACCTGCTGAAACGCCTCGCGGCCAACGTCGGCCCCGAGTCGGAGGCCGGGCCCGACGGCGTGGGCGCGCCGCCCTGGGCCGGCTTGGCGGAGGAGACCGCGCCGGCGCAGCAGCAGCGCCGCGGCACCGCCTGAGCGACTTCTTCAACCCATCGGTTGACAAAGCCCGGAACCGGCGTAGCGTTGTTGTCAACCAATCGGTTGAGAAAGCGACCGGAGAAAGGATCACGGTGGCCGACGACCAACTCTCCCGGGCGTTCACCGCGCTCGCCGATCCGACCAGGCGGGACATAGTGGCCCGGCTGTCGCTCGGCGACGCCACGCCCGGCCAGTTGGCCGAGCCGTTCGCGATGTCGCTCCAGGCGGTCTCCAAGCACCTCAAGGTGCTGGAGGAGGCCGGGCTGATCAGCCGGACGCGCGACGCGCAGCGCCGCCCGTGCCATCTGGAGACGGCCGTGCTCGACGAGATGACCGCCTGGGTCGACCGCTACCGGCGCAACGCCGAGGAGCGGTTCCGCCGCCTGGACGCCGTGCTGGCGGCCATGGACGACGACGTACAGGAAAACCACGAGGACCAGCAGCACGAGCAGGACGAAGGAGTGGCATCACCATGACCACGCGACCGGTCCACGAGACCGCCATCGAGGCCGACCCGCAGCTGCCCACCATCCGCATCACCCGCGAGTTCGACGCGCCCGTCAGCAAGGTCTTCCGCGCCTGGATCGACCCGGAGCTGGTCGGCCGTTGGCTCGGACCGAAGGACCTCACCACCGAGTTCGACACCTGGGAGCTGCGCACCGGCGGCCACTACCGCTACCGCCAGCTGCGCGACGGCGAGGAGGTCGCCGCCTTCTACGGTTCCTTCCACGAGGTGCGCCCCGAGAGTCGCCTGGTGCAGACCTTCACGTACGAGGGCTACCCGGACGGCGTCGCCCTGGACACCGCGACCTTCGAGGACATCGGCGGCGGGCGCACCCGCGTCACCGTCCTGTCTCTCGTCGCCTCGCTCATGAACCGCGACATGATCCTGTCCAGCGGCATGGACCGCGGCGTGATCGAGGGCTACGAGCAACTGGACGACGTACTGTCCGGCCTCGACTGACGGGCGCTCGGGGCTGGGCTCGACGGGCAGGGTGTGGGGACCGGACCGGACCGGGCCGGGCGGGCGCGGGGCGCGGGGCAGCCCGGCCCAGGCGCTCCGGTTGTCGGCGGACCACCCCAGAACCCGCTTCGGCGCGAGCGTCGCGCCGTCCGCGGCCCGCCCTGCCGCCGCGGCCCGCGAGCGGCATACGCGAGCCGCACCGGAAATCCGGAGGAGGGAACGGGGCCGTTGCGCCAGCATGGCGTGCCGTGAACCCCGCGCTGCTCGGCCTCGCCGCGAATCCCTCCCTCCCAGCCGACCTGCTCGACCGGCTCGTCCCGATGGCGGACGAGGAGCTCGCGAGCCAGTTGGCGCGGCGTCCCGATCTGACGACCGGGCAGGTCCGCGCACTGGCGGCCCGCTTCGAGTCCGTCGCCGTCCAACTCGTCCACGACGCCGCGCTCAGGGCCGAGGACGTCGACCCGGATGTGCAGCCTCTCGCCGCGCTCGCCCTGCTCGAGGAGGGGGTGGGACTCCAGCGATGGGTGCGGCGCTTCGCCGACGATCCGGCGGCGGAGTATCGGGAGAAGCTGGCAGGCTGCCCCGGGCTCCCGCCGGAGGTGCTCCGCAGACTCGCGGACGACCCTGACGTCCGGGTCGTCTCCACCCTCGCCCGCCATGCTCCGGGCCTTCTCGCGGCCGAACTCGCGCGGCACCCGCATGCGGAGGTCAGGAGCTGGGTGGCTGCCAACGAGCAGACCCCGCCCAGGTCGCTGCGGGCCCTGCTCGCGGGCGAAGGGAGCGAAGGGACGGTCGGAGGGCTGCCGCCCGCGAGGGCCTGCCTGGTCTGCGATCAGGAACCCGTTCCCCCGGGCCGTGCGCCGGAGCGCCCGCGCGGTGAGCGCAGGCTGCTGCCCGGCGAGGCCTGCGACGGCGCCCACGAGTCGACCGTGCACGCCATGCGATGCCGGGCGCTGGGCAACCCGGCGACACCCGTGGACGCCGTCGCTGCCCTCGCCGTCCACCCGTCCGCGAAGCTGCGCGAACTCGTGGCCGCCCGGGAGGGCCTGCCGGCCGACGTCTACGCGCGGTTGGCCGAGGATCCGGTGCGGCGGGTCCGTGCGGTCCTGGCCGGAAACCCGTCGATCGACGCGGCAGCGATCGAGCGCCTCGCCGAGGACGAGGGCCCCGACGTCCAGCGGTCGCTCGCGCACCGCCCCGGGCTGTCCCTGGACGTCCTGACGCGTATCGCCCGCTCGATGAGGCTCGGCTTCGTGCCGCTCCCGTGCGTCGTCACAGCGACCGCGACCGAGGTCGCCGAGCTCGCCACGGCGACCCATCCGGCCCTGCGAAGGCTCGTGGCGGTACGCCACGACCTGCCCGAGCCGATCCGCGACGCGCTCGCCGCGGACCCGGACGCCGGGGTCCTCGCGGCGATCGCCCCGCATCCGGGCCTCTCGGAGGCCCGACTCCGGGCCATGGTCGACCGTCACGGACCGCGCGTGGCCGACCGCGTCGCCGCGAACCCGAACGCCACGCCCGCTCTGCTGGAGCAGTTGGTGCTTCGTCACGCCGCCGCCTACAGCGTGCTGCGTACGGTCGCCGAGCACCCGAACGCGACGGTCCCGGTCCTCCTCGCCTGTCTCTCGCAGCGGCGCGCCGGCCGCCACGCGGACCCCTCCGCCGCCGCGGGCCGCCCGGAGCTCCCACCGGGCGTCATCGCCGGGCTGGTCGACGACGACAGGTGGGGCGTCGCGTGTGCGGCCGGGGCGAACCCCTCGCTGCCGGTCGAGGTCATGCGCTCGCTGCTGACCCGGCACGCGTGATCTCCCTCGACGGGGAGGTGACGGCTCAGGTGATCGGCTGGTCGGGCGCCAGCGCCTCCGAGAGGTCCTTGACGATGTTGTTCCCCAGGTTCTGCGCGTTGAGGTCGGTGGCGGGCGAGTCGGTCACCGACACCGCGATCGACAGGTCCTTGGAGGGCAGGTAGGCCATCACCGCCGCGTAGCCGGAGAAGGACGGGTTCTGGATGACCCAGCCGTTCACCACCAGGACGGACACGCCGAAGTGGTTCGTTTCGGTCTGCGGCAGGCAGACGGTCGCCGGGCACCTCTTGGTCGGCGTGCCCAGTCCGATCGTGCCCGGGTCGAGCAGGGTCTGGTACCCGTGTTGGGAGAGGGTCTGTCCTGAGCCGATGCCGGCGGCCGAGCGGGCGAGGTCGCAGATGTCCTGGTTGATCACGGCGCCCGGGGCGGTCGTCCAGGAGGGGTTCCAGAACGTCGACTCCTCGTACGTTCCGCGCTCCGCCGTGAAGGCGTGCAGGACCGGCGTGGGGATGTCCGGCGTGTAGCTGTTCGAGGTCGCGCGCAGGCCCAGGGGGCGGAAGATGCGCTGCTCCAGCAGGTGGTCGAGACGCGTGTGCGTGATCCGCTCCAGTGCTTCGCCCAGCAGCAGGAAGTTCGCGTGCGAGTAGCTGAAGTTGGTGCCGGGCTTGTAGAGCAGCACCCTCGGGTTCGCGTAGTGGAGGAGCTCCGCGGGAGACCAGTGCTTGAACGGCGTCGCCTCCAGCTCGGCGAGGAAGCCCGGGTCGGTGACGTAGTCCCGGAAGCCGGTCGTGGTGGTGGCCAGCATCCGCAGCGTGATCTCCCGCGAATGCGGGATCTCGGGCATCCAGCGCGAGAGGCGGTCGTCCAGGCTGACCCGCTTCTCGTCGACGAGCTGCAGCAGGATCGTGCCCATGAAGGCGATGCCCACGGAGCCGGTGCGGAAGCGCATGTCGGGGCGGGCCGGGACGTCCGTCATCGACGGGCCGACCGCGCCGGTCCACACGTCGCGGCCGTGCTCGGTCACCCGGGCCACCACCGCGCGGAGCTTCAGCTCGCGCCGGTCCTTGACCACGATGTCGCGGACGGCCCGGCCCTGGCCGCGGGCCGGGCCCGGGGAGGCGACGCAGTCGGGCCCCCGGTGCCCGCGGGCCGCGTCGGCGGCACCGGCGGGCGCG
>NZ_BBPQ01000005.1:108575-193970 GCF_000787855.1 Streptacidiphilus anmyonensis | reverse complement strand
GGGCGGGCCGGGGGAGGCGACGCAGGGGCCCCGGGTGCCCGCGGGCCGCGTCGGCGGCACCGGCGGGCGCGACGGTTCCCGCGAGCAGCGGGGCGGAGGAGAGCAGCACGGTGGCCGCGCACAGCAAAGCGGTTCGTCTACGAGTCATGGTTCACCATGTCCGCACCGTGTTCGAAAACCGGTGCAGGACACATCCGCATCCACTCCGACGGCGGACAGCGGACAGCAGCGGACGACGGCGGGCACGGCCGGGGCTCGCCCCGGGCCCTCCGGCGCGGCATGATGTGCCGCGGCAGCAGTCCCCGTCCCCGGCAAGGGGGAGCAGCATGGCCCGGCAGACCCTGCGACCGCAGGTGTGGACACCGCCCCGACGTGGCGGGCGCGCACGCGCGTGGCGGGGGTACCGCTCGCTGCCCGAGCTGACGCTCGTTCCGCTGTCCGGCCTGGGCCCGGAGGACGTCGTCGTGGACGCGCAGGGCCGCGTCCTGTGCGGGGTGGACGACGGCCGCCTGCTGCGGCTGAGCCCGGACGGCAAGGAGGCCGTGACGCTGGCGGACATCGCGCCCGGACGCCCGGCCGGTCTGGAGGTCCTGCCGGACGGACGGGTGCTCGTCTGCGACGCGCGCGCCGGGCGGCTGCTGCGCGTCGACCCGGACGCCGGCAGGGTCGAGACGCTGGCGGACCGCGTGCGCGGCGAGCGCCTGCGGCTGGTCAGCAACGTCGTCGCGGCGGCGGACGGCACGATCTACTTCACCGAGTCCAGCCGCCGCTTCAGCGTCGACGACTGGCGGGCCGACATCCTCGAGCACTCCGGCACGGGCCGGCTGCTGCGGCTGGCCCCGGACGGCGACGAGCCCGAGATCCTGCTCGACGGCTTGCAGTTCGCCAACGGACTGGCCCTGGCCCCGGACGGCTCCTCTCTGGCGATCGCCGAGACCGGGAGCTACCGGGTCCTCCGCTACCACCTGACCGGCGAGCGCGCCGGTGAGCGGGAGACCTTCGTCGACCTGCCCGGCTTCCCGGACAATCTCGGCGCGGGGACGCACGGACTGCTCTGGATCGCGATGGTCGCTCCGCGCGACCCCTTCCTCGACCTGCTCCACCGCAGCCATCCGGTCGCGCGGCAGGCGCTGTGGCGGGTGCCGCCGCGGCTGCTGCCGGGGCCGAAGCCGACGGTCTGGGTCATCGCCGTCGACACCGCAGGGCGCGTGGTCCACGACCTCCAGGGGCCGAGCCCGGCGTTCCGCGCGGTCACGGGCGTCGCCGAGCACGACGGACGGCTCTGGCTCGGGACGCTCACCGAACCGGCCGTCGCCTCACTCGACCTGGCGGCCGTCCGCATCTGACAGCGGCCCCGACGTGGACGACATCTGACGTGTGCGAACCGGACGGCCTACCACCCGTCAGGGTGAGCCGAGGGGCGTTGCCGCGCGCGGGCCCCGGGCGCGCGTGAGACGGTCGGGGAGTGACCGGTGCAGTCGCTGACGTGACCGAGCGCGCCGACGAGGGCCTCGCCCCGGCCGAGCTCGCCGCGAAGTACGGCCTGACCCTGAGCGGCCGACGCCCCTCCCTGGGCCGTTACACGGCGGAGTTGTGGGCGCGCCGCCACTTCATCCTGGCCTTCGCCACCGCCCGCCTCACCGCGAACTACAGCTCGGCCCGGCTCGGCCAGATCTGGCAGGTGATGACGCCGCTGCTGAACGCGGCCGTCTACTACCTGGTCTTCGGCCTGCTGCTGGAGCAGAACCGCGGCATCCCGAACTACATCGCGTACCTCTGCACGGGCATCTTCACCTTTCAGTTCACGCAGTCCGCGGTGCTGGCCGGCACCCGCGCCATCTCCGGCAACCTGGGCTTGATCCGCGCGCTGCACTTCCCGCGCGCGTGCCTGCCGGTGTCGATGACGATCCTGCAGTTGCAGGAGCTGCTGGTGTCCATGTCGGTGCTGTGCACGATCATCCTGCTCACCGGGGAGCCGCTGACCGCCAGGTGGCTGCTCGTCGTCCCGACGCTCTTCCTGCAGACGGTCTTCAACGCGGGCCTCGCCCTGCTGCTGGCGCGCTGGGGCGCCGAGACGACGGACCTGGCCCAGCTGATGCCGTTCATCATCCGTACCTGGATGTACATGTCCGGCGTGTTCTGGAGCGTCCAGTCCCTCAGCGCCCACATCCCGGCCTCGATCCGCACCCTGCTCTACCTCAACCCGGCACTGATCTTCAACGAGCTGATGCGCTACGCCCTCATGGACTCCGTCCCGGCCAGCACCCTCAGCCCCCACATCTGGGCCACGGCCCTCGGCTGGGCGGTCGTCGCCGGCGGCGTCGGCTACCTCCACTTCTGGAGCGCGGAGGAGCAGTACGGCCGGGGGTGAGCCCAGGAATCCCTTCGCTCTCAGTCCCGGCGTGCGCGAACGGCCAGGAACGGCGGCAGCCCTGCTCGGCGGGGTTGTGCGGCCGCCACTCGGTCGCTCGGCCAGGGCTCGGTGACGGTCTCCAGCGAGAATCCGCGCCGGATGAGAGCCGCGAGGTACGTGGACAGGGTGCGGTGCTGGTTGCCGGCCCGGCGGACACCTTCGGGGTCGTCCGAGCGCCAGAACCCCTCGGCGCGATAGTCCCCGACGACCCGTCGCACCTGCCCGTCCGCGTCGGTCCGGGTCCAGGTCGCGTGTGGCGCTTCGAAGCAGGGGTGCGGGACCGTGAAGGCAAGCAGGCCACGTGGTATCAGCACCCGCCGCACCGCGCTGAGCGCGGCGTCGAGGTCAGGCAGATTGTTCAGGGACAGCCCGGCGGTCACCCAGTCGAGGGAGCCGGTGGCGACCGTGCCGAGAACGCACCCGTCATCCACGGCGTAGACCTGGCTGCCGGGACCCGGAGACGCGGCTGAGCGGGCGTGTTCGATCATCCGTGGTGAGGAGTCGATGCCCGTGACGAGGGCTCCACGGGCGGCTGCCGCGCGGGCGATGATGCCCTCCCCGCAGCCGAGGTCGAGCACGCGGCACCCGTCGAGAACGTCGGGAAGGAGTCCGAGCAGCACGTCGCGGTTGAAGTCGTTCAGAGCGGAGCCGGCTCGCAGCAGTCCCGCGTACCAGTCGGCGATGGTGTCCCAGGAGTCAGTCATCAAAACCCGGACGCTATGCGGTCGTGCCAGGACACCGCCACCGACTTTGATCTGCCGCAAGGAGCCTAGGCGTCCTTGCCGCCGCCGAAGCGGTGGGCGAGGTTGGGGTCGTCGAGCCACCAGGGGCGGAGCATCTCCGGGTCGTCGTCCGTCGCGACGACCGTCGCGCCCGTGCCTGTCGGGGCCGCGGCGCCGGGCGTCGCGGTCGGTGCCGGGGCGGTGGACGTGCGGGCGGCGGCCTCCTCGCGCTGGCGGGCGATCTGGGCGTCGATCGCGGCGTCGACCGCCGCCGTCTCGGCGCGGCCCTTGACCATCCAGCGGCGGACCAGGGCCGCGATGAAGGGGAGGCCGGCCATGTCGCCCAGGGCCCACACCGTGCAGCCGCCCCAGACCTGGTCCTCGCGGATCGACGGGCCCCACGGGCGGCCCAGCGCGGTGTAGTAGTGCTCGGCGATGGTCGCGTGGCCGTAGACCAGCATGATGCCGAGGCCCGCGTCGAAGATCACCTCGGCCATGGTGATGAAGAGGCCGACCAGCGCCGGGTACTCGTGCGCGACCGGGTCGATCTGGAGCCGGGGCCAGAAGTACGCGAGACCCAGGGCCACCAGGACCACGTGCAGGCCCGTGTTCCAGCCCGCGCTGGTCATGGTGTGCTCGTACCAGGGCGTGAAGTAGTAGAGCCACGGCGGCAGCATCAGCAGGGCCGTCGACACCGCCGGGAACATCAGGATCCGCGACGGCCAGCTGCGCAGCACCTTCAGCAGCCGCTCGCGGCCGCGCTCGCCGACGGCGTCCGCGATCAGGGAGACCGGACCGCCCATGCCCAGGAGCAGCGGGACGATCATCAGCAGGGTGACGACCTGGGCCGCGCGGTCGGTGAAGAGGATCCGCTCGTAGACGCCGACGCCGGACATGGTGGACCAGATCCACAGGGCGCAGCCGCCGAACCAGGCGGCGCTGCGGCCCAGCGGCCAGCTGCCGCCCTTGCGGCGGAGCCGGACCAGCCCGAGCGCGTACAGCGCGGCGAGGACCACGGAGACCGCGAGGACGACCGGCTCGAGCTGCCAGCTGGTGACCACGTCCGACCACTGCCAGGCCGGGGGACCGCTGTAGCCCGCCGCGAGTGTCGTTCCCGCCATGCCCCTCGCCCGCCTCTGCCACGTCTCGCCTATCTAGCGCTGACCATCATGACGGACGGTGGACGAACCGGACGCACCGACCCCCCGAAGGTGTGAGGGGCGCGTCGCTGTCGGTGCCGGGCGGTAGGTTGGGGCGCATGACGGTTCGCATCGCCACCTGGAACATCAACTCCGTGAACGCCCGGCTGGAGAAGCTGCTGGAGTGGCTTCGCTCGGCGCAGCCGGACGTCCTGTGCCTGCAGGAGCTGAAGACCACCTCGGACGCGTTCCCCTTCGAGGCCGTCCGCGAGCTCGGCTACGAGACCGCCGCGCACGGCACCGGCCGGTGGAACGGCGTGGCGATCCTGTCCAAGCTCGGCCTGGAGGACGTCGTCCGCGATCTGCCCGGCCAGCCCGGGTACCTCGATCCGGCCGCGGCCGAGGAGGAGACGCTGCTTCCGGCCGAGCCGGAGATCGAGCCGCGCGCCGTCGCCGCCACCTGCGGACCGGTGCGGGTCTGGTCCGTCTACGTGCCCAACGGGCGCGAGGTCGGCCACGCGCACTACGCCTACAAGCTCCAGTGGCTCTCCACGCTGCGCGACGCCGTGGTCGCCGACGCGGCGGGCGAGCGGCCGTTCGCCGTCCTCGGTGACTTCAACATCGCGCCGACCGACACGGACGTCTGGGACATCGCCAAGTTCGACGGCGCCACGCATGTGACGGAGGCCGAGCGCGCCGCGCTCGCGGACCTCCAGGCGGCGGGCCTGGCGGACGTCTTCCCGCGTCCGCTCAAGTACGACCACCCGTACACCTACTGGGACTACCGCCAGCTCAGCTTCCCGAAGAACTTCGGCATGCGGATCGACCTGGTCTACGGCAACAAGCCGTTCACCGAGGCCGTCTCCGACTCCTACGTGGACCGCGAGGCCCGCAAGGGCAAGGGCACCTCGGACCACGCCCCGGTCGTGGTGGATCTGGCGCTCTGATCCACGGCGCGGGCCCCTGCCGTCAGCAGGCACTGGCCCGCCAGGTAGGTCAGCATGATCCAGAAGTCGGCGGCGGGCAGCTGCGGCCAGTGGGCGAGGCCGGTGGCGATCAGCGAGTCGGAGAGCAGGAAGAGCCCGCCGCCCACGCCGGCGAGCGGTGGGCCCGCCGCGAACGAGGTGGCGGCGGTGCCGGCCAGCAGCAGGCTGTAGCAGGCGACGGGGATGCGCAGCCCGGCCGGGAGGTCCGGCCAGAGCTGGGTGATCAGCGCCGCCCAGACGACGGCGTAGCCGCCGAGGGCCAGCCGGGTCCGCCCCGCCTTCACGCGTCGCAGTGCGCCGCCGCGTGTGAACAGCGTGATGTAGCAGACGTGCGCGGCGGCGAAGCCGCCCATGCCGACGAGGAACCAACCGCCGCCGAAGAGCAGGGCGGTGTCCCCGACCCAGGACGCGACCAGCGCGCCGAGCAGCAGCCTGGGCGCACCCCGCGGCACGACGGCGAGGGCGAGCGCGGGCATCAGCAGCGGCTTGAGCAGCTCCGTCGCCAGCGGCAGGCCCACGAGGGTCAGCACGAGGTAGGCGGCGGACAGGATCAGATAGCCCGTGAGCCTGCGGTTCACGCGGCGGCCTCGGCGTTCGACGTCGACGGCGTCGCTGACGCGGCGTCGGACGTGGCGTCGGTCATGGCGTCGTGCGGAGCGGGCGCCCAGCCGGGCCCGCGGAAGAGGTAGCCCAGGCGCTCACGCAAGCCGTGCGCGCCGGCCAGGTCGCGGCCGATGGACGCGTACTCGTGGGTGGCGACGCGCAGCGGGTTGTAGGTGGCGATGTTCTTGGTCAGCCCGTAGACCGGCCGATCGGTTTCGGCGGTGAAGGTGCGGAAGAGCCGGTCCCAGACGATGAGGATGCCGCCGAAGTTGCGGTCCAGGTAGCCGCCCTGGGAGGCGTGGTGGACGCGGTGGTGTGACGGCGTGTTGAACACGGCCTCGATCGGCCGCCAGAGTCGGTCGATGCGCTCGGTGTGGATCCAGAACTGGTAGACCAGGCTGACCGAGCCGCAGAAGGCGACGGCCGCGGGGGAGACGCCGAGCAGCACCATCGGCAGGTAGAAGACGCCGAAGCTGAGGTCCGTCCAGGGCTGCCGCAGGGCCGTGGAGAGGTTGTAGTGGCGGCTGGAGTGGTGCACCACGTGCTGGGCCCACAACAGCCGGACCCGGTGGTTGCTCCGGTGCGACCAGTAGTAGCAGAAGTCCTGGAGCAGCAGCATCACCGGCACCGTCGTCCAGTGCACGCCGATGCGCAGCGGGGTGAACGCGTAGACGACGTTGTAGAGGGCGACCGTCGGGATCTTCCAGAGCAGGTTGGTGAAGAGGCTGCCCAGCCCCATGCTCAGGCTGGTCGCGGTGTCCCGGCCCGCGTAGCCCACCTCCTCCTCGTCCGGCTGGACCAGGAAGGAGAGCAGCTCCACGACCGTGAGCAGGACGAACGCGGGTATGGACCAGAGCACGGGGTCGGGCAGGTTCGGCATGGCCCGCAGCGTAGGCGCGTGGGACCGCGCTGACTAGATGCCGTTACCGGGAAGTAGTGCCGGGGGCGGCGGGAGTCCGCTCAGAGCGGCCAAAAGCGGTCAAAGAGAGGCGCACTGGCCCAGCTTGAGCCCGTTCACCATGTTCGGCGCGCCGCCGGAGTCGCCGATCTGGGCGGCCGGCTTGTTGAGGTAGCAGCCGAGGTCGCCCTTGACGGTGTTGGTGACGACCTCGTTGCCGTCCGTGTCGAAGGTCCTGTCGTCGAGGACCAGGACGTTGGTGCCGACGTGGTTGCGGATCACGCCCATCCAGCAGGACCGCAGGTGGCTGGTGGTGATGTAGCCGCCGACGGTGTTGTCCTCGAAGTCGTCGTAGGCCGGGGTGCCGGTCCCCAGATTGGGGATGGCCGCGAGCTGCTTCGACGGCGCGCAGGTGACGCCCGGTCCGTCGTTCAGCGTGGTGATGTCGCCCTTGACCTTGTTGCTGTGCAGGATCACCGCGGTGGCGTGGTCGCTGTTGATGTTGCCCCCCACCTCGTCCTTGGTGGGCGTCGCGCAGTTCGTCTCCTGGCTGCAGCCGAGACCGAGCACGGCGCCGCGGCCGACCTGGACGTTCCCCTTGACGTGCACGTGGGCGGTGGTGACGGCGTTGAGCGTGGAGCCCGCGGTGACGTAGAGCTGGGTCTCCACCGTGACCTTCGCCCCGTCAGGGATGGTGCAGGTGCCGTGGACCACGAGCTCGTAGTAGTCGCCGGAGGCGATGGCGCCTCCGTGGCAGACCACCGTGGTGGCCCCGTTCGGGGTGGCGTGGGCGGCGGGCGCGCCCGCGAACGCGAGGGCGGACACGGCGGTGAGGGCCACGGGGGCCGACCGAAGCAAGGTACGGAACAACGTCGTTCTCCTCGAAGAGCCCCCCTGACTGGCTGACGCTGGTCACGCTAAGCGGGGCCGCGGCGGGTCGCCACGCAACCGGCCTGGCACGTGACGGCCCGTGACCACAGCGGCCCGGTCGGCACCGGCCGCCCACCCTCCGGTTCACCCGGACGGCGCGCGGCCGGTCGCGTCCTGGCGGAGCATCACCACACCCGGACCGAGGAGCCCTTCGCGAAGACCGGACTGGTCGCCCCCGGCGGGGCCGCCGCGAGCGGCCGGTCCACCTCCTCGACGAGCGGGCCGACCTTCGCCGCGATCGGCTCCAGCGCGTCGAGGTCGAAGCCGTAGACGCGCGCCGCGTTGCCGCCGACCATCGCCGCCACCTCCGCGTGGGGGACCCCCGCGAAGGAGGTCCGCAGCGCCTCGGTGGTGTAGGGGTAGGTGCCCTCGTCGTGCGGGAAGTCGCTGCCCCACATGATCTTGTCGAGGCCGATCCGGTCGCGCAGCGGCACCTCGTGCGCGCGCATGAAGCTCGCGCCGACGTAGCAGTTGCGCTCCCACGCCGCGCGCGGCCCGTCGCCCATCAGCTCCGCGAGCCCCGCGCCGAACTTCGACTCCGCGGTCGCCGCCCGCGTGGCCGCGCCGACCAGACGCCGGTGGTAGTAGTCGAGCATGTCCAGCACGCCCGGGATCCAGCCGGAGCCCTGCTCGGTGAGGACCAGCCTCAGCCCGGGATGGCGGTGGAAGACCCCGGCGAAGGCGAGATGCCACAGGGCCCGGTGCGAGAACCACGTGGTCTCCACCATGAACACGGCCCGCGCCGCAGGCTCCTCCCGAAGCTCCGGGCTGGCCGAGCCGGCGTGGTGGTTGACCGGTACACCCAGCTCCGCGCAGACCGCCCAGAGCGGCTCGTAGACGCTCGACCACAGCTCCGGCACCGGCGACCCGGGCGGAACGCCCGGCAGCACCACGCCTCCCGTCAGCCCGGCGGCGTGGCAGCGCCGCACCTCGGCGACGGCGGCGTCCACGTCGTTCAGCAGGATCTGGAACGTCCCGGCCCGGCGGCCGGGCGCCTTGGCGCAGAAGTCCGCCATCCAGCGGTTGTGCGCCTGGAGCCCCGCCCAGCGCAGCTCGAACTCCTCCGCCGTCGGCTGCACGGCGCTGAGCGACGCGCTGGGGAAGAAGGGCGGCACGGTGTTGGGGAAGACCACCTCGGCGACGACGCCGTCCTGCTCCAGCTCGGCCAGCCGCCGGTCGGAGTCCCAGTTGCGGGCGGCCTCCGGGGCCATCAGGTCGGTGAACGGGTTGACGTAGGCGGCGGCCCACGCGTCGAACGCCTCGTGGTGACGACCCGCCAGGTAGGGGCGGTACTCCAGCAGGTCCGCGCCCGCGTGGCAGTCGGCGGAGACGACGGTGTAGCGCTCGGGCCGGTCAGCCGGCTGGATCACGACGGTCACAGCGTCGTCCCTTCCGTCGGCGCGGCGGTCCCGATGAACGGGAAGTCATGGCCTGTCAGCCAGTGCCGTCCCACCGCCCGCGCGGGCGCCCACGCCGCCTCGACCGCGCTCTGGTCCTGCGGCTGGCCGAGGTCGGCCGGACGCGGACCGATCCGCTCGGCGATCGGCGCGAGCCTGCCGGCGTCGAACCCGAACACCTCCGCGCAGTTGAGGCCGAGCATCCGCCGGGTCTCGTCGATCGGGATGTCGCGGAAGGTGGTCGCCATCCACTGGCGGGTGTTCGGCCAGGTGCCCTCGGGGTGGGGGTAGTCGCTTCCCCAGCAGATCGTGCCGACGCCGATCTCGTAGCGGTGCGCGAGCTCGCGCCGCTTGGTGTTGGTGGCGGCGATGAAGCAGTTGCGGTCGACGTAGGAGCTCGGCGGCATCGTCAGCTCGCTGAACGGCGAGAGCTTCTTGCCGCCGTGCGCGCCGAGGTAGAGCCGGTCCATGAACCACAGCAGGTTCGGCAGCCACCAGCAGCCGGACTCGGCGACGCCGAACCGCAGGCCGGGGAACCGCTCGAACACCCCGGACCACAGCAGGAACCACAGCGGCCTGGCCGGCCAGAACGTCACCTCGGTGACGTAGATGCCCAGGTGGTCGCCGTACTCGTGCCGCGGGGCGGCCCCGGAGTGCGTGACGACCGGCATCCGCAGCTCCTCGCACACCGCCCACACCGGGTCGTAGCGGCGGTCGTGGTACGGCTCCTTGTCCACCCACATCGACGGGATCATCACCGCTCTGAGCCCGTCCGCGTGGGCGCGCCGCACCTCGGCGACGACGAGTTCCGGATCCGCCGTGATCGGCAGCAGCGCGACGCCACAGCGCCGCTCCGGGCTGCCGCCGGCGCGGATGAACTCCGCGAGCCACCGGTTGTGCGCGCGGGCGCCGGCCATGCCGAGGACGGGGTCCTGATCACCGCTCAGCCCGAGGCCGACGCCGAAGGGCGCCGCGGTACGCGAGTCGACGGCGTCGGCGTCCGGGAACACCACTTCGGCCGCCACGCCGTCCCCGTCCAGCTCCTTGTCGCGCTGGGCGGCGTCCCAACCGCCGCGCAGGCCCTCCTCGTGGTCCTCGAACCACTTCTGCGCGAAGGCTTCGTTCCGGACGCCGAGCCGTGTCGCCTCCTGCCGCCGCGCATCCGCTTCGGCGAGGAACACGTCGAACGCGCGGTGGTGGGCGGTCTCCAGGTACGGGCGGTACTCCTCGGTCGGGAGACCGGCATGGCAGTCGGAGGAGATGACCAGATACGGGTCTTCGTAGGACATGACTTCCCTCCCTTCGTTGCAGTCTCCAGGGGCGCGAGGCTCTGCTGATGTGCGGCTCCGCCGCGTGGGCGGGACAACCACGCTGGGTGGTGGGCGCCCGCACGCGCAGAGCCGTCTGCACGCCGGTGGTTGCCCGCGCAGTTCCTCGCGCCCCTGTCGGGGCTAATCGCCCAGGATGAACTTCTCGAGGTAGCCGGGGTTCTCCCGGCTGAGCATGGACTGCGACCGCGCCCGGATCTGGCGGTCGCTGTGCTCGCTCGGCGGCAGCAGCCAGAAGCGGTCGGCGCGGATGCCGTCGGCGACGAAGTCCGCGACCTCCTCCACCGGCGTGAAGTGGACCTCGTGCCCGGACGCGGCCATGGCCGCCTTCCACTGGTCGAGCGACCGGTACGGCGTACGGCGCGGGCGCTGCTTCGCGAAGCGTTCGGGGCGGTTGCGGTGGGACTCCCACAGGCCGGTCCGGAGCATGTGCGGGCCCGGGAAGAGGACGGACGCGCCGATGGGCGCGCCCTCCGCGCGCAGGTGGGCGTAGAGGGACTCGGTCATGGTGACCACCGCCGCCTTCGTGACCGCGTACACGGACGCGGTCGGCAGCGGGGCGATGCCGCCGTCGCCGGAGGAGGTGTTGACGACGTGTCCGGGCTCGCCGCCCGCCAGCATGCGCGGCAGGAACGCCTGGACGCCGTGGAAGACGCCCCACACGTTGACGGCGAACGCCCACTTCCAGTCGTTCGGCTCGTGCTCCCACATCCGGCCCTCGGCGCCCGAGCCCACGCCCGCGTTGTTGCACAGCACGTGGACCGCGCCGTAGGCGCGGTACGCCGCCTCCGCCAGCTCCTCGACGCTGTCGCGCTCGGAGACGTCCGTCAGCTGTCCGATCGCCTCCGCGCCCTGCTCGCGCAGACCGGCGACGGCCTTGTCCAGCGCGGCTTCCTCGACGTCGGCGACGACGACGCGCAGGCCGTCCGCGGCGAAGCGGCGGGCCATGGCGAGGCCGATGCCGCTCGCTCCGCCGGTGACGACGGCGACCTGTCCCGGTGTCAGTTCCACGCCCTCATCCCTCGTGCGGCGGTGTGACGGAGTCCAGCACCTGCGCCGGGTCGTCGTAGCGCTGGTGCACGAACGGGAGCAGGGCCTGCGCGCTGACCCGCTCGACGACCCGGCCGCGCTGGTCGGAGGTCTTCTCGCCGACGGTGATCTCCAGCAGCCGTCGCACCGGCAGGTCCGCGACGGGGTCGAACGCGGACTCGCGCAGGATCACCTCCCCCGTCACGGCCTCCAGCCGGCGCACCCGCTCGACGCGGGTGCAGTGGACGAGGACCGGGTCGAGGTCGAAGCCCTCGCCGTCGACGGCGGGCAGGAACTTGAAGTAGAAGTCGACCTTCTCGGCCGGCGCGGGCACCGGCAGCTCGCCGGTGACGAGGCCGTGCACCTCGACGAAGTCGATGCCGTGCCGGCCCAGGCGGGCCGTGACCGCGTCGCCGTCGCGCGCGACGGACACCTCGCCGAGCTTCTTCGGTTCGCCGAAGACCTCCCGGCCGCCGATCAGGGCGCGCTCGGTGGTCATCGGCATGACCAGCGGATACCAGCCTGCCTGCCCGCCGTGCTGGGCGGCCACGGCGAAGGAGCCCGCGCCCAGCGGGCTGCCGAAGATGTCGACCTGGCTGATGTTCACCCGCACCAGCGGCCGCTCGCCGGGCTTCAGCGGCGCGGGCAGCACCTGGGCGACGGCGTCCGGGTCGCTCTCCCAGACCGCCACCACCCCGGTGGACCAGATGTCCGGCAGGACCGAGCGGGCCTGCTTCGCCGCGCGGATCTCCTCCTCGGTGCGGGGGCCGTAGCGTACGCGTGCCATGGCGGTGCCGTCCCTTCGCTCGGGGTCCGGGTCGTTCTCTGTAACGGTGTTACTTACTCCGAAGGGCGCGAAGGGTGAAGAGATATGACGAGGATTCAGTTCCTGCGCGCGGCCCGCTGGGTGGCCGCGATGCAGGCGAGGACGAGCAGCGCGGCGACCGGCGCGGCGGCGGGGATGCGCTCGTGCAGCAGCAGCGCCGCCCACAGCAGGTTGAGCAGCGGCTGCGCGAGCTGGATCTGCGCGGCGCGCTGGACGCCGATCAGGGCCATCCCCTGGTACCAGGGGATGTAGCTGACGAACTGAGACAGGCCGAGGAAGGCGACCCCGGTCAGCGCCGTCGCGCTGATGTGGACCGGCTCCCCGGTGACGGCCGGGGTGGCCAGCGTCGCGGTCACGGGCAGGACCGCGACCAGCGCCCAGGCGATCACCTGCCAGCCCGGCATCTCCCGAGCCAGTCGACCGCCCTCCGCGTAGCCGGCGGAGCAGAGCAGCAGGGCCGCGAACAGGTAGAGGTCCGCACCGCTCGGTGCGCCGCCGTGTTCGTACAGCGTGAAGGCGGCCACGGTCGCCGCCCCGGCCACGGCGGCGGCCCAGAAGGCGCGCGGCTGGCGGCTGCGGGTGCGCAGGGCGGAGTAGCAGGAGGTCGCGAGCGGCATCAGGCCGATCACGACGGCGGAGTGGGCGGTGGTCGTCGTCCGCAGGGCGAGTGTCGTCAGGGCCGGATAGCCCACGACGCAGCCGAGCCCGACGGTGGCCAGCCCGGCCCAGTGCCGCCGCTGGGGTCGGGGCGCCCGGAACACCGCGAGGCAGACGCCGGCGATGACGGCGGCGATCGCGCCGCGCAGGCCCACGGTGCTCCACGGGCCGAAACCGCGCAGGGACCACTCGGTGGCCGCGAAGGAGAGCGAGAACAGGCCGACGCCGGAGCCGGCCAGCAGCATGCCGCGACCGCCGTGGGTCTGTGCGGCATCCGTGGTCGTGGTGCCGGGCGCTGCTATCGGACGGGGGAGAGTAGCGCTATCATGTGGCTTCATGAATGACGGTAGCAGTGTCACCGATCTCGCGGAAACCCTGCGTCGGGAGTGGGAGCGCTACCCGAGTGGGGAGAAGCTGCCGTCGAGTCGTGCGCTGATGGAGCGGTACCGCGTCAGCCCCGTGACCGTCTCGCGCGCGATCGGGACGCTCGCCGCCGAGGGCCTGGTCATCAGCCGTCCCGGCGCGGGCGTCTTCCGTGCCGAACGGCGTACCCCCGGCAGGCCCGGGGGAGACCTGTCCTGGCAGGAGGTCACCCTCGGCGCCCACGACGCGCTCGCCGCGCCCCGCGCGGACGCGAGCGGCCTGCTCGCCACGCTGAACGCGCCGCCCGCCGACGTCGTCGACCTCAACAGCGGCTATCCGCACGCCTCGCTGCTGCCCGAGCGCGCCCTCGCCGACGCGCTCGCGCGCGCCGCGCGCCGTCCCGACGCGTGGAGCCGACCGCCCGTCGAGGGCTTGCCGGAGCTGCGCTCCTGGTTCGCGCGCGAGATCGGCGGCCCGGAGGCCGCCCTGTCCGCGGCCGACGTGCTGATCACCGCGGGCGGCCAGAGCGCGCTGACCGCGGCCCTGCGCGCCCTCGCCCCGGCGGGCGCGCCGGTGCTCGTCGAGTCCCCGACCTATCCGGGCATCCTCGCCGTCGCCCGCGCGGCCGGCCTGCGTCCCGTCCCCGTCCCCGTGGACGCGGACGGCTTGCGCACCGACCTGCTCGCCGACGCCTTCGCGGTGACCGGCGCGCGGCTCCTGGTCTGCCAGCCGCTCTTCCAGAACCCCACCGGTGCCACGCTCGCGGCGGGCCGCCGCGCCGAGGTGCTCCGACTCGCGCGCGCGGCGGGCGCGTTCGTCGTCGAGGACGACTACGCGCGGCTGCTCGCGCACGCCGACGGGCCCACCCTGCCGCGTCCGCTCGCGGCGGACGATCCGGACGGCGTCGTCGTCCACGTCCGCTCGCTCACCAAGGCGGCGTCGCCGAGCCTGCGCATCGCCGCGCTGAGCGCGCGCGGCCCGGCGTTCGAGCGCTTGCGCGCGACGCAGGCGGTGGACAGCTTCTTCGTGCCGCGCCCGCTTCAGGAGGCCACGCTCGAACTGGTCTCCGCTCCTGCCTGGGCGCGCCATCTGCGGGGCCTGGCGGCTGCGTTGAGCGAGCGGCGGGCCGCGCTCGGGGCGGCTCTGGCCCGCTGCCTCCCGGATCTCCCGCCCGCGCCCCTCGCCCCCGGCGGCTACCTCGCCTGGCTCCCCCTCCCGCCCGGCACGGACGAGGCGGCCGTCGCCTCCGCGGCGCTGCGCGCCGGCGTCGCGATCACCCCGGGCGCGGCGTACTTCGCGGCCGAGCCGCCCGCCCCGCACCTGCGACTCAGCCACGCCGCCGCCGTCAGCACCACCCAACTGGCCGAGGGTGCAGCCCGGTTGGGCCAGGCCTGGGCGGCCCTCCGGGAAACGGACCGGCGCTGACGGGACCACCCCGGCCACCACCCGCCCCGAAGCGGCGCCCTCGCGGGCGGCCCTGCGCCGCAGATTCCCGGGGCCGTGCGCGTCGAAAGCGCCGTCGTGCCTGGCCTCACCGGGGTGGACTGCCCTGTGGGCCTCGTTCGAGGGGGCCGCGCGTTCCGTCCCCGGCGGAGCGTGGGTCAGTAGGCGACCGCGAGCACCGCCCGCTCGGTCTCGGGCAGTGTGAGGCTGCGCAGCATCGCGTCGGCCACGTCCGCGCGGGAGATCTTGGAGCCGCCGCGCAGGTTGTGCCCGAGGGCGGTGCGGTAGCGGCCGGTGTGCGGCTTGTCGTTGAGCTGGGGCGGGCGGACGACCGTCCAGCTCAGGCCGCTGGCGCGGATCTCGTCCTCCATCGCGGCCAGGTCCGCGTAGTGGTCGTGGAAGGCGCGCTTGACGATCGGGCTGAGCAGGTGACGCATGAAGAAGCCGTCGCCCTCGTCGTAGCGGGGCGGATGCGGGCGCGCGGGTGACGGCACGGTGCCGATCGGTGCGGCGCTGACGACGACCAGGCGTTCGCTGCCGACCGCGTTCATCGCCTCGACCAGGGCCCGCGTTCCGCGGGTGGCGACGCCGTGGTCGGCCTTCGTGCGGGCGCCGAGACCGGACAGGACCGCGTCGGCGCCCGCCACGGCCGAGCGCAGCGCGTCCGCCTGCGCGTCGGGGGCGGAGAGGTCCACGGTGACGGCGTCCACCGCGACGTCGAGCCGGGCGGGGTCGCGGACCACGGCGGTGACGTCGTGTCCGGCCGCGAGCGCCTGCGCCAGCAACTGTCGGCCGATGCCGCCGGTGGCGGCCACGATGGTGAGCTTCATGGGACTACCCCTGCCGATGCGTGGTGCGGGTATGGTTCCTTTGTAAGCCGTACTCTATGGAGACCGTAACATATGAGTTCCAAAGTATCCAGGGGCGAGGCCGCCCGCCGGGACGCCCGGCGCGAGGTCCGGGAGGCGCTGCGCGAGGTCGGCGTCCAGCTGGCCCAGCTGAACCGCCGCGTCAGCGGCCGGCTCGGGCTGCGCGACGCCGACATGGACTGCCTGGACCTGATCGGGCGGCTCGGCCCGATCGGCGCCGGTCCGCTCGCCAAGGCCGCCGGACTCCACCCGGCGACCCTCACCGGCGTCCTCGACCGCCTCGAGCGCGCGGGGTGGATCGTCCGCGAGCGCGACACCGAGGACCGGCGCGCGGTCCGGATCCGGGCGCTGCCCGAGCGCGGCAAGGAGGTGCTGGCGCAGTTCGCGGGGATGAACGGAGCGGTGCAGGAGATCTGCTCCCGCTACGACGAGCAGCAGCTCGCCGTCATCGCCGACTTCCTCTCGCGCGTGGCCGAGGCAGGCCGCGTCTCGACGCTCGCGCTGGACGAGGCGGAGGACTGACCCAGCCGGATCGCGCTCATCTGTGGTATTCCGGAGCACAATTGGCGTTCCGTCAATGGCGCTTGCGCGGAGAGGGTGACGCGGGATGGTCGTGAAGGACGCACTCAGCCGTGGCGCGGTGCTGGACGCCGCGACCGAGCTCGTCCGCGCCCACGGGCCGGGCGCGCTGACGATGCGTCGGCTCGCCGCCGAGCTGGGCTGCGCCGTCACCGCGATCTACTGGCACGTCGGCAACCGCGAGGCCCTGCTGGACGAGCTCGTCGCGCGCACGGTCGAGGAGTTGGGCGAGATCCGCGCGGAGGGCCGCACGCCCGCTGAGCGTGCCGAGTCGGTCGCCCTCGCCCTGCGCCGCAAGCTGCGGGCCCGCCCGCACCTGATCGCCCTGGTCCACGAGCGCGGCCTGACCGAGCTGATGATGCTGCCCGCGCAGCGGGCCCTCGTCCACGAGGCCCACGCCGCCGGCCTGCGTGGCACGGCCGCCGCCGAGGCCGTGCGGGCCCTGCAGTTCCAGATCGTCGGCTTCGTCCTGGTCGAACGCAACCGCGAACGGGCCCCCGCGCAATACCCGGGGGAGCCGGACCTCTGGACCGCGGAGACCGCCGAACAGGACCCCGAACTCGCCACCTCCTTCGCGGCGGCCCCGGACCTCGACACGCTCTTCCGCACCTCGGTCCGGGGGGTCATCTCCTCCCTGTGGGAGGGCGACCGCTAGTGAGGCCCTCGTTGCTCAGGTGGTGGGGGACAGCAGGATCCAGATGTGACCGAAGGGGTCACGGAGCATCGACTGGCGGGCGGGGTACGGCATGTTCGTCGGCGGCGAGAGGAGCTCGGCGCCGGCCGCCACCGCCTGGGCGGTCAGACCGTCCACGTCCGGGACGTAGACGTGCAGGCCCGCGGTCGGGCCGCCCGCTGCCGGCGACGCGAACGGGGCGTGCGCGTCGCCGAGCATGAGCGTGGAACGGTGGACGCGGATCTCGGCGTGGACGATGCGCCCGTCCGCGCCTTCGCGCCGGAACACCTCGGACGCGCCGAACGCGGCCGCGTAGAACGTGATGGCCTCGGCTGCTCCGTCGACCATCACGTGCGGGATGACGGCGTACTTGTACTGCTCGGGGATCTCCATGTCCACCAAGGTAGGGTCGTGACGGTCCATCAGGACTCGGGCGGAGGTCCAGTCTCCGGCTCCGCCGCAGGACGCAGGACGCAGGACAGAGGGAGTACGACGGGCGTCCGCGCCCTCAGGCCTGGCGGGCGCGGGAGGCGAGGCGGTCGGCGAGCGCGACGACGAGGTCGCGCAGTTCGTCCGGGCGCTCGATGACGAACGGCCGGTCGAGTGCGGCGAGCACCGCAGGCAACCAGTCGAGCCGCTCCGCGCGCAGTTCGACGCGCAGCCAGCGCTCGGTCGTCCGGTCCCCGTCCGTCGCGGGCTCGTCCCCGTGCTCCTCCACAGTGGCGACGCCGGCGGGGAGGTGGGCGCGGATCTGCTCGACCGTCCCGTGGATCCGCAAGGTCACCTCGTGCCGGTATTCGGCCGCGGCGAACCCCGACAGCACGCGCTGCGCCGGACCGGGGCCCGCGGGCGGCTCGAACGAGCCGGGCAGGGTCCGCGCGTCGGCGATGCGGTCGAGCCGGAGCGTCCGGTCCTCGCCGACCGCGGGGTCCGCGCCCGTGACGTACCACCGGCCCGCATGGGCGACGATCCCGTACGCGTGCAGCGATCGTTCGCTGCGGCGTCCTTCGCGGTCGGTGTAGCGGATCGCGACCGGTCGGCGATGGCGTACCGCGTCGGCGAGGGTGAGCAGGATCCCGGCGTCCGGGGCCTCGAACGTGCCCGGCTGGTCTGTGAAGTCGAGGGCCTCCAGGGGCGCGTCGAGCCTGTGGGCGCTGTGTTTGGGCAGCACCCGCCGGATCTTGGCCGAGGCCGTCTCGCTCGCCGTGCGCTCCGCCGTCGTCAGGCCCGTTCGGCCGCCGGTGACCAGTCCGAGCAGCACGGCGAGGGCCTCGTCGTCGCTCAGCATGAGCGGAGGCATGCGGTAGCCGGGGGCGAGTCGGTACCCGCCGTAGCGGCCGCGCACCGACTCCACGGGCACGTCGAGGTCGATCAGCTGGTCCACGTACCGCCGCACCGTGCGGCCCTCGACGCCGAGCCGGTCGGCGAGTTCGGCCACGGTGCGGGTGCCGCCCGACTGGAGCAGTTCCAGGAGGGTCAGCACGCGGGCGGCGGGGCGAGGCATTTTCCCAGCCTACGTGAATACCGGACCGATTCTGTCCACTATCTCTCCTAGGCTGCGAAGTGTTCGACACCAGCTCACAGAGCCAAGGAGATCACCATGGACTTCGTCTCGATCCGGATCATCACCAGCGACGTCGCGCGCCTCGTCGAGTTCTACGAGCGGGCCACCGGGGTGCCGGCCCAGTGGGCGACTGAGGACTTCGCCGAGCTCAGGACCGCCCACGGCACGCTCGCGATCGGCCACGTCCGCACCGTCCCGCTGTTCGCCCCGGGCTCGGCCCGCCCGGCGGAGAACCACAGCGTGATCACCGAGTTCCTCGTCGACGACGTGGACCGCGTCCACCGGGAGCTCAGCGCCTTCGTCACCGACTTCGTCAACGAGCCCACCACGATGCCCTGGGGCAACCGGTCCCTGCTGTTCCGCGACCCCGACGGCAACCTGGTGAACTTCTTCACCCCCGTCACCCCGGCGGCCGTCGCGAAGTTCGCCCGTCACACGGACGCCCAGGCGCTCTGACCCGTCCTAGCTCTCCTCGGCGATCAGATGGGCGGTGAAGCTGAAGCGGTCGCCCCGGTAGAGCGAGCGGACGCACTCGACGGGAAGGCCGTCGCGGTCGCGGCTGACGCGGTTGAGCAGGAGCATCGGCAGCGCCGGGCTGGTGCCGATCAGCTGCACCTCGCGGGGGGAGGCGAGCACCGTCTCGATCCGCTCGTCCGCGTCCGCGAAGACCACGCCCGTGGTGCGCAGGTACGCGTAGAGCGAGGTGCGCGGGTCGAAGTCGGCGGCGAGCGCCGGGAAGCGCTCCACCGAGAGGTAGGTGCTCTCCAGACCCACCCGCTCCTCGTCCGCGAACAGCAGGCGCTCCAGGTGGAAGACCGGCGCACCCGCCTGGACCCCCAGGCCCGAGGCAAGCGCCGGATCCGCGGCGAGCTGCTCGAACGCCACCAGCTCGCGGCCCGGCCGCCGGCCCTGGCGGCGCAGGCCCTCGGTGTAGCTGGCGAGGATCAGCGGCTGCACCAGCTTGGGCCCGGCGGCAACCGTCGACCGCCCGCTGCGCTGGACCCGCCCCTCCAGCCGCAGCTCGCGGATCGCCTGCCGCACGGTCATCCGGGAGACGCCGAACCGCTCCGCGAACTCCCGCTCGGTCGGCAGTGGGGTCCCTTGGCCCAGCTCGTCCAGGACCGCGTCGATCTTCTGCTTCACCTGGAAGTACTTCGGCAGCTCCCCGCGTTCGGGCACCCCGGCCCGCGACGCGGCCAGCATCGCCGGGGTGACGGGCAGGACCGGCGCGACGGGTGCGACGGGCGCGACATGCGGTACGGGACTGGTCGCCGGCGGCGGTTCGACGGGCAGGCTGCTCACGTCCGCGAGCCTAGCCGAGCGGGCGGCGTGCCCGGTCACGACCGTGCGGGGCTGACGTCTCAGCGGGCGGGCGGCGATACTGGCCGGCATGACGGAGCAGGAGGACATCCCGTTCGGCAGGGTCGCGATCCGCGTGGGCGCACTGGTCTTCTGCGGCGGCGACGTCGCACTGCTGCGCCGCGAACGCGCCACCTCGATCCACTACACGCCGCCCGGCGGAAACGTCGAGCCCGGCGAGGACCTGCTGACAGCCCTCGCCCGCGAGCTGGAGGAAGAGCTGGCGCTGCCGCCCGGACGGCACACCCCGCCGGAGCTGCTCTGGGTCGCCGACCAACGCGTCACCCGCCCGGGACGGACACCGTCGCCGCGCAAGCTCCACCTCGTGTACCGGATGCACATCACCGAGGCCGTCCGCGCCCTGCTCGCCACCGAGGAGCACGACGAACTCCCTGACGGCAGCACCGAGATCGGACACGTGGACTGGATCGACTACCGGCGCACCGCCGACCTGCCGATCTTTCCTCCGCTCGGCCCGGCCCTCGCCGCACTCGCCTCGCCGACCGCCGCCCCGGCCACCGGCGCCGCGCTGCCCGCCGTGACCGACGAGAACTACACCTGGGTCTGACCGCGGAGCCCGCGGGCCCAGGAGGGCGACAACCGCACCGCTTGCGCCGCGTCGTCGTTGATCACGGCGGCGGAATCGACGGACGGGAGCGATGCGGTGACGGAGCCTCTGGTGAACCGGCCTCTGGTGACCCAGCCACTGGTGGAGCTGGCGGGCAGGTCGTGTCTGGTGACCGGCGCGGCGAGCGGGATCGGCCGGGCCACGGCGGAGCTGTTCGTGCGGATGGGCGCGGACGTGGTCGGCTCCGACCTGGACGAGGCGGGTCTGGAGCGGCTCGGCGCGCGGCTGACGGCCGAGGGCGCGCCGGGGCGGCTGCTGCCGGTCGTCGGGGACGTGACCGTCCCCGCGGAGGTGCGGCACATGGTGGCCGCGGGCGTGAGGACGTTCGGGCGCCTGGACGTGGCGGTCGCCAACGCCGGGATCCTGCCGTTGTCCGACGTGCTGGAGACCACGCCGGAGGACTGGGACCGGGTGATGTCCGTCGACGGCCGCGGCATGTTCCTGACCTGCAAGTACGCGATCGAGGCGATGCTCGCCCAGGAGGAGCAGCACGAGGGGCGCGGCGGCGCGCTCGTCTGCGTCTCGTCCATCTCCGGCCTCGCCGGGCAGGCGCGGCAGGCCGCCTACGGCCCGGCCAAGTTCGTCGCCACCGGCCTGACCAAGCACCTGGCCGTCGAGTGGGCCGCCCGGGGCATCCGCGTCAACGCCGTCGCGCCCGGCACCATCACCACCGAGCGGGTCCGCGCGCTCGAGGACGAGCCGGGCGGACCGGAGTACCTGGAGGCGATGGCGTTGGCCCACCCCCTCGGCCGGTTGGGCACGCCGGAGGAGGTGGCGCGCGCGATCGCCTTCCTCGCCTCGGACGCGGCCTCGTTCGTCACCGGCGTGGTGCTCCCCGTGGACGGCGGGTACCTGGCGCGTTGACCTGCGCCGCCGTCCGATGCGTCGTTCTTGGCATACTGACCTGGAGGGACGACGAATCGGAGACGGGCGCGATGGACAAGCCGGGGACGCCGGGCAGGCCCACGGAGTTGATCGAGTACGAGATGATGGTGCTCGGCCGACACGTGCACATGGGCTCCTCCAGCAAGCGCACCAGCGCGAACCTGGAGCGCAGCGCCTACATCCTGCTCAGCCGTCTCCAGGGCGAGGGCCCGATGTCCATCGGCCAGCTCAGCGACGCGTTCGGGCTCAACGCCTCCACGCTGAACCGGCAGACCGCCGCGCTGGTCGGCGCGGGCCTGGCCGAGCGGATCCCGGACGCGGACGGCGGCATGGCCCGCAAGTTCCGGATCACCGAGGAGGGCGCGAGCCGTCTGGAGGAGGCCCGCGCGGAGCTCGTCTCGGGCCTGGACAAGGTCCTGGGCGGCTGGGCCGCCGAGGACGTCGCCGCCTTCGCCGACTACCTCAAGCGCTTCAACACCTCGATCGAGCACATCGACGGCCGTCCCTGGCCCCGGCCGTAGGCGCCGGGGTCACGAGGGGCGCCAGAGCCGCCGGTCTCATCGGATCAGCTCGTTGTCGAGCGTGGCGCGGCTATCGCCTGTCCTCGCGGAAGACGGCGACGTTGCGGGCGGCCCAGACGGAGAAGGGGCGCGGGGCGCGGCCCAGGACCCGCTGGACGTCCGGGCTGATGCGCAGTTCGGCCGCGTTCGGTGCGCCGAGGATGTCCAGGGTGTCGTCGGCGAGCTCCGCCGGCATGGTCCGGCTCATGGCGGTTCTGGCCTCGGCGCGGGTCAGCTCGTGGAACCGTACCGGCGCGCCCAGCGCGTGGGCGATCGCGGCCACCTGCCGGCGCGGCGTGATCACCTCGGGGCCGGTCAGCTGGTACACGTTGCCGGCGTGCCGTTCGTCCAGCAGGCAGGCCGCCGCGACCGCCGCGATGTCGGCCGGGTCGACGACGGGCACGCCGACATCGCCGAAGGGTGCGGCGACGAGTCCCTGTGCGCGGACGGACTCGGCCCACCACAGAGCGTTGGAGGCGAAGCCGCCCGGCTGGAGGACCGTCCACTCCACACCGGATTCCCGTAGCGTGTCCTCAAGTTCGCGCATCGCGATCCGCGTCGGCCCGAAGGGCCTGGTCACCACGCCCTGGCTCGAGAGCAGCACGACGCGCCGGACCCCGGCGGCCACGGCCTCGCCGATGAGGTCGGCAGGGGCGGCTCCGGCGGCGTGCAGGTCGCCGGAGAGCAGCAGGAAGAGGGCCGCCGCCCCGGCGAGCGCGGGCCTGAGCTCGGCCGGCCTGGTCAGGTCGGCTGCCAGATGGCGGACGCCGTCCGGCACCGCCGCCGAGTGCCGTGACACCGCCGTCACCTGCTGCCCCGCCTCGGTCAGCGCCTGCGTCAACGGCCGGCCGATGTTGCCGGTTGCTCCGGTCACCACGATCACGATGGGCTCCTCGTCAGATGTCCTCGGTGGCTCGGACGTTAGGAGGATGGGCTCACTCTCGGTAAGGACATACCTGGAGGTAAGCTCATGACATGCCGGGAGGGGTGCAGCACAGGGGGACCGAAGGGGGCAGCCGGTATGACGTGTTTCACACCGACTGCCCGGCGCGTGACGTGGTCGACCACGTCACCAGCAGATGGGGCGTCTGGGTGCTGATCTCCCTGCGGGGCAGCGAACTGCGCTTCTTCGAGCTGCGCGAGAGCATCCAGGGCATCAGTGAGAAGATGCTGGCCCAGACTCTGCGGGCCTTGGTCCGGGACGACCTGGTCTGGCGGAAGGTCGAGCCGACCACGCCCCCTCAGGTCACCTACGGCCTGACCGAGTTCGGCCGCGAAGTGAGCGAGCCGCTGACGGAGCTGTTCGACCGGATCACCCGACGATTGTCACCGGTCGGCGGCTGAACCAGGACGCCTGCGGCCGTGAGGCCGTCAGCTCGTGCGGTGGGTGACCTTGCCGTGGGACATCGTCAACGGCACCGCCGTTTCGGCCAGTTCGTCCGGCTCGGTGGTCAACGGGTCGAGGGTGAAGGCGGTGAGGTCCGCGCGCAGGCCCGGGGCGATGCGGCCGGTGGTGTCCGGTTCGCCGGCGGCGAGGGCCGCATGCGTGGTGTAGCCCTCCAAGGCCATCAGCGGGGTGAGCGCCTGGTCGGGGGCGACGGGCGGGGTGTCGGCGCCCGCGTGGCGGCGCAGTTGGGCGTAGGCGAGGATTCCGCGGGCGTCGAAGTGGGCGATCGGCCAGTCCGAGCCGAGCGCCAGCACCGCGCCGGAGTCGCGCAAGGTGCGGCAGATCCAGGCGCGTTCGGCGCGCTCCCGCCCGAGCCTGAGCGACCACTGGTCGGTGTGGTCGGCGCGCGTGTACGCGGAGTGGGTCGGCTGCATGGAGGCGATCACGCCCGTCTGCCGGAAGCGGACGGCCTGGTCGTAGGGGAGCGTCTCGATGTGCTCGACCCGGTGCCGCATCCGGCCGTCCGCGCCCAGCGCCTCGACGGTGTCGAGGACGTGGCGGACCCCGGCGTCGCCGATCGCGTGGGTGGCGGTGCGCACTCCGGCGGCGTGCAGGCGGTGGACGGCCGCCGTGTACGCCTCCGGGTCGAGCCAGAAGCTGTCGCGGCTCTGGCCGTGGCAGTCGGGGTGCTCCAGCCACGCGGTGCCGCCCTCGACGGTGCCGTCCATGAAGAACTTCACGCCGCCGACGAGCCAGTTGCGACCGGCCTCGCGCTGGAGCGCGACCAGCTCCTCCAGGCCCTCCTTGTCGGTCCCGGGCATGCACCACGGGGCCAACCGGAGCCGCAGCGGCAGCTCGTGGCCGTCCTCGACGCCGCGCAGCAACTCCAGCACGTCGCCGCCCGCGTCCATGACATGGGCGCCGGTCAGGCCGGTCGCGGCCATGCCGGAGAGCAGCGCGAGCAGCGTCTCGCGGCGCTCGGCGAGCGGGCGGCGCGGCATCACGGCGACCACGAGGTCCATCGCGGCGTGCTCGATCAGGTGCCCGGTCGGGGCGCCGTCCGTGTCGCAGACGACGAGCGCGCGCTGCGCGAACTCCCTGGGCCCGTCCAGGCCCGCGATCCGCAGGGCCGCGCCGCTGACCAGCGCCGAATGGCCGTCGTAGAGGCGGACGAAGGCGGGTGTGTCGGGGCCGAGCGCGGCCTCAAGGTGCTGGCGGTGGACGGGACGACCGGCGAAGACGTTGTGGTCCAGGCCCCAGCCGACGACCCATCCGTCGACGCGTTCCGCGCCGGCCAGCGCAGCGTGCAGACCGTCGAGGTCGCGCACGGCGGAGAGGTCGACGCCGGTGGCCATCTCGAGGCCGAGCACGGGGTGACTGTGACCGTCCGTCAGACCCGGTGCCAGGGTGGCGTCGCCGAGGTCGACCACCTCCGTGCCGGGCCCGCGCCAGGCGCGGGCGTCGGCCGCGTCGCCGACGGCGCTGATCAGGCCGTCCTTGACGGCGACGGCGGTGACGGGCGCGGCGCCGGGGGAGAGGGTGTGGACGCGGGCGGCGAGGACGATGATGTCCGGTGCGGAGGACAATGCATGCTCCTTCGAGGCAGGGTGAGGGTCGGTCAGGAAGTGGCGGGGGCGAGAGCGGGCTCCTCGCCGGGCTCCGCCGTAGGCTCGGCGGCGAACCGCTCGTAGACGCGCGGCCTGCTGGCGCGCACCCGCAGCGCGTAGCCGAGGCCTGCCGCGAAGGCGGCCGGGACGAGCAGGATCAGCGTCAGGTCGACGGTGGACGAGGCACCGGTGAGCAGGTTGATGTTCGCGACCACCAGCCACAGCGCCGCGCCCAGCAGCAGCGTGGCGACGGCCGGGGCGACGACCGTGCGCAGCGGTCCCTCGCCGTGGGAGACGCGGCGGAAGTACAGCGGAACGGCGACGGCCGCGAGCAGCTGGAGCGCGACGAGCGCCAGCATGCCGGGGGTGTTCACCCACAGCAGCAACTGCGTGTACGGGTCCGCCCCGGCGGCGGCGAAGGCGACGACGACCACGACGGCCAGCACGGTCTGCGCGACGCCCGCGACGTAGGGCGAGCGGTGCCTGGGGTGGATCCGCCCGAGCGAGGCGGGCAGCACGCCCTCCTCCGCCATGGCCAGGACGTAGCGGTTGGTGGCGTTGTGGAAGGCGAGCAGGGAGGCGAGGAGGCTGGTGACGATCAGCACGTGCATCACGTCGGCGGCCCACGGGCCGACGTAGCCGCTGATGGCGGAGAAGAACAGCCCGGTGGGGTCCTTGGCCGCAGCCGCGACGACCTGCCGGTCGCCGTAGGCCTGGATGACGGTCCAGACGATGAAGGCGTAGAAGAGGCCCAGGAAGGCGACGGCGATGTAGGTGGCGCGCGGGATGCTGCGCGCCGGATCCCGGGCCTCGCGGCGGTAGATGACGGTGGACTCGAAGCCGGTGAACGCGGCGAAGGCCATGGCCAGCACGCCGGGCATGCCTCCCGCCGTCATCCGGCTCGGCGCGAACGCGCTGAGCGAGAGGCCGTGCGCGCCGCCCTTGGCCAGCACGGCCACGGCGAGCAGCACCAGGATCGCGGTCTCGGCGAGCAGCAGGACGCCGAGCACCTTGGCGCCGAAGTCGATCGACCGGAAGCCCCCGAACCAGATGACGGCGACGCCGGTCAGCGCGAGCACAGGCCACGGCACGTTCCAGCCCGTGAGCGACGCGAGCGTGTCGTGGGTCGCTGAGCCGAGCAGCCCGTAGACGCCGATGTTCATCGCCAGGTAGCCGAGCAGTGCCAGCAGCGCCGCGCCGAAGCCGGCCGGGCGGCCGAGCCCGCGGGTGATGTAGGCGTAGAAGCCGCCGCCGTGGCGGACGTGCCGGCTCATGGTGGTGAACCCGACGGCGAAGACCGCGAGCGTGATGCCCGCGGCGAGGTAGGCCGCGGGGGCGCCGATGCCGCCGATCAGCAGGGCGAGCGGGGCGACCCCGGCCATCACCGTGAGCGGCGCGGCGGCGGAGACCACGAAGAAGGCGATGTCGGCGGTGCCGAGGGTGCCCCGGCGGAGGGTGGGGGCGGCGTCGGTGGCTCTGGCCGAGTCGGAGGTTTCAGTCATGGGGGTGCCCTTCTGCGGCGCGGCCGATAAACCTAAAGCTTGATGGTTTTGGCACCTTAGACCGCACGGATACGCTCTGGGAAGACCCGAATTTCCCGATCACGCGGAGGGGATCCGCCATGGGGCGACCCAGCAAGGCCCTGCTCGACAGGGAGCGGATCGCCGCGACCGCGCTCGACCTGGTCGACGCCGAGGGCGACTTCAGCGTCCCCAAGATCGCCCGCCGCCTCGGCGTGCAGACCGCCTCCGTCTACCACCACGTCGAGGGCCGTGCCGGGATCGTCGAACTGCTGCGTGTCCGCATCGCGGAGGACATCGACGCGTCCACGCTCGAACTGCGGCCCTGGGACCTCGCCCTGGAGGCGTGGGCCCGCTCCTACCGCGCCGCGTTCGCCGCCCATCCGCGCGCCATCCCGCTGTTGACGACGTCTCAGATCGCCGCCCCCGAGGTGCTCGCGCAGTACGAGCAGGGCGTGGCGACGCTGCTGGAGGCGGGGTTCGCGCTGGAGTCGGTGATGCCCGTGATCACCGCGATGGAGAACATCGTGCTGGGCTCGGCACTCGACCTCGCCGCCCCCGAGATCATGTGGCAGCCCAACCCGGACGGTTCCACGCCCCTGCTGGCCCAGGCCCTCGCGGCGGTCCCCGGCCCCGGCCGCGCGGACCAGGCGTTCGAGATCGCTCTCACGGCCTTCCTGGACCACGTCCGCGCGCTCGTGCCCACCGCCACGGCTTAGCCCTCCCGGGGAGACTCCATGCTCGACGCCACCGACGCCGCACTCGTCGCCGCCCTGCAACGCGACGGGCGGGCCAGCTTCCAGGAGCTGGCGAACGAGGTCGGGATCTCCCGGGAGGCCGCGCGGGCGCGCGTGCAGCGGCTGCTGGACCGGCGGGAGGTGCGCGTCGTCGGGATCGTCGCGCCCGAGGTGGTCGGGCTCGGCGCGCTCGCGCACGTCTCCGTCGAGGCGGTGGGCGACAGCGCCGCCGCCGCGCGCGTCCTGGCCGGGCGGGACGCGGTGATGTTCCTGTCCCGCACGGCCGGACGGCGTCAGCTCGTCGCGGACGTCCGCGCCCGCGACGCCGCCGCGCTCGACGTCGAGCTCGCGGCGATCCGGTCCGCGCCGCAGGTGCGCGGCATCGAGGTGGTCCGCTGCGTCGAGTTGGTCAAGGAGGCCTACTCGTCGAACTGGGCCTCCTCGGCCTCCTCCGCGTCCTCCGCGTCCTCGCCGGGCGGCCGCGAGGCGCCCGCCCGGGAACGCGCCGCGACGCCGGCTCCCGATGAACGCGACCGCGCGTTGCTCGCGCTGCTCCAGCGCGACGGCCGGACGAGCTACACCGACCTGGCCGAGCGCGTCGGCCTCTCCCAGGCCGCCACCCGCGCCCGGGTGCTGCGCCTGATCGACTCCGGCGCGGTGCACGTCACCGGCCTGGTCGCGTCGGCGGCGGTGGGCGTGCGCGAGGCGGCCGGGATCGGGATCGGCGTGGAGGCGGACGCCGGTTCGGTCGCCGCGGCCGCGGCGGCGATCGAGGGCGTCAACTTCGTGATGACCGGGCACGGGCGGTTCGACCTGGTCTGCGGGGTGGACGCGCCCGACCGGGCCCGGCTGCTGGCGACCCTCGACCGGCTGCGGGCACTCCCGGGCGCGGTCCGCTCCGAGAGCTGGGTCCACCTGGAGATCGTCAAGGAGGACTACGCGCAGATTTCGCCCATCTGACGGGCGATTTCGTGGGGCAAGGCGTACTTCTCGAATGAATCGCAGGCAGCATGGCAAAAAGCCTGCAATTCCCTCTCTAGCGAGCCTTGACGCCGTCTTTTCGCCTGCCCTCTAATGGCCGGACCACCCCGTCCGCGTCCAGCAGAGAGCCCGATACGGATGCCGTCTCCCACCCCGGCCCCAGCACCCGCTGAAGCCGCCGAGCTGCCCAGATCACTCGGCGTCTTCGGCGCGGTCATGTTGACGCTCTCCTGCGTCACCCCCGCCTCGTCCCTGTTCATCGTCGTGCCGCCGCTGCTGATGACCCTCGGCAGCGGCACCGTCCAGGCGCTGCTCATCGCCGCCGTCCTCTCCCTCGGCGTCGGCCTGTGCTACGCGGAGCTCGGCACGCTGGTGCCGAGTGCGGGCGGCGAGTACTCGATCGTCGGGCAGCTGCTGGGCCGGATGACCGGCTGGCTGGTCTTCGTCATCTCGATCGTCTCGCTCGTCGTCATCCCGCCGATCATCGCGCTGGGCACCGCCGACTACATCGGCTCGATCGTCCACGTCGACGCCCGCTACGCGGGCGCCGCGGTGATGCTGATCGCGGTCTGCGTCGGCGTGCTCGACATCAAGTCCAACGCGCTGATCACCGGGCTCTTCCTCGGCATCGAGATGCTGGCCGCCGCGCTCGTCAGCGTGCTCGGCTTCGCCCACGCCAGGCAGCCCCTGTCCACCCTGCTGCACGCCGGCGTCCCCGACGGCCACGGCCACACCTCGCCGATGACCGCCGCCCTGCTGGTCTCCGGTCTCGCCGTCGCGCTGTTCACCTACAACGGCTTCGGCACCGCGATCTACCTCTCCGAGGACCTCGTCGAGCCGCGCCGCACCGTCTCCCGGACCGTGCTGTGGTCGCTGCTGGCGGGCGTCGTCGTCATCACCGTCCCGGTGACCGCGATCTGTCTGGGCGTCAGCTCACCCGACCAGCTGGCCGCGGGGGATCTGGTCGCGATCGTCGACTCCTGGGCCGGCACCGGCGTCGGCACCTTCGTCAGCCTCTGCGTCGCCGCCGCGATCCTCAACGCCGTCATCGTGATGGTGCTGCAGAACGGCCGCGTGCTGTTCGCCTCCGCCCGCGACCGCACCTGGCCCGACCCGGTCAACCGGGCGCTGGGCCGGATCCACCCGCGTTGGGGCTCGCCCTGGGTCGCCACCCTCGGCATCGGTCTGCCGGGCGTCGTCCTCGCTCTCGCCGTCGACATCAACGCGCTGCTGGGCTTCACCGGCGTCGTCGTCGCGGTCATCTACCTGCTGCTCGGCGTCGCCGCGCTCACCGCGCGGACCCGCCGCCACCGGGCCACCCGGGCCTGGCGGATGCCGCTGTGGCCGGTCGCGCCGGTGGTCACCGTCGCGTCGCTGGCCTACGTGCTGACGCAGCAGACCGCGCACGACCTGATCGTCACCGGCATCGTCCTGGCCGCGGGCGCGGTGTACTGGCTCTGCTACCTGCGCCCGCGGTCCGCCACCCACTGGCAGCTCAGTCTCCCGGCTGACGAACGCCCGGCCGAGCCGTCCACCGCCGACGCTGTCGGCGAGGCCGTCACCGCAAGCACCGCAAGCACCGCACGCTCGGAGATCCTGTGAACCGCCCCGCCGATCTGGTCATCCACAACGCCCACGTCCACACGGTCGACCCCGACCTCCCGCGCGCCGAGGCCGTCGCCGTCCGCGACGGCGAGATCGTCTGGGTCGGCGCCGAGGACGGCTGGACCGCCTGGCGCGGCCAGGACACCGAGGTGGTCGACGCCCGCGGCCGCCTGCTGCTCCCCGGCTTCATCGACGCGCACAACCACGTCCGCCTCGGCTCCGACGCCGCCTGCGTCCAACTCGCGGGCGCTCGAAGCCTGGAGGAGATCGGCGCGCGGATCGCCGCGTGGCTGGAGCGCCACCCGGACGCGGAGTGGGTCGAGGCCGAGGCCTTCGACTACTCCGCGATCCCCGACGGCCGCATGCCGACCGCCGCCGACCTCGACGCCTTCACCGGCGACCGCCCGGCCCTCGTCCTCAGCTACGACGTGCACACGGCCTGGCTCAACACCGCCGCGCTGAGCCGCCTGGGCATCGACGCGGACACCGGGCAGACCGCCTACGGCACCGTGCAGAAGAACCCGGAGACCGGTGAACCGACCGGATTCCTCACGGACTTCGCCGTACGCGGCCTCTCCCGCGACGGCCACCGGGCGCTGCGCGCGGCCGGCGTCCCGTGGGCGCACCCGGACCGCCAGTACCGGCGGCTGTGCGAAAGCCTGGACCTGGCGGCCGGGTTCGGCATCACGACCGTCGTCGAGCCGCAGAACTCCCTCGACGACCTGGAGTTGTTCGAGCGGGCGGTCGCGGAGGGACGGCTGCGTTCCCGGCTGGTCGCCGCGCTCTTCCACCCGCGCGGCACGACCGAGGCGGAGCTCGCCGAGTTCGCCGAGGCCGCACGCCGCCACGGCGGCGACCGGATGCGCGTCGGCCCGCTCAAGCTGTACATCGACGACGTCGTCGAGCCGCACACCGCCGCCCTGTTGGAGCCGTACGCGGGCCACGCCCACCACCGCGGCGAGACGTTCTACCCGCCGGCGGAGTTCGCGACGACCGTCACGGCGCTGGACGCGGCGGGCTTCCAACTCTTCGTCCACGCCACGGGCGACCGCGGGATCCGCACGGTCCTCGACGCCTTCGAGCACGCCCGCGCGGTCAACGGCCGTCGCGACTCCCGCCACCAGGTCGTCCACGTCGAGTGCCTCGACCCCGCCGATGTCGCCCGCTTCGCGGAACTCGACGTCGTCGCCTGCATGCAACCCCGCCACTGCGCCCCCGACATCGCCGGACCCGGCCAGGACTGGGCGGAGGCCGTCGGCAAGGACCGCTGGACCAAGGCCTGGCCGATGCGGACGCTGCACGCGTCCGGCGCGCGGCTGGCGTTCTCCAGCGACTGGAACGTCGCCGAGATGGACCCGATGGTCGGCCTCTACACCGCGGTGACCCGGCAGGCGCCCGCGGGTGGCCCCGCGTGGATGCCGGAGGAGACCGTCGACCTCGCGACGGCGATCCACGGCTACACGATGGGCAGCGCCTGGGCCAACCACCTGGACGAGCGGCTCGGCTCCATCACCGTCGGCAAGCAGGCGGACCTGGTGCTCCTCTCCCGCGACCTCTTCGCGATCGCGGACCCGCGCGAGATCCTCGACACGGTCGTCGACCTCTCCACGGTCGGCGGCGAGATCGTCCACCGGCGCTGACGCCCCGCAGCCTCCGGCGCTGACGCCCCGCAGCCTCCGGCGCGCCCCCGGACCGGCGGCCGTCCGCCGCTGCCGTGGTCTGTGGGGCGGGGTGGTGCCGTGTCGTCCGCGGGCCCTTGGCGGGGGCCGCGGACGGGACGCCATGGGCCGGGCGGCCTGCGGCTGTCGCCCACTTCCGGACCTGACACGTGGCGAGGCCCGGGCCGGCCGCCGTCCCGCGTCCGCGGTGGCCTCTGGGGTGGGGTGGTGCTGTCGTCGGCGGGCTCTTGGCGGGAGCCGCCCCGCCGGGGACGCCATGGGCCGGGGCCGACCGCGGCTGTCGGCCACTTCCGGACCTGACCCCTGGTGAGGCCCCGGGCCGGGCCGCCTGAGGGGAGGAGTGACGCCGACCCGTGACGGCCGACGTGCCCGCGCCCACCGGCGGGCGCGCGCGGGGGCGGGCCGGTGGGCGCGGCTGCAGTGGGTGGGGCCGTCGCCGTCAGGCGGAGGCGCACTCCGGGTGGCCCCAGCTCGCGCCGACCTTGGTGATCTTGTCGCCCTTCGCGTACGGGCGGGAGCACGGGCAGGTGCCCGGGTACCGCGCCGCGAGGGTGCGGCCGGTGCCGCCGCCCGTGCCGCTGCCGGAGCGCGCGGGCTTGGCGACCTTGGCGCGGCCCGCGGGCGTCACCGGGTCCGGGACGGGCAGGTCGGACGAGGTGCCGGAGGCGTCCCGCTGGTGGCGGGCGGCGTCGCTGGCGGCCTTGTCCGCGATCGCGTTCAGCGGGTCGCCGTCGACCTGGTGCGCGGCGACGTAGACGAAGGAGACATCCCGGTCGGCGAGCAGCGCGTCGATGTGCTGGATCAGCTCCTGGTTGGCGACGGGCTTCCCGCCGGCCGTGCGCCAGCCGTTGCGCTTCCAGTTGGCGAGCCACTTGGTGACCGCGTCGCGCGTGTACGTGGAGTCGAGCCTGACCTCCAGCGGGACGGCGGGGTCCGTGGCCTCCAGCAACTGCTCCAGCGCGGTCAGCTCGCCCACGTTGTTGGTGCTGTGCCCGAGCGCGCCCGCGCGCCAGCGTTGGGGGGCGCCGGAGGAGTCGGCGATGACGTAGGCCCAGCCTGCGGGGCCGGGATTGCCTTTGGCGGCGCCGTCACAGGCGGCGATGATGCGGTCGACCATGTATCGATCATCCCAGGTCCCGCGAGTGCTTCCGCCGAACGGCGGGTTCCGGATCGCGGGTGCTGTCCGGCTGCCGTTCACTGGTCGAACCGGCCTGTACTCAGCCGGACGCCGTTCGGTCGGAAGGGGCAGGCATGTCGGACGAGACGCCCACGCCGGACGAGAGGCCGTCCACGCCGGACGACAGCGGCACACCAGGCGGCACGCGCCCGCCGGGCGACGGCAGTACTCCTGGCGGGACGCCCACGCCGGACGACAGCGGCACCCCCGACGTGACGCGCCCGCCGGGCGACAGCGGCACCCCGGGCGGGACGCCCGCGCCCGGCGGCTCGGGCAAACCGGACGACGCGGAGCTGCGGCGGCTCCGGGCGCAGGTGGCCGAGCTTCAGGCGCCAAGGCAGCGCTGGAAGTCCGCCCTCTCCGCCGTGCTGATCACCGTGGCGTGCATCCTCGCGCCGCTGTCGATCGTCGCGTCCTGGGCGTCCAGCATCATCGGCGACACCAACCGCTACGTCGCCATGGTCGCGCCGCTGCCCGCGAACCCCGACGTCCAGGCGGCGATCGCGAACCGGACCGCGCAGGCGGTCTCCCAGCACATCGACGTGAACACCCTGCTGGAACAGGTCGCGCCCACGGACCGGCCGAAGCTGGACGCGGCCCTCGGCAAGCTCAGCGGGCCGATCGACAACGCGATCACGAGCTTCGTCCAGAAGCAGACACAGAACGTCGTCGCCAGTTCCTGGTTCCAGGGCTTCTGGGAGGACGCCAACCGTCGCATCCACCAGACCATGGTGAAGGCCCTGACCGGCCAGGGCGGCGGCGCGGTGCAGCTGACGCAGAACTCGGTCGTGATCGACCTCGCCCCGGTGATCGACCAGGTCAAGCAGCGGCTGGTCAGCAACGGCATGACGATCGCCGCGAAGATCCCGGAGATCCACACGGACTTCACCGTCGTCGACGACAAGAACATCGGGAAGGCCAAGACCGGGTTCCGGCTGCTCCAGATCGTCGGCAACTGGCTGCCCGTCATCGGCGTGGTGCTGGCCGTCGTCGGCGTCTGGCTGGCCAGACGCTGGCGACGGGCCGCGGTCGCGGCGTCGTTCGGGATCGCCTTCGGCGCGCTGGTGCTCGGCATCGGGTTGACCGTCTTCCGGGCGATCTATCTGGACAAACTTCCCGCCGATGTCAACCAGGGCGCGGCCAAGGCGATCTACGATCAGTTGGTGCTGTTCCTGCGGACGGCCGTCCGCTCGGTCGTGGTGCTCGGCGTCGCCGTCGGCCTCGGCTTCTGGTACACCGGCCACGGTCGCAGGGCCGCACGCGTCCGCGGTGCGATCACCGGCAGCCTCGACGCTACCCGCGGCTCGCTGGAGCGGGCGGCGGGCATGAAGCTCGGGCCGGTCGGACCGTTCGTCCACCGCTACTACAAGTGGATCATGTGGATCGTGCTGGCGGCCGGCGCGCTGACGCTGGCGCTGTGGTCCTACCCCACCGGATGGGTGGTTTTCTGGATCGTGGTCATCGTGGCGGTCGTGCTGCTGGTGGTCCGCTTCCTCGACGAGGAGCGGCCGGCCGCTTCGGCGACGCCCGAGGGTCTGGAGGGTTCGTGATGGTTGCGGAGAAGCCGGAGAAGGCGGAGAAGTCGGAGAAGTCGTCGGACACGGCGAAGAAGGAGACCGGGCCTAAGTCGGTGCCGCAGGTCGCGCGGCTGGGCGAGGAGGAATCGCGCGGGCGCGACGTGCGCAAGACGGTGCCCCGCTCCTCGCAGGGCCCGTGGACGCCGCCGAAGGACCGCACCGATCCGATCTCCATCCTGGAGGCGCAGGCCGCCACCCGTGTGCCGGAGCTCGTGCCGATCCGCTACGGCAGGATGGCCGCCACCGAGTTCGCCTTCCTGCGCGGCGGCCCCGCGATCATGGCGGCGGATCTCGCCTCGTCGCCGAACACCGGGCTGACCGTGCAGCTGTGCGGGGACGCGCACCTGTCGAACTTCGGCTTCTACGCCTCGCCCGAGCGTGCCCTGCTCTTCGACCTGAACGATTTCGACGAGACCCTGCCGGGCCCGTTCGAGTGGGACGTCAAGCGGCTGGCCGCGTCCGTGGCCGTGGCCTCGCGCCAGAACGGCCAGTCCGAGAACGACGCGACCGCGGCCGCCCAGGCTGCCGCCCGCGCCTACCGCGAGCACATGCGCGAGCTGGCCACCTGGACCGAGCTGGACGTCTGGTACGAGCGGGTGGACACCCAGGACCTGCTCACCGAGGTGCGCAAGCGCAACCGCGCCGAAGCGGAGCAGATGCTGACCAAGGCCCGGCGCCGCACCAGCCTCCAGGCGCTGGAGAAGCTGACCGAACCCGGTCCGGACGGCGAGCCGCGGATCAAGCACGACCCTCCGCTGATCCAGTCGATCGGGATGCGCGACCTCGGCATCGTCCAGGAGACCTTCGAGGACTTCCTGCACAGCATGCAGGAGGATCTCCGGGTGCTGCTGGAGCGGTTCAAGGTCGTCGACGCGGCGCTCAAGGTGGTCGGCGTGGGCAGCGTCGGCACCCGCTGCTTCGTCGCCCTGCTGGCCGGGACGACGGTCGGCGACCCGCTGATGCTCCAGATCAAGGAGGCGGAGCAGTCCGTGCTGGCGGCACACCTGGCTCCGAGCAAGCACCGGCACCAGGGCCAGCGCGTGGTCGTCGGGCAGCGGCTGCTCCAGGCGGCCAGCGACATCTTCCTCGGCTGGGCCACCGGTCCCGCCGGACGCTTCTTCTACTGGCGTCAGCTGCGCGACATGAAGGGCTCGCTGGAGATCGAGCGCCTCGACGCGCGGATGCTGCTGCGCTACGCCCAGGTCTGCGGCCGCACCCTGGCCCGCGCCCACGCCCGCTCCGGCATGCGTGCGGAGATCGCCGAGTACCTCGGCCGCAGCGACGTCTTCGACCGCGCGGTGGCCTCCTGGGCCGCGGGCTACGCGGAGCAGACCCACCTCGACCACGCGGCCCTGCTGGCCGCGATCGCCCAGGGCCGGGTCAAGGCCGTCAGCGACGTCTGACGCCGGGCGGTGGGAGTACGGGGGCGGGCCAGGTCGGCATGGGCGCGGGAGCGCCCGCGTTGCTGCTGAACGGGTGAGCGCCGCGCGCGCTGAACGCTCGGGGCGGAGTCCGGCGCGCCGAGCAGGGCTGTCGCGGATAGCGTGTCGGCACCGACACGCGTGCGGACGAAAGGGTGCCGATGACGGACAGGCCGGCTCGTCGGCCGCAGCTGCTGGCGCAGGCCGCGCTGCTCTGCGCGGCGGGGGCGGTCGCCGCCGTGGCGTTCACCGGTCTGCACGGGCTGCTTGTGCTGTTCTGCGCCTTGATCGCGCTGGCGGTCACCGCTGTCGGCGCGTGGTGGACGCTCGCCCACCACGGCCTGCCGCGCGTGATCGGGGCCGTCGTGGCCGTCGCCGCGCCGATCGGGGTGTTCGTGCTGGCCGTCAGCTCGCGGGAGGCGCTCGTCGTCCTGCTCGCGCTCGTCCTCTGGGGTGTCGCGCTCCTCTTCGCGCGGTCCGCGCTGCGGGCGGCCCGGCCGCCCAAGCCGATGCCGGCGGTGGAGACCCCGCCGCCGCGACGGCCCGTGCTGATCATGAACCCGAAGTCGGGCGGCGGCAAGGTCGAGCAGTTCGGGCTGGTCCGGCGGGCCGAGGAGCTGGGCGCGCGCGTGGTGCTGCTGGACACCTCCGTGCAGCAGGACGTCGCCGGGATCGCCCGCCAGGCCGTCGCCGAGGGCGCCGACCTGCTCGGCGTCGCCGGAGGCGACGGCACCCAGGCCCTGGTCGCCGCGGTCGCGGCCGAGCACGGCCTGCCGTTCCTGGTCATCTCCGCCGGCACCCGCAACCACTTCGCCATGGACCTCGGCCTCGACCGGACCGATCCCGCGACCTGCCTCGACGCGCTGCGCGACGGCGTCGAACTCCGCGTCGACCTCGGCCGGGTGGGAGGCCGGACCTTCGTCAACACGGTCTCCTTCGGCGCCTACGCGCAGATCGTGCAGAGCCCGCAGTACCGCGACGCCAAGACCGCCACCGCCCTGGACGCGCTGCCCGAGCTGCTGCTCGGCACGGGAGGCCCGCACCTGACCGCGCTCGCGGGCGACCATCGCCTCGACGCGCCGCAGGCGCTGCTGATCAGCAACAACCCCTACGCCGCGCCCGACCCGATCAGCCTGGGCCGCCGTCCGCGTCTGGACCGCGGCGTGCTGGGCGTCCTCGGCATCCGCGTCGACGGCGCCGCCCAGGCGGCGGACCTGGCGCTGCGCGGCGACCGCGCGGCCGGTCTGACGGTGCTGTCGGCGCGTCAGGTCACCGTCGACGCGGACGCGGTCGAGATCGCGGTCGCCGTGGACGGCGAGGCGCTGTTCCTGCCGACGCCCGTCGTCTGCTCCCTGGCCGCCCGCGCCCTGCGGGTGCGCGTGCCGCGCGACCGTCCCGGCGCGGATCCGAACCAGCAGGTCCACGCCCGCCGTCTCGACTGGCGCGACGTCGCCCGTCTCGCCTTCCTCCGTCCGATGGAGAACCGCCCGTGAAAGACGCCGTCCTGCACGACCTCGCCACCCTCGACGGCGCGCTGTACGCCGCCGTGGCGGCCACGGACACGCCCGCGCTGGACGTCGGGCTGCGCAGGCTCTCGCACGCCGCGAACAACTCGAAGATCAACCTCTCGATCGCGGCGGCCCTCACCCTCCTCCCGGGGCGCTGCCGGACGGCGGGCCTGGCGGGGGCGGCGGCGGTCGGTCTGGCCTCCTTCAGCGCCAACCTGCTCGGCAAGAGCCTGGTCCGCCGCCCCCGTCCGGACCGCGAGGCGGCACAGGTCCGCGTCGACCGTCACGTGCCGATGCCCAGTTCGGCGTCGTTCCCCTCCGGGCACACGGCGTCGGCGTTCGCGCTGGCGACGACGGTGGGCACGGTCCTGCCGGTCACCGCGGCCCCGCTGGGGCTGCTGGCCTGCGCGGTCGGGTACTCCAGGGTCCATACGGGCGTGCACTACCCGGGCGACGTGGTGGCGGGAGCGGTGCTGGGAACGACCTGCGCGTCGGCGGTCCTGGCCGTGACCCGGAGACTCGCGGCCCGTCAGGGCCGCTCCGGGTAGCCCGTGCGGGCCTGCCCGGCGTCTCTCGCGTCCCTCGCGTCCCTCGGGTCTCGTCCCCGGCCCCGCCGGGTCGGGGAACCGTTCGGTGACCGGGCTCAGCCCGAGGCGGGGCCGCCGGGGGTCGGGTCGAGGTAGACGCGGGCGATCTGCGGGTAGCGGGTCCTCAGCCGACGCTCCGCCTGCTCGCACCGGGCCTCGATCTGCGCGGCGGTGGCCGAGGGGTGTCGCGCGTCGGGCGGCTGGTCGCCGTGCCGCAGGGCGGTGAACAGGAGCCCCTCGGTGACGGTGTCGGCGAAGGACTGTGCGGCCTCGGAGAGCATCGCGCTGGAGCCGCTGATCGTCCCGGCGATCACCTTGGCGACGGCGACGCCGAGATTGGCGGCGCCCGCGACCACCACGGTGCCGACGCTCTCCTTGTTGGCCACCCGGTTCCCCTCCTGCCTCGGGTGCGGTCCTGCGGATCAGGCGAGCAGCTTGTCCTTCGCCTTCTGGTACTCCTCGTCCGTCAGCGCGCCGCTGCGCCGCAGCTCGGCGAGCTTGGCAAGCTCGTCCACGTGGCTCGAGCCGCCACCACCGCCACCGCCCGCACCGCCGTCGGGGGCTGCGGCGGCGTCGCGGACGTACTGCTTGAACGCGGCGTCGGCCTGCTGCGCCTGGTCGATGTCCCGCTGGGTCATACCCCGGCCACGGGCGATGACGTAGACGAGGACGCCCAGGAAGGGCACCAGGATCACGAAGACGATCCAGAGCGCCTTCACTCCGCCGCCCATGTCGTGGCTGCGGAAGATGTCGGTGAGGACCTTGAAGAGCAGGAAGAACCAGAGGATCCAGAGGAAGAACTCCAGCATCGTCCAGAAGATGTCGAGCAGCGGGTAGTTGGACATGGTCCCTCCTCCGGGGCGGTTGCTGGAGAAAAGACATATCAGGACATATGGCGGCCCGCGCGGCGACGCGTTCACCCGCCCGGCTCAACCGGCGGGCGCCCCGGCGCCCCGGCCTCCCCGGGACTCCTGGTCACCGGTGCGTGCAGCAGCGGCTGCAGCGGCGGGTGCTGGGCGAGCACCGCGCCGAGCGTGATGCCGAAGACGATCGCGGCGGAGAGCACGATCAGCCAGGAGAGGAGGGTCAGCACCAGACCCAGCGACCCGTAGTCCTGGAGCGTGCGGTTGAGCGCGTTCGGCATGTACAGGCGTGCGGTCAGGGACAGCGCGGTCGTCGCGGTCGCGCAGAGCACCGCGCCCGGCAGCAGCGGCAGCCAAGCGACCCGGCGCACCAGCAGCAGGTGCTGCGTCCACCACCACAGCACCACGCTCGCGAGGAACGTCAGCGGGATGCCCAGCCACAGACCGGCGCCGAACCCGTCGCGCAGCAGCCCCTGCACCAGCACGAAGCCGACCAGGCAGATGATCCAGACCAGCCACCGCCACGCCGCCGGACGGCTCCGCGCCTTCGGCATCGCCCAGGCGTCCGCGCACACCCGCGCGATGACGCGGCTGCAACTGGTGGCGGAGAGCAGCGCCATCACCAGGCCGATCCAGCCGACGGTCTGCTGGAGGCTCCCGGAGCCGTTGCTCGCCTGCACCACCTGCTTCACCTGCTGGGCACTGTCGCCGGTCAGTCCGAACGTCGCCCGCAAGGAGGAGAGCATCCGGCTCCGGAAGCTGTCGGGGCCGAACGCGCCGAGTGCGAACAGCAGCGGGATCGTCGTCAGGAACAGCTGCGCGGCCAGCCGTGTCGCCGCGTCCATCAGCCCCACGTTCACAATCCGCACCAGCAGCGCCCCGACCACGGGCCACCGGTCCTGCATCGACTCGAACCGTCCCAGCGCCGCCGCCCTGGTCGCCTTGAGGCGCGCCTGTGCCCTGCGCAGCGCCTCGGGAGCGGACACGGACCCTCCCCTGCTGCCTGCTGCGGAACGACGGGTCCCTGCCATCGTGTCCGCAGCCGGCCGCGGGGATGACCCGCTACTGCTCCGTTCGGGCGGCGGTCGCCGCGTCGCGCGCAGCCGCCTCGCCGCTACGCCGCTACGCCTCCGAGGACGGGGGCGCGGGCGGGGACGTCGGCGGCGGCGGGACGGTGCCCTGGTGCAGCGCGGCGAGGCGGCGGTGGTAGTCGTCGACGTCGATGTCCCCGCGGGCGAGCCGCTCGGCGAGGATCTGCTCCGCCGAGCCGCCTGCGGGCGCGCCCGGCGTGTAGCCGGAAGCGGAGCCGGGCGGCGGCGCCGGCACGGTGTGAGCGGCGCCGTTGCGGCCGGACCACCGGCCGCGGTGGGTGAGGGCGCGGACGATCAGGATGATCGCCAGCACCAACAGCACCCAGAAGAGCACCATCGTGATCCCCGAGAACACCCAGAACCAGCCGTGGTTCCCGGCCCCGTGGATGCGAAGAGGTCCGTACGGTCCCATGGTCCTCGCCTGCCCTGTCCTGCCTGACCTGCGAAATGCTCGGACACCCGGCTGATACCCGCCGACCGGCCCCGCCGTATGAAGACGCGATGAGAATCCGGCTCAACTCAACCGCGCAGACGCGCGCACACCGCGCGCATCGCGCGCCGGACGGCCTCGCTGGACTCCTGTGTCGGCTCCTCCACGTCGAAGCCGTGGCGGCCGTTCGGCACGTCGACGAGCTCCACCGTCGCGCCGCACTCGCCTGCGGCCGCAAGGAACGAGGCCACGGTCTCGGCGATCTCCGGCGACTCCAGGCCGACGCGGGTCAGCACGACCGGCAGGCCGCCGGACTTCGGCAGCACCGCGGCGGGGGCGAAGCGCGGGTCGACACCGGTCCACCCCGGCAGCGGGGCCAGCACCGGATAGGTCGCGGCGACGCAACGCAGCCACGGCGGGGGAGCGGCGAGGTGGTCCGCCAGCAGCAGGCCCGCGCCGGAGAAGCACCAGACCGCGATCCGCTCCGCGTCGACGCGCGGATCGGCGCGCAGCACCTCCAGGGCCTCGGCGACGTCCGCGGCGGCGGTCGGGTAGTCGGACGGCGTGTGGAGGCGGTGCGACACGACCGCTCCGACGAGGCCCTCGCTCGCCGCGAGTCGGGCGTAGCCGGTGTATAGCGGCCAGTCGCGCGGCGCGGGGACCATGTCCCGCGGCAGCGGGCCGCCGTGCACGAAGAGCACGGCGGGAACGGGATACCCGGCGTCCGGCTGCGGGGCCACCCGCGGCGGCAGGTGCAGGTCGACGCGGCCGCTGCGGACCCGGGCCGCGTCGGGGACGTCCAGCAGGAACGGACGCGCCTGGAACGGCCTGCTCGCGGCGGCCGGAACGAGCCGGTGCCCGTCGCCGGCGGCGGCGCGCAGCAGCGTCGCGGCGAGCTCGTCCGGGCAGGAGAGCATCGGCCAGTGGCCGGTCTCCAGCTCGAAGAACCCGACCCGCGGATCGGCCAGGGCCTGGAACTGCGGCATCCCGGACGACACCAGGCTCTGCACGGCGGCGATGGTCACCCCGCCCGCCGTGCACAGGATCCCGCTGGTCGGCACCGCCGCCAGCGCGCCGGTCAGCCGCAGCGGCTGCGTGAGCGTGCGGCCGGGCTGCGGCGCGGCCAGCGCGGAGAGCCGGTCCAGATCCGCGGCGGTCAATCCGGTGGTGTTCCCCCACCGCTCCCACTCGTCGGGCGCGGGCGCGGGCACCGTCGCCTCCGGCGACTCCCGCAGCAGCTCCCGCAGGCCGGCGTCGGGCACCAGGGTGATCCCCGCGTCGCCGTCCTGCGGCAGTCCGGAGTCGAGGTACACGATCCGCGCCGCGCGGTCCACACGCTGCTGCGCCGCGCCGAGCACGGGAAGGATGGCGTACCCGTGCCCGACGAGCACCACCTGCGGCGCGGCGACGTCGTCGATCAGCCGGACCACATCTGCGATGTGGGTCTCGAGGTCGGCCTCGGCCTCGTCCTCCTCCGGGTGATCTCCCGAGGCCGGCGCATCGCCACCCGCCCCGGTCAACTGCGCGGTGTGCACCTCCGCACCCGCCTCGCGCAGGCGCTCGCCCACCCGCTCCCACAGCAGTCCGCCCGTGAAGGGGCCGGAGGCCAGGACGAACGCGGTCGTGATGTCGTGATCGTTTCGCATGCGGCCACGCTAGGAACTCCCGTTGGGGGAGATTCAAGTCCCGGAGCGGAACTGACTCCAGTGGCTCAGAGCTGGTGTCGACGCGGTGTCCACGGCCCGACCGGCGGCAGGCCCCGGCCTTGCTCCTCGCACTCCGCGCACTGCACGTTGGTCCAGCCCGCGCCGGAGTTGGTATCGACCTCGTTGATCAGTCGGCCGAGCCTGCCGCCGACCCCGCAGCCGATGCAGTGGCCCGGCACCTGCGGCTCGTCGCCGGCCATGGTCACCATTCCTCCCGCCAGTCGGGGTACAGGTCGTGGAGCTGGTCGAGGAGCGTCAACCCTTCAGGCAGCAGCAGGCCAAGGTAGGCAGCACGGCGGAGCCGCTCCCAGATTGCCCGATCCACGACGGGATCCGGCCCTGCGGCGTGCCGCGCGGACTGTTCCTGAGCGGTGGTCATGGCGCCTCCTGATGACGCTCGCAGGCGCACGGGACCCTCACCCAGCCCAGCATGCGGTCCTGGTGGCCAGGGGCATGGCACAGCTCGTGCAGGTCCGGCCAGCGGTCCGCGCCCGTGCGGCATTCGGGCGTCTCGGAGCCACGGGGGAGGGGGTCGCACGTGGCGCGGGCGGTGTGCGCACGGTGCGTGGCGGCGGAGGATTCGGTAACGGCCATGTGACTGACCGTAAGGAGTCCTGATTCGCCGTCGGGGCGGCGATTCTCCGTGATTCCCCGGAGCGGTGCGCAGATCCCTGGTGATGCTCAAGTACGGCCGAGGGAAGCGCGGACAGTGGCGATGACCCGTTGAGCCTGCTGACCGTAGACGGCCGTCTCGCCCAGCCAAGCGAACGCCCTCTCGTAGCGGGCGACGTCAGCCTGATCGTCGAGCCACATCTCCGCGTTGATCATCTCGACGATGACCCTGTCCCGGTCGTAGATCCAGAACGCGTGAGCGGGTGTCCGCCGCAGCGGTGCGGACAGCGGGATCACTCCGAACTTGATCGTGTCGAGGCCCACCAGTCCTGTCAGCCGGTCGAGCTGGGCGGCCATCACGGCCGGAGCCGCCACGCGGGCATGGAGGGCCGACTCCCAGACGATGAACTCGAAGGTCCGGCCCGGCTCGTACAAGACCTCCTGTCGGCGCATACGGGCGCGTAGGGCATCCTCCGTGTCCTTGGGGGACTCGGCGAAGTCGGCGGCCATCGTGAGCAGCGCTCGCGCGTAGTCGGGTGTCTGGAGCAGGCCGGGAACCCGGGCGGACTCGAACGCCCGAGTCAGAGACGTCCTGCGGGACTGCTCGATCCCCTCGTCCTGCCGAGGCCGGTGTCCTGCGGCGAGTTGCCGCCGCCAGGACCGGTACGAGGACTCCGCGCCCAACAGCCGCGCCTTCAGCTCCGTGGCAGCGCCGGGCTTGCCCACGCCCTCCGCCCACGCCACCAGATCCTCCGGCGTGGCCGTCTGCTTCCCGGTCTCCAACTTGGACACCTTGGACTGCGTCCACCCAAGTCGGGCGGCAAGCTGCCTGCCCGTGAGACCGCCCTCGTTCCTCAGCTCCAGGAGCCTGGCTCCGAGGGCGGTCCGAGCGCGCTGGAAGTCGGTGGTCACGCCTCCGACGTTAGCGCCGCCGCGAAGTCCTGCGCAGGCACGGCGAAGTGCCGGGCAGCGTCCCGGATCTGGCAGAGCCGGAGCACCGCGGCGGGATCCGCGGAGACCTCCACGCCGAGCGTGCGGTCCTGTTCATCGAAGACCAGGCGGGCGATGGTCTTCGAGTCGAAGATCCAGACGTCCTCGTCGGGCAGGTCCAGCTCCCTGGCCTTGGACCTCCGCAGGACCCGGATGTCCTCCGGGCTCTCCAGGGAGCTGGCCAGGAGGAACGCCTGGTTCTCCGTCAGCGGCTCGTCCACGATGCGCACCCGGCCGAACGTCTTGCCCTGGTCGAGTTGGCGGATCACGTTCTCCACCCAAGGGTGACCTGGCCGGTCCGGCAACCGGCCCGTCGCCCGAAAGACGGCGAACCGAGGAGACTCCAGGTCGGTGGCGTACTGCCGCCTGCTTTCCAACCTCCAAGCGGTGTGCTCGAAGTCCTCGAAGAAGCGGCTGATCTCGCTGAACGGAAGCATCGTCACGACCTCGGGGCGAAGCGGACCAGCAGCTCACGAGGCACGACCACGAAGCCCTCGTGCGGCTTCACATGCCGCGCCTGGCCCGTCACGTCGGGATCAGTGACCAGGTCCCCCTGGATCACGAGATCGCCCGTCTCCGTCTCGTAGAGCGTCGGGCAGTCGCCGTCCTCGGACGTGCTGCCGAGGAACGTGAGCTTCTCGATCTTCACGGTGCCTCCCGTTGTAACCGGCGGATCACTGGCCGCCAACGGTAGGACGGATACCGAGAATCGCACCAGGCGACCCGCAGCGACCCGCAGCGACCCGCAGCGACCCGTCGGGACTGGGGCACATCCTGCCGAGCGCAGTGCTCATAGGCGTCGAGGCTCTCGGCGTTGGGTGTCCAGGACGAACGGTATGCATCCAACTGGCACCTCGGCGCGGCGGACGCTCCGGCATGGGCTCAGGCGGGCAGCATCAGCTCTGCGAGCGCGCGGTCCCAGCATTCCGGGCAGCGGTGGTCCTCGGGGATGCCTTCCGCGTCCTCGATGGGACGCACGCTCGTGGCCGGCCCCAGGCGGTGCGTGCAGACGGCGAACAGCGCGCCGGCCCGGGCCACGTGCCAGCGATGCCGCTGTCGCCCCCGCGCGTGCTGCCGGCGCAGGGCCTCGGCGCGGAGCAGGTAGTGTGCCATGACGGCCTCCCTGGTGCCCGGGGAAGGAACGCGGGACGCCCCGGAGGGTTCGGGCGTCCGGGGCGCCTGCCGCCGCGTCGCGGTTCGTGGGAGGGAGCGGCGGTCCCCGGGCTTCTGACCGGTGACCGCGCCTCCAAACTCGTCGGCGCGGTCATGGGCGCGTGTCGTGCCAGTTCCCGTTCAGCGGCCTGCCGGCCGCGCCGCGGTGGATCTGCTCGCACGGGTCGCAGCAGCACTCGGAGTCGATGCCGCCGAGCTCCGCGACCGGCCGGGCCGCGGCCGCCGTGTCGACGGTGTGCCCGCAGAGCGCGCGCAGGCGTCCGGCCTCGACGATGTGCCAGAGCCCGGGCGGGTCGCAGTCCCGCAACTCCACGTGCTGCTCGCGCAGTTCGTATCCGACCACGGTGACCTCCTCCCGGGGCGCAGGGCGGCCGCGACCGGAGCGACGAGAGGCCGCGGCCTCCCCTGCTGCTGCCCGGCTCCGCGGGCTTCACACGGGACGGCTGACCGGCGCAGGCTCAGGCTAGGCTCGGAGGGCGAAGAAGCCTGGTGTGTGGGTGTGGGGGGTGGACGACTTGCTGCCGGACGACCTGCTGAGTATCGGGGAGCTCGCCGAGCGGGCCGGGGTGAGTGTGAAGGCGGTGCGGTTCTACTCCGACCAGGGGTTGCTGCCGGAGACGGACCGCAGTGGCGGGGGCCATCGGCGTTACGCGCCGGAGGCGTTGGCGAGGCTGCGGCTGATCCGGTCGCTGCGGGCGTTGGACGTGCCGCTGCCTGAGGTCGCCCGGGTGGTCGCGGAGGAGGCGGACGGGGGCGGCTGCGGGGCCGGGGAAGCCGCAGGGCGAACGCTCGAGGGTGTCGTGGCGCGGCGGTTGGACGCGATCGGGGCCGAGATGGCCGCGTTGCGGTGGAGGGAGGCGGCGTTGCGGCTGCTGCACGAGGCCGTGCCCGGCGAGCGTGCGGAACTGCTGCGACTGGTCGGTGCGTTGGGGACGCCTCCGGTGACGGACACATTGGTGCGGTACTGGCGCAGGCTGCTGCCGCTGCGGCTCCCGGCCCGGTTGACGGACGCGATCATCGACGCCGCCGTGCCGCCGCTGCCCGAGCGGCCCTCGCCGGCGCAGGTGCTGGCGTTCGCGCGGCTGCACGAGCTGACCGGCGCCGCGGACGAGGGCTGCCTGGCCGCGCACCGGCCGGCACCACCCGAGCCGGAGCTGCTCTACGACGGCCTGCGCGAGGCATACGACCTGGCTGCGCCCGCCCTGGCCGACGGGCGCGGCCCGGCCGCGGGTGAGGCGCTGGACTGCTTCGTCGGCGCGCACGCCCGCGCGCACGGCCGCCGCGACTCTCCCGGCTACCGCCGCGAGCTCGGGCGCGACCTGTCGGCCGGCGAGCACCCCGCGATGCGTCGCTACTGGGGGCTGGTGGCCGAGCTGACCCCGGTGCCGACCCTCGGGGCCGTCGACGTCTGGCTCAGCTCCGCGCTCGTCGCGCAGCTCGCGGAGGCGTGACGGGCCGACCGCCGCGAACGGTCCGCCGCCGCGACCAACCGCTGCCACCGCGGCCCTGCGGTCATGCGCCCTGCGGCCCCACGGCGCGTCGTCGCCACGGTGGCGGCGTGCGATCCGGCAGCATGGCCCGTAGGGCCGTAGGGACCGAGCGCAGGAGTACACCGTGCCCGTCGACGTGCTGACCGAGACCGTGATCGCCCGCCCGCGCGACGAGGTGGCCGCCTACGCGGCCGACCCCGACAACGCGCCCGAGTGGTACGAGAACATCACATCCGTGCGGTGGCGGACCGAGCCGCCACTCGGGCTCGGCTCGAAGCTCGACTTCGTCGCGAACTTCATGGGACGGACCCTCAGTTACACCTACGCGGTGGTCGAGTACGGTCCCGGGCGCATGGTCATGCGCACCGAGCAGGGCCCGTTCCCGATGGAGACCACCTACACCTGGGACGCCGTCGACGCGACGCACACGCGGATGACCCTGCGCAACCGCGGCGAGCCGTCCGGGATCGCGAAGGTGGCGGCCCCGATGATGGCCGCCGCGATGCGGCGCGCCAACACCAAGGACCTGGCCCGCCTCAAGCGGTTGCTCGAGGCGGGCGGGCAGGGCTGAACCGAGCGACCGAGCGACCGAGCGCTCGGCGCGTCAGGCGCGGTGCACCACCTCGCCGGAGGCGACCGTCAGCAGCACCCGCGCGTCAGCCACCGGGACGCGGTCCGCGCTCGCGAAACCCGGAGCGAAGACGTCGCGGTCCAGCACGACCAGGTCGGCCCGGCGGCCGACCGCCAACGCGCCGGCCTGGACGTCGTGGTTGACGTAGGCGGATCCCGCCGTGAAGGCGTCCACGGCGACGTCGAGCGGCAGTCGCTGCTCGGGCAGGAACGGCGCGATGGCGCGGTCCGCCGGATCGGTGCGGGTGACCGCGACCTCCAACTGCTCCAGCGGGTTCGCCGTCGTCACCGCCCAGTCGCTCCCCATCGCCACGCGGGCGCCGCTCGCGTGGAGGTCCGCGAACGGGTACTGGAGCCCGGCCCGCTCGGGGCCGAGGAACGGGACGGTGAGCTCGTCCATCTGCGGCTCGCTCTTGGCCCAGTAGGTCTGCAGGTTGGCGACCACGTCGAGCTGCGCGAAGCGCGGCAGGTCGGTCGGGTGGATCAGCTGCAGGTGTGCGAGGTGGTGGCGCCGGTCCAGGCCGGGGCCGTTCGCGGCGCGGGCCGCCGCGACCGCGTCGAGGGCGATGCGGACCGCCCGGTCGCCGATGGCGTGCTGGTGCACCTGGAAGCCGTGGCGGTCCAGATCGGTGACCGCCGCGCTCAGCAGCTCCGGTTCGACGTAGGTGAGGCCGCTGTTGGTGCTGTGGCCGCCGCAGCCGTCGCAGTAGGGCTCCAGCAGCGCGCCGGTGTGGTTCTCCAGCACGCCGTCGGTCATGATCTTCACGGTGGTCGGCAGGAAGCCGGAGCCCAGCCCGGCGCGCGGGGAGACGACGGCGAGCCCCTGGGCGCGGCGCGTCAGCAGGTCGTCGATCTGCTCCAGACCCCGGTGCCGGTCCCACCACAGCGCGCCGACGACGCGGGCGGTGAGCCGCCCGTCCGCCGTAAGGGCCTCGTAGGCGGCCTGAGTGCCGGGTGTGACCCAGGCGTCCTGCCAGCCGGTGATGCCGAGCGCGTGCAGGTGCCGTTGCGCGGCGAGGATCGCCGCCTCCCACTCGGCGCGTCCCGGCAGCGGGACGTGGTGGTCGTTGAACGAGTAGGCCGCGCCCTCGTGGAGGGTGCCGGTCGGCTCGCCCGTCGCCGGGTCGCGTTCGATCCGGCCGTCGGCGGGGTCGGGGGTGTGGCGGTCGATGCCGGCGAGCTCCAGGGCGCGCGAGTTGACCCAGGCGCCGTGGACGTCGCGGTTGAAGAGGAAGACGGGACGGTCCGGGACGATCGCGTCCAGGTCCTCCTTGCGGGGCGTCCCGCCGGGGAAGTGCTCCATCGCCCAGCCGCCGCCGACGATCCACGGCTCGCCGGGGTTGGCCTGCGCGTACGCGGCGACGGCGTCGAGGTAGGCCCGGCGTCCGGGGAGGTCGTTCAGCCAGATGCGCAGCAGGTTGCGTCCGGCGAACGGGGCGTGGATGTGGGCGTCCTGGAATCCCGGCAGGACCAGCCCGCCGTCCGCGTGGACGCGCTCGGTCCGCGGTCCGGCCAGTTCCAGCACGTCGGCGGCGTCGCCGACGGCGGCGATCCGGCCGCCTCGGACGGCGACGGCCTCCGCGAACCGCCCGGGGCCCAGACGCACGCGCGCGCCGGTGACGATCACGTCCGCCGGGCCCGTCAGGTCCTGCGAGGCGGGCCGGTCCGCGGCGGTTCCGGGCGTGGCGGGGGCACAGGTTTCAGTGGGAGTGCGCAAGGTCGAGCACACCTTCCTCTTCGACGACGCGCCGCTCGGCGTCCAGGTCGAGCGAGCGGCAGAACAGCAGGTAGGCGATGCCGGCGACGGGCAGGCCGACGAACATCGAGTAGTCCGCGCCGCCGAGCGCGGCCGCGGCCGAGCCGGTGAACGGGGTGGTCACCATGAACGGCACCATCACGAGCATCCCGACCAGGTAGGCGAGGTTGCCCCGCCACCCCCACCGCCCGTACATGCCACGGGGGTTGAAGATCTCCCGGATCGAGTACAGGCCACGGCGGACGAAGAAGTAGTCCACCAGGTTGATCGCCGTCCACGGCGTGAACAGGTAGCTGAGGAAGATCAGCACGTTGCCGTAGAAGGTGTTGAACCGGTCCACCCCCACGAACTGGGCGATGCCCCAGACCGCGACGAACATGATTCCGATGCAGAGCGCGCGGATGCGGACGGTCGGCCTGACGGGGGAGAAGCTGTCGCGGATGGAGATCATCGACATCATGCCGCCGTACTGGTTGATGGCCATCACCGACAGCAGCCCCACCAGCAGGGCGGCCACGACCACCCACCCGAGACCGCCGACCAGGTCGTCCGCGACGTGCTTGAACGCGCCCACCGGCGTCAGCTTCGGGTAGGCCGCCGCGGCGACGGCGCCGAGGCCGAAGACCCAGATCGCGGAGAGGCCGCTCGGCAGGTAGGTCCACCAGAACGTCGAGCGGACCCCGACGGAGGCGGGCAGGTAGCGCGAGTAGTCGGAGACGTAGGGGGCCCAGCCCAGTTGGAAGCCGGCGACGATGACGAAGACCGTCATGAACGCCCCGACGTGGAAGCCGCCGAGGGCGAAGACGCCGTGCGGCAGGCCCTTGGAGGTCAGTGCTGCGACGCTGAGCACCACCATGACGGCGACCAGCGGCCAGGTGAGCCAGCGGCTGATGCGGTGGATCCAGTGGTAGCCGAACAGGGCCAGCAGCGCTGCCACCGAGGCGGCGACGAAGTAGCCGTAGCCCTCGCCGAGTCCGAAGAGCGTGTGCAGCGCGTCGCCGGAGAGGATCGCGTCGGAGGTGTTGTACGCGAGGTAGTTGACCAGCGCGAAGACCCACACCGTGAGGGCGGCGCCGACGTAGCCGAACTGCGGCCGGGACTGCACCAGTTGCGGCAGGCCGAGCTGGGGTCCCTGGGCCGAGTGGAAGGCCATGAAGAAGGTCCCGAAGAGGGAGCCGAGGACGGTCGCGACCAGCGTCCACATCAGGCTCGCGCCGATGCTGAGCGCGGTCACGCCGGTGGCCATGGCCGTCAGGTTGATGTTGCCGACGAACCAGATCGCGCCGAGGTGGGACGGGCGGCCGTGGCGCTCGGCCGCCGGGATCCAGTCGATCGAGTGGACCTCGATTGCCGAGGAGCCGCCGGCGGGCGGGGCGGGGGAGCCCGCGGGGTCGCCGGTACCGGCGGTGCCGGCGGTACCGGCCGGGCCCGAGGGTTCGGCGGGACCGGGGGTCACTCTGGCGGAGGGGACGGTCAAGGGGAGCCTCCAGGCAGGAGCGGAGGAGCAGCTTCCGGGGGCACCAGTGTGGGGATAGTCACTCTCTTAGTCAATGGCATCTACTATGGGAGTCGGAGGGCGGTCACCCGCCCGCAGCCGGGAGGGCGACCGACGGCTACGATCACCGCACACGAGCCTTTGGACGAGAGGACCCGACCCGATGGCGGCCGAGCCGCAACGCAAGCCACGACGGCCGCGAGGCAGCCTCAACCAGCAGGTCATCGTCCAGGCCGCGCTGCGCATCGCCGACCGCGACGGGATCGAGGCGCTCACCTTCCCCGCGCTCGGCCGTGAACTCGAGGCCCACCCCACGGCCATCTACCGGCACTTCCGCGACAAGGACGAGCTGATGCTCGCCCTCGTCGACGCCCTCCACGAGGAGGTCACCGCCGACGGCCTGCCCGTCACCGACGACTGGGCCGCAGACCTGCGCGCCGTCGCCGGGAGGATCCACGCCGCGTTCCTCGGGCACGCCCAGGTCGGCCAGATCGTCGCCGCGCGCACGGCCCGTCGGCCGCACGAGTTCGCCGTCGTCGAGCACATCCTCGGCTGCATGCGCCGTGCCGGTCTCGACGACTCCGAGGCGGCCCGCTGCTACCGCGTCTTCGCCGACGCGGTGCTGGCCTACTCCAGCATGGAGGCCGCCCTCCACGCCCTCGACCCGCAGGCCCGCGAGGCGGACCTGCTCTCCTGGGAGGTCGACTACCGCCGCCTCCCGCCCGAGCAGTACCCGAACCTCGCGGCCACCATCGACCACATCCCGGCCCTCGACTCGCCGGGCAACTTCCCGCTCATGGTGGAGCTGCTGATCACGGCCATCCGCGCTGGGCGGGCCGGGCGGGCCGGGAAGGGCACGGAAGAAGCGAAGTGACGCCGGGTCAGCCGCACTCGCGCAGGCTGCCGCGTGGCGGCTCGTACTTGTAACCCACGCCGTGGACGGTCACCAGGCGGTCCCGGTGCGCGCCGCCGATCTTGGCCCGCAGGCGGGCGATGTGGACGTCGACGGTACGGACGTCTCCGAGGTCGCCCTGGCGACCCCACACCGCGTCCAGCAGTTGGCCGCGTGTGAAGACGCGACGCGGATGGCCCACCAGGCGGGCCAGCAGGTCGAACTCACGGCGTGTCAGGCGCAGGGCGCGACCGTCCACGGCCGCCGTCCGGCCGCCGGAGTCGACGGACAGGCCGGCGTGAGTGTGGACGCGGACGCAATTGCCGGCGCAGTCGACAGACACGGGAGGCTCCTTCGCGAGCGGACGACGTCAGTCGCGGACCGGGCCGTTCTGCGGACCGGTGGAACCGTGCGCCTCGGCATGGCCGCAGATCGCGTCCGTCGCGGGCAGCGGCAGGTTCAGGTGGTGGGCCAGCCAGACGGGGCGGTGGCCCTGGAGGGCGAGAATGTAGGCGGCGTGCACCCGTGCGTCGTAGGCGACCTCGGGCGCGGTCGTGGCCGCGAAGTCGCGCGGGTCGAGCAGGTAGGGCCGCTCGACGCCGTCGTGCAGGGTGAGATCGAGGACGCCGTGCGCCGTCCACGGCTCACGGCGCAGCAGGTCGTTGAGGTCCTTGGGGCTGAGGGTCGTCGCGATCATGACGAAGAGGCTCCTTGTGCGGGCGTGACCGCACCGCGCCGCGCCGAGCCGCGCCGAGCCTCGGAGCTGCGTCAAGGCGGACAGGCGGGTGGGGGCGGCAGGCGGTGGGGTGACGGTGAAAGGCGGAACGGGAGGCGAAAACGGAAAGGCGCGCGGGTGGGCCGGATGCCGCGTCAGGCCGCGGGACGGCGGCGGGGCGGAGCGTGGCCCGTTCTGGGACTGGAGTCGTCCACGGGTCTCGCCTCCTTCCGGCCGTGGAGTGCGCCGGCGCTCAGAGGCCGGAGCAGTGCTCTCTTCGTACAACCCTTCGTACAACCGCTTCAGCATAGATCAGGTGCGGCACAGGGCCGCAACCTGCGTTGACGCGTCTCTTACGACTTCCTGGAGTGTCGAGTGGCGTCCGCTCCCGGGCGGGGATTGGATGGGAGCCCCGCCCCTTCGCCAGACATATCGGGACTTCGAGACATCGAGAGGAACCTGCGTTGAAGGTGATCGGAAACCTCCCGGGCGCCCCCTGCTGGGCGCAGCTGAGCGCGCGCGACTCGGAAGCGGCCCAGCAGTTCTACGGCCAGCTGTTCGGCTGGACCGCCGAGACCGACCCGGACCCCCAGTACGGCGGCTACACGACCTTCTCCCTCGGCGGGAAGCCCGCGGCAGCCGTGGCCCCGCTGATGAACCCGCAGCAGCCGGTCATGTGGCTGCTCTCCTTCGCGGCCCCCGACGTCGACACCGGGGCCGAGGCTGCCAAGGCGGCCGGCGCGCAGGTGTGGATGGGGCCGATGGACGTCGGCGACCTCGGCCGCTGGGCCCTGCTCAGCGACCCGACCGGGGCGCCCTTCGCGCTCTGGGAGACCAAGAAGTTCAGCGGCTTCGGCGTGGCCGAGGAGCCCGACTCGCTCAGCTGGATCGACCTGTCGACCCGCGACAAGAGCGTCGCCGTGGAGTTCTACCGGAAGTTCTTCAACTGGCAGGTGTGGCCGCACCAGGACTACCCGATGGTCGGACTGTCCGACAGCATGTTCGGCGGCATCATGGAGATGGGCGACATGTTCCCGCCCGAGGTCCCCTCGCACTGGAACCCGTTCTTCCTGGTCGCCGACGTGGACGCGAGCGCCGCCAAGGCCACGCAGCTCGGCGCGGAGGTCATGCACGGGCCGGTGGACGTCGAGATGGAGAACGGGCCGAGGATCGCCGTCATCCGCGACCCGCAGGGAGCCACCTTCGGCGTCTTCGCCCCGCGCGAGAGCTGACACACGAGCCCGCCGCCTCGTCGACCTCGGCGGCGAGGCGGTGGGCGCAGTTCACCCAACGGCGGGTGTGCCCCCCCGGGCCCGCCGACCCTCAGCTCCGGGCGGGGGTCCGGTTCGCGTCACGCCGGTAGGTGTACAGGACGAACCCCTGGTGGAACCTGCCCACCTTGTCGTACAGCGCTCGGGCGGGGGCGTCCTCCAGCGTGTTCCAGTACAGGCCCGGAGCCCCGTGCTGCTCCGCGTCGCGGGCCACCCACTCGATCAACGCCGTCGCGACGCCCCGCCGTCGGACCTCCTCGTCCACGAACAGGTCCGCCAGATAGCACTTGTCGGAGTACCAGACGCCGGCGTGGAAGAGGTAGTGCGCGATGCCGACGATCCTGCCGTCGAGCCGGGCGGCGATCCCGCGTATCCGCTCGTCGTCCAGCACGCGTCGCCAGGTCCGTTCGTAGCTGTCCGCGCCGCGTTCGACGTCGAAGTAGGCGTCCTTGCCACGGGCCAGCACCTCCCAGCGGGCGCGGTCGGGCTCGGTCAGGAAGCTGATCTCCACCATGCCGCCCATCCTGCCCGCCGGGTCTGACAGTCCGACGTTCGGTCGGCGGGGACGAGCCGTCATCGGGACTGCCCGCGCGCGTCCTCGAAGCGAGCGAGCGCCTCCTCCGGGCGAGAGCGGCGGGCAGAGCCCGGGGGTGGGCGGGGGTAGAGGATTGTGTGCGCATGCACGCAAGTCGGTGGAGCGGGCGCCCCCGAGCCGCCCACCCCACCGTCTTCGCCCGCCCGCAGGCTCAACCGAACCAGACGGGGTTCTCCGCGAACGCCGCCAGCTGCGCCCGGTCCAGCGGCGGGTTCTCGCCCCACACGCCGCCGAAGGTGACGCCCGGCCGCAGGCCGGTGGTGCCCGAGGTGGCGATCACGTAGAAGGCCCGCTTGTCCGGGTAGGAGACCGACGCGGTGTTGACGATCCCGGCGTGCTCGCCGTACGTCCCCGGAGGCTCGGTCTGCTCCAGCAGGCCGGCCCCGCCCGCCAGTCGGGTGAACGCGCAGTTCCACGACGCCGGGGTCTCGTTGCAGACGCTCGCCGTGTCCGGCCCGAACGGGCGCTGCGCCGGAACCGCCTTCGGGTCGTACGACTCGATGATCAGCGCCGCCGACCGGCCGCCCTTGGTGATGACGTAGGTGCCGTCGTAGCGCGACTGCGGCCAGACCTTCGCCTTCGGCCGGCCCGGCGGCATCGGCGTCGGCGGCAGGTCCTTGAGCTTCGTGACCGTGCCGATGCCCGGCGGCAGCAGGCTCTGGACGACCGCCGCCGGATCCTCCAGCGGCTTCGGCGCCGCCGCCTTCGTGGTCGCGCTCACTGGGCCCGGCTTGTTCGCCGCGCCGACCGCGCCGTTCGCGGTGTGCGGCAGCATCACCACCAGCCCGGCGACGAGCGCCAGGCCCGCGCTGGTCGCCACCAGCGCGCCCGCCCTGCGGCGGTGCTGACGGCGTGACGCCTGCGCCAGCACCGCGTCCGTGATGTCCTCGGTCGGCGGTCGGAGCCCTTCCAGGGCTTTGTCCATGAGTTCCCTCACCGTGTAGTCCGTCATCGGTTGACCCCGTGCATGTGCGTCAGTTCCTCGTTCACGACCTCGCCCACCGCGTCGCCCACCACATGGCGCAGCGTCGCGCGCAGCACCTCCAGACCGCGTGCGGTCTGGCTCTTCACCGTTCCTTCGGACACGCCCAGCAGTTCGGCGGTCGCCTGGACGCTCTGGTCCTCGAAGAAGCGCAGCACCAGCACCGCCCGCTGCCGCGGCGCGAGCCGCTGAAGGGCGGCCCGCACCGCCAGGCCCAGATCCGTGTCGGCGCCCAGGGCGGGCGTGTCCGGCAGCTCCTCGTGCGGCCGCTCCCGGTGCCACAGCCGCCGTTTCGAGGCGATGAAGGTGTTCACCAGGGTGCGCCGCGCGTACGCGTCCAGATGCTCGATCCGCCGACGCCCGCGCCGGGCCAGGACCACCTTGATCAGCGTCGTCTGCACGAGATCCTCGGCGGCGTGCGCGTCCCCGCACATCAGGTAGGCGCTCCGCAGCAGCGCGTGGCGCCGATGGCTGAGGAACTCCCGCAGCTCCGGATCGTCCCTGTGCACCCTTGCATCCCCCATCGTCCGCCCTGTTCGCCGTGCTTGGTTCCACTCCTATCGATGGGGTGGGCCGGCCGTCAGGTTGGGGGTGTGCGGCAGGTTTTCCGAAAATCTCGGAACGCGACGAGGGGGGTCGTGCTCAGCGGGGTGTGCCGCAGGCCGTGCTCACTCGCCGGTCTGAGTGGGCTCGTCGGTCTGAGTGGGCTCGTCGGGTTCGCCGAGCTCGCTGAAGAGCGTCAACTGGAGGGCGGCGGGGGCCTCCAGACGGGAGTTGAGCGAGTTCCACGGCGTCCTGGTCGGCTCGGCCAGCACCTCCGCGCCCGCCGCGGCGAGGCGCGCCGTCACGGCGGGGGAGTCGTCGACCTGGAACGCCACCCGGATGTGTCCGGCGACTCGCCGGCCGACCTCGACCTCGTCGATGAACGCCGCGTGCCCGGGATCCGCGATCTCCAGCGTGGCCCGCCCGGCCTCCAGGATCGTCACCCGCCCGTCGGGCGAGGAGAACGCCCCACGCTCGGGCAACCCCAGCACGTCGCGGTAGAACCGCAGCGCCGCGTCGTAGTCCTCGGCGGTGACGACGAGTCGCAGCTCGCGCACACCGGATTCCTCGGCCATCTGCGGCTCCTCCCTCGGGCCCGTCGGGTTCGGGCACGATCATTCCACGAGCCCGCGCCAGCCGGCGGGCGCATCGAGGTGGTGGGCATGGCCGTCGCGGTCGCCCTCATGCGTCCCGTGGAGAAAGAGGCTGGAGCCGTGGGCGCGTCCGGCTCTACGGTGGCGTCATGATCAATGACTCCGAAGCGCCTGTCACTCCCGTTGAGGCATTTGAACCCCCCTACTACGTGGCCGTCTTCACGACGGTGCGGACTCAGGAGCAGAGCGGCTACCGCGAGACCAACGCACGGATGGAAGACCTGGTCAAGGACATCCCCGGGTATCTGGGGATCGACCACGCGCAGACCCCGGGCGGGCTGGGCATCACCGTCGGGTACTTCCGTGACGGGGAGGCCCTCGCGCAGTGGCGTGGGAACGCCGAGCACCGTGCGGCGCAGCAGCGTGGGCGGGACGAGTGGTACGAGAGCTACACGCTGCATGTGGCGAAGGTCGAGCGGAGCCACGGGTTCAGGCGGGCGTAGGTCCGCCTCGCACGCCTGAGCAGGAGATCCGGCCCGACTGACGGAGGCTGCGGGTTTCCGGGCGGGGGCGGGTGGGGAGTCCCTCGCCTGCACCCGCCCGTCCGGCGGCTCTCGGGGCGCCGATCCTTCGTCAGGAGTGCGTGGATGAGTGAGTTCCGCGGTATCGAGTTCGAGGGCCTGCGGGCCCTGGTCACCGGCGGTGCGTCGGGCATCGGCCTGGCCACCGCCCGACTGCTGGCCGAGCGGGGCGCGGAGGTGGCCGTGCTCGACCTCGCCGTCGACGCGGTGGAGAAGCCACTGCGCGGCTTCCCCGCCGACCTGCGTGACGACGCGTCCGTCCGGGCGGCGGTCGAGGCGGCGGTGGCCGCGCTCGGCGGCTTGGACATCCTGGTCAACAATGCCGGCGTCGGCGCGGCCGGGACCGTTGAGGACAACGACGACCCGCAGTGGCACCAGGTGTTCGACGTCAACGTCGTCGGCCTGGTCCGGGTCACCCGCGCCGCGCTGCCCCACCTGCGGCGCTCCGCGCACGCGGCGGTCGTCAACACCTGCTCGGCCGCCGCCGTCGTCGGGCTGCCGCAGCGCGCGCTCTACTCCGCCAGCAAGGGCGCGGTGCTGTCGCTGACCCTCGCCATGGCCGCCGACCACGTGCGCGAGGGCATCCGTGTCAACTGCGTCAACCCCGGGACCGTCGACACCCCTTGGGTCGGTCGCCTGCTCGACGCCGCGGACGATCCGGCCGCCGAGCGGGCCGCGCTGAACGCCCGTCAGCCGCACGGTCGCCTCGTCAGCGCCGACGAGGTCGCCGCCGCCATCGCCTACCTCGCCTCGCCCGCCTCCGGCTCGACCACCGGGACGGCTCTCGCCGTCGACGGCGGCATGGCCCGGCTGCGCCTGCGCCCGGCCCAAGGCTGACGAGGGGCGACGGCTGAGGGGGGAGGGCTGACGAGGGGCGAGGCTGACGAGGGGCGAGGGGGCGGGAGCGTCGCCACGTCCACCCGACGCCGGGGCTTCGTGCCGGGTTGGTTCTGCGTTCACTCGGGTTTTCCTTGCCTCGGCGGGCGGGGTCCGGCCAAAGTTGGCTATACAACTTTTGAGCCAGACTGATCCGACCCGAATCGAGGGCCCATGCTGCCGACCGACGTCCCCGCCCTGTGGCTGCGGGACAACTGCGCCTGCGCGGACTGCCGCGACCCGCTGACCGGCCAGAAGCTCTACCAGATCACCGATCTGCCGGAGGAGCTCGCGGTCGGGACCCTCACTCCGCTGGACGGTGCCGGAAGCGTTGGCCCAGGGAGCGACGGCCCGGGAAGCGCGGACGGGTGGGAGGTGGTCTGGGCCCCCGACGGCCACGTCTCCCGGTACACGGCGCAGTGGCTCGGGCAGGCCGCCGAGCCCGACCCCCGCACCGAGGACGCCAAGGACCTGTGGGGGAGCGCGGCGTCCCTGGCCGACGGCCTGCCGGAGACGACCTGGTCCGCCTACCTCGCCGACGACGCCGAGCGCCTGCGGATGCTGGAGGCCGTCGCGCGGCTCGGCTTCTGCCTGCTGCGCGACGTCCCCCTCCGGGACGGTCAGTCGCAGCAGGTGGCCCGCACCTTCGGCTTCGTCCGCGAGACCAACTACGGCGCGCAGTTCGAGGTGCGCGTCGAGGAGCGGCCCAACAACCTCGCCTTCACCAACGTCGCGATCACCCCGCACACCGACAACCCGTACCGGGACCCGGTGCCGACGCTCCAGCTGCTGCACTGCCTGGTCAACGACGCCGAGGGCGGCGACTCCGGCCTGGTCGACGGCTTCGCCGCCGCGGCGGCGCTGCGCGAGTCGGACTTCCAGGCGTTCGCCGCGCTGACGGGGACGCCGGTGCCGTTCGTCTTCCGCGACGACGTCACCGAGCTCAGCGCCCACCTCCCGCTCATCGGCACCGACCCGGCGGGCCGGATCCGCGAGGTGCGGTTCAACAACCGCTCGCTCGGCACGCTCCGCCTCCCGGCCGCGCAGTCGGAGGCCTTCTACGCCGGCTACCGCGCCTTCGCCCGCCTCCTGCTGGACCCCGAGCGTCAGCTCACCTTCAAGCTCGGTCCCGGCGACTGCCTGGTCTTCGACAACACCCGTCTGATGCACGCCCGGACCGCCTTCGCCCGGGGCGGCGCCCGCCACCTCCAGGGCTGCTACGCGGACCTCGACGGCCTGCTCAGCACCGTCGGCGTGCTGCGCCGCAAGGAGGCGCAGCCGTGCTGACCTCCCGGCAGGTCGTGGACGCCATCGCCGACCTCTTCGCGGGCGAGGGCGCGGACGACTACCTCGGTGAGGACGTCACCCAGGCGGAGCACATGCTCCAGGCCGCGGCGCTCGCCGCCGCCGAGGGCGCGCCGCCGGCGCTGGTCGCCGCCGCGCTGCTGCACGACGTCGGCCACTTCCGCGGCGCGGTCCACGGCCGTGAACTGATGTCCGGCGGCCGCGACAACCGCCACAGCCACCAGGGCGCGGACTGGCTCGCGCCGTGGTTCGGCCCGGCCGTGACCGAGCCCGTCCGGCTCCACGTCGCGGCGAAGCGCTACCTGTGCGCCGTGGAGCCGGAGTACTTCGCCCTCCTCTCCCCGGCCTCGGTCCACACCCTCTCCGTCCAGGGCGGCCCGATGAGCCCCGCCGAAGCGACCGCGTTCGCCGCCGAGCCGTTCGCGCAGGACGCGGTCCGCCTGCGCCGCTGGGACGACGCGGCGAAGGACGCGTCCGTGGCTGTGCCGGACTTCGACCACTACCGGGAGATGCTGGCGGCGCTGACGGGCGCCGGGGACGAGTAGTCCGGCCGGTCGGCGTCCGGTCCGCGATCAGCCGCCGTCCGCGCCCGTGTCCGTGGTGGCGTCCGGGTCCGGCGACGGAGCGCCGCGGCCCGCGTGCCAGCCGAGGGAGAAGGCCCACCGGCCGGTGGTGTGGCTGATCACCTGGGCGCGCAGGTCTGTCCGGGGTGCGTCGTCACCGAACTCGTCGATCTCGCCCTGGCGGTCGCCGCACTTGACCTCGACGCCGACGACGTCGACGGTCCCGGCACCCACCGGCACCGGTATGCGGGCGCGGTGATGCCTGGTCATGTCGTGTACGCCGTCCGTCCGGTCGACTCGGGTGGGTGGCAACTCGCGGGAGCCTACCTGCGTCGCCGCGCGCGCCGCGCGCTAGCGTGGACGGATGAGCTCGGTCGATCTGTTCGCGGGGATCCACGTCGGCGACTACGACGCGGCGACGGACTGGTACACGCGGGTGCTGGGCGCCGAGCCCGCCTTCCGCCCCAACGCGATCGAGGCGGTCTGGGAGCTCGCCGAGCACCGCTACCTCTACATCCGCCGCAACCCCGAACACGCGGGACACGCGGTGCAGACGGTCCTCGTGGACGACCTGGACGCGCGCGTCGAGGCGATCGCCGCACGCGGCGTCGAGCCGGCGTACCGGGAGGAGTACCCGAACGGTGCGCGCAAGGTCGTCTACCGCGACGCCGACGGCAACGAGCTCGGCTTCGGAGCCGTCAACGCCGGGTAGCCGGCCAGGAGCGCCGGGGGCGGCCATCTGCCACAGGGCTCCGGCCATGGCCCTGGCCGTGGTCACGACCCTGCGGGCCTGGTCCGCGTCGAGCGGGGGGACGGCCGCGAGCGCGTCGCCGACGGCCGCGACCTCGGCCACGGCGGCCCTCTTGAATGCACGGACGGCGTCGGTGGAGACGTTGCGTTCCAGGTTGAGCGGCGTATGGGCGAGCAGGTCGCAGAAGAGCGGGCGTTCCACCAGCGAGCGGGCCGGCAGGTCGGCGATCTGGCGGGCGGCCGGTTCCCACGCCTGCCCGGGGGACCGGCGGGGCGGTGTGGCCTCCAGCAGCCGGCGGACCTCGGCCGACCAGCCCCGCCAGGCGTCGGCGGCCAGGCGCGGGAGGCTCTCCTCCCGGGTCCCGAAGTAGCGCAGCATGGACTTGTGCAGGCCGATTCCGCCGAGGCCGGCAGCAGCGCGCCTCCAGCCGCTACGACTCGCTGCGGGTCCGGGCCAGGGCCGTCGTGGCGAGCGAGTTGTGGACGGTGAAGGCGACCGTCCCCGCGCGGTAGCGGTCCTCGGACCACTCGACCGGGACGCCGGTCGGGTCGCTGGTGCGGCGGCGCTCGCGCAGCAGCGGGGCGTCCGGGGCGCAGCCGAGGAGGCGGGCGTCCTCGGTGTCGGCGAGGGCGAGGTCCACGGTGTGGTCCGCGTCGGCCAGGACGACGCCCTGGGCTTCCAGCAGCTCGGTCACCGAGACGGCGTCGGACGGCATGGCCTCCACCAGCGTCCCGACCGGCTCCGGGTAGACCGTGCGCTCGACCATCACCGGCTCCCCGCCGAGTGTGCGCAGGCGCAGGACCCACAGGACCCGTGCGCCCACGGGAAGGCGCAGCCGGTCCGCCTCGACCGCGTCCGCCGCGCGCCACCGCAGTTCGAGCACCGAGCCGCCCGGTTCCTCGCCCAGCGACCGCGCCCAGCGCGTGAAGCTGGAGAGCTCCGCGAAGCTCTGCACGCGCGGCTGCTCCAGCACCACGCGGCGGGTGCCGCGCCGGGAGGTGACCACGCCCTCGGCGCGCAGCAGCGCCAGCGCCTGGCGCACGGTGCCGCGAGAGACGCCGTGGGAGGCCGCCAGCGCCTCCTCGCTCGGCAGGCGACCGCCCTCGCCGTAGACGCCACTGAGCACGTCCGCCCGCAGGGCCGCCGCCAACTCCCGGTACCGTGCCGTTTTCTGCCTGTTCACCTGCGTCTCAGCCACGCCGCCGATGATCCCACGCCGGGTGGCCCGGGTGCTGATCTCAACTCACGGGACAGGCGTTGACAGCGGAGCGTGTGGGAAGTTTGACTGCGCGTGTCGTCGCCACACCAGGAGCACGAGGCTCCTCGGGACTAGCGATGTGAAGGACGCTCCCTCTCTTGCAGATCTTGCAGACAGCGACCGAGACCTTATTCCATGTCAGGCCTTATACGGCGCACTGCGCCCTGATCCAGGCCGAGGGCGACCACGCGGTGGTCGGGGTGTCGCCCGGAAACAGCTACTTCTCCCAGCAGCGTCTGCTGGACCTCGCCCACTGGGGCCTCGCGCACTTCCGGCAGGTCGACCTCGTCTACACCGACCTCTACGTCGCGGAGATGTACGAGGCGCTCGGATACGGCGCGGACGACGCCCGGCGCAAGGCCGTGAAGAACCTGCGCGGCGTGCGGGCCAAGGTGCGCGCCGCCGTCGAGGAGACCGACGACGGGCAGGGCCGGATCAGGGCCCACGCGATGTCCGACTTCCAGCGCAACGGCGCCTACCGGCTCCTCCATGACGAGCTGCGGCAGCGGCTGGACTCCGACGCCGAGTTCCGCGCCGTGATCGACGAGCTCGTCGGGGCCTATCTCGCCTCGAAGGTGCTGGCCGACGGACGCCAGGCCACGGCGGAGCAGCGGGAGGTGTGCCTGCGCTACATCTGCGCGGAGGCGCCGCTGTTCCTGGACAGCCCGGCCATCCTCGACGTCCCGTCCTCGCTCAACTGCTACCACCAGCTGCTCCCGCTCGCGGAGCTGCTGTACTCGCGCGGCTCCGGCCTGCGCGCCTCACGCAACCAGGGCCACGCGATCGTCACGCCGGCCGCCGAAGGGGGACACCGGAATGCCGCTTGAGACGATGCCGCTTGAGAAGACGCCGCTCGAGACGACGCCGACCGCGCTCGCCGACCTTCCCGCGTTCCCCTTCTCCTGGCGCGGCGACCGCCTGCCGGACGAGGTCGAGGAGCTGCGTGCGGAGCCCGTCAAGCGGGTGCGCACCATCGCGGGCGACCCGGCCTGGCTGGTCTCCTCGCACGCGCTGTGCAAGCAGGTCCTGGAGGACCGCCGGTTCAGCCTGAAGGACACCTCCGCGCCGGGCGTGCCGCGCCAGTACGCGCTGACGATCCCGCCCGAGGTCGTCAACAACATGGGGAACATCACCGGTGCGGGGCTGCGCAAGGCCGTGCTGAAGGCGATCAACCCCAAGGCCCCGGGCCTTGAGGCGTGGATGCGGGAGCAGGCCGCCTCGCTCGTCGACGGCCTGATCGCCGCCGGTGCGCCCGCCGACCTGCGGCACGGCTTCGCCAACCCGTATTCGGAGGCGATGCACTGCCGCATCCTCGGCATCCCGCTCGCGGACGCGCCGAAGCTCTCGGCCAGCCTGGACATCGCGTTCATGAACTCCGCCTGCCCGATCGCCGGCGCCAAGCTCAACTGGGACCGCGACATCGCCTATATGACGGAGCGTCTGGACGACCCGGCCACCACCGGGTTGATGGCGGAGCTGGCCGCGCTGCGGCTGGACGGGGACTACGACCACCTGACCGACGAGATGCTGGCGACCGTGGGGGTCACCATGTTCGGCGCGGGCGTCGTCTCCACGGCCGGGTTCCTCACCATGGCGTTCGTGACGCTGCTCCAGCACCCGGAGCTGCGCGCCCGACTGCGGGCCGAGCCGGAGCTCGTCCCCGCGGCGGTGGAGGAGCTGCTGCGGGTCAACCTCTCCATCGGCGACGGACTCCCACGACTCGCCCTGGAGGACGTCCAGTTGGGTGACGTCCTGGTGCGCGCGGGCGAGCTGGTGCTGGTCCTGGTCGAGGGCGCCAACCACGACCCGGACGCCTTCCCCGACCCGCTCGCGATCGACCTCGCCCGGACCAACAGCTCCGCCCACCTCTCCTTCGGCGGCGGCCAGCACTACTGCCCGGCCACGGCCCTGGGCCGCAGGCACGCGGAGATCGCCGTCACCACGCTCCTCGACCGCGTGCCGGAGCTGGAGCTGGCCGTGCCGATCGAGCAACTCGTCTGGCGCACCGGCTACATGAAGCGGCTGCCGGAGCGGCTCCCGGTCATGTGGTAGCAGCCGCCGTGCCGTTCCGGGCTGCTGTGCGGCACCCGGAACGGCCCGGCTCTCCACGGGACGGTCAGCCGCTCGCACCGTCGAAGACGGCGCGGTCGATGGCCCGCTTGAGGATCTTGCCGGTCGCGCCCTTGGGGAGGGCGTCCACGAAGGCGACCAGGTGGGGCACCTTGTAGGCGGAGAGCCGCTCCTTGGCCCAGGCGCGCAGCGCGGCGGCGTCCGCGGTGGCGCCGGGCCGCAGGGCGATGGCGGCGGCGACCTCCTCGCCGTAGTGGTCGTCGGGGACGCCGACGACGGCCGCCTCGACGACATCGGGGTGCTGGTAGAGGACCTCCTCGACCTCGCGCGGGTAGACGTTGTAGCCGCCGCGGATGACGAGGTCCTTCTTCCGGTCGACGATGTGCAGTTCTCCGGCGTCGTCGAGGAGGCCGAGGTCGCCGGTGGCGAGCCAGCCGTCGCGGACCACCTCGGCGGTGGCCTCCGGTCGGCCCCAGTAGCCCTTCATCACCACCGGCCCGCGCACATGGACCTCCCCGATGCCGCCGGCCGGCAGCTCCGTGCCGTCCAGCGCGCGCACCGCGATCTCGCAGCCGGGCAGCGCCGCGCCCACCGAGCCGACGGCGCTCGCCCGCTCGGCGACCTGCACGGTGGCCGAGCCGGTGGTCTCAGTCAGCCCGTAGCCCTCCATGATGGTGCAGCCGAAGCGCTCCTCGAAGGCCCGCTTGACCTCGCCGGGCAGTGACGCGCCGCCGGAGGACGCCAGCCGCAGCGAGGCGAAGTCGGCCGGGTCGGCGTCGCCAGCCGCGTGCAGCAGCGCGTTCCACATCGTCGGGACGCCGGCCGTGGTGGTGAGCCGCCGGTCGCGGATGAGCGCCAGCATCTCCTGCGGCTCGAAGCGGGGGAGGAGCGAGAGCGACGCGCCGACCCGCATGGTCGTGGCGAGGACGCACGCCTGGCCGTAGACGTGGAAGAGCGGCAGTGCGGTGCCCGCGCGGTCGTCGGGGCCGAGGCGGTGGACCTGCTCGAAGATGGAGGCGCAGGCGTGCAGGTTGCCGTGGGTCAGCATCGCGCCCTTCGGGCGGCCGGTGGTGCCGGAGGTGTAGAGGATCGCGGCGGTGTCGTCGGGAGCGACGTCGACGGGGGCCGTCACGGGCCCTTCCGGCGCCGTGGCGGACCCTTCCGGCTCCGCCGCGGGCCCTTCCGGGCCGGATGCGGGCGGGGTGAGGCCGTCGAGCTCGGGACGCAGCGGCCAGTACGGGACGCCGACCGCGGCCGCGGCGGCGGCCGGGGCGGGGGAGACCGCGTGCCAGCCGAGGACCAGCGAGATCCCGGCATCCGTGCCGATGTACTCCAGTTCCGGCGTGGTCGCCATGGTGTTGGCGGTGACCGCGATCGCCCCGGCCGAGAGCACGCCGTAGTACGCCGCGACGAACTCCGGCACCGACGGCGCGATCAGCAGAACCCGCGCCCCCGGCCCGATCCCGGCCGCGCGCAGGCGGGCGGCGACCGCGGCGGCGTGGTCGCGCAGCGCGGCGTAGGTCCAGGACTGACCTGCGGTTCCGTTGAGGGCGGTGCGGTCGGGGGTGGCGGCGGCGTGGTCCCAGACGGGCTGCGCGGCATTCGACATGGGTGTCCTTCCGGGGGTCCGGTGCGGCTGACCCCGGTATAGATGAATCCAATGTCGAGTTCAATACGCCGGACGCCGGCCCCGGCAAGTTCTTGAATCCGACGTCAGGTTTGACTAGCCTCGCCGCATGGCCACCGACAGCAGCGCACTCGCCGCGTGGGAGAAGCTGGTCCCGCGGCAGGTCGCCACCAACGGCATCGAACTCCGCGTCTTCGAGGCCGGGGAGGCGGGGACGGGCGTGCCCGTCGTCCTCTGCCACGGTTTCCCCGAGCTGGCGTTCTCCTGGCGCCACCAGATCACCGCCCTGGCCGACGCCGGCTACCGCGTGATCGTCCCGGACATGCGCGGCTACGGCGGCAGTTCCCGCCCCGCCGACCCGGCCGCCTACGACATGGCGACCCTCTGCGGCGACCTCGCCGGGCTGCTCGACGCGCTCGGCCTCGACGACGCCGTCTTCGTCGGCCACGACTGGGGCGCGGCCGTGGTCTGGCACATGGCCCTGCTGCACCCGGACCGCGTGCGGGCCGTCGCCGGGCTGAGCGTCCCGCCCGCGCCGCGTGCGCCCGTCCCGCCGATGTCGATCCTGCGCTCGCGTCTCGGCGACGACTTCTACATCTGCTGGTTCCAGACCACGGAGCCCGAGAACGCGCTCCGCGCGGACATCCGGCGCACGCTGCTCAGCCGCGAGGCCCCCACCGCCGCCTGGGCGGCCCGGCAGGAGCCCGCCGAGCGACTGCCCTCCTGGCTGACGGAGGACGAACTCGCCCTCTACGTCCGGACCTTCGAGGAGACCGGGTTCACCGGCGGCCTCAACTACTACCGCAACATCGACCGCAACTGGGAGCTGATGGAGCCGCTGGCCGAGCGCACGATCGACCAGCCCTCCCTCTTCGCGATCGGCTCCCGCGACCCGGTGGGGACGTTCAGCGCCACCGACCGGCTGGACCGCGTCCTCACCGACCAGCGCGGACAGCTCGTGCTCGACGGCGCCGGCCACTGGATCCAGCAGCAGCGGCCCGACGAGATCAACGCCGCCCTGCTGGACTTCCTCACCGGGCTCTGAATCCTTCTGCGAATCCGCCGAATCTGCCGAATCCGCCGGACCTGTCGAGTCTGTCGAATCCGTCGAAAGGACCACCCCGCATGATCGACACGAGCGTCCTCCCGGTCCGCCCGACCAGCCTCGCCGAACTGCAGGAGCTGATCGGGCGGGAGATCGGGCCGACGCAGTGGCACGACGTCACTCAGGAGCGCGTCGACGCCTTCGCCGAGGTCACCGGCGACCGGCAGTGGATCCACGTCGACCCGGAGCGCGCCGCGGCGAGCCCGCTGGGCGGGACGATCGCGCACGGCCTCTACAGCCTGGCCCTCGGCCCGGCGTTCTCCTACACCCTGCTCGCCCTGGACGGCTTCGCCCACGGGCTCAACTACGGCTACGACAAGGTGCGTTTCCCCGCGCCGCTGCCGGTCGGCTCGCGGATCCGGATGCGCCTGACGCTGCTCGCGGCCGACCCCGTCCCGGGCGGGATCCAGTTGCGCGCGCAGCACGTCGTGGAGCGCGAGGGCGGGGAGAAGCCCATCGTGGTCGCGGAGTCGCTCGCGCGGGTGGTCGAGAGCGCCGGCTGACCGGGGTGCGGGTGGTCCGATTGCTATCATCCCAGGCAGAGAGCCAGGTCGGCGCCTGAGCACGGGCGCCCGAAGCATCCGGAGGGACACGCGTGGCAGGCCAGGTCCCGACCGACGACGGCTCGAACCAGCGGATCACCACGCCGCGCAGCGCGCGCGGCGAGCGCACCCGCGGCGCGCTGGTCGCGGGCGCCCGCGAGGTGTTCGAGCGCGACGGCTACCTGGATGCGCGGATCACCGACATCTCCAAGGCCGCAGGCGTCGCCTCCGGCTCGTTCTACACCTACTTCAACAACAAGGAAGAGATCTTCGCCGCCGTCGTCGAGCAGGTGCAGGAGGAGATGCTCCACCCGCACCTGCGCGAGCGCACCGGGATCACCGACGCGCGCGAGCTGATCGACGCGTCCAACCGCGAGTACCTGCGCTCGTACAAGCAGAACGCCCGGCTGATGGCGCTGTTCGAGCAGGTGGCGCAGATCGACCCGACCTTCCGCGCGCTGCGCATCCAGCGCGGCAACGCCTTCGCGCAGCGCAACGCCAAGCTGATCCGGCAGCTTCAGGAACGGGGCGAGGCCGACCCGTCCCTGGACCCGCTGGTGACGGCGCACGCGCTGTCCCACATGGTCAGCCGCATGGCCTACATGGTCTACGTGCTCGAACAGCGCATCGCCTTCGAGCGGTTGGTGACCACCCTCAACCAGATCTGGGCCAATGGCCTGCAACTGCGCGAGCCGGGCGGCCACGCCCAGTAGCCGGCAGGGAGGGTCCGGGGGCCAGGGGTTCGACGTCCTGTCGGGCCCCTTTTCGCTGCCCGCGGGCCGCTACTTGAACTTGACGTTGGATTCAACTATACAGGGAGGCACGTCCCCCGAACCTCCCGGCAGGAGCCCCCTGATGTCCCTGTTCGAGCTGTCGGAGCGCGCCCAGAAGTACCAGGCCGAACTGCTGGACTTCATGGACACGCACGTCTACCCCGCCGAGGCCGTCTACGAGGAGCAGATGCGCGCCGCGGGCGACCCCCACGCCCAGCCGCCCGTCATCGAGGAGCTCAAGGCCGAGGCGCGGCGACGCGGGCTGTGGAACCTCTTCCACCCGGACCCGAAGTGGGGCGCGGGCCTGAGCAACCTCGAGTACGCCCCGCTCGCCGAGATCATGGGTCGCAGCGCCCACCTCGCCCCCGAGGCGACCAACTGCGCCGCGCCCGACACCGGCAACATGGAGGTGCTGACCCTCTTCGGCAGCGAGGAGCACCAGGAGAAGTACCTGAAGCCGCTCCTGGCCGGCACCATCCGCTCCGCCTTCGCCATGACCGAGCCGGCCGTGGCGAGTTCGGACGCGACCAACATCGAGCTGCGCATGGAGCGCGACGGCGACCACTACGTGCTCAACGGCCGTAAGTGGTTCGCCTCCAACGCGCTGCACGCCAACTGCACCGTCATGATCGTGATGGGGAAGACCGACCCGACGGCGGAGCGCCACCGCCAGCAGTCGATGATGGTCGTCCCGATCGACGCGCCCGGCGTCACCGTCCTGCGCGGTCTGCCCGTCTTCGGCTACCAGGACCGCGAGGGCCACGCCGAGATCACCTTCGAGGACGTCCGCGTCCCGCTCACCGACGTGCTCAAGGGCGAAGGCGAGGGCTTCGCCATCAGCCAGTCCCGGCTCGGCCCGGGGCGGATCCACCACTGCATGCGCGCCATCGGCATGGCGGAGCGGGCCCTGGAGCTGATGTGCCGCCGGGCGCTGGCGCGCACCACCTTCGGGCGGCCGGTCGCCGACCGCGGCAACATCCAGGACTGGATCGCCGAGGCCCGCATCGAGATCGAGCAGATCCGGCTGCTGACGCTGAAGGCCGCCTGGATGATGGACACCGTGGGCAACAAGGCCGCCCGCACCGAGATCGCCGCCATCAAGGTCGCCGCGCCCAACGTCGCCTTGAAGATCGTCGACCGGGCCATCCAGGTCTTCGGCGCCGCCGGCGTCACCGACGACTTCCCGCTCGCCAGCGCCTACGCCCACCTGCGCACGCTGCGCATCGCCGACGGGCCCGACGAGGTCCACAAGGCGGCCATCGCCAAGCAGGAGCTCGCCAAGTACCGGAACGCCTGAGCCGCGCGCGTCGTCAGGAGGATGCCACGCATGAAGACTTCACCCGCCGCCGAGACGGTCCTCGCCGAGACGGTCCTCGCGCAGACGGTCCTCGCGGAGCGCCGCGGCCCCGTTCTGGTGCTGACACTCAACCGCCCCGAGCGGCTCAACGCCTGGACCTACGCCCTCGAGGACCGCTACTTCGACCTCCTCGACGCGGCCGAGGCCGACCCGGAGGTCCGCGCGGTCGTGGTGACCGGCGCCGGACGCGGCTTCTGCGCGGGCGCGGACCTGGAGGACCTGGAGGCCGCCGGGAACGCCGACGCCGAGACCCTCGCCAAGCTCCCCGCCCGCAGCCGCCCGCGCACCCGGCCGCTGGAGCTGCGCAAGCCGCTGATCGCCGCCGTCAACGGCGCGGCGGCCGGGCTCGGCCTGGTCGAGGCGCTCTACTGCGACCTCCGCTTCGCCGCGCCCGACGCCAAGTTCACCACCGCCTTCGCGCGGCGCGGCCTGATCGCCGAGTACGGCGTCGCCTGGCTGCTGCCGCGCCTGGTCGGCGCGAGCCGGGCCATGGACCTGCTGCTGTCCGGCCGCGTCGTGCGGGGCGAAGAGGCCCTGGCCATGGGCCTGGTGGACTTCGTCGTCGAGCGCGAGGGCCTGCTCGACGCGGCCGTCGCCTACGCGACGGAGCTCGCCGAGCAGTGCTCGCCCTGGTCCATGCACATGATCAAGCAGCAGGTGCGGCGCAGTCTGGACGGCTCCTTCACCGCCTCCGTCGCCGAGGCGGACGCGCTGATGCTGGAGGGCTTCGCCCGCCCCGACGTGCGCGAGGGCGTCGCCAGTTACCTCGAACACCGCGCCCCCGCCTTCCCGCCGCTGCCCGCGCCCCGAACCTGAGGAACCGCCGACCGCCATGACCTCGCACACCGAAGAGGACCTCGCCCCGCCGAAGGCCGTGCTCACCGACTACGGAGGCGTGCTCACCACCGACATCTTCACCTCCTTCCGCGCCTACTCCGCGCGCGTCACCGGCGACCCGCTCGCCGTCGAGCGGCTGTTGCGCGAGGACGAGGAGGTCTCCCGCGCGCTCGTGGCGCACGAACGCGGCCTGCTGCCGCAGGCGGGCTTCGAGGAGCGGCTCGCGAGCGCGCTGCGCGCACTCGGCGCGGACGTGGAGCCGGAGGGCCTGCTGGCCGCGCTCAGCGCGGACATCCGCCCCGACGAGGGGATGCTCGCGGCCGTCCGCCGCCTGCACGCCCACGGCGTTCCGGTGGCCCTGGTCTCCAACGCCCTGGGGGACGACCTCTACCGGGGCGTCGACCTCGCGTCGCTGTGCGCGGTCGCGGTCATCTCCAGCGAGGTCGGCGAGCGCAAGCCGAGCCGTCGCATCTACGCCCTCGCCTGCGAGCGGCTGGGCGTCGCGCCGCAGGACTGCGTGATGATCGACGACCTGGAGCAGAACCTGCGCGGCGCGGAGCGCCTGGGCATCCGGGGTCTGCACCACGTGGACAGCGCCGTGACGGTCCATAGCCTGGAACAACTTTTTCCGCAGGCCTTTGGCTGAACCTCTAGCGCAACACGCCGTGGACCCGACAAGATCAGGGGCTGTTGCAACGGGTTGCAACGAGAGCGGCGACCACCGGTTCGGCGGGAGGGGCGGGGATGAGTACCGCGAGCGAGCAGCAGTCCACGGATGTCTCGCGGCGGAGGTTCCTCGGCTACGTACTCGCCGCCTCGACGCTGACCGTCGCCGCCCAGCTCGGTGAGGGCGCGGCCGCCCCGCACGCCGAGGCGGCCGTCCCGGGGGTGCCGGAGCCGGCCGACCTGTACGACCTCAACGACATGCTGACGGACGCCACCCTCGCCACGGCGAACCTCATCACCATCACGCTCAACGCCGACGGCACCGCCTCGTTCGCGCTGCCGCGCACCGAGGTCGGCCAGGGGATCACCACCTCCACCGCCATGCTGATCGCGGAGGAGCTGGACCTGCCGCTGGACAAGGTCCAGGTCTCCCTCGCCGACGCCCGTCCCGAGCTGGTCTTCAACCAGCTGACCGGCGGTTCCAACACCACCATCTCCACCTACACCCCGGTGCGCGTCGCCGCCGCCACCGCCAAGCAGCAGCTGCTGGAGGCCGCGGCCACGGAGCTGGGCGTGCCGCTGTCCGCCCTCTCCGCGCTCCAGGGCGTGATCACCGCCCCCGACGGCCGCTCCCTCAGCTACGCCGAACTCGCCGTCAAGGCGGCGAGCCTGACGAACCTCCAGGTCTCGGTGACGCTCAAGCCGGCCACCGCGTTCAGCGTCATCGGCACGCCGCAGAACCGCATCGACGCGCTGGACGCCGTGACCGGCCGCAAGCAGTTCGCGATGGACGTGCAGGTGGCCGGTGCCATGCCGGCGATGATCTGCCGGCCGCCGACGATCAACGGCACGGTGGTCTCGGTGCAGAACCGGACGGCGGTGCAGGCCATGCCGGGGATCACGGACGTCGCCGTGGTCTCCACCGGCGTCGCGGTGCGCGGCCGCACCTTCGGGCAGTGCATCGACGCCGTGCGGGCGCTCCAGGTGACCTGGGGGCCGGGCAGTGAGGACGCCGCCACCGACGCCACCGTGCTGGCCGAGCTGAGGGCCGCCGAGAACCCCATCGTCACGCCGCCGCTGCCGCTGCTGACCGAGGCGGTCGACGCCCGGTTCACCTTCCACTTCGCCAGCAACAGCGCGCTGGAGAGCAACTGCGCCGTCGCCGACGTGCGTTCCGGCAGCGCCGAGATCTGGGCCTGCGTCAAGGCGCCGATCACCGCGCAGGAGGAGATCGCCGCACAACTCGGGCTGCCCGTCAGCGCGGTGACCGTCCACGTCACCCAGGGCGGCGGGTCGTTCGGGCGCAAGCTGTTCCACGACGCCGCCCTGGAGGCGGCGGAGGTGTCCAAGGCGATGGGCAAGCCGGTGCGCCTGATGTGGCACCGCACCGACGACTTCCGGCACGGCCGCACCCACCCGATGTCCATCTCCCGGGTGCGGGCCACCTACTCGCTCGGGCAGGTGCTCACCCTCGACCAGCGGCACACCTCCGTGGCCACCGAGTTCGGGCACGGCCTCGGCGAGATCATCACCTCCTCCGTCGCCAAGCTGCCCGTCGGCGGGCTCACCTTCTCTGAGACGATCTTCTCGCTGACCCAGCAGACGCCCTACAACTTCGGCGTCACCACCCAGCTGCTCACCGAGGTCGACAACGGCTTCCACACCGGCAGCATGCGCAACATCTACTCGCCGAACGTGCGCTGCGCCCAGGAGCTGATCGTCGATCGGCTGGCCGCCGCCATGGGCCAGGACCCGTACCACTTCCGCCGGAACTTCCTGAAGGACCCCCGGGCCGTCGCCGTGCTCGACAAGGTCGCCCAAGTAGGAAACTGGGGACGGACGATGGCGCCCGGCACGGCGCAGGGCATCGCGATCCACCCCGAGTACCACGGCTTCGTCGCCGTCCTCGTCGAGATCGACTGCACCCCGGCGACCGTCAACCGGCAGATCCCGGACGCCGTCACCGGTCCGCGCGTCACCAAGGCGGTCTGCGCCGTCGACGTCGGCCTCGCGGTGAACCCCAAGGGCCTGGAGGCCCAGATGATGGGCGGCATCATGGACGGCATCGCCGTCACCCTGACCTCCAGCCTGCACCTGAACGGCGGGTACTTCCAGGAGGGCAGCTGGGACAACTACTTCTACACCCGCCAGTGGAACACCCCGCCGGAGCTGGACATCATCGTGATGCCGCCGACCACCGGGACCCCGGGCGGCGCGGGCGAGCTGGCCGTCGCCGGGGCCATGGCCGCCGTGGCCTGCGCCTACGGGCGCGCCACCGGGACCATGCCGACGACCTTCCCGATCAACCACGACGCGCCGCTGGCCTTCACGCCGCTGCCGACCGTCCCGCCGATCCCGCAGTCGCCCACCGACGGCCTCAGCCGCGCCTACTAGCCCGCCGACCAGCCCGCAGACGAGCCCGTCGACCAGCCCCATCGAAGACCAGGAGCCGACCCCGTGCCCTCGCACACCTTCGTCCTCAACGGCCAGCAGGTCACCGTCGACGTCGAGGACGACGTCCGGCTGCTCTGGGTCCTGCGCGACATCCTGGGCGTGACGGGGCCCAAGTACGGCTGCGGGCTGGGCGTCTGCCAGGCCTGCACCAGCCACGTCAACGGCAAGGCGGTCAACATCTGCTGCGTGCCCGTCTCCGATGTGCAGCCGACCGACGAGGTCACCACCATCGAGGGGCTGCCCGCCACGGTCGGCCAGGACCTGCACCCGATGCAGCAGGCGTGGCTGGACATGGACGTGCCGCAGTGCGGCTACTGCCAGCCGGGCCAGATCATGGCCGCCGTCGCCAAGGTGCTCCAGGCGCGCGCCGCCGGGCGGCAGCTCGGCGACGCCGACTTCGACGAGATCCGCAACATCTGCCGCTGCGGCACCTACCACCGCATCCGCGAGGCGATCCTCGAAGCGCAGACCAAGTTCTGAGGAGCGGGGAACCGGCCCGGCTCAGTGCAGCACCACCAGCAGGAACCTCGTCGGGCTGCCCGACGCGACGGCGGCGACGGTCCCGCCGCGCGCCTGCCCGGCGAGGACGCCGGGCTTCATGCCCGACGCGGACGCGATGGGGATGTCGACGCGGTCGGCGTGGCCCGGCTTCAGCCCGGCGGGGAACAGGCAGTCCGCGACGTGGCCCTGCGGCTGGGGGATGCACCCGGCCGGCAGGCTGGTGACCGACACGCCCGGCGGCAGGCTCAGGCCGAGGACCACCTGCGCGTTCTCCGGCGCGTTCCCGAGGTTCCACAGCTCCTCGTGCACCACCACGCGGCCGCCGGAGCGGATCGCCACCAGCGGCGCCGCGTCCAGCACCAGCCGCGGCTTCCCGTTGGCATGCGGCCTTCTGGCGGCGGGCGGTTTCCTCGTCGCCTGTGTGCGTTCGACGCCCTGTGGCTTGCTGACGGCCGGTGACTTCTTCGCGACGACCGGCCTCTTGGCGGCTGTCGCCGCCGTCGCCGGTCCGAACACACCGCCCGCGCCCAGCGCCACCGCGAGGACCGCACCCCAACCTCGTCTGCCGAACACCATGCCCGCCTCCACGCTCTCCGCTCCGCGGCCGTCGAGTCGGCCGACTGTCCACCAGCGTGGACGCCGGTGCGTGGGAATCGGCGCGGACACAGCGGCGGTTGGGCCGAAGGGGCTACCGACGCCGGGTCAGCGCACGCACTGCCCGAAGCGGCCGTGGACGGATCCGAGCTCGCCGACCCGGCACGGCGCGTGCTCGCTCAGCAGGAGGTCGTGGTCCTGCCGCAGCTGCGCCGCGATCGCGTTCTGGCGCACGAACCGGGGGCTCATCATGCCCGTGGTGACGGCGCTGGCGGCGTAGTCCGGCTTGTCGCAGCGGAGGAAGACGCCGGGGGTGCGGTCGAGCGGCTCCCAGAAGGCGGCCTGACCCTTCGCGCACGTCAACGTGTGCCAGTGCCCGGGATTCTCGGCGGCGCCCGCCTGCGGCGACAGCGTGACCGTCGCGGCGAGGACCGCGCCGGTCAGCAGCGCGTGTCCGCGAAGAGAGGGTCGCTTCACAGAGGGTCGCTTCATCGGCTGGCCTTCCTGGTCGGTGTCGTGACGGTCCCGTGCGGCCGAGTCTGGGTCGGGCCGCCGGGCCGGGGACCGAGCGACGCGCGGTCGCCGGACAGCTCGACCCGATCGGCGCAGCGTGTGCTGCCGGTCTCCGGGCGCGGCGACGCGGAACGGCCCGGGGCCGTCGGGGCCCCGGGCCGTTCCGCGTCGGGAGCGGGTTCAGTCCGCCGCGTGCGGCAGCTTGGCCGAGATCAGATCCATCACCGACGCGTCGGTCAGCGTCGTGGTGTCCCCGAGGGCGCGGTCCTCGGCGACGTCCTTGAGCAGCCGTCGCATGATCTTGCCGGATCGGGTCTTGGGCAGCTCGGGCACCACCTGGATCTGCCGCGGTTTGGCGATCGGGCCGATCTCCCTGGCGACGTGGGCCTTGAGCTCCTCGGCCAGGGAGGCGACCTCCTCGTTGCCGCCGCGCAGGATGACGAAGGCGACGATGCGCTGACCCGTCGTCTCGTCCGTCGCGCCGACCACGGCCGCCTCGGCCACCGCCGGGTGGGACACCAGGGCGGACTCGACCTCGGTGGTCGAGATGTTGTGCCCGGAGACGAGCATGATGTCGTCGACGCGGCCCAGCAGCCAGATGTCGCCGTCCTCGTCCTTCTTGGCCCCGTCGCCGGCGAAGTAGTAGCCCTGCTCGGCAAAGCGCGACCAGTAGGTCTGCCGGTAGCGCTCCTCGTCACCCCAGACGCCGCGCAGCATCGAGGGCCACGGCTGGTCGAGCACCAGCAGTCCGCCCGAGCCGTTCGGCACCACGTTGCCGTCCATGTCCACGACCTGCGCCGAGATGCCGGGCAGCGGGCGCATCGCCGAGCCGGGCTTGGTCGCGGTGACGCCGGGCAGCGGGCTGATCATCATGGCCCCGGTCTCGGTCTGCCACCAGGTGTCCACGATCGGACACCGGTCGCGGCCGATGTTCTCCCGGTACCAGATCCACGCCTCGGGGTTGATCGGCTCGCCGACGCTGCCGAGCAGGCGCAGCGAGGACAGGTCGTAGCGGGCGGGCACCTCGGTGCCCCACTTCATGAAGGTGCGGATCGCGGTGGGCGCCGTGTAGAGGATGGTGACGCCGTACCGGTCCACGTTCTCCCAGAAGCGTCCCTGGTTCGGGGTGTCCGGCGTGCCCTCGTAGAGCACCTCGGTGGCGCGGTTGGCCAGCGGCCCGTAGACGATGTAGGAGTGGCCGGTCACCCAGCCGACGTCGGCCGTGCACCAGAACACGTCCGTGTCCGGCTTGAGGTCGAAGACGGCGCTGTGGGTGTAGGCGACCTGGGTCAGGTAGCCGCCGGTGGTGTGCAGGATGCCCTTCGGCTTACCCGTCGTGCCGGAGGTGTAGAGGATGAACAGGGGGTGTTCGGAGTCGAACGACTCGGCCTTGTGCTGGTCGGACTGACGCTCCGTCACCTCGTGCCACCACAGGTCCCGTCCGTCGGTCCACGGCACCTCCTGCCCGCTGCGGCGCACCACCAGCACGTGCTCGATGCTCTGCGCGCCGCCGTCGGCCTGCACCGCCTCGTCGGCGTTGGGCTTGAGCTGCACGACCGAGCCGCGGCGGTGGTAGCCGTCCGCCGTGATCAGCACCTTCGCCTGGGCGTCGTCGATCCGCGAGCGCAGCGCGCCCGGCGAGAACGCGGCGAAGACCACCGAGTGCGGCGCGCCGATGCGGGCGCACGCCAGCATCGCGACGGCGGCCTCGGGGATCATCGGCAGGTAGATGGCGACGCGGTCCCCGGCGCGCACGCCGAGCTCGGTCAGCGCGTTCGCCGCGCGGCAGACCTCGCGTTGCAGCCCCGCGTAGGTGACGGAGCGTCGGTCGCCGGGCTCGCCCTCGAAGTGCAGGGCCACCTGGTCCCCGTGGCCCGACTCGACGTGCCGGTCCACGCAGTTGTAGGCGACGTTGAGCCGCCCGCCGACGAACCAGCGGGCGAACGGGGCGCCGCTCCAGTCCAGCACCTGGTCCCACTCGCGGTCCCAGTGCAGTCGGCGGGCCTGCTGTGCCCAGAAGCCGAGCCGGTCCGCGGCGGACGCCTGGTAGGCGTCCGCGCGGACGTTCGCGGCCTCGGCGAGTGCGGCGGGCGGAGCGAAGCGGCGCCCTTCGTGCAGCAGGTTGGAGAGGGTCTCCTGGGCGCCCGCGTCCTTCGGGGCGCCTGATGCCGCCTCTTCCGCAGCCATGTCTTTTCTGCTCCCTCCTGCCCTGTGCCACGGACGGGGTCGTCCGACGGGTCGTAGGGCGGGGTCGTCGGGCCGGTCAGCGGCCGCCGGGCAGCGTGGGCAGCGGCATCAGGACCCGCTTGTGCGTCTCGTTCACGACCACCGCGGCCGAGGCGTAGAACGCGGCCGCGGCCGTGAAGACGCCGAGCCAGCCGCCCACCTTCGTCATCGTGTCCGGTCCGGGCAGGCCGTTCTGGAACGCGCCGATGGCCAGGAACAGGAAGGTGACCGTCAGCAGCACCAGGACGGTGGTCACCGCCACGTTGGTGCGCAGCGAGGCCAGGGTCAGGTAGGCCGTGATGATGCACCAGCCGATCAGGTACAGGCCGACCGCCTGGTGGACGTCCGCGCGCAGCGGCAGGTGGGTGACCAGCCACCAGTACGAGAGCCAGAACGCCCCGTACGAGCAGAAGGCCATCAGGCCGAAGGTGTTGCCCCGCCGCCATTCGAGGACGCCGGCGATGAACTGCGCCAGGCCCCCGTAGAACGCGGCCAGACCGAGCACGATGATGATCGCGCCGGTCTCCTTGATGATGTTGGCGTTGACGAAGGAGAGCACGAGCGTGGTCAACGCGAAGCCGGCCAGACCTAGGGGGGCCGGGTCGGCGTGCGTGGGGGTGGTGTCCGCTGTTGCCGTGAGCGGGCTCGAAGACGGCGCGGGTGTTTCGTTGCTCATGTCCGTGATCCTTCCGAGTGGCTCGATCAGGACCTCACATTTATCAACTTTACGGCGGCTTTATGCCGGCGGCCAGAAGTCTGTCGTTGTACGGGGCAAGGAATCACCGATCCGGGTGTTTATGCAGGTCATATGGGTTTTCCCGGTCATTCGGCGGGGAGGTCGCCGGGGAGGTCCCTGGGCACGGTGAACGCCGTCAGCATGCCGGTGCCGCGGCGCAGGGTCGCCCAGTCCCCGGGCAGTTCCACCACGGCCGCACCGGCCGTCGGGAACTTCTCGCGCAGCCGCGCGAGGGCCGGGGTCCTGGTGGCGGGCGCGTCGCCGACCAGCTCCAGGACCAGCCCCTGCACGCCCGGGAAGTGCCCGACGACCAGCACGGTCCCGATGCCGCCCGGCACCTCGCGCAGCACCTCGAGCAGCTCCTCGACCTCCGCGCCGTACAGGCGCGGCTCGAACGCGACGATCGGCTCCGCGCCGAGCGACCGCGACGTCAGCTCCCAGGTCTCGCGCGTGCGCTGCGCGGGCGAGCAGATCACCAGCTCGGGCCGCAGCCCCGCTCCGCGCAGCCAGGCCCCCATCCGCGGCGCGTCCCGCAGCCCCCGCTCCGCGAGGGGCCGGTCGAGATCGGGCACGCCCTCGGGCCACGCGGACTTCGCGTGCCGCAGGACGATCAGCAGGACGGTGTCAGCGCGCGCGGGGGAGGGCATGGGGGTGGACACAGCATCACCCTGCGGGCCCGCCGGACGCGACGCAAGCTCGGAGGCCCAGTGGCGTGGCGTCACGCACGACAAGCCCGGTGATCTCGGGGCAGGCTGTCGGCATGAGATCTCGGACGGGTGGCATGTGGTGGGGAACGACGGTCGAGGCCCCGGACCCCGGCGGTCTGGCCAGGTTCTACGCCGAGCTGCTCGGCTGGCACGTGGGGCACGAGGAACCGGGAACGGCCGTGGTGGCCGCCTCTCCGCAAGGACCGTTCCTCGTGTTCCACCAGGCGGACGGCTACCGGGCGCCGGTCTGGCCGCCGGTCGACGGCGAACAGCGCCCGATGATGCACCTCGACTTCCAGGTCGGCGACCTGGAGGCGGCCGTGACCGAGGCGGTCGCCCTGGGGGCCAGGGTGGCGGCGTTCCAGCCGCAGGACCACGTCCGGGTGCTGTTCGACCCGGCCGGACACCCCTTCTGCCTGTGCTTCGACGAGGCATGACCGAACGGGGCGGGGCGGCAGAAATGCGTTGCCTGGGCGGGTGCGGGGGCTGCACCATCACCCCATGACATCCCGCTGCCTTCCGCTGCCCTCGCTGTCCCTCTCGGCCGGGGCGGTCGCCGGGCGGCAGCAGGTCGGTGCAGGGTCGGGAGCGATCCAGACCCGCGCGTGAGCGCCGTGCTCGCCGGCCTGGCGGCCGGCTACGGGATCGCGATGCCCGTCGGGGCCGTCGGGGCGCTGCTGGTGGCACTGACCGCGCGGAGCTCGTGGCGGGTCGGGGCCGGTGCCGCGCTCGGGGTCGCGACGGCGGACGGGGTGTACGCGTGCGTCGCGACGCTCGGCGGCGCCGCACTCGCGCCCGCGATCAGGCCGGTCGCGGCCGGCCTGCGCTGGGGTGCGGTCGTGGTGCTCCTCGTGCTCGCCGTCCACGGCGCACTCACGGCGTTGCGCCGCTACCGCGAACGGGAGCTCGTGCGGCGGGAGGCCGAGACGCCGACCAGCCCGGTGCGGGCCTACCTCGGATTCCTCGGCATCACGCTGATGAACCCGATGACCGTGGTCTACTTCGCCGCGCTGGTCCTCGCCGGTGAAGGCGGAGCCGTCTCGGACCGGGGCGCGAAGACGCTCTTCGTCCTCGCCGCCTTCGCGGCGTCGGCCAGCTGGCAGCTGCTGGTGGCCGGCGGCGGCGCGCTGCTCGGACGGGTGCTGACGGGCCCGCGTGGGCGCCTGGGGACCTCGCTGGTCTCCAGCGCGGTGATCATCGGGCTCGCCGTCAGGCTGCTCGTCGGCTGAGGCTCACGGCGCGCCGGTCGCCCCGGCGAGCAGCAGGTCGACCGCGCGCATGAGCCGGGACCGGGCGGCGCGCCCCAGGCAGCCGGCCTCGGGATCCACGCGGGCGGCTGAACCCCTCCCGTCACCGCCGGGGAGGGCCGCGCCGAGCGGAAAGCGCGCGGCGAAGTCCGGGACGAGCGTCGCCACCCCGTGGACTGCTGCCGCCACCATTCCGCCTCCGTCACGCCCGAGCTGCGGTCGGGGTGGCGGGCGTCGGCGACCGCACGCGCCCGGTGTTGCGGGCCCGTGCGAACAGCGCGGGGCCTGACCGCGGGCCGCGCGGCTCAGGCCGTCACCCCTCGCCGTCGAGGCGGGCGAAGGCGGCGCCGCGGCGACCGCGTCGCTGGGCGAGCCGGGCGCGGTCCGCGTCGACGTGGGGCGGCAGGGCGGCCAGTTCGGCTCTGAGGGCGTCGCCGATCCTCCGCACGAAGGCGGTCGCCGTGTCCGGCTCGGGGACGACGAGGTCCACGGTGCCGTCGCGCAGCAGCTCAGGTGCGGCGATGCGTTGGGCGACGGCGAGCTCCGCCGCGCGTTCGGTGGCCCGGTGCAGGATCACCGAGGCGCCCTCGGGCGGCAGCGGGGCCAGCCAGGCGTGCTCGGCGGCGACCACGCGGTCCGCCGGGAGCAGCGCGAGCGCCGCCCCGCCGGTGCCCTGGCCCAGCAACAGGCTCAACGTCGGCACCGGAAGCGTCGTCAGCTCCTGGAGGCACCGGGCGATCTCGCCCGCCAGCGCACCCTCCTCGGCCTCCCGGCTCAACTGTGCCCCGGCGGTGTCGATGACCGTCACCAACGGCAGCCCCAGCTCGGCTGCCAGCCGCATCCCCCGCTGTGCGGCGCGCAGCCCGCCGGGCCCCACGTCCTCGCCCTGCGCCCGCGCCCCGGCCCGGTCGTGCCCGACGAGCACGCACGCGACCTCCCCGAACCGCGCGAGCGCGACGGTCAGCGCCTCGTCTCGCTCCCCGCCCTGCGTCCCGGACAGGCGCACGACGACGTCGGCGGTGGCCGACACCTCACGCAGCCCGGGGCGTTGCTCGGAGCGGGTGAGGGTGACGGACCGCCAGACGTCTTCCACGCCGCCCGGCGGCGAGGTGACGGAGCCGTTCAGAGGGGAACCCACCGCGTGTCCTTCGGGCTCCGTCTGCGGCCCGCCGCCGGGTCCCGGTGCCACCGCCGGGCCCGGCTCTGCGCGAGGGCCAGGCTCTGCGCGCGGTCCGGGGTCGGCGGCGACCGCGTCGCTCCCGGCGTCGGATGCGGCGAAGTGTGGGCCTGAGGGGGCCGACGCCGTCGGCTGCGGTGGGCGGGCGTCCGCCGCCGGGGCACCGGGCGCGCTCGGGGCCAGGATGCGGAGGGTGTCCCGCAGGCGGGCGCGCAGCGCGTCCGGGGTGAGGACCGCGTCGACGACGCCGAGGCGTTCGAGGTTCTCCGCGCGCTGGACGCCCTCGGGGAACTCCCTTCCGTACAGCGCCTCGTAGACCCGGGGGCCGAGGAAGCCGACCAGCGCCCCCGGCTCCGCCGTGGTGATCTGCCCGACCGAGCCCCAGGAGGCGAGAACCCCGCCGGTGCAGGGGTGGCGCAGGTGGACGAGGTAGGGGAGTCCGGCGGCCTTGTGGGCCGCGAGGGCGGAGACGATCGGGACCATGCCGACGAAGGCGGGCGTGCCCTCCTGCATGCGGGTGCCGCCGGTGGCGGGGCAGGCGAGGAGCGGGAGGCGCTCGGCCGTCGCGCGGCGGACGGCGCGCAGCAGGCGGTCCGCCGCCGCGACGCCGATCGAGCCCGCGAGGAAGTCGAACTCGCCCACGACGAGGGCGATCCGGTGGCCGTCGACGCGGCCCTCGCCGGTCAGCACGGACTCGTCCGCGCCGCCGCTGCGCTCCCGCGCGCGGGCGAGCGCGTCGGCGTAGGGACCGGCGGTCGGATTGCCGCGCGGCGGGCCGTCCCAGTCCGTCCAGCTGTCGGCGTCGAGCAGTCCCCGGGCGAAGCGGGCGGCGGCGGAGGAGGACGTCGTCACTGCGGGCTCCCGCCCCCGCGCATGGTGGACCTCGTCGACGCGGCGCACGCGGGCGGCCGGGAACCCGCGCGTGTCGAGGTGGGCGAGCCGGCACGGGGCCGTGCCGGCCGGGACGAGGGAGTCGGGGAGCTCATGGCCGTGCCGTACCCGGACGGCCTCGGCGACGAAACGCGCGAGGGCCCGATCCAAGCCCGTGACCTGCGCCACCTTGCGGGCGGGCAGGTGAGGCGCGCACGCTTCAGCGGCGGAACTCGGCGAGCCGGGGGCGGACACCGACCAGGCACAGCAGGACGACGGCCGCCGCGCCGCCCGCCAGCAGCGGGATGTCGGAGTCGAGCTCCGCCGAGCCGTCGTGGACGGCGGCGTGGAAGGCGGTCGCGTTGACGCCGATCACCTGCCGCAGGGCGGCGTCGTGCGCGCCGAAGTCGGCGTTGGAGCCGCCGGTGGCGTAGCTGGTGTCGTAGGCGATGGCCTGGGACAGCTCACCGCGGGCGACATCGGCGCGGATCCTGCGGTCGTCCGCCTGGTAGGCCTGGTAGGCGTCGAGCGTCCGCTCCGCCGCCTCGCGCTCGCCCGCGAAGGTGATGTTGTGGAACTCGGTGCCGTAGAAGCCCTGGAACAGGACGTCGTCGTGGTTCGCCCGGTAGGCGTCGACGGCGGCTGCCAACCGGGCGTCGTAGGTCGAGATCGTCGCGCCCGGCAGGGCGAGCACGGCCTGGGAGGTGGAGAGGAAGGAGTCCTGGTACACGGCGGCGCGGTCGGCGTCGAGGAGGTAGCGGCTCTCGTCCGCGTTCGCGTCCGAGACCAGCGCGCGGGCGCGGGTCAGCGCGACGACGGAGTCGAAGGCGTCGTGCCGTGCGACGCGCTGGTACTCGCGCTGGTCGGGGAAGAGCGAGGCGGTGAGCCCGAGCAGGGTCAGCGAGATGAGCGTCGCCGCTGCCAAGGCCGGGTTGACGACGCGACGGAACCGCAGCGTCAGCCACGCCTGGACCGCGACCAGGGCGACGACCAGCAGGACGAGCAGCGCCGCCGACCAGAGCAGCGCCGTCGCGAGCGCGGAGCGCTGCTCGGCGTAGGTCGCCTCGTAGGCGCCGTTGTTGGCGTTCACGAGCTGGTCGGCGGCGGGCAGCAGCTCGGTCCGCATCAGGTCGGTGGCCTGGCGGTGGAGGGTCAGCGCGGCCGGAAGGGGGTGGCCGGCCGGGCGGCGGGCGCTGTCGTTCAGCGCGAGCGCGCGCCCCGCCAGGTCCTGGTACTGGCCGAGCTCGTCCAGGACGGAGCCGAGCGCCTTCTGCGCGGACGCGTTTCCCGCGGCGGAGACCGTCGCCTGCTGGAGGTCGCGGTCGGCGGTGGTCCGGTCCGTCGCGAACGCGGCCAGGGCCGTCGAGCGGGCGGCGGCGAACGACGGGTCGGCGCCGAAGAGCATGACGTCGGCGCTCTGGCCGTCCAGGTCGGTCAGCGCCTGGTAGAGGCCGGTCGCGTCGACGACCTGCGGCGCCTGCCGGTCGCCGATGGTGTCCCAGGAGTCGCGCGCGCCGGACGCCGCGGTCACGCCCACCGCGCCCGCCAGGACGGCGAGCAGTACGCAGCCGAGTGTGTACCGGCGCAGCCGTCCCGGAACCGTGCGCGGCAGCGTCGCGCGACGGACGCGCGCTCTCGTATCGACCATGGCCACAGCCGTGCACAGCCCTTCCGCGAGCCGCGGCGCGCGCGGCCCCCACCCCGTCCGCCCACTCCACCGGTGAGCCGAACGCACACTCTCCCGATGCCGTGGCCTGCGCAGAAGCGCCCCTGACGGAGCCCTGACGCGATCGGCGTGGCTTTTGACGTTCTCTTAGCCGGTCATGGCGGCGTGGTGGCGGCGGGGACCAACGCCGCCCTGATCCCGTGGCCGGAACCACACCGCGAGCCCCGTCCGCCCCGTCGGGGCGGCCCGGCGCTAAGAGGGCGCAAAGGTTCCCGATCCGCCCGCAAGGAGGCCGTCAAGGACGCACTTACACCCCGCTCACGTGCGCTTTCCTTTCACAGGTCGCCACAGGGCGGCGCCACCGGATTCGTCCGGCGGATCAAGACTCATCTTCGAGTTGGGGTGCAGTTCCCATGCAGGACCTGTTCTTTGTGGGGGTGACGATCGTCGTGTTCGCGGTCCTCGCCCTGATCGTCAAGGGGGTGGAGCGGCTGTGAGCGCTGACAACATCGTCGGGCTGATCGTGTCCGTCGCCCTGGTCGCCTACCTCGTCGCGGCTCTGATCCGTCCGGAGAAGTTCTAGTGAACGCAACCCTCGCCGGCTTCCTTCAGGCCCTCGCCCTGGTCCTGATGCTGGCCCTGTCCTACCGCCCGCTGGGCGACTACATGGCCCACGTGCTCAGCACGCGCAAGCACCTGCGCGTGGAACGCGGGATCTACAAGCTGATCGGCGTCGACGGCGACGCCGAGCAGACCTGGCCTGCATACCTCCGCTCGGTTCTGGCCTTTTCCTTCATGTCCGTCCTCCTCCTCTACGCGTTCCAGAGACTCCAGGACCACCTGTGGCTGTCCCTGGGCTTCCCGGCCGTCTCGCCGGCGATGGCGTGGAACACCGCGGTCTCGTTCGTCACCAACACCAACTGGCAGTCGTACTCGGGTGAGTCGACGATGGGCCACCTGGTGCAGATGGCGGGCCTGGCGGTGCAGAACTTCCTCTCGGCCGCGGTGGGCATCGCCGTCGTCGCGGCGCTGATCCGGGGCTTCACCCGGCACAAGTCCGACACGCTCGGCAACTTCTGGGTGGACCTGACCCGGATCACGCTGCGTGTGCTGCTGCCGATCTCGGTGGTCTTCGCGCTGGTGCTGGTCGCGGGCGGCGTGGTGGAGAACCTGCACGCCGCGCAGATCGTGCACACGCTCTCCGGCGGCACGCAGTCGATCCCGGGCGGTCCGGTGGCCTCGCAGGAGGCCATCAAGGAGCTGGGCACCAACGGCGGCGGCTTCTACAACGCCAACTCGGCCCACCCGTTCGAGAACCCCAACGCGTTCACGAACCTGCTGGAGATCTACCTGCTGCTGGTGATCTCGTTCGCGCTGTGCCGCACGTTCGGCACGATGGTCAAGTCGCAGAAGCAGGGCTACGCGATCGTCTCGGTCATGGGCCTGTACTGGGCCGCCTCGGCCGCGCTGATCACCTTCTTCGAGCACCAGCACTCCGGTGTCGCCGCGAAGATCGCGGGCGCCGCGATGGAGGGCAAGGAGGTGCGGTTCGGCATCCCGGGCAGTTCGTTGTTCGCGGCCTCGACGACGCTGACCTCCACCGGCGCGGTCAACTCGATGCACGACTCGTACACCCCGCTCGGCGGCGGTATGGCGATCCTGAACATGATGTTCGGCGAGATCGCGCCCGGCGGCACCGGTTCCGGTCTCTACGGCATCCTGGTGCTGGCCATCGTCACCGTCTTCGTCGCGGGCCTGATGGTCGGCCGCACGCCGGAGTACCTGGGCAAGAAGCTGGGTGCGCGGGAGATGAAGTTCGCCTCCCTCTACATCCTGACCACCCCGGCGATCGTGCTCTGCGGCACCGGCCTGGCGATGTCGCTCAGCGCCGGTCACGGCGGTGGCATGGCCAACACCGGCCCGCACGGCTTCTCCGAGGTGCTCTACGCCTTCACCTCCGCGGCCAACAACAACGGTTCGGCGTTCGCCGGTATCACGGTGACCAGCAACCACTGGCAGGAGGCCCTCGGCCTCGCGATGGCCTTCGGCCGGTTCCTGCCGATGGTGTTCGTGCTGGCGCTGGCCGGCTCGCTGGCCAAGCAGCAGCACACGCCGGAGTCGACCGGCACCCTCAAGACCCACAGCCCGCTCTTCGTGGGCATGCTCTCCGGCGTGATCCTGATCGTCGTCGGGCTCACCTACTTCCCGGCCCTGGCTCTCGGGCCGCTCGCGGAAGGTCTCCACTGATGTCCACGCCCACCCTGAGCTCTCCGGTGCACCAGCCGGACCAGCAGCAGCCCGAGCTCCCGACCGAGCGTCGCATCGGCGGCGGCCTGCTCGACCCGAAGCAGCTGCTGAAGTCCTTCCCCGACGCGGTCAAGAAGCTCGACCCCCGCGTCATGTTCAAGAACCCGGTCATGTTCGTGGTCGAGGTCGGCTCGCTGCTGACCACGATCTCCGCGATCGAGAAGCCGTCCGTCTTCGCCTGGGTGATCACCGTCTGGCTGTGGCTGACGGTCGTCTTCGCCAACCTCGCCGAGGCCGTCGCCGAGGGCCGCGGCAAGGCGCAGGCCGACACCCTGCGCAAGACCCGCACCGACACCACGGCGCGCCGCGTCGTCGGCCAGTGGGCTCCCGGCATGACCGGCGTCCGCGAGGAGGAGGTCTCCGCGACCCAGCTCCGACTCGGTGACTACGTCGTCGTCGAGGCCGGCCAGGTCATACCCGGCGACGGCGACGTCGTCGAGGGCGTCGCGTCGGTGGACGAGTCGGCGATCACCGGTGAGTCCGCGCCCGTCATCCGCGAGTCCGGCGGCGACCGCTCCGCGGTGACCGGCGGAACCAAGGTCCTGTCGGACCGGATCGTCGTGAAGATCACCTCGGAGCCGGGCAAGACCTTCATCGACCGCATGATCGCGCTGGTCGAGGG
>NZ_BBPQ01000005.1:98783-108346 GCF_000787855.1 Streptacidiphilus anmyonensis | reverse complement strand
CAACATCCTGCTCGCCTCGCTCACCATCGTCTTCCTGCTCGCGGTCGTCACCCTGCAGCCGATGGCGAAGTACGCGGGCGCCGAGCAGACGATCATCGTGCTGGTCTCGCTGCTGGTCGCGCTGATCCCGACCACGATCGGCGCGCTGCTCTCGGCGATCGGCATCGCCGGCATGGACCGCCTGGTCCAGCGCAACGTGCTGGCCATGTCCGGCCGCGCGGTCGAGGCCGCGGGCGACGTCTCCACCCTGCTGCTCGACAAGACCGGCACCATCACCTTCGGCAACCGCCAGGCCGCCGAGTTCGTCACCGTCACCGGCGTCGACGAGAACGCCCTGGCGAACGCCGCGCAGCTCTCCTCGCTCGCGGACGAGACCCCCGAGGGCCGCTCCATCGTGGTGCTGGCCAAGGAGAAGTACGGCCTGCGCGAGCGCGCCCAGGGCGAGCTGGCCCACGCCACCTGGATCGAGTTCACCGCCCAGACCCGCATGTCCGGCGTCGACGTCGACGGCGAGTCGATCCGCAAGGGCGCGGCCGCGGCCGTCGCCAACTGGGTCGTCCAGAACGGCGGTCGGACCGACAACGAGCTCGACGTCGCGGTCGAGCGGATCTCCAACCTCGGCGGCACCCCGCTGGTCGTGGCGGAGAAGAAGGGCTCCGAGGCCGCCCGCGTCCTGGGCGTCATCTACCTCAAGGACGTCGTCAAGCCGGGCATCAAGGAGCGCTTCGCCGAGATGCGCGCCATGGGCATCAAGACGGTCATGATCACGGGTGACAACCCGCTGACGGCCGCCGCGATCGCCGAGGAGGCCGGCGTCGACGACTACCTCGCGGAGGCGACTCCCGAGGACAAGATGGCGCTGATCAAGAAGGAGCAGGAGGGCGGCCGCCTGGTCGCCATGACCGGTGACGGCACCAACGACGCCCCGGCTCTGGCCCAGGCGGACGTGGGCGTGGCGATGAACACCGGCACCTCGGCCGCCAAGGAGGCCGGGAACATGGTGGACCTGGACTCCAACCCGACCAAGCTCATCGAGATCGTCGAGATCGGCAAGCAGCTCCTGATCACCAGAGGCGCGCTGACGACGTTCTCGATCGCCAACGACGTCGCGAAGTACTTCGCGATCATCCCGGCGATGTTCGCGGTGGTCTACCCGGGCCTGGGCAGGCTCAACATCATGCACCTGCACAGCCCGATGTCCGCGATCACCTCGGCGATCATCTTCAACGCCCTGATCATCATCGGCCTGATCCCGCTCGCCCTGCGCGGCGTGCGCTACCGGCCCTCCTCCGCGCAGTCGCTGCTGCGCCGGAACCTGGGGATCTACGGGATCGGCGGTCTGATCCTGCCCTTCGTCGGGATCAAGGCGATCGACCTGGTCGTCCAGTTCATCCCCGGCCTGCACTGAGAAAGAAGAGAGTCAATCGTCATGGCCAAGCCTCTTCCCACCCCGGTGCGGAACCACCTGACCGGTCTGCGGATCCTGCTGCTGTTCACCGTGATCTGCGGCCTCGCCTACCCGCTGCTGATCACCGGCGTCTCGCAGGTCGCCTTCAGCAAGCAGGCCAACGGCTCGCTGGTCAAGGACGCCCACGGCACCGTGGTCGGCTCCTCCCTGATCGGCCAGAACTTCACCATCGTCTCCAAGGACGGCAAGTCCCAGAGCCCCGACCCGAAGTTCTTCCAGTCCCGTCCCTCCGCGGCCGGCGCCCTCGGCTACGACCCGACCGCCTCGGCGGGCACCAACCAGGGCACCAACTCGGCCACCCTGGTGACGAACTACACCCAGCTGAAGTCCGACATCGCCAAGTTCGACGGGGTCTCCGAGAGCCGGGTGCCCGCTGACGCGATCACCTCCTCCGGCTCGGGTCTGGACCCGGACATCAGCCCGGCCTACGCCGCCATCCAGGTCAACCGCGTCGCCCAGGCCCGCGGCCTGAGCGTCGACAAGGTCCAGGCGCTCGTCAAGCAGTACACCCAGGACCGCAACCTCGGCTTCCTGGGCGAGCCCCGGGTCGACGTCCTCCAGCTCAACCTCGCCCTGACCAAGCTCGGCTGAAACCAGGTCAGGACGCCTCCACCGTCCGGCCGCGCGGCGCCTCCCCGCTCCGCGCGGCCGGACCTCCAGCCGCAAAGGGAGTTCGTGGTGTCAGGGCGCAACGGGCCGTCACCGCCGGGGAAGCTGAAAGTCTTCCTCGGCTCGGCCCCCGGGGTCGGCAAGACCTACCGGATGCTCGACGAGGCGCACCGGCGCGTCGGACGCGGCCAGGACGTCGTCGTCGGCTACGTCGAGTGCCACCGGCGGCCCCGCACCGAGGAGCTGCTGTCCGGCATCGAGGTCGTGCCGCGCGCCGAACGCGACTACCGCGGCAGCGCGTTCACCGAGATGGACGTCGACGCCGTGATCGCGCGGCGACCGCAGGTCGCCGTCGTCGACGAGCTGGCGCACACCAACATCCCCGGCGGCCGCAACGCCAAGCGCTGGCAGGACGTACAGGAGCTGCTCGCTGCCGGCATCGACGTCCTGGCCGCCGTCAACGTGCAGCACCTGGAATCGCTCAACGACGTCGTCCAGAAGATCACCGGTGTGCCGCAGCGCGAGACCGTGCCCGACGAGGTGGTGCGCCGCGCCGACCAGATCGAGCTGGTCGACATGGCCCCCGAGGGCCTGCGCCGCCGGATGGCGCACGGCAACGTCTACGCCGCCGAGAAGGTCGACGCCGCGCTCTCCAACTACTTCCGGGTCGGCAACCTCACCGCGCTGCGCGAGTTGGCCCTGCTCTGGCTGGCGGGGCGCGTCGACGAGGGCCTCCAGCGCTACCGGGCCCAGCACGACATCAGCAAGGTCTGGGAGACCCGTGAACGCGTCGTCGTCGCGCTGACCGGCGGCCCCGAGGGCGAGACGCTGATCCGTCGCGCCGCCCGCATCGCCGACCGGGCGGGCAGCGGCGCGCTGCTGGCCGTGCACGTCGCCCGCAGCGACGGCCTGGCCGACGCCGACCAGGCGGCGCTGACGGCGCAGCGGCACCTGGTGGAGTCGCTCGGCGGCAGCTACCACTCCGTCGTCGGCGACGACGTGCCCACCGCCCTGCTCGACTTCGCCCGCGCCTCCAACGCCACCCAGCTCGTCCTCGGCACCAGCCGACGAGGCGCCGTCCGACGAGCGCTCACCGCCGGACGCGGCATCGGCGAGACCACGATCGAGCTCTCCGGCGACATCGACGTCCACATGGTCACCCACGAGCGGTCCGGACGCGGACGCCTGCCGGCGCTCTCCAGCGGGCTGCACCCCCTGTCGCGCCGGATCACGGGCCTGGCCTCCGGCCTGGTGCTGCCGCTGCTGCTGACCGCCGTGCTCACCCTGGTCCGCGGCTCGGTCAACATGACCAGCGACACGCTGCTCTACCTCGCCGTCGTCGTCGGGGTGGCGCTGCTCGGCGGGATCGTCTCGGCGCTGCTGGCCTCCGTCACGGCCTCGCTGCTGCTCAACTACTACTTCATCCCGCCCGTCCACCAGTTCACCATCGCCCAGCCCAACAACGTGCTCGCGCTGCTGGTCTTCGCCGTCGTCGGGACCGTCGTCGCCACCGTCGTCGACACCGGCACCCGCTTCTCCCGGCGTGCCGCCCGCGCGGCGGCCGAGGCCGAGACGCTGTCCGCGCTCGCCGGCAGCGTGCTCCGCGGCGACCAGGCCGTGCCGGCGCTGCTCGACCGGCTTCGCGAGACCTTCGGCATGCAGCACGTCGCGCTGGTGCGCGGCGGGGCCGAGACGGCCGTGTCGGAGACCGGGGGAGCGAGGGCAGGCGCGGACGCCTCGGCCGTCGAGGAGCTGACCGTCGACGCGGACACCACCCTGGTGCTGCGCGGTCGTCCGCTGCCCGCCGCCGACCGGCGGGTGCTGACCGCCTTCGCCGACCACGTCGCCGTCGCCCTCGAACGCGACCGCCTGGCCGAGGCCGCCGCCGCGATCGAGCCCGTCCGCGCCGCCGACCGGCTGCGCAGCGCCCTGCTGGCCGCCGTCAGCCACGACCTGCGCACCCCGCTGGCCGTGGCGCTGGCCTCCGTCTCCTCCCTGCGCAGCCACGACGTCGACTTCACCGTCGAGGACCGCGCCGAACTGCTCGGCACCGCCCAGGGCTCGCTGCTCAAACTCAACCGCCTGGTCGACAACCTGCTCGACATGAGCCGCCTCCAGGCCGGCGCGCTCACCCTGCACATCCGGTCCACCGACCTGGACGAGGTGCTGAGCGCCGCGCTCGACTCCCTGCCCGACGAGCACGCGCCGGTGCGCCGCGCCGGCCTCGACGAGGCCCCCGCCGTCCTCGCGGACCCGCCGCTGCTGGAGCGGGTGCTCGCCAACCTCACCACCAACGCGCTGCGCCACGGCGGCGGACGGTCCGTCACCGTCGCGGCGAGCGCGCTGGGCGGGAGGGTGGAGGTGCGCGTGGTCGACCGCGGACCCGGCGTCCCGCCGGAGGATCGGGAGAGGATCTTCCAGCCGTTCCAGCGGCAGGGCGACCACGACAACACCACCGGCGTCGGTCTCGGCCTCGCCCTCTCCCGGGGCCTGGCCGAGGCGATGGGCGGCACCCTCGTCCCCGAGGACACCCCGGGCGGCGGCCTCACCATGGTCCTCTCCCTCCCGGCGGCGGCCGCCGCGCTCCACCACACCAGTCCAGTCAGCAACGAAACGGCTGTCCCGTGACCCGAATCCTGATCGTCGACGACGAACCGCAGATGCTGAGGGCCCTGCAGATCAACCTCCAGGCCCGCCACTACACCGTGGCCACGGCCGCCGACGGCAGACGGGCGCTGCTGGAGGCGACCCAGAACCCGCCGGACGCGATCATCCTGGACCTCGGCCTGCCCCAGATCGACGGCCTCCAGGTCCTCCACGCACTGCGCGCCTGGAGCCAGGTCCCGGTCATCGTGCTGTCCGGCCGGTCGGAGTTCGCCGAGAAGGTCGAGGCGCTCGACGCAGGCGCGGACGACTACGTCACCAAGCCGTTCGCGATGAACGAGCTGCTGGCCCGGCTGCGGGCGGCGCTGCGCCGCCCGACGCGGGCGGAGCCGCCCGCGCCGACGGTCGTCATCGGCGACTTCACCGTCGACGTCGCGGGCGCGGTGGTCCGGCGCACCTCGGGCGAGGGCCCGGTGGTGCGGCTCACCCCGACGGAGTGGCGCATCCTCTCCGTCCTGCTGACCCACCCGGGCAAGCTGGTGACGGGCCGCCGGATCCTCCAGCAGGTCTGGGGTCCGGGACACGAGCAGAAGACCAACTACCTGCGCGTCTACTTCGCCGGCCTGCGCCGCAAACTGGAACCGGACGCGGCCCACCCGCGCCACCTGCTCACCGAACCCGGCATGGGCTACCGCTTCGAGCCCTGACGCGCCGAGCCCTGACGCGCCGAGCCGTGACGCGGAATTGTCAGTGCCCGGGTCTAGTCTCGAGTGGACGGCAATCGGACAGGAGGGCCCCGCCATGTCCCGGGTCAGGGTGCACAACTTCTCGGTCTCGCTCGACGGCTTCGCCACCGGTGAGGGGCAGAGCTTCGACGCGCCCTTCGGGCACGCCGGGGCGCGACTGCACCAGTGGTTCTTCCCGACGCGCACCTTCCGGGCCATGCAGGGCCAGGCCGGCGGCAGCACGGGAGTCGACGACGCCTTCGCCTCGCGGTGGAACGAGGGCGTCGGCGCGGAGATCATGGGCCGGCGCAAGTTCGGCCCGCAGCAGGGGCCGTGGTCCGACCACGACTGGAACGGCTGGTGGGGCGAGAACCCGCCCTTCCACACGCCCGCCTTCGTGCTGACGCACCATCCGCGTCCGTCCGTGGAGATGGCCGGCGGCACGACGTTCCACTTCCTCGACGCCACGCCGAAGGAGGCGCTGCGTCAGGCCCGCGAGGCGGCGGGCGGCCTGGACGTGCGCATCGGCGGCGGCCCGTCCACGGTCCGCGCCTTCCTCGAGGAGGACCTGGTCGACCACCTCCACGTGGTCCTGGTGCCGATCGTGCTCGGGCGCGGCGTGCGGGTCTGGGACGGGCTGGAGGGCCTGGAGGCGCGCTTCGACGTCGAGTCCGTGACCACGCCCAGCGGTGTCACCCACCTCACCTTCACCCGCCCGCAGCCATCGTGACGGCGCACTTCACCTCGCGTGACGGCACTTCGCTCGCCGTCGACACGGAGGGCCACGGCGCGCCCGTGGTGGTCCTCGTCGGCGGCGCGTTCAACGACCGCTCCACCGTGGCGGCGCTGGGCGCGGAGCTGGCGCCGCACTTCACGGTGGTGAGCTACGACCGGCGCGGCCGGGGCGCGAGCGACAACCGCGCCACCGGCTACCGGGTCGCCGACGAGTTGGACGACCTCGCGGCCGTCATCGCCCACTCGGGCGGCCGGGCCTGCCTCTTCGGCCACTCCTCGGGCGCCTCCCTCGCCCTGGAGGCCGCCGCCCGCGGCCTGCCGATCGACCGGCTCGCCGTGTACGAGCCCTCCTTCGCGGCGGACCCGAGTCTGCCGCGGCCGCCCGCCGACGTCTACGACCGCCTGACCGCGCTCGTCGCCGCGGGCGACGCCGAGGGCGCGACGGAGTTGTTCCTCGGCGAGGTGATCGGCGTCCCCGGAGAGGTCCTGGTGGGGATGAAGGCCGGCGACGCCTGGCCGTTCCTCGTCGACAAGGCGGCGAGCCTGCCCTGGGACGTGCTCGTCAGCGAGCCCTGGCGGCTGCTGCCGCCGGAGCGCCTGGCCGGCGTCCGCGTCCCGACCCTGGCCCTCTACGGCGACGGCACCTCGCCCTGGCTCTCCGCGGCCGCCCGCGCGGTCGGCAACACCGTCCCCGACGCGGAGCTGCACGTGCTGCCCGGCGAGGACCACTCGATCCTCCAGCGCCCGCAGGCCCTCGTCCCGCTGCTGGTCCGGTTCTTCGAGGGGCGAGCCGCTCGCTGAGACGGCGGCCCGGCGTGCGTCCTGACGGGCGATTCCCCGCCCGGTGTCGTTTGCGGGGCCCCGCGCGCGGTGACGTATCGGCGCTGATCCGGGAACCGGAACCGGACCGACCGACCGAAGCGCGGGGGCCGGCACATGGCCGACGTCATCTACGTTGCCGTCACCGTGGGCGTGTTCGGGGTGCTCGCGCTCGTCGCCCGAGGGGTGATGAAGCTGTGACCGCGGACAACATCGTGGGACTGGTCGTCGCGGTGGCCGTGGTCGGCTACCTGATCGCGGCGCTGATCCTGCCGGAGCGCTTCTGATGAACCCGACCCTGGCCGGGTTCCTGCAGGCGCTCCTGCTGGTCGCGGCACTGGCCGCGTCCTACCGCCCGCTCGGCGACTACCTGGCCCGCGTGCTCACCACTTCCCGGCATCTGCGGGTCGAGCGGCCGCTCTACCGGCTCGTCGGCGTCGACACGAGCGCCGACCAGACCTGGTACGCCTACCTGCGCAGCGTGCTCGCCTTCTCGGCGGTCTCGGTGCTCTTCCTGTACCTCTTCCAGCGGGTCCAGAACCACCTCTGGCTCACCCTCGGCTTCCCGGCCGTGCCGGCCCCGACCGCCTGGAACACCGCGACGTCCTTCGTCACCAACACCAACTGGCAGTCGTACTCCGGCGAGCAGACCATGGGCTATCTGGTGCAGATGGCAGGCCTGGCGGTGCAGAACTTCCTCTCCGCGGCCGTCGGCATCGCCGTCGTCGCGGCGCTGATCCGCGGGTTCACCCGGACCGAGACCGACCGGGTCGGAAACTTCTGGGTCGACCTGACCCGGCTCACCGTCCGGGTGCTGCTGCCGCTCTCCTTCGTCTTCGCGATCGTCCTGCTCGCCTCCGGCGTCGTGCAGAACCTGCACGACTTCCAGCCGGTCCAGACCCTCGCGGGCGGCACGCAGACGATCCCCGGCGGGCCGGTCGCCTCGCAGGAGGTGATCAAGGAGTTGGGCACCAACGGCGGCGGCTTCTACAACGCCAACTCCGCCCACCCCTTCGAGAACCCCACCGCCTGGACCAACTGGTTGGAGATCTACCTCCTGCTCGTCATCGCCTTCGCCCTGCCGCGCACCTTCGGCCGCATGGTCGGCGACAACCGCCAGGGCTACGCGATCGTCTCGGTGATGGCCCTGTACTGGGTGGCGTCCGCGAGCCTGATGACGGTCTTCGAGTGGCAGCACCACGGCACCGCGCTCCAGGCGGCGGGCGGGGCCATGGAGGGCAAGGAGGTCCGCTTCGGGATCTCCGCCAGCGCGTTGTTCGCCAGCTCCACCACGCTCACCTCCACCGGCGCGGTCAACAACGCCCACGACTCGCTCTCGCCGCTCGGCGGCGGGATCGCGGTCTTCGACATGATGCTGGGTGAGATCGCGCCCGGCGGCACCGGATCCGGCCTCTACGGGATGCTGGTCCTCGCCGTCGTCACCGTCTTCGTCGCGGGCCTGATGGTCGGCCGGACCCCCGAGTACCTCGGCAAGAAGCTCAGCGCCCGGGAGATGAAGTTCGCCTCCCTCTACATCCTCACCACCCCGGCGATCGTGCTGGTCGGCACCGGCGTGGCGATGTCCTTCCCGGCCGAGCGGGCCTCGATGCTGAACAGCGGCGCGCACGGCTTCACCGAGGTGCTCTACGCCTTCACCTCCGCCGCCAACAACAACGGCTCGGCCTTCGCCGGACTGACCGTCACCAGCGACTGGTGGAACACCACGCTGGGTCTGGTGATGCTGTTCGGCCGGTTCCTGCCCATGGTCTTCGTGCTCGCGCTGGCCGGCTCCCTGGCCCGGCAGAAGCCCGTCCCGTCGACGGCCGGCACGCTCCACACCCACGACGCGCTGTTCGTCGGCATGCTCTCCGCCGTCGTGCTGATCGTCGTCGGCCTCACCTACTTCCCGGCCCTGGCCCTCGGGCCGCTCGCGGAGGGGCTGCAGAAATGAGCGTCACCACACCGGAACCGGCCCCGTCCCACGAGACGTCCCGCGTCTCCGGCGGGCTGATGGATCCGAAGCAGCTCCTGGAATCCCTGCCGGACGCGCTGCGCAAGGTCGATCCGCGGGTGATGGCCCGCAACCCGGTCATGTTCGTGGTCGAGATCGGCTCGCTGCTCACCACCTACGCCGCGATCCGCCACACCAGCGTCTTCGCCTGGGTGATCACCGTCTGGCTGTGGCTGACGGTCGTGTTCGCCAACCTGGCCGAGGCCGTCGCCGAGGGCCGCGGCAAGGCGCAGGCCGACACGCTGCGCAAGACCCGCACCGACACCCTGGCCAGACGCGTCGTCGGCTCCTGGACCCCGGGCGCGACGGACGTGCCGGAGGAGGAGGTCGCGGCGACGCAGCTGAGGCTCGGCGACCACGTGGTCGTCGAGGCCGGGCAGATCATCCCCGGCGACGGTGACGTCGTCGAGGGCGTCGCGTCGGTGGACGAGTCGGCGATCACCGGTGAGTCCGCGCCGGTCATCCGCGAGTCGGGCGGCGACCGCTCCGCGGTGACCGGCGGGACGAAGGTGCTGTCGGACCGGATCGTCGTGAAGATCACCTCGGAGCCGGGCAAGACCTTCATCGACCGCATGATCGCGCTGGTGGAGGG
>NZ_BBPQ01000005.1:45653-98763 GCF_000787855.1 Streptacidiphilus anmyonensis | reverse complement strand
GAACATCCTGCTGGCGTCCCTCACCATCGTCTTCCTGCTGGCCGTGGTGACCCTCCAGCCGATGGCGACCTACGCCGGCGCCGAGCAGACCATCGTCGTCCTCGTCGCCCTGCTGGTCGCGCTGATCCCGACCACGATCGGCGCGCTGCTCTCGGCGATCGGGATCGCCGGCATGGACCGGCTGGTGCAGCGCAACGTGCTGGCGATGTCCGGGCGCGCCGTCGAGGCCGCGGGCGACGTCTCCACCCTGCTGCTGGACAAGACCGGCACCATCACCTTCGGCAACCGCCAGGCCGCCGAGTTCCTGCCGGTCGGGGCCGTGGACGTGAACCGGCTCGCCGACGCCGCCCAGCTCTCCTCGCTCGCCGACGAGACCCCCGAGGGCCGCTCCATCGTGGTGCTGGCCAAAGAGAAGTACGGCCTGCGCGCCCGCCACCAGGGCGAGCTCGAACACGCCACGTGGATCGAGTTCACCGCCCAGACCCGCATGTCCGGCGTCGACGTCGTCGAGTCCGGCGGCGTGCACGCGACCCGCAAAGGTGCGGCGGCGGCCGTCGCGACGTGGGTGCGCGACCACGGCGGGCAGGCGGACGGCGCGCTCGACACCGTGGTGGACCGGATCTCCAACCTCGGCGGCACGCCGCTGGTCGTCGCCGAGAAGCGCGGCGCCGAGCCCGCCGACGTGCTCGGCGTCATCTACCTCAAGGACGTCGTCAAGCACGGCATCAAGGAGCGCTTCGACGACCTGCGGGCGATGGGCATCAAGACGGTCATGATCACGGGTGACAACCCGCTGACGGCCGCCGCGATCGCCGAGGAGGCCGGCGTCGACGACTACCTCGCGGAGGCGACTCCCGAGGACAAGATGGCGCTGATCCGTCAGGAACAGGCCGGCGGCAAGCTCGTGGCGATGACGGGCGACGGCACCAACGACGCGCCCGCGCTCGCGCAGGCGGACGTGGGGGTGGCGATGAACACCGGCACCTCGGCCGCCAAGGAGGCCGGGAACATGGTCGACCTGGACTCCAACCCGACCAAGCTCATCGAGATCGTCGAGATCGGCAAGCAGTTGCTCATCACGCGCGGCGCGTTGACGACCTTCTCCATCGCCAACGACGTGGCCAAGTACTTCGCGATCATCCCGGCCATGTTCGCCAGCGTCTACCCGGGGCTCAGCCGCCTCAACATCATGCACCTGCACAGCCCGACGTCCGCGATCACCTCGGCGATCATCTTCAACGCCCTGATCATCATCGGCCTGATCCCGCTGGCGCTGCGCGGCGTGCGCTACCGGCCCTCCTCGGCCTCCGCGCTGCTGCGCCGCAACCTCGGCGTCTACGGCGTCGGCGGGCTGATCCTGCCGTTCATCGGCATCAAGGTCATCGACCTCGTCGTCCAGTTCGTCCCCGGCCTGCACTGAAGCCGCACCGAAAGGAGCACGGTCATGGCCAAACCCCTTCCGCCGCTGGTCCGGCTGCACCTGACCGGCCTGCTGCTGCTGCTGGTCTTCACCGTCGTCTGCGGCATCGCCTACCCGCTGCTCATCACCGGCATCGGTGAGCTGATCTTCCCTGGCCAGGCCAACGGCTCCCAGGTCAGGCTGAACGGCCAGGTCGTGGGCTCCAGCCTGCTCGGCCAGAACTTCGACCTGCGCAGGATCGACCCCAAGGCCCCTGCCCTGCCCGACCCGCGCTGGTTCCAGCCGCGCCCGTCGGCCGCGGGGACCGACGGCTACGACGCCCTGGCCTCGGGCGCGTCCAACCTCGGCCCGAACGACTCCGGCCTCACCAAGCTCGTCAAGGCGCGCCGGGTCGCCCTGGCCCTCTTCGACGGCGTCCTGCCCGCCTCGGTGCCGCCCGACGCGTTGACGGGCAGCGGCTCCGGCCTCGACCCCGACATCTCGCCCGCCTACGCTTATGAGCAGGTGGGCCGGGTCGCGCGGAGCCGCCGGCTGCCCGTCGCCGTGGTGCGCCAACTGGTCGCCGACCACGTGGACGGACGGGTTCTCGGCTTCCTCGGGCAGCAGCGCGTGAACGTGGTGACCCTCAACCTGGCCCTCGCCCGACTCGGCTGACGCCTCCACGGGACGGCCCGAGAGGGGAGACCGCTGTGACCGAGCCCCGCGCGCACGTCCGCTCCGTGCCGGGCCGCCTGAAGGTCTACCTCGGCGCGGCCCCGGGCGTCGGCAAGACCTTCCGGATGCTCGACGAGGCCCACCGCCGTGCCGCGCGCGGCACCGACGTCGTCATCGGCCTCGTCGAGGCCCACGGCCGCCCGCGCACCGAGGAGCGGCTGGCCGGGCTGGAGGCCGTGCCGCGCCTGGAACGCGAGTACCGCGGCGCCCGGTTCACCGAGATGGACACCGACGCCGTCCTCGCCCGCCGCCCCGAGGTCGCCGTCATCGACGAGCTCGCCCACACCAACATCCCCGGCGGCCGGTACGCCAAGCGCTGGCAGGACGTCGAGGAGCTGCTCGCCGCCGGGATCGACGTGCTGACGACGGTGAACGTGCAGCACCTGGAGTCGCTCAACGACGTCGTGCAGAAGATCACCGGCGTGCCGCAGCGCGAGACCGTCCCGGACGAGGTCGTCCGGCGGGCCGACCAGATCGAGCTGGTCGACATGCCGCCGGAGGGCCTGCGCCGCCGCATGGTCCACGGCAACGTCTACGGCCCCGAGAAGGTCGACGCCGCGCTGTCGAACTACTTCCGCGTCGGCAACCTGACCGCGCTGCGCGAGCTGGCGCTGCTGTGGGTCGCCGGCCGGGTGGACGAGGGACTGCAGCGCTACCGCGCCGAACACGGCATCGGCGGGGTGTGGGAGACCAAGGAGCGCGTCGTCGTCGCGCTGACCGGCGGCTCCGAGGGCGAGACGCTGATCCGCCGCGCCGCGCGGATCGCCGCCCGCTCGGCGGGCGGGGAGCTGCTGGCCGTGCACGTGGCCCGCAGCGACGGCCTCACCGACGCCTCCCCGGCGGCGCTGGCCGCGCAGCGGCAGCTGGTGGAGAGCATCGGCGGCAGCTACCACTCCGTCGTCGGCGACCACGTCCCCACCGCGCTGCTGGACTTCGCGCGGGCGGAGAACGCCACGCAGCTCGTGCTCGGCACCAGCCGGCGCGGCCGGCTCAGCCGCTCCCTGACCGGCTTCGGCATCGGCGAGACGACGGTGGCGATGTCCGGCGACATCGACGTCCACATGGTCACCCACGAGGCGGCGGGAGGCGGCCGCAACCCCTCGCGGGCCCAGTCCGCGCTGCCGCCGCTGCGGCGGATCGCCGCGCCCGTCGCGGCGGTGGTCGTCCCGGTGCTGCTCACCCTGGTGCTGGCCCAGGCCCGGCACGCGGTCAACCTGACCAGCGACACGCTGCTGTTCCTCGCCGTCGTGGTCGGCGTCTCGCTGCTCGGCGGCATGCTGTCCGCGCTGCTGGCGTCCGTCGTCGCCTCCCTGCTGCTCAACTACTACTTCATCCCGCCCATCCACCGCTTCACCATCGCCGAGCCCAACAACGTGCTCGCGCTCGTCGCCTTCGTCGCGGTCGCGCTGGTGGTGGCGGGCGTGGTCGACCGGGCGGCGCAGCTCGCCCAGCGCGCGGCGCGGGCGACCGCCGAGGCGGAGCTGCTGTCCATGCTCACGCACGACGTGCTGGGCGGGGAGGAGACCATCCCGGCGCTGCTGACCCGGCTGCGGGAGACCTTCGCGATGGACCGCGTCGCGCTGGTCACCCGCGACCAGACGGGCGCGGAGACGGTCCTGGCGACGGACACCCTGAACGGTGGCGGGCGTTCCGAGGGATCCGCCGGTTCGGCCGGTGCGGACGCGGAGCCGGCGCGCCACGGCGCGGTCGACGAGGAGGTCGCCGTCACCGACGACGCCGCGCTCGTGCTGCGCGGCCGTCCGCTGCCCGCCGCCGACCGGCGCGTGCTGACGGCCTTCGCCGCGCACGTCCGCGCCGCGCTCGACCGGGCCCGCCTCGCCCACGCCGCCGCCGAGGCGGCCCCCGCCCAGGAGGCGCAGCGCTCCCGCGCCGCGCTGCTCGCCGCCGTCAGCCACGACCTGCGCGAGCCGCTCGGCGTCGCGCTGGCTGCCGTCGCGGACCTGCGGGGGGACGACTGCGGGGACGTTCCGGCGCCGTCGCCGCGTCAGGCCGAACTCCTGGACGTGGCCGAGGAGTCGCTGGAACGTCTGGCCCAACTGGCCGAGGACCTCAACGACCTGAGCAGGCTGCACGCGGGCGCGCTGGTGCCGCGCCCCGAACGCACCGAACCCGCGGCGGCGTTCGCGGCGGTGCGCGAGGAGTTCGCGGGTAGCCCGGCCCGGCTCCACGCACGCGGCCTCGACGCGGTCCCGCCGGTGGACGCGGACCCGACGCTGCTGGAGCGGGTGCTGGCCAACCTCGTCGCCGACGCGGTCGAGCACGGCCCGGACGGCGCGGAGGTCGTCGTCGCGGGCAGCGCCCTGGGCGACCGCGTCGAACTCCGTGTCGTCGACCACGGCCCGAGCCTGCGCGCGGGGGAGGCGGGGCGCCTCTTCGAACCCTCCGTCCCCAGCTTCGACGGCGGTCCGCGCCCCCCGGGCTCCCGTCCGGGCGTCACCCTCCACCTCGCCCTGGCCCACGGCTTCGCCGAGGCCATGGGGGCAGGCCTGGCCCCGGAGGACACCCCGGGCGGGGGGCTGACGATGGTCCTGGAGCTGCGGGCGTCCGGCGCCGCGTGAGCCGTCGGCGCCGGGTGAGCCGTCGGCGCCGGGTGGCATCCTCCTGGATGACGGGGACGACGAGGGGCTGGAGGGGCCGGTGCACGCCTGGGGCGGCGGTACAGGGGACGAGCGGCACCGGGTGCTGGCCAAGGCCCTTGCGCGGTACGGGCTCTGGGACCACCTGCCGGCCGGGGCGCGGGCGGCCGCCGAGGCCGAGGTCGCCGACGGCGGGTACCCGCTGCGCTTCGACCTGCTCCACGGACAGGTCGAGTTCTTCGCCGACGGGGAGGAGCTCGCCGAGGGCGGCGTCGTGCGGTTCCTCCGCTCGATCGCACCGGCCCTCGCCCGGTACGGGCTGACGCTCCACGCGCAGGCGGCGCCCCCGGCTGACGGTGACCACCCGGACGACTACGTCGTCGCCGTCAACGGTGTGCGCTGCACGGTCCTGCGACGGGCCGACCTGGAGGACGGCCGCGACTTCTGGACGCCGGCGACCGTCCGCCCGCTGGCGGTGGTCAACCGCCTGCTGGCCGGGGCCGCCGCGAGCCCGGTGCGGGCGCACACCCTCTACGCGGGCGGCAACGACGGCCTTCTCCTGCTCCTCGACCCCCGCGCCGTCGCGGCCATGCGCGCGAGCGGGCTGTTCCCGGACCACGAACTGCCCGAGCTCGCCACGGAGCAGACGCAGGACGCCCGTTGATGCTTGTCAGGCGCCACCTGACGAGCTAGCCTCCGTAGGGAAGGCGTCAGGCGCCGCCTGACAATGGCCGTAGCGGAGGTCGTACGCATGCCAGGAAAGCTCTCCGCCGAGCAGGCGATCCACTGCTCGTTCTGTGCGAAGCCGCAGGAGGAGGTCGCCAAGGTGATCGCGGGCCCCGGGGTCTTCATCTGCAACGAATGCGTGGACCTGTGCGTCGACATCCTCGCGCTGCCCGAGGAGTCGGGGGACAAGCCCGAGATCCCCGTGTCGGAGTCCATGACGGACGAGGAGATCCTCGCGCTGCTGCCGCGCATCGTCTCGGTCAGCGGCCAGGTGGACGCGAGTCTCCAGGTCTGGGTCGACCGGCTGCGCGGGCGCGGGGTGCCGTGGGTCCGGATCGGTGAGGCCATGGGGATGGCCCGGCAGTCGGCGTGGGAGAAGTTCTCCGCCCAGGACTGAGCACCCCCGTCAGTGCGGCACGGCTGTCCCCGCGCCGCGGCGGCGCGCAGCGCCTGGAGCCCGGCGCTCGATGTCAGCCGCTGACCTCGCCTATCATCGGGGCATGGGCAGATGGGAGCCGAACGGGCGCGGCAGACTGGCGCAGGCAGCACTGGACCTGTACGTCGAGCGCGGTTTCGACCAGACCACCGTCGCGGAGATCGCCGAGCGCGCGGGCCTGACCGAGCGCACCTTCTTCCGCCACTACGCGGACAAGCGCGAGGTGCTCTTCGACGGGGCGGCGACGCTCCAGCAGCTGATGGTCGACGCGGCCGCCGCCGCGCCGGAGGCCGCCTCGCCGTTGGAGGCGACGGCCGCCGCGCTGGACGCGCTGGGGGAGATGTTCGACGGGCGGCGCGACTTCGCGCTTCGACGCCACTCGGTGATCTCGGTCAATCCGGAGCTCCAGGAGCGCGAACTGATCAAACTGGCGAGGCTCACCGAGGCCATCGCCGCGACCCTGCGCGAGCGCGGCGTCGGCGAGCCCGCCGCGAGCCTGACCGCCCAGGCCGGCATCGGCGTCTTCCACGTCTCCTTCCAGCGCTGGGTCGCCCCGGGCGAGACGCGCAAGCTCGACGAACTCATGCGCGAGGGCCTGGAGGAGCTCAAGGCCGTCATCCGCTGAGGGCAGCCCTCCGCTGAGGGCCGAGCCCGGCGGACCCGCCGGGCTCGGCCGTCGGAGCAGCCTCAGCTCACCGTGAAGGACGTCCCGGTCGTGGCGTCGCCCGCCAGCAGCGTGTAGCTGCCGGGCTCGACGACCTGCCCGCCCTCACTGTCGACGTCGCCCTCGGTGTGGGCGAGCAGCGAGAGCGGGACGGTGATCCTCACCGTGGTGTGCGCGCCCGCGTCCAGGTGCACGCGGGTGAAGCCGACCAGCCACTTGGCGGGCGTCAGCACCTGGCTGACGGGCTGGGAGACGTACAGCGGCACCACCGCGTCACCGGCCGTCGAACCGGTGTCGGCGACGGGCACGCTCACCGTCAGCGAGCCGTGCGTGCCGACGGTCGTGCGGTCCGGTGTGGGCGCGCCGATCTGGTAGCTGGTGTAGGACAGGCCCGCCCCGAAGGCGAACAGGGGGCTGTAGCCGGAGTCCGTGCCGCTGTTGGTGCCGGGCAGTTGGGTGTAGAACTCGGGCTCGTTGCCGATCGCCTTGGGCCACGAGACCGGCAGTCGCCCGCTGGGGTTCGCCTTGCCGTAGAGCAGGTCGGCCACGGCGTGGCCGCCCTCGGTACCCGGCAGCCAGGCCATCAGCAGCCCGGCGGTGTTCGCGGCGCCGCCCAGCACCAGCGGCCGGTCGGCGATCACGACGACCACGACGGGCTTGCCGGTCGCCTGGAGGGCCGCCACCTCCGCCTGCTGGTCGGGCGCGAGCTCCGGGTCCGGGTGGTCGTTGGGGCCCTCCGCGCCCGGGGTGTCGCCGACGACGACCACGGCCGCGTCCGCGCTCTTCAGGTCGCCGACCGCCGCGCCCGCGTCCGCCTGGTAGTCGATCGAGGTTCCGGCGGGGGCCTCCTCGCGCAGACCGGCGAGCACGGTCGTCCCGCCGACGTCCGTGCCGCTGGGCACACCCTGCCAGCCGATCGTCCAACCGCCCATCTGGTTGTCGATGTTGTCGGCGCTCGGACCGGTGACCACGATCTTGTGGACGTCCGAGCCGAACGGCAGGACACCGCCCTGGTTGCGCAGCAGGACCGAGGACTCCGTCGCCGCCTGCCGTGCGAGCGGCAGGTCCGCGCCGTCGACGATCGCGTCCGCCTTGGAGGCGTCCACGTACGGGTGCTCGAACAGGCCCAGCTTGAACTTCATGGTCAGGATCCGGGAGACGGCCTGGTCGATGCGCTGCTGGGAGATCAGCCCGCGCTGCACGGCCGCGAGCGCGGAGTTCGTGAAGTCGGTGGCGTTGGTCGGCTCCATCGCCATGTCGACCCCGGCGTTGACCGCCTTGGCGATCGCATCCGGGTAGTCGGCGGCGATGTGATAGGCCGTCTGCAGGTTGCGGACGTCGCTCCAGTCGCTGACCACCACGCCGTCGAAGTGGTACTGGTCGCGCAGCACGGTGGTGAGCAGGTAGTGGGAGGCGGTGACGGGGACGCCGTTGACCGCGCCGGAGTCGGCCATGACGCTGAGCGCGCCCGCGCCGATCGCCTGCCGGTAGGCGGGCAGGATGGTGTCCTGGAGGTAGCGCGGCGAGTAGTCGGCCGGCACCCGGTCGTGGCCGTTGAGCGGTTGCGAGTAGCCGGCGAAGTGCTTGACCGTGGCGGCGATCCTCGTCCCGCTGGAGGCGTCCTGAAGGCCCTTCACCGCCGAGGCGGCCATGGTGCCGGTGAGCAGCGGGTCCTCGGAGAAGGCCTCGTAGTAGCGGCCCCAGCGCTGGTCCCGGGCGACCTCGGCGACCGGACCGAACGCCCAGTTGATGCCGGTGGCCGCCACGGCGCGCTGCGTCGACTGCTCGACGCTTCGCTCCAGCGCCGGGTCCCAGGTGGCGCCCATGCCGATCTGCTGCGGGAACATGGTCGCCCCGAGCACGTTGTTGTGCCCGTGGACGGCGTCGATGCCGTAGAGGATCGGGATGTGCAGGCGCGAGTTGGTGATCGCGTAGCGCTGGATCGTGTTGGTCATCCGGGCCCAGTCCTCGGGCGTGTTGACCGCGGGCGGCATGCCGCCGCCGGAGAGGATCGATCCGGCCGCGTTGTCGACCAGGACGCTGTGCAGGCACGCGTCGTTGAGCGCGCCGCCGCTCCAGTTGCAGGTGCCCTGGACGGTGACCAGGGCCTCCTGGTCCATCTGGCCGATCTTCTCCTTGAGCGTCATGCGGTGCAGCAGGTCGGCGACGCGGTCGGGGATCGGGGCCTTGGCGTCGAGGTAGAGCGGCGTGCGGGCGGCGGCGGGTGCGGGCGCCGCGCCGACGCCGGTGAGGATCCCGCCGAGCAGGGCGAGGCCGGTGAAGGTGGCGAGGTGACGACGTGCTGGGCGCACGGGCACTTCCAATCCGTGGGAGGGACGGGTGGGCGTCACGACACGAACTGGAAGCCGATTGAAGCGGGGTGGGATGCACGCGTCAATCTCTTGAACAGAGAGCGCTCTCAAGCGTGGCAGCTGAGCTGCGCATTCATGGATCGGTTTATATGTTGAACGATGTCGGGCGGGTTCTCCGACAGCCTCGGTGGGGGAAGCTCCAAGTAGCTCCGGACATGTCACGCTCCACGCGTCCGACGGAAGGCGGCCATGGGTCGAAGCATGCGGCGAATCAGCACGGGCGGTGCGCGCGGGGTCGTCGTCGCGCTCGCGGCGGCCCTGGCGGTGCCGGCGGCCCCCGCGGTCGCGGCCTCCCTTCCTGCGGCCACCGCTCCCGCGGCCTCTCTTCCCGCGGCCTCTGCGTTGCCGAGCGCCTCGCAGTCGCTCCAGGTGGGCTCGGTGCGCCTGTCCGCCTGCGAGACCAACCCCACCGGCTGGTGCGGCAAGGTCGCGGAGCCGCTGGACCGCACCGACCCGGGCGGTCCGACCATCGGCGTCGGCTTCGAGTGGTACCCGGCGACCGGCACGGCCCAGGGCACCGTCGTCGCCGTCGACGGCGGCCCCGGCTGGGGCTCCACCTCCTCGCGCTCGGGCTACCTCGGCCTGCTCGGACCGCTGCGCGCCCAGCGCAACCTGCTCGTCTTCGACCTGCGCGGCACCGGCCGGTCCCAGCCGATCAACTGCTCCGGCCTGACGAACTTCCACGGCTCCACGGACAGCGACGCCTTCCGCCAGGCCGTCGCCTCCTGCGGCGACCAGCTCGACCACACCTGGAAGCGCTCCGACGGCAGTTGGGCCCACGCCGCCGACCTCTTCGGCACCGCCAACGCCGCACGCGACCTCGCCGACGTGCTCCAGCGCCTGCAACTGCCCAAGGTCGACCTGTACGGCGACTCCTACGGCACCTGGTTCGCCCAGACCTATGCCTCCCGCTACCCGCAGACGCTGCGCTCGGTCACCCTGGACGCCTCCTACGAAGTGCTCGGGCTCAACCCCTGGTACCCGACCACGCTCACCACCGCCCACACGGCCTTCGACCTCGCCTGCCGGCGCTCGCCCGCCTGCGCGGCCGCCGCGCCGCGGGACCCGTGGACGGCGATCACGCAACTGGCCGCCCAGCTGCGGACCGCGCCGATCACCGGCGCCACCACCGACCTGAGCGGACACACCGTCACCGAGACCGTCACCGTCGCCACCCTCGTCGACCTGGTCGCCAACGCGGGCTTCGACCGCTCCGTCGACAAGAGCCTCGCCGCGGCCGCCGACGCCGTCCTCGACCACGGCGACTCCGCGCCGCTGCTGCGCCTGGCGGCGCAGTCCATCGGCTACGACAACACCATGCCCGCGCCGCCCTCGTACTCCGACGGCCTCTACTTCGCCGTCGCCTGCACCGACTACCCGCAGCTGTTCTCCATGGCCGCCCCGCCCGCGCAGCGCGCCCGGCAGCTCCAGCAGGCCGAGGCGGGCCAACCGGCCGACGCCTTCGCCCCGTTCACGGCGGCCGAGTGGGCCGGGGTGAACGCCTACACCGACGCCTTCACCGGGTGCCTGGGCTGGCCCGCCCCCGTGCACAGCGACCCGCCGATCACCGCGACGCCGCCGCTGGCGCCGCCGGACCTGCCGGTCCTGGTCCTGGGCGGCGACCTCGACTCGCTGACCCCGGCCGTCGGCGGACAGCGCGTCGCCCAGCAGATGGGCCCCTCCGCACGGTTCGTCGGCGTCCCCAACCTCACCCACATCACGGCCATGGCCGACCCCGCCTGGCCCGGCCCCGAGGCGTGCGGACAGAACCTCTACCGGCAGTTCACCGCCGATCCCGGCGCGCTCGCGAGCCTCGACACCGGCTGCACCGGCAGCACGCCGCCGATCCCGACCCTGGCGACGTACCCCGAGCAGCTCGCCGACGTCGTCCCCGCCACCGCACAGCCCGGCGACCAGGCCGGCCCGGACGCCCTGAGCGCCGCCGCGACGGGCGTCGCCACCGTCGACGACGCCCTCGGCCGCTGGGGCTACCTCGACTCCGGACGGGACTCCGGTCTGCGGGGCGGGAGTTGGTCGGCCTCTGGGAACGGCAGGACCACCTTCACCTTCTCCGCCGCCCGCTGGGTCGCCGACGCGAGCACGAGCGGCACCGCCGTCTGGGACCGGTCCGACGGCTCCGTCACCGCCCGGCTGACCGTCCGTCCGGCCCAGGGGCCGGACGTCACCGTGAACGCGAGCTGGAACACCTTCGCCGCCGACCCGACCGTCACCCTCACCGGCACGTCCTCCGGAGCGCCGTTGCTGGCCACCATGTCGACGCCGTGAGCCCGACGCCGGGTCCGTCGGCCGGGAGCCGCCGGGACAGGGCGGGAGTCACGGCATCGTCGGGTCGGGCGTGGGGGCTGGGGAGGTCCGGGCGTGGTCCTCGTGCTGTGCTGCTCGCGACCGTCGTCGCGGTCTGCCCGTCGCTGCGGGTGTTCGCGCGGGGGTAGCGCGTGAACGTAGGCTCCTGGCATGACCGTTCACCGGATGCCCGCTGCCGAGGTCGACGTCTCCGTCGGCCTGGTGCGTCGGCTGCTGGACGAGCAGCACCCCGATCTGGCGGGCCTCGGCGTCGAGGTGCTGGCCAACGGCTGGGACAACCTCGTGTGCCGGCTCGGCGCGGAGTTCCTCGTCCGACTGCCCAGGCGGGCCGTGGCGGCCGAACTGCTCGCGCACGAGCAGCGGTGGCTGCCGCGGCTCGCGGCGCGTCTGCCGCTGCCCGTGCCGGTGCCCGTGCGCACCGGACAGCCGAGCGAGGCGTACCCGTGGGCGTGGAGCATCGTTCCCTACCTGCCCGGCCGGATCGCCGCGACCACCCCTCCGGACGACCTGGGGGCGGCCGCGACCGCACTCGGCGGGTTCCTCGCCGCCCTGCACACCCCGGCCCCGGCGGACGCCCCGGTGAGCGCGTTCCGCGGGATCCCGCTGGCCGGGCGGGCGGAGGGCGTTCTCGCGGCCCTGGCGCACGTCCCCGACGCCGCTGACCGGGAGGCCGCGCGACGCGTCTGGGAGGGCGCCCTCGCGGCACCGACCTGGGACGGTCCACCCCTGTGGCTGCACGGTGATCTGCACCCGGCCAATCTGCTGGTCGACCGCGGTCGGCTCAGCGCGCTGATCGACTTCGGCGACCTGACCTCGGGAGACCCGGCCACCGACCTCGCGGTCGCCTGGATGCTCCTGCCGCGTGAGCAGCGCGCCGATCTCCGGCGGGCGTACGGCAGGGCCGACGACGCGACCTGGGAACGGGCGCGCGGGTGGGCGCTCGCACTGGGCCTGGTCTTTCTCGGTCACTCGGCGGACAACCCGCTCATGGCGGGGATCGGAGAACGGGCCTTCCGCGCCGCCCTGGCATGACGTGGCGTCAGGCGGCGTCTTGCGGTGGGGCAGCGCTGACGAGTCACGGTCAGATGTGGTTCAGTTGCCTCGGCACCCGAAGCGCGGAGGTTGACCTGTGGAGCGTCCTGAGTCCGGGGACTGGATGAACCCGTCCGAGCACGACGCCGTGCGCGCGGTCGACCTGCACATCGACGTCGCCCACGCGGCGCGCGTCTACGACTACATGCTGGGCGGCAAGACCAACTTCGCCGCCGACCGAGCCGCGGGTGACAAGATCATCGCCGAGTGGCCGGGCTCCCGCGCGTCCGCGACCGCGGCCCGCGCGGTGATGCACCGGATGGTCCGGCGGCTGGCCGCCGTGCACGGGATCCGGCAGTTCCTCGACATCGGCACCGGCATCCCCACCGCGCCCAACCTGCACGAGATCGCCCAGGCCGTCGACCCGGCCATCCGGATCGTCTACGTCGACAACGACCCGATCGTGCTCGCCCACGCCCGCGCCCTGCTGGCCGGCACCTCGGAGGGCCGGACCGCGTACATCGACGGCGACCTGCGCGAGCCCGGCAAGATCCTCGCCGAGCCTGCCCTGCGTCAGACCCTGGACCTGAACCGCCCGGTGGCGCTGACGCTGATCAACCTGGTGCACTTCCTCTCCGACGAGGCCGCGCTGCCGCTCGTCGCCGAGCTGGTCGAGGCGCTGCCCTCCGGCAGCTACCTCGCCCTGACCGCCGGCACCGCCGACTCCTCACCCGCGCGCGCCGAGATCGCCTCCCGGCGCTACCGCGAGGCGGGCATAGAGAACCACCTGCGCACCCGCGCCCAGGTCGAGCGCTTCTTCACCGGCCTGGAGCTGGACGACCCGGGCGTGATGCTGATCAACCACTGGCACCCGGACCCGGACGACGGCCCCATCCCGCCGGACGACGAGGTCATGGCCTACGCCGGCCTCGCCCGCAAGCCGTAGGGTCCGACGACGGGCCGCATGGCCGACGGCCGGTCACACCAGGGGAGGCCGCGCCGGAAACTCCTCCCGGCCCGTCGCGCGGTCGAGTTCCTCGTCGAGGGCCATGGCCGCCTCGATCAGGGCGAGGTGGGTGAAGGCCTGCGGGAAGTTGCCCAGCTGCTCGCCGGTGGGGCCGATCTCCTCGGCGAAGAGCCCGACGTGGTTGGCGTAGGTGAGCATCTTCTCGAAGGCGTAGCGTGCCAGCTCGATGCGGCCCGCGCGGGCGAGGGCGTGGACGTAGAGGAAGCTGCACAGCGAGAACGTGCCCTCGCTGCCGCGCAGGCCGTCGGGGGAGGCCTCGGGGTTGTAGCGGTAGACGAGGCTGTCGGAGACCAACTCCTCGCCCATCGCGTCCAGCGTCGCCAGCCAGCGGCGGTCGCGCGGGGCCAGGAAGCCCGTCAGCGGCATCCACAGCAGCGAGGCGTCCAGCACCTCGCCCCCGTAGGACTGGACGAAGGCCTGCCGCTTCTCGTTCCAGCCCTGGTCCATCACCTGCCGCAGGATGTCGTCACGCACGGAGGTCCAGCGTGCCAGGTCGGCGGGGCGCCCGAGGCGCTGCGCGGCCCGGATGGCGCGGTCGAAGGCGGCCCAGCACATCAGGCGGCTGTAGGTGAAGTTGCGGCGGCCGCCGCGCGTCTCCCAGATGCCCTCGTCCGGACGGTCCCAGTGGTCGCAGAGCCAGTCCAGCAGCTCGGCGACCTTCACCCAGCCGTCGTAGCCGGCCACGTCGGCGACGTGCATGTTCTGGGTCAGGCCGTAGACCGCCTCGCCGTAGATGTCCAGCTGCAGCTGGTCCGCGGCGCCGTTGCCGATCCGGACCGGCGCGGAGCCGCGGTAGCCCTCGAAATGGTCCAGGGTCTCCTCGACCAGGTGCGCGTCCCCGTCGATCCGGTACATGATCTGCAGCGGCTCGCCGTTCGCGGTCCCGCCGTCCACCATCCGCTGGCCCAGCCAGGCGCGGAAGGCGTCGGCCTCGTCGTTGTAGCCGAGCCCGATCAGCGCGCCGACGGAGAGCGAGGCGTCGCGCACCCAGGTGAAGCGGTAGTCCCAGTTGCGCTCGCCGCCGACCTGTTCGGGCAGGCCTGTGGTCGCGGCGGCGAGGAACGCGCCGGTCGGCGCGTAGCTGAGCAGCTTCAGGGTGATCGCGGAGCGGTTGACCACCTGCTGCCAGCGGCCCTTGTAGAGGCAGCGGCTGATCCACTCGTGCCAGAAGCGGATGGTGTCGTAGAACAGCTCGCGGCCCTCCGCCTCGCCCAGCGGCTCCGGCACGAGGTCGCCCGGTGCGCCGGTGGTCAGCAGCACGGCCGCGAGTTCGCCGTGGTGCAGGGTGAACCGGGTGACCACGTCGCGGTCGTCGACGTCCAGGCTGATCGGCCCGAACGGCTGGAGGTGGGCGGTCCCCGCCTCCGAGCGGAAGGTGACCCCGTTCGGCCCGGTCGCCGTCTCGTGCTCCGCGCGGCCGTAGTCGAACCGGGGCCTGCACTCCAGACGGAAGCGGACCCTTCCCCGCACGACCCGCACGGCGCGGAAGATGCGGCGCCGGTCGTGCGCCGTCGACGGGTTGTCGAGCGGCATGAAGTCGACGACCTCGCCGATCCCGTCCACGGTCAGGAACCGGGTGATGACGATGGCGGTGTCCGGGAGGTAGAGCTGGCGGATGGTGACGTCCGCCGGATCCTCCACGTCCGCGGTGATGGCGAAGTGGCCGCCCTTGTCGTGGTCGAGCAGGGACGCGAACAGGCTCGGTGAGTCGAAGCGCGGAGCACAGAACCAGTCGATCACGCCCTCGGAGGAGACCAGTGCGGCGGTCTGGAGGTCTCCGATGAGTCCGTGGTCGGCGATCGGCGGATAGCGGCGCATGGCGGGACCTCCGGCGGAGAAGCGGGCTTCCTGAACAAGCCTCGCCGGATCGCCGACCGCCCGCGTTCCGCGCTGAGCCGAACGGCTGAGGTGCACCCGAGGGGACCGGCGGACGCCGGACAGCGGTCGGCCCCGGTGCGTCGGGGGGTCGCACCGGGGCTCACTGGCCGCTCAAAACCAGTTCCAGCACCATATCGCCGCAGGTCAGAACCGGGGAAGAGGTCAGCATGCACCCCTGCGAGTGGTTTCCACCCGGTGTGGTCGCCCGGTCACACCCGGCTCTGCGCCGCCAGGATGCGGGTCGCCGCATGGATCGCCGCCACGTAGGGCTCGTCCTCGTCCTGAACGGCCGGGGCCAGCTCGCGGAAGGGGACCAGGGCCGGATGTTCCGGGTTCAGGCTCTGTTGCCACGCCGCCCAGGCGTCGTGCACGTCCGACGCGGTCACCTGCTCGCCCTTGGCGCGCATGAGCACCGCGTACAGCAGGAACAGCGCGTCCGCGTCGGACGGCGGCTGGGCGCTTGCGGGGAGGTTGCCTCTGATGAGCGCCGCGTCATCGCTGAGATACGTCACCCCAGCATCCTTCCGAGCAGCAGCAGGGCGTGCAAGGCTGCGAAGATCCACGGGATGGTCCGCTCGCTGGCGCCCAACTCCGTGTAGTGGTGGCCCTTCAGGGAGGGCGGCCCGGCCTCCGTCGCGGTGGCCGACGCGGAGGGCGACACCGCGGCGGGTGACACCGCGGCGGGGGACGCGGCGGAGGCGGGCTTGAGCAGGGCCCACTCGTCGGAGAAGATCCGGATCGGGAGCTGTGTCTCGACCTTGTTGATGACCTGGAACTTCGCCGCGTTGAGGTCGCGGTAGCTGCGCAGTTGGAGCCACCAGGCCGCCGAGATCGCGAATCCGGCGAGGGTGATGACGGGGGCGAGCCATCCGGGCTCACTGCGCACGCTCGCCAGGGTGACCCCGACCGCGCCGAGGAACGCCGTCTGGATGGAGAGGAAGAACGCGTTGGCGACCGAGCGGCGGGCCGAGACGCGGTCGGCCATCTCGACCGCGAGCTTGTAGAGCTCGACCACGACGATGACCGACTCGTCGAGCCCGTGGGCCATCGGCTCGGTGCTGAACGCCCTGCCCTGCTGGGGAATCGCCATCGGCAAAGACCTCTGTCGTCGGATCGCTCGTCGGTCAGTCGGGAAGGTCGGTGCCGCTCGGGTGGCGGCGCGGCGCGGCCAAGCCGTCCAACTGCGCCATCACCGGCCGGAGCGCGTGGTCGACCAGGCGGTCCAGGGGGCGCGGGCCCGGCAGGCGGCGCGGCGTCGGCACGAAGCGGATGAAGCCGGCGGTCCAGTCCGGGGCGAACACGACGACGCCCTTGAGCACGAGGTCCCAGCGGGCGCCGGCGGTCCGCCCCGGCCGGACGGGTCCGGGGTAGTCCGGCAGCGGGGGCAGCAGTGGCCACGGCCGGTCGGGATCCGGTGGTTCGGCGTTCAGGCGGCGCCGGTACTCGGCGGCGACGGCCCCGCGGAAGCGGTCGTAGGTCTCGGCGTCGCAGTAGATCAGCAGCACCAGCCGGGCCGGGTCCAGCAGCCGCACCGCCTCGGTGAACTCCCACACCGTGCCGGGTCCGGGGCCCGCCGCCATCAGCACGACGTGGGCCCCGGCGATCAGTGTGCTGACCGGCCCCTGCCAGTCGTCGCGGGGCAGTTGCCCGCGCAGCGCGCCCACCGGAGGCGGACGTTCCCCGGGCCGTCCGACCGCCACGACGCGTCCGAACCGCGCGAAGCGGCGCACCAGGGCCTGCGCCAGGGTGATGTCGTTGGTGAAGGGGCGCAGGTAGAGCACGTAACGGGGGTCGGGGAGCGGATCGAGCGAGTCGATCAGGTCGGTGCAGCGCTGTCCGCCGCGCACGGCGAGCCTGCGGCCGATCGCGAAGACCCGTGGAGCCCACCCGCCGGCGCCGGGCGGGGTGCCCTCCGGTCGGCTCTCCTCGGTGTGCCATAAGGACATGCGCGCCAAAACCAAGTCCGTCCCCGTGTCGCCCGGTGATACACCCATGACCCACCGTAGCCGAACAAGTCGTCATGCACATGCCCTTCGGCCAGGCTGATGGCCGGGAAGCGTCGGCTCGGAGTCGCGTGTCCTGCTACGGCTTGTCTGGTTTGTCCGGCTCGTCCTCGGCTTTGTCCGGCGCGGACCCGGATTCCTCGGGCGCGGGCTCCAGCGAGGGCGGCGCGTCCGTGGGTTTGCCGGAGGCGAGTTCGGCCTTCATGGCCGCGATTTCGGCCTCGACGCCGTCACCGGCGGTGAGCGCGTCGAGCTGGTCGCGCAGTTCGTCGTGGGCGACGGGGGAGCTCGGGTCCTCCAGGGCCCCGCTGGCCATCAGCTCGTCCAGGGCGCCGGCTCGCGCCTGAAGCTCCTCGGTCCGGTCCTGGGCGCGCTGGATCGCGGTGCCGATGTCGCCCATCTGCCCCGAGATGCCCGTCGCGGCCTCGTTGATGCTGGTCTGGGCCTCCGCCGCGGTGTAGGTCGCCTTGACGGTCTCCTTGCGGGTGCGGAAGTCGTCGACCTTGGCCTCCAACTGCTGGGAGGCCACGGTGAGCTTCTGCTCCTCCTCCTGGAGGGTCGCCAGCTGCGTCTGGAGCTCCTGGTCCTGCTCGAGGACGGCGCTCCGGCGGCTCAGCGCCTCGCGGGCGAGGTCCTCCCGGCCGGCCGTGAGCGCCTGCTGCGCCTGCGCCTGGAGCGTCTGCGCCGTCCGGCCGAGCTGCGTGCGCTGCAGCTCGATGCGCTTGCGGCTGGTGGCCACGTCCGCCAGTCCGCGCTTGACCTGCTGGAGCAGCCCCAACTGCCGCTGGTAGGCGTAGTCCAGCACCTCCCTCGGATCCTCGGCGCGGTCCAGGGCCTTGTTCGCCTTCATCCTGAAGACGTCCGTGAAGCGACGGGCGACGCCCATGCGGCTCACATCCTTCCCGGTACGGCTCTTCGAGGCGCGCCGAGGTCAGGTCGCGCGCCTGCGGTCGGCGGAGCGTCCGTGGGAGAAGCGTCCGCGGCAGAAGGGTCCTGTGTGGTTCCTGCCCGGTCTCTGTCCCGATACGCCCTGCTCACCCCGTCTGGCGTAGCAGGGCGTCGGCGGCGACCAGGCCGGCCGTGGCCGCGAAGGACGCGGCCACGACACGGATCTTCAGCTGCTGGTAGCGGGCCGCGTACTCCTGCTGGAGTCCGCGCACCCGCTCCGCGATGCGGTCGAGGAAGGCCCGGGAGGTCACCAGGCGCTCCTCCCGGTAGAGGCGGATGACGTCCTCGCGCTGGCCGCTCGTGAGCCAGGGGAGCCGGTCGGCGAAGCGCTCGGCCTCCTCCTGCGCGCGGGCGGTCTCCGCCTGCCAGTAGAGGTAGCCCTCCAGCATCCGCAGACCTTCGGCGCTGTCGGGGGTCCGGTCAGGGGACTGGTCCGCGGTGCGCTCGTGGGTGCGCTCCGGGGCGTGGAGTTCGTCGTCGGCGGCCACGGGTCCGGGCTCCCGCTAGTCCTCGCCGCCTGACTTGCGCCGCGCCTCGCGTTCGGCGGCGGCGGTGAGGTGGGGCGGGACCTCCCCGACGTTCTCCATGTAGTCGCGCGCCGCGATCGCGGGGTGGTGCAGCTCGAAGGCCGGCGATTCGGAGCGGATGCGCGGCAGGGTGAGGAAGTTGTGCCGCGGTGGCGGGCTGGAGGTCGCCCACTCCAGGGAGCGCCCGTACCCCCACGGGTCGTCCTCGGTGGTGATCTTGCCGTACTTGCCGGTCCGCCAGACGTTGTAGAGGAACGGCAGGATCGACAGGCCCAGCAGGAAGGAGCCGCAGGAGGAGACGACGTTGAGCGTGGTGAAGCCGTCGCTGGGGAGGTAGGTGGCGTAACGACGCGGCATGCCCTCCGCGCCCAGCCAGTGCTGCACCAGGAACGTCGCCTGGAAGCCGATGAAGAGCATCCAGAACTGGATCTTGCCGAGGCGTTCGTCCAGCATCTTCCCGGTCCACTTGGGCCACCAGAAGAAGAACCCGGCGAACATGGCGAAGACGACCGTGCCGAAGACCACGTAGTGGAAGTGGGCGACGACGAAGTACGAGTCCGAGACGTGGAAGTCGAGCGGCGGGGAGGCGAGCAGAACACCCGTCAGACCGCCGAACACGAAGGTGACCAGGAAGCCGATGCACCACAGCATCGGCGTCTCGAAGCTGAGCGAGCCCCGCCACATGGTGCCGATCCAGTTGAAGAACTTGACGCCGGTCGGAACGGCGATCAGGAACGTCATGAAGGAGAAGAACGGCAGCAGGACGGCGCCGGTGACGTACATGTGGTGCGCCCACACGGTCACGGACAGGCCGGCGATGGCGATGGTGGCCGCGATCAGCGAGGTGTAGCCGAACATCGGCTTGCGTGAGAAGACCGGAATGATCTCCGAGATGATCCCGAAGAACGGCAGCGCGATGATGTACACCTCGGGGTGACCGAAGAACCAGAACAGGTGCTGCCACAGGATGGCGCCACCGTTGGCCGGGTTGTAGACCTGCGCCCCGAACTTGCGGTCCGCCTCCAGCGCCAGCAGCGCGGCGGCCAGGACCGGGAACGCCAGCAGCACCAGGACCGCCGTCAGCAGCACGTTCCACACGAAGATCGGCATCCGGAACATCGTCATCCCCGGGCAGCGCATGCACAGGATGGTGGTGATGAAGTTGACGGAGCCGAGGATGGTGCCGAAGCCCGAGAAGGCCAGGCCCATGATCCACATGTCGCCGCCGATGCCGGGGCTGTGGATCGCGTCGGACAGCGGCGTGTAGGCGAACCAGCCGAAGTCGGCCGCTCCGTCCGGGGTGAGGAAGCCGCCGACGGCGATCAGCGAGCCGAACAGGTACAGCCAGTAGGCGAACATGTTCAGACGCGGGAAGGCCACGTCGGGGGCGCCGATCTGGAGCGGCATGATCCAGTTCGTGAAGCCGGCGAAGAGCGGCGTCGCGAACATCAGCAGCATGATCGTGCCGTGCATCGTGAACGCCTGGTTGAACTGCTCGTTCGACAGCACGTCGTTGTTCGGCTGGATCAGCTGGGTGCGGATCAGCAGCGCCATGATGCCGCCGACCAGGAAGAACGCGAAAGAGGTGACGATGTAGAGCGTGCCGATGGTCTTGTGATCAGTGGTCGTCATCCACTTGATGATCGTTGTGCCCAGTTTGGCGGGCTTGGTCTCGCGGGTCGCCTCTTCGACAGCGGCGGTGGGTTGAGCGTACAACGGGTCTCCTCGCGCCCACGTGGGGATGGCCCGCCTGCCGGTGTCGGTGATGTTCCGTATCCGCGGCGGTCTGCCGGGTGTTGGCACGCTAGCGAGACTCGCGCCCCCGGGGCGCCGACATGCCCGTGAACGGGCGGGAGATCCTCCGATCGCGTGACACGGGCGGACCCGTTCGGCCGAGCCCGGCCCGATTGTCGTTCCGGCGCCGCTCGGACGGTTATCGCACCGGAGCAGACTCGCTCGTGGGCTGCCGGACGATGAAGTCCTTGTCACGGATGAGCAGCAGTGACGCCACGCCGCCGGCCAGCGCCAGCACGCCGGTGACCACCAGCAGCGTGTTCAGCGCCCCGGTGAAGCTCGACCGGATCAGCAACTGGAGCTGGGCGCGCAGTGGGGACGGCAGCGCCCCCGCGCCGACCTGGCTGCTGACCTGGCCCTGGCGGACGGCGTTCAGGATCTGCCCCGAGTGGGTCGCCAGCGGCGTGCCCGTCAGCCCCTGGGTGAGCCGGTTGTGCAGCGAGGTGGTGAAGATCGAGCCCAGCGCGGCGATGCTTGTGGCGAGGCCGATCTGACGGAACGTCGAGTTGATGCCGGACGCCATGCCCGCCCGCTCGGGTTCGACGACGCCGATGGCCGTGGAGGCCAGCGGAGGGTTGACGAACCCTGCGCCGATGCCGGACACGATGAAGCCGGGGATCAGGTGCGTCCACGAGCTCTCCCCGTTCAGGCCGGTCATCAGCAACAGGCCCGCCCCGACGGCCAGCAGGCCGGGGCCGATCAGCCACCGGGCCGACACCCGTTCGCTCAGCCGCCCCGCCACGGTCGCGGCGACCAGCAGCGACCCGCTGGAGACCAGCAGCCGCACACCGGTGTCCAGCGCCGAATACCCCAGGATGTCCTGGAGGTAGAGGACCAGGTACACCAGCATCGCGAACAGCGAGCCGTTCATGGCGAAGGCGGCGATGAGGCCGCCCACGAAGGTCGGCTTGCGGAACAGGCCCAGGTCGAACATCGGGTCGGTGACGACCCGTTCGACGACGACGAAGCCCACCAGCAGCACCACGCCCGCCGCCAGGGACGCGATCGCACCGGCGTCGCCCCAGCCGACCTCCCCTGCCCGGATCAGGCCGTAGACCAGGCCGACGAGCCCGAGGGTCAGCAGCGCGAAGCCCGTCAGGTCGAGCCGGCCGGGGTGCGCGGCGCGCGACTCGTCCACCCGCCACCGGGTCACGGCCAGGGCGGCGATGCCGATGGGCACGTTGACCAGGAAGATGCCGCGCCAGCTGATGCCGGTGGTGATCACCCCGCCGAGGATCGGCCCCAGGGACACGGCCACCCCCGTGATCGCGCCCCACACACCGAAGGCGACACCGCGGTCGCGGCCCCGGAAGCTGTGGCCCAGCAGCGCCAGCGAGGTGGCGAACATGATCGCTCCGCCGACGCCCTGACCCGCCCGGGACAGGATCAGCATCAGCGGCGTCTGGGCCAGTCCGCACAGCAGCGACCCGGCGGTGAACACCACGAGCCCGATCAGGAAGAGCAGCCGCCGCCCGTAGCGGTCGGCCAGGACGCCGGAGGTGAGCAGGAACGAGGCGAGGGCGAGGGCGTAGGCGTCGACGACCCACTGGACGTCGCTGAAGGTGGCGTGCAGGGCCCGCTGGATGTCCGGCAGCGCGACCACGACGATCGTCACGTCGAGGAGCAGCATGAACGTGCCGACGCACACCGCGATCAGCGTCCACCACTTCTTCTCCATGCGGTCCACCTCCCGGCCGGGTGCCGCCTCCCAGCCTTGTCCGCCGCCTGGCCGGTGTCGCGCCGGGAGCGGCAGACGGTGGAGAGCAGGCGCCGGAGGTCGGACGGTCGAGGTCAGACGGTGGAGGTCAGTGCCGCTCGGGGCCCGGCGCGGCGAGGTGCAGGCTGAGCCAGGGGAAGACGGTGGGGTACATCCGCTGCCAGGTCCCCCAGTTGTGGCCGCCCTCGGCGAGGATCAGCAGCGGCGCGACGGTGGTCGGGGGCTGGATCGCGTCCTGGAGGGAGACCAGGTTGCCGACCGGGCTGATCGGGTCCTGGGCGCTGGTGGCCAGGAGCAGCGAGACGTCGGGCTTCTGGCCGGCGAGCCACAGCGGGCTGTTGTGCAGGCGGGTGGTGGGATCGGGCAGCGCGGAGGCGTCTCCGGTGAACGGGTCCGGGTCCATGGCCGCGCCCGCGGCGAAGAGGCGCGGATACTGCATGGCCAGCTTCACGGCGCACAGACCACCGGTGGAGAGCCCGGCCAGGCCCCACCCCTGCGGGCCCGGCAGGACACGGAAGTGGTCGCGCACGAGCGTCGGCACGTCCACGGCCAGCCAGGTGGCGTTCGCGTGGCCGGGGACGTCGCTGCAGGTGGTGTCGACGCCGGCCGGGTCGATGACCGGGATCACCACGATCGCGGGCCGGACCGCGCCGTCGGCCGTCATCCGCGCGAGTGCGGAGGGCATGCCGCCGTCCTCGGTCCAGGAGGTGGGCGAGCCGGGGACGCCGTGCAGGAGCATGATCACCGGAAAGGCCGTGTGCTGGTAGGCCGGCTGGTCGTACTGGGGCGGAGTCCACACCAGCACCTGCCCGGACAGGTGGGAGACCTCGCCGTGGACGTACGTCTGCAGCGTGCCGTCGCTCGCCCGGGTGAACACCGCCCGTCCCGCGGGCGGTCCCGGCATCGCCACCGTGGCGCCGCTCTCGTTCCCGAACAGATCGGCCCACGTGGTGTAGAGCCCGTAGTTGTTGTTGATCCACGCGGCGACCAGCGCGATCGCCGTCACCTGGCACAGCAGGATCAGCAGCACGCGCTGCACGACGCGCAGCACGCGGTGACCGCGCACCCGGTTCCACAGCGCCACCGTGGCCGCCACGGACACCACGACGCAGGCCACCAGCAGCCACAGCAGACCGGACCCGGTCAGGCTCAACACCCACGCACCTCCCGCGCCGCTCGGCAGCGCGGGGCTGCGCAGATCACCGCATGGAAAGGATCATCCGGCTGAAACCAGACGAAAACAGCATAGATGGGGTCGATCAGAGGGTCATCTGCGCCGCCGTCGCGCGTGGCCGCCGCGGGCGCGCGGGCCGCAACCGGTGGCGGGCGGGGCCGGGGCCCCGCCGGGGTCAGCGGGCGAGAAGGCGTCGCAGCAGGGCCTGAAGGTCCGTCAGCGGGTCGCTGCCGCGCCAGGCCACGTGTCCGTCGGGCCGGACGAGGACGGCGGCCGTGGGGACGGCCTCGCCGAGCAGGCGGGACCACGGTGCGCGGGTGGATGAGGCGTCAGCGGGGACGGGGCGCACCGTCAGCGGAACCCCGGCCTGCCGGGCGGTTTCGGCTTGCCGCAGCCAGGCGGGGCTGTCGGCGGCGGTGAGGAGCGTGAAGCCGGGGCCGAGGAGGTCGAGGCTGGAGGCGCCGTCGGCGAGGCGTACATGGGGCAGGCGCGCGCCGGGACGGCAACCGGGGTGGAGGCCGTCGACACGGAGCGTGCTGGGCTCGTGGTGCGTGCCGGGGCCGGGGGAGACCGCGGTGGAGCGGTAGGCGGCGGTGAGCAGCAGTTCGTCGTCGATGCGGTAGCTGTCGCGGTTGCGGGCGTTGTCGGTGGAGATGTCGATGACCTGACGGGCGATCGGGCGTCGCTCGGCGGCGTAGCTGTCCAGCAGAGCCTCGCCCGCGTATCCGGAGGCGACGGCGGCGAGCTTCCAGGCGAGGTTGTCGGCGTCGCCGATGCCGGTGTTCATGCCGTGTCCGCCGGTCGGCGGAATGACGTGGGCGGCGTCGCCCGCCAGCAGGACGCGTGAGCGGCGGTAGTCGGCGGCGAGTCGGGCGTCCATGCGCCAGGTCGCGGTGTCTCGGACCGTCACGTCCAGGTCGGGGACGCCGGAGGCGGCGCGGATGAGGTCGACCAGGCGGTCGTGCTCCGAGGGTGCGGCCGGCGGTCCGGCGTCCTCAGCGGTGAGGGGATGCTGGTAGATCCAGTGGCGGTCGTTGTCCACGGCCAGGAACCCGCCCCGGCCGGGGGTGGTGAGGAAGTACGAGGCGCTGGCGCGGTCGCGCACGACGTCGCCGAGGGGCGCCTCGAAGCGGATGCTCAGGTAGCGGCCCAGCCCGGTGGGGCCCTCCATCGCGATGCCCGCGCCGTCGCGTACCGCGCTCGCCGCGCCGTCGCACCCGACGAGCCAGTCCGCACGGATCCGGTGCCGGATGCCGGAGCCCGTCTCCTCGACGACGGCGAGCACGCCCGCGCCGTCCTCGGCGAAGGAGAGCAGGCGCGTGCCGAACCGGATCCGACGGCCCGCCAGATCCGTGGCGCGCCGCAGCAGGATCGGCTCCAGCGCGTCCTGGGAGCAGAGCAGGCCCGGGGACGGCGTGTGCTCGTCCGCGCCCTCGGGGCGCGGGCCGAGGCCGGTGCGGACGAAGTCGGGGTCGACGAGGTCGCGGCCCCGGTAGAAGCAGACGTGCTCGGCCGGGAGGCCCGCCCTCCGGACCTCCTCCTCCAGCGCCATGCGGCGGAAGATCTCCATGGAGCGCGCCGCGACGCCCCGGGCTTTGGGGAACGGCGAGGTCGTGCGGTGGGCCTCGACCAGCATGTGGTCGACCCCTTGGCCCGACAGCAGGCAGGACAGCGTCAGACCGACCGGGCCGCCCCCGACCACCAGCACCGACGTCTCCGACGCCATCACGAGAACCGCCCCTCCACGTAGTAACGGCAAAACTCGTTTTAGACGTTACCATGGTGCGGCGGGGCGGCAGCAGCCCACGAGGAGAGGAACGGCACGCATGGACCCGGAACCCGTCGGCGGCAGGCCGCTCGGCCTGTACTTCCTGGTGGACTTGGTCAACGCCTTCCAGGGCGGCGCCGAGGTGACGACGGCGGGGCTCCAGTCCCTGGCGGAGCGCCACGGCGGCCAGGCCCTGCGCCTCGCCGACGCCCGGGTACCGGAGCTGCGCGAGGCCGCCGCCCTGCTCGGCGCCGTGCTGGACTCGGACGACGTGGACCGGGCCGCGGAGGCCGTCAACGCGCTGCTCGACCGGTACCCGTCCCAGCCGCGTCTGGTCCGGCTCCCGGACCGCCCCTGGGCGGTCCACGCGCGGACCCCGCAGGACGCCGGCCCGGTCCACTGGCTGCTGTCCACGGCGGCGCTCGCCCTGGCGCTCTGGCTGGCCGAACGCGGCCGCTGCGCCTGGGGTCGCTGTGCCGCGCCCGACTGCGACCGGTACTTCGTCGACACCGGGCGCCGGTCGCCGCAGCGCTACTGCTCACCCCGCTGCGGCACCCGGGTGCGTGTCACCGCGCACCGCCGGCAGCACGGCCGGTGAGCAGCCCCGGCGCGTCCCGGGAAGAACGAGGCTCGGGTCGAGGCCCGGGCGGGCCGGAGGCCGAGCTTTTGCCGCGCGTGGCCGGGGAGACCTACCGTTGAGCTGTGGATGAACGCCACATCCCCGACATCTGGGACTTTCTGCGGACGGCGCGCCAGGAGTGGCCGTTGCGGCCCGTGCCGGAACGCGTCCAGGACTGGCATGAGGTGCACGCGCCCGGCCGGCTGCTGCCGATCGTCGAGGAGCAGGCGAGCCGGTGCATGGACTGCGGCATCCCGTTCTGCCACCACGCCTGCCCGCTCGGGAACCTCATCCCGGAGTGGAACGGTCTCGTCGCGCGCGACGACTGGCGGCAGGCCGCGGAGCGCCTGCACGCCACGAACAACTTCCCCGAGTTCACCGGGTTCCTGTGCCCCGCGCCGTGCGAGAGCGGCTGCGTCCTCGCGATCGACGACGCACCCGTGACGATCAAGGCCGTCGAGGCGGCGCTCGCGAGCCGGGCCTGGGCGGAGGGCTGGGTGCGCCCACAGGCTCCGGAGCGGCTCTCCGGAAAGAGCGTGGGCGTCATCGGCTCGGGCCCCGCCGGGCTCGCGTGCGCGCAGCAGCTGACCCGCGCCGGACACACCGTCGTCGTGTACGAGCGCGACGACCGGGTCGGCGGCCTGCTGCGCTACGGCATACCCGAGTTCAAGATGGACAAGGACTTCCTCGATCGGCGGCTCGACCAGCTCGCCGCCGAGGGGACGGTCTTCCGCACCGGCATGGACGTGGGCGGCAAGGTGGACGCGGGCGCGCTGATGCGGCGTCACGACGCGGTGGTGGTCGCGGTCGGATCCACGGCTGCTCGCGAACTCCCGGTGTCCGGGCGTGAGTTGGCCGGGGTCCACCAGGCGATGGAGTACCTGGTCCAGGCCAACCGGGTGCAGGAGGGCGACTACGACCGGCCGCCCGTCAGCGCCGAGGGCCACCATGTCGTGATCATCGGCGGCGGGGACACCGGCGCCGACTGCCTGGGCACCGCACTGCGGCAGGGAGCCGCCTCCGTGGTGCAGCTGGACATCAAGCCGCAGCCCGGCGTCGACCGCGCCGACGACGAGCCCTGGCCGGTGCACGCGCGCGTCCACCGGATGAGCCCGGCCCACCAGGAGGGGCAGCAGCTGGTCCGCGACGGCGCGGTGCTGGCTGGCGACAGCAGCGGTCTGCCGCAGCAGGAGGCGCTGCGCGACGTGCGGGTGTTCTCCGCCGCGACCGTCCGCTTCCAGGGTGACGCCGACGGCCGGGTGAAGTCGCTCAGCCTGGCCGACGCCGAGACCGGCACCCGGCGGCCGCTGCCGGGCACGGAGCGGACCATCCCGGTGGACCTGGTGCTGCTCGCCCTCGGCTTCAGCGGACCGGAGAACCCCGAGCACGGCCTCGCCGAGCAACTGGACCTGCGGACCACCCCCGCCGGCGCCTTCGCGCGCGACGCGGCCTACTCGGGCGGCCGGCCCGGCGTCTTCGTCGCGGGCGACGCGGGCCGGGGGCAGTCCCTCGTGGTCTGGGCCGTCGCCGAGGGCCGCGCCGCGGCGGCCTGCGTCGACGCCTACCTCAGCCCGCGGGGCGTCACCTCGCTGCCGATGCCGGTCGTGCCGGGCGACCGGCCGATGGCCCTGTGAGGCGGGGCGGCCCTACGGCGTCGCGACAGCTTCCGAACGGCTTGCGCACAGCGGCCCGTCGGCATACGGACTCTGATGATCCGTGTGCTTACCGAACTCTCACCCTTCAACTGCGTCGTGGGGGCAACGCGCGGGGTGGTTGAGGTAGTCAAGTGGGTGGGGGGCACATGATCGACTGACGTCCGCCCGTGCGCGGCCGCCTCCCCGCCGCGCGGGACGTCGCATGCGCAAGGGACTTCCATGAGTCACACCAACGGCCGACGCCTGCCCGGCGGCCGGCGCCTCGCCGCGGCCGCGTTCGTCGCCGCGCTCGCGCTGGCCACCGGTCCGGCGCTCGCCGCGTCGGCCTCGGCGGCGCCGAGGACCACGTCCGCGTCGACGCACCGCCACGCCTCGGCCGACGAGTCGCCGATCGACGCGCTGATGCGCGCCGCCGAGGTGCGCTACGCCGACGCGCACTGGAACTGGACGGCGTGGAACGACAGCACGCCCGTCGCAGGCGGAGCCGACCAGCCGAACTACCAGTGCGCCGAGTTCGTCGCCCGCTCGCTCGCCGCGGCCGGGCTGATCCCGGGCCTGAGCCCCGACGCGCCGCAGAACGACTACTTCACCTACCACGCCCCGAACGGCGAGGTGTACGACCTGCTGCTGATCTCCGATCTGCCGCAGTACCACAACCTGTACGACTACCTGCACGACAGCGGCATCGGCGTCGACCTCGGCGACCACCCCGAGCTGGCCAAGCCCGGCGACGTCGTGGTCACCTACGCGGGTCCCGACGGCACCAAGAGCCACACCGGTCTGGTCGCCACCGCGGCCACGGCCACCAGCGAGCCGCTGGTCGACGGGCACAACCACGCCCGACTCGACTACGGCTACCACTACTTCGCGCCCTCGCACCTGGTCCAGCTCGTGCCGAACGCGCTGGCCGAGGTGTGGACGTGGACGATCGAGCAGGAGGCGCTGCACGGTCCGTTCCCGCCGGTGCAGACGCCGCCGACCACCAACGCGCCGCTCGCGCCGCGGGCGCTGGTCACCGACCCGGCCGGCCCGCAGGTCTGAGTCGCGGAGGCCTCAGTCGCGCAGGTCTGAGCCCCTGAGGTCTGCGCCCTGAGGTTCTGCGCGGGAGGCCACCGGCGTCCGGGTGGCCCTGCACGTCCGGTGCGCCAGGTGGGTGGGCGGCCGGTCGCGCCTACGCGGCGGAGCCGCGGATCGGCAGCGCCCTGCGCCCCTGAGGCCGTCGCCCGCGTGGGGTTTCGGGCCTGTCGGCCCTGGAGCCCGCGCGTGGCTGGTCGCGCCTACGCGGCGGAGCCGCGGATCGGCAGCGCCCCGCGCCCTTGAGGCCGTCGCCCGCGCGGGGTTTCGGGCCTGTCGGCCCCGGAGCCCGCGCGTGGCTGGCCGCGCACGCGCGTCAGAGCTGGGCTTCGGCCTGCGCCAGCAGCTCCTGCAGGCGCAGGCCGTGGCGGGCGTCGAGCGGGTGGCTCGCGCCGGTGCGGACCGCCTGCGCGAACTCCGCGATCATCTGCCCGAACGGCTCCTTGAGCTCCTCCGGCCAGGCGAGCCGCGCGTGCCCGCCCGCGCCGAACACCTCCACCCGAGGCGCGGGCAGGGAGCCGCCGGCGAACGCCGTCATGCCCGCCTGGCTCAGTGCGCCGCCCTCGTGCTCCAGCGTCAGGGCCACCCAGCCGAGCGGGTCGCCCTGCGCGCGCACCGACACGACGCGGCCGAGCGCCGCGTCCAGCAGGTCCACCAGGTGCGGGCCGAGATCCAGCAGTGCGCCCCGCTCCAGCCGCCACGGCGTGGCGAACGGGCTGTCGGCCAGCGCGCCCGTGAAGACGGCGACGCCGCCCATGGGCCGCAGGGCTTGGGCCCGCGTCAGGAACTCGCGGGTGGACGCCGCGTAGCGGGCGGTCAGCACCATCTGCGAGACGACACCCGCTTCGCCGACCGCGTCCGCGAGGCGCCGCGCGTCGTCCAGCCGGAGCGCGAGCGGCTTCTCCAGCAGCACCGCCTTGCCGGCCCGGACCGCGCGCAGCGCCAACTCGGCCTGCACGTCCGGCGGCACGCAGAACGCCACCGCCTCGCAGGCGTCGAACAGCTCCTCCAGCCGCTCGAAGGCGGGCGCGCCGAAGCGTGCGCCCAGCTCCTCGGCCGCCTCCGTGCGCCGTGCCCAGACCCCGGCCAGCTCCGTCGTGGGCCCGGCCGCCAGCGCCGGTGCGTGCGCCATCCCGGCCCACGGCCCGGCCCCGACCAGTCCCACCGTCAGACGATCACTCATGGGCGCAGCCTAAGGTCTGTCCTCCGGCGCGGGAACAGGGGATCGTGGACGGCGGGGGTGCTCGTCATGGGGTTGAGCCACGAGATCAGCATGCGCTGCCGCCACTGCGAGATCATCTACACGGGGGACGCCGTGACCGTGATCCGCCTCCGCTGGGGGCTGCGCAGCTACCGGCGGAGGTTCCGGGTCGACGGCCGGTGGCCGATCCGCCCGGTCCAGGCGGTGCGGCACCGCTACTGGCGTCGCCTGCGGGTGCACTCCTTCCAGGTCTGGTCGATGCGCCCGATCGAGGTCACGGCCGGGTCCGGGCGGGGCCGGAGCGCCACGCCGCCCACGCTCACCTTCACCGCGCTGCGCCCGCCGGGCCGCAGCGTCACCGTCCCGGTCACCGTCAAGATGCTCGCGCAGCACGGCGACCTGATCGGGCGGATCAACCGCGCCATCGCCGAGCGGGCCCCACGGTAGCGGTCGGAGGTATGGCGTCCCGCACGTGATTCGATCGTCTGGACGATCGAATCAGTTGCCACAAGCTCGTCCTTCGCGTGATCGGGTTGTAGGGTGGGAGGGTCGCCCACGCCGTCGAACCGCCGGGAACGCAGATGACCATCGACTTCTTCGCCCATGAGGCGCTCCCCGCGCCGCAGGTCGGCGCCGAGCAGGCGCGGCGGATCGCCGCGGACCTGGGCCTCGACGGGCCGGTCGAGGAGCTCGGCAGCCAGCAGGACGCGAACTTCCTGGTGCGAGGCGAGGACGGGTCGGCCGTCGCCGTCCTGAAGATCGCCAACCCGGCGTTCGGCCCCGCCGAGATCGAGGCGCAGGACGAGGCGGCGGACCGGATTGCCGCCGCCCACCCCGGCCTGCGCGTCGCCACCGTGCTGCGCGCGGCCGACGGAGCCGCGCGGGCCGCCGTCGTGGAGACCGCGTCCGGGCCGGTCACGGCCCGGCTGCTGCGGCATCTGCCGGGCGGGACGCTCACCGGTCCGCGCCACCTCTCGCCGCGCGCCGTCGCCGCGATGGGCCGGATCGCCGGCCGGGTCAGCGCCACCCTGCGGGACTTCCGCCACCCCGGGCTCGACCGGGTGCTGCAGTGGGACCTCCAGCACGCCGACCGCGTCGTCGCCCTGCTGCTGCCCCACGTCGCCGACCCCGCCCAGCGCGCCGCCGTCGCGGCCGCCGCCGAGGACGCGTGGCGCGGGCTGGACCCCCTGCGCGCGCAACTGCCGCGCCAGGCCGTGCACATGGACCTGACCGACGACAACCTGGTCGCCGCGGTGGGCGACCCGGTGCGCACCCCGGACGGCGTCATCGACTTCGGCGACGTCGCCACGAGCTGGGCCGTCACCGAACTCGCCATCCCGCTCTCCTCGTTGCTGCACCACGACGGAGTGGAGCCGCATGACGTGCTGCCCGCCGTCCGGGCCTTCCACGCCGAGCGCCCGCTGGGCGCCGCCGAGGCGCGGGCGCTGTGGCCGCTGGTGGTCCTGCGCGCCGCGACGCTCGTGGCCAGCGGCCGCCAGCAGGCCGCGATCGACGGCGAGGGCAACGCCTACGCCCGTGCGGCCCTGGACCGCGAATGGCGGATCTTCGAGCAGGCGACGAGCGTCCCCACGGAGGTGATGACGGGCCTCATCCTGGACAGCCTCGGCCTGGCCCCGCTCGCTGCGGACCTCGCGCGCGGGGTCGTCGAGGATGGGGTCGTCGAGGGTGGGATCGTCAGGGGCGCCACGCCGCTCGTCGCGGACCTCAAGCCGACCGACGTCGCCCTGCTCGACCTCTCCGCCGACGCCGATGCCATGGACCACGGCGCGTGGCTGGAGGGCGGCGTCGAGGACCGGCTCGCGGGCGCGCTGCTCGCGGGCGGCGCGGCCGCGGTCCTCGCGCCCTACGCCCGGCCGCGGTCGAGCCGCGCGCGGGTGCTCGCCGCCGCCTCGCCGGCGACCGTCCCCACCGGCCTGGACCTCTGGTTCGGCCGCGACGCCGTCCTGCGGGCCCCCGTGGCCGGGCGCGTCCTGCGCGCCGAGGACGACGGACTGGACCTCGCCCTCGGGAGCGGCGAGCTGACGCTCCGTCTGGCGTACGACGAGGGCCGCACGTTGATCGTTCCAGGCGCCGACGCACACCCTGGCGATCCGCTCCTCTCCCTGACTGGCGGCGTCCGCGTCCGCGTCGCGCTGCAAGCCGCCGAGGCCCCGGACGTGCCGCCGCTGGTCCGGCCCGAGTACGCCGCGGGCTGGCTCGCGCTGACCGCCGACCCGACGCCCCTGCTGGGACTGCCGGGCGCCGGGCGGACCGAGGACGGCGACCTGTTGACCCGCCGCGCGGCGTCCTTCGCCGCCGTGCAGGGGCACTACTACGACGACCCGCCGCGCATCGAGCGCGGCTGGCGGCACCACCTGGTCTCCGACCAGGGCCGCGCCTACCTCGACATCGTCAACAACGTCAGCGCGATCGGCCACGCCCACCCCGCCGTCGAGCGCGCCGTGGCGCGGCAGTTGCGGCGGTTGAACACCAACTCGCGCTTCCACTACGCCTCGGTGGTCGATTTCAGCGAACGCCTCGCCGCGCTGCTGCCCGAGCCGCTGGACACCGTCTTCCTCGTCAACTCCGGCTCCGAGGCCGTGGATCTGGGCATCCGCCTGGCCGTCGGCGCGACCGGGCAGCACGACGTGGTGGCGCTGCGCGAGGCCTACCACGGCTGGACCTACGCCTCCGACGCCGTCTCCACCTCCCTCCAGGACAACCCCAACGCGCTGGAGACGCGGCCCGACTGGGTGCACACCGTGGACTCGCCCAACTCCTACCGGGGCCGCCACCGGGGCGCCGAGGCCGTCCGCTACGCCCCCGAGGCGGTCCGGGTGATCGAGGACCTCGCCGCCTCGGGGCGGGCCCCGGGGGCCTTCGTCGCGGAGACCTTCTACGGCAACGCGGGCGGCGTGGCCCTGCCCGACGGCTATCTGGAGCAGCTCTACGCGGCCGTCCGCCGCCACGGCGGCCTGGCGGTCGCCGACGAGGTCCAGGTCGGCTACGGCCGGCTCGGCCACTGGTTCTGGGGCTTCGAGCAGCAGGGCGTCGTCCCCGACATCGTCTGCGTCGCCAAGGCGATGGGCAACGGACACCCGCTCGGCGCGGTGATCACCTCACGGGCGGTCGCCGAACGCTACCGGGACCAGGGCTACTTCTTCTCCTCGACCGGCGGCAGCCCCGTCTCCAGCGTCGTCGGCAGCACCGTGCTCGACGTGCTGCGCGACGAGGACCTCCAGGGCAACGCCGTCCGCGTGGGGGCACGGCTCAAGGCCGGTCTGGAGGCGCTCGGCGAGCGTCATCCGCTCGTCGGCGCCGTCCACGGCTCGGGGCTGTACCTCGGTCTGGAACTGGTCCGCGACCGCGCGACGCTGGAACCGGCCACGGAGGAGACGGCGGAGCTGTGCGACCGGATGCTCGGCCTGGGCGTCGTCGTCCAGCCGACCGGCGACCACCTCAACGTGCTGAAGATCAAGCCCCCGCTGTGCATCGACGCCGAGGCCGTCGACTTCTTCACCGCGACGCTCGACCGCGCGCTGAGCGAACTGGGCCACTGAGCGCGGGTCACCAGGGCGGCGGCCCTGGGCGGGTCACCAGGGCGGTGGCCCCGGGCGGTCACCAGGTCAGCGGGCCGTCCGCGGTGAAGCAGCCGCCCGTCGGGCCGTCGCGACCGATCGAGGCCATCCGGACGATGACCTCGGCGCCCTGCTCCACCGTCTGGCGTCCCACGTGCCGGTTCAGGTCGGTCGCGGTGTGGCCGGGCTCCACGGCGTTGATCCGCATACCGGGGAACGCCTTGGCGAACTGGACGGTGATCATGTTCACCGCCGCCTTGGACGCGGGATAGGCGACGCCGGGGTAGTGGTAGCGGGAGCTCGTCGGGTCGGCCACCTCCGAGACGAAGGCCAGGCCGCTGCTGACGTTGACCACGACCGGCGCGGCGGAGCGCGCCAGCAGCGGCAGGAACGCGTGGGTGACCCGGACCAGGCCCACCACGTTGGTCTCCAGGACGGTCCGCATCACCTCGGCGGTGAGCTCCGCCGCGCCGATGACGCCGTCGTCCGCCCCGTAGACCTCGATGCCGGCGTTGTTGACCAGCACGTCCAGCCCGCCGTCCGCCTCGACCGTCTTCACGGCCGCCTCGACCGAGGCGTCGTCGTCGACGTCCAGCTGGACGAAGCGCGCGCCGAGGCGCTCCGCCGCGGCGCGGCCGCGTCCGGCGTCCCGGCTGCCCAGGTAGACGGTGTGGCCGTCCGCGAGGAGGCGGCGGGCGGTCTCGAAGCCGAGGCCCTTGTTGGCCCCGGTGATCAGTGTCGTCGTCATACGCACCATCGTGCCCCAGGGCCCTTGCCGGGCTCGACCAATTTCCCCGCTACGACAGGTAGTTCTCCACCTCCGAGGCCGGACGCACGCGGGCGCCGTCCGGGTCCTGGCCGGCGTCGAGGCGGGCGCGCCGCTGGCGCAGCAGGTCCCAGCACTGGTCCAGCTGGGTCTCCACAGCGGCCAGGCGGGAGCGTTCGGTGTCGGCGTCGATCTGCTGGGCGGCGAGTTGGTCGCGCAGGTCCCGCTCCTCGCCCACGAGCTCGTGGATCCTGGCGATGATCGAGTCGTCGCCGGTGGGGCTCTGCTGGGTCATGGTGATCTCCGTCCGCTCGGCCGGGCCACCCCGCCCGTCGGCGGGGAGAGGGGCACCCTCGGGCATCAGAGCCCAGTCTGCCGCGCCGCGCCTGGATCCGCAGGGCGAATCGGACGCAGGCGCGGCGGCCCGTCCGGCGTCCCGGAATGTTCAAGCCGGAATGTTCAACGCGGGACCATTGCCCTGTTCCTGTCAGGGGCTCCACCATGTCGGTCGGGCGCCCGGCCCCGGGCGCCGCACGGGTCCGCACCATCGGGAGGAAGTCATGGCACCACGCTCATCCGCCCGCTCCACGCGCCACCCGCTCCGTGCCGCGGCCACCGCCGCCGCAACGCTCGGCCTCGCCACCGCCCTGGGCACGGCCGTCGCCCCCGCCGCCCACGCGGCGGGCGTCGTCGACCCCGCGCCGATCGGCCCCGACCAGTTCTTCACCGGGCTGGTCAACGGCGCCACCGCCGACGCCGCGATCCAGATGGCCTGCTACGGCCCCGTCACCACGGGCGAGACGGGCCACCCGCTGCCAGGCCAGACGGTCGAGGTGCTGCCCTCGCCCGCCTCCGGCACCGTCGACGTCGGCTACACGGGCTCCGCCGCCACGGACGTCGTGGTGAACTTCGGCCCCGTCTCGACGACCCCGCCGGTGACGCTGGGCTTCTACGCGGTCAAGGCCGCCATCCCGACCAGCCTGGTGCTGCCCTGCTCCGGCACCGGAACGGTCGCGTTCGTCCCCGAGCCGGGCAGCGCGACGGCCCGCCCGGCGACGCTGACGGTCCGCTACGTCGGGCAGCCCTAGGGCTCCCGGGCCTGCGCCCGGTCACGTCCCGGACCAGGCCCGTTCCAGCAGTCCGTCCAGCTCGGCGCGCCCGACCGGGCGCGGGTTGGCGTAGGGCGCGGCCAGCACCTCGTCGGCCACCCGGCGCAGGTCCTCGTGCCGTACGCCCAACTCGCGCAGCGTTCGCGGCGCGCCGAGCCGCTCGGCGAGGCGCGCCAGCGCCCGCGTCGGGTCCTTGTCGGCCGCAGCGTCCCCGCCGAGGGCGCGGGCCAGGGCCGCGCGGGCGTCCGGCGCCGAGGGCAGGTTGAAGGCCGCGACGTACGGGAGGATCACCGCGTGGGTGTCCGCGTGCGGCAGGTCCAGCAGGCCGCCGAGCACGTGGGCGAGCTTGTGGTGCAGGCCCATGGTCGTCGTGCCGAGGCAGGCCCCGCACAGCCACGCCCCCTGGAGGGCGGCGGTGCGGGCGTCCAGGTCCTCCGGGCCGCGGGTGAGCTCGGGCAGCGCGGCCGCGAGGTCGCGCACGCCCTGCTCGGCCATCGCGGCGACCACCGGGGAGCCGTCGGGTGCGTAGAGGGCCTCGACGGCGTGGGCCATCGCGTTCAGGCCGCTGGTCACCGACACCGGGACGGGCAGCTTGAGCGTCAGTTCCGGGTCGTAGAGGACGGTGCGGGGCAGGACCGCCCGGTCGCGTCCGGTCTGCTTGCGGGCGTTCTCGGTCAGCCCCCAGATCGGCGTCATCTCCGAGCCCGCGTAGGTCGTCGGCACGGCGACGAAGGGGAGGCCGTGGCGCAGCGCCAGCGCCTTGGCCAGTCCGACGGTCGAGCCGCCGCCGACCGCGACGCAGCCGTCGGCGTCCGCCGCGCGCACCGCCTCGGCGGCGGCCGCCACGGTCGCCACCGGCACGTGCATCCGGGCCCCGGCGAAGACGTCCACCGCCAGAGCGCCCAGCAGTGCGGCCGCGCGGTCGGCGAGTCCGCGCTGGCCGGGCGTGCTCAGCACGGTCACCCGGCGCAGCCCGAGCCGTTCCGTCTCCGTGCGCAGGGAGGCCAGCGCGCCGGGCCCGAAGACGACCCGCATGGGCAGGGCCTCGTAGACGAACGACCCCATGGTCACTGCTCCACCTTCGCACGCTCGTCCGGCACCAGCCGCACGTCGAAGTCGGCCTGCCGGAAGGGCGCGCTGACGCCGTGCCGGGCCGCCTGCTCCGGATCGTCGACCTCGGCGAAGTCGACGACGAGGCCGGGCTTCACCGCGAAGACGGCGTCGCTGTCGAGGTAGGGGCTGTCGGCGACGAACAGATGCGTCGTCAGCGTCCGGAACCCGGGCGCGGCGGCGATCAGATGGACGTGGGCGGGACGGAAGGAATGCCGGTGGGAGGCGCGCAGCAGGCGGCCGACCGGGCCGTCGGTCGGGATCGGGTAGTGGCTCGGCACCACCGTCCGGAAACGGAACCGGCCCTGCTCGTCGGCGGTGAACAGCCCCCGCCCGTTGCCCGGCGGCTGCAGGTCCGGCTGCTGCACGTCGTAGAAGCCGTGCTCGTCGCACTGCCACACGTCGACGGAGGCCCCCGGCACCGGCGTTCCGCCCGGACCGGTCACCCGGCCGGTCACCACGCACGGCGTTCCCGTGCCCACCTGGTCGATCGAGTCGCCGAGCGCGCGGACCGGCGAGTCGGTCATGTGGAACGGCCCCAGCACCGTGCCCGCGGTGCCGTCCGGGTCGCCGTTGACCGCCTCGACCAGCGAGGAGATCCCGAGCACGTCGGACAGCAGGACGAACTCCTGACGGGTGTCGTCGCAGGCCTGCCCGACGGCGGTGAGGTACTCGACGGCCTGCTGCCACTCCTGCTGGGTCGGGCGCAGTTCGCGCACGAGGGCGTGCGCGTGCCGGACGACGGCCTCCAGCACCTCCCGCGTCCGCGGGTCGGCCGCCCCGGCGAAGCTCGCCGCCACGGCCTCCGTCAACGCCGACGCGACCTGCGCCTCACCGACCCGCGCCTCGCCGGTCACCTGGCTGTCCACGCGCGGTCTCCTCTCACAGCTCACACTGTCCCCTCAGGAGTCTTCCCCCTGCGGGGTCGTTCCGCCGCCCGCCGCCCGCCGCCCGCCGCGTCGACGTCCGGGGCGGCCCGTGACGGCCGCCGACGAGGCACTAGGTTGATCAGGTGACGACGACCGACGACTTCGCCGAGCTCTCCCCGACCACCCTGGCCGACGTCCTCGGCGCCGACCAGGTGATGGACCTCGGGATCCGTCCGCTCTACGGGCCCATGGCCCGCCTGTCCGGGCCGGCCTTCACGGTCAGCTGCCCGCCGGGGGACAACCTGATGCTGCACGCCGCGATCCACCGCGCGGAGCCGGGTTCCGTCATCGTCGTCGACGCGGGCGGGGACCTGCGGTACGCCCTCGCCGGGGGCAACGTCTGCGCGGTGGCCCAGCGGCGCGGCATCGCGGGATTCGTGCTGGACGGGGTGATCCGCGACCTGGCGGAGATCCGCGCCATGGGCTTCCCGGTGCTGGCGCGCGGCGTGGTGCCCGTGCCCGGGGGCAAGGCCGTCGCCCGACCGCTGGGGGAGCCGGTCGTGTGCGGGGGTGTCACCGTGCACGCCGGCGACGTCCTGGTCGCCGACGAGGAGGGCGTCGTTGTGACTCCGCGCCGCCGCGCCGCCGAGGTGCTCTCCGCCGCACGGGCCAAGGTGGCGAAGGAGGCCGCGCAGACCCTCGACGACTGGCAGGCCGACCACCGCGCCCGCGTCGAAGCCCTCCTCGCCAAGGCCGGGTACGCCGAGTAGCCGCCGTCAGGGCGGGAGTTCGCCGGAGCCGCGGGGGATGAGGCGGGTCGGGACGACGATGTGCTGCGGCGCGGCGGGTTCGCCGCGCAGGCGGCGGAAGAGGAGCTCGGCGGCGGTGCGGCCCATCAGGGTCGGGTCCTGGGCCACCACCGTCACCGGGACGGCCAGCAGATCGGCGAGCTCGAAGTCGTCGAACCCGACCAGGGCCGGATGTTCCTGACGTCCTGCCAGCTCCCGCAGCACCGCGACGGTGGTGCGGTTGTTGCCGCACATCAGCGCCGTGACCGGGGTGGGGCCGGTGAGCATGCGGGCGAGTGCGAAGCGGATTCCGAGCGGATCGGGGCGGCCCATGGCGATCCATGGCTCCTCGACCGGGCAGTCGCTGTCCGCCATCGCCTGGCGGTAGCCCGCCAGGCGTTCCGCGGCGGTGAAGATGTCCGGGGCGTCGCCGAGGTAGCCGACCCGGCGGTGGCCCTGGCGCAGCAGATGGGCGGTGCCCGCGACGGCCCCGGCGCGGTTGTCGGCCAGGACGGTGTCCACCTCCAGGCCCGGCATCGGCCGATCCACGCTGACCAGCGCGGTGCCGGCGGCGGTCTCGGGGGCGAGGTAGCCGTGGTCGGCGGAGGTGGGCACGACGATCAGGCCGTCGACGCGACGCGCGCAGAAGCCGAGGGCGAGTTCGCGCTCGCGCGCGGAGTCCTCGGCGGAGGAGCCGGTCAGCAGCAGCGAGCCGTGGGCGCGGACGACCTCCTCCACGGCCCGGCTCAGCTGCGAGTAGAACGGATCGGCGACGTCCTCCAGCAGCAGGCCCACGCTGCCGGTCCGCGCGCCCTGACGCAGCAGCCGGGCGCCGTCGTTGCGGCGGAAGCCGAGCTGCTCGATGACGGCGCGCACCCGCCCGGCCGTCGCCTCGCTCACCCCGGCCTCACCGTTGACGACGCGTGAGACGGTCTTCAGGCCCACGCCCGCCGCCGCGGCGACGTCCTTCATGGTGGGCCTGACCGGGGCTCCGGGACCATCCGTGCTGGCTGGCATCTGCGGCCACCGTCCCTTCCGGGGAACGCCTGCGGGAACGCCCGACTGCGGCACAGCATAGACAACGTTGCCTTAATCGTGGAGAGAACCGGCAAGCCTGCAGGAGGCATTGACGTGCCGTCAGCTTACCGGTTCAATCCGAAGCCACGAACGACAACGTTGTCCTCGACACTTCGCGGGGAGGTGTGCCGTGGCGGAACCGTTGCTGGAAGCACGCGGCGTGGTCAAGCGGTTCGGGCACGTGCACGCGCTGCAGGGAGCCGACTTCGCCGCCTACGCCGGTGAGGTCGTCGCCTTGATCGGCGACAACGGCGCGGGCAAGTCGACGCTGGTCGGCGTCCTCTCGGGCGTCCTCGCCCCGGACGAGGGCGCGATCCTGCTCGACGGAGCGCCGGTGCGCTTCGCCGGACCGCAGGACGCGCGGCGGGCGGGCGTCGAGACGGTCTACCAGGACCTGTCGCTGGCCCAGGACCTGGACGCGCCCGCCAACCTCTACCTCGGGCGGGAGCTGGTGCGCAAAGGCGTGCTCGGCAGGCTCGGCGTGCTGGACCGACCGGCCATGCGCCGGGACGCGGTGCGGGCCTTCGCCGAGCTCGGCGTCACGCTCAAGGACCCGACCGTGCCGGTGGCCGCGCTCTCCGGCGGGCAGCGCCAGTCCGTGGCGGTGGCCCGCGCGGTGGCCTTCGCCAACCGGGTCGTCTTCCTCGACGAACCCACCGCCGCACTGGGCGTGGTGCAGCGCGCACGGGTGCTGGAGACGGTGCGAAGGGTGGCGGACCGTGGCATCGGCGTCGTGCTCATCAGCCACAACATGCCCGAGGTGCTGTCGGTCGCGGACCGGGTGGAGGTGCTGCGGCTGGGCCGCCGGGTCGCGTCGCTGCGGGCGGCGGACACCACGATCGAGGAGCTGGTGGGCGCGATGACCGGCTCCCTGGACCGCGGCGACGCGGCCGACGCGGCCACCCTGGTCGCCGCGCCCGAAACGCCGCTGGAGCGGCCGCAGCAGGAGCCCGAGCCGCAGCCGTCGGAGGAGGAAGCGTGATGACGACGACCGAGACCGGGCGCCCGCCGCACACGGACACCGTGACCGCCCGGACCCCGCCCCTGCTGCGCCGCGCGGCGGGCGTCAGCGAACTGTGGACCTTTCTGATCCTCGCCGCGCTCGTCGTGTTCTTCACCCTCGCCGCCCCCGGCAAGTTCTTCACCGCCTACGACCTCACCCAGATCGCCGTCAACGCGGCCATCTACCTGGTGCTCGGCGTCGGCATGACGTACGTGGTCATCACCGCGGGCATCGACCTGTCGATCGGCTCGGTGCTCGTCCTGGCCGCGGTGGCGGCGGGGGAGTGGAACATCCACCACGGCGGCGCCGGAGCGGGCTGGGGCACGGTCGCGGTCTGCGTCGTCATCGCGCTCGTGGTCGGCGCGGCATGGGGCGCCCTCCAAGGAGCCGTGGTCGCCACGGAGAAGGTGCCGCCGCTGATCGTCACCCTCGGCGGACTCGGGGCCGCCCTCGGCATCGCCGAACTCGCCACCGGCGGCCAGGACCCCGCCGACACCGCGGCGAACAACCTGCAGAACACCCTCGGCTACGGCAAGCTGCTCGGCATCCCGTGGCTGGTGATCCTCGCCGCCGCCGTCACCCTGGTCTTCGGTCTGGTGCTGGGCACCACCCGGTTCGGCACCCACACCTTCGCCATCGGCTCCAACCCGGCCGCGAGCCGCCGCGCGGGCATCCGCGTCGGCGCCCACCTGGTCAAGGTGTACGCGCTGATGGGCCTGCTCGCCGGTCTCGGCGCGGTGATGTGGCTGGCCTCCTACGGCACCACCTCCATCGCCGGCCACTCCACCGACAACCTCAAGGTCATCACGGCGGTGGTGCTGGGCGGCACCAGCCTCTTCGGAGGCCGCGGCTCGGTGCTGGGGACCGTCATCGGCGTCTTCATCCCGGCGGTGCTGAGCACCGGACTGATCGTCATCGGCGTCCAGCAGTACTGGCAGGACGTGGCGGTGGGCGTGGTCCTGGTCGCCGCCGTCTACATCGACCAGATGCGCCGCCGCACGCGCGAGCGCAGCTGAAGCGGGAGCGCGCACCACCGCAGACGGGCGAGAGCGCACCGCCGCACGAGCCCACGAGCCGCACGAGAGGACACCACCACCATGTCGAGCACCATCCTGCCGACCCCTCGCAAGCGCGCACTGCTCACGGCCGCCCTGGCCACCCTCGCCCTGGCCGCCACCGCGTCCTGCAGCTCCTCGGCCAGTCCGGGGCCGGCCGGGGCGGGTGGTGTGCAGGGCAAGAAGATCGCCATGATCACCGGCGTCAAGAGCGACCCCTTCTACATCACCATGACCTGCGCCGCACAGGCCGAGGCCAAGGCCAAGGGCATCTCCTTCACCGCGGACGGATCCGCGCAGTGGGACGTCTCCGTCCAGCGTCCGCTGATCGACTCCGTCGGCGCGTCGCACCCGGACGGCCTGATGATCTCCCCGGTGGACACCGAGGCGCTCACGCCGTCGCTGAGGCAGATCCAGGGCTCGGGCACGAAGATCGCGCTCGTGGACACCTCGGTCACCGACTCCTCCGTGGGGATCACCCGGATCTCCTCCGACAACGAGAAGGGCGGCCAGGTGGCCGCCGACGCGCTGGCGAAGCAGATGGGGCAGAAGGGCTCCGCCATCGTCATCAGCGTCAAGCCCGGCATCTCCACGACCGACGCCCGCATCAAGGGCTTCACCGAGGAGATGGCCAAGTACCCGGGCATCAAGGTGCTGCCGACCCTCTACGACAACGACCTGCCGGCGACGGCGGCCTCCCAGATCCAGTCCACCCTGGCCGCCCACCCCGACCTGGGCGGCGTGTTCGCGGGCAACACCAACACCGGGCAGGGCGTGGCCACCGGCCTCGCGCAGGCGGGCAAGCAGGGCGTGGTGAAGGTGGCCGCCTTCGACGCCGAGCCGGACGAGATCACCGCGCTGAAGAACGGCACGCTCCAGGTCCTCGTCGCCCAGGACCCGGCGGCGATCGGCACCGAGGCGGTCGACCAACTGGCCGCCGCGTTCGCGGGCAAGCCGGTGCAGGCGTCGATCGGGACGACCATGGTGGCCATCACCAAGGACAACCTGAACGATCCGCAGATCGCCAAGTACGTCTACAAGGCGGCATGCTGAGGGCTGTCGCGCCGCCCACGGCTGCGAATTCCACCACGGCGCCCCGGAGGTTCGACGATGCGGCTGTTCGGCAAGAGGCATCGTGACCTCCCACTTCAGCCCTTGCACACCCCACGGCTGAAGGCCGTGCCCGCCCGCGACGCGCTCGACTTCGCGGCGGCCTACGCGGGTGCGTACGACGCGGAGGCGATGGATTGGCTGGGCTGGTTCGAACGGCCCCGACCGGAGGTGGTCCAGTGGCTGTTGGAGGTGACGGAGCACAACCGGGCGCGGCGGAGTCGCGAGCTCCCCGCGTCCCTCAGGTCCGTGCGGCACTGGCGGCGGAAGGACAGCGCCTTCTTCGTGCTCGTCGACAGGGCGGAAGGCCGGTGCGCCGGAGCGGTGTCCGTGCAGGTGAAGGACGGTGAGGTGGGCGGCTGGCTCGCGCCGCGGTTCCGTGGCGTCGGCCTGGGCACCGAACTGTTCCGCGCGGGTGCGGACATCGCTCACGAGCAGTTGGGCATGACGACGGTCAGGGCCGGCACCCAGCGATCGAACACCGCCTGCCGAAGGGCGCTCGAAGCCGCCGGCTACGAGGCGGCCGAGGGTCCGTCACACCACACGCTTCCGGACGGGCGCACGGTGGAGGCGTGCTGGTACGCCCACCAAGCGCACCGGCGAGCCGAGCTCCAGGTCGAGCACCTCTAGGTCTTTCCTGGTCGGCGCAAAGCCCCCGAACCGGTCGCGGTTCGGGGGCTTCCCGCTGCTTCGTGTCGTGCCTCAGCCGAACATGCCGGGCTGGTAGTCCCCCGCGGGCTGGCGGTTGATCACGTTGATGCGGTTGTAGGCGTTGATGATCGCGATGAGGCCGATGAGCGCGGCCAGCTGCTCCTCGTCGTAGTGCTTCGCCGCGTTCTGCCACACCTCGTCGCTGACGCCGCCGGCCGCGTCGGCGATCCGGGTGCCCTGCTCGGCCAGCTCCAGCGCCGCGCGCTCGGCCTCGGTGAAGACCGTGGCCTCACGCCAGGTCGCCACGAGGTTGAGGCGCAGGGACGTCTCGCCCGCGGCCGTGGCGTCCTTGGTGTGCATGTCGGTGCAGAAGCCGCAGCCGTTGATCTGGCTGGCTCGGATCTTCACCAGTTCCTGCGTGGCGTGCGGCAGGGTCGAGTCCGAGACGACCTTGCCGGCGGAGTTGACGTACTTGAACAGGGCCGGGCCGATGCTGCTGCCGAAGAGGTTCAGACGGGCTTCCATGACGATCTCCTTGCCGTTTTCGACGCTTCCACGTGTATGACAAACGGCAGCGCCTGAGTGTGACACCCGGCCCCGGGGACTTTTCCGCTACCCGCGCGGCAGCTGCTCGGACAGCACGGACGGCAGGCCGGTCCAGTCGGTGGAGACGAAGGACGCGTGCGCGGCGGCCAGCTGCGCGACCCGGGCGGTGGCGTCGGACTGGGAGGGGGCGGTGTCGGAGAGCGCCGGGTCGACGTTCTGGGCGTCGGTCATCACCAGCAGGTAGTGGTTGGTGTCGTACCAGGAGGTGTCGATGCCGCCGTCGACGAAGGCGTGCGCGTCGCCGTCGAAGACCACGAACCACGGGCGCAGGGTCGCGTCGGAGTAGCGGGTGCGCGGGTCGCCGGAGGCGGCGCCGAGGACGGAGGGGAAGATCTGGGCGTTCCCGAGCTGGCCCGCGGACTGGAGGGCGGCGAGGTGCTGGGCGTACTCGACGTCGGTCCACAGGTGGTCGAAGGGGTTCGCCTGCTCGAAGGTGCCCGGGATGGCCTCCAGGATCACCTTGCCCGCGAGCGCGGAGCGCTTGGGCCAGGCGTTCGCGCGGGCCGCCGCGTCCAGGCTCGGGTAGCCGGCCATCAGGTCGGCCGGCCGGTAGACGTCGGAGCCGAGGTGGGCCTGCACGAGGGAGTCCAGCTGGGTGGGGCCGAGGCCGACGGTCGCGTCGAAGCCCGCCTTCATCTCCAGCTTGATCATGATGGGCGGGTGGCCGGGGTGCGCCGCCAGCCAGATCCGGATGTCGTCCAGGCAGCTGCCGAGGTCCTTGTTGGCCCCGCCCCGGTACAGGTCGGCGGCGCTGCTCGCGTCGACGCAGTTGTTGCTGTTGCCGAGCGGGTTGGCGTGGCTGACCTTCCACTCGTGCGTGAACGGGTCGACCCAGGTGTCGAGCTCGACCAGCGACGTGCCCGCGTCCAGCGCCTGCGCGAGGTAGGGGAAGGCGGACGTGTCGTCGTAGGTGTTGTGCAGCCCGACCGAGGTGCCCGCGGCCAGGGAGAGGTCGCCGGTGTCCTGCGCGGCGGCGGTCCCGCCGGGCAGGGCGAAGGGGATCAGGCAGGCGGCGGCGGTCAGCAGGCACGAGACGAGACGACGCGGAACGGGGCGACGCGAGGCGGCCATCGGTCCTCCGGGACGGCGGAAGGGGGCCGACGGGACGGGTCGGCCGCGTGCCGCCCTTCTTGGCATGCACGCGGCGTGATGGTAACCCCGCTGGATGGCGCTGGGGTGACGCTTCGTCAAAGTCGCGGATGGGCGCGGAGGATCAGTGTTCACCGGCCCGGTGGGTCGCGGGTGGACGACCGTGCTCCACCCGGCGAGCGTCCGCCGTCTCAGGGGAGTTCGCGGGTGAGCCAGACCAACTCGCCGTCGCCGTCCTCGGCGCAGACGCGGTCGCGCTCGAAGCCGAGCTTTTCGAGGACGCGGAAGGAGGGGGTGTTCCACGGGCGGACCGTGGACCAGAGCCGCTTGCGGCCCGTCGCCGCCGCGGCGTCGAGCACGGCGCCGGCCGCCTCGGTGGCGTAGCCGTGCCCGTGGGTGCGCTGGAGCAGCTCGTAGGCGATCTCCGGTTCGTCGACGCTCGCGCGTCCGACCAGGAGCCCGCAGTAGCCGATGAAGTCGCCCTCGGCGAGGCGGGTGATGCGCAGCAGGGCCAGGCCGGTCGTCGCCGTCGCGGCGCGGCCCTCGGCGAGGATCTCCCGCGCGCGCTCGACCCGTGGTGCGGCGGTGCCGCGTTCGGCGGCCAGGAGGCAGAGGTCCTCGGCGTCGGCGTCGGTCCAGAGTTGGAGGCGCAGCCGTCGGGTCTCCAACGCGGCGGGCATCGGTGCGTACGCGGTCGACATGCGGCCACTCTGCACCACCGCGCGACGGCGAGGAAGGGGGGTGGTCGGGCTTGGGCGGCCGTCAGATCGTGACCGGGCCCTTGGGGGTGGCGAACTCGACGGAGACCAGGCCGGGTTCCTCGTCCTCGACCCAGGTGACGTCGATCTGGTCCAGCGGGTGGTCGGCCGGTTCGCCGAGGAACTCGGCGATGGCGCCGGGATCGCCGGCGATGGAGACCCCCTGGATCCGGGAGGAGGTGCGCGGGTCCGCGCTGGGACGCTCCTCCAGTGGGACCAACCACTGCAGGAAGTAGGGCAGTTGCGGATCATCCATCAGTTCGAGCAGACCGATCTGCTTCCAGCGCAGGTCGAAGCCGTCCGGGCGGACCCGGTGGCCCTCCGCGGAGGTGCGGCCGAGTCGGGCCTCGACCGGGCCGATGTCGTCGACGGAGACCACCCAGCCGAGCCAACCGCCGCCCTCCGCCGCGCGGCGGGCCACCGCCTGCCCGAAGGGCGCGCGGTCGGCGGCGGGGTGGTCGAGGGTGGTGACCACCTCGACGTAGGTGCCGCCGGCCAGCGGGAGGACGAAGTTGCGGGTCCCGAAGCGCGGGTGCACGCCCCCGTCCACGAAACCCGCCCCCAGGGCCGAGCCGATCCGCTGAACCGTCGAGACGAAGCTGTCGCGGGCCACCGCGTAGGAAACGTGATCAAGTCGCACCGCGCCATCATGACCCGGTGCGCCCGCGCGGACCCCCACGCCACGCCCGCCGAGGCGGCAAGGGTCAGCCGCGGAGCGGATCGATCATCGTCATTCCGGCGGGGGAGGCCCGGTCGAAGACCGGGAGCAGCGCCGCTGCCTCCTCCAGACCCACGACCCGCTCCACCAGCCGCTCGGGGTCCAGCGCGCCGTCGGCGATCAGCGCGAGCATCGCCGGGTAGTCGGCGGCGGCCATCCCGTGGCTGCCGAGCAGATCCAGCTCCCAGGCGATGACGCGCGCCATCGGCACCCGCGGGTGGCCGCCGACCGGCGGCAGCAGCCCGACCTGCACGTGGCGTCCGCGACGCCGCAGGCTCAACACCGCGTCCGCGCAGGTCTGCTCGCTGCCGACAGCGTCCACGGCGACATGGCTGCCGCCCCCGGTCAGCGCGTGCACCCGGGCGGGGATGCCCGCGCTGGGGACCGGGCGGGCGAGCGCGGCCGTGGCAGCGGCTGTCCCGGGGACGGCGCCCGCGTCCGGCCCGGAGGCCGGGCCCCCTCCCGCGCCGGGTGCGGTTCCGGTGCCCGCGCCCGGGGCCGGGCCCGCTCCCGCGCCGGGGACCGCGCTGAGGGCTGTGCCCGTTTCCGCGCCGGCGACAGGCACCGTGCCCGCGCCGCCGCCCGTGCCGCCATCCGTGCCCGTGCCGCCATCCGTGCCCGCGCCACCGCCCGTGCCTGCGCCGCCATCCGTGCCCGCGCCACCGCCCGTGCCTGCGCCACCGCCCGTGCCCGTGCCCGTGCCCGTGCCCGTGCCACCATCCGCGCCCGTGCCCGCGTCCGTTTCCGCGAGCAGCACCGCGTCCGCGCCGAGGGCGAGGGCTGCGTCCAGCGCGCGTTGGTGCCGGTCGACCGCGACCACCCGCGCGCCGAGGGCCTTCGCGATCATCACCGCGCTCAGGCCGACTCCGCCCGCGCCGACCACGGTCAGCCACTCTCCCGCCTCCAGCCGGGCGCGGCCGGTGAGCGCGCGGAACGCGGTGGCGAAGCGGCAGCCCAGGCTCGCGGCGGCCGTGAAGGAGACCCCGTCCGGCACCGCCACGAGGTTCGTGTCGGCCGCGTGCAACGCGACCAGCTCGGCGAAGGAGCCCCAGTGCGTGAAGCCCGGCTGCTCCTGCTCCGGGCAGACCTGCGCGTTGCCCGAGCGGCAGTAGGCACAGCGCCCGCACCCGCACACGAACGGGACGGTCACCCGGTCCCCGACCGCCCACCGCTCGACGCCCGCCCCGACCTCGACGACCACCCCGGCCAGCTCGTGGCCGGGCACGTGCGGCAGTGCGACGTCGTCGTGCCCGGCCCAGGCGTGCCAGTCGCTGCGGCACAGGCCCGTCGCGTGCACCCGCACCACGACGCCGCCCGCCGGCGCCACCGGATCGGCTACCTCCCGCACGACGACCGGCTTCCCGATCCGGTCCATCACCACTGCGCGCACCCCACCACTCCCTCGACCTCGACGACCGCTCCCGCGAGCCAAACTAGTCCCCGGCATTGCGTCGCCGCGGGGCGACCTGCGCGCGTGAGAATGGACCCAGGACCAGCGAGTCCGCCCGAAAGTGGACGGGTGTGCCCGGCGCGCCTGAGTGCCCCCGCTCCTTCCGCCAGCCAGACTTCGGACTTGCTCGACCAGCCCGGAAGGATTGCCATGTCCGAGAACATTGACGTCAATCTCGAAGCGAGTGAGGGGGGCGCGGGTGGTTGCCCGGTCGCGCACGGGCGCGCCCCGCATCCCACGCAGGGCGGGGGGAACCGCCAGTGGTGGCCGGAGCAGCTGAACCTTCGGATCCTGGCGAAGAACCCGGCCGTGGCGAACCCGCTGGGTGAGGACTTCGACTACGCGGCCGCGTTCAGCGCGCTCGACCTGGCGGAGGTCAAGCGCGACATCGGCGAGGTGCTCACCACCTCGAAGGACTGGTGGCCGGCGGACTTCGGCAACTACGGGCCGTTCATCATCCGCATGGCCTGGCACTCCGCCGGCACCTACCGCATCCGCGACGGCCGCGGCGGTGGCGGCACCGGTCAGCAGCGCTTCGCGCCGCTCAACTCCTGGCCGGACAACGCCAGCCTGGACAAGGCGCGCCGGCTGCTGTGGCCGGTGAAGAAGAAGTACGGCAAGGCGCTGTCCTGGGCCGACCTGATCATCCTCGCGGGCAACGTCGCGCTGGAGGACATGGGCTTCGAGACCTTCGGCTTCGGCGGCGGCCGGGTCGACGCCTGGGAGCCGGACGAGGACGTGTACTGGGGCCCGGAGACCACCTGGCTCGGCGACGAGCGCTACACCGGCGACCGCCAGCTGGAGAACCCGCTCGGCGCGGTCCAGATGGGCCTGATCTACGTCAACCCCGAGGGCCCCAACGGCAACCCGGACCCGATCGCCGCCGCCCGCGACATCCGCGAGACGTTCTACCGGATGGCGATGAACGACGAGGAGACCGTGGCCCTGATCGCCGGCGGCCACACCTTCGGCAAGACCCACGGCGCCGGCCCCGCCGACAACATCGGCCCGGACCCGGAGGACGCGCCGATCGAGCAGCAGGGCCTGGGCTGGAAGTCCTCCTACCGCACGGGAAAGGGCGGCGACGCGATCACCTCCGGCCTCGAGGGCATCTGGACGAACACCCCGACCACCTGGGACAACAGCTTCTTCGAGATCCTCTTCGGCTACGAGTGGGAGCTGTTCAAGTCGCCGGCCGGCGCGTTCCAGTACCGCCCGAAGGACGGCGGCGGCGCGGGCACCGTCCCGGACCCCTTCGACCCGGCCAGGCGGCACCAGCCCACGATGCTGACCACGGACCTCTCGCTGCGCTTCGACCCGATCTACGAGCCGATCTCGCGCCGCTTCATGGCCGACCCGGCCGCCTTCGCGGACGCCTTCGCCCGCGCCTGGTTCAAGCTGACCCACCGCGACATGGGCCCGATCGCCCGCTACCTCGGCCCCGAGGTCCCCGAGGAGCAGCTGCTCTGGCAGGACCCGGTCCCCGCCGCGTCGCGCTCGCGGCTCGACGCGTCGGACCTCACCAAGCTGAAGCAGAAGATCGCCGACGCGGGTCTGTCGGTCGCGCAGTTGGTCTCCACCGCCTGGGCCTCGGCGGCGTCCTTCCGCGGCAGCGACAAGCGCGGCGGCGCGAACGGCGCCCGCGTCCGCCTCCAGCCGCAGGCCGGTTGGGAGGTCAACGACCCCGACCGGTTGGCGGTCGTGCTGAGCGCCCTGGAGGGCGTCCAGCAGGCGTTCAACGCCGAACTGTCGGGCGGCAAGCAGGTCTCGCTCGCCGACGTGATCATTCTGGCAGGCGGCGTCGGCGTGGAGCAGGCCGCGAAGGACGCCGGGGTGACGGTGGAGGTGCCGTTCACGCCCGGCCGCGGTGACGCGACGCAGGACCTGACCGACGTCGAGTCCTTCGCGGCGATGGAGCCGCTCGCGGACGGCTTCCGCAACTACCTCGGCAAGGGCAACACGCTCCGCGCGGAGTACCTGCTGCTCGACAAGGCCAACCTGCTGACGCTGTCCGCGCCGGAGATGACGGTGCTGGTCGGCGGCCTGCGGGTGCTGGGCGCGAACCACCAGGGGTCCAGCCTCGGCGTGTTCACCGACCGGCCGGGCACGTTGACGAACGACTTCTTCGTCAACCTGCTCGACCTGGACACCAGCTGGGCCCCCGTCGCCGAGGACGCGAGCACCTTCGAGGGCCGCGACGCCTCCGGCAAGGTCCGGTGGACCGGGACCCGGGCGGACCTGGTCTTCGGCTCCAACTCCGAGCTGCGCGCCGTCGCCGAGGTCTACGCGGGCGACGACGCCAGGGAGAAGTTCGTCGAGGACTTCGTCGCCGCCTGGGCCAAGGTCATGGACCTCGACCGCTTCGACGCGCGCTGACGCGGTACTGCTCGCCTCTCAGCCCGCGCCTCTCAGTCCGCGCCTGACAGTCCGCGCGTCTCAGCCCGTGACGTCCGGACCGGCCTCCTCGGCCGGTCCGGACGTCGGCGCGTGGAGCTCCTTGACCGCGCCGATGGCGCGGTCCGTCCTGCCCGCCGCGAGGTGCGTCAACAGCCGTTCCCGGCAGCGGTTCCGGCGCAGGATCGCGTCCGCGTCCGGCAGCGGCCGCAGCAGGCTGAGCCGGCCGAGCAGGTCCGCGGTGACCTCGCGCACGGCGGGGCCGCCGAGGGTCTCGGCCAGGTCCAGATGGAAGCGGGACTCCAGCTCCAGCAGCCGGTCCGGGTCCGCGCCGACCTCCCGTGTGCCGGCCGCCAGATCGCGCAGGCCCTTCAGCTGCTCGGCGGCCACCTCGCCGGAGGCGTGGGCGACCAGCCCGCACTCCAGCAGCAGCAGGAACGCGTCGACCGCGCCTGCCGCGACCGGGTCGTGGCAGGCGGGGACGACGGCGTACCACTCGGCGGAGACGAAGGTGCCGCCGGTGCGGCCGCGCCGCCGGTCCAGCAGCCCGTCCTGGCACATCCCCTCCAACGCGCGGCGCACCGTCATCTCGCCGACGCCGAGCTGCTCGGCGAGACGGCCGGTGTCCGGCAGGCGGTCGCCGGGCCGCAGCGCGGAGAGCCGGACCAGCAGCGCGATGCGGGAACGGACCAGGTCGGCGCCGGTCTGCGGTCCGGCCCCGGTGAAGGCGGGGAACGGAGCCGCCTGGCTGTAGGGGCCGAACTTGCCCGCGGTGCTCACCACGCGGTCACCCTAACCCTCGCTCCGACCCGCCTCGCTCCGACCCGTGCCGGCCCTCGGCCGGCACGCTCAGCCCGCGTGGCTGTCCGCGACGATCGAACCGACGCGGTCGCCCAGCGTCGGATCGCGCCGGACCAGGACCGCGGCGTAGCCGAGCGCCGCGAGCAGGATGCCGAGGGCGAGATAGGGGAACCAGTCGTAGGGGTTCGGTTGGCCGGGTTTGACCAGGTAGTAGAGCGGCACCAGGATCGCCGCCGCGCCCAGGCCGGGCAGCAGCGCGTGCCGTGCCCAGTGGAACTCGCTGGGCCGGTAGCGCCGGTAGTAGAACGGCAGGGCGACGTTGGACGCGAGGTACACCAGCAGCACCAGGATGGTCCCCATGGTGGACGACTCGGCGAAGAAGACCATCGGGTCCATCGCGCCTGAAGCGGCGTGCCCGCCCAGCAGGTGGCCGAGGCCCCAGCCGCCGATGATCAGCAGTGAGATGGTGACGAAGGTGAGGATGGCCCGGGTGGGCGTGCGCCGGGTGGGGTGGACCGCGCCGACGGCACTGGGCAGCAGACCCTCGCGTCCGGCGTTGAAGACCAGCCGCGCCTGGGAGTTGGTGCCCGCGATCAGCGCGCCGAGCGTCGAGGTGAGCCCGGCGAGGTATGCGAAGAACGCCAGCACGCCGAGGGTTCCCTGGGCGACGTCGATGAAGGGGACGGCGGAGGCGCCGACCTTGGTCACGTCGTAGCCGAAGCCGGTGAGGGTGGCGTAGGAGAAGAGCACGTAGCTGACGGACATAACGCCGATGGAGAGGAAGACGGCCCGCCCGACGTTGCGCCGCGGGTCCTGCGTCTCCTCGGCGAGCGCGGCGGAGTTCTCCCAGCCGATGAAGAGGTAGACCGCCAGCGGGAAGCCCTCGGCGAGCCCCTGGAAGCCGCCGCTGATCCGGCTCGGCTCGAACGGGGCGAGCGAGAGGTGCCCGGCGTGGTCGACGATGGCCGCGACCGAGACGACCACCAGCACCAGCATCTCGACGCCGAAGAAGAGCCCGGCCAGCTTGGTGGAGACGGCGATGCCGCGCACCATCAGCACCACGGCGAGGCCGGTCAGCACCAGCGTCCAGATGATCCAGGGGACGTTCCACTTCAGGTAGTGGTTCAGCGTCGTCTCCAGGAAGCCGCCGGAGACGGCGATCACCGACGCCATCGCGATGATGTAGCCGAGGCCGGCCAGCAGCGCGGTGGTGACGGCGCTGGTGGGGCCGAAGGTCTTGCCGACGAAGGTGATGAAGCTGCCCGCCGAGGGGTGCGCCCGGGAGAACTGCGCGAGCGTGTTACCCAGCAGTGCCACGGCGATGCCCGCCGCGATGACGGTGAGCGGGGAGGCCACCCCGGCGGTGGTGGCCAGGAAGCCGAAGCCGAAGAAGAAGCTCATCGCGGGGCCGATGTTGGCCATGGTCGCCGCCGCGATGTCGACCATGCCCAGGACGCCGCCGTTCAGGCGCTGGGTTCTGACGGTGGGGGAGGCGACGGTCTGCTCGGACACGGGCATGCTCCTTCGCGCGCGGGTGTGCGGGTGCGGGGCGCAGATGGGTGGCGTGGGTGGCGTGCCGAGAAAATAGTTCAACCCGATCAGTTAAACAAGGGTTCGCACAGCAGGGCCGCCCGCAGGTCCGCCCGGTCCTCCAGCCGCGCCAGGTCACGCCCCGTCAACTCCTCGATGCGACGCACCCGGTAGTGCACCGTGTTGACGTGCACGTGGAGCGCGCGGGCCGCCCGGGACCAGGAGCCGTCGAGCTCCAGGAAGACCGCCAGGGTCTCCAGCAGGGAGACGGAGTTGACGCGGTCGTGCGCCGTCAGCGGCCCGAGCAGCCGCTCCCGGTAGGCGACGCGGACCTCGGCGGGCACGCCGCGCAGCAGCGCGGCGAGGGAGTCCAGCGAGTCGCTCGCGCCGACGCCGTCGCCGGGCAGGGACGCGAGCGTCCAGTCGGCCTGGGCGAGCGCGGCGCGCAGGGCGGCGAGGCTGGGCGCGGCGCACGGGCCGACGGCCCCGGTCAGCGCCGACCCGTCGCCTGCCCGGCCCGACGCCGCGCCTCCCGCCGGGCCCCTCACCGGACCCGCCGGGGAGACCGTCGCCCGTCCCGCCGCAAGGCCGGCCGAAGGGCCCGCGGCCGGATCGAGGCGCGCGAGGCCCGGCGCGCCCCCGGTCGTGGGCGGCAGGTCCGCGGAGCGGGCGAGCGTCGCGGTGCCGCCGTCAGTTCGGCTCGCCCCGCCGTTCCCTGCGCCGTTTCCGCCGCCCGCAGCGCTCGCATCACCCGCTCCGCTGTGGGGGGCGCGGACGGCGGCGGGGAGTGCGGGTCGCGTGCCGCTGCCCCGGCCGTGGACGGTGAGCCCTGAGCGGAGCGGTGACCCGGACGCGCCGGGTGCTCCGCCGGCGTCCGGGCCCTGGGCGGCGAGAGCCGCGCGCAGCCGGGGCCAGGCCCGGTGCAGGGCGTCCAGCACCAGCGCTTCGGGGGCCGCGCACAGGCCGATGGCGCGGCC
>NZ_BBPQ01000005.1:22364-45183 GCF_000787855.1 Streptacidiphilus anmyonensis | reverse complement strand
GTGCAGGGCGTCCAGCACCAGCGCTTCGGGGGCCGCGCACAGGCCGATGGCGCGGCCCGACTCCGCAACGCCCGGATCGGGAGCCACCGCGAAGGGAGCGCCCGTCTCCTGCAACGCCTCGGCCAGGGCCGCCGCCGCCCACGACGCCGGTCCCACTGCGACCTGGGCGACCACCGGCGTCAGCGCCGCCCCGGCAGGCAGGCCGCAGGAGCGGAGCGCCTCCGTGAGCTCGGCGTCCAGTCCCGTCCCGGCCGGAACCAGTCCGCCTGCCGGTTCCGGTGCGGTGCGGCCGGGGCTGCCGGCGCCGAAGCCCCCCGCGTCCGATGCGACCGCACCCGCCGCACCCGCCGCACCCGTGCTCGCGCTGCTCGCGCCCGCCGCTGCGGCGTCCAAGGCCGAGCGGCGGGGTCCCGAGCCGCGCAGCAGGTCGACGACGCGCGCGGCGCCCTGCCGCTGCGCGGCGGCCGTCGAGTGGGCGCGGTCGGCCAGCGGGGCCAGCAGGTCGGCGAGCCCGCGCAGCACGGACGTGGCCGCGGGGGCGGGTTCCGCGTGCGGGAGCAGCAGCCAGCCGTCGAACGGGGAGACGCCCGGCTCGCCCACCGGGAGGGCCGGCGCCTCGCGCACCCCTCGGCCCCCGGGTTCCCTCGACGGGCCCCCGACGGAGCCGGTCTGCCCGGCGCGGCCGTGGCCGCGCGCCGCCCGGTCCGGCTCGGAGCTTCCGAGCACGCGTCCCGCGCTGGTGCGCAGCGAGCAGTGGGGGAGACCGAGGTCGGCCACCGCCCTCGCCAGGACCTCGGACGGGGCGGCGCCGGAGTGGAGCAGCGCCAGCACGTCGCGTCGCACCGCCGCCGGGACGGCGGCCGTGCCCTCGGCCTGGTGCTGGAGGTCACCCCAGAGCCGCAGGTAGACCCGGTCGGTGACGGCCCGGAAGCTGGTCCCGGCCGGGACGGCGAGCAGCGGGATGCCGTGGCGACGGCACGCCTCCGCGAGCTCCGCCGGGACGGCGCCGTGGGTGCCCTCCCCGGCCAGTAGCGCGGCGGCCTCCGCGCTGCGCAGCGCCGTCGCGAACCGTCCGGCGGCCTGGGCGGCGGCCACGGGGTCGGCGGCGAGCTCGTCCGGACGCCACCAGACCAGACCGGTGAGCACCAGCTCGCCGGGGCGCAGATAGCGCGCGGGGTCCTGGAGGTCGGTCGAGGTGACGCCGGTGACCTCCCGGTCGAGCAGCTCCGGCGTGGCCCAGGCCACCGCGATCCGCAGGTCCTCCAAGCGCAGCAGATCCCCGACGATCACGTTCCGTGCTCCTTGCCTTGCGCGCCGGTTCCCGGTCTCGCGGCAGCGAGGAGGAAGTGCGCCCCAGCATGGTAGATGCGAGCCTGAAAGGCCGCCATGCCTGTCTGCTGCGTGGACAGCGGACGCCGACCACCCGATGCGAGGGATTCAAACAAGGCGCGTCGCCCGGGCGCGACTGGTCGTGCACACGGTTGCGATCACCGCGGACTGGATGATCGACCAAGTAGCCGGATCCCCCCGCGATCCGCGACGGGCCGGGGGATGATGGGGATCATCCGTACCGAGAAGGATCGGAAGCGAAGCAGGACCGGAAGCAGGACCGGAAGGAGCCGAGGATGCGTGCCGACATCGTGCCGGGCGGGGTCTTCCCGGACTACGAGCTGACCGACCACGCGAAATCCCGCCGCAAACTGAGCGAGCTCCAAGGCGGCGACCCGATGGTGCTGATCCTCTCGCGTGGCCACTTCTGTCCCAAGGACCATCAGCAGCACCTCCAACTCGCGGCCCACTGGTCGGAGATCAACGTCGCCTACACGAAGGTCGTGACGATCGCGACGGACAACCTCTTCGAGCTGAACGAGTTCCGCGCCTCCGTGGGCGCGCAGTGGACGTTCCTGTCCGACGTGGGCCGCAAGGTCCAGCAGGATCTGGACATCCAGGAGTACACCGACCCCACCCACAACCCGATGGTCCCGCACACGCTCGTGCTCAAGCCGGGCCTGGTGATCCACAGCGTCTACAACGGCTACTGGTACTGGGGCCGCCCCTCCATCGAGGACCTGCGCCGTGATCTGCGCGAGGTCACCCGTGAGATCCGCCCGGACTGGGACCCGAGCGCCCCCGGACTCCGCGCCGCCTGGGAGGCGGGCGACCACTCCCGGCACTACCCCTACACGTAGGGACAGCGACGGGAGGGGCCCGGTCATCCCACCCGGTCCTCGGTCAGCCGGTCCTCGGTCACCCCGTCACCCGGTCACGCGTCGGGTGGCGGCCCCGGCGCGGGGAACCCGAGGGCCTCGGCGGCGGCCCGGCTGCCGCCCACCAGACGTGACCAGCCGGTCGGGTTCGCGCCCGCGAGCCCGGAGGCCACCGCGTCCACGACGGCCTGCGGTGGTGCTTCGCCTGTGACGGGGACGGCCCAGACGAACTGGAGCCAGTGCTCGTCGGCCCCGTCCGGGGCCGGGCGCCGGCAGATGAAGGAGATGTCGAGCAGGTCGCGGTCGTCGTAGTGGCTGCCGATCCACCCCGGCGCGCAGTGCCAGCGTGCCATCAGTTCCGGTTCCTGCCCCAGCCGGGCACGCAGCAGTCGGGCCGCCGTCAGGGTGGGCCACTCCCACAGGCGTCCCCGCGCGGCGCGGGCCAGTTCGGCTTCGTACTGCGCGGCGTCGAAGCGGTACGCGGGGAGCTCCGGGCCCGGCGTGCGACCCGCCGGTTCCGGTGGTCGGCGCCAGTCCCGCCAGACCACGGCATCCCCCTCGCGGACGACGGTGACGTGCAGGGCTCCGCAGCAGCCCTCCGTGCACCATGCCTCGGCGAGTTGGACCTCGCGCGGTTCGGTCGTGGCGTGCAGGATGCCGGTGTCGAGCAGTACCCCGGGAGGGTGCGGGCGGCCGCGCTGGAACGCCGCGGCGAGGACGGGGAAGCCGTCGATCAGCACCCTGGTCTCCACCCCGCCCTGCGCGCCGGGGTCCAGCTCGACGATCTGGAGCTGGAAGAGGGACACCCCCGCCTCGGGCATCGGAGCCTCGGACCGGGCGCCCTCCGTCGCCGCGAGCGTGCGCAGGGTGCGGCGTGCCCAGTCGGCGCGCCAGCGGTCGAGTCGGTCGTCGGATCCGCGGGCGGCTCTCCGTGTCTCGCGCCATGCCCGCTGTGCCAGGACGTCACGCAGCCGGCCCACGATCTGCCTGTCGTCGCCGGGGAGTCGAGGCAGCAGGCGGCTGTGGCCGCTCTCCAGATCCAGGACGAGTGAGAGCAGCAGGGCGTACCGGGTCATGGACGGACTGAGCAGGTGCGCGCGCGAGGCGAACGCCGCGTACGTCTCGCGCGCCTGCGGGTACCCGAGGATCGCGGGGCGGTAGTCGTTCGACTGCGTCATCGCCGCGAGCACCAGGCCGACGCGCTCCAGCGCGTCCTCGTCCAGCGCGGGATCGGCCAGGACCGCGGGCAGGTCGAGGCGGTCGGCGATCGTCCGGGCGAGTGACGGATACAGGGGGCTGATCCCACCGGGCCTGAAGCCGTGGAGCAGCCAGTCCCGTGGCGCGGGGCCCGGTTGTGCGCACAGGGCCTCGACCACTCTCGTCAGGTACGCGGCGGGTGCGCGGTCGGCCAGCCAGATCAGCTCGGTCGCGGCGTCCGGCAGGCCGGACAGCAGTGCGGCGGCGCGTCCCGTGAAGCAGGGCAGCAGCCCCAACAGGCGTATCGCCTCCGCATCCTCAGGCTCGACCCGGCCTTCCAGCAGGGCCAGACCGGTGTCCACGGTGCGCACGTCGGCGCCGTTGTCGATCAGCCGGCGGCCGGTGCCGTGGAGGCGGTCCGGCTGCCGCGCGGTCTCGGGATCGTCGAAGTGGGCCGCGAGGACGGTCTCGACGTCGTCGCTACGGCAGCGACCCGCTCCTTGCTGGAGGCCGTGGGAATCCGGGGGCAGCGGACCGTCAGGAGTGAGCTGGTGCAGGCGCTTCGCCAACGTCAGCAGGGTGGGCCGGGGTTCGAGCGCCCTGCGCTCGTCCTTGGCGCTCACCGGGCGGGGACGGGCTCGATTCTCTTCGTCATGCGCCGGATCCTGGCAGGGCCCCGGTGGCCAGGGCAATCGGTTTTCAGCGGCCGGGTTTTCAGGGGCCGGGTTGTCAGCGGCCGGGTTTTCAGCGGCGCCGACCGCTCACTCGTCCAGGCCCCAGCTGATGACGTGCTCCGGATGGACCCGGATCACCTCGGGGCTGAAGTTCGGGCCCAACGCGTGCGGGCCGGTGAGCAGTTCGGCCGTGCCGCGGATCTCGACGCCGCGGACCCGCCACGGGCTGGTGCTCACCAGGTCGTCGACGACCAGGGAGATCCTCGGGTTGGCCTGGAGGTTGCGCCACTTCTTCGTGGCGCCCATGCGCAGGCCGCCGATCAGGATCGTGCCGTCGTCCTGGGGGAAGAACCCGACCGGGTTGGCCTGCGGCTGTCCGGCGGGGTCGACCGTGGCCATCCGGCCGAGCCGCTGGCCGGCCAGGTAGGCGCGCTGTGCGGCGGTGAATGCGGTCATGGCGGGCTCACTGCCTCAGCGCGGCGTCGCAGGTGTGGCAGAGCCACGGGGTCAGGTTCGGCGGGTACCAGTGCGAGCCGGGAGCCGTCGGGTGGTAGCTGTGCTTCTCCATCGGCGCGGTCTCCAGGCCGCACAGGGTCCGTTCGGCCGGATCGTCCGGGGTGTCGGGGTCGGACGAGGCGGCGTGGACGGCCTTGAGGCCGCCGACCACCCAGCTCTTGCCGTCGAGGTCGGGGGTGTGCCCCGCCTGCGGCTCGATCAGCACGATGATGCCCACCCCTCCACGATCGCGCGGCGTCCGGACGCACGCATCACGTGAATGTTTTCATTCAGAGTCTTGACACCTGCCTGACTCCATACAGGAAGATGTGGCCCACCTCACCCCCCGGCCTCACCAGCCCGACCTCACCCGAAGGTGGCCTCATGGAGCAACGCGCCCTCGAGTTCGTGCCGACCGACGAGAGATACGGCAGGCCCCGGTCGCTGTTCACCGTCTGGTTCGCGGCGAACATGCAGATCACCACCATCGTCACCGGCGCGCTGGGCGTCGTCCTCGGCCTGCCGCTGCCCTGGGCGGTGCTGGCCCTGGTGGTGGGGAACCTGTTCGGCGGCGTCTTCATGGCGCTGCACTCCGCGCAGGGGCCCAAGCTCGGCATCCCCCAGATGATCCAGAGCCGGGCCCAGTTCGGCGTGCTCGGCGCGGTGCTGCCGCTGCTCCTGGTCATCCTCATGTACATCGGCTTCTTCGCCAGCAGCGCCGTCCTCGGCGGCTCGGCGCTGGCCGCCTGGACGGGCCTGCCGCGCACGGTCTGCGTCATCGCCGTGGCCTGCGTCTGCGTCGTGCTGGCGCTCTACGGCTACCGGCTGATCCACCAGGTGGAGCGGTGGATCAGCCTCGTCAGCGCCGTCGGCTTCGTCTACCTCAGCTACCGGCTGCTCTCGGCCCCGCAGCCGGCCGGCCTGTGGCACGCGGGCTCCCTCGACGTCGGCACCTTCCTGCTGGTCGTCTCCATCGCCGCCACCTGGCAGATCACCTACGCGCCCTACGTCGCCGACTACTCCCGCTACCTGCCCGAGGACACCAGCAGCGCGGCCGCCTTCGGCTGGACCTACGCGGGCTCGGTCGGGGCCAGCATCTGGATGATGGCCTTCGGCTGCGTCGCCGCCGCCGTCGCGCCCAAGGCGTTCGGCGCCGACTCCGTCGCCTACGTCGTGGGCCTGGCGCCCGGCTCGGTCTCGGGTGTGTTCTTCCTGGTCGTCGTGCTGGGGGTGCTCGCGGTCAACGTGCTCAACCTCTACGGCGCGTTCATGTCCACCACGACCACGCTCGGCGCGGTCTTCCGCTTCCGCGTCGGCCAGGGGCTGCGGGCCGCCTTCATCGTCGGCGCGGCCGCCGTCGGCACCGGCCTGGCCCTGCTGGCCCAGGGCGACTTCCTCAGCACCTTCGAGAACTTCATCCTGCTGCTGACGTACTTCCTGGTGCCGTGGACCGCGGTCAACCTGGTCGACTTCTACCTGATCCGCCACGAGCAGTACGACATCCCGGCGCTCTTCGACCCCGACGGCCGCTACGGGCGCGTCAACTGGCGGACCATGGCCGCCTATCTGCTCGGCGTCGCGGTCGAGGTGCCCTTCGTCAGCACCAGCTACTACACCGGCCCGATGGTCGCCCACCTCGGCGGCGCGGACATCTCCTGGATCCTCGGCCTGATCGTCTCGGCGGCCCTGTACTACGTGCTGATGCGTCCCTACGCGATCCCGCGTCAGGCGTCCCCGGCGACCTCGCCGGACCGGGAACAGGTCCAGCCTCGCGCCTGAGCGGCACCGCGACCGGTTCGCCGCCTCCTTCGCCGCGGACGCGCCCGTGGCCATCGGCCTGGCCTGATCAGGTCGGCCACCGCGGCGGGCGGCGGGATCATCCGGCCGTCGCCCGCCACCAGGTACCAGGTCGGCTCGGGGCGCCAGGCGGGCTTTCTCAGCCGAGGACCGGCACGCGCCGCGGCGGCCCGGGGAAGACCACCCGGAGCTTCCGGACCCGCCGGTCCTGGCGGAACATCACCCAGGCCAGCGTGGCCGGGCAGGGGTCCTCGATGCCGACGGGGTTGGTGACGTCCATCTCCCAGATGGTGATGTCGCGGCTGGCCACCACGTGGCGGACGTGCTGCCGCACGCCCTTGTCCAGGATGCGGCGCATCACCGGCGAGGGGTGGACGTGTGCGCCGGGCTGCGCGAAGGTGCCGATCATCGCGGAGTCCCTCGGCCACAGATCGGCGATCTCGCGGGGCAGACCGGCGCCTCGCGCGGCCGCCGCCAGGGTCGCCACCGCCTCGTGCCGGCTCTCCTGGACCAGCGTCGAGGCGTCGATGTGCGTCTGGTCGGCGGTGGTCGCCAGCACCTCGGCCATCCTCGCCCTGGCCTGGTTGAGGCGGCTGCGCACGGTACCGACCGGCACCTCGCAGGCAGCGGCGATGTCCTGGTAGGAGGTGATGCCGCTGAAATGCCGCAGCATCAGCACCAGCCGCTGCTGCTCCGGCAGTTGCTCTACGGCGCCCCAGATCCAGTCGCGCATCGCGTGCCGGTCGACGATCTGGTCGGGCCGGTCCGGAGCGGGGCCGCCGAGGGCCGTCCGGTCGAGGGCGCGCAGGCCGTCCAGGCCGTCCAGCCCCGGCGTCTCGCGGTCGGCACGCAGACGCATGCGGCAGGCGTTGCGTACGACCGCGCGCAGCCACGGGCCCACGGCCGCCGGATCCCGCACGTCGCCGATGCGGCGCAGCGCGGTCAGTGCGGCGTCCTGCACCGCGTCCTCCGCGTCGGGGCCGTAGCCGAGCAGGCTGAGCGCCACGGCGCGCATCGGCGCCTGATGGCGGCCCAGCAGCAGCCCGAGGGCCCCGGCCTCGCCGGCCTGGGCCCTGCGGGTGAGCTCCTCGTCCGTGGGCGTGGTGAGGGGTAGGGGTGTTGCCATGCCTGTGCGCCTCCGTGGCGACGTGTCAGGAACGGTCGGGGCCTGCGACGGACGTCGTCAGTGCCCCCGGCCGTCCTCGGGCAGCCAGCTTCCGTGGAAGCCGGACGGGACCGGGCGTGGGAGCTCCACGACGGCCTGGACGGACAGGTCCGTGGCGTCGAGGACGAGCAGTTCCCCCGCCTTCCCAGTGTCGTCCGAGACCAGCGAGAGGAGCCAGCCCTCGTCCTCGGCCGTGCCGCCCGACGCCGGGACGAACACCGCCTCGCCCGCGTCGCGGCTGCCGGGTGTCGCGTGGACGCGGGTGGTGCCGAGGGCGAGGTCGTGCTTGGCGATGCCGTCGCCCGAGACGGTGTAGAGGTGGCGGTGGGGCCGACCGGTCAGGCTCTCGTTGTGGGTGGGGAACTCCGCCTGCCGGTCGTCCAGTTGCGCCTCGTCGACCCGGCCGGTGGCCGGGTCGAGCAGCCAGCGGTGCAGGACCGACGCGGCCCGGCCTCGGCCTCCGCCGGTGCCTCCGCCGGGGCCGGGGCTGGTGCCGGTGCTGGGCCCGGGGCCGGCCGGGCCGCCGATGCCCGACCAGGTGCGTCGGAAGCCTTCCGGGTCGTAGCGGACCGCGTCCAGCACGATGCGGCCCCGCGCGTCCTCGTGGGCGTTGCCCACGTGGAAGACGTAGCAGGGGTCCACCTCGAACCAGCGGACCTCGGTGCTGCCCGGTGCGCGCGACATGACGCCGAGCCGCGCGCCGTAGCCCTCGTCCCAGCGGTACGGCGTGCCGCCGCGCCCGGCGAGGGCGGGGTCGAGGACGACGGGCAGGTCCATCCACACGATGTGGTGCTCGGTGACGGCGAAGTCGTGCATCATCGTCGGGCCCGGCACCTCGACCGGCCGGCTGTCGACCAGCAGCCCCTCGGCGGTGACCCGGTGGTAGGTCAGATACGGCGCGGTGAACGCCGCACCGAACAGGTGCAGTTCGCCGGTGGCGGGGTCCTCCTTGGGGTGGGCGGTCATCGCGGTGGTGAGGCGGCCGCCGAAGTCGTAGGGCCCGACGGTGGTGAGCTCCGGCGTGACCCAGTAGGGGAGCCCGACCTCGCACAGCGCCAACACGGTCCCGGCGTGCCGGATGACGTGGGTGTTGGCCGGCGAGGCGGCCAGGTCGACGGTGCCGTCCGCGCGCAGCAGCGGGTGCCCGGCCAGCTGCCGGGTGCGGATCCAGCGGTTGCGGTACCACTCGGCGCGGCCGCCGCGCAGCCGGACACCGTGGAGCATCCCGGGGCCGGTGAACCAGTGGCCGTCGTCCTCGCCGGGCGCCGGGTTGGGCCCGTTGCGCAGGTAGCGGCCGTCGAGCTCGGGCGGCAGGCAGCCCCGAACGGTGAGCTCGGCCGCCGTGTGCTCCACGGCCACCGGGGCGAAGCGGCCCCGGAGGTACAGCGGCGGGACGCTCGTGTCGGTCGTGTCGCTCGCCGGGTTCATCGGGCCGACGCCGGGGCGTGCGCCTGCCCGGCCAGGCCCTGGGCCTGGAGCCGCGCCTGGACGCGGGCGGGGTGGACCTTGGTGAACCACGCCGGCGCGACCAGGCCGACGACATGGGCGGCGACGCCCGTCCAGCCGGGGGCGTGGACCGCCCCGCACACGACGAGGGCGACGCCGATGAAGGTGAACCCTGCACCCCAGGCGCCGGTCACGGCGTCGTTGACCCGGACGAACGCGGGCGTGTCCCAGTACTCGCGCGGCGTCTGCCGCTTGGCGATGCCGAGGGTGAACGGGCGTCGGACCGCCAGCGATCCCCAGGCGGTGACGGCCAGCCAGGTGAAGGAGAGCACGTCGGTGTGGTGGGACAGGGCTGAGTGCGGCGCGGCGACCGCCACCGCGCCGATCACGGCGAAGTACACGACGCTGCTGGTCTCCAGCACCAGCGCGTCGCCGCCGACGCCGCGGCGCCGGTCCTGGAGCAGCAGCACCAGGCCGGAGAGGAGACCGCCGATCGCGCCCCAGCGCCAGTCGGCGGGCGAGACGGCGGCGGAGACGATCCAGGGGACGAAGCCGCGCAGGTAACCCATGGTGAAAGTTCCTCAGGGGAGTGGAAGTCAGGCAGTGACACCGACTGGATGCGCGGCGCGCGCCGAAGTTCGACCCGCGGGATGTGACGTGCATCACACTTCAGTGACTGTCTGGTTCCGCGACGCGCTCCCGTTCCCGACCGCGCTGCTGGCCGAGTGCCGCGCGCAGCCCCTCGCCGCGACCGGCCTGGCGGCGCGAGCGCCTCCAGGCCGGGCACATCACCGACGAGCTCGGACGCAGCGTGATCCGCGACCTCGCCGTCACGGCGATCGTCTTCGGCGTGTCCGTGGCCGTGCCGATCGCCTTCGCCTCGCCCAGGGCCGCACTCGCCGTCTGGCTGCTGCTGACCCCCGCCAAGATCGTGACGGGCCGCCAACTGCGCGCCGCGCGCGGGTAGCAGGACGCGTCGGCGGGCGCGGGCGCGGGCCCGCGGCACGGGAGGGGCCGCGGGCCGCAGGGCGGGCGGGGATCACGCCCGAGCCGGGGCCTTCCCGTAGCGGCGCTCGAACCGCTCGACGCGGCCGGCGCTGTCCAGGACGCGGGCGTTTCCGGTGTAGAAGGGGTGGCTGGCGGAGGAGATCTCCACGTCGACGACCGGGTAGGTCCGGCCGTCGGACCACTCCACGGTCTTGTCGCTGGTGAGCGTGGAGCGGGTGAGGAAGGCGACGTCGGCCGCGCGGTCGCGGAAGACGACGGGCTGGTAGGTGGTGTTCATCGCGGGATTCCTCTCGGGTGGTCGTGGGCGTCGTCCCAGGCGTCCGGGGACGCGGTCGGGGTCGGGGTCAGCGCTCCTCGCGGAACTCGACGTGGTGACCGGCCGCAGGGTCGTACTTGCGCAGCACGAGACGGTCGGGGTCGTTGCGGCGGCTCTTGCGGGTCACGTAGGTGTAGCCCGTTCCCGCGGTGGAGCGGAGCTTGACGATCGGGCGCAGTTCGCTGCGGGCCATGGGTCCTCCTGTCCAGGGCGACCGCCACTCCACTGAGTGAAATGGAAGTCGTTTTCAAGCCTTCTGGCCCTCACAACGCGCGCCCGCCGACACCTATTCCCCGCCACCTCCGGGGCCCCTCGATATACTTCGGTATATGGGCGAGGACAGCACGCGGGAGATCTACCGGCATCTGCGTGAACTGGCTGATCAGTTCGAGCCGCCTGCGGGAATGTCGCCACGGTTCGAGATCGCCGACGGCCAGGTGATCATGATGATGAGCCCGGCGAAGCGGCACGACCTCAACGCGTTGCGGATCGCGCGGCAGTTGCAGCCCCAGTTGCCCGAGGAGCTCGTCGCCTCGCCGATCGGCGACGTCGAGAACCCGGCGGTCGGCTCGTTGCGACGTCCGGACGTGATGGTCGTGCCCGAGGCGGCCTTCCTCGAGGGTGCGGAGGACGAGGGCCTCGACCCACGTGAGATCCTCCTGGCGGTGGAGGTCGTGTCCAGGTCCAACCCCGAGAACGACTACTCCGCGAAGACCCGTGACTACCCCCGCATGGGGATCGAGCACTATCTGATCGTCGATCCCCGTGACGGCACCTGCCTGTACCAGTGGGACATCACCACCCACGACGGCCGACCCGCCTACCGCAACCGTCTCGCTTCGGCGTTCGGCGAGAAGATCAGTGTGAGGGACTGGGTCATCGACACCGGCAAGCTCTGGCGGTACACCGCATGACGCCCGACGATCCGCTGGCCCCGTTCGCACGAGCGCTCGGCGCACATCTCGCGAGCCTGCGCAAGGCGCGCGGCCTCACCCAGGCCCAGCTTGCCGACCTCGCCGGTATCACCCAGGCCGCGCTCTCCCGCGCGGAGACCGGGCGGACCCTCCCGCAGCTGCGCACCCTCATGACGATTGGGCAGGTGCTCGACCGGACCGTCGGCATCCATCTCGACGGCCGGCTGATCACCGGCCCCCGGTCGGCGGGTCGCCCGTGACGAGGCTCTCGGCGGGCTGGGAGGCCCTCACCACACCTCGCCGTCGCGCCAGTCGCAGGTGAGCTCGCCGGTGAGGTCGAGCCGTGACCCGTCCCGCCGCACGAAGATGTAGCCGTCCTCCTCCGGGGTGCGGATGATGCCCGAGGTCGGGGTCAGCGCCGACGTCGGCCCCTGCCAGGGGCGCCAGCCGCGCGCGGCGTAGAAGGCGAGGCCCTCCTCGGAGGAGCCGAGCGCGCCGAAGTCGTAGGCGCGGTCGATGACCCGCTCCAGCGGGGCCATGACCGCACCGCCGTATCCGCGTCGCCGCAGCGTCGACTCGACGGCCACGCCCTCGACGTAGCCGACCCGCCAGGCCCGCCCGCTGTGCAGCAGCCGCCGCTGGACGACGGCGCCGTGGGCGACGACGAGGCCGTTCGGCAGCCGCAGCAGGGCGTGGACGCCGCCCAGGCAGTGCTCCCAGTCGTCCTCCGCCATGTCGTCGAAGGTCCGGTAGAGCAGCGCTCGCGCTGCGGTCAGTTCGTCCGGCTCCAGATCCGCCGTGTGGGCGACGCGGAGGGCCGGCTGGTCTTCGGTCATGGCACAAGGATGCGCGAGCCGTCCCCCTGTCCACGGAACCTGACGGGTCGACACCTGTCCGCCGTGGTCAGAGGCCGTCAGGCGCGGGTCGTGGCGAAGGCGGCGGGCACGAGCTCCGGTCTCGGCGACCGCGTCGGGTCGGGTCGCATCGGGTCGGGGTGGCGTCAGTCCTCGACGGCCTGACGGACGCGGCGGGAGGGCTGGAAGGCGTAGAGGTCGAGGATGTCGGGAGGTTCGGCGAGGCCGGGGCCGCCCGCGCGGGTCCAGGCGGCGATGTCCGCGGTCGCGTCGCGGTCGTTGACCAGCCCGAGCCAGACCGGGCGGCCGCCCGCGCGGCGGCCGGCCGGGGACGGCTGCACCACGATGACGTTGGCCTGCTCGCAGGCGTCCAGGCAGTCCACCGCCCGCACGCTCGCGCTGTCCGCCAGCGCGGCGCGCAGCTCGCGCAGTTGGGCGGCGTGGTCGAGGCGTGGGACCTTCGGCGTGCCGCAGCAGCAGCCACGGCAGACGGTCACCGTGGGGAGCGGCGGCTGGGCGGGCGCGGCCTCGGCGGCGCGCTTGCGGCGGCTCACGAGGCAGCCCCCGTCTCGGACCGCGTCCCGGCCTCCGGCTCGACGTCGCCTGTGTCGTTCCCCGTCTCCGCCCCGGCGCGGCGCCAGGCGGCGTCGCGCAGCAGGCGCAGGCCGTTCAGGCCGACGATGACCGTGGACCCCTCGTGGCCGAGGACGCCGAGCGGCAGCGGCAGGTGGCCGGCCAGGTCCCAGACGACCAGGCCGGTGATGAACACCGAGGCGATGACCAGGTTCTGCACCACGAGCGCGCGTGCCCGGCGGGAGAGCGCGACGACGGTGGGGACGGTGGCCAACTCGTCGCGGACGACGACCGCGTCGGCCGTCTCCAGGGCGAGATCGGAGCCGGCGCGCCCCATGGCGACGCCCGTGTGGGCGGCGGCGAGCGCCGGGGCGTCGTTGACTCCGTCGCCGACGACGAGCACACGGCGGCCTGAGCGCTCCTGCTCGGTCACCGCCGCGACCTTGTCCTGCGGCAGCAGCCCGGCGCGTACGTCGACGATGCCGACCTCGGCGGCCAGCCGGGCGGCGGCGCGGGGGTTGTCGCCGGTGAGCAGGACCGGGGCCCGGCCGGTCAGCGCGCCCAAGCGGGCGACGGTGGCGGCGGCGTCGGCGCGCAGCCGGTCGGCGAGGCCGAGCACGCCCACCGGGGTGCCGTCCCGCAACACGACCACGGCGGTGCGGCCGCCGTCCTCCAATGCGGCGGCGACGGCCGCCGCGTCGAGGGAGGACCGGCCCGCAGTCCGCTCCAGCAGCCGGGCCGGGGCGCCGACCGCGACCTTCCGGCCGTCCACCGTGGCGGTCACGCCGACCCCGGGAGCGGAGGCGAAGTCCTCGCCCACGGCCGGCCGCAGGCCGCGCTCGCGGGCGGCGTCGACGACGGCGCGGGCCAACGGGTGCTCGCTCGGGTGCTCGGCGGCGGCGGCCAGCGCCAGCAGCCCGTCCTCGGTCAACCCGCAGCCGTCCAGCGGACGCACCTCGGCGACGCGGGGGACGCCCTCGGTCAGGGTGCCGGTCTTGTCCAGCGCCACGGCGCGGGTCTGGCCGAGCCGCTCCATGACCACGGCGGACTTCACCAGCACACCGTGCCGCCCGGCGTTGGCGATCGCCGACAGCAGCGGCGGCATCGTGGCCAGCACGACCGCGCACGGGGACGCGACGATCATGAACGTCATCGCGCGCAGCAGCGACCCGGACAGCGCCGCGCCGAACGCGAGCGGGACCGCGAACACCAGCAGCGTCGCCGCGACCATGCCGAGCGAGTAGCGCTGCTCGACCTTCTCGATGAACAGCTGGGTCGGCGCCTTGGTCTCCGACGCCTCCTCGACCATGGCGACGATGCGGGCGATCACCGAGTCGGAGGGGTTGCGCTCCACCGCGACGCGCAGCGCGCCCGTGCCGTTCAGCGTTCCGGCGAAGACCTCGTCGCCGACCTGCTTGGCCACCGGGAGCGGCTCGCCGGTGATCGTGGCCTGGTCGACCTCGCTCGCGCCCCCGATCACCCGCCCGTCCGCGCCGACGCGCTCGCCGGGCCGGACCAGGACGACGTCGCCGACCCTGAGCGCGTCGGTGGCGACCGTCTCCTCGACGCCCGCGCCCTCGCCTTCGCCGTCCTGGACCAGCCGGGTGGCGGTCGCCGGGGCGAGGTCGAGCAGGCCGCGCACGGAGTCGGCGGTCCGGGCGGTGGCGAGCGCCTCCAGAGCGCCGGAGGTGGCGAAGATGACGATCAGCAGCGCGCCGTCGAGGACCTGTCCGATCGAGGCCGCGCCCAGTGCCGCGACGATCATGAGCAGGTCGACGTCGAGCGTCTTCTCCCGCAGTGCGGTCAGCCCGGTCCAGCCCGGCTCCCAGCCGCCGGCCGCGTAGCAGAGCGCGTACAGGGGCCCCCACACCCAGGCGCTCGCCCCGGCGAGCTGAAGCGGCAGCGCCATCGCGAAGAGCAGCAGCGCCGTCAGCGCCCAGCGTGCCTCGGCCAAAGCCAGCACACGTGTCCGGCGGCGTGGGGCGACCGTTCGCGCGGCCGGGGCGTCGGCGCGTCCGTGTTCGCGGTCGAGAAGGTCGGTCGGCATGCGGAGGGGTCTTTCGGGCGGAGGGGGAAGACTTCGACGGTCCCCACTATACGGGAACACTTGAATGCTTCTTCACGTGTTCTCGGTATCATGGAGGCATGGGCCATGGGATGAACCGCAGCATCACCGCACGTGAGCGCCTCGACGCCGTCGGCGCGGCCAATGTCGCGACCACGCTGCAGGCACTCGCCACCCCCTCGCGGCTGCTGATCCTGGCTCAGCTCCAGCAGGGCCCCTGCGCGGCCACCGACCTCGCCGACGCCGTCGGCATGGAACGCTCCGCCTGCTCGCACCAGCTGCGCCTGCTGCGCAATCTCGGGCTGGTGAGCGCCGAGCGCCACGGCCGTTCGATCGTCTACTCCCTCTACGACGACCACGTCGCCGACCTGCTCGACCAGGCCCTCGGCCATGTCGAGCACCTTCGCACCCCGGCGTTGCACGCCGACGAGGACGAGGGAGCCGAATCCGAGCTGGAAGCCGCCCGCTGACGTGACGACAGCCGGACAGTCCCGCCGGGCCGATCCCGCGCCCGTCCCGCTCGCCACCATCGCGCGGGAGTGGGGCCGGATCGGCTGCATCGGGTTCGGCGGGCCGCCCGCCCACATCGCGCTGCTGCGGCAGCTCTGCGTCGAACGGCGCGGCTGGATCGCCGCCTCGGAGTTCGAGGACGGCATCGCCGCCACCAACCTGCTGCCCGGACCCGCCTCCACCCAGCTGGCCATCTTCACGGCCTGGCGCCTGCGCGGCGTCGCCGGGGCCGTGGTGGGCGGCCTCTGCTTCATCGTGCCCGGTCTGGTCCTGATCCTGGTGCTCTCCGCCGTCTTCCTCGCCTCCGGCACGCCCGGCTGGGTGCGCGGCGCCGCCGCCGGAGCAGGCTCGGCGGTCGCGGCCGTCGCCCTCCACGCGGCCTGGGGTCTGGTGCCGGGCAGCTGGAAACGGGCCGGAGCCGCGCGGGCCGCCCGTGCCCGCTGGATCGGCTACGCCCTCGCCGGAGCCGCCGCGGCCGCGACGGTCGGACCCTGGCTCGTGCTGCTCCTCGTCGCGGCCGGCCTCCTGGAGGTCGCCGTGCGCGCGGCCCAGAAGAACAAGCAGAACAAGGAGAGCAGGCAGCGCAGGCAGAACGGGCAGAACAGGCGGGGCGGGCGGGGCGCGCCGAAGGGAACCGGCGCGTGGCCGCTGCCGCTCGCGGTGGCCGCCCCGGCGGCGGGCGGGCTGCTCTCCCTCGCCTGGGTCGCCTTCAAGGTCGGCGCCCTCTCCTACGGCGGCGGCTTCGTCATCATCCCGCTGATGCAGGCCGACGCGGTCGACCACTACCACTGGATGACCGCCGGTCAGTTCCTCAACGCCGTCGCCCTCGGCCAGATCACCCCCGGCCCGGTCGTCCAGACCGTCGCCGTCGTGGGCTACGCCGTCGCCGGAGTCGGCGGGGGACTGCTGGCCGCGGCCGTCGCCTTCACCCCCTCGTTCCTCTTCGTCCTCCTCGGCGGCCGACACTTCGACGCGCTGCGCGCCAACGTCCACGTCCAGGCCTTTCTCACCGGAGCAGGCCCCGCCGTCATCGGCGCCATCGCCGGATCCGCCGTACCGCTGGCCCTGGCCCTCACCCACGCCTGGCAGTACCCGGTCCTCGCCCTCGCAGCGGTCTGGCTCCTCGCCCTGCGACGCGGCGTCGTCAGCGCCCTGCTCGGCGCCGGGCTCCTCGGGGTCCTCGCCGCCCTGGTCGGGCTCCCCACGGGCTGACCGCTCCCGGCTCGGCCCGCTGCGGCGGCCCGCGGGGGACGCGGTGGTTGAACGGCCGGAGCGGGGGCAGACAACGGTTGGATCATCCACTGATCGAAACGAGGTGACGAACATGGCCGGCATCAGGCTGATCAAGCGCCCCGCCCCGCCGCGCCCGCAGCCCCCGCTCGATCTGCGGACGCCCTCGGGCCGCCCCCTGCCGTACTGACAGGCGGGCGCGCGGTCTCGTCGTCAGCTCGCCTCGGCGCGCTCCGCGTTGGGGGAACGACGCGCCAGCCCACGCGAACCGTTCTTCCGTTTCCCGCGCTGACCTGCCTCGTTACGGGGTCACTGAGTCCGTGCCGGGCCGGTCCCCCTCGGGGTGCGGGGCTCGCGCCAGGCGCGCACGCTGGTGGGACGGGTGTGTTCATCGACGGAATCGGGGTCGTGCGATGTACCGGGAGGCGCGTGTCTGCTTCGTCCGGACGGTTCGTGTCGGCGAGGTGACCCTCGAGGGCGAGATGGACCTGTCGGTCGAGCTCGAGCACGGCTGGGTGACCGTGGATCTCGGCGGTGGCGAGGACTCCCACCGGGTCTCGCTGCCGTCGGAGGGCGTGGCGTGGATCCTGTGGAAGGGACCGGAGCGGTACGGCCCCACCGTGTCGCGCGGAGGGATCTGAGCGCAGGGCTCGGAGCAGGGGCTCCGAGCCGGGCAAGGGATCCGAACCGCCCGCGCCGGAGGCTCAGCCTTCGAAGAAGGCCCTGACGACCCGCTCCGCCGCCTCGTCCTCCGCGGCGACGGGGGACACCTCGTCCAGGGTGTCGAGGTCGGTGTCCTCGGTGAGCTCCTTCTCCCAGGCGTCGGCCAGCTGCTGCTGCCGTTCGCGCGGCTCCGCGAGGACCCTCTGACGGCTGGCGGGGCTGAGCGCGGCGAGGAAGCGGGCGAGTTCGTCGTCTGGCACGGGGGTCTCCAGGGGAGGCGGGGAGGGGATCGGGGGATCGGTCAGGCGGAACGCGCCGTCTCGTCCTGCGCGGCCGCCTGGAGCCGTTCCAGCAGGGGCCGGGCGAGCCGGTGGAGGGTCGGCGGCTCGGAGCGCAGGTGCCACCACTGGCAGCGGCCCGGCCAGGACAGCCCACCGTCCGCGGGGACGGTGACGTCGAACGCGATCTGCAGCACCTCGTCGTCGTCCGCGGTGCGGTGGACGGCGGTGGTGGCGAGGGTCGCGCGCCACGAGGCGAGCCCGAGATGGCGGTCGCACAGCCAGTCGAGGGTGAGCGCGACGGTCTCGGTGGGGTGGACCCAGGCCACGGGGACCGACCAGACGTCGTCGTCGGGACGGCGGTCCACCAGCAGCACGTACTCGCGTGCGTCGCGGGGGCGGACCAGGGCGAGGACCTGGAACTGGGTGATGCCGGCACGACGGGCGTCGTCCGTCACGTGCTGGATGTCGTGCGGGTCCAGATCGCGGAGAGGGGGCTGCTGCTCGGCTATCGTCACCCCCTCAGGATGACGCCCCGCGCACGGGAGGCACCGGCCGGGATGGGCCGAACGCGGCATCGCGTCTGCCGGACGGGCGAGGTCGTCCCGCGATCGCCTCCGCGCCGTCGGCCGGCTCCCGTACGCGGTGGCCCGAACGGGCCAACCGGGCCGCCCGCCGCCGGGGCCCGTCAGTGACGGGTTGCGGGCAGTCCGCATACGGTGTGTGACCGTGCGCGGCGGGCGCGGCGCCGGGGGGCTTCCTAGGGTGGGACCGCGGCTACCGGACCGGACGATTCGACCGCAGTCGAGCGGCCGAGCGGCTCCGCGAGCCGTCGTTGGGAGGTCGACGATGACCAGGGCACGTGACGTGATGCATGCGGGGGCGTTCTGCATCGGCGAGGACGAGTCGCTGATGGACGCGGCGCGCATGATGCGCGACCACGGGGTGGGGGCGCTCCCGATCTGCGGACAGGACCAGAAGCTCAAGGGCATCATCACCGACCGCGACATCGTGCTGCGCTGTCTGGCCGAGGGCAAGGACCCGGCGCAGATGAAGGCGCGCGAACTGGCCGGGCACCTGCACTGCGTCCGCGCCGACGACGACATCGAGACGGTGCTGCGCCGGATGGAGCGGCACCAGATCCGCCGCATCCCGGTGATCGACGGCGAGCGGCTGGTGGGCGTCATCAGCGAGGTCGACCTGGCGACCGGGCACCGCGAGGGCCAGCGGCTGACCGATCAGCAGATCATCGAGTTCATGGACAGGATGTACATGAAGGCCTGAACCGGACTGTCCGGAGTATCCGGACGCCCGACCCGGTCCGGCCGGTGGCGTGAGACCGCCACCGGCCGGACCGGAAATGTCTGTTTGAGCACACAGCACCGCCTTTCCCTTCCGCGGAATGCCTCGTTCCTGATAGGCACGTCCCAGAGGACCCACAGGACGACCCCGGGAAGGCGGCGGTGTGACCATGGCGTGTGACCAGGCAGGATCCGAACACGGCGGCGAGCACGGACTCATATCCTTCGACGTCGACCTGACCCTGGAGGAGGGCCGGCGGCGCGCGCTGGTGCTGGCCGCCCTCGGGCCGGACTGGGACCCGGTCGCCGTGCTGCGCGACGAGGACGCCGCCCACGCGTTGCTCTACTCCGGCCTCGACGCCGAGCAGCAGCGCATCCACGACGAGCTGGTCGCCGCGGGCGTCCTGCCGCCCGCGCCGGAGCACGGTCGTGCTGCCGATTGATCCGCAGGCGGACATCGGCCGTCGCGCCTGGGTGGACTGCCCCTCCTGCGACGACGCCGACGGCTGCTCCACCTGCGAGGCGAACCGCACCTGCACCGACCACTGGCGCTACCTGCTGTCGAACAGCGGCAGCCGGATCCACCTCCAGTGCCCGGCGTGCACGCACGTGTGGGCCCACGAGACGCGCTTCGGCGCCGGTCCTGGCACCGGCGCCGGCCCTGGCGCCCGCCCCCACGGCGAAATCGTGTGACCGGGAGCAGCACGCGTACTACCCTCTGACACATGGACGTCACAGGCCGAACCATCACCGCGACCGCGCGAGCGACGAGCTCGCCGGTCGCCTCCGCCTGACGTTCTTCCTCTTCACGCCGGCGACCGGACACGGTCCGCCGGTCGTGCCATGGCTGCCTTCTCGCGCTTCCTGGTCGCTCCCGGTCGCGTCGACGGCGTCGACGGCGCACTGCGTCGATCGCTTCGAACGCGCGGACCCGTGGTCCGGTGCCTCCCGCCTCGTTCGCGAAGGAGCCACCCCATGCACAGCGATCAGATCGTCCGCACGTTCGTCGAGTACTTCGAGGACCGCGGCCACCGACGGATCACCGGCTCGACCCTGCTGCCGCCGCCGGGTGACCCGGTGCTCTTCACCACCTCCGGGATGCACCCGCTCACCCCGTATCTCGAGGGGCGTCCCCACCCGCTGGGCGACCGACTGGTCAACCTCCAGCGCTGTCTGCGCACCACCGACCTCGACGAGGTCGGCGACGACACCCACCTGACCGTGTTCGAGATGCTCGGCACCTGGTCGCTCGGCGACTACGGCGGCCGCCAGAGCCTCGAGTGGGGCTACGGGCTGCTCACCGAAGGATTCGGCGTCGACCCCGGCCTGCTCCACGCCACGGTCTTCGGGGGTGACGACCGGTGCGGTCCGGACGTCTCCTCCCTGGAGCTGTGGCAGGAGCACGGCGTGCCGGTCGAGCCGACCGTCGAGGACAACTGGTGGTCCAACGGGCCGACCGGCCCCTGCGGCCCCGACTCGGAGATCTTCCTGTGGACCGGCGACGGCCCGCCGCGGTCGGCCCCGACCCGGGACGACCGCTGGGTGGAGGTGTGGAACCACGTGATGATGCGCCACCGACGCCTCGACGACGGCTCGCTGGTGCCGCTGGGCCGCGGCAACGTCGACACCGGCCTCGGCCTGGAACGGCTCGCCTGCCTGCTCCAAGGGAGACGCTCGGTCTTCGAGTGCGACCTCTTCGAGCCCTGGCGGCGGACCGTCCCGGGCCTGTGGCCGCTGGACGAACGCTCGCTTCGGGTGGTCTGCGACCACCTGCGCTCGGCCGTCGTGGTGATCGGCGACGGCGTGCGCCCGTCCAACACGGGCCGCGGCTACGTTCTGCGCCGACTGATCCGACGGGTGCTCACCGTGCTGCGCGGGGAGGATCCTTCGCGCGGTCTCGTGGACCTGCCGGAGGAGCCGATCCGGCACACCCTGGACCGGTTCCGCCTGCAGGAGGAGGTGGAGTCGGTGCGCCGGGTGCTGCTCGACGAGGAGCGCCGCTTCGACCGGCTCCTGGAACGCGGCCGACAGGTGCTCTCCCGCCCCCGGTTCCGCGGCCCGCTGGACGAGGAGGATCTGCACTACCTGCACGAGACCCACGGCCTGCCGCGCGAGCTCGTGCTGGGCCTGCGGTCCGGGTGAGGTGCCGACGGGCCGGACCTCGTCCGGCCCATCGGCCGTGATCGGCGTCGCCCGGCGGGGTAGGGATGCGGGCCATGACAGACGATTCGATAGCTTCGGGCGTCTCGCGCCGGGTCCTGCTCTCGCTGGGCGGGCTGACGCTGGTCTCCGCGTTCGCGGCCACCCCCGCGTCCGCGACACCCCTGCCTTCGCCGCAGCCGCAGCCGCAGCAGCCGCCTCCCCGGCCTGCGCCGGGTCGCGAGGGTGAGATGCTCGGGGACTCGCACCCGCTCGGGGTGACGGCGCCGGACGAGTCCGCGGCGAACCGTCATGGACCGCAGTACTACGTCCACAAGGGCCCGCACGCGATCGCGCTGACCATCGACGACGGGCCCGACCCCCGCTACACCCCGCAGGTCCTGGCGCTGCTGCACCGCTACGGCATCACGGCCACGTTCTGCCAGATCGGCCAGGAGATCCGGCGCCACCCCGCGCTGGTGCGCGAAGTCGCCGCCCAGGGACACCTGCTCGCCAACCACACCTGGACCCACGCCGACCTCGCCCGCGAGGGACGGACCGCGATCCGCGAGGAGATCACCCGCACGAGCGAGATCCTCGACCGGACGACCGGGACGCGGCCCGTCCTGTTCCGCGCCCCCTACGGCGCCTGGTCCAGCCGGGTCCTGGCCGAGTGCCGGGCCCAGGGCCTGCGGCCGCTCGACTGGTCCGTCGACCCGAGGGACTGGTCACGACCGGGCACGGCCGACATCGTCCGCACCATCCTGCGCACCACGCGCACCGGCTCGATCATCCTCGAACACGACGGCGGCGGGAACCGCTCGCAGACCGTCGCGGCGCTGCGCACCGTGCTGCCCCGACTCCTCGACGAGGGCTACCACTTCGTCACGCCCTGACCCGTCCGCCCGGCGCGCGGCCTTGACCGGACCTGACCTGACACGGCCGGCCCTGACCGGACCGACGGCGGGCGGGCGCGCTCAGTTCAGCAGCGCCTCCAGAACGCGACCGAAGACGAGCCGCGCCACGCCCGCCACCAGGGGATCGAGGGCCGCCGGAAGACCCCGGACGCGGATCTCCTCCACCCACACCACCTGCGCGCCCCCGGCGTTCCCGGACGCCCGGACCCTGAACTCCGCCCACCCGCGCACGACGCGGCCCCGCTTCTCCAGACGGCACAGACCCGCCCCGTCCACGCCGGGCGGCTCGAACACGACGATCTCCATCGGGTCGTCGAAGCCCGTCGGGCCGAGGGCCGTGCGCGCGAGGATCACGTCGCCCGCCGCCCGCCCGGAGCCGCGCGTGGCGCCGACCCGGGTGAAGGGGACCCGGTCCCCGTGGCGGGACCAGTCGGTGAGCCGGGCGAAGCACTCGTCCGGGGTGAGCGGCACGGTGCGCACCAGCAGGAACGTCGCCACGGCCTCAGCCCAGACCGCGGCGGGAGCGGAACCGGGCGAGAGCCGCGTCGAGCGCCACCAGGGGTTCGGGGTAGCCGAGTTCGGCGCGGAGCCCGGCCGGGAGCTTCCACGGCTCGTGGATCGCCGGTGCGTCGAGGCGGGCCAGCTCCGGCACCCAGCGGCGCACGTACTCGCCGTCGGGGTCGTAGCGCTTGGCCTGCGTCACGGGGTTGAGCACGCGGTTGGGCCGGGTGTCGGTGCCGGTGCCCGCGACCCACTGCCAGTTCAGCTGGTTGTTCGCCACGTCGCCGTCGACGAGCAGGGAGAGGAAGTGCCGCGCGCCGGCGCGCCAGTCGATGCCGAGGGTCTTGCACAGGAAGCTCGCGGTGATCATGCGGGCCCGGTTGTGCATCCAGCCCTCGGCCCGCAGCTGCCGCATGCCCGCGTCCACCAGCGGGTAGCCGGTCCGTCCCTGTCGCCACGCCTCCAGCTCGGCCGGCGCGTCACGCCAGCGGTCGTGGCGGGCGCGGTAGTCGGACCGGGAGGCGTCCGGGCGGGCCGCGAGCACCTGGTGGTGGAAGTCGCGCCACGCG
>NZ_BBPQ01000005.1:17097-22325 GCF_000787855.1 Streptacidiphilus anmyonensis | reverse complement strand
CCTGGTGGTGGAAGTCGCGCCACGCGAGTTGACGTTCGAAGGCCGCCGCGCCCGCCGTTCCCGCCTTGCGTGCGCGATGCACGAGCTCGGTCGCGGAGAGGCAGCCGAAGTGCAGGGCGGGGGAGACGTGCGAGGTGAGGTCGTCGGCCAGGGCGTCGTGTTCGTCCTCGTAGGCGTCCAGGTGCCGGTCGAACCAGTGCTCGCTGCGGCGGCGCGCCTCGGTCTCGCCGCCCGGTGCGAGTCGCGGCGAGAGGGCGCCGGGGTCGGGGCGCGGCGGCAGCGGGTCCGAGGCGGGCTCGGCCGGGGTGGCCAGCCGGCGCGGCGGCGGCAGCGGACGTCGCAGCGGGGCGTCGGACCAGCGGCGCAGGTAGGGGGTGAAGACGGCGTAGTGGTCCGATCCTGACGGCACGACGGATCCGGGGGCGACGGCGGTGACCACGGCCTCGTGCGCGACCAGGGCGACGCCCGCGCCGGCGAGCGCGGTCCGCAGCCGCTCCTCGCGGGCGCGGGCGAAGGCGCTGTGGTCGGCGGCGAGGTGGACCTCCGCCGCCCCGGTGGCCTCCGCCAGGCGCGTGACCTCCTGCGCGACGGGTCCCTCCCGCACCACCAGGTGGCTGCCCCGTGCGCGCAGGCCCCGGTCGAGGTCGGCCAGGCAGTCGTGCAGGAAGGCGAGCCGGTTGGGCGCGGCGAACCCCGCCGCCGGGACGGCGGGGTCGGTCACGAAGACCGGAAGGACCTCGTCCCGCCCGGCGGCGGAGGCCGCGTACAGGCCGGGTTGTCCGCCAGCCGCAGATCGCGGGTGAACAGACAGATGCGTACCGTCATGCCGTCGCTCTCGGTGGGTCGATGTCGTGGTGCCCGGCACCGGATCTCCCGGTGGCGTCGGACGGGTGCCATGTCGAGGATGCCAGCGAGGACGCCACCCGACGTCCCAGACGCTGGGCGGGCAGCTCGACCAGGCGGTAGGTCAGGAAGCCGACGGCGAGCAGCACCGCCAGGAACGCGCCGGAGCAGACCAGCTGCTGACGCAGGCCCTCGGGCCGGAAGCGCACGACGGCGAACAGCCACAGCAGGCAGTCGAGCAGCGGCACGTGGAGGAGGTAGACGCCGTAGCTGATGGCGCCGACCGCGCTCAGCGGCCGCGGTACGGGGCGCCGCCGCAGCAGCCAGCCCAGCAGGAACAGCGCCCAGGCGCCCGCGAAGCCGGTGCACCAGCTCCCGGCGGAGGCGGTCCACAGCAGGCCCAGGCTGCGGCCGCCCTGCTGCTCGCCCGCCACCAGGCAGCCGGTGAAGGCCAGACCGCAGCAGAGCACCGCCGAAAGGCGGCCGATCCCGCCGTGCTCGGCCCGCTGGATCGCGGTCCCGGCGAACATGGTGGACAGGATGGCCATCGACTCGAACCCGGCGGTGCGCCCGTTCAGAAGAACCAGCGTCAGCGCCAGCCCGCCGAGCACGACCGCGCCGGTCCGGGTCGCGGTGCGGCGGCCGGTGAACACGCAGGCCAGTGCGAGGACGGCCACCAGCGCCGTGACGGCGACCAGCGGAGCCCCGCCGACGTCGCTGTCGGAGAGCAGCCTGCGCGGCAGCGCGCCGCCCGCGAAGAGCCCGACGGCGGCCAGCGCCAGCGCGACCGGTCCGCTGGAGCGGTGCCGCCCGCACGCGAACAGCGCGGTGACGAGGTAGTAGAACGCCATCTCGTAGGAGAGCGTCCAGGCGACCCGCAGCGCGCCGTCGAGGCCGAGCAGGTCGGGCAGCATCAGGGCGTTGCCCACGGCGGTCGGCCACTGCCGCTGGACGTGCGCGTCGACGGCCGCGTGCGCGGCGGGCAGCAGCGACCCGAGGGCGACGACGACCACGAACAGCGGGTGGAGGCGGAGCAGTCGGCCCACCCAGAACGCCCGCAGGTCACCCTTGCGTTCCAGGGAGGCGGGCACGATGTACCCGCTGACCAGGAAGAAGAGGAAGACCCCCAGCATCCCCAGATCGACCCGCCGGTGCTCGATCCGAAACGGGCCCGGCAGCAGCCACGGTCCGGCGTGCTGGAAGACCACGCACAGGGCGGCCGTGCCCCGCAGCGCGTCGAGCCAGGCCAGCCTCGGGGCCGACGCGGCGGGATCCGTGCGGACGGAGCGCACCCGCTCCACTGTCGCCGGCTTGTCGGTCACGGGCCGCCGACGGCCGCGGCGGCGGCCTTGGCCAGCGCCTGGGTGAGGGTGATGCCGGCGGACTCGGAGGCGTCGCGGTCGGACAGGACCGCGACCAGCAGCAGTCGGCCGTGGCGCATGACGCCGCCGATGCTGTTGATGGTCCAGCTGCCGTCGTTGCGCGGAAGCCATCCGTTCTTGAGGGCGAAGTGCCCGTCGGCGGCCGCGCTGACGCCCCAGTTCTGGTCGGCCTCGACCTGGCCCATCAGGCGCTGGACATAGGCGCGGGAGGAGGCGTCGAGAGCGGACCGGGTGGTGAAGACCTGCTGCAGCAGCCGCAGTTGGTCGGAGGCCGTGGTGGTGGTCAGACCCCAGCGGGGGTCGTGCACGTGGGTGTGGGTCAGGCCGAACCTGCGGTTCGCCCGGCTCAGCCCCGGGCCGCCGCCCGCCTGCCGGAAGAGCTGGGTCGCGCACGCGTTGTCGCTCGCCTCGATCATGCGGGTGGCCAGGGCCCGTTGAGCCGAGGTCAACCCCGAGGCGCCCGTGTCCTGGCGTTCCAGCAGCAGCGACGCGAGGATGTCGACCTTCGCGATGCTGGCCGTGACGAAGGGGTGCGCGGCCTCGCCCCGGACCAGGGTCTGTCCGCTGGTCGGGTCCAGGACGGCGACCGCCGCGTGCAGGGGCGCTTCCGCGAGCAGTCGGTCCAGGGACGCGACGGCGGAGTCGGACGACAGCGCTGGACGCGATCGAGGAGCGGCGGAAGGGGTCGCCGTCGGCGTGGGGGTCGGGGTGGGAACCGACGGCCGGACCGAGGGGACGGTGGCGACGGTCCGCCAGGAGTGCCAGGCGTCGCTGTGCGGGGCGGGCCTCGGCTCCGCCTGGCACGAGGCGAGCAGCGCGCACACCAGTGCGGCGCCCGCCCAGCCGCGGGTGGGCCGCCTCCGCCCGGGACGACCACCCTCCTGAGCGACCGCTGCCCGGATCACCCGGGCAGCAGCATGCCGGTCCATGACGACCTTCCTGACGTGCCGACGTTTCAAGCATTTCTGGTTACCGGAGCCCGAAGGCGGCACGGGTGACGACCCGCCGGTCGTTCACCGGGAAGGGTGCATCGCCTCCACCGGACGGCGCACGCGCGCTGACGTCGGGTCAGCGGGGGCGTGACCTCCTGCTCTCCGCGCGGTGCGTCGGCGGCGACACGCCGCCGGGTGACGCCGAGACCCGCTGGGCCGCCGTCCGGACCTGCGGTGACGTCCCGCGGGCCGGGATTCACCCGGCCGGGTTCTTGCCTGGGGCAAACCTTGGAGCAGGATGTGAGGAACGCCGTTCTGTTCGACATCGATCCCGGGAGCCTCATGTCCACCTTCTCGCGTCGGGGTGTCGTCGCCGCGGTCGCCGCCGCAGCCACCACCGCCGCGGTCTCCGGCTGTGGCGGTCGTGCCGCCTCGAACAGCTCGGCTGCGCGCCGGGATCCAGCCGCGGACGCCGAGAAGCCGAAGACGGTGCGGCCGCTGCGGTTGATCGGGGACGGCTCGATGGCCGACACCGGCCCGCAGCCGCTCCAGCCGGTCCCGCGGCGCCTGGAGCCCGGCGAGCGTCCGCCGCAGTTCGTGGTCTTCTCCTGGGACGGGGCGGGCGAGGACAAGAAACAGCTGTTCTCGCACTTCCGCGCGGTCGCCCAGGAGACCAACGCGACGATGTCGTTCTTCCTGTCGGGCATCTACGTGCTGCCCGAAGGCAAGAAGGACCTCTACCTCCCGCCCGGCCACAGGCCCGGCGCCTCCGACATCGGCTACCTGGCCGACGACCACGTCAAGGCGACCCTGGAGCAGGTCCGGCTGGCGTGGCTGGAGGGGCACGAGATCGGCACCCACTTCAACGGCCACTTCTGCAGTCCCACCTCGGGCGTCGGCACCTGGACGCCCGCGCAGTGGCGCAGCGAGCTGGAGCAGGCCGTCGGCTTCGTGGCCAACTGGAAGACCAACACCGGCTACCACGACATGGACCCGCTGCCGTTCGACTACGCCGGCGAGCTGATCGGCGGTCGCACGCCGTGCCTGCTGGGCCAGAAGCAGTTGCTGCCGACGGCCGCGGCGATGGGCTGGAAGTACGACGCCAGTTCACCCGGCGGGTTGCAGATGTGGCCGTCCAAGAAGCTCGGGCTGTGGGACTTCCCGCTCCAGTCGATCCCCTTTCCTGGGCACAGTTTCCAGGTGCTGTCGATGGACTACAACATGCTCGCCAACCAGACCGGCGGCACGCCGAACGGCGACCCGTCGATGCGCCCCTACTGGCAGCAGCAGTCGTATCTGTCGTACATGGCGGGATTCAACCGCGCGTACACGAGCAACCGGGCGCCCTTCTTCGTGGGAAACCACTTCGAGTCGTGGAACGGCGGCATCTACATGAAGTCCGTCGAGCGGGCGCTGCGTGACATCGCCGCCCACCCGGACGTCCGCCTGGTCTCCTTCCGGCAGCTGGTGCAGTGGCTGGAGGTCCAGGATCCGGCGGTCCTGGAGCGGCTGCGCACGCTGGCCCCGGGGCAGGCGCCGGGCGACTGGCGCGACTACACCGACGTGCCGACGGCGCGCCGCCCTGCGGTGCGCGGCGGCAGGGCGGTCGCCCAGGCCTGAGACCCGCGTCACGCGTCGGCCCGACCAGCTCGGCTGGTCGGGCCGACGCGTTCTTCCATGTTCCGGGCGCGGAGCCTTCGGTGAGAGTTTCTCATTTTCGCCTCCTGGTGGCGGGGGCGTGAAGAACCGCTCACATGCTGCTGCGATTTGTGTACGTATCATGTGCGTTGAGCCGTACGCGTGACAAGCCGCGTCCTGCGTTCGGCCCAATTGCATGAAGACAGCACGTGAACTGACGGTCTGTAATCTCATGTGTCTCTCAGCGTCAGACGGCCTCGTCCGGGTCGGATTCTTGTCACGATCGTCCTGTTCCTCCGGCGAGGTGTCGGAACAAGGAACGCAAGGAATCTTCGAAAGTCACTTCGAGAAGGAGAAATCTGATGAGCTTCCGTTTCCCCGGGACCCGTGGCCGCGACAACGACTGGCGGGGGCGACCGCCACGACCGCCGGC
>NZ_BBPQ01000005.1:2503-16774 GCF_000787855.1 Streptacidiphilus anmyonensis | reverse complement strand
GGCACGACCGCCACGACCGCCGGCACCACTGCCGTAACCGCCGGGGCCGCCGTCACGGCTGGTAACGGTCGCTGAAGCGGTAGACGGCGACAGCCACTTCGGGGCGGATCCGCAGCACGGGGCAGCGGATCCGCCCCTCGCTTGTGCTCACAGGACGAGAGGAACGCGTACACCCATGGGACCGACCACGCTGGAGAGGCCGACCGAGGCCGGCGGAGCGGCCGAGGGAACGGCCGACGGAGCGGCCGGGGAAGCGGCGGGAGGGGCCCGGGGCGAGGGCCGGCTGCGGGCGCTGCTGCGCTTCTGGCCGTTGACCCGCGGGGACCGGCGCTGGCTGGCCCTGGTCAGCGTGTCGGTGGTGGCCACCGGCCTGGCGGAGACGGTGGCCGTGCTGCTCTTCGGTCACCTCACCGACAGCGCCCTGCAGACGGGTTCGCTGCACGCCTACTGGGGGCCGGCCGGGGTCTGGCTCGCCGTCAGCATCGTCGCCGCACTGGTCGGGTTCGGCGGCAACTGCCTGGGCGCGTGGGTCGGCGAACGCTTCATCCTGCGGCTGCGCGCACACGTCTTCGCCCACCTGCAGCGGCTCCCCGCCCACTTCTTCCAGCGGCACCGGGCCGGCGACCTCGTCGAGCGGCTCACCGGCGACGTCACGGCCGTCGAGGAGCTGGCCGTGACCGGCGCGATCGGCATCGCCTCGGCGCTGATCAACGTGGTCCTGTTCGGCGCGGCGCTCGCCTGGCTGCGCTGGGACATGGCCCTGGCCGTCCTCGCCGCCTCGCCCGTGTTCTGGCTGGCAGCGCGCCGCATGACCGACCGGGTCGACGCCGCGGCCCACGCCCAACGGGCCGCCGACGGCGCGGTGAGCGCGGTCATCGAGGAGTCCCTGCGCGGTGTGACGCTCCGTCGGATGTTCGGGCGTGCGGGGGAGGAGGAGCGACGCCTCGACGTCGAGGCGGGGCGCTGGCTGCGGGCCACCATGTCGGCGGTGCGCCTGGAGGAGTGCTACCACCAGGTGGTGGTCGTGCTGGAGTCGGTGTGCGTACTCGGGGTGATCGGGCTGGGTACCTGGGAGGTCGGACACCACCGGATGACGGTCGGCCAGCTGCTGTCCTTCGCGGCGTTCCTGGGCTGCCTCTACCCGCCGCTGCAGTCGCTCGGGCGCACCACGCTGCTCGTCACGTCCGCCGCGGCGGCGGCCGAGCGGGTCGCCGAGATCTGGGACGCCCCGGCGGTGGAGGACACGCCCGCGGCGGAGACGCTCGTGGAGGAGGTGCTCGCGGAGGAGGTGCTCGTCGAGGACCTTCCCGCGCACACGGCCGCCGTGTCCGGAGCCGCGTCCGCCGCCTGGTCGGGGGCCGCGCTCGGGGCCACCTCCGGCGCGGCGTCGACGGGATCGACCACCGGACTCGTTCCGGCGCTGGAGTTCCGCGGTGTCACCCTCTGCTTCCCCGGCGCGGCGGACCCGCTGCTCAGCGGGGTGACCTTCGGACTCGACGCCGGGCGGACGCTGGTGGTCTCCGGCCCGAGCGGCGCGGGCAAGTCGACGCTGGCCCGGCTCGCCCTCCGGCTCGTCGAACCGACCCGAGGACAGGTGCTGCTGGACGGCCGCCCGCTCGACCGGCTGCCGCTGGAGCGCCTGCGCGACCACCTCACGCTGGTGCCGCAGCACACCGAGCTCCTCCCGGCCTCCGCCACGGCCGCCGACAACATCGCCGTGGCCCGGCCCGGCGCGACGCGCGCCGAGGTCGTCGACGCGGCCCGCGAGGCGGGCCTCCACGACGCGCTGACCCGCCTGCCCCAGGGCTACGACACCGTCCTCGACCCGCAGCAGCCGCCGCTCTCCACCGGCGAGCTGCGCCGGCTCGCGCTCGCCCGCGCCTGCCTGCGCGACTCCTCGGTCTGGATCGTTGACGAACCGACGTGCGGCCTGGACCCGGAGGCCGCCGCCGCGACCCTGGCGGCCCTGCGCCGACGTGCGGCACACTGCGCGATGCTGGTCATCAGCCATGATCCGGAGCTCTGCCCGTGGGCGGACTCCCGTCTGATCCTGCGCGAGGGCCGCCTGTCCGGCCCGACCCCCTCGGCGGGCGTAGGGTCGCCGTGCGAGGACCACGGCGAGGTGGTGCCGCGAGGAAGGTGAGCCGGTCGATGAAGACGCGGATGGAGACCCTGTCGTTCGACAGCGACAGCCTGGAGGCCACGGAAGCCTTCCTGTCGTCCGCCTACACGCCGATGCGGATCGGCGGGCGCGCGGAGGACACCCGCGCGCGGATCGATCGGCGGGCCGTCGGCACGCTGACGGTGGACCGCCTGTCGCTCGGCTACGACATGGGCTACGACGCCGGAAGCCTGGGCCGGGTGTGCCTGATCCACCTGCACAGCGGCACCCTGGTCGACCGCACGTCCGGGCGCGAGGACGTCTTCGGCCCGGGGGAGACGTTCCTGCTCGCGCCCCCGGACCAGCCGTACCGGGGCGAGGTCCGCTCGGCCCGCTACACCATCGCCATGTTCGACCTCGCGGTGCTCGACAAGGTCGCGAACCTCCCGCCCGACGCCGGACCGGTGCGCCTCACCGGCGCCCGCGCCGCGACGCCGGCCGCGAACCGGCAACTCGCCGACGTGGTCGCGTACCTGCGGGACGGCCTGCTGGACAACCCCACCGCCTGGCAGTCCCCGCTGGTGATGGCGACGGCCGTGCAGCATCTGGCCGCCGCCACCCTGGCCGCCCTGCCCAACACCGCCGTGAACCCGCCGACCCGTCAGGAGAGCCGCGACGGCGGCAACGAGACACTGCGCCGGGCCACCGCGTTCATCGACGAGCACGCCGACGAGGACATCGGCCTGGCCGACATCGCCCGCGCGGCGGGCGTGACCCCCCGGGCACTCCAGTACGCCTTCCGCCGTCACGCCGACACCACCCCGATGGCGCACCTGCGCATGGTCCGCCTCGACCTGGCCCACCGGGACCTGCTCGCGGCCGACCCCGCCACCGACACCGTCACCGAGATCGCCGCGCGCTGGGGCTTCTGGCACCCCGGCCACTTCGCCGACCGCTACCGCCGCGTCTACGGGCACGGCCCCAGCCGCACGCTGCGCGGGTAGGGCGGCGCGCGGGGGCCGGGTTTCGTTTCCGGGACGGTCGGAGGTTCGCCGTGGCGGTAGTCCCGGAGGGTCCTCCGCTTGGAGGCTTGAGGCGTCCTGTCCTTCGAGCCGACGAGCCGACCCCGACGAGGCGGTGATACCGATGCACCCCGCAGTGCGCAGGCCGGCGGCCTCCTTCTCCTGCCACTGCCGCTGGGACGGCACCGTCGTCTGCCGTGTGCGCGGCCAGGTCGACGTCGACAGCCGCACCGCCGTGCGCGACGCCTTCCGGTTCGCCCTCGACCTCGCCCGGAGCGGCGCGACGCTCGTCGTCGACCTGTCCGACATGGGCTTCTGCGACTCCACCGGGCTCAACGCCCTGCTCCAGCTGCGCCACCGCGCGCAGGCGAAGCAGACGCACATGGTCCTGTCCGGACCGCAGCGCCAGTTCCGTCGCCTGCTGGAGGTCATCGGCGCCGACGCCCTGTGGACCGTCCACTCGAACCTCGACGCGGCGATCCGCGCCGCGGCGGAGGACGCGCGGTGACCGCCGCCTACGGCGCGGAGGAGCCGGCCCAGGCCGCGACCACGCCGCTCGACGCGGCACGCGCCGCGCTGGACGAGGCCGAGCGGGAACCGACCGGTGACGCCTGGCGGCTGACCCCGCGGGACGCGGAGGCCGTGCGCCGCGTCCTGGAACCCCTCGACGCGCTGGGCGCGCCCACGTGCGCGGAGGCCGCAGGCCCGGCCGGGCGGCGAGGCCCGGACGAGGAGGCGGCGCTGCGACGCGAGGCGCTCGCCGCCGTCGCGGTCGCCGTCCTGCACACCGAGGGCGGCCTGCGCCGCCTGCTGTCCGCCGTCTGCGCCGCCCTGGAACCCCTCCTCCATCCGTCCACCCCCGCCTGGGGCGACGCGGACCCCTACGGCCCGGAGCACCGCGCCGAGGCGGAGCGGCTCCTGCGCCGGCTGCGCGACGTGCTCCACGCCGCACTCGCCGCCGCCCACCGCGCCGAGGCGGCCCGGCTGCCGTAGCGGCGTCTCCGCCGCCCGGGGCAGAAATGGGGCGCCCGGTTCGGGGAGGCGCGGAGCGTGGAGCGGAAGCCGAGTGCACGCGACGGTGAGGGCGCGGTGAGGCACGCCGGGCCGCGCGGGCCGAGCGCCGTCGGCAGGTGCCGCCGCCCCGGATGGACGGACCGTTGGCGCTGCTGGACCGGGCCGTCCAGGAGGCCGACGTCGTCTACGTCGCCCACCCCGGGCTCGACGGGATGGAGACCGCGGCCGCCCTGTGGCGCGGCGTCCCGCTCCGCGCGCCGGTGACGGCGACCTGATGGCGGGTCCCCGGCGTGCGGGTGCCGACCGGCCGGGCCGCAGCCGGGGAGTGGCCGGAGCGGCAGTAGTACGTGGCCGACGCGTGGATCGCCGAACGGTCGGAGCACGACGGCTGAGTCCGCGCCACCGGCCCGAAGGCAAGCCCGATTCGAACCCCGCGCAGTGCTCTCGGGGTACACGGTGCGGGGTGGGCATCCGAGTTGACGAGGCTTCGGACGACGTGGGCGGGCGCGCGCGGTGAGCGGGAGCGCTCAGTCCTCGGCGAAGGGGCCCGCCTCGACGAAACGCCGCAGGCAGCGGGCGAAGACCTCGGCGTCCGACGCGGGCCAGGCGTCGAGCGAGCGCTCGATGCGGGCCGCGAGACGCTGCCGGGTGACCTGGATCAGCTCGCGGCCCTCGTCCGTGACGGCCAGCAGGGTGGCGCGGCCGTCGGCGGGATCGGGTTCGCGCCGCAGCAGCCCCGCGCGTTCCAGGCGGTCGGCGCGGCGCGTCACGGTGGTGCGGTCCAGCTCGACGGCGCGCCCGAGGTCGGCCGCGCTGCACGGGCCGGTCCTGGTCAGGCCGCTGAGCACGGGGTAGGTCAGTTCGTCCAGCGCCTCGCCCAGACCCTCGGTCAGGTGGGCGTAGAGGCGGGCGCGCGTGGTGCGGCGCAGGAGCGTGCCGAGCGCGTCGGCGATCTCCTGGCCCGTCGTGTTCGTCACGTCCCCAGCTTAGCGTGCGCGACGCACGCTTTTGCGGTACGGTTCAGATGCGTGCTTGAAGCACGCATCTCTCGACGATGAACCCTCGACGACGAACCGGAGTACTCCCATGGACCGCACCGACATCCGCACCGCTCTGACCGACCTGCTGCTCACCCCGGGGCTCGCCCTGGAGGAGGCCGTGGACCGGCACTTCGCCCCCGACTACCGCCAGCGGACCGACGGTCGCTGGGACGACCGCGCGGAGTTCCTCGCCCACATCGCCCACCTGCGCACGGTCGTGGCCGACGGCTCCGTCGAGGTGCACGACGAGCTCGTGAGCGGCGACCGCTACGCCGACCGGCACACCGTCAGCGTCACCAAGACGGACGGTTCGACCGTGCGCATGGAGGTCTACCTGTTCGCCGAGTTCGCCCCTGACGGGCGCTTCCGTCGGATCGAGGAGACCACCCTGCTGCTCGAAGGCGGCGACGACGACCGCGACCTCGGCAGCGCCCGCTGAACCACGGGGTGCGGCCCGATTCCGAAACGGCGGCACGCCGCCGTTTCGGACCTCCCCGGCTGTGGATCTGAGGCGACATACCGTCATATAGCGGACGTTCCCTGGCGAACGCCGCCCGCATCCCTCGTGTGATCCCATCCTGGAGGCACCACCATGCGCACTGGCCCCCGCCGTCTCGGCACGGCCGTCGCCACCGTCCTGGCCACCCTCACGGCCCTCGCCGCCACCGCTCCCGCCACGTCCGCCACGCCCCACTCCGCCCCCGCGAAGGACGCCGGCGGCTCCCATGCCGTGTTCGTCCAGACCAACAATCCCTCGGGCAACCAGATCGTCGCCTACCACCGGGAGGACAACGGTCGTCTGATCCAGGCCGGCACCTTCGACACCGGCGGCAAGGGCGGCCAGCTGACCGGCTCGGTCGCGGACCACCTGGCCTCCCAGGGGTCGCTGACCTACGACTCCGCGCACGCCCTGCTCTTCGCCGTCAACGCGGGAAGCGACACGGTGTCGGTCTTCTCCGTCCGCGGCGACCGTCTGGAGCTGCGTCAGGTCATCGGCTCCGGCGGCCGGTTCCCCGTCAGCGTCGCGGTCCACTGCGACGAGGTCTTCGTCCTCAACGCCCTGGACGGCGGATCGATCCAGGGCTACACCCTGGACGGCGACCGCCTGCACCGGCACGGCGACTGGCGCCGTCGCCTCGGTCTGGACCCGCACGCCACCCCGCAGTTCACCAACACCCCCGGCCAGGTCGGCTTCACCGGCGACGGCTCCCAGCTCGTGGTCACCACCAAGGCCAACGGGAACAACCTGGAGGTCTTCGGCATCGCGCGCTCCGGGGAGCCCTCCGAGCACCCGCGGACGACCAACCTGCCCGACGCGGTGCCCTTCGGCTTCGTCCCCAACGGGGGCCACGGCATCTTCCTGACCGAGGCCGGACCCAACGCGCTGACCACCGTCGACATCCACCGGGACGGAAGGGCCGAGCAGGTCGCCTTCGCGGCCACCGGCCAGCAGGCCACCTGCTGGGTCGTCGCCATCGGCGACCTGCTGTACACCTCGAACGCGGGCAGCAACTCCGTCAGCGGCTTCCGCGCAAGCGACCACGGTCGGCGCCTCACCGCGCTCGGCCACGCGAGCACCGACCCGGGCACGATCGACGCGGCCGCGTCGAGCAACGGCCGGTTCCTGTACGTCCTCACCGGGGTCAACGGGATCGTCGACGAGTTCGCGGTGGCCCACGACGGGACCCTGCGCCAGATCGGCGCCGCCGACGTCCCCGACGGCGCGGGGAGCGAGGGCATCGTCGCCTTCTGACCGCGCCGGGCGCCCTCGGCGCCACGTGAAGGTTCAAGTGAGATGAGGACCTGGGACGGTTCGTCTTCGGCCCGTGTCAGCCGCGTGGTGCGGCTGCTACGCTCGCAGGATGACGACCGAGGACGAGCCGCCCCAGGCTCCGGCGGACGAGCACGCGGACCTGTGGCTCGCCCCCGGCGAACTGGCGTCCTGGCTGTCCGTGGTCCGGCTGATGACCAGGCTGCCGTGGGCGATCGACGCGCAGCTCCAGCGGGACGCGGAACTGAGCATGGTCGAGTACATGGCCCTGGCGATGCTGTCCGAGGCTCCCGAGTGGACCCTGCGGATGAGCGTGCTGGCCGAGAACACGAGCAGCTCGCTGTCGCGGCTCTCGCACATGGTCAAGCGGCTCGAGAGCCGGGGCTACGTCCGCCGCGAGGCGGATCCGGCCGACGGGCGCTTCACCAACGCCATCCTGCTGCCCGCCGGCATGGCCAAGCTCGAGTCGGCCGCGCCCGCGCACGTGGCCTTCGTGCGCCGCCTGGTCGTGGACAACCTCTCGGCCGAGCGCCTGCGCCGGCTGGGCCAGGACGCCGAGCGCATCCTCCAGCGCATAGACTCGCCCGCCCGTTGACGCTTCAAGTCATCGCAAGCCAACTCGCCTGAAAATCCATGACGCTCTGCTCTTGCGCCAGGGCATGACTTGAAGGTTAAAGTGAATACGCACCCGGAAGACACGACGAGCCAGGGGAGTCGAGATGTCGTACGACAACGAGAAGATCATCCGCGCCGCGTACCAGGTCGCCGAGGAGCAGGACGTCCCCGGCTGGGTGGCGGCGTTCACCGAGGACGGCACGTTCACGGACATGTCGATCCCGCTGACCTACAAGGGCCCCGAGGAGCTCGGCAGGACCGTTGAGGTCTACGCCAAGGCCTTCCCCGACATGCACCGCGAGCTGGAGCGCTTCTACGTCACCGGCGACATCGTGGTCGTGCAGCTGCGCCTCCAGGGCACCCACACCGGCCCGCTCGAAACGCCCGCCGGCACCGTGCCGCCCACCGGCAAGCGCATGGACGCCCCGTGCTGCGACGTCTTCGAGCTGGTCGACGGCAGGATCAAGCGCTTCGACTGCTATGCCGAGGGCTCGGTCATCGCCCGCCAGCTCGGCCTCGCCTGAGTCCGGCGGCGGGGCGGGAATATCCGCTGCGCCCGATGCGCTGTGACGTGAGCCCTCAAGTTCAGACGTCCAGGGTTTGACTTGAAGGCTCAAGTCATAGAGGAGGTCATCGTGACCACCGCAACACCGACGCCGACACCGGGCCGCTACGTCATCGACGCACCGCGCTCCGAGATCACCTTCACCACCAAGCACATGTTCGGGCTGGGCACGGTCCGCGGCAGCTTCCAGCTGCGCGGCGGCACCGTCTCCCTCGCCGAGCCGCTCACCGCGAGCCGCGTGGACGCCGTCGCCGACGCCGCCAGCTTCGCCACCGGCAACAAGAACCGCGACCGCCAGGTCCTGTCCAAGACGCTGCTCGACACGGACGCCTACCCCGACATCGTCTTCACCGCGAGCGGGGCCGAACTGGACGAGGCCGGCGCCTGGGCGCTCCCCGGGGTGCTGACGGCCCACGGGGTCCGCGTGCCGGTCACCTTCACCGTCGCCAGGGCCGAGGTCGAGGGCGACGAGATCGCCGTCGAGGCCACCGCGACCGTCGACCGCTACGCCCACGGGGTGACCAAGGTCAAGGGCATGGCCGCCCGCTACCTGGAGCTCACCGCGACCGTCCGCGCCCGCCGCGCCGACGACGGCGCCGCCTAGCACTGCCCCGGGGGGAAGCCCCGAACCCAAGGAGTGAGCACCATGGGGACTCTCAAGATCGCCGTGATCCTCGGCTCGACCCGGCCCGGCCGCAACGGCAAGCAGGTCGCCGACTGGGTCGTGGACCGGGCGGGCGCGCGCACCGGCGCCGAGTACGAGCTGGTCGACCTCGCCGACTGGCCGCTGCCCTTCATGGACGAGCCGATGCCGCCGTCCTTCGGCCAGTACCGGCACGAGCACACCCGCCGGTGGGCGGCCAAGGTCGCCGAGTTCGACGGCTACGTCTTCGTCACGCCCGAGTACAACCGCTCCATCCCGGGCGTGCTCAAGAACGCGCTCGACTTCGCCTACGCCGAGTGGAACAACAAGGCCGCCGCGGTGGTGTCCTACGGGACGGTCGGCGGCGTGCGCGCCGCGGAGCACCTGCGGAGCGTCGCCAGCGCGCTCCAGCTGGCCCACGTCCACCAGCAGCTGGCCTTCTCGCTGTTCACCGACTTCGAGAACCTCTCGCTGTTCAAGCCCGGCCCCCAGCACGACGCCGCGGCCACCACGATGTTCGAGGAGATCGAAGCCTGGGCCACGGCCATGAGGACGCTGCGCGACTGAGCGGACGAGGGGACGGCGCTCCCCGTCGGCAGGCCGTACCGCGTGCGGGCCAGCAGACTGGAAGGGCTGTTCCCCGGATCCACGCGACAGTCCTGGGTGGTGAGCCATGGCAGAGGGCGCCGACACGGTACGGACCGTGATCATGACCGTGGACGACGACCCCGCGGTGTCCCGCGCGGTCGCCCGAGACCTGCGCCGGCGTTACGGCGAGGAGTACCGGGTGGTGCGCGCCGAGTCGGGCGCGGACGCGCTGGACGCGCTGCGCGAGCTCAAGCTGCGCGGCGCGCCCGTCGCGGTGATCCTCGCCGACTACCGGATGCCGCAGATGAACGGCATCGAGCTGCTGGAGGAGGCCCTCGACCTGTTCCCCGGGGCCCGGCGGGTGCTGCTCACCGCCTACGCGGACACCAGCGCCGCGATCGACGCCATCAACGTCGTCGACCTCGACCACTACCTGCTCAAGCCGTGGGAACCGCCGGAGGAGAAGCTGTACCCGGTGGTCGACGACCTGCTGGAGTCCTGGCGGGCCACGGACGGGCGGGGCGTGAACATCACCAAGGTCGTCGGTCACCGCTGGTCCGCCCGGTCCTCGCAGGTCCGGGAGTTCCTCGCGCGCAACCAGGTGCCCTACCGGTGGTACTCCGTCGAGGAGCCGGAGGGCGCGCGCCTGCTGGCCGCCGCAGGTCAGGACCCGCGGCGGCTGCCGCTGGTGGTCACCCCGGACGGCGGCGCCCTCGTCGAGCCCGGGGAGCGCGAGCTGGCCGCCGGGGTCGGCCTGTCGATCACCCCCGCGGCCGACTTCTACGACCTGGTCATCGTCGGCGGCGGCCCCGCCGGCCTCGGCGCGGCCGTCTACGGCGCCTCGGAGGGACTGCGCACCGTCCTGGTGGAGCGCGAGGCGACCGGCGGCCAGGCGGGCCAGAGCTCCCGCATCGAGAACTACCTCGGGTTCCCCGACGGCGTCTCCGGTGCGCAGCTCACCGACCGGGCGCGCCGCCAGGCCACGAAGTTCGGCGCGGAACTGCTCACGGCGTCCAAGGTCACCGGCCTGGAGGTGCACGGCGCGGCCCGGACGCTGCGCTTCGCCGACGGCTCCGCCGTCTCCGCGCACGCCGTGATCCTTGCCATGGGCGTCTCCTACCGGCAGCTGGACGTGCCCGGGGTCGCGGAGCTGACCGGGAGCGGCGTCTACTACGGCTCGGCCCTGACCGAGGCGGCGGCCTGCGCGGGGCAGGACGTGTACATCGTCGGCGGGGCGAACTCCGCCGGCCAGGCCGCGATGTTCCTCGCCCGACGGGCGCGCCGGGTCACCCTGCTGGTCCGGGCGTCGAAGCTGTCCGCCTCCATGTCGTACTACCTGCTCCAGCGGGTCGAGGAGGCCGAGAACATCACCGTGCGCACCGACACGGTCGTGGAGGCCGCCCACGGCAAGGAGCACCTGGAGGGGCTGACCGTGCGCAACCGGGTGACCGGCGAGTCCGAGACCGTCGACGCCCAGTGGATGTACGTCTTCATCGGCGCGGCCCCGCTGACCGACTGGCTGGACGGCACGGTCCTGCGGGACCCCCGCGGCTTCGTGCTGACCGGCCCCGACATGACCGCCGACGGGCGCCCCCCAGCCGCCTGGGCGCTGGACCGGCCCCCCTACCACCTGGAGACCAACGTGCCCGGGGTCTTCGCCGCCGGGGACGTGCGCGCCGAGTCCGCCAAACGGGTGGCCTCCGCCGTCGGCGAGGGCGCCATGGCCGTCATGCTGGCCCACCGGTACCTGGAGCAGTCATGACCGCCGGGCCGGGCAGTCCCCTGCGCTGCGCGGAGGAGGAGCTGCGGACGCTGTTCCTGTTCGAGAAGCTGACGCCCGGGCAGCTCACGCAGCTGTGCCGGGACGGCCACGTCGAGTGGTTCGAGCCGGGCCCGGTGTACCGGGAGGGTGATCCGGCCACGGGCTTCTACGTGCTCTTCCAGGGCACGGTGGTGCTCTCGCGCCGGGTGGGCGACCAGGAGGTGGACGTCACCCGCACCTCCTCGCCCGGCGTGTACGCCGGGGCCTTCCAGGCGTACCTCGGCGACCAGGTGCCGCAGGTCTACAACAACTCGATGCGGGTGACCGAGCGGTCCCGGTTCTTCGTGCTGCCCGCGCAGGCGTTCGCGGAGATCATGCGCGCCTGGTTCCCGATGGCCGTGCACCTGCTGGAGGGCCTGTTCTTCGGGATCAAGAACACCCAGGAGGCGATCGGCCAGCGGGAACGGCTGCTGGCCCTCGGCTCGGTGACGGCCGGGCTCACCCACGAGCTCAACAACCCAGCGGCCGCCGCCGTCCGGGCCACCTCCGCGCTGCGCGAGCGCATCGCGCGGGTACGCCGCGAGTACGGCGAACTCGCGGCCGAGCCGCACCGGGCGAAGGACCTGGCCTGCCTGAACGACCTCCAGGACCTGACCCTGGCCGAGATGGGGCACGCTCCTGCCCTCAGCCCGCTCCAGACGGCGGACCGGGAGGACGAGGTCGGCGACTGGCTGGAGGACCACGAGGTCGCCGACGACCGGCAGCTGGCGCCCGTCCTGGTCCAGGCGGGCCTGGGCACCGACTGGCTGGACCGGGTCGCCGACGCGCTGCCGAAGGACGCGCTCGGCAGCGCGCTGAAGTGGCTGGGCTGCACCGTCGAGGCCGAGCTGCTGCTCGGCGAGATCGAGGACGCCACCCGCCGCATCTCCGCGCTCGTCGGCGCCGCCAAGCAGTACACGCAGCTGGACCGGGCCCCGTACCAGACCGTCGACGTGCACGAGCTGCTGGACAGCACGCTGCTGCTGCTCGCGGCGAAGATCGGCCCGGACATCACCGTGGTGCGCGAGTACGACCGGACGCTGCCCGGCGTCCCCGGGTACCCCGCCGAGCTGAACCAGGTCTGGACGAACCTGATCGACAACGCCGCGTGGGCCATGCGGCACGCGGGCTCCGGCTCGGGCACGCTCACCGTCCGGACGGCACGGGAGGGGGACCGGGTGCTGGTCGAGTTCCGCGACACCGGCCCCGGGGTGCCAGCCGACGTGCAGAGCCGCGTCTTCGACCCGTTCTTCACCACCAAGCCCGTCGGCGAAGGCACCGGTCTGGGCCTGGACATCTCCTGGCGCATCGTCGTCACCCGGCACGGCGGCGACCTGCGCCTCCAGTCCGTCCCCGGGGACACCCGCTTCCAGGTCCTCCTCCCGATCGACACCCCCAACCACGACAGCGCACCGTCCGACACCCACGAGGAGTCGCCATGAGCAGCGAGCACCCGATCGACCCCACCGTGCCGCCCAGCGGCACCGGCTGCGTCGAATGCGACGCCGTCGACGGCTGGTGGCTCCATCTGCGGCGGTGCGCCGCCTGCGGCCACATCGGCTGCTGCGACGACTCGCCGGCCAAGCACGCCACCGCGCACGCGAAGGCGAGCGGGCATCCGGTGATCCGCAGCTTCGAACCGGGCGAGGTCTGGTTCTGGGACTACGACAAGGACCAGTTCTACGAGTCCGGTCCGCAGTTGGCCCCGCCCGAGCACCACCCGGTGGACCAGCCCGTCCCCGGACCCGCCGGACGGGTGCCCGCCGACTGGCAGCAGCACGTCGGGTAACGGGTAGCGGGCGACGTTCGACGATCGGCGCTCGGTGGCGGCTACCGCGCGGCGGCGGGCGGCGGCAGCCGCAGGCCGGCCAGGTCCGGGGGCACGGGTGCGTCCGGGCGGAAGAAGAACGGCGCCGACTCCCCGTCCGTGGCGGTCGCGGGCGCGTCGGTGAGCCGGAAGCGGTCCCGCAGCCGGCCGTAGAAGTCCGTCGGGTGCAGGCGGATGAGTCGCACGCGCTGCCGGGCCCGGTACACGCCGATCCAGTCGCCCGGATCGAGCACGCCGCGCAGCTGGCCGTCGATGCTGACCGCCGCGCGGCCGGAGTGCGGCAGCATCCGCAGCGCGACCGACTCGTCCGGGGCGGCGACCACGGTGCGGTTGAAGGTCATGTGCGCCGCGATCGGGGTGAACACCACGGCCTCCATGTGCGGGGAGAGCACCGGCCCCCCGGCCGCGAAGGAGTAGGCGGTCGAGCCGGTCGGCGTGGCGACCACGAGGGCGTCGGCCGAGTAGGCGGCCAGCAGCCGGCCTGACACGTACACGCCCGCGCTGACCTGCCGGTCCCGGGCGAGCTTCTCGACGACGACGTCGTTGAGGGCGTTCACGTCCAGGGCGACGCCCCAGCCGTTGCCCTCCGTGCTCTCCGGCCGCACCTGCGGCGGAGGCAGGGCGGGCCCGCGCCCGAAGCAGAGGAAGGACTCCAGCTCGGCCGGGATCTCCGGCAGCCGGGACGCCCGCAGGGTCAGCGTCATCCGCTCCTCCACCAGGGCGTGGCCGCTGTGGACGGCGTCGAGCGCCTCGGTCACGTCGCAGGCGGGGACCTCGGTCAGGAAGCCGACCTTGCCCAGGTCCACGCCGAGCACGCTGGCCCCGGTCTTCACCGCGATCCGGGCGCCGCGCAGGAACGTCCCGTCCCCGCCGAGGGTGACCACCAGATCGGGGTCCCCGGCGGCATGGGCCTCCTCGCGGCCCGAGCGGCGCTGGTGGTCCTGCGACCAGACGTCGATCTCGGTGCAGGGGATGCCGTGGGCCTCGCCCCAGGCGTGCACGATGCGCGCGGCGTCCAGGGCGGCGGTGCGGCCCTGGTGCACGACCAGTCCGATGCGTTGCACGGGCATGGGGGTCCTCGTCCGGCGGGGGCTGTCCCGGTTCCGGCCCGACCGGTCCCGGCTTCTCCAGTTCCATGGTGGGGCCGTGCCCGCCGATCGGCCCGCCAGGGACGCCGGAGACGCAGACACCCCAGACGACGGGCGCGCGTGCCGCGGCAGGCGGCGCGCCCGACCCCGGCGCGCCGCCTGCCGAGCCGCTCACCTGCGGGCGGCGGCCAGGAA
>NZ_BBPQ01000005.1:0-2098 GCF_000787855.1 Streptacidiphilus anmyonensis | reverse complement strand
CCCGACCCCGGCGCGCCGCCTGCCGAGCCGCTCACCTGCGGGCGGCGGCCAGGAACGGCTCCATGGACATCAGTTCGTCCTCGCCGGGCTGGACGATGCCGCAGGTGCTCTCCGGCACGGCGTTCCAGGCGCCCTTGAGATCGCCCAGCGGCTCGGAGACGATCACGCGGGTGTCCGGCGGGAGGACGGAGAGCACGGGGATGTCCGGGTACATCCGGCCCAGGGTCTCGGGGGCGGTGCTGAAGAAGAGGCTGCGCGACCGGCCCTCGGTCGAGTAGCGGAACGCCCACATGCGCTCGCCGTCGCTGGTCGCCACCGTCATCTGGAGCGGGTTGGCGACGCCGTGCTTCTCGGCCGTCGCCTCGACGTGGCAGATCATGCGGGCGACCGCCGTGCGCGGGTCGTCCTCCAGGCCGAAGGTGAGCGCCAGATAGAACATGAGCTCCGAGTCGGTGGAGCCCTGGATGTCGGGCATCAGCGTCGGGTCCACGGCCAGCAGCAGGTCGCGCTTCAGCTCGTGGAAGCCGCTGATCGCGCCGTTGTGCATCCACAGCCACCGTCCCCGCCGGAACGGATGGCAGTTGGTCTGCTGCACCGGCGTCCCGGTGGAGGCACGGATGTGGGCGAAGAACAGCGGCGAGCGGACATGCCCGGCGAGGTCCTTCAGGTTCATGTCGCCCCAGGCCGGTCCGGTCGAGCGGAACAGCGCCGGAGTGACCGCGCCGTCCGCGCCCGGGGGCGGCTCCGGGCTCGGGAACTTCAGCGCCTGCGGGGCGGGCTCGGGGAACCAGCCCACGCCGACGCCGTCGCCGTTGAGGGTCTCGACGCCCATGCGCGCGTGCCTGCTCTGGTCGATCAGCGAGTGCTCGGGTTTGTAGAGCAGTTCCTCGAGCAGGATCGGCGAGCCGTAGTAGGCAAGCCATCGACACATCTCCCAGACTCCTTCCCGGGACGGAGCGGTCGCGGAGCGGGCCCGTGCGACAAGGCCGAGCCCACGTCGGACGTTACGGGCGGCGACCGCCGCGCGGATCACCTGCGCCGGGTGATCCGGAACCGGGCGCTCGGGCCCTACATTCGCGGCAGGTAGTCACTCCACAGTGCGGAGGGCCGGGAATGACCCAGGTGACGGCTGGCCGGACCACGGACACTACGGCGATGATGGGCAGTGTGAGCCGCTACGACGACGCTGTGCTGCCGGAGGCCGGCAGGGCGCCGCGGTTGGGGGTGGAGGAGGAGTTCCTGCTGCTCGACCCGGTCAGCGGCGGGCTCCTCGCGCGCGCCTCGCAGGTGAGGAACCGCTCCCAGCTGCACCTCGCGCTGGGCATGGACGAGGTGCAGCACGAGCTGCTGCTGGCGCAGCTGGAGACCGCCACGCCAGTGTGCGAGACGCTGCCGGAGGTCGGCGGGCACCTGCTGCGCCTGCGGCACACCCTGTCCGAGGTCGCGGCGGGAGAGGGGTGCGTCCTGGCCGCCTGTGCGGCCTCGCCGTTCACCGACGTCGCCTGGCCGGTCCCGATCACGGACAACCCCCGCTACCAGCGGATGCACGAGGAGGCGCAGCTGCTGACGGACGAGCAGATGATCAACGGTCTGCACGTCCATGTCGAGATCTGCGACGACGAGGCCCGGGTGGACGCCCTCAACCGGGTGCGGCCCTGGCTCCCGTTCCTGGTGGCGCTGTCGGCCAGCTCGCCGCTGTGGCGCGGAGCCGACACCGGCTTCGCCAGCTGGCGCTACCTGGTCAGCCACCGCTGGCCGGTCAGCGGCGCGCCGCCGCGCTTCGAGGACGCCGAGGACTACCGCCGCCGGTCCCACGACCTGGTCGAGCGGGGCATGGTGGCCGACATCGGGCAGCTGTACTGGCTGGTCAGGCCCTCGGCGAAGTACCCGACCCTGGAGGTGCGGGCCTGCGACGTGCAGATGCGGGCCGACGAGGCCGTGCTGCTGGCGGGCCTGGTCCGCGCCGTCGTGATGACCGTGCTCGCCGAGGCGGAGGCGGGGCTGCGCATGCCCGCCCCGTCGCCCGAGACGCTCGACGCGGCCGTCTGGCCCGCCGCCCGCCACGGCCTCACCGGCGACGTGCACGACCCCCGGGACC
>NZ_BBPQ01000006.1:198244-222975 GCF_000787855.1 Streptacidiphilus anmyonensis | reverse complement strand
GCGGGTGGGGAGGAAGGTCGCGTCGCGGGTGCGTGGGCCGTGGGAGGTGAGCAGGAGGGGCAGGGCCAGGGCGTCGCTGATGGCGTCGGCCCAGTGGGACGGGCGTGTCATGCGGGTGGGGTGGGCGCGGAGCAGGTGGTCGGTGAGACGTTGGCGGCGGTCGAGGTCGCCCGGGGGGACCGGGGTGAGGTCGCGGATCTCGCCGCCCGCGAAGTCGTAGGCGTCGCAGAGGCGGAGGCCGCGCGCGCGGGCCGGGGCGTCGAGGTGGGTGACGGCCAGGGCGTCCGCGCCTCCGGCCGCGCGGAGCGCGTAGCGGTGGGCCACGGCGTCGAAGTGGCCGCGACGGAACGCTCCCTGCCAGGGGCCGGTCGCGTTGTGGGGCTCGGGGAGACGCGCGTCCAGCGCGGCGTCCTCCGTGACCAGCGGGCCGGGGCCGTGGCGGGTGGTGTAGCCGCGGACCACGCCCAGCCGCAGCGCGTCGTCCGCCGCGCCCGCCTCCGCCAGCAGGGTGTGGGCGTTGGCGAAGGTCGTCGTGGACCACGTCGTGTACGGGTGGAAGCCGTGCCACTCGTCGAGCAGGACGCCCTGCGCGCCCTCGAAGACCACCCGTTCGCGGCGCAGCACCCGCGTCAGGTGGTCCTCGTCGGTGAAGCGCACCGCCTGCGCGAAGGCGCGGTACGGGGGCAGGCAGTCCCCGACCGGCGGCCCCAACTGTTCGGCCGGCAGTCCGAGTTGCGCGGCCAGTCGGGCCCGGAGCAGGGCGAGGGTCCCGGCGAGTCGGGCCGGGACCGCGCAGTCGCCCACCGTCGGCGCGTCCTCGGGGTGGGCGAGCGCGTACGCGGCGGTCTCGCCGATGCCCATGCCGCAGGAGCCGTGGCGGCCGGAGCCGCGCGCCTGCTCGCGCAGGCGGTTGGCGGCGGCGTGGTACGGCGTCGTCACCAGGGCGCGGCGGTCGACGGTCAGGGCCTGGAACGGTTCGGGGACGCCGATCTCCCCGAGGTGGCGCGCCTCCGCGGCGAGCGCGAGCGGGTCGACGAGCACGAATCGGGACAGGTGCGTGCGCACTCCCGGCACGAGGCTGCCGGAGCCGAACTGCGCGAAGGTGTGGTGCCGTCCGTCGTCCGTGACCACGTTGTGGGCCGCCTGCGCGCCGCCGTTGAAGCGCACCACGGTGGTCGCGCCCATCGACCGGCACAGCCGGTCCACGGTGGCGCCCTTGCCGGCGTCGCCGAACCCGAGGTCGACGACGACGGCGTGGCGCTGGGCGACATCGTCGCGCTGACGGATGTTCACAGCCTGCTGTTTCCGGTGCTGTCGCCTCGCGCGTCACCGCCCTGCCCGTCACGGGGCAGCAGGGAGACGCCGCTGACGGCGACCTGGTTGTTGCCGCGCGCGACCTCGGCCAGGGCCCGGCCGACGCTCGAGCCCGCACGGGATCCGACGTCGGCGAGGTCCTCGATGCCTTCGTCGAGGTCGATGGCGCCCTCGCCCAGGCCGATGGTGACCGCGATGGTCTCGCAGACGGCGTCGAGGTCGTCGAGTTCGATGACGTTGTTGCCCAGCAGGGTGCGCCAGCGGCCGAGCACCTGGTCGTTGCCGACGTAGGAGGATCCGGCGGGGAGGATGTAGTAGACGTCCCAGCGGCGCTTCAGTTCGTGGAGCAGCGCCTCCAGCGGGACGTCCTCCGTGGCGCGCTCGCCGAAGACCTCCCGCACCTGGGCTGCGGAGACCTGCCCGTAGGGGAGTTCGTCGCCGATGATGAAGAGGTAACCGCGGCGGCCGCGCTTCTCGTGGCAGTCGATGGCGGTGTGACGGGCCATGGCGTACATCGCGAGCTCGTAGGACTCGTGCATCTGGCCGCCTCCCCCGCCCTCGAGGAAGATGCAGCCGAGGTTGTCGTCCATCCGGTTGTCCGACTCGAACTGCCCGAGCTGGAGTGGAACGCGGTCGCAGGTGGCGTCGCCGATCGCGCCGAAGAGGATCTGCGGGTCGCGGACGTAGCCCTTGCGCAGCAGCAGGCCGAAGAGTTCGGGGAGCTTGGTCTGCAGGACCCGCGGGACGGTTCCCATGGAGCCGGTGACGTCGAACAGGACGGCGATGGCCTGGGAGTCCGGGTGCTCGTCGCTGTCGCGGCTCTCGCGGACGGTCAGCCCGAGCGGGTCCAGGCCCGGGTGGGCGCGCCAGTCGTGGCGCGGGCCGCGCCGGGCTCGGTCGCTGTAGTCGAAGGCGCCGATGCCGTGCGCGGCACGGTAGTCGGCGGCGGCGGTGTAGACGTCGGTGTCCCAGCGTCCGCTTCCCATGGTGTTCTCCCCGTTGTGGTTCCGGAAGGCGGTCGGTGCCTTTGGTTCGTGAAAACGCCCGTCCCGTAGGGCCGTTCAGGCGGCGGGCAGGCGCAGCGGGCGGAAGGTGCGCGGGCCGTAGAGGCGTTCGAGGAGCTGGTCGAGCTCGGCGAGCAGACGCCAGGCGTCGTGCGGTCGGCGGGGCTCGGCCGGGAGCATGCACCCGGCGAGGAAGCTCCGCATGGGCCTGGGCGCCTGATCGCCCATCAGTTCGGCGATGCACGAGCTGGCGAGGTGGATGTCGGTGGCCTCGGTGACCGGCCGGCGCGCCGCCACCTCCGGCGGGTAGCGGTCGCGGTGGCGTTCGACGAGAGCGGGCGCGGCGGCCGGCGCGCCGGTGCCGGCGTAGCACCAGTCGACCAGCACCAGTCCGTGCTCGGCGGGGTGGATCAGGACGTGCTCGGGCAGCACGGCTCCGTGGCGGACGCGGGTGCGGTGCGCGTGCCCGAGGGCGACGAGCAGTCGCCGCCAGATCCAGGCGGTGTCGCGCGGGTCGAGCCCCTCGGGGAAGGCGGCCCGCAGCTCCGCCAACGTCAGGAATCCGTCGAGCCGCAGCAGCGCGTTGACGCGGCGCGGCACTCCGGCCGGATCGGCCGGGTCCACGTGGGTGAAGCTCTCCAGCAGCGTCGGGACGTAGCTTCGGAAGCGCGGCTCGCCGTGCCGGGCGAGCCAGGCGAGGGCGTGGGCCTCGCGCTCCATCAGGTCGTTGTCGGCGGGCGTGTAGGGGGTCTTCAGGACCGCGTCGGACGCGGGGCCGTTGCCCGCGCGGGGGCGGCTCCGGGCGGCGCGCAGGGAGGCGATGTCTCCTGCGGCGACTTGCGCGCCGACCTCGTACACATGTCGACGTGTCGTCAGCGTGCCGTTGCAGTAGCCGTGTTGGGTGCCGCGCAGGCGGTTCAGGGCCGCGCAGGCGGCGGTGGCCTCGGCCCGGCGGCCGGGCGGCGCGGTGTCCGGGTGGAGCAGGCGGGCCAGGCGGCGGTAGCGGCGCGCGGCGGCGTCCGACGCGGTGGAGGGGCCGAAGAGCTCCTCCGCGCTCGCGGCCGAGGCCAGCGCGGCGAGCGCCTCGTCGAAGGTCCGGGGCCGGGGCGGGTCGGGCGGCCTGCTCGCCGCCCACCAGGGTGGTTCGCTCAACGGACGCCCTCCTCGCGGTCGGGGCGCAGCAGCGCCGGGTGGAGCAGCCGGGCGTCGCCGGCCCGGTAGAGGCGGGCCCGGGGGCCGCCACGGGAGCCGCCGCGCTCGGCGGTCTCCCCCGTGCTCTCCACGAAACCCGGCACGGAGAGCACCTTGCGGTGGAAGTTGCCGGGGTGGAGCTTCTCCCCCCAGATCTCCTCGTAGACCGCGCGCAGCTCCGGGACGGTGAACTCCGGCGCCAGGAACGCCGTCGCCAGCGGGGTGTACTCCAGCTTCGCGCGGGCCCGATCGAGCGCGTCGGCCAGGATCTGCGCGTGGTCGAAGGCGAGCTCCCGATCGGTCGCGGGCCGGTCGGTCGAGCGCGGGTCGGTCGAGCGCGGGTCGGTCGAGTGCGGGTCCGCCGAGTGCCGGTCGGTCGCGTGCCGGTCGCCGGTCCCACCCCCGTGGAGACCGACGACCGGGGTCCATTGGGCGCGGGCGGCGTCGCCGCCGGCGCGCGGGTCGGGCAGGTCGGGCGCGAAGGCCAGGTAGGCCACGGAGACGACGGGCATCCTCGGGTCCCGCCCCGGCGCGCCGTAGGAGCCGAGCTGCTCCAGGTGCACGCGGCGCAGCGCGCCCGCGCTCAGCCCCGTCTCCTCCGCGAGCTCCCGCGCAGCGGCCTCGTCCAGGCCCTCCTGCCCTGCCTTCACGAAGCCCCCCGGCAGCGCCCAGCACCCCTGGAACGGCGGGCCCGCCCGCTCGACGAGCAGCACGTTGAGCCGACCCTCACGCATCGTCAGGACGACGATGTCGACGGTCAGGGCGATCGCGGGGAAGTCGCGCGGGTCGTAGGCGGCGAGGAACGCGGCCTCGTCATCGGGACGCGCGGGCTGCCGGCTCATCGTCGCTCCGTTGCTCTCGACTTGGCTGTTCTCAGACCTGTTGTTCTCAGATCGAGTATTTCTCAGAACGAGAACAACGTAGCGCATGCGGGTACACAGCGCCAGCGAATGTCCGGCCTAGGCGCGGAGCGACGCCACCACGGTCAGCACCTCTTCGGTCAACTCCGGCCCCACCGGCCCGTGTTGGTACATCAGCCGGTACCACATCGCGCCGAAGACCAGGTCCACCACCGTCGGGACCGGGACCTTCCAGCCGTCCGCGCCCTGACGCTCCAGCACCTCCGCAAGCAGCGCGCGGCGGCCCGCGATGTAGGCGCGCAGCGTCCGCGACAGCTCGGCGTCGGCGAAGGCGTCGGAGAGCACGCCGAGCAGGACGTCCGCTGTCGGGGCCTTCGCGGCGAGGGCGAAGGTGCGGTCGAGGAAGAGACGCAGGTCGGCGAGCGGGTCACCGGTCGCCTCGGGCGCGGCGACCGTCGCACCGATCTCGGCGAGCGCCTCGATCAGCACCGCGCCACGGGTGGGCCACCAGCGGTAGACGGTCTGGCGGCCGACACCCGCCTCCTCCGCGATGGCCTTCATGGTGAGCGCGGCGTATCCGTCGCGCAGGCAGAGCGCCACCGCGGCGTCGAGGATCGCGCGGTGGGCGTCCGCACTACGCGGGCGGCCAAGCGACTTGCTGTTCATGCGGCGACTTTACAAGACACCGTGTCTCGATACACAATCGAGGCACAGTGTCTCGTAAAGAGGCGCGATGCAGTGTGATGGAGAAGCAAAGTGGGGACGGACATGGCACACACGTCGGAGCGCGTCGTCATCCTCGGCGGCACCTCAGGGATCGGCCTCGCGACGGCGGACCTGCTGCTCGACCGGGGGTACGAGGTCGTCATCGCCGGTCGCAACGAGGAGCGCCTCACCCAGGCGCTCAAGACGCTCGACACCAGGACGCCGGGCCGCCCGGTCACGGGCAAGGCGGTGGACGCGACGGACAGCGAGCAACTGGCCGCGCTCTTCACGGAGCTGGGCGCGTTCGACCACCTCGTGATCACGGTCACCAGGAACGGCGGCTTCACCTCGCTGGCCGACCTGGAGGCCGACGAGGTGCGCCGGCACAGCGAGGGCAAGCTGCTCGCGCATCTGCTCACCGTCCAGGCCGCACTCGGCACGCTGCGCGGCGACGGCTCGGTGACGCTGGTCGGCGCGGTCAGCGCGCAGCTGAGCGCGCCGGGCCTGGTGCTTCTCGGCGCGATGAACTCGGCCGTGGAGTCGGCCTCGCGGATCCTCGCCGCCGAGCTGGCACCGCGCCGGGTCAACGCGGTCTCCCCCGGCGTCATCGAGACGCCCTGGTGGGACTGGATCCCGGAGGAGGCGCGGGCCGACACGCTCGCCGGTGCGGCGGCCGCCACGGCCGTCGGCCGCCCGGGCCGCGCGGAGGAGGTCGCGCACGCGATCGGCTTCCTGGTCGAGAACGCCTACGTCACGGGCGTGGTCCTGCCGGTCGACGGCGGGGCGCGGCTCAACGTGCAGCGCTGACGCGGGCGAGGGGTCGGGCCCGCGATGCGGACGCGTCCGGGCTCAGCCCGCCGCACGGGGATAGGGTGAACGGGACGTCGACGGGGCGGGTCTGCCAGTACTTCGGGAGGCCCGCCCCGGCGTCGTCGACCGGCCCGTTCGCACCGAAGCGCAGCGCAGGGCGCTGCGCCGAGCTGCTCTGGGCTGCACCGCATGCGCGGGTGCGCGTGCACCCGCGCACCCGCACCCGCACCCGCACCCGCACCCGACCGGAGGTTCCCGTGACGCCCCCTCGGATCCCGCTCGCCGCCGCCCTGGCCGAGGGCCCGGTCGCGCTCGACGGCGGCATGTCCAACGAGTTGGCGGCCGACGGGCACGACCTCTCCGACGCCCTCTGGTCCGCGCGCCTGCTGCGGGACGCGCCGGAGGCCGTCGCCGCCGTGCACCGGCGCTACTTCGAGGCGGGCGCGCGGGTCGCCATCACGGCCAGCTACCAGGCCAGCTTCGAGGGCTTCGCGCGCGTGGGCGCGGACCGCGCCGAGGCGGAGGAGCTGTTGCGCCGCAGCGTCACGCTGGCACGGGAGGCGGCGGAGTCGGCCGAGGACTCCACCGGGGCGGCCGCCGACCGATGGGTGGCCGCTTCGGTCGGCCCCTACGGCGCGGTCCTCGCCGACGGCTCGGAGTACCGCGGGCGCTACGGCCTCTCCCACGCGGCGCTGCGCGCGTTCCACGCGCCCCGCGCGGAGGTGCTGGCTTCGGCGTCGCCGGACGTGCTGGCGATCGAGACCGTCCCCGACATCGACGAGGCGGTCGCCGTTCTCGACGCGGTGGCGGGCCTCGACACGCCGGTGTGGCTCTCCTACAGCGCGGCAGCGGGGCTCACCCGCGCCAGGCAGCCGCTGGCGGAGGCGTTCGCCGTCGCCCGCGACAACCCCCAGGTGATCGCGGTCGGCGTCAACTGCCTGGCCCCGGAGGAGGCGGCGGACGCCGTCGCCCTGGCGGCGGAGGTCTCCGGCAAGCCGGTCGTCGTCTACCCCAACAGCGGCGAGGGCTGGGACGCGACAGCCCGCGCCTGGACGGGCCCGGCGACCTTCTCCCCCGCTCGCGTCGCCTCCTGGCTCACCGCCGGAGCCCGCCTGCTCGGCGGCTGCTGCCGCGTGGGCGCGAACCAGATCGCGGCGTTGGACAAGGAGTTGCAGGCAGCCCGGTAGCGCGCGGGATCAGCGGCGGGCAAGCATCTTCCCGTCCGGCCGCGCGCACTCGACCGGCCCGCTGCGCGGAAGAGGCGATCCCCGGCCGAAGGCGAGAACCGGGCACCCTCCGACCGAAGGCCCCGCGCGGCGAAGCCGCGTGTGTGAGGCCGACGGGCCCGCTGCGCGGGAAGGCCGGGACCGGTCGAAGGCTCACCGGTGCCGCGCCGTGGCGGCAGAGCACCGTGTCCTCGGGCCGTGCGACCGCCACTCCCGAGAGCAGTCCCGTGCGCCGTGGATAGTGCAAGTCCTCATGTGCCAGTAGCTTCTGGCAGACTCTGTCTCAAGCAGAGCAGCGTCGGCATTGTCGAACGACGTTTCCAACAGCAAGTGCGCGGAGGTACCTCGATGGCCGGGTCGATCCAGTCGCTCGAGCGCGCGGCAGCGATCCTGCGGCTGCTCGCCGGCGGCGAGCGGCGACTGGCGCTCTCCGATGTGGCGAACGCGCTCGGCCTGGCGAAGGGCACCGCGCACGGGATCCTGCGGACGCTGCAGCAGGAGGGCTTCGTCGAGCAGGACAAGGACTCGGGCAAGTACCAGCTGGGCGCGGAGCTGCTGCGTCTCGGCCAGAGCTACCTCGACGTCCACGAGCTGCGCGCCCGCGCGCTCGTGTGGGCCGACGACCTGGCCCGGGCCAGCGGCGAGACCGTCTACCTGGGCGTGCTGCACCAACGCGGGGTGCTGATCGTGCACCACGTCTTCAGGCCCGACGACACCCGGCAGGTGCTGGAGGTCGGCAGCATGCAGCCACTGCACAGCACCGCGCTGGGCAAGGTGCTCACCGCGTTCGACCCGGTCGCCCGCGCGGAGCTGATGGAGAGCGAGCGCGAGGCGTTCACCCCGCACACGGTCACGGACCTCGACGCCATCGACGCGGAGGCGGCGGTCGTGCGCGAGCGCGGCTGGGCCCAGGCGGTCGAGGAGACCTGGACGGGGGTGGCGTCGATCGCCGCGCTGATCCAGGACCGGCGCCGCAACCCCGTGGGCGCGGTCGCGCTGAACGGGCCGGTGGAACGCGTCTGCACGACCGAGCCCAACGGGACGGCCGGGCCGGTCCGGCCGGAGCTGGTGGTCTCCGTCCGCGAGGCGGCCCGCGCCATCTCCCGCGACCTGGGCGCGCCGCGCTTCTGATCTGCCCGTCTCCCGCCCGCAGAGGGCCACTTCTCGCTGCCGCACGGACGGCGCGGGCATGTCGGCCTGTTCACCCACGCCGATTCGCGCCTTTTGCCTCCCACACACAGCCTTGGACGCAGCCTTGACGCATGCCTTGCGACCCCCGTAGTTTTCGCACAGCGGTCGACAATGTCGAACGCGAGCCGCAATCCGCACCCTGGGAGTCGCCGTGTCCGACAGTCACATCTTCTTCGGCGAAGTCATCGGAACCGCCCTTCTGATCCTGCTCGGCGGCGGCGTGTGCGCCGCCGTGACGCTGAAGAGATCCAAGGCGGAGGGCGCCGGCTGGCTGGCCATCACCTTCGGCTGGGGCTTCGCCGTCCTCGTGGCCGCCTACACCTCCAGCAGCCTGTCCGGCGCGCACCTGAACCCCGCGGTCACCATCTCGATCGCCGTCAAGACCGGCGACTGGAGCCACGTCCCGCTCTACCTCGTCGGCCAGTTCGTCGGCGCGGCGCTCGGCGCGTTCCTGGTCTGGCTCACCTACCTGGGCCAGTTCAACCAGAACGACGAGCCGACCCTCGGCATCTTCGCGACCGGCCCGGAGATCCGGAACCCCGTCCAGAACCTGATCACCGAGGCGATAGGCACCACCGTCCTGTGCCTGCTGATCCTGACCCAGGGCCTCAACAAGGAGCTCGGCCTGTCGGGCATGGGCGTCCTGATCACCGCGCTCACCGTGGTCGGCATCGGCCTCTCCCTCGGCGGGCCGACCGGCTACGCGATCAACCCGTTCCGCGACCTCGCCCCGCGCCTGGTGCACTCCCTGCTGCCGATCCCGAAGAAGGGCGGCTCCGACTGGGGTTACGCCTGGATCCCCGTCGTCGGCCCGGTCATCGGCGCGCTCGTCGCTGGTGGCATCTACAACGCGGCCTTCGCATAAGCCAGGCTTCCTTCAGCGAAACCCAACGCCCTCCGCCCGCCCACTCGTCAACGAGGACGCCACGCCATGACCACCAGCAACGGCCAGTACATCGCGGCCATCGACCAGGGAACGACCTCCAGCCGCTGCATCGTCTTCGGTGCCGACGGCCGGATCGTCGCGGTCGACCAGCAGGAGCACAGCCAGATCTTCCCCCAGCCGGGCTGGGTGGAGCACGACGCCGAGGAGATCTGGACCCGGGTCCAGTCGGTCGTCTCCGGCGCCCTGGCCAAGGCCGGGCTCACCCGTGAGGACATCCGCGCCGTCGGCATCACCAACCAGCGCGAGACCACCGTGCTGTGGGACAAGGCCACCGGCAAGCCGGTCCACAACGCCCTGGTGTGGCAGGACACCCGCACCGAGGAGCTCTGCAAGGAGCTCGGCCGCAACGTCGGCCAGGACCGCTTCCGCCGCGAGACCGGACTCCCCCTCGCGAGCTACTTCGCCGGCCCGAAGATCCGCTGGCTGCTGGACAACGTCGAGGGGCTGCGTGAGCGCGCCGAGCGCGGCGAGATCCTCTTCGGCACCATGGACACCTGGGTCATCTGGAACCTGACGGGCGGCGTCGACGGCGGCAAGCACGTCACCGACGTGACCAACGCGTCGCGCACCATGCTGATGAACCTGCACACGCTCCAGTGGGACGACAAGATCGCCGAGTCGATGGGCGTGCCGATGTCCGTCCTGCCGGAGATCCGCTCCTCCGCCGAGGTCTACGGCGAGGCGGTCGGCGAGCTGGCGGGCGTGCCCGTCGCCTCCGCGCTGGGCGACCAGCAGGCGGCGCTGTTCGGCCAGACCTGCTTCGACGTCGGCGAGGCCAAGTCCACCTACGGCACCGGCACCTTCCTGCTGCTCAACACCGGCGAGAAGGTCGTCAACTCCTACCACGGCCTGCTGACCACGGTCGGCTACCGGATCGGGAAGGAGGCCCCGGTCTACGCGCTGGAGGGCTCCATCGCCGTGACCGGCTCGCTGGTCCAGTGGCTGCGCGACCAGCTCGGCATCATCTCCACCGCCGCCGAGATCGAGACGCTGGCCTCGACCGTCGAGGACAACGGCGGCGCCTACATCGTCCCGGCCTTCTCGGGCCTGTTCGCGCCCTACTGGCGCTCCGACGCCCGCGGCGTGATCACCGGCCTGACCCGCTATGTGACCAAGGGTCACCTGGCCCGCGCCGTGCTGGAGGCCACCGCCTGGCAGACCCGCGAGGTCGTCGACGCCATGGAGAAGGACTCCGGTGTCACGCTCTCCGCGCTCAAGGTCGACGGCGGCATGACCAGCAACAACCTGCTCATGCAGAACATCGCGGACGTGCTCGACGTCCCGGTCGAGCGCCCGTACGTCGCCGAGACCACCGCGCTGGGCGCCGCCTACGCGGCCGGCCTCGCCGTCGGCTTCTGGCCGGACCTCGACACCCTGCGCGCCAACTGGCACCGCGCCGCGGAGTGGACCCCGCGGATGGACGAGGCGACGCGCGAGCGCGAGTACAAGAACTGGCTCAAGGCCGTCGAGCGGACCATGGGCTGGATCGAAGAGGACCAGACGTCGGGTCACTGACGCCCCGACGCCTCAAGCACCGCGGTGCGGCGGACCCCTCCGGGGGGTCGGGTCCGTCGCACCACCCGCACGACCTCCAGGAATTCGAGGGAACTTCCGATGCACTCCATGCCGACCCTTGGGGCCAACCGCACGGCCGACCGCGCGCAGGCGCGCGCGCTGCTGAGCAGTGCCACCTACGACCTGCTGATCATCGGCGGTGGCATCCTCGGCACCGCCGTCGCCTGGACGGCCGCGCAGTCGGGCCTGCGGGTCGCGATGGTCGACGCCGGCGACTTCGCCGGGGCCACCTCCAGCGCCTCGTCGAAGCTGGTCCACGGCGGTCTGCGCTACCTGCAGACCGGCGCGGTGAAGCTGGTCGCGGAGAACCACAAGGAGCGCCGCGCGCTGTCCACGGACGTGGCGCCGCACCTGGTCAACCCGCTCACCTTCTTCGTGCCGGTCTACAAGGGCGGCCCGCACTCCGCGCCGAAGCTCGGCGCGGGCGTCTTCCTCTACTCCGCACTGTCGGCGTTCCGTGACGGCATGGGCCACGTCGCCACCGCCGCCCGCGCCGGGCAGGCCGTCCCGGCGCTGAAGACCGAGGGGCTCCGCTCCGTCGCCGTCTACGGCGACCACCAGATGAACGACTCGCGCGTGGCCGTGATGACGGTCCGCGCCGCCGTCGAGTCGGGCGCGGTCGTGCTGAACCACGCCGAGGTCAAGGGGCTTCGCTTCACCGGCGGGCGGGTCACCGGCGCCGAGGTGCGCGACCGCCTGACCGGCGAGGAGTTCGGCGTCGACGCCCGGCTGGTGCTGAACGCCACCGGCCCGTGGGTGGACCACCTGCGCGCGATGGAGGACCCGAACGCCGCGCCGAGCATCCGCCTGTCCAAGGGCGCGCACGTGGTGCTCAAGCGGAAGGCGCCGTGGAAGGCCGCGCTGACGATCCCGATCGACAAGTACCGCGTCTCCTTCGCCATCCCGTGGGAGGACCACGTCCTGCTCGGGACGACGGACGAGGAGTACACCGGCGACCCGGCCGACGTGCGGGCCACGCAGGCCGACGTCGACCAGATCCTCGGCGAGGCCGCACACGCGATACGCGACGAGCACCTGGACCGGGACCTGATCACGTACTCCTTCGCCGGGCTGCGGGTGCTGCCGGGCGGCCCGGGCCAGACCGCGGCCGCCAAGCGCGAGACCGTCGTCACCGAGGGCCGCGGCGGCATGCTGTCGGTCGCGGGCGGCAAGTGGACGACCTACCGTCACATCGGCCGGGTGGTGCTGGACAAGCTCGCGCACGTGCCCGGCACGGGTCTGGCGGACGACATGTCGACCATCCCGCGCACCGTGCCGCTGCCGGGCGTGGCCAGCCCGAACGCGGTCGCGCACCGCCTGCTGGTGGACCGCGAGCCCGGCGCGCGGATGGACCCGCTGGTCGCGCGCCACCTGGCCACGCACTACGGGACGCTCTCCTTCGACCTGGCCCGCATGATCGACGAGGACCCGTCGCTGGGCCGTCAGATCCACCCGGACGGGCCGGACGTGTGGGCCCAGGTCGCCTACGCCGTCGACCACGAGTGGGCGGTCACGGCGGACGACGTGCTGCGCCGCCGCACCACCACGACCGTCCGCGGCCTGGACACCCCCGAGGTCCGCGACGAGGTCGAGACGTTCCTGGCGACCCGTCTGCCGCGGGACTGACGCACCACCTCCCCCATCGCCTTGGCCCCGCCGTCCCGCGACGGCGGGGCCAAGGCGTGCTGACGGCGGGCGCGATCCGGTCCGGCCGCTCAGACCTGCGCCATGCCGCCGTCGGCGAAGAGCTCGACGCCGGTGATGAAGCTGGAGGCGTCGCTGGAGAGGAACGCCGCGGCCTTGCCCATCTCGCGCGGGTCGGCGATCCGCCCGGTCGGGTTGCCCTCGCCCATCCTCCGGACCGCGGCGGCGACGGCGTCGGCGCCCTGCGCCATCCCCAGGGCGCTGCGCAGGGACTCGGTGTCCACGGCGCCGGGGCTGAGGACGTTCATGCGGATGCCGGTGCCCTTGATGTCCTGGATCCAGGACCGGATGAAGGCGCGCACCGCGGCCTTGGAGCCGCCGTAGAGGCCCATGCCGGCCGGGGGCTGGATCGACGCGGTCGACCCGATGATGACGATCGTGCCGCCGTGCGGCAGCAGCGCGAGGGCCGGCTGGACGGTGAACAGGACGCCCTTGGCGTTGACGTCGAAGGTCCGGTCGAACTGCTCCTCGGTGATCGCGCCGAGCGGGGCGTGCGCGCCGATTCCGGCGTTGGCCACCACGGCGTCGAGGCGTCCGTGGCGGGCGACGACCTCCTGGTACGCCCTCTCCATGTCCGCAAGCCTGGTGACGTCGGCCACGACGCCCGAGGCGTTCGGGCCGATCCTGGCGACCGCCTCGTCCAGTTGGTCCTGCTGAAGGTCGGTGATGACCACGCGGGCGCCCTGGTCCACGAATTCCTGGGCGATCCCCAGGCCGACACCGGACGCGCCGCCGGTGACCACGGCGACCTTGCCTTCGAGCGGGAGGCTCATCGTTTTCTCCTCTGCGTTGCCTGACCGCACGGTGCGGACGACGGCGGAGCGTGGCCTACACTCGTAAGTGGAGGCACCGCCGGTTACAGACGCTAACCGGAGGCGCCGCCACTTAGCAACTCTTCTCTTCAAGGAATGAGCCCTCCGATGACAGAGACCGGCCGGCCGCTGCGGGCCGACGCGCGGCGCAACCGGGAGAAGATCCTCTCCACCGCGGCGCGCGTCTTCGCGGAGCAGGGGCTGGACGCACACCTGGAGCACATCGCCAAGGAGGCGGGGGTCGGGACCGGCACGCTCTACCGCAACTTCCCGACCCGGGAACTGCTGATCGAGGCCGCCTACCGCAACGAACTGAGCCGCCTGTGCGATGCGGCCCCCGAACTCCTGGCCACCATGCCGCCGCGCGAGGCGCTTCGCGCCTGGATGGGGCGCTTCATCGACTACGCGACCGCGAAACTGGGGATGGCCGAGGCCCTCCGTGCGGTCGTCGATTCGGGCGTCAACCCGTATGCCCACAGCCGGGAGTTGATGATGACCGCACTCACCTCGCTGCTGGACGCGGCGGCCGCCACCGGGAGCATCCGATCCGACATCGGCCCGGCCGACATGTTCGCCGCCCTCACCGGCGTCGCCCTCGCCTCAGGCAAGCCCGAACAGCGCGACCAGGCCGAAAGGCTCCTCGACCTGACCCTCGACGGACTCAGGTACGGCACGGCGGACTGACTCGCCGTCGAACGGACATGGAAGGCGAACGGACACGGAAAACGGCCCGGCAAGGGAAGGGATCCCTCGCCGGGCCGTCGGCCCGGACGATCAGCAGGTGGGGTCGATCTGCTCGAACGACGCGTAGTGGTCGTCGGTGTAGTAGTCGATCTGGTCCGGCTGGTCCTCGACGATGCGGCGCGCGCCGCGGGTCGGGGCGCCCGGGGTGACCACGGTGTACTCGTGGTAGTAGCCGTAGGGCTCGCTCGGCAGGACGCCCTCGTTGTTGGAGAAGACCGTCCCGTCCTGGCTGTAGGGGAACGGGCCGCCCTGGGCGATCAGGTTGAGCGTGTCGTCGGCCTCGGGCGGCAGCGCGCTCTGGCAGACGGTCCCGCTCACGTCGGCGTGCGCGCTGGCGGCCGGAAGCAGGACGGGGAGGGTCGTGGCGAGGACGCCGGCGGCGAGAACAAGGGTGGCGTTGCGCGCGTTCCACGCGCGTAGAGAGATGCTCATGACAATGAGTGTGCGGACGAACGGGGAGCAAAGGAAGGGATCATGACATTCCTTCACGGTCTGTTCGCTCAGGAACATCTGATCAAGCAGAAGATGTCGTGCGGGTGACCTCGCCGCCGCCGACGGGGCATCGCCTACCCTGATGACCATGAGGGACGACGCGTTGATCCCGGCCTCCGCCGTCGAGGAGGCGGTCGTACGCTGCACCGGCTGCGGCCGACCGCTGCGCGACCCGGCCTCCCGGGCCCGCGGGCACGGACCCGTCTGCACCGAGCTGCGCCTCCCAGAACCTCCCCGTGCTCCGCAGGAGGAGACTCTCCCGGGCCTCTGAGACCTGGGGTTTCGGGCGTCGGGGTTCCTACCGGTCGCCCGAAGCGCAGGCGAGCACCCGCGCCAGCGGTCGCGGCACCTGCTCGGGGTCCACCGCCTCGGCCATCAGGGCCGCGTAGCGCTCCTTGCCGCCCGAACGCCCGCCCATCAGGCGGCGCAGCTGGTCGTGCAGGCTGCGGTCGCGCAGCGCGGGCTGCTTCTGGAGCGTCCGGAAGGAGCGCAACTGCCCCTGCGCCGCGACCAGGCACTCCACCGCCTCCGGCCCGAGCGCGCGGATCAGCTCGTCCTCCAGGTCGGCCGAGCAGCCGAAGAACCCGAGCGACTCCAGCCAGGCCCGATCCTCCACCCCCGCCGCCGGATTGACGAGCCCGACCTGTTCCAGGCCGCGCAGCACGAACCGCTCCTCGGCCTCGTCGTAGAGGCCGGTGATCCTCAACTCGGGGTCGACCGCGCGGAACCGCGCCAGGAAGTGCCCGATGTTGGTGATCCCGTGCATCGCCACGACCGTGACGCCGGCCGCCGTCAGGTCCATCTGCCGCCGCCGCGCCAGCACTTCGAGCGCGACCTGGTCGCTGACCCCCTCCACGAGCACGACCGCCTCTGACGTCACCCCTTCATGGTGCGCCCCTCGCGGTCGCGCCCACCATCGAATTGACCCCGACCCGCTCTCCCGGGCACGGTGCGCGACGAATCCGTCACCGATGGGTATGACTCAGGACGATGGGCCGGCCGGGGGCCGGTCTCCACGACCCGGGAGGTAGACATGGCACAAGTGCAGCCGCTGCCTGGTGACTTCGCGGTCACGTCGGTGAAGGGGCGGGTGGGTTTCCTGATCTCGGTGGGCGAGTGGCTCAACGGCTCCCGCTTCGGACACTGGGACCACGCCTTCGTCTACGTCGGCGACGACCAGCTCGTCGAGGCCGAGCCCGGCGGCGCGAGACTGGCCGCTCTCGACGAGTACCAGGGCAGAGCGGTCGCCTGGTCCACCGGCCACATCGAGTTGACGGACGAGCAGCGGACCGCGGTCGTCACCGCGGCGCGGGCGTACATAGGCGTGCCGTACTCGGCCGCCGACTACATGGCGCTCGCGCTCTGGCACTTCCACCTGCGCGTCGGGTGGGCGCGCAAGGTGATGGCGTCCCGCGCGTCGATGATCTGCTCGGAGCTCTGCGACGCGGCCTACGACGACGCCGGGGTCCACCTGTTCGCCGACGGGCGCGAGCCAGGAGATGTGACGCCGGCCGACCTGGCGGCCCTGATCAAGGCGTAGCCGCCGCACGGCCGGAGGGCTCCGCGAACCCCCACGCGGAGCCCTCCGGCGCGTCCGCTACTTGAACCAGTAGCGAACGCCGCGGTGGTGCGAGCAGGTGCCCGAGGAGTTGCGGCTGTACGACAGCGAGCGGTCCCCGCACTGCGCCGTCTCGTAGCGGTTGGCGGGACGCTGGCGGTGGGTCCAGCCGCACAGTCCGGTGGTGTGGCGGACGCAGCGGTGGGCGGTGTTCGTGGCCGGCAGCGGGGTGCTCGCCTGGGCGGCCACGGCGGGCGCGAGGACGAGCGCGGCGGCGGTGGCCACGGCGGCTATGGAACGGCGCAGCAAGACATCATCTCCAGCACTGTGAAGGTTCTGTGAACAGAGCCGTACTCTGCCAGACCCGCTGGGGAGTTGACTGTCTGGATGCACGTTCGTGATCTGCACCGAGGCGTCGGCGCCCCGACACAGCTCGTCGATCACGTCAGGGGAACGCATGTACGCGGCGCGATCCGCCCTGCGGCAGGTCGAGCCGGTGCTCGATGTGCGCGGTCGCCGTCAGCGCCCCCACGGGCCGCCGGTTGGCAGGCGGCATCGGCGGCTCGCTTCGTCCGTCCGGGTCCGCACACGCGACATTGCAAGGCCCTGTCAGGTCCTTGGAGGGGATGGGCGCTTCGCGCTCGCCCCCTCCAAGGATCCACCTCAGTCCAGCATCAGCGAGGACGCCTGGTCGTTGAAGGAGGCGGGCACGTCCGTGCAGTGGCCGGGCTCGACGGTGAAGGTGACGCCCTGGAAGCCGGGCTGCGAGTAGAGCGTGGCAGGGGTGCCGCTGTGGTTGCAGACCGAGCTGATGATCTTGTCGAAGCCGTAGTCGGAGAGCCAGCCGACGGCTTCGTCGGCGAGCAGGACCCGGCCGTTCGCGGCGTTGAGCCCGTAGTTTTCGTAAAGGCAGACGAACCCGTCAGTGCAGAGCCCGGCGCCCTGGCCGGTGGGGAGGACGTGCACGGTCGAGGGAACGGCCGAGGCCGACTGGACGGGCAGGACGGCGAGGCCGGAGAGCATGGCGGCGCCCAGGACGAGAGGGAGACGAAGCTTCAAGGATTGCTCCTCGGTTGATGGGGGATGTTCCCCCGACTCCTCGCATCATGGGCATGACCACTCAGGCAGGACGCGCCGACACCATAGTCTCTATGCGAACAATCACTGAGATGGGGCACCTCCGCGCTCGGCGGAGCGGCGTCCGCGAGAGATGAGGACGGCAGGGCCTCAGGGGAGATCTCCGCGGAGCGGCTGTGGCACCAGGGCCGCGGCGGACTCGACGAGGGTGCGGGGATCAGGACCGACGTCCAGCACCGCGCCGTTCTCGTCGGGCGCGAGGGGTTCGAGGATGGCGAGCTGGGAGTCGAGCATGTGGGACTTCATGAAATGGCCGCTGCGGTGCGCGAGCCGCTCCTCGATCAGCGCGTTCGCGCCGGTCAGATGCAGAAAGAAGGCGTTCGGGCAGGCTTCGCGCAGCAGGTCGCGGTAGCCGCGCTTGAGCGCGGAGCAGCTGACGACTCCCCCGGTGCCGGCCTCGACGCGCTCGCCGAGCCACGCGCCGAGCGCTCTGAGCCAGGGTTCCCGGTCGCAGTCGTCGAGGGGGATGCCGGCGGCCATCTTGGCGATGTTGGCGGCGGGGTGGAAGTCGTCCGCCTCCCCGCAAGGGAGGCTGAGGCGCTCCGCGAGGGCCTTGGCGACGGTGGTCTTCCCGACTCCGGCCACGCCCATCACCACGATCGCCGGGGCCGTGCGGGCCGGCCGCTGGTTCTCGACGCTGAGAGCCATTGGTGTGGTGCTCCGTTCTGTGCGGTCGCCCAAGTGTCATGCAAAGGTATGACTTAATCAAGCAGCCGAAGCAAATGGTCATACTTTTAATGACTGCCGATCCGGACTCCGACACAGCCCTCTGACACCGGCCTCTAACCTGGACCAATGGACATCCAGGGCCTGCCGGGCCGCCTCCTCGCCGACCTCGGGCCCGCGATCGCCTCCGGCGAGATCGCCGAAGGCGCGGTGCTGCGCATCGAGGAGCTGGAGGAGCGCTTCGACGTGTCCCGGACGGTGGTGCGCGAGGCGGTACGGATGCTCGAGTCCATGCAGTTGGTGGCCTCCCGCCGCCGGGTCGGCATCACGGTGCGCCCGCGGTCCGACTGGGACGTCTTCAACCCCACGCTGATCGCCTGGCGTCTGGCCGGCGCCGACCGGCCCGCCCAACTGCGCTCGCTCGGTTCACTGCGCGTCGCCGTCGAACCGGCGGCGGCGGGGCTCGCCGCGGTCCACGCCGACGACGACCAGCGGCGCAGGCTCGGCGCCCTGGCGACGGAGATGACGATGACCGGCCGCGCCGGCGATCTGGACGCCTTCCTGCGCCACGACGCCGACTTCCACGCCACCGTGCTGCAGGCGTCGGGCAACGAGATGTTCGCGCACCTGGGGGCCACCGTCGAGGCGGTCCTGCGGGGGCGCACGGAACACCATCTGATGCCGCATCACCCCGAGGAGTACGCCGTCCAGCTGCACCGCGAGGTCGCCGAGGCGATCACCACGGGCGACGCGACGGCCGCCGAACGCGCGATGCGCGCGATCGTGACGGGGGCCTTGGAGGAGCTGGACGCGGTCCTGGACTGAGCCGGGGAGCGAGCCGAGGTCGCGCCTGGGGCGAACGGGACGGGGTCGAACCGGCCCGCCTTGGTCGGGGGCTTCAGGTCCCGCTGCCGACCAGACCCGCGTCGGACGGGTCGTCCGCCACCGGCCCCGCATAGGTGGGCAGTTCGCGCATCCCGCGCAGCGGGGACAGGAGGACCGGCAGGAACGCCAGCGAACCGCCGACGCCCGCCAGGAGCAGCGTGCCGCGCACGCCGATCGTGGAGCCGAGGACACCGCCGAGGAACGAGCCGACCGGCATGGTGCCCCAGACCAGGAAGCGCATGGTGGCGTTCATCCGGCCCAGCAGCCGGGGCGGGCACAGGGCCTGGCGGAAGCTGACCTGGGTGATGTTGTAGACGACGATGCCGGTCCACATCACGAGCTGGGCCGCCGCGAGCAGGCCGAGCGTCCAGTCGCGGTGCACGAAGGGGGCGACCAGCGCGCAGGGGCCGGCGACCGCGATGGGGATCCACATCGCGGGTCCCTGCCCGATCCGCACGGCGACGCGGGCGGCGACGAGCGCGCCGACCAGTCCGCCGACGGCGGAGGTGGAGCCGATCAGGCCGATCACGCCGGGCGAGAGCCGCAGCTGGCGGGCGAGCAGGATGTAGAGGACGGCGCCGGCCATGGAGGCGAACAGGTTGGCCGACCCCGTGCACGCGGCGATGGCGCGCAGCATGCGGTCCCCCAGGACGAAGCGGAGGCCCTCGCGGATCTCGCGGAGCAGGTGGCGGTCCGGGCTGGGCTCGGGCCGGGGCGGCCGTGCCTCGATGGCACGCACCCAGCCGGCCGACCACAGGAAGCTCAGCGCGTCGACCAGCACGGCGTACGGCGCACCGAGCAGTTGGATCAGCGCGCCGCCGAGGCTTGGTCCCGCGATCTGGCTGACCGACTCGCTGGCCTGGAGTTTCGCGTTGCCCTCGACCAGTCGGTCCCGGTCGACGAGGCACGGCAGGTAGGACTGGTAGGCGACGTCGAAGAAGACGGTGGACACGCCGGTGGCCAGTGCGACGACGTAGAGCTGACCGATGGTCAGCACGCCGAGGAGCCGGGCCAGCGGGACCGAGGCGAAGAGCCCGGCGCGGACCAGGTCGTTGACCAGGAGCACCGAACGGAACCGCATCCGCTCCACCCAGGCACCGGCGGGCAGTCCGACCACGACGAAGGCCAGCGACTCGCAGGCCGCCAGCACACCGACCTGGAACGTCGAGGCGTGCAGCACCAGCACGGCCACCAGCGGCAACGCCAGCTGTCCGACCATGGTGCCGAACTGACTGACGGTCTCACCGATCCACAGCCGTCGGAAGTCGAGGTGCTGCCAGAGGCCGCCGCGACGGGCGGGCCGGTCGCCCGGCTGGACGGAAGAGGTCATGGCGACCACCGTGGCCAAGTGATTGGGTTTTGTCAATCACTTTGTGGGGCGCGAGGGCCCGGGAAGGCGCCGTTCAGTACGCTGCTGCCATGACCGAACGCAGGCCGGCGACCGACGAGGAGGCCAAAGCCCTCGCCTCGTCGCTGCGGCTGCGCATCCTGCGCATCTGCCTGAGCGAGCCGCACACCAACAAGGAGATCGCCGCGATTCTCGGCCGCGATCCGGCCAGCGTGCTGCATCACACCCGGACACTGGTCCGCACCGGGTTCCTGGAGGCGCAGGAGGAGCGGCGCGGTGCGCGCGGCGCGCGCGAGATCCCCTATCGGGCCACGAAGAAGTCCTGGCTGCTGGAGGCTCCCGCGATCGACCGCGTCCTGCTCGACGCGTTCCTGGAGGAGGTCGCGCTCACCCCCGCGACGGACGTCGACGCGACCCGTCTCGGGCTGCGCCTCTCCCCCGCCGGCATGGAGGAGTTCCGCAGTCGCCTGCACGCTCTCCTGGAGGAGTTCGCGGCGCGCCCCGACGACCCGTCAGCCCCCGCGTGGTCCCTCTTCGTCGCCCTGCACCCCGACCCGAACCGCCCCTGAACCGGCTGTCCCCCGCCCGCTCCGCGCCCCGACCCTCACTCGAACAGCCGAGCCTCGACCCGGTAGGGTCCGGGTAGCCTGCGGGAGGCAGGGACGCGGCGGCCTGGGGAGGGCCAAGTGAGTCAGCCGGGGATGGAGCTGGAACCCGACGAGGCCGACGCGCTGCGCGCGTGGGCCGCCGACGAGCGTGCCAAGGCCGACAGCCTGGCCGCGGCTCTGGAGCAGATCGCGGCGAACGGGCTTCCCACCGACGAGGAGTGCGTGGCCTGGGAGGAGATCCGCGAGCTGGCGCTCGCGAGGCTGGACGGCCGTGTCCCGTAGGCTGCGGCGCCGACCGGCGCAGATCCGGTTCACCGACGGCGCCCGCAAGCAGGTCGACGCCCTCACCGACGCGGAGGAGGTGCGCCGCCTTGACCGGGCCCTCAACGAGCTCGCGATCGATCCGGAGATGGGCCTGCCGACGCGTTTCCCACTGATCCGCGACTACCGCAACGATGCGGAGGGCATACGCGTCATCTACTCCGTATCGGTTCTGCGCTCGGCCATCCTGGTCGCGTACGTGGAGGCTTAGGAGGCCGACGACACCATGGCACGGGTTCCCGACGAGGCGCGGCGGGCGCGGGTGCGGCTGCTGCTCTCCCTCGCCTTCACGCTGGTGGCGCTGGTCTTCACGATGTTCGGCTCGTTCGCCGAGGCGGCCTTCATGGGCTGGGCGTTGACGGTCACCGTGGTCGGGGTCTTCGTGACCACCTGGTTCGGCCTGGACGTGTGGATCACCCAGCGCAGCGCGCGGGAGCGCCTCCACGGCTCCGGCGGGATAACGCCCATGACGGGAGCGAAGCGCCCACGCTGACCCGTGACCCGTCCGGGCCCTACTCGTCGAGCTCGGCGGCCATGGTGCGGCTCCCAGCTCCGACAGCGGGCGTGTCCGGCACGGCGGGTGCATCCGGTGCGGCGGCCTCGTCCTCCGCGCGCGGTCGGCGGAAGACGCGCGTCGCGCTGACCGCGCCGTGGATCTCCGTCTCCTCCTCGTCGAGTCGGGGAAGCCCGGGGCGCAGGTGCTCCTCCACCGAGATGTACTTGAGCCCGGCGCGCAGGTCGGCGTCGTTGCGCAGGCGGATGATCAGCGGGAACTCCGCCAGCGCGGTCGTGTCGAACAGCCCGGTGGTGTAGATCAGCTGGACCCCGAGCGCGTCCGCGACGGCGCGCTGGAGCTCCAGCAGGTACGTCGCGTTGGCGCGGCCGATCGGGTTGTCCAGGAACAGCGTTCCCGCGTGGCGCAGCTTGGCCTGGCCGCGGTCGTTGGCGCGCAGCGCGGCCATGGTGCAGTAGAGCGCGATGGCCGCGGTGAGCAACTGGCCGCCGGAGAACACGTCGGACATCTGACTGACCGACACCCGCTCGGCGCGCAGCACCGCGTCGGGTTTGAGGATCTCGACCGTGACGCCGCGCGGCTCCAGCGCCGCGTGGACGCCGCGCAGCAGCAGCGACATGCCGTCCCGGCGGTTCCAGTCCACCGCCCCGGACGAGGAGTTCGAACCCTGACGGCGGACCGCGGCGCGCGTCGCCTCGTCGATGACCTCGCCCAGACGCTCCGTCAGCACCGCGTGGTCAGGCTCGTCGAAGCGGATCCGGAGGAACTCCTGGCCGGACCACTCTCCGAGGCCCTCGGGCAGACGGGAGAGGCGCTGGGCGGCGCGCAGCGTGGCGAGCGAGGACTCGACGAGGCCGCGCAGGCGGTCGACGATGCTGTCGCGGTTGCGCTCCAACTGGTCGAGCTCGTCGGTCAGCACGCGCAGACGTGGCGCGAACGCGGTGGCCCACTGGGCCGCGTGCTCGGGCAGCACAGCGGCGGGCAGTTCCCGGATCTGCTGGCGGGCCGGGGTGCGGACGGCCTCGAAGCGCGTGGAGTTGGCGTGCCGGACCAGCGCGTCGCTCGCGTCGCGGACCGCCAGGTCGGCCGCCGACAGCTCCGCGCTCGCGGCACGCAGGTGGCGGCGGGCGTCGGAGGCGGCGTGGCGGGCCTCGGGCAGGGAGCCGGTGACCGGTGCGACCTGCTCCTCGTCCTCCGCGTGGGCGGCGCCGTCGGCGGGCTCGCGCAGACCGTCGCGCAGCTGCGCGGCGGTCTCCTCGAACTCGGCGGCGGCGTGCTGCGCGGACTCCAGCGTGCGCTGCAGCTCGGCGTGGGCCGCCCGGCCGGCCTCCAGGGCGTCGCTGCGGGAGGCGAGTTCGGCGGTGGCGGCACGCAGCAGCTCGCGGGCGTGGTCCTGGTCCCCCGGGACGAGCCCCTCGGGCAGCTCGGTGTGGGCCTCACCGGAGGCGGGCGCGCTGCGCTCGGCGTCGCCGCGCAGACGGCCGAGCTGCTCGCTGGCGGCGGAGGCGCGCGCCTCGATCGTCTGCACCAGGTCCTCGGCGCGGGAGGCCGCGGCCTGGCGGGCCGGGCCGTCGGCCCCGTCGGGGCTGCCGAGCAGCTCCTCGGCGCGGGTGCGGACCTTGTTGGTGAGCCGGTCCAGCTCGGCGCGGGCGGAGGACTCGTCGCTCTCCGCGCGGGCCTGCTCGGCGCGCAGATCCGCGCCGACGCCGACCTTCTCGTACAGCTGGGCCGCGACGCGGTGCGCCTCGCGCAGCGCGGGCAGGGACGCCGTGGGCACGTCCGCGCTCGCGGCCTCGTCGGTGTCCTCGGGCAGGTCGGAGCCGGGCAGGTCGCTGCTGGGCAGTTCGGCGCGCTCGGCGCGCAGCGCACGGGCGGTGCGGCGGGCGTCGTCGGCGGCGCGCTGGGCGGCCCGGCGGTCCTCGTCGGCTGCCTGGGCGAGCTCCGTGCAGGCGTGCTGGCGCAGTTCGGCCTGGGTGGTCTCGTCGGCGACCTCGCGCAGGCGGGCCGTCCAGGTGGAGCGCTCACGCAGGCGGTAGGCGAGCCCGGCCAAGGCGTCGGCGCGACGGCGGGCCTGCTGCGCGGCCTCCAGCCGGGTCTCACGCATCCGCGCGGCGGTGGCGCGCTCCTGCTCGGACTCGTCGTGCGCGGCGCGGGCGCCCCCGCGCTCGGCGGTGGCGGCCTCCAGCGCCTCGCGCGCGGCCGCGACGTCGGCGGCCAGCTCCGTCAGACGCCCGGCGGGGCAGCCGGTGCGCCAGGACGAGAGCCGGCCGACCAGCAGCCGGTCGCCGCCGAGCCGGGCGGCGAGTTCGCGGATCTGCTCGTCGCGCGCGCCGGCCCGGTCGCGCAGCTGGCGGCGCTCCTCGTCGGCGGCCGACTCGTCGTGCATGGCCGGGTTCGGCGGCACGAGGAAGACGCCGGTCTCGCCCTCGGCGGAGGGCTCCTGGGCGACCGGGCCGAGCAGCGCCGCGGAGGTGCCGACGGCGACGGCCGAGCGCGGCAGCAACGCGGCGGCGGCCAGGATCTCCCGGGCGCGGGCGAGCGAGGCCGGGTCGGTGACGATGACGCCGTCGACCAGCTGCGGGCGCGCGGCGAGGATGCGCTCGTGGTCCACCGGGTCGACGGACTGGGCGAGGTAGCGCCAGCCCGGCAGGGCCGGGACGCCGTGCTCGCCGAGGTACTCGACGGTGGCCAGCACGTCCGGGCCCGGCGGCAGCAGCCCGCCGTCGCCGAGGGCGGCGAGGATGCGCGAGTCGTCGGCGGCCTGGGTGCGCAGGTCGAACAGGGTGCGTTCGGCGGTGGCGACGGCGTTGTCGAGCTGCTCCCGCAGCGAGTCGGCGGTGGCGTCGAGCTGCTGCGGCGTCAACTCCCCGTCGGGCACGCCGAGCAGGGCGGTGATACGCGGCTCGCCGGCCAGCAGGCTGAGGGTGTGCTCCTCGGTGGCGAGCGCGGTCTCGGCGGCGGCGAGCGCGTCCTGGGCGCGGGCGGCGGCGAGTTCGGCGCGGCCCTCACGGGCGGCGGCCTCGCGCGAGCGGCCAGCTGCCTGCTCGGCGGCGGCGCGCGCCTCCTCCCAGGCGGCGCCCGCGATCTTCTCGGCGTCGGCCGCCTCGGCGCGGCCCGGGC
>NZ_BBPQ01000006.1:191658-197865 GCF_000787855.1 Streptacidiphilus anmyonensis | reverse complement strand
TCGGCCGCCTCGAGCGCGGCACGGGCCGGATCGATCGGCTCGGGGCTGTCGACCTCGCCGGTGGTGGTGTCGATCCAGCCGGAGCGGACCGCCTGCTGGGTCTCCTGCTCGACCTCGGCGAGACGCTGACGCAGATGGTCGCCCTCGGAGCGGGCCTTCTGCGCGGCGGTCGCGGCGGCGGTGGCGTCGCGGCGGCCGGCCTCGCCCTGGGTCTGCAGCTCGTGCGCGCGCGCCTCCTCGCTGTCGGCGCGCTCCTCGGCCGCCTCGGCGGCGGCCTCCAGCGCCCGGACCAGCGCGACGGCGGCCTTGGTGCGGGCCGCGAGCGCGGGCGCGGCGTCGCGCTCGGCCTCGCGGATCGCGGCGGAGACCCGCGCGGCCCGGTCGGCGGCGGCCCGGTGACGGAGCACCAGTTCGGTGGCCTGCCAGGCGGAGTGGAGCGTGCGGGCGTCGAGCAGCTCGCGCCGCAGGGCGGCGGCGTCGGCGGTGGCGTCGGCCAGCGCCAGACTTGCATGACGGTGCGTCAACTCGGCGGTGATGAGCGACTGCCGGGTACGGGAGTCGTGCGCGGCGGACACCGCGTCGGCCGCGGTGGCGACCTGCTCCTCCAACTCGCCGGCCCGCGCCCGCTCCAGGCCCGCGCGGGCGGAAAGGGACCGGGCGAGGCGTCGCGCGCGGCGTTCGGCGGAGCGGTGGTTCTCCCGCACGCCCTCACGTGCGGTCGCCGCCTCGGCGATGCGGTGCAGCAGATCGAGCGAGCCGCCGGTGAAGTCCCGCTCGGCGGTCAGCTCGGCGCGACGACCCAGCTTCGAGGCGAAGCCGTGCACCAGGTCCGCGAGCCCGTCGGTGTCGCGGGTGTCGGTGACGGCGCGCAGCAGCAGGTCGGTGAAGTCCTTGTCGCTCCTGACCGCGAAGAGACCGGCCGCCTCACCCTCGTCGGCGTTCATCTCGCGCTGGTAGCGGAAGAGTTCCGGGTCGAGTCCGAGCGCGCTCAGGTGCTCGGTCCAACGCTCGTGGCCCTCCTCCCAGGTGATCTCCAGCTCGGGGGCAAGCTTGCCGGCCTCCATCAGCAGGTCGCGGAAGCCCTTCATGGTGCGGCGGCGGCCGCGGGCGCTGACCTTCGGCGCCTCCTGGCCCGGCGCGGGCATCAGCACCGCGCGTTCGGCGACGGGGAGCGAGTCGAGGCCGAGGGCGGGGCCGGGCCGGAACGAGTACCAGGCCTCGGCGAACTTGCGCGGGTCGGCGGAGACCTGGCGTCCACGCCACTCGCTGACCTTGCCGACGACGACGGTCTCGCCGGTGAGCGTGTGCTGCCACTCGAGCGCGACATGTCCGCAGTCGTCGGCGAGCAGGAACTTGCGCAGCACGCCGGAGCTGGCGCCGCCGAGCGTGTTGCGGTGACCGGGCAGCATCACCGAGAAGATCAGCTTGAGCAGCACGGACTTGCCGCCGCCGTTCTCCAGGAACAGCACGCCCGCGGGCGCCGGGCGGCGCACCGGTCCGTTGTCCTCCTCGTCGAAGAACCCCGGCTGGCGCGGCGCCGGGTCGGGGACGGCATCGCCGACGCCGCTCAGGTCGAGCACGGTGTCGGCGTACCGCGCACCGGCAGGGCCGATGGAGTACAGGCGAACCCGGTTCAGCTCGTACATGGTGCGGCGGATCTCCGATCAGGGGTCTTCAGAGTCAGGGGTTTTCAGAAGCAGGGCGGTTCAGACGCCGTACGGCGGTTCAGACGCTGTGGAACGGCAGGCCGGCGTCGGTGACCAGGTCGTCCGAGTCGTCGGGCGGCAGCAGCGTGGCGCTGCCGTCCGAGACGGGCACGACACCGAGGGCGAGCAGCTCCGCCATCGCGGCGCTGCCGGCCATGTCCCGGACCTGGAGCTGGTAGCGGGCGGTCGTGCGGTAGGTGCCGCCGGAGTCGTCCGAGGTCTTCTGCAGGAAACCCGAGTCGACCAGGAACGACACCGCCTTGCCGACGATCCCGATCGTCGAGCCGGCGAGCCTGCGCGCGTCCTTGGTCGCGCCGGTGGCGCTGCGCCGGGCGTAGACGCGCCAGGCCGCCTCCAGGCCCGGCGCGTCGCTGACCGGGTCGGTGTTGTCGCCCGACACGTCCGCCTGCTGCTCCAGCCTGCGGCAGGCCTGGCGGACGAAGGCGTCGACCCCGTTGACCGTGATCCGCCCCAGGTACCCGTCGTCGGCGAGGTCCTCCGGGCGCGGGAACGCCAGCGCGGCGACCGCGAGGTGCGCGAGCCCGTGCAGGAACCGGTCGGTGGACTCGGACGCGGCGCGGCGGGAGTAGTCCCCCATGCGCACCGCGAACACGCTGTCCTCGGCCGCGGCCACGGCCATGCCCGCGCGGGAGGACACCTCCAGCACGATCAGCCCCAGGCCGGTGGCCACGGCGTCGGCGAGCCGCGCGAACGACGGGTCGTCGCGGTAGCGCCGGATCAGCTCGGCGTACTCGGTGTCACGCGCGGGCAGCAGCTTCGGCTGGAGGCCGAAGCTGACCAGCCGGCTCGCGTCGGCGACGTCGGCGGGCGTGATCGGCGCGGGGCGCGCGGCGCTCTCACCGGGGCTCGGTGCGTCGTAGTCGTCGTCGATCATCGGTTCAGCTCCGGACAGAGGGAGGTGGCAACTTCCTTGGGGGCGCTCATCAGTTCCCCTCCGTACGGTCCGCCGCCATGCCGACCGCGTCCAGCAGCGCGCTGCCGACGATCAGGTCGGCCCCGCCGAACTCCTGGTCGTCGAGCCGCGTCCCGTCGTCGACGGCGAAGAGGAGCCGCTCCTCGCCCTGCCGGTAGGCCGTGCCGACGCCCGGGCTCGCCGCGTGCACGGACAGCAGGGCGACCAGGTACGGCAGATCCGGGTCGATCCGGCGGGCCTCGGCGAGCAGGCCGGAGAGGCGGCGGGGGGCGTCCGCCGGGAGGTCCAGCAGGCCGAGCGCGGTCTCCAGCTGCTCGTCGGAGAAGCGGCTGTCGTCGGGGGTGGAGATCAGGTCGGGCTCGGGGAGCTCCGCTCCCAGATGCTCGCGCTCGACCGGCGGGGTGAGCAGGACGTCGACGAGATCCGTCAGGCGGACCGCGTCCGGGGTGCGCAGCCCTATCCCCTTGCGGAAGAACGCCGTCGTCACCGCCGACGCCTGCTCCAGCGGCAGCGGCAGCACGGGGGCGAGCAGCTGGCCGTACAGGTCCAGGCCGCTGCGCGTGCTCGGCGCGGCGAAGGCCTGCCGGTCCTGCTCGGCGCGGAACAGCGGGCCGGCCTCCAGCAGACGGGTCTGCAGCTGGGTGTGGCGGCGGATGCAGTCCTTGACGATGTCGACGAGCTCGGCGGCACGGCGCTTGTGCTCGGGGTCCTCGGACTCGTCGCGGGCCTTGCGGATGTTGGTGAGGATCGCGTTCTCGTGCCGGTAGCGGTCGGCGATGTGCTCCAGCGCCTCGGCGATCAGGTCCGGGACGGTCTCCATCCAGTCCACGGCGCGCACGTTGCGCCGGGTGGCCTCGAGGGCGCGGCGCAGCAGCTCGCTGTACTGGACGGTGCGGTAGCGGGCCTGCTCGGCGGCGAGCTGGGCGTCGGCGAGGCGGCCGCGCCGGATCAGCACCTCCAGCTTCACCTCGGCCGCGATCTGCGCGGAGGTGACGTCGGTGTCGAGCGCGCCGACGAGGACGTTGACGGCCTCGTCGGTGGTGCGCAGGTAGACGCCGCCGTCAGGACCCGGGACCTCCTCGATGAGCTTGAAGTCGTAGTCGCGGCGGATGTACGAGCCGTCGGAAGCGAAGGTGCCGTAGACGGCGCGGAAGCCGCGGTCCACGCTGCCGACGTTGATCAGCGACTCCAGCACCCACTTGGCGACCCGCTCGTGCTCGCGCCACTCGCGCTCGGGGGCCTGCGCGGCGACGCGCGGCAGCATCCGGGCGAGGACCTGGTCCCGGTCGGCGCCCGTGTCGAAGTCCATGTGCAGGGTGACCAGGTCGATCGCGGCGAGCGCGACCTCCGCCATGCCGTAGACCGCGTACTCGCCCGCCAGATTGGCCTTGCGGCTGTCGAGGTCGTGCAGCGGCGCGGTGCAGGCGAGGGCGCGCAGCCGACGGGCGAGGCCCTCGTCGGCCGCGGGGCCCGGGGCCGGGCGCGCTGCTTCGGCGGTGGTGGTCACGGGGGTTTAGCGTAGAGGCTCGGACGGACAACGTCCCAAACGGCATGGATCGCCCCGGTCTGTCCGGCGAGCTCGCCTCGTTCCGCGTGTCCGACGGCGACGCGTTCACCGGCAGCGGGAAGCGCCGCACCACGGCGTGGTGCACCCGGTCCCGTCCGGGTGGTCTTCGCGGCGCGCCGTTTGCGCCACGACAGGGGAGGGTTTGCACCGTTTCACACCCCGGCCTCGGCCGCTGTCGGCCCGACTGGCGGCCAGGCCCGGCGGGCGTCGCGCGGGCCGCATACGATCAAGGCCGGACGTGGAGTCGAAGGTGCGGCAGCCGGAGGTGGAGATGGATCTCAACGCCGATCTCGGCGAGGGCTTCGGCCGCTGGACGCTGACCGACGACGAGGCGTTGCTCTCCGTCGTGACCAGCGCCAACGTGGCCTGCGGCTTCCACGCCGGCGACCCGTCCACCATGCGACGCGTCTGCGAGGGCGCGGTCGCGCGCAGCGTGCGGATCGGCGCGCAGGTCTCCTACCGGGACCTCGCGGGCTTCGGCCGCCGCGCCATGGACGTGCCGCGCGCCGAGCTCGCCGACGAACTGACCTACCAGATCGGCGCGTTGGAACTCTTCGCGCGGACCGCAGGGGCGGCGGGCGTCGCCTACGTGAAGCCGCACGGCGCCCTGTACAACCGGGCGGTCCGCGACGAGGAGCAGGCCGCGGCCGTCGTCGACGCCGTCACCGCCTTCGCCCGCGCCTTCGGCCGCGAGCTGCCGGTCCTCGGCCTGCCCGGCTCGGCGCTGCTGCGCCTGGCCGCCGCAGCGGGACTGCCCACGGTGGCGGAGGCGTTCGCGGACCGCGCCTACACACCCGAGGGCACGCTCGTGCCGCGCACCGAGCCCGGCGCGGTCCTGCACGATCCCGACGCCGTCGTCGCCCAGGCCCTCTCCATCGCGGTGGCCGGCGAGGCCGCGACAGCGTCGGGCGCGAAGGTGGCGGTCACGGCCGACTCCCTGTGCCTGCACGGCGACACACCGGGCGCGGCCGCTCTGGCCGCGCGGGTCCGGAGCGCGTTGCGGTCGGCGGGCGTGACGGTCGAGGCGTTCGCTTGAGCGGCGGGCGCGGTCCCGAGGGCCTGCGGCGCACGGTCGTCCGTCCGATGGGGGCGCGGGCGCTGCTCGCCGAGGTCGGCACGGACGAGCAGGTCGCCGCGCTGCTCGGCGACCTGATGCAGCGTCAGCATGACGGCCTGCTCACGGACGGTGCCGAACTCGTGCCCGCCGCGCGGACGGTGCTCATCGACGGCCTCGCCGACGCGCGCGAACGAGCCGGTCTGGCAACCTGGTTGGGCGCGTGGACCCCGCACGCCGCCGAGGCGGGCACGGGGCCGCTGGTGGAGATCCCGACCGTGTACGACGGCGAGGACCTGGCCGAGGTGGCGCGACTGTGGGGCGTCCCTCCCGACGAGGCTGCGCGACGGCACGCCGACTGCCTCTTCCGGGTGGCCTTCTGCGGCTTCGCACCGGGCTTCGCCTATCTCACCGGTCTGCCCGACGAGCTCGCCGTGCCCCGCCGCGCCACCCCGCGCACCCGCGTCCCCGCCGGCTCCGTCGCGCTCGCCGGACCGTACACGGGCGTCTACCCGAGCCCCTCCCCCGGCGGCTGGCAGCTCATCGGCCGCACCACGCTGCGCCTGTGGGACGCGGACCGCACGCCGGCGGCGCTGCTGTCACCGGGCACCCGGGTGCGGTTCGTACCGGCGACGGGCGCGCGGAACGGGGAGGGGAGCTGAGGTGGCACACGCCCACGAACGCCTCCGGTCAGGGCGCGCCTTCGAGGTGGTGCGTCCGGGCCCGCTGACGACCGTGCAGGACGAGGGCCGACGCCGGGTGGCGGCCCTGGGCGTGCCTCGGGCCGGGGCGTTGGATGCTCCCGCCTACCGGTGGGCCAACACGCTGGTCGGCAACGGCACGGGCGGCCGTGAGTGGGGCGGAACGGCGTCGGGCGGACCTGGGGTGGGTGGACTCGGGGTGGGCGGACTCGGGCCGGCCGGCCACCTGTCGGGGGGCCATGGGC
>NZ_BBPQ01000006.1:164408-191464 GCF_000787855.1 Streptacidiphilus anmyonensis | reverse complement strand
TGGGGTGGGTGGACTCGGGGTGGGCGGACTCGGGCCGGCCGGCCACCTGTCGGGGGGCCATGGGCCGAGCGTCGGAGCGTCGGGCGCCGCCGCGCTGGAGGCGACGACGGGGAACCTGGCGCTGCGCGCGGTCGGCGGCGACGCGTGGGTCGCGGTGACCGGCGCGACCGCGCCCGTGCGCGTGGACGGGCGGCCGGTCGGCTGGGGCGCGCCCGTGCGGGTGCGGGCGGGTGAGCTGCTCGAGGTGGGCGCGGCCACCGCCGGGGTGCGCTGCTACCTGGCCGTGGACGGCGGTTTCGACGTACCCGCCGTGCTCGGCAGCCGGTCGGCGGACCTGCTGGCGGGTCTCGGACCCGCGCCGCTCACCGCCGGGATGCGACTGCCGCTGGGCGCGCCGGGAACGCTGGGGCCGCTCGGCCCGGGCAGCGCGGACCAGGTCCCGCTGGCCGGACCTCCCGCCGAACTGCTGCTGCGCCTGACGCCCGGCCCGCGCCGCGACTGGTTCGAGCCGGAGTCGCTCGCCGCGCTCGGGCGTGCCCGCTACCGCGTCTCCCCGGCGAGCAACCGGGTCGGCCTGCGACTCGCGGACGGGCCGCCGCTGCGCCGCCGCGACGGACTCGGCGAACTGCCGAGCGAGGGCATGGTGCTGGGCGCCGTCCAGGTCCCGCCGGACGGGATGCCCGTCGTCTTCCTCGCCGACCATCCGACCACCGGCGGCTATCCCGTCGTCGGGGTGGTCCCGGAGCCGGACCTGGCCGCGGCGGCGCAGGCGGGGCCCGGAACGCCGGTCCGGCTCCTGCCCACCGCGCGACTCGACGCCTGAGGCGCGACTCGACTCGTGCGGATCGGCGAGCGGGCTGCGCGATTCCGGCGCATGTGCAGGATGCGCGCGCTCCCTCGTTAGTGTTTTCGAGCGCGTTCGACGGGACATCGGGCGCGGGACGGGTCCAGACTGCTGGCAGAGCCCGGGGCACGGGGCGCTCGGACCTCGCTCCGTCCACCGGCTCGTCGTCCCCCATCCGCCTATGTCATCCATCCACGGCTCCGCCTGGAGGTGTTCCGCATGTCTGAGACGCTGCTCGCGGTCGGCACGGCCAAGGGCCTGTTCCTCGCCCGCAGCAAGGACCGCCGGTCCTGGTCCTGGACGGGTCCCCATTTCGTGATGCAGGGCGTCTACTCGGTCGCGGTGGACCGTCGGGGCGCGACGCCGCGCATCCTGGTCGGCGCGGATTCCAGCCACTGGGGTCCGTCGGTGTTCACCTCGGACGATCTGGGCGCCAGCTGGCAGGAGCCGGCCGCCCCGGCCGTCAAGTTCCCCGCCGGGACGGACGCGTCGCTGGTCCGGGTCTGGCAGCTGCGGCCGGCCGGGCCGGAGGAGCCCGGCGTCGTCTACGCGGGCACGGAACCGGCCGCGCTCTTCCGGTCCGAGGACGGCGGCCTCTCCTTCACCCTCAACGAGGCCCTGTGGCGCCACCCGCAGCGCGAGCAGTGGCAGGCCGGCTTCGGCGGCCAGGGACTGCACACGATCGTGCTCGACCCGCGCGATCCGCAGGCGATCACCATCGCCGTCTCCACGGGCGGCGTCTACCGCAGCCTCGACGGCGGCGCGCACTGGGAGCCGTCGAACACCGGCATCGAGGCCCGGTTCATGCCCGAGGAGGAGCGGTACCCGGCCTTCGGGCAGTGCGTGCACAAGGTCTCGCAGGACGCGACCGACCCCTCCCGGCTCTACCTGCAGAACCACGGCGGCGTGTACCGCAGCGACGACGCCGGGGCGGTCTGGAAGCGCATCGACGCCGGGCTGCCGGCCGATTTCGGCTTCCCCGTCGCGGCCCACCCGCGCCGCGGCGACACCGCCTACGTCTTCCCGCTGGTCGCCGACTACGAGCGGCTGGCGCCCGAGCACCGCTGCCGCGTCTACCGGACCGAGGACGCCGGTGAGACCTGGCAGCCGCTGGAGAAGGGCCTGCCCGAGCGCGACCACTACGGCGTGGTCCTCCGCGACGCCCTGACCACGGACGACGCCGAGCCGGCCGGGATCTACTTCGGCAACAGGAACGGGGAACTGTACGGCAGCGCGGACGAGGGCGAGTCCTGGTCGCTGCTCAACGAGCACCTCCCCTCGGTGCTCTGCGTCCGAGCCGTCACGCTGGACTGACCTCGGTCTCGACGAACGCACGGTCGGCCGTGGATCGGCGGGGGGCGATGCCGCCCGCGGCGTGGGCCGCCGCGTGCTCGCGCCAGCCGGGCAGGGCCCGCAGCGCGGAGGCCGTCCGCTCGGCGGCCTCCCGGTCCAGCTGCTCGGCGCGGTTCTCCCGGCGCTCGGCGGCGGCCAGGCGCAGCAGGTCGGGCAGCAGGTCCGTGCAACGGTCCAGCACCCAGCGGGTGCCCTTGGTCGCCATCCACAGCACCTGCGCGGTGCGGGACGGCGCCATGCCGTCGGTCCGGTCGTCCGGCTCCGGGCCCATCGCTATGCCGCGGACTGCCAGTTCACGGTGGAAGGCACGGGCCAGGGCGCGGTGGCCGCGCTCGCTCGGGTGGAGTCGGTCCACGCTCCACATCACGGGGTCGAACAGCCACGGCTCCTCGGCGGCGTGGACGTGCACGGCGTCGTAGCGCTCGGACAGCGCGTGCACGACGGTGTTGACGCTGCGCATCCGCCGGCCCAGCGGCCGGGCCAGCGCGGAGGGCAGCCCCAGCATCCGGCCGGGGTCCGGGAGGCACGCGGTGAGCAGCACCGTCCCGTCCTCGACCAGGCTGCCGAGCGTGGTGTCCAGGTGGCGGGCCACCGCCTGGATGTCGTAGGTGGCCCGCAGAGTGTCGTTGCCGCCGACGATCACAGCGGCGACGTGCGGTCGCTGCCCCCGTGCCTCGGGGAGCTGACGCAGCAGCACGTCGGCGGTCTGGGCGCCGCTGGTGGCGTGGTTGGTGAAGGCCACGTCCGCGGGGTCGGCGGCGAGGCTCTGCGCGAGCAGCGCGGCCCAGCCGCGCCACCCTCCGGCGACGGGGTCGCCGAGGCCCTCGGTCAGGGAGTCACCGAGCGCGGAGACGCGCAACAACGTCATCGGGGGCTCCCTTCGGGAGGAGTGCGGCGGGTCGCTGCGGGGAGTGCTGGGCCTCCCCGGAGGGCTGGGACTGCGGGTGGGGTTCGAGGCGCCAGCCGACGGGGGCGTCCGGATCCGCCTCGTGCGCCGCCAGGAACGCGGCCACGGAGGCGTCCCAGCCGAACCCCTCGGCACGGGCGCGGGCGGTGGCGCGGCGGAGGGGGGCCGGGCGGGCCAGCAGACGCTGGACCGCGTCGGCGAAGGCGACTCCGGTGTCGGCGGCGGGCAGGCCGGCCTCGCCGATGATCGGCGGCAGCGCGGAGGAGGCCGAGGCGACCACGGGCGTGCCGCAGGCGAGCGCCTCGAGAGCGGCCAGGCCGAAGGTCTCCACGGGTCCTGGGGCCAGCGCGATGTCGGCCGAGGCCAGCACGGACGAGAGGTGCGCCGGGTCGGCGATGTGGCCGAGGAGGCGGGCGGGCAGCCCTTCCCGCTCGATGCGGGCCTCCAGGCGCGGTCGCAGCGGACCGGCCCCGGCGATCGCGAGCACGGCCGGCACACCGCGGCGTCGGAGCTCGACGAGCGCGTCGAGGGCGCGCTCGGGCCGCTTCTCGTGGGAGAGGCGCGAGCACATCACGAGCAGCGTCTCGTGGGGCGCGGCCAGCTCCGCCCGCAGCGCCTCGTCGCGACAGGAGGGGTGACGCAGGGTCAGGTCGACCCCGAGGGGGGCGAGCCGCAGGTCGGTCGTGCCCGGACGCCTGAGCTCCAGGCGTCGGAACTCCCGGGCGGCCCACTCGGTGGTGCAGATGATCCGGGTGAAGTCGCGTGCCGTGCGGGCGTTGAGGACGTCGGCCGCGCGTCGGGCGGCGGGGTGGGGCAGCCCCCACATCCGCAGCACGCCGTCGAGGCTCTCGTGGGAGACCATCGCCGCGGGAACGCCGTGCTCCTGGGCCCACCGGCCGGTCCAGCGCAGCGTGGTCCGGTCGGAGACCTCCAACCGGTCCGGCCGCACCGCCTCCAGCGTCGCGGCCAGGCGGGCCCGGTCGCGCAGGACCCGGTACCCGCCGGTGCCGGGGACGACGGGACCGGGCAGGGTGATCACGCGGCCCTGCTCGGTCTCCTCATCCGCGGCCTCGGGACCGGGCACGATCAGCACCGGCTGGTGCCCGGCCGCGAGGTAGCCGGCCCCGAGACGGCGCAGCGCCGTGCGCAGTCCGCCCGAGGTCGGGGTGACGAAGTTCGCCACCCGCACGATTCGCAGTGCCATGTCGGTCGCTCCTAGGCCGCGGCGGCCGTGCCGGCCCCAGCGCCCGCGCCCGTCACGGCCGTGGGTGTGGTGGCGTTGGGGGTGGCGGGAACGGCTGCCGCCGTGGCGGCCTGGCCGTCGGACCTGCGGACGTCGCCCACGATGCGGCCGCGCTGGGCGATGACCCACCGGTAGTGCTCGATCAGCTCGTCGCCGACCGACTCCCAGGTGCGCGACTGGACCTCGGCGCGAGCCGCCTCGCCGTACCGGGCCCGCACCAGCTCGTCGGCCGCGAGCTCGCTCACGGCGCGGGCGAGGGCGGCGCCGTCCCGGGCGGGAACGAGCAGTCCGGTGCGACGGTGTCCGATCAGGTCCAGCGGTCCGCCGACGGCGGGCCCGATCGCGGGCACTCCGCTGGCCATGGCCTCCTGGATGGTCTGGCAGAAGGTCTCCATCGGGCCGGTGTGGGCGAACACGTCCAGTGAGGCGTAGAGCGCGGCGAGCTCGTCCCCTGTGCGGCGTCCGAGGAAGACGGCGCCGGGGAGCGCCTGGCGCAGCGAGTGGTCGGAGGGGCCGTCTCCGATGACGACGACCCGTACGCCGGGCAGCGCCACCGTCTCGGCCAGCAGGTCCACCCGCTTCTCGGGCGCGAGGCGCCCGACGTACCCGACGAGCACCTCCCCGTTCGGCGCCAGCTCACGCCGGAGCGCCTCACTGCGGTGGCGCGGGTGGAAGCGGACGGAGTCGACGCCGCGACGCCACAGGTGCACGCGCGGGATGCCGTGGGCGGTGAGGTCCTGCGAGGCGGGCGTGGACGGCGCCAGGGTGCGGTCGGCGGCGCAGTGCACCGTCCGCAGCCGCCGCCAGGCGGCGGCCTCCCCGAGCGCGCTGCCCGCACGGTAGGCGCGGGCGTACCCGGCGATGTCGGTCTGGTAGACGGCGACCGTCGGCAGCCCGAGCCGCTCGGCCGCGGCCATGCCGCGGGACCCGAGCAGGAAGGGGCTGGCCAGGTGGACGACGTCGGGTCGGTGCCCGGCGATCAGCTGCTCCAGCTTGCGGCTGGGCAGCGCGATCCGGACCTGCGGATACCCGGGCAGCGGCATGGCGGGCACGCGCACGACCGGGCACGGGTCCCCGGCCGCCACCGGCACGGCGGGCGCGGGAGTGATGACGAGGGGCTCGTGCCCACGACGCACCAGATGCTCGGCGGTACGCAGGACGGAGTGGGCGACCCCGTTGATGTCTGGCGGGAACGACTCGGTGACGAGGACGACACGCATGCCAGCGTTATTCCGAGCCCCGGCGTGCGGCGAGGCACGTGGATCTGACCGGACGGCGAACGGCTCACGAATCCTCGTGTCGGCGGTTTTGGCGGGTGTCCCGGCCCGGACCACGGCGTTCTCGGAACATTCCGTCCGTGTTCCTCGGCTCGCCCGGCCCCGGCCGCATCACGTCCCCATGACCGCGCATCCGGTCGCCCCCGAACCAGCGCCCTCCCCGACCCCGGCCGTCGACCGGATCTGCGTTCGATTCGCCCAACTGCCGTGCTTGCTCCTAGAGTCGGCGACGCACGTGAAGATCGTTCGCGATCGACGGCCGCCGACCCGGCGGCCGTCGGAAACCGGGGGAACAGCATGACCACGAACGGCTCGACAAGCTCGCCCGTCCTGCTCGCGTCGGGCGGGGAGACGCGCGACGAGCGCTTCGAACGCGGCCTCAAGGCCCTGAACGACATCCACAGCCGGAGCGGCCAGGGCGTGGCCCCCGCGTTGGCGGACATCTCCCCGGAGCTCGGCCACTCGATCGTGGCCTGGGCCTACGGGGACATCTACTCGCGCCCCAACCTGGCGCCGCGGGACCGACAGCTGGTGACGCTCGGCATGCTCACCGCACTCGGCGGCTGCGAGGCGGAGCTCGAGATCCACATCAACGCGTCGCTCAACGTCGGTCTCAGCCCCGACGAGATCATCGAGGCGTTGCTCCAGTCGGCCGTGTACTGCGGGATCCCGCGTTCCCTGAACGCCACCATGGCGGCGAAGAAGATCTTCGCGGAGCGGGGTCTGCTGCCCCTCGGTGCGCCCAGCGCGCTCGATGGGCTCGATGAGCTCGGTGCGGGCTTTGCCGCGGAGGCGGCCCCCCGGGAGGAGTGAGCGTCAACGTGTCGTCGCCCGGGTCCGCCCGGGCGACACCCGACGCCCGCACCGACCCCCGCCGCCCGGCAGCGGGCCGCAGGCCGTCAGCCGCGAACCGTGCGCCGCGCGGGGTCAGCCCGAGCGCGACCGCCCGCGCCGCCGACGAGACCGATCAGGACCGCGACACCCGACGTCCAACGCCCGGCTCCACACCCCGCGCCGGCAGGGCCGTCCGGGACTGCCGACGGGTGCCGGCGGGTGCCCGCGGGGTCAACCCGCGCTCAGGCGGCCGCGGACGGCCGCGTGGACCTCGGCCTCCTCGCCCGGATCAGCCGCGAGACGGCGCAGGCGGTCGAGGACGCGGACGTTGCCGCTGGTGCGGACGTGGCGGGCGGCGAGCTCGCGGGTGGCCTCCTCGCAGTCCCACAGGCATTCGACCGCCGCGCCCGTGGCGAAGTACGGGTCGACGACGGCGAGGCCGCGTGCCGCGCCGAGGCGGAGCTGTGAGCAGACCGTCTCGGCGTAGATGTGGCGCAGCACGGACACGGCCTGCCCGGCCGCGAGTCGGCCGACGCCCTCGACGAGGGCGAAGAGCGCCTCCCCGTCCGGACCGGAACGGGAGACCTCACGATGCAGGGCGGCGACCACGAGCGGAGCGTCCTCGGGGCCGCCCGCGCAGGCGAGGAGGCGGGCCGCGGCGTCGGCGAGACGGCTGCCGTCGGTGCGGGAGGCCCAGGCGCGGGCGTGGACGAGGATCCTCTCGCCGCGCATCCGTCCGAGGGTGTCGACGGCGAAGTCCACGACCGCTTCGGAGAGGTCGTCGGCGGCGAGCTCCATCAGCCCCGGCAACTCCGGGTCGTCCACCTCGGACAGGTGGCGCAGCGCCGCACAGCGTGCGCCCGGGAGTCCGCTGCCGGCCGCGAGGCGCAGCGCCGGGCGGTCAGCGGGGCCGGCCACGGCGCCCAGCAGGCGGGCTGCCGCGGCGGCACGGCGCAGGGTGGCGCGTCCTTCCGGACGCTCGGCGAGGACCCCGCCTCCGCCGCCGCCCGCACCGAGTGACGGCTCGGCCTCGGCGTCCGCCCAGGCCAGTACGGCCTCTGTGCTCCACTCCGGCGTCTGGGGCCGGGACATCTGGCGTTGCCACAGGTCGAAGGGGGCCCGCTCGGTCGCGGCGGCCACGCGCGGGTGTGTGCCGGCCCACAGGTGCCACGGACGCGGCTCGTAGGCGTCGCGGATCGCGGCACGCAGCTCGGTGTCGCCCTCCGGCCCCTCGGGAAAGCGGGCCAGGACGGCGTCCGCCAGCCCGCGCAAGCCCTCGTCGCTGTCGCGCACCGCGAGCTCGTCCAAGGCCCAGGCCCAGTTGCACCCCTCGGCGGCGTAGCGGCGCAGCAGTTGCAGCGCGTCCCTGCGGCCGTAGCCGCCGAGGCGGCCCAGCACGGCGAGGGTGAGCCCGGTACGGCTGTCGCGGGTGTCCAGCTCGTCCCACGCGTCGAAGAGGTGCGCCTCCAGCCCCGCCAGCGGCGCCTCGAGCTCCATGAAGAGGCGCGCGTAGTAGAGGGAGCGGTTCTCGACCTGCCAGTCACGGCGGGGGTCTCTGGTGACGCACTCCTCCAGGGCGGCGAGCGCGTCGGAACGCTCGGCCGCCAGAGCGTGCAGGGTGCCGTCCCCTCGACCCCGCTGGAGCAGGCCGAGGAGGGAGGCGCTGGGCGCTATCGCGGGCTCGAACATGAGGTCAGCATCCGTTGCGGCGGTCCTGGTGGCAATGGAATTTCGGTGCGCGCGGCGGTTGACCTGGTGAGTCAGCCCCGGCACCGAGGGGTCGGTTCGGGTCCGCGACGGTGGTCGCGGGGGGATTGTGGCACCGGCTGACGACGCCCGCCAACCGGAAGCACGGAATGCTACCGTCCGCACCCCTTACCGCGCACCTGCCCCCATTCGTTCCGCGCCAATCGCGCCACCCCCGCCACCTGCGACGCCGCCCGACGGGCCCACCACGGGCGAGGAACCGCTGGCATATGCCGGATGCAAAATCTGGCCAAGCTTCGGCGAAAGCCCTCCCCGGGCGCCACGCTCTGTGCAACAGTCGTCACGTTCACGAACCTCACCGGCCTCTGCGGGACGCCATGCACCCCCACCTTTCCCCTCCGTCGCTCGCGCAGCAGGTCTCGGCCCTGCGCGAACGGCTGGAGACGGAGTACGGCGAGGGCCAGGACCGCGCCGAACGCGCGCTGCTGGCCCACGCCCGCTCCCACCTGGTCGAGCTGGAGCGCCTCACCGGCGCGCTGGACGGCCCGACCAGGACGGACCCCGACACGGACCCCGCAACGGGCCACGAAACGGACCACGGAACGGCTCCCGAGGCGGTCCTCCTGGGCGACGCGGAGTGGGACCTCGTCCACGACGAGGTCGCCTGGTCCGACGAGATGTTCCGGATCTTCGCCCGCGCACCGCAGGACGGCGCGCTCACCCTCGACCAGCTTCCGGGCGCGCTCCACCCCGAGGACCGTCGGGCCGTCGCCCGGCTGCTCACCGACGCCCTCGTCGACGGACGCCCCGTGGACGCCGAGTTCCGTCTGCAGCTCGCCGACGGCACCGTCCGCCCGGTCCACTGCGTGGGCGCGCCCCGCTTCACCGACAACGGCTGCATCCACGCCGTCTGGCTCGCCGTCCGCACCCGGTAGCAGGCGCTCCGCCGCCGCCCGTCTCCGACCCGGCCCTGCCCGTCTCCGGCTCGGCCGACCCGTCCGCGCGAAGCGGAACAGAACGGCGGCTCAGATGATCTGCGGGCGGGACTGGCGCGGCATCGCCTTGGTGATCTGCGCCCGCAGCTGGGCCACCTCGGGGATCTTGTCGTAGCGGGCGGTCAGCCGGTACATCTGCCGCAGCCGGTGCCAGGTGCGGTGCGAGGACATCTCGCCCGTGGAGCTGAGCGCGAGCTGCGCGTAACGCTGGGCCTCGTCGGGCTTGTTGGCCAGAAAGCAGGCCGAGGCCATGGAGATGTGGTCGAACAGCTTGGACCGGTCGTGCCCGCCCTCGCGCAGTTGCAGCGCCAGCTGCGCGTGGCGTTGCGCCAGGGCGGCCGCGCTCGGGTCGTGGTCGGCCAGGGTTCGGTAGGTGAGCGCCTCCATCCCGTGGAGGTCCGCGAGGTCGAAGAACTGCAGCCAGTTGGGCCCCGGTTCGCCGCTGTCCTGGGCGAAGAGGTCCTCGGCCTCGCCGAGCGTGCGGCGGGTGGCCTGGGTGCGGCCCAGCGAGGCGTGCGCCCATGCCTCGACGGTGCGCAGCATGGCGCGGGTGCGCGGCAGGGCCTCCTCGCCCGCGCCGGCGTCCGCCACGCGCATCAGGTCCAGCGCGTCGCCGGCGCGGCCCAGATGCACCATCTGGCGCGCGGCGCGCGCCAGGGCCTCGCTGGCGCGCGGGCGGTCCTCGGCCTCGCGGGCGGACTGCACCGCCATCACGAAGTAGCGCTGCGCGGTGGGCTCCAGGCCCACGTCGTGGGACATCCACCCGGCGAGCACGGCGAGGTTGGCCGCGACGCTCCACAGCCGCCGCCGCAGGTGGTCGGGGTGGTCGTAGGTGAGCATGCTGCCCACCTCGTTCAACTGGCCGACCACAGCTTTGCGTTGCAGCCCGCCGCCGCGCGCGGCGTCCCAGCGGCGGAAGACGTCGACCGACTCCTCCAGCGCGACGACCTCGTCCTCGCCCACCGGACCGGCCTCGTAGTAGTCGAGGGCCGGCAGCGCCGACGCGCTGCGGACCACCGCGGCCGAGCTGTCCGTCGGCGGGATCGCGGTCGGGGACCGCATCCAGTCGTAGAGGGGGTTGGCGATGACGGCCCCCGCAGCGAGAGCCGTGCTCGCTCCCATCAGTCCGCGTCGATTCAGCATCAGGTCCATTCCCGTGAACTCGGTGAGGACCGCGGCTGTCTGTCCTGGTGCAGGTCTGGAACCGTCGGGCTCGCTCTTGCGCGGGCCCTGAGCGGATGGCCGTTCCCGGTGGAAGCCGAGGTCCTCAGGCGTGACTACTCGGCCGAGCTGCTCGCTGAACAGCGCCGCGAGGATGCGCGGGACGGGGTCGCGGGGGATCTCCCCGCGCTCCATCCATCGGCGCACCCGTGAGGTGTCGGTCGACAGCTGCTGCTGTCCGGCCTGCGCACCGCGGCGGTTGACCAGCCGCGCCAACTCCCCCTTGGACCATCCGGTCAGGGCGAAAAGGTCAGCGAGCTGGTGGTTCGGTCCTCTGTTCACGTCGTGCCCCCAGGTTCTCGGCACTTCGACACTAACCACCCGTCATGTGCCAGGCGAGCATTCGCCAGGGTTCGCCAGGGTGCGCCAACTGTCCCGCTTCCGGCAGTGAGGTGTGTTGTATGAGTGCGCCACCCCAACCTGGGAAATCGCCCGGCCGATGGCTCCGGGAACGGGTGTGGCGCAAGGGGTGGCGAACCGTCGCCACGCGCCAGGGTTCGCCCGGGAGACGCAACTCCCCAGGGTGCGCCGACCGGGCTCCGGCCCGCGTGGCGCCGGCCCGCCGCCCCGACCAGGCATCCGTCCGCCGGCCCGACCCCGGCCGACGGGCGGAGGCACCGGACGCACCGGACGGAAGCACCGGTCAGACGAAGGGATCAGGACGCACCCATGTACTCACCGGCTCTCTCCCCCGCACCGGTGGCCCGCCCGCAGGGCGCGCCCGCCGCTCCGCTCCGGCGACGTTCGGGCCTGGGGCTCGACCCCCGGTTGCGCGAGCCCGGCGGACAGCCCTCCGCCCGTCCCAACCATGGCGCGCAACAGCTGCGCCGCCCCGCGCCCGCGGTCGCCCGCCCCGGCACCGCGCCGCGCCCCGAGAGCCCTGTGCAGCACTCCCCCCAGGTCCGTGCCGTGCTGGCCCACATCTCGCGGATAGCTCCCGCCTTCGTGCCGCGCCAGCTGCTCCAGGACCGTCGGCACGTGCTGATCGCGGGGACCTCCGGCCGCACCCCGGTGGTGGCGAAGGCCCTGGCGCGCCCCGGCGAGGACCTCGACGGCATGGAGCGCTTCCAGCGCGAGATCGCCGCGCACCGCGCCTTCGTGCGCCACCGTCCGCCGGTCCGGCTGCCGAAGCTGGTCGCCGCCGACTCCGACCGCTGCGTCTTGCTGATGGAGCGCGTCCCCGGCCGCCCGGCCGCGCGTGAGCGCCACCCCTCGGACACGCCCACACCGGGCGAGGTGCGTGCCATCGTCGGCGCGATCCGCGCCCTCAACCTGTGGCGTCCGCCGACCGGCGTCTTCGACCGCCCGCTCGACTACACCCGCGAGATCGCCCGGTACCACGCCCTCGGCCTGCTGACGGACCGTGACACCAGCGATCTGCAGCAGCTGTTGCACGGCTTGGCCCACCAGCCCTGGCAGTTCTGCCACGGCGACGCGCTGCTCACCAACGTCCTGCTGGCGCCCTCCGGCCCCGTCCTGGTCGACTGGGAGCAGGCCGGCTGGTACCTGCCGGGCTACGACCTCGCGCTGCTGTGGACGGTCCTGTCCGGCGACACCGGGGCCCGGCGGCAGCTCAGCCAGATCGCACAGTCCACCGGCACGCTGGGGCGCGACGCGTTCCTCATCAACCTGATCCTGGTGCTGATGCGGGAGATCCGTCTGCACGACGTCCCGGGCGCGGGCGAGGAGCAGCGCATCCTCATCCGTCGCCTGCACGAGGACGCCTCCCTCGCCCGCCGTGCGGTTCGCGCCGCCGTGGGAACGCGCTGAGGCGAACCGGTCGGGTCGAAGCGCTCGTCAGCGGCTCCGTGTTGCGGTGAGCAGGCGCCGACCGTGCCGACCTCCGCCCACCGACCGGTGCTCGCCGGCGGCCCGCCCCGCCCGAGCGAGGTCCGGCACGTGGCGACGTCGCCCCGAGCGGTGTCGTCGCCCACTGCTCTCGGGGGTCCGCCGGGTGGAACGGAGCCGCCTCAGGACTCCGCGGCGGCGCGGAGCAGCGGAGCGCCCGTCGGCAGCAGGGCACGGGTGGTGAGGCCGTCGCGCAGGTGGCGCTCCAGTGGGACGGTGCGATGGAGACCGGCCGGCCCCGCGAGGGCGACGGAGCGGTGCACGACGGCGAGCGCCAGGTCCGCGACGCGAGGCGCGAGGAGGCGGGCGCGGCGGTCCGCGCCGGGGCGTGCCGCGTCGACGGCGACGGCCAGGCCCGTCAACAGCTCCTCGGCCGCGATGAGTTCGAGCTCCAGAGCACCGCGATCCAGCTTGGAGAGCCCCTTGACGTGCCGGACCAGCCAGGCCCGGGCGGCTCGGGCGATGCCGAGGCAGATCGCCGCAGCAGCGAGACGGCGGCCCGCCTCGTCCCGCGCGTCGGGCGGCGGCAGGCGGTACGCCGCGTCCAGCAGCACCTTCTCGAAGTGGACGTCCTGGTTCGCGCCCGCGCGCAGGCCGAGCTGCTCCGAACCCGGCTCGACCAGCAGGCCGGGCGTGTCGCCCGGCAGCAGGAAGACGGCCTGGCCGTGCGCCGCGGCGGTGTCGTCACCGTTGACCTCGGCCGTCCCTGCGACCGCTTCCGCCTCCGCGTCCGTGTCCGTGTCCGCGTCCGCTTCCGTGTCCGCGGCGACCACCAGCCAGGCCAGCGCCTCCGCGCCCGGCACACCGTGCTCACGGCCGGTCAACTGCCAGCCCTCGGCCGTCTGCTGGGCCGTCACCTCGGCCCCGGCCTCGGAGCCCGGCCCGCCCGGCGGCAGCAGGCCGACCAGCGCGGGGCCGCGGCGCGAGTCCGTGAGCAGCGCGCGGTAGGCCTCGACCGGCCAGCGCCCGGTGCGCGCCTGGGCCTCGTGGGCGAGCAGGGTGTCCCCGGCCAGCAGGGCGACGGACGGGTCGCCGCTGCCGAGCGCGGAGAGCAGGTGGACGGTCTCGGCCAGGCCGGCGCCGGCTCCGCCGTACTCCGCCGAGACGGTCAGGGTGAGCAGCCCGGCCGCATGGACCTCCTCGATCCCCTGGTAGGGGAAGGCGCCCTCACGGTCGTGCTCGTCGGCACGGGCCGCGAGCAGATCGACGACGCGGGGCAGGCGGGTCATGGCCTCGTCGGCCCGGGGGAAGGACATCGTCGGCTCAGCCGTTTCGCTCAGACCTGGAACATGTCGGCGGGCAGGGGCTTGAGGAGCTTGTAGAGGTCCTCGCTGACCGGGCGGTCCCAGGTGACGACGGTGACCAGCACGTCGTCACTGCGGCCGAACTGGACGCAGGCCAGTCGGCCCTCGCTGAGCTTGTACTTCTTCACGATCAGCAGGCCGTCGTCGAGCATGACGGGGAAGTCCTCGCTGTCGAGGACCTCGACCGGCTCCTCGCTGCCCACCACGGCCAGCATCTGATGGACCTCGAGCGGCACGCCGTCCTCAGGCTCGCGGGCGGCGGAGCCGGCCCGAAGATTGCCGATGATCATGGACGGTCCGCGGCCGCCCATGAGGTCGTATCGCAGCAGCACGCCGTGGCAGCTGCCGTCCTCCGGATCACTGAGCAGGACGGCTCCGAAGTCGCCCGGCCAGTCGCCCGGATCCATCGCGAGAATATCGAAGTCCGGGCCTGCGGGGGTGCCGGAGCGGCGGCGAAGGAAAGCCATGAGGCCATCGTACGTGCCCGCGCGGATGACGAACGCGTGACCGGTGGGTGGCGGGTCGCGGTCGGAATGGTCGGTGGACGTACCGGACGCCGAGATCAGGTTGACGAACGGATCACGTTCCGATTACGTTCGGCCACATGCAGAGATCGCCACAACTGGTGAGCAGGGGTCACATCGACCTCATGCGCGTGGCGTCGGCTGCTTGTCACGCCTGCTGTCCGAGCCGCTGACGCCTCGGCGGCACGTGGATCCCCACGGATCCCCCGTGCCGGTGCGCAGCACTCCGGGGGCCCCTCGTTCCGCCGACGGCATCGGCCCAGGTTCGGCCGTGCGCCTGCGGAGCGTGTGTCCCTTCTGCGAACCTGGACCCGGTAAGGGACGGAAACACCCACCAGAAATCTCGTCCGCCCGGCCTGCCGGCCGCGGGGGGCGAGCCCGCTCGGCACCGCGTGGGGGCGTGTGCGAGTGGGCTGGGCGCCGCGTCGACCCCGTGGGGGTGGTCGACGCGGCGCTCCTCAGACGAGTCGCCGCCCGCTGTCCGCGGCGGGCTGCCGCCGCGGACAGCGGACTGCGTGCTCAGGTCAGATCGAACTCGCCGTCGCGAGCACCGAGCACGAACGCGTTCCACTCCGCTGGAGTGAAGATCAGCGACGGCCCCTCGGGACTGCGCCCGTCGCGCATCGCGATGTATCCGTCGATGAAGGCCACCTGCACGTCACCCACACCCTGGCTGCTGGACAGCCACTCCGCCCCGCTCAGGTCGAGCATGGGTTTCCTCTCGTCAACGCCAACCCCGATCGGGCCCCGCTGAGCGAAAACCCCGGCCCCCGCGGTCACGTCGAAGAATGCGTCGCTTGCCACGTCGAGCTCCTCCCGCCGTCAGTTGATCCCACTGTAATCTCCGCGCCTGCTCGCGGTAGAGGGCTTCGACACGATCCGCCCGTGCGGGTGACAACGGGCGGATCGGCCTGGTAGGGGCGGTGGTTCGGCCCTGCGATCCGGTGATCGGTTCAAGTGATCGGTTCAAGTGGTCGGTTTCCGGCGGTGCGGATCAGCGGTCCGGCCGGTCACTCCCGACGAGCCACATGGAGAAGAACTGCGCACCGCCGCCGTAGGCGTGGCCGAGGGCCCGGCGGGCGCCGTCGATCTGGTGCTCGCCCGCGAGTCCGCGCACCTGGAGCGCCGCCTCGGCGAAGCGGATCATGCCGGAGGCGCCGATCGGATTGGAGGAGAGCACGCCGCCGGAGGGGTTGACCGGCAGGTCGCCGTCCATCTCGGTGACGCCGGCCTCGACCAGCTTCCACCCCTCACCCTGGTCGGCGAAGCCGAGGTTCTCCAGCCACATCGGTTCGTACCAGGAGAACGGCACGTACATCTCCACGGCGTCGAGCTGGCGTCGCGGGTCGGTGACGCCCGCCTGCCGGTAGACGTCCGCCGCGCAGTCGCGGCCCGCCTGCGGACTCACGTAGTCCTTGCCCGCGAAGATGGTCGGCTCGCTGCGCATCGCGCCGCCGTGGACCCAGGCCGGCGGTCGGGGCGTCCGGGCGGCGCCGCGCTCCCCCGTCAGCACCAGCGCGCAGGCGCCGTCGGAGGAGGGACAGGTCTCCGAGTAGCGGATCGGGTCCCAGAGCATCGGCGACGACTGCACCCGCTCCAGCGTCAGATCGTGCTCGTGCAGGTGCGCGTAGGGGTTCTTCAGCGCGTTGCGGCGGTCCTTGAACGCCACCATCGAGCCGACGGCGTCCGGCGCGCCGGTGCGCCGCATGTAGGCGCGCACGTGCGGAGCGAAGAACCCGCCCGCCCCGGCGGTCAGCGGCTGCTGGAACGGAACCGGCAGCGACAGGCCCCACATCGCGTTGGACTCGGACTGCTTCTCGAACGCGACGGTCAGCACGGTCCCGTGCACGCCGGCCGCGACGAGGTTCGCCGCGACCAGCGCGGTGGAGCCGCCGACGGACCCGGCCGTGTGGACGCGCAGCATCGGCTTGCCCACCGCGCCGAGGGCCTCGGCGAGGTAGAGCTCCGGCATCATCACGCCCTCGAAGAAGTCCGGCGCCTTGCCGACGACCACGGCGTCGATGTCGGCCCAGCCCAACTCGGCGTCGGCCAGCGCCCGGACGGCCGCCTCGCGGACGAGCCCGGCGATGGAGACGTCCTGGCGGGCGGCGACGTGCTTGGTCTGGCCGACCCCGACGACGGCCACGGGCTGCTTGCTCATCGCGTTCCTCCCCCGGTGCCGCGGGCGCTTTCGAGGACGGCCACCAGGTTCTGCTGAAGGCAGGGCCCCGAGGTGGCGTGGGCGAGCACCCGGTCGGCCTCGCCCCGGTGGATCAGGGCGGCGGCCTCGCCGATGCGGATCAGCCCGGCCGCCATGACCGGGTTGGCCGCCAGCGGTCCGCCGGAGCGGTTGACCGGGACACGGTCGTCGAGGTCGAGGGCGCGCCGCAGCACGATCTCCTGGGCGGTGAACGGCGCGTGCAGTTCCGCCGCGTCGAGCGGCGCGTCGAACGCCCCGGCCGCGCTCGCGGCGAGGCGGGTGGACGGCGACTCGGTGAGGTCGCGCACGCCCGGCTGATGGGCCTCGATCCGGTGGTCGATGCCGCGGATCCAGGCGGGGTTGGCGTTCAGGGCCCGTGCCGTGTCGCCGGCGGCGAGGATCACCGCAGCCGCGCCGTCGCTGATCGGCGGGCAGTCGTGGCGGCGCAGCGGCTCGACCTCGTAGGGCCGCCGCAGCAACTCGTCGACGTCGGCGCTGCCGCGCAGCTGGGCGTGCGGGTTGCCGGTGGCGGCGCGGCGGCTGCGCACGGCCGTGCGCGCGAGGCCGCGCTCGTCGGTGAGGCCGGCGTCGATCAGCGCCTGGGCCTGGAGGGCGGCCAGCGCGATCGAGTCGGGCCACAACGGGGCGAGGGTGTAGGGGTCGAGCTGCCGGGTGAGCACGTCGCGCACGCTGCCGGGCGAGGACTTTCCGTAGGAGTAGACGAGGGCGGTGTCGGCCTCGCCGGTCTGCAGCTTGACCCATGCCTCGTACAGGGCCCACGCGCCGTCCATCTCGACATGGGACTCGGAGATCGGCGGCCAGGCGCCGACGCCGTCGAGCGCCATGGTGAAGGAGAAGGCGCGGCCCGCGAGGTAGTCGCTGCTGCCGGAGCAGGTGAACCCGATCCGGTTGGCTGTCAGTCCCGTCTGCTTGAGTACGTCGTGGAGGACGGGCATGACGAGCTCGACCTCGGAGAGCTGGTCGGTGCGCCGGGTGTGGCTGCTTTGGGCGAAGGCGACGACGGCGACGTCCCGGCCGCCGGTGCGGGCCGCCGAGTGCGCGGCCGGGTGGGTGGCCGGTTGGGCGGGGCTGCTCACATCCACCTCCGGTAGCTCTCGGGGTCGGCGTCGGGCTCGCCGGTGGGACGGAAGTGGCTGATCGAGGCAAGGCTCGGGCCGAGGCGTCGTTCGTCCCAGACGGCTTCGACGCGCTGCCCGATCCGGACGTCGGCGTAGGGGGTGTCGCCGATGCGGGCGTGCAGGCCGACGTGTGCGCCGTCGAGGAGCACGTAGGCGTAGCAGTAGGGCACTTCGACATCCAGGCCCTTGGCGGCGATGTTGACGATGCAGAAGGTGGTGACGGTGCCGGTGTGCGGCAGCTCCAGCTGCTCCGGGGTGGCGATGCCGCAGGTGGGGCAGGCGCCGCGGGGCGGCACGTAGACACGGGTGCACTGCGGGCAGCGCTCCGCGAGCAGCCGCTTCTGCGGCAGTGCGGTGAGGAAGCGCGTCTGGGCGCTGCCGGGGCTGTAGGTGTACTCCAGCCGGGCCGGGATGGTCACCCGGGTCACGGGCTCGACGCCCGCGAGGCCGGGGATGCCGGCCAGGAGTTCGGCGGCCGTGGTCATGCGGAGCCCTCCGCTCGGGGCCGCTGGGCCGTGTCCGGGGCGTCGGCCGCCTCGGGCGCGGGCTCGAAGCAGGCGATGTCGGTGATGGCGCCGCTGCGCTCCTCGGCCCAGCGGATGGCGACGCGCATGCCGGTGCGCACGGCGTCGCGCGGCGCGTCGAGCGCGTGCAGCAGCGCGGTGTCCGCGCCGTCGAGGCGGACCAGCACCCAGGCGAAGGGGGTGTCCAATGGCTGGTAGGGGCGCGGTCGTTCGTTCCAGGCCCAGGTGGTCACGGTGCCGAGCTGTCCGAGCGGGACGAGCTCGGTGAGCTCCGCCGCAGTGACGGGGTCGTACTCGGCGGGCGGACACAGCACCCGCCCGTCGCTGCCACGCGCCCCGAGCACGACGCGCTCGCGCAGCCCGGTGAGGAAGGCGCCGAGCACGGGGCCGGTGGAGCGGGTGAACGGGAACTCGACGATCAGCGGTGCGCTCAGCACCTCGGGGGGCATGGCGGTACGTCCTTTCGCGTGCTTTCGGGATCTTTCACGATGCGGGCTGGAACGGAGCGGGGCGGAGCGGAGCTCGGTGCCGACCACGTCGGCAGACCCCGCAGGCCGACCACGCAGACCGCCGCGTCGGCCGACCACGCAGACCGGTCGCGGGCGCCGGACTCGCGCGGGGCCTATCGCCTGCGGTAGACCGGCGCGCGCTTCTCGGCGAAGGCGCGGGGGCCCTCCTTGGCGTCCTCGGTGGCGAAGATCGGCCAGCCGATCTCCAGTTCGCGCTTGAGCCCTTCCTCCTCGCTGAGCGCCGCGGTCTCGTAGACCGAGCGCTTGACCGCCTCGACGGCCAGCGGCGCGGCCTCGTTGACGGCCTCGGCGAGTTCGAGCGCGCGCTTGAGGGCGGTGCCGTCGGGGACGACGCTGCCGACGAGGCCGATGTCGCGTGCCTCGGCCGCGCTGTAGCGGCGGCCCGTGAGCAGCATCTCCAGGGCGTGGGTGTGCGGGATCTGCCGGGCCAGGCGGACGGTCGAGCCGCCCACCGGGAAGAGGCCGCGCCGCACCTCGAAGAGGCCGAAGGAGGCCGACTCCGCGGCCACACGGATGTCGGTGGCCTGGAGGACCTCCGTCCCGCCCGCCACGCAGACGCCCTCGACGGCGGCGATGACCGGCTTCCGCGGACGGTACTGACGCAGCATCGCCTTCCAGTGCAGATCCGGATCGGCCGCGAGCCGCGCGCGGTAGGGATCGTCCTGCGCGAATCCGCCGCCGGCCAGCGCTTTCAGATCCATTCCGGCACAGAAGGCCCCGCCGGCGCCGGTCAGCACAATGGACCGGACATCGTCGTCGGCGTCCGCCTCGATCCACGCGTCGTGCAATCCCACCAGCATCGGTATCGAGAACGCGTTCTTGGCCTCGGGGCGGTTCAGCGTCAGGACGAGCGTCGCGCCGTGCCTTTCGATGATCAGATGTTCTGTGCCTGCCATGGGGCCGCCTCCGCATGCCGCAGCAACCGAATCCCGCTCAGATCTAGAACAGGTTGCAGTCTTGCTGACGGGTTTTCAAGTGCCGCTTCCAAAATCAAGTACGCGCGGCCAAGACCAAGTTCGAACCGTCGGAAGCCTGGAGTTCTGCTCGAACCGCTCCTACTCTCCGGCCATGGAATTCAACCTGGCCGATCTGTTCGAGCAAGCGGTTGACCACTACCCCGAGCGCGAGGCGATCAGCTGCGCCTCCGCCGAGGGCACCGCCGTCCACCGGCGCACCTTCGCCGAGTTGGACGAACGGGCCAACCGTCTCGCCCACCACCTCCAGGAGGCCGGTCTCGGCCCCGGAGACCGCATCGGCGTCTACGCGCTGAACTGCGTGGCATGGGTCGAGTCCCTGCTCGCGATCTGCAAGGTCCGCGCGGTCTGCGTCAACGTCAACTACCGCTACGTGACGGACGAACTGGCCTACCTGCTGGGCATGGCCGAGCCCGCCGCGCTGATCTATCAGGAGCGCTATGCCGACCGCGTGGCGGAGGTGCTGCCCGGCCTGCCCGGCCTGCGGCACCTGATCGTCATCGACGACGGCGCGGCCCCGCCCGCGGGCCCGGTGCCGCAGGCCGTCCCGTACGAGAAGGCCCTCGCCTCCGGCGGGCCGCGGCGCGACTTCCCGCCGCGCTCGCCCGACGACCACTACCTGCTGTTCACCGGCGGCACGACGGGCCTGCCCAAGGGCGTGGTCTGGCGGCAGGAGGACGTCTTCTTCGCACTCGGCGGCGGCATCGACGTCACCAACGGCCATCGGATGGCCACCCCCGAGGAGATCGTGACCAGCGGGTACGCCAACCCGATGACCTTCTTCCCGATCGCGCCGCTGATGCACGGCGCCACCCAGTGGGGACTGATGCAGCAGCTCTTCAAGGGCAACCGGGCGGTGCTGATCGACCGGTTCGTGCCCGAGCGGGTGTGGCAGCTGGTCGGCAGCGAGGCGATCCAGGTCGTGATGATCACCGGCGACGCCATGGGCCGCCCGCTGGTCGAGGCGCTGGACCGACCGGAGGCCGGGGCCTACGACCTGACCTCGATGTTCGGCCTGGTCAGCAGTGCGGCGCTGTTCTCCGCGCCGGTCAAGCGCCGCTTCCTGGAGCGCTTCCCCACCCTCTACCTCAGCGACGCCGTCGGCTCCTCCGAGGGCGGGGCGGGCGGCGTCGCCCACTGGAGCGCCGACGAGAAGGAGGGACAGGGGACGGTCACCACCCGCCCCATCGGTGACTCCGAGGTCGTCGACGACGAGCTCAACCCGCTGCCACCGGGCGTCGCGGGCAGGCTCGCCCGCCGCGGCAACATCCCGCTGCGCTACCTCGGGGACCCGGTCAAGAGCGCCGAGGTCTTCCGCACCGCGCCCGACGGCACCCGCTACGCGGTCCCCGGCGACTGGGCCCGGCGCGAGGAGGACGGCCGGATCACGCTGCTCGGACGCGGCTCGTCCTGCATCAACACCGGCGGCGAGAAGGTCTTCCCCGAGGAGGTCGAATCCGCGATCAAGTCCCATCCGGCCGTCTACGACACCGTGGTCGTCGGCGCGCCCGACGAGCGCTGGGGCGAGACCGTGGTCGCCCTGGTCCACCAGCGCGACGGCTCGGCCGAGCTGACCCTGGACGCGCTCCAGGCGCACTGCCGTGACCACGTCGCCGGCTACAAGGTCCCGCGCCGCCTGCACCTCGTGCCGGGCATCGAACGCACGCCGACCGGCAAGCCGGACATGCGCTGGGCGAAGCGGATCGCCACCGGCTGAGCCAGGCGATCCAGCGGAGTAGTTCAGGGTGATCTCAGGGTTCTCCCTCAAACGTCCCTGGAGTGATCCCCGATGTTGCCCGGTCTCGTCCCTGCGAACGAGCTCATCGTCCGGTCCAGCGGCTACCGTGGAGTTCTCTGGTCTGGGCGGGAGCGAGGAGGCTGACCGGTGATGGGTCCCCTGGTCATCGTGGTTCTGCTGGTCCTGTTCGTGCTGCTCGGGATCGGTGCGCTCGTCGTGGTGGGCACGGTCAAGGCGGCTCGCGCCGTCGGCGCGAAGGCCGAGAACATGGCACTGAAGGCCCGTGCCTACACCAACCCCGGCCCTCCGGGCCGGATCGCCTCGGTCCGCCTGCGCCTGCGCGGCGCGCTCGAGGGCACGCGCCAGGCGCTGGAGTCCGCCGTCTCCCAGGACGCGCAGGTCGGCGAGTCGCTCCAGCTGCTGAAGCGCCTGGAGGCGCACGGCGCCGAGTTGGACGTGCAGTTGCGCGCCCTGGAGCACGAGCCCGAGGCCTCCCGCGTCGACGCCAAGCTGCCGGAGCTGCGCGCCCGCGCCGAGCAGATCACGCACGCGGCGGAGGAGCTGCGGTGGGCGGTCCAGGACCGCCAGCACCGCTTCTCGGAGGACGAGGTGTCGCGCCTGAGCGACGAGTGCACGCAGGAGGCGGACGCGCTCCGACACTGGGCCCGCCCTGAGCCCACGGCGGAGGGCGCGGACCCCCACCGCGGCGAACCCGGCCGCCTCACCTCCGGCCGCTGGCCCACCGCCGACGAGGTCCTCGGCTTCGTCGACCGCATACGTCGCCCCAACCCCAACAACGAGACCCCCAATCCGCGCTGAGCGCCGCTCCCTCCGGGGAGCCGGAGGCAGCCCAGCACTGCCGCGCGGGTTCAGAGCTGTGCGCCGGCCGGCCGCCCGACCTCAAGCGCCACGCGCGGAACCCGGACCGCACGCGGGGTGCCCCGAAACGGGCGTGCCCGTGTCGCGCGCGGGGGGCAGGTTCGGGCGGGGGGCGCGTTCGGGCGAGGAAAAGGGTTCGCGTCCGTCCTTCGGGTCTCCCTAGCCTGAGGGGCATGCCTGATATCGCTCTGCTCGCTCCCCTGGCCTCCGCGCTTTCCGACCGGGACCGGTTGGTGGCCTTCGCCCGCGTCGTACTCGCCGGGGAGGAAGGCGTCGAAGCCGCCGCGCTCGGGCGGCATGGGGCGCGGTTGGAGCAGGTGGGGCTGGTGGAGGCCAGGGAGGGGCGGGTCCACGCCCGTACGGAGGCGTTCGCCGAGGCGATGCGCGGACCCGCGCGGACGGAGGCGTCCGAGGTGGCGCAGTTGTTCAAGGACGGGCGGCTGACCGAGATGCCGACGCGTCCTGCGCGCCGGCTCGCGGTGCTCGCCCACCTCACCGACCGGGCCTTCGAGCGGGGCGTCTCCTACTCCGAGCCCGAGGTCAACATCGCTCTCAAGCAGTACTGGGACGACTGCGCGGCGCTGCGCCGCTACCTCGTCGAGAACGGCTTCCTGACCCGTTCCGCGGACGGGACCTCCTACCGGGTCAGCGCCGCGGGCGCGTAGTCACCGCGCCGTCCTCGCCAGCTCGGAGCGCAGCTCCGCCGGGGCCGCGCTGCCGGGCGGCAGGCCCTCCGCGGCGAGGCGGATCACCTCGCGGCGGACAAGGTCGTTGGCGGGGGTCGGCACACCGTGGAGGCGGCCCAGCATGGAGATCTCGCCGTTGAGGAAGTCCACCTCGACCCCGCCGCCGCGGGTGAGGCTCTGCCAGGTCGAGCCGCCGGCCCGGACCACGTCCGGGATCGGCACGACGCCCATCCGCCCGCCCTGCACGGCCTGACGCTCCTCCTCCGTCGAGTAGGCGATCCCGGCGGCGTCCAGCACGGCGACACCCTCGGCGCGGACGATCTGCCACAGGTCGGCGGCGTTCGGGATGCCCTCGCGGCCCACCAGGGCCTCCAGCGCGTTGGCGAGGTTGTTGAGGAGCTTGCCGTACTTCCAGCGCATCACGTCGGGGACCACGGGCGCGTCGAACATGCTGTCCTTCAGGTCCGCCGCGATGCGCGCCGCGAAGCGGTCCGCCGCGCTCGTGAAGCCTCCCAGCGTCAGGATTCCCGAGAGCGGCGCGCAGTGGGTGACGACGGTGCCGGGCTGCAGGTGGGTGGCGGGCAGCCACACGCACATGCCGACCACGTCGGCGAAGTAACGCAGCGCGGCGCCCTCGTTGGCCACGCCGTTCTGCGCGCAGACGACGGGCAGCGTCTCGCCGGCCGTGCCGCCGCCGCTGACGGCGGCCCGCGCCCAGTCGCGCAGGACGGCCTCGGTGTCCTGCGACTTGACGGCGAGCACGAGCACGTCGTCGGGGCGCAGCGGGCCCAGGTCCTCATGGTGGGCGTAGGCGGGGATCCGCATGCGCTCGGTGCCCTGCGGCGTGACCAGGCGCAGTCCGTCGGTGCGCAGCGCGTCCAGGTGCGCGCCGCGCGCCACCAGCGCGACCTCGTGCCCGCTCTGGGCCAGCCGCCCACCCATCGCGCCGCCCACGGCGCCCGCCCCGACGATCACATAGCGCATGGTCCGAACAGTAGCGCCGGTTCGCCGTCGAATCCGGGATTACGCGCTCGGCACAGCCCGGCTCCCCTGCCCCTGCCCCGGCGCGGTGGCACGGCAACCGGCCCCGCCCCTCGCACGCGGGAGGGACGGGGCCGGTTGCCGCCGACGGGGCGGCGGTGGTGGAACGACGCGATCAGGCCGCGGCGGCGACAGAGATCTGGCCGAGGACGGCGACGAGCTGGGCCGCGACCTCCTCGTCGTCGACGGGGTGGGTCTCCGCGAAGCGCACGACCGAACCGGGGACGGAGAGCTTGACGTCCTCGAGGACCTTGGCGCCGGCGATGCCGGCGGCCTTGCGGGCCTCGTCCTGGGCCCAGACGCCGCCGAACTGGCCGTAGGCGGTGCCGACCACGGCGACCGGCTTGCCGGTCAGCGCGCCGCCGCCGTAGGGGCGGGACAGCCAGTCGATGGCGTTCTTGAGCACGGCCGGGATGGTGCCGTTGTACTCGGGCGAGAAGAGGATGACGGCGTCGGCGGCGGCGACAGCCTCGCGCACCGCGGTGGCGGCGGCCGGGACCGAGCCCTCGACGTCGATGTCCTCGTTGTAGAACGGGATGTCGGCCAGGCCCTCGAGGATGGACACCTCGGCGCCCTCCGGCGCCAGCTTCACGGCGGCCTCGGCGAGCTGCCGGTTGTGCGAGCCGGCGCGGAGGCTGCCGACAAGGGCGACGATGCGGACGGACATTGGGATCTCCCGAGAGGTGGGTCTGTGCGAAGTGTTGTGAGGTCTGCGCGGGCCGGTGGCCCGCGACTAGCGGACCGTGGTCCGTTTTATGTCTAGCATAAAAGCGGACCACGGTCCATTTATTCCGTCCGGGCGCTACGCTGGAGACATGACCCCGCCCTCCGAGCCCATTTCGCTCAGCCCCGAGGCGCGACCCGCCGAGGGGCGAGCCGTGCTCCCGCTCTACGACCAGGACCCGACCGAGCGTGCCGACGCCGCGCGCAACCGGGCCAAGCTGCTCGAGGCCGCCGCCGCCCTCATCCGGGAACAGGGTGCCGAGCATCTGACGATGGACGCCGTCGCGACCGCGGCCTGCGTGGGCAAGGGCACCGTGTTCCGACGCTTCGGCGACCGGGTCGGGCTGCTCTTCGCGGTGCTGGACCAGACGGAGCGCGAGTTCCAGAACGCCTTCATGTTCGGACCGCCGCCGCTGGGGCCCGACGCCGATCCCGTGACGCGCCTGGAAGCCTTCGGCGTGGAGTCGCTGCGGCGTCTGGCCGCCGACATGAACCTCTACCTGGAGGCCGACCAGCAGGCCTCCGCCCGCTACGGCGCCCCGCCGCGCAAGGTCCGCGCCCGCCACGTCTCGATGCTGCTGCGCAGGGCACAGGTCGAGGGCGACGTGGAGCTGCTGACCGAGACCCTGCTCGGCACGCTGGATCCGGCCTTCGTGAACCACCTGCTGACCAACCGCGGCCGAACCGCCGAGGAGCTCGAATCCGGCTGGTGCGACCTGGTCGCCCGCATCACCCACCACTGCTGAGCCGCCCCTGACCGGGACCTCCGCTGCCCGGCGCCCGTGCCGCCGTCAGGGTGGTCCGGCCGCGGCACGCCGACGCACCACGTCCGGCAGGCCCGAACGGTGTGCTGCCGTGAACGAGGCAGAACAGGTCTGTCCACGGACCGTGGGAGGTGCGGGCATGCGGGCAACCGGCCTGGCGGCGATCTCGGTGGTCTCGGCGCTCGCGATGCCGGCCGTCCTCGGCGCAGGGGCGCTCGGCCCAAGCGCACCCAGCCGGGCGGCGGTCCCGCGCGGCCTGCCGCTGCTGCCCCTCGCCGGGCGCACCGTCGTCCTCGACCCCGGCCACAACCCCGGCAACACCGACCACCTGGACGAGATCAACCGCCTTGTGGACGTGGGCAACGGCCTCAAACCCTGCAACACCACCGGCACGTCGACCGACGCGGGTTACAGCGAGGCCCAGTTCACCCTCGACCTGGCCCGCCGGGTGCGGGTGCTGCTGCTCGCCGAGGGCGCGCGGGTGGTCCTCACGCAGGACGGCGACCGGCCCTGGGGGCCGTGCGTCACCGAGCGCGCCGCGATCGGCAACGCCGCCCACGCGGACGCCGTGGTGGCCCTGCACGCCGACGGGGCGGCTCCCGAGGGCTACGGCTTCCACGTGATCCTGCCTGCCGAGGTCGTCGCCGGCGCAGCCGACACCCGCCCGATCGTCGCGCCCTCGCGCAGCCTCGGCGTGACTCTGCGCGACGCGTACGCGGCCGCGACGGGCGAGCCCTTCGCCACCTACCTCGGCGGGGGAACCGGCCTGATGGTCCGCTCCGACCTCGGCGGGCTGAACCTGTCGAAGGTGCCCGCGGTCTTCATCGAGTGCGGCAACATGCGCAACACCGCGGACGCGGCCCGGCTCTCCGCACCGGCCTGGCGTGAACTGGCCGCCTTCGGGGTCGCCCTGGGCATCACACGCTTCCTCGCCGCGCCCACGACGGACGAGTCGGGTGCCGAGGCCGCGACCGACACGACCTCGGCCTCGGCCTCGGCCACCACTACAACCACGACCACAACCGCCACCACCGACAGCCCGGCGACGACGTCGCCCCCGTCAGGCGGCGTCGACTGACCCTCCGTGAGCCAGGTGGCCGCCGATCATGCCCGCGACGGTGACCACCGCAAGCCCCGCGAAGCCGAGCACGCGGCCACGCCCCGAGCGCCCACGCAGGCGCGCGGTCCAGGAGAGGCCGTAGAGCGCCGTCGCCGTGGCACCCGCGGCGGCGTGCACCAAGCCAACGCGGCGCTCCTCGGCAGTGGGCAGCTCGGCCCAGTCGACCCAGCCGGCCAACTCCGTCGGCAGCGCGCCGAGGAACCCCAGCGCGACCAGCAGGGTCGCGGCGCGGCGCTCGCCCGGCACGAGGTCCAGCACGGCGGCCGAGGTCCAGCAGCCGATCGGGATCTGCACCAACGCGGGATGGGCCGAGTAGCCCAGCCATCCGCCGCGCAGTCCCTCCCGGACCGCGCCGAGCGGCAGTGAACGCACGAACGGGCGCAGCCGGTCCGCCAGGGGGTCGAGCTGGTCGAGCCGCTCGAGTCCGTCGATCCGGTCCAGGGTCTCGGTAAGGATCCGCAGCCCCGGGCGCAGGGCCGGGAGCGAGCCCCAGGTCCCCTCCGCGCGCGGGGCGGCCGTCGCACCGCTGATGTCCATGCTGTGTGGCTAACCACCCTGCGGGTCGCTGAAACCGCGCCTGCGCCCGGCCGGACGCGCGTCCTCACCCGCCGGGCCGTGCCGGGCCGTCGCGCCAGCCTCGCCCCCGCCCTCCTCCTCGCCCGATCCGGCGACCCCACCGAC
>NZ_BBPQ01000006.1:149632-164177 GCF_000787855.1 Streptacidiphilus anmyonensis | reverse complement strand
CGCCCGGACCCCCCCCCCCCGACCCGCCCCCCCCCCCCCCCCGCCGCTCCCGCCAAGCCCACCGCCGTCCCGGATCTCCGTGTCGTCCCGGGCACGCTGGGCACGCTGGGCGCCCCCGGCGCCCTGGTCGGCATCCCGAGCACCCCCGACACCCTGGTCACCCCGGGCGCGCTCCGTCTCCTTGCCTCCCGTCCCCGGCCGCGCCCCTGCCCCGGCCTCTCCCCCTGCCCCTGCCCCTGCCCCGACGGACTCCCCGGGCGGACCGGCTCCGTCGTCCGTCGGGCCGTCCGCGTCGCTGAAGCTGCTCGCCACCAGCTGCTCGGGACGGCGGCGGTTCTGTTCGGCGATGGCGTCGAGGACGCGCCGGTCCGCGGGGGTGAGCGGGGGCTGGAGGATGCTGCGCGGCCACAGCCGACGGGCCCGCACGACGTTGACCTCGGCGGCGTAGAGGGAGAGCTGGGCGCCCAGGTAGATCCACCACAGCAGCCCGAGCACGGTCCCGAACAGGCCGTAGATCTGCGTGGCGTGACGCAGCTGGTGCGCCACCAGCGCGCCGCCGAAGGCCTGCAGGGCCGTCCACACGGGCCCGGCGATCAGGCAGCCGGGCATCAGGCGACGCCAGCGGATGTCCGCGGGGGTCAGCACACGGAAGCAGGCCAGGTAGAGGACGGTGTTGAGGCACACCGACGCCAGCAGACCGAAGGCGAAGACCAGCGCGCCGGACGACACCGCGCCCAGGACGGCGGTGGCCGCCGAGGACAGCAGCAGGCCGAGGCCGAGCGCGAGGATGAGCAGCAGCGAGCGTGCCAGCCGCGGCAAGTAGCCCGGCCGCCGCACACCCGGCACGTTCCAGATCTGCGCCATGGCGAACTGGAGCGACTGCGCGATGCCCAGTGAACCGTAGAGCAGGCCGATGCAGCCGATGGCCACCGCCAGCGCGCTGCCCTGCAAGGAGTGCACGCTCCCGCGCAGCTGGTCGCCGATGACGGGGAAGTCGGCGAGGGCCGAGTTGAGCACGTCCCTCTGAAGCCCGGGATTTCCGCGCAGGGCGAAGCCCAGCGACGTGGTGAGGAGCAGCAGCAGCGGGAACAGCGCCGCGAACCCGTAGTAGGTGATCAGGGCGGCGAGCGAGCCGCCGCGGTCGTCGCCGTACTTCTTGATCACCCCGAAGACGAAGCCCGGCCCGTGCCGGCCCTGCTGCCAGCGGTCGATCCGCCGCAGTCCGCGTTCCAGGCGGTTGGCCATACCTGGCGTGTTCCCGTACGCGCGGTGGGCATGCCCGGCGACCCCTGCCGGACGGGTGACGTCATCGGCCCGGCCTCGAGTGGTTCCGTGGCGTCCAGGTGCAGGATGGGTACGAGGTGATAGCCGTGATCTTCGAACTGAAGGCCGAGTACGGTTTCGCATCGGTGGACGCCGAGATCCACCTGTGGCACCTGGTGCGCGAGGGCGGCACGGTCGCCCTGTGCGATCGGACGATGACCGTCGACAGCAGGACCCGCTCCGCCGCCGACCTGCGCGACATCTTCCCCGAACGCCTCTGCCCGGCGTGCCGGCAGCGCTACTGCGAGCTGCTGCCGAACATGACCCACGCCGCGCCCGCGGCCCCCGCCGCGCACAGCACCGCCTGAGGGACGGGGCCGGACTCCCTCACCTCCGGCCCCCTCACCTCCGGCGCCTCACACCCAGCGCCGCCGCAGCCCCGCCAGCGCCTTGCCCTCCGTGGAGAGCAGGCCCACGCGGTAGTCGAAGCGCGGCGTCGCCGAGAACATCAGCCACAGGTACTTGAGGTTCTCCGCGAACCAGTAGCCGGGCGTCAGGTCGCCGTACGAATGCGGGCTGCCCGGCGGCGCGGTGACGTCGCGCAGCGTCGTGTAGCCCCCGGGGACCCGCTGCCGCTCCCGCATGGCGGTGAACCAGCGGTACGCGGCCTGCCGGTAGCGGTCCAGGCCCGTCGCCCGCCACAGGTCGAAGGCGGCGTTGGCGTACTCGGGGCGCAGCAGTCCGCTGCGGTCCACGGGCCGCATCGTGGCGCAGTCCACGGACTCGGGCAGCACCGGGTAGCGGTCCAGCACCGCCGTCCACGAGTCGAAGTAGGCCGCGCCCTGCTCCGGCGCGCCGCCCTTGGCGAGCAGACCGGCGTAGAACGAGCCGAGCTCCTGCTGTCGGGTGGCGGTCCCGTCCGGCCTGCCCGAGCGGAAGTCCACGGCGCGGAACCAGAGCCGCCCGGCGACGCGGACGACCTGGTGCCGCAGGACGGCGGCGTTCAGCATGCGGTACCAGGAGCTGAGGGTGCGGTCGGCGAACTGGGCGCCGGCCGTGTACAGGTACTCGTAGAACGAGTCGACGGGCGCGTTCGGCGCGACGGCCGCCGTGTCGGCCCAGCGGCCGGTCTCGACATGGAGCGAGGTGCCGAGCAGATCGAGCGCGCTGCGGCGGGAGACCGCGGCCCGGTAGGCGCGCACGCTCGCCTCGTAGTAGCGACGGTCGCCGGTGAGGCGGCTGAGCAGCCCGAACTCCATGGCGTTGCTGCCGATCTCGGCCAGGGTGGCGACGTCGCCGTGCACGGCGCCGGTGCGCAGGTTGACGTGGGTGTAGGGGAGGCCGGTGGGTGAGGCGGTGAACGCGGGGAGCAGCCGGTCCGCGAGCTCGCGGGCCCGCCGCAGCAGCGCGGGGCGGCCGGTCGCCTGATAGCCCGCCAGCACACCGCCGACGAGGCGGATCACCGCCTCGAAGACCTGGATCGACGCGTCCTGCACGGGGTCCAGGTGCTGCTCGATCCAGTCGCAGCAGCGGGCCGCCTCGATGTTCTCCTCCATCAGGAACAGCGTGTCCAGCGCCTCGACGATGGACAGGCCGAAGGTGCGGCCGGATGCGAAGAAGTCGTGGCGGGTCCCGCTGAGCGGCCGGACCTCGTCGTAGCCCCAGGCCGCGGTCTGGTAGCCGCGCCAGCCGTGCAGGAACTCCGCGTGCACCTCGGCGGCCACCCGCGCCTGCGCGGACGCGGGCTGCCGACCGGCCGCCGCGACGCCCAGCACCAGCGCCGAGGCGGCGACCCCGGCCCCGGTCAGCACCCCGCGCCGGCTGGCGCCCGACGCCGCCCTCGGCCCGGAGTCCCGGTCGAGGCCGGACCCGCGGACCTCGGGAAGCGGAACGGGCTGGGAGGGGGCCGTCATGGATCGAGGAGGCCACAGCCGCCGTTCTTCCGATGATCTCCACGCCGAGGGCCTCGCCCGATCGGGTTCGCGCGGTGCGGCCGATCGCCCCAGTCGGGCGGGGCCTCCCGGTCACGGTCGGGACACGGCGTCAGAAAGCGCGGGAGCAAGGGCCGTCGGCAGGATTCGACCGGGCACGGGTGGGGCATCAAGATCGCGACGGCAGGCGTCCGGAGCACGTCAACGCCGCGCGGCCGTCGGGACCCCCGGGGGAAGGAACAGGACAGTCATGGCTCAGCTCCTGATCGAGGAGAACTTCCAGCACATGGACGGCGAGGACGTCGAGGAGCTGATCGAGGCGCTCGGTGCGCTCGGCCTCAGCGCCGAGCCGACCCAGCCCCGCACGGCCGGACCGCACCGCGGCTGGGTGCTGGTGCTGCACTGGCTCCGCGACGACACCGCTCCGCTGGACGGGCCGCTGCGCGACGGCTCCCTCGCGCAGGCGGTGCGCGGCGCGCTCAGGCATCCGCATCCGGTGGGCGCGGACGGCACGGAGGTGCGCGAGCGCACCCTGCCGCGACGGATCGAGATCCGCGACCGCAGTGACCGCGTCCTGGCGCAGGTCGACCTGGCCGCGTGAGCGCGGGCGGGGGCAGCGCACTCGCCCGCCCCCGCACCGCCCGCCCGTTAGCCGGGGCCGAACGCGGGTAGGGGTCCCTACGTCGAGCAGACGGCACGACGGGAGGCCCGCGATGACCACCGCTACTCCCCCGGCGGAATCCACGCCGGACGACGCCGACCGCGACGCCACATCGGAGCAGAACGCCCACGCCTACGACCACCCCAAGGCGGAGGGCGACCCGGACACGGATCCCGAGGAGCCCGCCGACCAGCGCTGAACCACTCCCACCGCGCCGGCCCGGCCGGCGCGCGGGCGTCGCGCGGCGTCGCCCCCTTCCTCGCGTCCTGCGCGTCCCGCGCGACCCGCGCGGCTCCGCGGGGACGCGGGGGCGCACGCGGACGCGGGGACGCACCCGAACGCGCGCAGGTGGCCGGTCCGAGCGGCTCACACCTGGCGGGTGCGGCCCTCCCAGTACGGGTCGCGCAGGCGGCGCTTGTACAGCTTGCCGTTGGGGTCGCGGGGCAGCTCGGGGACGAAGTCGACCGAGCGGGGCCGCTTGTAGCCCGCGAGGACGCGTTCGCAGTGGGCGAGGATGTCGGCTGCCAGCTCCGGGCCGGCCGTGTGGCCGGGGGCGGGTTCGACGACGGCCTTGACCTCCTCGCCCCAGTCGTCGTGGGGGATGCCGAAGGCCGCCGCGTCCGCGACGCCCGGGTGGCGGAGCAGCGCGGACTCGATCTCGGCGGGGTAGATGTTGACGCCGCCCGAGATGATCATGTCGATCTTGCGGTCCCGCAGGAAGAGGTAGCCGTCGGCGTCGAGCAGGCCCAGGTCGCCCACGGTGAAGAAGTCGCCGACCCGGTTGGCCCGGGTCTTCGCCTCGTCCTTGTGGTACGAGAAGCCGCCGGTGTTCATCTTGATGTAGACCGTGCCGAGCTCTCCCGTCGGCACCGCCGTCCCGCCCTCGTCGAGCACCGCGATCTCGCTGATCGGCCAGGCCTTGCCGACCGTGCCGGGGCGTTCCAGCCACTCGGGCGCCGTCGCGAAGGTCCCGCCGCCCTCGCTCGCGGCGTAGTACTCCTCGACGCACTCGCCCCACCATTCGATCATGGCGCGCTTGACGTGGTCGGGGCAGGGCGCGGCGCCGTGGATCGCGTGGCGCATCGACGAGACGTCGTAGCGTGCGCGCGTCTCCGCCGGGAGGGCGAGGAGGCGGTGGAACTGGGTGGGGACCATGTGCGTGTGCGTGACGGCGTGCGCGTCGATCAGGCGCAGCATCTCCTCCGGGGTCCAGCGGTCCATCAGCACGACCTGGTGCCCGAGGTGCAGCGACGCGGCGGCGAACTGCAGCACCGCCGTGTGGTAGAGCGGGGAGCAGACCAGGTGCACGTCCCCGTGGCCGCCGCGGATGCCGAAGATGCCGAGGAAGCCGCCGAGCGGCGTCTGCTCCGGGGGCCTGCCGACGAGCGGGCGGCGGATGCCGCGCGGGCGGCCGGTGGTGCCGGAGGTGTAGTTCATGACCCAGCCGGTCGTCCGCTCCTCGGGCGGCGCGGTCTCCCGGCCGTCGAGCAGGTCGGCGTAGGGGCGGAAGCCCGGCAGCTCGCCGACGGCGTAGCGGCGCTCCTTGGGCAGTCCCGCCTCGTCCGCCGCGGCGGTGGCGGCGTCGGCGAAGCGCTCGTGCGCGATCAGCGCCTTGGCGCCGCTGTCGGAGACGATCCACGCGATCTCGGGTCCGACGAGGTGGTGGTTGACCGGGACCAGGTAGAAGCCCGCCTGGGACGCGGCGAGGTACGCGGTGAACAGCTCGACGCCGTTCGGCAGCACGACGGCGAAGGAGTCGCCGACGCCGAGTCCGGCTTCCCGCAGGCCGTGCACCAGCTGGTTCGCCGCGGCGTGCAGCCGTCCGGCGGTCCAGGCGGCGCCGTCCGGCGCGTGCATCACGACGCGCTCCGGCTCGGCCAGGGCCTGCGCCCAGAAGCCGACGGGCAGCGCGGGAGGTGTCGGTTGCGTCGGTGCGGACTGGTCGCTCATGCCTGCTCCCCTTCCTGCGAGCTGGTGTCCGAGGCGATGCGGTGCAGCCGGGCGACGGCCTGTTCGAAGCCGCGGGTCAGGTCGTCCATGACGGCCGCGACGGGGCGCTCCTCGTTCATCCGGCCCACGATCTGCCCGACGGGCGTGCCGATCAGCTCGGGCGTCTCGTAGGTCTGGATCCGGCTCAACGCCTCCGCGACGAGCAGGCCCTGCAACGGCATCGGCAGCGTGCCGGGGCTGTCCTCGCCCTCCCACGCGTCGGTCCACTCGGTGCGCAGCTGGCGCGCGGGCTTGCCGGTGAGCGCGCGCGACCGGACGGTGTCGCCGCTGCCGGCGGCGAGCAGCTTGCGCCGCAGGACGGGCGAGGTGAGGTCGGACTCGGTGACGGTCAGCCAGATCGATCCCAGCCAGACGCCCTGCGCCCCGAGCGCGAGTCCGGCGGCCACCTGCGCGCCGGTCCCGATGCCGCCGGCGGCGAGCACCGGCAGCGGGGCGACGGCTTCGGCGATCTCGGGGACGAGCACCATGGTGCCGATCTCCCCGGTGTGGCCGCCCGCCTCGTGGCCCTGCGCGACGACGACGTCGATGCCGGCCTCCGCGTGCCGCCGCGCGTGCCGTGCGCTCCCGGCCAGCGCGGCGACCAGCACGCCCGCGGCGTGGGCGCGTTCGATCACGTCCGGCGGCGGCGAGCCGAGGGCACTGGCCAGCAGCTTGATCGGGTGCTCCAGCGCGACGTCCACGTGGGAGCGGGCGACCTCCTCCATCCAGCCGGTGATCCGCCAGCCACCGCGTTCGCCCTCGGCCAGCTCGGGGACCCCGTGCTTGGCCAACTGGGCACGGACGAAGGCACGGTGGTCTTCGGGGATCATCGCCTCGACCTGCTCGACGGTGACGCCCTCCACCTTCTTCGCGGGCATCACCACGTCGACCCCGTACGGCAGGCCGCCGCACCGGTGGTCCATCCAGTCCAGGTCCTTGGCCAGCTCCACCGCGTCGCCGTAGCGCACGGCGCCCAGCACGCCCAGGCCTCCGGCCCGCGAGATCGCGGCCGCCACCGCAGGAAACGGCGTGAAGCCGAACACCGCGTGCTCGATGCCGAGTCGGTCGCTGAGCGGGGTTCTCATCGCGGCTCCCATGGCTCCGGTCCCAAGCTGCTGCGGGCAGCATGGCGCAAGCCGCTGAAGAGCGGAAGAGATTTTCTGACACTGCGTCAGATAAGCCTGCGGGACGTCCGAGGCGACCCCGCAGGGGACGGGCTACGGCGGAGCGGCCAGCGGACGGTCGGCGAGAGCCGGACGGTCGGAGCGGCCAGCGGGCGAGCAGCGAGCGCCGGACGGCCGTCACGCAGCGGGCGGGGCCGATGCCGGTGGCGCAGCACCCGGGCCGTCCGCCGAGCGCCCTGCCCCGCCGGCCGGCCCGCGCGTCAGCTGGATCCGCTCCACCGCCGCGTCAGTGCCGCCAGGGCGGGCGGCTCCGGGGTCATCCGGACCAGGGAGACCGGGACCGGGCCGATGCCGCGCGCCCAGGAGGGCAGCGCGCCGCGGGGCGGAGGCGCCGCCAGGGCGGCGGCGTCGAGGCGGCGCAGCACCTCGCGGGCGGAGGACGGTCGGCGGTCGGGGTCCTTGGCGAGCAGGTCGAGCACCAGCCGCTCCAGCGCCTCGGGGATCTCCGGGCGTTCGGCGCGCGGAGGCGGCGGCTCGGCGTCGCGGTGGTCGAGCAGGACCACCAACGGGTCGCCCTTGAAGAACGGCGGGTGGCCGAGCAGCAGTTCGTACAGGACGCAGCCGAAGGAGTAGAGGTCGGCGCGCTCGTCGAGGCTGCCGCCCTCGATCTGCTCGGGCGACATGTAGTAGGGCGTGCCGACGGCGAAGGTGTTGCCGCCGAGGCGGGCGGTGACGTTCTCGTCGCTGCCGAGCCGGGCGATGCCGAAGTCGAGGATCTTGACGGTGCCGTCGACGGTGCGGATCAGGTTGCCTGGCTTCAGGTCTCGGTGGATCACGCCGCGTTCGTGGGTGTAGGCGAGGGCCTCCGCTATCTGCCGGCCGATGCCCATCGCCTCGCCGGGGCGCAGCCGCCGCCCGCGCGCCGCGTCGAGGAGGCGGCCGAGGTCCTCGCCGTGGAGCAGTTCCATGACCAGGAAGAGCACGCCGGACGACTCGCCGAAGTCGTGGACGACGGTGATCCCTGGGTGCTGGAGACCCGCCGCGAGCCGCGCCTCGCGGCGGAAGCGCTCACGGACCAGCTGACCGCCGTTCGGACCGTCCGGCACCAGGCACTTCACGGCGACGTGACGGCCCAGCGCCTCGTCCTCGGCCTGCCAGACCTCCCCCGCACCGCCGCGCCCGATCCGGCGTTGCAGCCGGTATCTCCCCTGGACCAGCGTGTTCTCCTCCACCCGAACAGTATGCGGGGCCCGCCGCCAGGAGTGGCGGCGGGCCCGTGCCTGTTGTCGAAGGTTTACGTCGCCGGAGGTCCGTCGAGGTCCGTCACTGCGTGTTGAGCCCGAGGTCGTCGATGACGAAGTCCGTCGTGCCGCCGCTGGTGTCGGTCTCGGCGCCGGTGAACTTGAGCGTCACGGTCTGCCCCGCCCAGCTGGACAGGTCCGCGGTCTTCTGGGTGTAGCCGCTCGCCGCGTTCAGGTTCGACCAGGAGCCGACGGTGCCGAGCACCGTGCCGCTCGGGTTCAGCACCTGCACGGTGAAGGTGTCGGGTTTGGCGGTGGTGGTGTTCTCAGTGGAGTCGACGTGGAGCCAGTAGCTCAGCGTCGCCGCGCAGCCCGACGGGATGGTCACCGACTGGGCGATCGTGTCGGTGTCCTTGCTGGAGTTGCCGTTGAACCAGGCGACGTAGGAACCGCCGTGGGCCGGTTCGGCGCTGGTGGCCTTGGTGATCGGGTCGAAGCCGAGCGTGGAGGACTGGGTCCAGCCGGTGCCGCCGGATTCGAAGCCCGGGTTGGTGAGCAGCTGGGCCGGGGTGCAGCCGCCGCCGCTCGCCGAGGTCACCGTCAGCGTGAACACGGCCGTGTGCGAGCCGGAGGCCGCCGTGCCGGTGACGGTGACCGCGTAGCTCCCGACCGGGGTCGAGGCGGAGGTGGTGACGGTCAGCGTGCCGCTGCCGCCCGCGGTGACCGACGCGGGGCTGAACGCCGCGGTGGCGCCGGTCGGCAGGCCCGACGCGGAGAGCGCCACGGACTGCGCAGAACCGGAGGTGACCGCGGTCGAGACGGTCGTGGTGGCCGCGGATCCGGCGACGACGGACGCCGTGGCGGGCGAGTCGGAGAGGGAGAAGTCGTTGGCGGGGGCGGTGGAGGCGGCGGGGCTCCAGTAGTCGCCGGCCATGACGATCATGACCAGGGTCTTGATGGTCTCGCCGTAGTAGCCGTCGCCGTAGGGGTTGGTCTGGAGGTAGCTCCAGATCTTGTCGGTCCAGGCCTGGTCGCCGGCGGCCATCGCGGCCGGGCCGATCGAGTCGCCCGCCTCCTCGGCCACGTCACTGGTGTTGTAGCCGGTGCAGTTGAGGTTCAGGTGCGGGTAGACGTTCGCCGGGTTGTCGCCGGAGACCTTCTTGGCGCAGGCCGACCACTTCTGCGCCTCGCCCAGTTCGAACGCGGCGGTGGTGGACCCGTTCAGCAGCGCGTCGGTGCCCATGTGCCACGGGACGCGGATGGAGTTGTAGCCGACGATGTTGTCCGGCTGGTCCTCCTGGTAGTTGGCGGGCGCGGGCGACGGGCTGGAGCCGTTGGCCCCGACCACGAAGTCGGAGAGCAGTCCGTAGGAGGAGGAGTAGTTGGCGGCCAGCGAGGAGTCGACGGCCTCGGTGCGCTGGACCACCTTGTTCCAGTCGTGCGAGGTGTCGTACGCGGCGAAGGCGCGCAGGTGGTCGATCATGTGGTCGGACGGCCGGGTGTCCGTGTTGGGGCCGTCGTCCTCGCACTTGAGGTGGCCGTCGGGGGCCACGTCGTGGTTCCAGAAGTTGGTCAGCCAGTTGAGGGCGTCGGCGGTGTAGCCGCCCCACTGCTTGTCGGCCAGGATCAGGCCGTAGCCGATGTCCAGGTCCCCGTCGGTGGCGCCGTCGGGGGTGCCGGAGCTGTAGTACTTGCAGGTCTTGCCGTCCAACTGCCACTGCATCAGGCCGTACTGGTCCTCGTGGTCCTTGACCAGCTGCCACAGGCCGTTGAACTCCGTCTGCGCGTTGGCGTCGTAACCGGCCATCAGCGGCACGATGTTCATGCCGTAGCCCTGGCCCTCGGAGACCGGCCCGTTGTTGGTCGCGTCCCCGTCGCCCTTGGTGGAGACGTAGTACTCGTTGCTCGCACACCCGTGGACCAGGTAGGTGGCCTTCCACGAGTCGTACTGCTTCTCGACGGCGGCGTCACGCGTCGCCTGCGAGGCGGACGGCATGACGCCGACCTGGTAGGTCTGGTGCGACGGGAACGCGTGACTGGGGGATGCGGCCAGGGCCGGCGCGGCGGCGGCCAGCGCCACCACCCCCGTGGTCAGGGTGCTGACCGCGACTCCGAGCCCGAGCACGCGCGCGATGCGCTCTCTCACGGCGTTACCTCTCCCTCTCTCGTAAGGAAAGTTTCCTAACTAACGCCCCAGCGCACCGTAGTGAGTGAGCATTCAAGCCGTCAAGACTCCTCGCAGACACCCGGCTTGATCATCTCGCCGTCGTGCCCCGCCGTCGCGCCCCGCCGTCGAACCCAGCCGCCGCCCCCAACGCCGGGGCGGTCCCGCATCCGACTCGCGCCCCCAGGGCGGGGCGAGCCATTTCCCAGGGCGGGAGCACCCCTCGCAGGGGAGTCTCGGCAGGTTTCGCAATCCTGCAATATCCGCAGCATTGTGACTGGCCGTTAGCCACTGCTATCAATGCAGGGCATGAACCGTGCACCCCAGGGGTAAGTCCGTGCCAGCGGATGTCATGGGCATGCAATTTAGTCCGTTTTGGTGTGGATGCAGCGGAGTGCGAGCGGAGAGCAGGACGCAGATGGGCGTTGTACGAGGGTTGAGAGTCGCGACAGCCGCGACGGTGCTGGCGATGGTCGCTGTCGGATGCTCAAGTGGCGGCGGCAGCGGGGCGATCGGCAACGGCGAGAGCGCCACCGCGAAGAAGGGCCCGGTGAAACCGGGCGGGACGGTCACCATCGCGGAGGTCGGCTCGCAGCCCGACTTCATCTTCCCCTTCGCCCCGGCCACCAATCAGAACGGCTACAACGCCAACCTCACCCAGCCCCTGTGGCCGTACCTGGTTTACGCCGGCGACGGCGCCCAGTCGGTGGTGAACAAGGAGAAGAGCCTCTTCAGCTCACTTGTCTACTCCAATGGCGACAAGCGGATCACCATCACCCTCAAGAGCTGGAACTGGTCGGACGGGCAACCGGTCACCAGTCGTGACTTCACATTCGTCTACAACCTTCTGAAGGCGAACGCCTCGAACTGGAATGCCCACCTCGTCGGACTCTTCCCCGAGGACGTCACGTCGGTGTCCACCCCGGACGCCCACACGGTGGTGCTGGACCTGACCCAGGCGTACAACCCGGACTTCTACACCGACGACGTCCTCAGCACCATTCCGCTGGTCCCCCAGCACGCCTGGGACAAGACCTCCGCGACCGGCGCCGTCGGCGACTACGACACGACGGCCGCGGGCGCCAAGGCGGTCTACGCCTACCTCCAGCAGGAGGGCGCGAAGACGACCGACTTCACCACCGACCCGCTGTGGCAGGTGGTCGACGGACCGTGGAAGCTGTCGGAGTTCCGCAGCAACGGCTACTACAGCTACGTGGCCAACAAGGGGTACTCCGGCTCGCCCAAGGCGACCCTGGACAAGGTCGTCTTCTCCCCGTTCACCACGGACACCCCCGAGATCAACGCCCTGCGGTCGGGCAGCTCCCTCGACGTGGCCTCGCTGCCGCTGAACGACATCAAGCAGGCCCAGGCCCTCACCTCCAGCGGGTACTCGATCACCAGCGTGCCGATCCCGGGCGTGGCCGAGATCCAGCCCAACCTCTACAACTCCGAGGTCGGGGCGCTGCTGCGCCAGCTGTACATCCGTCAGGCGATGGAGTACCTGATCGACCGCACGCAGATCGTCGACAAGGTCTACAACGGCTACGCGGACCCGGGCAACGGGCCCGTGCCGGTCAAGGCCGCCGGGGCCTGGGCGTCGCCGCTGGAGAAGTCCGGCGGCCCGTACCCCTACGACCCGGCCAAGGCGAAGTCGCTGCTTCAGGCCCACGGTTGGAAGGTGACACCCGGCGGGACGACGACCTGCGCCAGCCCCGGCACCGGGCCCGCGCAGTGCGGCGAGGGCATCAGCGCCGGCCAGGCGCTGACCTTCAACCTGGTCTACTCCTCGGGCCGGGCCACCACGGACGTGCAGAACGCCGCCATCAAGTCCTCCGAGGCGCAGGCGGGCATCACCGTCAACCTCAAGTCGGAGCCCTTCAACACGCTGATCAGCACCATCGGCACCTGCACCGCCTCCTCCCACCCGGCCTCCAGCTGCGGGTGGCAGCTCGCGGAGTTCGGCTACGAGCCGTACTCGCTGTACCCCAACGGCACCGGCTACTTCGACACCGGCGGCAACGGCAACTCCGGCGGCTACTCCGACCCGGAGATGGACCAGCTGATCAAGGCCACCGAGTACGGTTCCTCGACCACGGTGTTCAGCCAGTACGAGGACTACGCCGCCCAGCAACTCCCCTGGCTGTGGCTGCCCCTGCGCGAGGGCATCCTGGTCTACCGGACGAAGCTCCAGGGCGTCGTCCCGCTCAACCCCTTCTCCGCCGGGCAGGACTTCGAGGACTGGGCGTACACGTCGTGAGGTGCCAGCGGTGACCGCGTATCTCATCCGCCGCATCGGCCAGGCGGTCGTGGTGGTGCTCGGGGTCATGGTGCTGACCTTCATCATGATCCACCTGGTCCCCGGCAGCGCCGCGCGCGCCACCCTCGGGACGAGGGCCACCGCGGAGCGCATCGCGATGTTCAACGCCGCCAACGGCCTGAACCAGCCGCTCGCGGAGCAGTTCGTCACCTACGTGCGGCAGGCGGTCGAGGGAGACTTCGGCACGTCGTACTCCCTCCAGCAGCCGGTGTCCACGCTCATCGCGCAGCGGTTGCCGCGTGACGCGCTGCTGCTGGGGCTGTCGACGCTGCTGGCGCTCGCGGTCGCGCTGCCGATGGGGATCTTCCAGGCGGTGCGCCGGGGCCGTGCCGCGGACCACGCCTTCACCGTCGTCTCCTTCGTGCTGTACTCGATGCCGGACTTCTTCTTCGCCCTGGTGCTGGTGGCGGTCTTCTCGGTGCAGTTGCACCTGCTGCCCTCGCAGGCCCCGCAGGCGGACTCCGTCGCCGGGATCCTGGCCGACCCCGCCGGCCTCGTACTGCCGGTGACCACGCTGACCCTGGTCAGCGTGGCCGGCTTCAGCCGGTACATGCGGACCTCGGCCATCACCACCCTGGCCCAGGACTACGTGATGGTGGCCCGCGCCAAGGGCCTGCCCGGACGGCTGGTGCTGCGCAGGCACGTGCTGCGCAACTCGCTGCTGCCGGTGATCACCATCCTGGGCCTGTCGGCTCCGAGCATCGTGGCCGGGGCGGTGATCGCCGAGTCGGTGTTCAACTACCCGGGCATGGGGCTGCTCTTCTACCAGGCGGCGACCAGCAAGGACTACCCGATCATGCTCGGGGCGACCCTGGTGGTCGGCGTGGCCACCGTCCTCGGCAGCCTCTTCGCCGACGTCGCCTACAGCTTCCTCGACCCCAGGATCCGCCATGTCGACGCTTGAACCCGTGGACGCCTCCGCTTCCGCCTCTGCCTCCGAGCTCCTGCTCGACGCCGGCGGCCCCTCGTCGGCGGCGCGCGGGTCCGGACGGCTCGCGGTCGAGGCGTTCCTGCGCAACCGGCGCGCCCTGGTCGGCCTGGGCATGGTCGCGCTCGTCGCGGCGTTCTGCTTCATCGGACCGCTGCTGTACCGGACCGACCAGGTCACCGTCCGACTGGACCTGGCCGACCTGTCGCCCGGCAGCGGGCATCCGCTGGGCACCGACGCGTCCGGGTACGACGTGCTGGGACGGCTGATGACGGGCGGTCAGTCCTCCCTCGAACTCGGCTTCGCGGTGGCGATCACCACGACCGTCATCGGCACCCTGTACGGGGCGATAGCGGGCCACGTCGGCGGCTTCGTCGACGCCGTGATGATGCGGATCATCGACACCTTCCTGGCCGTTCCCGGCATCGTGCTGCTGCTGATGATGGTGAGCATGTTCACCCCCACGCTGTGGGGCATCATCCTGCTGCTCTCGCTGCTGTCCTGGCTCGGCGCCGCCCGCCTGGTCCGGGGCGAGGTGCTCGTGCTGCGCACCAGGGACTTCGTCCAGGCGGCACGGATGATGGGCGGCTCCGGATCGCGCATCGTGCTGCGCCACCTGGTGCCGAACGCCGCAGGCGTGATCCTCGTCAGCGGCACCTTCACCATCGCCGACTCGATCCTCACCCTGTCGGCGCTGAGCTTCCTCGGCCTCGGCCTGCCGCCCCCGCACTCCGACTGGGGCACCATGCTCTCGGCGGGGCTCAACTCCCTCTACGACGGCTACTGGTGGCAGGTGTACCCGCCCGCCGCGATCCTGATCGTCACCGTGGTGGCGTTCAACCTCATCGGCGACACCGTCCACGGCGCCCTGGAGGACCGAACCCGGCGCGCCTGAACGCGCCCCGACGCGGTGTCGGCGAGGCCCGC
>NZ_BBPQ01000006.1:133650-149387 GCF_000787855.1 Streptacidiphilus anmyonensis | reverse complement strand
GGACCCCGGCGCGCCTGACCGCCCCCGACGCGGTGCGGCGAGGCCCGCCGTTCGGACCACAGCCGTGGTCCGAACGGCGGCCTGTACTTCGCCGGCGTCTTCCCGGCGCACAGAAGGATCGGTCGTGACAGTGATCCCTTCCGGTATCTCACTCCGAACATACCGACAGCCGTCTCGCCTGGAAACGATCCCGGAGGATTGAGGGGTTGGTAAGGAACGGCATCTGATGCCTTGTTGGCCAGTCGGCGGCCATTTAGCCTCTGGCCCGGCTCCACCGCCCATCAGTCGCCATAGGGGGAAACAAAGATGCGGGTACGCAGCAGGCTCGTCACGGCTCTCGGTGCTGTCGCAATCGGCACGGGGGCCACCGTCCTTGCCGGGGCTGGTCCGGCCTTCGCCAGTGGCGAGGTCTGCAACCCCCAGACCGGCAACCCCGACTTCAGCATCTGTCAGCAGGTCAACGGGCACGCGACCGTGATCAACTGGGCGGCGGGCGTTGTACTGCCCAACCACCAGATCGGATACCCCTACGAGATCACGATGACGGGCGTCAACGGGGCTGTCCTCTGCAGGGAAGAAGTTCCCGCGAACAACTTGGGCGTTCACACCTGCACCTGGAACGGCGGTGGCCAGGAATACCGCGAGGGCAATATCTGCACCACCGTCCAGGTCGATGAGGGCAATTCGGGATGGCTCTTCGACGGCGAAGCCTGCCTGTACGTGAGCTGATCGCAACGCGACAAAGCTCAGTAGTGCCAGCGGAAGTAGCCGTTGACATCCGAGCATGTGATCGGGGTTCCGCCCGAATCGACGGTGGTCGTGCCGTCGTCGGCGTGGGGGCAGAACTCGCCGGCGTGGTAGTAGCGGCCGCTCGGCGAGAGGAGCACGGGGTAGCCGGGACTCGTGGCGCCGCCGTCGCCGCTCAATGCGCCGCTGTTGTCAGCCGCGGCACTCTCGGTTGAACGGGCTGGAGCGGGCTTCGCTGCGGTCGTGCTGGGGACAGCATGCGTCGCCGTGGGTTTCGGGGCGGCAGTGACCGTGATCGTCGTACGCTCCGTCGCGGTCGCGGTGACCGTGACCGCAGGGCTGGCCTTGTAGCCGGTGAGAGCCTGGCCGAGGCCCTGCCCTGCGCCGACGAGGAACGACGGGACGAAGACGGCCGCTGCGGCCCCGGTCGCTATCTTCTTCGGACGACTGAGTCCGTTCCAGCGAGTGCGCAGGTCTGGCTTGGTGGGGATCGGGATCAACGCGTCAGGCCCTTCAGCGATCTTGCGGTAGCGCGCACAGGCTACTGCGACGATCACTGATTGGACACATAATCTTCACGCGTCGCGCGAGCCTCAGCGGCGGACGCGTGGCATGCCGAGGCCGATCCAGCTGATGATCTCGCGCTGGATCTCGTTGTTGCCGCCGCCGAAGGTGAAGATGACCGCGCTGCGGTAGCCGCGTTCGAGGTTGCCGCGCAGGACCGAGCCGGCGGAGCCCTCCTTGAGGGGGCCGGCTGCGCCGACGACCTCCATCAGCCAGGCGTAGGCGTCGCGGCGGGCCTCGCTGCCGTAGACCTTGACCGCCGAGGCGTCCTGCGGGGTGAGGACGTTGCGCTCGACGGCGTCGACCATCTGCCAGTTGAGCAGCTTGACCGCGTCGAGGCGGCTGTGGGCGCGGGACAGGCGCTGGCGCACCCAGGGGAGGTCGATGACGCGCTTGCCGTGGGCGAGTTCGGTCTCGCGGGCCCAGGCCTGGACCTCGGCGAGGGCGCGGTTCGCCATGGTGGCGTGCGCGGCGAGGGTGACCCGTTCGTGGTTGAGCTGGTTGGTGATCAGCCGCCAGCCCGCGTTCTCCTCCCCCACCCGCATGGAGACCGGGACGCGGATGTCCTGGTAGTAGCTGGCGGTGGTGTCGTGCCCGGCGAGGGTGCGGATGACGGTGGTGGAGTAGCCGGGGTCGGTGGTGTCGACCATCAGCATGGTGATGCCCTTGTGCGGCGGGGCGTCCGGGTCCGTGCGGGTCGCCAGCCACACCCAGTCGGCGGTGTCGCCGTTGGTGGTCCAGATCTTCTGGCCGTTGACGACGTAGTGGTCGCCCTCGCGGACCGCGCGGGTCTTGAGCGCGGCGAGGTCGGTCCCGGCGTCGGGCTCGGAGTAGCCGATGGCGATGTCGATCTCCCCGGCGAGGATCCTGGGGAGGAAGAACGCCTTCTGCTCGGCCGTGCCGTACTTCATGATGGATGGCCCGACGGTGTTCAGTGCCATGATCGGCAGCGGCACGCCCGCCTGAGCCGCCTCGTCGAAGAAGATGAACTGCTCGAACGCGCTCATCCCGCGGCCCCCGTACTCCACCGGCCAGCCGACGCCGAGCCAGCCGTCGGCGCCGAGACGGCGGTTGACGTCGCGGTAGAACTTCTTCTGCTCGCGCGGGTCGTTGAGACGTCCGTGCGCCTCGGGCGGCATCAGCTCGATGAAGTAGGCGCGCAGTTCGGCACGGAGCCGCTGCTGCTCCGGGGTGTAGTCCAGGTGCACGACGCCTCCAGGTGCGATCGCTGCTGTCGCTGCTGCTGCCGTTCCGTACCGTCGCTGCGCAGACTAGAACGCGTTCCATAAATCTGGAAGAGTCGCGCGCCGCTCCGGGTGCGACACGGCCGGTGACCCGCGAGTAGGGTGCAGCCACGCGGCATCGAACAGACATCAGGCGGGCATCGCCCAGGGAGGACCACCGGCATGCGCATCGCGGTCATGGGCGCCGGCAGCATCGGCTGCCACCTGGGCGGACACCTCGCCCGGCAGGCGGACGTCGAGGTGACCCTCATCGGCCGCCCCGCGGCGATGGCCGTCGTCGCCGAGAAGGGCCTCACCCTCACCAGCGGCCGCCGCGAGCCCCTGCACGTCTCCCCGGACCGGATCGCCGTCGCCACCGAGGCGGCGGCCGCCGCCGGCGCGGACGTCGTGCTGGTCACGGTCAAGTCGGACGGCACCCGCGCCGCCGCACGCGAGCTCGCGCCGCACCTGGCGCCCGACGCCGTCGTGGTCAGCTTCCAGAACGGCCTGCACAACGCCGAGGTGCTGCGCGAGGAGCTGCCCCAGCGAACCGTGCTGACCGGAATGGTCCCCTACAACGTCCTCCAGACCGAACCGGGGACGTTCCACCAGGGCACCGGCGGCGCCCTGATGCTGGACGACGGCGCGCCCGGCGCACCGCTCGTCGCCGCGCTCGCCGCGGCCGGGCTGCGCGTCGAGGCGCGGGCCGACATGCGCGCGGTCCAGTACGCCAAGCTGCTGATGAACCTCAACAACGCCGTCAACGCGCTCTCCGGCGTCCCCCTGCGCGCCCAGCTCGGCGACCGCTCCTACCGCACCTGCCTGGCCCTGTGCCAGCGCGAGGCGCTCGCCGCTTTCCGCGCCGCGGGGGTCACACCCGCCCAACTGGGAGCGGTGCGCCCCGCACTGATGCCGCGTCTGCTGCGCTTGCCGGACGCGGTCTTCACCCGCCTGGCCAAGGCGATGCTCGCGATCGACGCCACCGCCCGCTCGTCGATGTGGGAGGACCTGCAGCGCGGGCGGCCCACCGAGGTCGACTCGCTCCAGGGCGAGGTCGTCGCCCTGGCCGCGCGGCACGGCCTCTCCGCCCCGGCGAACGCCCGGCTCGCCGCGCTCGTGCACGAGGCCGAGCGCGCCTCCCAGGACGGCGGCGGCCGTGCCTGGTCCGGACCGGAGCTGCTGGCCGCCCTTCGGGCGAAGGCCTGACCGAGAAGAAGACCCGGCCGGCGCGGCGGCCTGACCTACTCGGCCACCCAGTGGTTGGTGCGCAGGGTCCGGCCGGCGAAGAGCACCTCGCGCTCCTCGACCAGTCGGAACCCGAGCGAACGGCAGACGCCGTTGGACGCGGCGTTCCCGACTCCCGGGAACGCGTGCACCGGGCCCCAGCGGCCGTCCTCGCGCGCGAGGGCCAGCAGCGTGCCGGCCGCCCACGTGGCCACCCCGCGCCCCTGGTACTCGGGCAGCACCATCCAGCCCATCTCCGAGACGACCCGGCCGTCCTCCTCGTGGGACCAGAGCACCACCGAGCCGGCGACCTCGCCCTCGTCCGTGACGACCATCTTGATCCAGCCCGCGCCCGACGCCACGGTCTCGACGTCGTCGGCGACCTTGCCCGGGATCGTCCCGGCCGGCAGCGGGCCGCCGAGTTCGGCCATCATCACGGGATCGCAGCGCATTCGCACGTATGCCTCGACGTCGCCCGCCTCCACGTCACGCAGCCTCATGCCGACTCCTCCCCGGACCGGTTCGCTCGCCCTTCATCCTCCTCCGCGGGCCGTGGGAAGGGCGACGCACCGCGAGGAGCAGGGGGACCGGCACCGCACCCTCTCCGCGTGTTGCCGCAGCGCGCACCGGGCGGAAATGCCTAGGCTGTGCACGGAGGTTACCGGTGAGTGTGGAGGACGGAAAGGCCGATGTCGTGCCGCTGCGCCCGCAGGCGGGCGAGGACGGCGGAACGCCGGCACGGGCGCCGCTGCGGGTGCTGACGCTGCCCGAACGGGACCGGGTCGGGATCGTGCTGGTCTGCCGCAGCCGGGCGCTGGCTCAGGCCACCCTCGACGAGTGCGTCCGCCTGCTGCCCGGCGCTGATCCCGCTCCGGTCGCCGCCGTCGGAGCGGGGCCCGAGGCGGTGGTGGCGGCCGCACGCCAGGTCGACCAGGGCGTGGGCGTCGCGGTGCTGTGCGACCTGCCCGAGACCGCCGAGACCGTGCTCACGCTGCTGGACCGGGCCGAGGAGCTGGCACTGCCGTTCCCCATCCGCTTCTGCGACGCACCGCTGATCGAGGGCGCCGTACCGGCCGTCGCGACGGCGACCGCCGGCGGCGACCTGGCCGCCGTGGCCGAGGCCGCGGAGGACGCCTACCGGGTCCGCAAGACCCCGCCCCACCACCCACCGCACCCGCTCGGCAACTGAGGCGGCCCTCCTCGGCAGCGACTACCGGCGCGGGGCGGCGCGGGGCAAGTAGGCCCGTGGGGCAAGTGGGCCCGTGGGCCACCGTCGACGCCGGGATCGGGGCTCACGGGCCGCTGCGGCGTCGGGGCCGAGGGCCGTGGGTCCGCGCCGCCAGAGCGCCGTCGGGGCCTACCTGGTCGTGGAGTCGTCGGGGCAGCAGAGCCGTTGGGGCCACCGGGGCCGCAGCGAGGTCAGGACAGGCCGGGCGTGACCGCCGAGAGTGCGAACCAGGTGCGCTCCTCGTCCCGCATGGCCAGCCGGAGCTGCTCCCGCTGATGTGACGTCACATCCTCGGGGAGCTCGTCGACCGCGAACCAGCGCACCTCCAGCGACTCGTCGTCGTTGACCCTGACCTCGCCGTCGAGGTAGCGGCAGCGGAACACGAGTGCCAAGTAGGTCACCTGATCCCCGTTCGGGTACACCACCGGTGGGTCGACCATGACGGCGGCCAGCCGCTCCGGGACGACGCGCACGCCGGTCTCCTCGAACGCCTCCCGCACCACGGCGTCGCCGGGCTCCTCCCCCGGCTCCAGGATGCCGCCGAGCAGCGCCCAACAGCCGGTGTCGGAACGGCGGGTGAGCAACACCCGGTCACGGTCGTCGAGGATCACGCCGGTGATCCCGCTCAACCAGAGTGGATCACGGCCGACATGGGCGCGCAGGTCACGCACGAACTCCGGTACAGGCATGGCGCCCACCCTACGTGTCGCGAAGCGCCGCGACCGGGCACACCGTGATCGCGTCGCGTCCGGCCGATCAACCGCCGCCAGGGCGATGACATCCGGCCAACTCCGGGTCTACCGTTGATCGGCCGGTGCAGGACCGGGGCGATCAGGGGGAACGCCGATGCCGGACACCGCTGTGCCGCTCGGGGCCGACCCGCCCGCGCGGAGCGACACCGTGTGCGACGTGGTGGGTTTCGTGCTGCTCGCGGCGTGCGCCGCCTGGACGGACTACTGCGCCTCCGGTCGCGAGGCCCACCCGGAGGGCGTGCTGCTCGGGCTGCTGGCGGTCTCCGCCGGGTACGCCACGGGCCGGATCGCCGGGGCGCTGGCGCCGATCGGCGGCCTCGCCGTTCCGGCCGCCGCCGCGGCCGTGTTCGCGCCGACCGTCGGGGGGCGGCTTCTCGGCGACGACGCCGTCGCCGCCCTGCTCTCGCTCGCGGTCGGCGCGGCCTGCTGCGCCGGATACGCGGCCCGGGAGCGCGGTCGGCGCTGGACGGCGCGAGCCTGTGTGGCGCTCGCACTGGCGCTCACGGCGGAGTCACTGCTCACCGACGCGACCCTGGGGGCGCTCGCCTGCGGCGGCACACTCGTGGTGGCCGGATCCGTGTACCGGACGCGGAACCGCCGTCGCGCTCTGCTGCTGCTCGGCGCCTGCGCGGTGCTGGCGGTCGGCGCCGTGCTGGCGGTCGGCGCGCACGGCGGCGACGCCGACCCTGCGGCGGGCGGCGGACCCTTCGCCGAGGTGTCCGCGCAGCCGCTCGCCGTCTGGCAGGACGCCTGGCAGGGGGTGGCCGAACACCCGTGGCGCGGCGTCGGGCCGGGCGACTTCGCCGACGGCAGCGCGTCCTCGGCGGCGCTCCAGCAGGCGGCGGAGCAGGGCTGGCCCGGCCTGGCCCTGCTCGGCGGTGCTTTCGGCTGGTGCCTGTGGTCCCTCAGCCGCTCGCCCCGGCCGACCTCAGTCGCGCTCAGCGCGGCGGGCGCGATCACGGCACTCGGCGTACAGGCGGCGGCGACCCCGGTCCTCAGCGTGCCCGCCGTCGTCGTCTGCGGCGGCCTGCTCCTGGGCCTCGGGGTGGCACGACCGTGAGGCCGTCGTTCGACACCGCCGCCCGGGTCTACGGCAGGCCGACGAAGTCGGCCATCTCCTCGACGGTGTGGGCGAAGAACGCGTCCGCCGGATCGAACGAGCCGACGAGATGGCCGAAGAGCTCGAAGCTCACCATGCCGACCAACTGCGACCAGGCCACCACGCCACGGGTGAACACGCCCGCGCTGACCTCGGGGGCCATGGCCGCCACCAGCGCGCTGGTCTGCTCGGCGAGCGCCCCGCGCAGCGGGCGCACCGGGGCCCGGAGGTCCAGCCGCCCGGCCGCGCCGCGGATCACCGCGACCAGCGCGAGCGGGACGCGGGCCGCCGGGGCGATGGTGTCCTGGGGCGCGGCGTAGCCGGGCACCGGCGTACCGAAGAGGAGGGCGTACTCGTGCGGATTCTCCCTGGCCCAGTCGCGGACGCCGTGGCACAGGGCGCGCCACTGGGCGCGCGGGTCGTCGGCCGGGCTCTTCGCGACGGCCTCCTCGACCCGGTCCCCCAGGGCGTTGTAGGCATCGATGATCAGGGCCGTGAGCAGGTCGTCACGGCTCGGGAAGTAGCGGTACAGCGCGGACGAGGCCATGCCCAGCGCCCGGGCGACGGCTCTGAGGGAGAGCCGCTGCGCGCCCTCGTCGGCCAGCTGGCGACGGGCTTCTCGCTTGATCTCGAGGGTGAGCTCCTCGCGAGCGCGCTCGCGGGCGGTTCGGATCACTGGTGCCATGTCGGACAGTCTGCCACAAGCGAGAGCAGTGCACCCATACGGATGCGCCGATCAAAAACGAGAGCACTGCTCTTGACAGCGCGCAGCGCACGCGGGATAGTCGAAACACGGAAACGAGAGCACCGCTCTCGAAACGGATCCCCGATCTCGACCTCCGGTCCCGCCAGGGACCGGTCACCCAAGGAGCCACGATGAACGCCGATGCTTCCCAGCCCGAGGCCCTGCGCCTGGTCAAGCCCGAGGGCGGGTTCATGGTCACCCTCGACCGGATCACCAACAAGATGATGACCTGGCTCACCTACCGCGGCATCAGCATCCTCGGCTCCCGCATCCTGGCCGTCCGCGGCCGCAAGAGCGGAGAGTGGCGCACCACCCCCGTCAACCTGCTGGTCATCGACGGCGAGCGCTACCTCGTCGCGCCCCGCGGCCACACGCAGTGGGTCCGCAACATGCGCGCCGTGGGCGGCGGCGAGCTGCGCCTGGGCAAGAAGGTCGAGCCCTTCCGCGCGACCGAGCTGGCCGACGCCGACAAGCCCGCTGTGCTGCGCGCCTACATGAAGAAGTGGGCCTGGGAGGTGGGCTACTTCTTCGGCGACGTCAAGGCCGACTCCCCGGAGGAGGAGCTGCAGCGGATCGCTCCCGGATTCCCGGTCTTCCGCATCGCGGCCGTCTGAGCGCCGGCCGCCACCCCGGCCGCCTCCGCCCCGCCTCCGCCCCCGTCTCCAGCCGCCATCGCGACCGGCGCCGCGCCGCGCCGCACCTCGCGCCGTCAGAGGTTCTCGGCCACCCAGCGCCCGAGCTCCTTGGCGCAGCCGTCGACCGACTCCCGCCAGCTCTGCGCCGCGCCCTCCCCGGCGTCGTCGCTCACATGCTTCACCAGCCGCACCGGGAGCCCCACCTGACGCACCGCCTGCGCGACGGCGTAGCCCTCCATGTCGACCAGGTCCGCCAGCTCGGCCAGCCGGGCCCGCGCCGCCTCCTCCGAGACGAACAGGTCCCCGGTGGCGAGCACCGGCCCGCGGCCCGTCAGCCCGATCGGCGCACCGTAGGTCACCCCGGTCAGGGAGGCGAGCATCGCGGTGTCGAGATCGTGCTGGATCACCGAGCTCACTTCGTGCGTGACGCCGCCGAAGCCCGGCTTCAGCGCCCCCGCCGTCCCCAGGTTGACCACCCCGGTCGGCCGCGGCCCGCGTGCCAGCACCGTCGCCAGGGCGGTCGCGGCGTTGACCTTGCCCATGCCGGTGAGCAGCACCGGAAGGTCGGTGTTCAGATGCGCCGCCTCCTCGGCGACGGCCAGGACGAGCAGCGGGCGGGTCGGGTCGATGTCTCCGATGAGGCGCATGAAGCCCATGCTAACGAGCCCTGAAATGCCGACGAAAAGGCTGCTCCAGCGGCTAGCGTGACCGCTATGAGCACCCACGAGACCTGGACCGCAGTCGACGCCTACCTCAGCGCCACACTCGGCCTGCAGGACCCGGCCCTTGAGAACGCGCTCAAGGCCAGCGAGGCCGCCGGCCTCCCCCGGATCGAGGTGTCCGCGCCCGCGGGTCGCCTGCTGCGGCTCCTCGCCCAGATCCAGGGGGCGCGCCGCGTCCTCGAGATCGGCACGCTCGGCGGCTACTCCACCATCAACCTCGCCCGCGGCCTGGCCGAGGGCGGCCGCGTCGTCACCCTCGAGTACGACCCGCGCCACGCGGAGGTCGCCGCCGCGAACATCGCGGCGGCGGGCCTGGCGGAGCAGGTCGAGATCCGCGTCGGCAAGGCCCTGGACACGCTGCCGCAGTTGGAGCTGGAGGGCCGTGAGCCCTTCGACCTCTCCTTCATCGACGCGGACAAGGCCAACAACCCCCACTACGTCCGCTGGGCCCTCCGCCTGTCGCGCCCCGGGGCGCTCATCGTGGTCGACAACGTGATCCGGAACGGCGGCGTCCTCGACGCCGACGGCGGCCCCGACATCCAGGGCACCCGCGCCGCCCTCGCCCTCATCGCGGAGGACCCGCGGCTCGACGGCACGGCGATCCAGACCGTCGGCGCGAAGGGCTGGGACGGCTTCGCCCTGGCCCGCGTCCTCTCCGCGTAGGCGGCTCCGCCGCGAGGGAGGCCGGACGGCACCGCGGCAACCCGAGGAGCCAGGCACGGGCCGGCCGGCTCGTGCCTGGCTGCTCGGCAGCGTGCGCGCGAGGGCATGCGCGCAAGGGCCGGGCCAACGGGGCCGGCGGGTCATGCCCACCCGGCCGGCCCGTGCGAGCAGGTCGAGGCGCCGGCTCCGGAGGTGCGAGGTCCACTGCCGCCTGGCCGAACTACCGGGCGGCCGCGCCCGGGCGCAGGCTCCGGGACAGGCGCGGCCCGGGGCGGGGCGGCGGTCAGACCGCGAACGCGCCCGTCGGGGGCGGCGGGGAGGGGACGGCGTTCGCGTCGGTGACGGGTCGGGCTCGGGACGCGAAGGCCGCGAGCCTCTCGCCCGAGACCACGCGGGCCGGGAACGGGTCGCCGGCCGTGCGGCGGGTCAGGTCGTCGACGGGGAGGGGACGATGCGAGGCGAGCAGCACCAGGTTGCCGTAGCGGCGGCCGCGCAGGACGGACGCTTCGGCGACGAGGGCGAGCTCCGGGAAGACCGACGCCGCCGTGGCGACCTGGCCGCGCGCGAAGTCCAGCGGGGCGCCGTCGGCGAGGTTCGCCGCGTAGACGCCGTCCGGGCGGAGCGCGTCCGCCGCCAGCCGCAGGAACTCGACCGATGTCAGCGCCGCGGGGACGGTGTGGCCGCCGGCGCCGCCGAAGACGTCCGTGACGACGAGGTCCGCGCTCGCGGGCGGAGCGGCGGCGATCCAGGCGCGCGCGTCCGCCGCCTCGACGGCGAGATCGGCGCTCGCGTCCCAGGGCAGTGCCTCGCGTACCAGGGCGATCAGGCCGGCGTCGAGCTCGGCCACGCGCTGACGGGATCCGGGGCGCGTCGCGGCGAGGTAGCGCGGCAGTGTGAGCGCGCCGCCGCCGAGGTGGAGCGCGGTGACGGGCGCACCGGGATCCGCGCACAGGTCGGCGATGTGCGCGAGGCGCTGGACGTACTCGAACTCCAGGTGTCGGGGGTCGTCGAGGTCGACGTAGGACTGCGGGGTGTCGTCCATGGTCAGCAGCCATGCGCGCGGCCGGTCCAGGTCGGGCATCAGACGCGCGGTTCCGAGATCCACGCGGCGCACGACGGGCATGTCATCGGGTGCCACCGGTACCGTTTCCTGTCGTACGGCTTCCGTGGGGGCCTGGTCGTTCATACGCTCATTCTCCAGGCTCCGCGCACGGGCTGGAAAAGGCCCGGTAAACCAGTCGTTCGTCCACAGTGAAACGTCATGGACACGACGAACACGCGTTGATCACTTATCGCACACCGACCTGCGACGAAATCGGCACGAAAAGTCGTCTCACCGCGTACAACCTTCGTCGGCCGACGGATGTCTTCCATGTGTCCGACGCACTACCGGAAGGAATGCCAGTGCGACAGCCGACCCTCGCCTCACCGGTGCCGCTGCTCCGCGCGCGTACCAGCCGGCGGCTCGCCGTGCTGACCTTCCGGGAGGTGCGCGACCGCGGTGTTTTCGCCGCCCAGCTGGACCGGGTGCTGCGTTCCGCGACCCCGGTGTCGGTGGGTCAGGTGCAGCGCGCCATGTCCGGCGGCGCGCCGCTGCCTCCGCACAGCGTGCTGATCACCTTCGAGCACGGCCACCGCGACGTCGTGACGCAGGCACTTCCGGTGCTTGCCGCGCGGGCGGTACCGGCGCTGGTGTTCGCGGTCTCGGGACTGGTGGACACCGACGACCCGTACTGGTGGGACGAGGCGGAGTTCCTGGTCGGCGAGGGCGGCTGGGCGCGCAGCCTGTCCGGGCGCGCCGGCGGCTCGGTCGCGGCGGCGCTGGCGGCCATGCCGGACCCGGACCGTCGCCGCAGCCTCGCCGAACTGCGGGTGACGGCGCGTCACCGCGCCCCCTCGGCCCCGCAGCTCACCACGGCGGATCTGCACCTCCTGCTGGACGCGGGCATGCGCGTCGGGAGCCACGGGCTCGGCCACGCCCGGCTGGACCGCTGTGACGACTACGCGCTGCGCGAGGAGGTCGTCGGCGGCCACGAGCGGCTCACCAAGCTGACGGGCGCCCCGATCACCTCCTTCGCCTACCCGGACGACGTCCACGACCTGCGCGCGGTCACGCTGCTGCGGGAACTCGGCTACACCAGCGCCTTCCGCAACGACGGCCGGCTGGTGGACCCGTACAGCGGCCTGCCGGACTCGCTGTGCATCAGCCGCGTCCGCGTCGGCACCCGGACGGCGCGCTCGCGCCTGGACGCCGCGCTGTCCGCGTGGTCGCCCTCCGCCTCCCGCCGCCTGCGCGGGGCCGAGGCCGTCTGAAGAGCTCGCCGCCGCGACGACTGAACGCGCCGGGCTCCGCCCGGCCGGCCGAGGCCGAGCGGCGTAGTCCGTGGGCCACGCTCCACGCTCCACGCTCCGCAGCCTTCGCCCCGGCGACGACCACGCCGCACGACGGACCCGGCCGAGGCCGCCCGGCGCGGCGGGAGAAGCGACCCGGGGGCAAGACCCCACGCACGCACGGATCGGGCCGCAGCCGGCCTTGCCCGGGGCCCCGCGATAAGGCCGCAGCGCGCCGCACGGTCGGCGCGGGCCGCTGCGGGAGCCAGCGGCTGGGGACGCGACCACAACCGCCGCCACCGAGGACCGGGCAATCCCGCCACCGCACACGCAGCGCGGCGGGAGCGGCAGCCGGGAGCGAGGCACAGGCAGGAGACCCGGCCACAAGGGGCCCTGCCCGGGCCCGGCCATTCAACCGGAGCACGGCCAGCGCAGCGGCGCAGCCGGGGGCGAGGCCACGGGCGCGGGCTACAACGGGCCTTGCCCGGGGCCCGGCCATGCAACCGTAGCGGCCAGCGCAGCTGCGCGACGGGAGAAGCGGTCGAAGGACGGGACAGACCGGCACGGCACCAGGCCACAACCGCCGCCGCCGAGGACCGGGCAATCCCGCCAGCGCACCATGCGCGGTCAGCGCACGGCGCGGCGGGGGGTGAGGCCGCGGGGGCGGGGTGGGGTCGCGGAGGCGAGGCCGAGGGTCAGGGTGATGCGGGCGCCGCCCAGCTCGCCGCGGGTGATGCGCAGGTCACCGCGGGTGGCGATGGCGGCGCGTAGGGCGATGTCGAGCCCCAGGCCGGTGGAGCCGTCGCTGCTGCCGCGCGTCAGCGCGGACTCGGGGTCGGCGATCCCGGGACCCGCGTCCTCGAGGGTCAGTTCGACGGCGAGTGCGGTGCGCGCGACGTCGACGGTGAACGCCGTGCCCGCCGGCGTGTGCCGGAAGACGTTGCCCACCAGCGCGTCGACGACCGCGCCCAGGTCGTCGGCCGACAGGTTGACCGGGGTCGGCTCGGCGCTGATCCGTACCTCGCAGGGACGGCCCTGGTGCTCGGCCAGCGTCGCCCAGAAGCCTGCGCGACGCTCGACGACCTCGCCCGCCTGGCAGACGGGTGCCACGGTGCGCTCGCGGCCGAGCAGCACACCGGCCCGACCCCGGTCGCGGCCGCGCCCGCCCGATGACCCCTGCGGACGGCCGGAGCCGCGGTCCGGGCCGGTCTCCGACGGCTGGAGCGCGCGGCCCATCGGCCCCGTCGCCAGCGGCGTGCGGGCGGCGGCGATGATGGCCTCCAGCTCGGACTCCAACTGGTCGACGGCGGCTGCGACGCGCTGCGCGTCCGGCGTCGGACCCATCCGTTCGGCGGCGAGGTGCAGGGCGGTCAACGGGGTGCGCAGGCGGTGCGACAGGTCGGCGACGAGTTCGCGCTCCACCGCGAGGAGTTCGACGACCCGGTCGGCCATCACGTTGAACGCGCTGCCGACGCGCCGCAGTTCGGGAGGGCCCGAGGGGTCGACCCGGCTGTCCAGGTCTCCGGAGCCGATCCGCTGGGCCGCCAGCGACAGCCGCCGCGAGGAGCGGACGACCTGCGCGCCGAGGCGGTCCGCGACGAACATCGAACCGGCCACCAGGCATACCGTGAGCAGCGCCATGACACCCCAGGAGGCGGCGACGCCGTCGGTCAGCTGCGCGGCCGGAAGGTACTCCTCGATGACGGCCACCCGCCCCTGCGGCAGGACCACGGGTTGGAGATAGACCCAGCCGCCGGGGATGTCCTGCGTGATGGACGCGCGCTGCGCGGCGGCCCGTGCGAGCAGCCGGGAGGGAGAGTGGTCGCTGCCGAGCTGCTGCCCGTCGGGCAGTCGGACGCCGAGCCCGCCGGTCGAGTCGAGGCTGGCGATGGCCGCGGTCAGCTGGTCGGTGTCGGTGGTGAGCGTGAGGACCGGAGCGAGGGCGGCGGCCCGCTGCTCGGCGGCGGCGATGTGCTGTCCCCTGGCCTCGGTGCGGACCAGGACGCCGAGCGGCAGCAGGAACGAGAGCGCCACCATCAAGGTGACCGCGAGCGCCACTCCGGCCAGGGAGCGTCTCACGGCGGGGTCACCATCTTGATGCCCACCCCGCGCACCGTCCACAGGTACCGGGGCCGGGCCCCCTGCTCGCCCAACTTGCGTCGCAGGGCCGACAGGTGGACGTCGATCGTCTGGTCGTCGACGTACGACTCGCGCCACACCTCGGCGAGGATCCGGCGCTTGGAGACCACCTGGTTGGCGTGCCCGGCGAGGAAGGCCAGCAGGTCGAACTCCCGGCGGGTCAACTGGAGCTCCCGGCCGTCCAGATGGACCGTGCGCGCCGACGGGTCGATGCGCAGGCCGCCGACGACGAGGGCGCCCGCCGTGGCCATGGGGGCCTCGTGCAGCACCTGGCCCTGGGCCTCCGGGGCGAGGCTGCCGTTCGCGCGCCGCAGCACGGCGCCCAGTCGGGCCGCCAACTGCCTCCCCGAGAGCGGCTTGACCAGGTAGTCGTCGGCCCCGGCTTCGAGCAGACGGACGATCTCCGCCTCGTCGTCGCGGGCGGTGGCCACGATCACCGGCACACGCGACAGACCGCGGATCATCCGCAGCGCGTCCGCGCCGTCGAGGTCCGGCAGGCCGAGATCGAGCACGACCGCGTCGACGTGGGCCTGCGTGATCTCGCGCAGCGCCCCGAAGCCGTCGCCGACGCTGCGCACGGCGTGGCCGTGCTCCGAGAGCACCTCGATGAGCGAGGCGCGTATCGCGGGGTCGTCTTCCACGACGAGGACGCTGGGCATGCGGCACACCGTAGTGGATGTCGGGCGACGCGGCGGATGCGGTTAGATGCGCGCGTGCACCGCCTTCTTCGCTACGGCCTGATCTGGCTGATATGTACGACTCTCACCGTGACCGTCGGCTTCTTCGCCGTCGGCATCGTCATGGACTCCGCAGGCGGCACGCCGCCGACCGTCCAGGCGGACGACTCGACGGGCGACGACCCGAGCGCCTCCGCCTCACCCCTCGCGGCCTCGTCGCTCTCGCCGTTCCCGTCGCCGTCCGCGGGCGCGGTGTCGGCCTCGCCCGTCGGCTCGCGCGGGGCGTCGGCCACCGGTCACCGCGCGTCCGCGACGCCGAGCCCGCGGGGCACAGGCACGAGCATGGGGACGGGCACGGGATCGGGCTCCTGCCAGGGAGGGGTCGGTGCGCACACCGTGCATTCCCAGGGAGGGCAGGCCTCGGTGATGTTCGGCAGCAGCGCGGTCTGCCTGATCTCGGCCGTGCCCGCGCCGGGTTTCACCGCGCAGACGCAGCAGCCCGACCCGGGCACCCTGGTGATCACCTTCTGCGGCAGCACCCACCGCTCGACGATCACCGCCCACCTCTCGCCCGAACCCGGGTCCGAGATCCGCGAGACCTCCTGGCAGATCCCGTCGACGTCGATGTGCTGACGCCGGCTCATCGGGGCGGGGGGACAGGCTGCGGGGCGGATGAGCGTTTCCTTAGGGCAGTCCGAAGAAGCCGGGTTCCGCCTGCCTGAGCTGCTGGAACGCACCTATCGTGGCGGCGCACGCCGACCCGAGAGGCACCCTGGAGGTCCCGTCCCATGAGCTCGCTGCGACACAACGACGACGACGCGCGATCCCGTCACCGCGCACCCGCACGGTGGTTCGCGCCGCGCAGAATGGTGGCGCCCGTGCTGGTGGCGTGCGCGGTCGGCGGGGTGGCCGTCGCGGTCGGCGTGCACGCGTCGTCCCCGACGGCCGGAACGGCCGCGACCGCCGGGACCGCCGCGACGGGACCGGG
>NZ_BBPQ01000006.1:96009-133472 GCF_000787855.1 Streptacidiphilus anmyonensis | reverse complement strand
CCCCCGACGGCCGGAACGGCCGCGACCGCCGGGACCGCCGCGACGGGACCGGGCGGCACGACGAGCGCGGGCGCGGTCGCGTTGGGGCGACCGAACGCACTCGGGGCCTCCGGCGCGGCGTCCGCCCCGCTCTCCGCAGGCTCCTCGGCGAGTCCCGGCGCCGGAACGCCTGCCGCCGCCACGTCGGCGGCCGCGCGGTCCGCCGGCTCGCGCGCCGCCGGTTCGGGTTCGAGCGGATCGAGCGGCACCGGTTCGGCTTCGGGCGGTTCGGCTTCGGGCGGTTCGGGTTCGGGCGGCGGCGACGCCGGTTCCGGCAGCGCCGTCCAGGCGGTGCTGAACGCGGTGAACAAGGCCCGCGCCGCCCAGGGGCTGCCGGCCTACACCCTCTCCAGCGGGCTCGACGCCAGCGCGGCCGCGCACGACAGGACAATGGCCGGCGGATGCGGACTGTCCCACGTGTGTCCCGGCGAGGCCGCGGTCGGGCAGCGGGAGTCCGCCCAGGGTGTGCACTGGACCGCTTGCGGCGAGAACATAGGCGAGGGAGGCGGGGTCGCGGCATCCGCGTCCGCCGAGGCCGCCATGGCGGTCTACCTCACCCAGCAGATGCTCGCCGAGCAGCCGCCCAACGACGGGCACCGGCGCAACATCCTCAGTTCGAGCTTCACGCACATCGGCATCGCGGTGGTCCGCGACGGCTCCGGGACGGTCTGGATGACGCAGGACTTCTCCGACTGACACGGCTCAGCTGCGCTTAAGGTTCGGCGCAGCCCGCCCTCACCGACCGACTGTGAGACTCGGCCGCATGATTCACCGTCACCACCTGCTCTCCGTACCGGCCGCGCTGCTCGCGCTGTGCCTCGCGGCCTGCTCGTCGCCGTCGGCGGGGGCGGGGGCGGGGGCATCACCCGCCACCGCCGCCCAAGGCGTCGGCGCGGCCGCCACGAGCACGGTCGCCGTCGCGGAGCGCGGGACCCCGTTGACCCTCGCGGGGCACGGTCTCGACGGCCGGCCGTTGAGCCTGGCCGCATACCGGGGCCGCGTCGTCGTGCTGAACTTCTGGGGCTCCTGGTGCGAGCCCTGCCGGGCGGAGGCCGGAGGGCTGGAGCAGGTGTTCCGGGCCGACCGAGCAGACGGCGTCCAGTTCCTGGGCGTCGACACCCGCGATCTGGACCCCGCGCCCGCCCGCGCCTTCGCACGGACGGCCGGACTCACCTATCCGAATCTCTACGACCCCGACGGCTCCCTGGTGTTGAGCCTGCCGCCGGGGACGGTCAACCCGCAGACGATCCCGTCCACCCTGATCCTGGACCGACGCGGACGGGTCGCCGTGCGAGCCCTGCAACCCCTGACCGCAGCGCAGTTGACGTCCCTGCTGGGGCCCGTGCTCCGGGAGGCGGCGTGAACGGGACCGTGCAGAGCGGGGCGCTGATCCTCGCCGTTCCGGTGGCCCTGCTCGGCGGCCTTGTCTCCTTCTTCTCCCCCTGCGTGCTTCCGCTGGTCCCCGGCTACCTCTCCTACGTCACCGGGTTCTCCGCGGTCGACCTGGCCGAGGCCCAGGGCCGCAGGCGCGGACGGCTGTTGGCCGGGGCAGCCCTGTTCGTGCTCGGCTTCACGGCCGTGTTCGCCTCGGAGGGCGCGCTGTTCGGCTACTTCGGCGAGCAGTTGCTGGCCCACCAGCGTGCGATCGACGTGGCCACCGGCCTTCTGACGGTGCTGCTCGGGCTGGCCTTCATGGGGCTGCTGCCGGGCTTCACCCAGCGGGAGTTGCGCAGCCATCGCAAGCCGGTCGTGGGTCTGCTGGGTGCGCCGGTGCTGGGCGCCGTCTTCGGAGTGGGCTGGACCCCGTGCATCGGGCCGACGCTGGCTTCGGTGAACTTCCTCGCCAGCCAGGAGGCCAGCGCGGTACGGGGCGCACTGCTGACGGTCGTCTACTGCTTCGGCCTGGGGCTGCCGTTCATCGTCGTGGCGCTCGCCTTCCGCAGGGTGCTCGGCGCGTTCGCCTGGGTGAAGCGCCACTATCCGCTGGTGATGCGCCTGGGCGGCGGCATGCTGGTGCTCGTGGGCCTCGCGCTGACCACGGGCGTCTGGGCGCACCTCGTCTACCAGTTGCAGGTGTGGACGTCCGGCTTCAGCACCGGCGTCTGACCCTCCCCCGCGAACCACTGCGCAGACCAGCCGTCTCAGCGGCTTCACGGTCATGCGCGCATCTCCCCTCTCTTTCCCTTCCCCTTTCCCCTTCCCTTCTCAGCAATGATTGACGAGGCGTCATGTCTTTCCGCCAACACCCCCAGGCCGACCGGACTCCCGCAGCGCGACCGCGCCTGCTCTGGGCGGCCGCTGTGACGGCGGCCGCCGCCGCTGCGCTCTCGGCCTGCGGCCCGACCGCTCCCGCCGCCGACGGAGCCGCGACCCCCGCGGCCGGTGACGTCGCCGCAGCGGCCTCGCCCGACGCCGTCGTCGTCTCCACCCCGCCGAGCGCCTCCCCCACACCGCGGGCGACCGCGAGCGTGAGCCCGTCGAAGGCGAAGTCCGGCTCCGCGCACAGCCCGGGTCAGGGCGCAGGCTCCGGAACGGGATCCGGAGCCGGGTCCGCCTCGGCCTCCGGCGCGACGGTCCCCGTTCCTGCGAACGCGCCGCAAGCGGTCCAGGCGGCTTTCCGGCAGGCGCGCGCCGACGGCAGGAACGTCCTGCTCGACTTCGGCTCCACCTCCTGCTTCGCCTGCCGCACCGTCCACGCGCTCTACTCCGACCCGTCGGTCAAGGCGGAGATCAGCGCGCACTACCACCTCGTCGAGATCGACATCGACGCGAACATGCCGCTGCTGCAGAAGTACGACAGCAGCGGCAGCTACGGCCTGCCCGTCCTGATCGTCGTCAGCCCGTCGGGGACGATCCGGGTGGACACCAACAAGACCGGTCACCCGCAGCTGAACAAGACCGGCTTCCTGAACTGGCTGACCCGGTGGGCGGCGTGACCAGGAGCTCCCGGGCCGGAGCGGTGGTCTCGGCGGCGGCCGCGGCCGCCGCCCTGGCCCTGGCCCTGGCCGGTTGCACGGCCGGCGACGGTCCGTCCGCGCGCCCCGGGCGACCGACGTCGAGCGCGGCGGCCAGGGCCCGGTTCAGCGCAGGCGGGGTGGACGTGTCGCTGACCGTCATCCGGTGGAACGGCGAGACCGGCACCCTCGCGGTCCGCTTCGCACCGCTGAAGCCGACCTACCACCTCTACAGCGTCACCCTCCCCGCCGACGGGGTGGACGGCGTGGGCAGGCCGACCACGGTCGGCCTGCGGGGCGCGCTGACCGCCGCAGGGCGGCTGACGACCACCGCGCCACTGCGCCCGCTGACGCTGCCGGGGGTGGCCCAGCCACTGGAGGTGTACCCGGACGGGCCGCTGACCGCGACCCTCCCGATCCGGCGCAGCGGCCGGGGCGAGGCGGTGGCCCTGGTCAGCTACGCCGCGTGCAGCGAGACCTACGGTTGCCAGGTACCCGTCGCCGACCACCCCGTCGACCTGGCCGTGGGGAGTTCGTCGATCTCGCCCGACACGGCGGCACAGTGATCCGATCGCCACTGACAGCCCGTCAGTCAGGCGGCCGGTCAGGCGTCCTGCTCCTGGAACGCCTCGGCGGGGAGCAGCGGGCGCAGGGCGCCGAGAGCGGCGCCGACGCAGACGTCCCGCAGCTGGTCGCGGGAGCAGGTCTGCTCGGTGAGCCAGTCGACGACGAGCACCTGGACGAAGACGAGCCAGCTGCGCAGCACACTCGAGACCGCCTCCCGGCCGTGCTCGTCGGCGAGCGGGAGGACGGCCAGCAGGCGCGTGCGCAGCGCGTCCAGCTCGCCCGTCATGATCGACTGGATCACCGGGTCGCCCGCGAGCACCCGGTTCGCGGTCAGCACGGCGTTGCGGTTCGCGACGAAGTAGTCGAGGTGCACGTCCATGCCCTGGACGAGCTGTTCGAGGAGCGAGTCGGCCGGGTCGATCCGGGTCCGGGCCAGCAGCCGGTCGGCCGCGTCCTGGTAGACCGCGGCGAACAGCACGTGCTTGCTGGGGAAATGACGGTAGAGCAGCGCCCGGGACACCCCGGCCCGCTGGGCGACCTCCTCCATGAGCACGTCCTCGTAGGGGCGCTCGGCGAAGAGGCGCGCCCCTACGGAGAGGAGTTGGGCGCGCCGGTCGGCCGGGCTGAGTCGCTGGCGGGGTGGCGGCACGCGACCACCTTACTTGACACGCGTCTACTTGGCGGGCCTACTCTGGACCCAGAGCTAGTAGACACATGTCAACTAAGCGATCACGGGGTGAGTGGCATGGCCAGAACTCTTCGCGTCCTCGTCCAGCTCATGGGGTGGTCCTGCGTGGCCATCGGGCTGTTCCACGTCGTCGCCGGGAACGCGGCGATCCCGGGCGCCGAACACGCGGGCACCACCGTCGACAGCTGGGGCCGCTTCATGGGCGCGAGCTTCACCGGCTACGGCCTTGCCTGGCTCTGGGCGGCGCGCCAGCACCCCGTCCCGGCCACGGCGGTGCGCTGGCTCGCCGCCGTCTTCCTCCTCGGCGGGATCGGCCGCCTGCTGTCGCTCGCGCTGCACGGCTGGCCGCAGTGGTTCCAGATCGCCCTGTCGGTGATCGAACTCGGCCTGCCGCCGGTCTACTTCTGGCTGGCCGACGCCGACGAGCGCGCCACCAGGGCGGCGCGGGCCGCAGGCAGCGGCGCGGCACAGGCACGGGAGACGGCGGCGTCCACCGCCCACGAGAGCGGATCCTGACGAAAGGCCCCGCCTCGGAGCAGATCGTCGGGGGCGGGCGGCGGCACCGACCGCAGGGCCCGACCCCTGGATCGCTCGGACTATGCCAGCAGCGCGCGGCCCTCGGGGTAGGCGAGGGCCGCGGCGGGGAGCGGCTCCTCGCGTCCGCTGCGCAGGACGGTGAGGGTGCCCTCGCCGGTCTCGCGCAGCGGCCGGGCGCGGCGCAGCGCCTGTTCGACGACGGCGCGAGCCGAGCCGAAGAGTTCGAGCCGCGGGCAGGAGTCGGCCAGCGCGGCGGCGATCTCGGCGGCCAGCAGCTCGTAGTGCGTGCAGCCCAGAACGAGCGCGCGGGTACCGGCCGGGGTCTGCGCCGCGGCGGCCGCGACGATCTCGGCGATCTGCTCCGGCCGGGCGTACTCGACCGCGTCGGCCAGCCCCGGGCAGGGGATCTCGGCCACGTCCGCGCCCGAGGCGAAGTCGCGGATCAGGCCGCGCTGGTAGGCGCTGCCGGTGGTGGCCGGGGTGGCCCAGATCGCGACGGCGCCGCCGTCCGCGGCGGCGGGCTTGATCGCGGGCACGGTGCCGATCACGGGGACGTCTGGCTCCAGCTCCGCGCGGATCGCCTCCAGCGCGTGGACGGACGCGGTGTTGCACGCGACCACCAGCGCGTCCGGCTTCTGCTCGGCCGCGGCGCGGGCCACGGCCAGGGCGTGCGCGACGATGTCGTCATTGGCGCGCGGGCCCCAGGGCATCCCGTCGGGGTCCTGCGACAGCACGAGGTCGGCGTCGGGACGCAGCGCACGCAGGGCGGCAGCCGCGGGGAGCAGGCCGATACCGGAGTCCATCAGTGCGATCTTCACGGCTTTCGCTGCACCTCCGTTGCTCACCTCTGACCAGCGGAAAGCCATCGGAAAGCGCTTTGCCGGACACCAACGAGCGCAAGTCTATGCGGCGACCCCCGGCGGGGTCTCAGCGGCGTCGTCGCTCGGCCCGCAGTTCGACGTCGCCGTAGCTGTTGTCGGCGGGGTTGACCGTCACTCCCGGAGCCACGATCTCGTCGATGCGGTCGAGCACGTCGGCTGCCAGGGTGACCTCCGCTGCGGGGAGGAAGCCTTCGAGCTGTTCGATGGTACGGGGCCCGATGATCGCCGAGGTGACGCCGGGGTGGTTGACGACGAAGGCGACGGCCAGCTCGATCAGGGACAGTCCGGCCTTCTCGGCGAGGACGGCGAGCTGTTCCACGGCGTCGAGCTTGCGCTGGTTGGCCGGACTGCTCATGTCGAAGCGGGCCTGCGGGCGCGCCGCGGAGGCCGGTCCGGAGGCGGCGTCCTTGCGGTACCGGCCCGAGAGCCAGCCACCGGCGAGCGGGCTGTAGGTCAGGGCGCCCATGCCGTGACGGCGCACGGTGGGCAGCACGTCCTCCTCGATGCCGCGGACCAGAATCGAGTACGGCGGCTGCTCGGTGACGAACCGCTCCAGACGGCGCTCGCGGGCGACCCACTGGGCTTCGACGATCTGGGAGCCGGAGTAGGACGAGGAACCGAGGTAACGGATCTTGCCCTGGTGCACCAGGTCGGACAGGGCGCCGAGGGTCTCGGCGACGTCGGTGTCGGGGCTGGGGCGGTGGACCTGGTAGAGGTCGATGTAGTCGGTGCCCAGGCGCCGCAGGGAGTTCTCGACCTCGCGGATGATCCAGCGGCGCGAGCCTCCCCGGGCGTTGGGGTCGTCCTGGCTCATCGGCATGAAGAACTTGGTCGCCAGGACCACGTCGTCGCGTCGGCCCTTGAGGGCCATGCCGACGATCTCCTCCGAGACCCCGCCGGAGTACACGTCCGCGGTGTCGAGGAAGTTGACGCCTGCGTCGAGGGCGCGGTGGATGATCCGCACCGATTCGGCTTCGTCACTGTTGCCCCAGGGGCCGAACATCATCGCGCCCAGGCAGAGCGGGCTGACCTGGACGCCCGTGCGGCCGAGTGGTCGGTACTGCATGGTTCTCCTTGTGCGTCAGTGGTTGCGGTGGGTCAGTGGTCGCGGTGCGTCAGTGGTCGCGCGAGGGCACGACCGTGCCGGCGGCGGCCCAGCTGGCGAGCAGGCCGAGCGCCTCCCGCTCCGGTGAGTCCGGTTCGGGGCTGTAGAAGTTGAGGCGCAGCCCGGGATCGGCCGGAAGGTCCATCGCCTCGTAGGGCAGCGCGAGATCGCCGACCAGCGGGTGGTGGAGGCGCTTCACGCCGGAGCGGTGGATCTTCACGTCATGGCGGGCCCACCGGCGGGCGAAGTCCTCGCTCCTGGTGGTGAGCTCCCCGACCAGGTCGGTCAGCGCCCTGTCCTGGGGCGCCCGGCCCGTCTCGGACCGCAGGAAGGCGACGGAGTCGTCGGCAGCCTTGTCCCAGTCGGTCCAGAAGTCCTGGCCCGCAGGGTCCAGGAAGAGGAAGCGGGCGGTGTTGGCGGGCCCTCGCTGGGCGAACAGCGGGGAGTCGAAGACGGGCGCGTACAGCGCCCGGCCGAGCGTGTTGGCGGCGAGGATGTCGAAGCCGTGCGTTGCGCACGTAGGCCGGCACGTCGGTCATCGAGTCGAGAAGCCGGAGGAACGTCGGCCGCACACGGGAGGCGGTCACCGTGCGGCGTCGGCTGGAGGGGTGGGACGCGCGCGCGAGGTCGTAGAGGTGGGTGCGTTCGGCCTCGTTGAGCTGCAGCGCGTGGGCGAGGGCGTCGAGTACGGAGTCCGAGGCGCCGCTGAGGTTTCCGCGTTCGAGCCTGATGTAGTAGTCCACGCTGACTCCCGCGAGCAGCGCCACCTCCTCCCGGCGCAGGCCGGTGACGCGACGGTTTCCGCCGTAGACGGGCAGTCCGGCCTGCTCCGGGGTGATTCGCGCCCGTCGGGTGCTCAGGAACTCGCGGACCTCGGCGGCCAGGTCGGTCCGGTTGGTGTCAGTCATGATCAGATCTCGAAGACTTCCTCGGTGGCGCGCAGCCGCCGGGCGCTGTCGGGCAGGAAGCGGGCACGGGTGACTCCTTGTGATCGGCGTGCATCCGGTGCCGGCTCCTTCACGGTAGATGCGTCGGCCAGGGCGTGCGAGGTACTGCCGTTACCTGGAAGAGCGGTGACTCCCACCTGTGTGCGGGTACGCGGTTGGCTGGAGGGGACCCAGGCACCACGTCCTTGTGGGCCGCATCGGACCGGTCGCGGGTCCGGGCCATCGGCGTCAGCAACTTCATGGTCGACCACCTGACCGCGCTCCTCGACACGGCCTCGGTCGTCCCCGCCGTCAACCAGTTGGAGATCCACCCCTACTTCCAGCAGCGCGCCGTCCTCGACTTCGGCGACGAGCACGGCATCATCAACCAGGCGTGGTCACCGATCGGCGGCATCACCAGGTACCGCGGGACTGGCACCAGCGCCTTCGACGACCCGACCATCGCCGCCGTCGCCGCCGCACACGGCAGGACCCCGGCCCAGGTGATGCTGCGCTGGCATCTGCCACAGGGGCGCTCCGCCATCCCGAAGTCCGTGCGGCCCCGACGGATCGCCGGGAACGTCGACGTGTTCGGCTTCGACCTCGGCCCGGACCAACTGGCGGCGCTGGACGCCCTGGACACCGGGCGCCGCGGAGGCCCCGAGCCCGAAGACGTCACGTTGCAGGCCTACGGCCGCGCCATCCCCGAAGCCTGACCCACCTGCACCGAAAAGGAACGACCATGGAACACCTGCAACGGCAGTCCACCTCGAAGCTCCCGGCCGAGCGGTTCACCGGCGACGCCTGGCTGGACATGCTCGCCGTCGGCACCGCACCCTCCCGGCTGACCGTCGGCCTGGTCCGCTTCGCGCCGTGCGCCCGCACCGCCTGGCACCGGCACGCCGTCGGCCAGACCCTGCACTGCGTGTCCGGGACGGGGCTGGTCGCCACCCGTGACGGCAAGGTCGTCGTGCTGCGCGCCGGCGACACCGTCCACACCCCGCCCGGCGAATGGCACTGGCACGGCGCCGCCCCGGACGCCTTCATGGAGCATCTCGCCATCTCCGAGGCCTCCGGCGACCCCGACATCCCCGACGTCGACTGGGTGGAGCACGTCACCGAGGAGGAATACCGCAGCGCCGCGGCCACGACCACCGCCTGACCCGACGGCAGCCGCCACCCCGGCCAGAGGTGTCCTTTCCGGGCACACCAAGATCACGTTCCGGGAACGTCGCCGACGGGCTCTCCACCCAGCTGGAACGCTGAGCGCCGCCCGTCTCAAGGATCAGAAGGAGCTCAACCTGGTCGTCGACGCCTCCCAGGGCGCCGCGCCCGGCACTCAGGTGTCCCTCGCCGCCTGACCCGAGCTGGCATACTCGCGCGCGTGACGGTGCTGACCTCGATCGCGTGCCTGTCCCTGCTCGCCTGGCTCTGGCTGACCTTCTGCCAGGGCGGCTTCTGGCGCACCGACGTGCGACTGCCGCCCCGTGACGCGGACGGGACGCGGCCGCCCGTGGCGGTCGTCGTCCCGGCCCGCGACGAGGCGGAGGTGCTGCCGCTCAGCCTCCCGTCGCTGCTCGCCCAGCGCTACGCGGGCGAGGCGCGGATCATCCTGGTCGACGACGGCAGCACCGACGGCACCGGCGACCTCGCCCGCAGGCTCGGCGCGGCGCCCGGCGCGCTGCCGCTGACCGTCACCTCGCCCGGCGAGCCGCCCGCCGGGTGGACCGGCAAGCTCTGGGCGCTGCGGCACGGCGTCGAACTGGCCGGGGATGTCGAGTACCTGCTGCTGACCGACGCCGACATCGCCCACGAGCCGGGCTCGCTGGAGAGTCTCGTCGCCTCCGCCGAAAGCGGGGCAGGCTACGACCTGGTCTCGCAGATGGCGCGGCTCAGCGTCCGCACCCGATGGGAACAGCTGATCGTGCCGGCCTTCGTCTACTTCTTCGCCCAGCTCTACCCGTTCCGCTGGAGCAACAGGCCGGGCTCGCGCACGGCCGCCGCCGCGGGCGGCTGCACGCTGGTGCGCCGCGAGGCGCTCGCCCGCGCGGGCGGGGTGGCCGCGATCCGCGGCGCGGTGATCGACGACGTGAACCTGGCCCGCCTGGTCAAGCGCGGCGGCGGCCGCACCTGGCTCGGCCTGGCCGACCGCGTCGACAGCGTCCGCCCTTACCCCGAGCTGGGCCAGCTGTGGCGGATGGTCTCCCGCAGCGCGTACGCGCAGCTGCGGCACAACGTGTTCCTGCTGATCGGAACCGTGCTCGGGCTGGCGCTCGTCTACCTGGTCCCGCCCGTGCTGACGGTCGTCGGGGCCGTGACGCTCGCGCCGCTCGTCGCGCTGCCCGCGCTGGCGGCGTGGGCGCTGATGACGTTCACCTACCGTCCGATGCTCGCCTACTACGGCCGCCCGGCCCGCGAGGCGCTGCTGCTGCCGTTCACGGCCGGGCTCTACCTGCTGATGACCGTCGACTCGGCGGTCCAGCACTGGCGCGGCCGGGGCGCGGCCTGGAAGGGCCGGACCTACCCGGCCCCGGAAAGGGAACCGGCCCGCTGAGGGACGTTGCCGAACGCCAGGGGCGCGGCGCTCCGCTGATGTGCGGCTCCGCCGCGTGGACGCACCAGGCCACCCTGAGCGGGAGAGCCCCGAACGCGCGGGGCCATGCTCGTCGGTGGTGGCTCGCGCACGTCGCAAGTGTCACAGCCCCGCGCGGAGCCGCACAGTGTCACAGCCCGCGCGCGGAGCCGCAGATGTCACGGCCCCGCGCGCCTGACGGTTCAACTACAGCGCGACGCCCATCAGCGCGTCGACCAGGCGCGAGACGAGGCCCGGCGCACCGGTGTCCTCGCCGCCCTCGGCCTCCTGCCGCGCCGCCCAGGCGTCGACCGCCGCGAGCGCGCGCGGCGAGTCGAGGTCCTCGGCGAGCGCGGCGCGGACCTCGGCGAGCAGCGCGGTCGCGTCCGGGCCGTCCGGACGGGAGACCGCCGCGCGCCAGCGGGCCAGCCGCTCCTGCGCGCCGCGCAGGTCGGCGTCGGTCCACTCCCAGTCGCTGCGGTAGTGGTGGTTCAGCAGCGCGAGCCGGATCGCGGCCGGGTCCACGCCGTCGCGCCGCAGCGCGGAGACGAAGACGAGGTTGCCGCGCGACTTCGACATCTTCTCGCCGTCGAGGGCGACCATGCCCGCGTGCACGTACTGCTTCGCGTAGGGGTGCGAGTCGGTGTGCACCTGGGCGTGCGAAGCGCCCATCTCGTGGTGCGGGAAGACCAGGTCGCTGCCGCCGCCCTGGATGTCGAAGCCCATCCCGATGTGCTGGAGCGCGATCGCCACGCACTCGATGTGCCAACCGGGACGGCCGTGCCCGAGCGCGGTGTCCCAGGCGGGCTCGCCGGGGCGCTGCGCCAGCCACAGCAGCGGGTCGAGGCGGTGCTTCTTGCCCGGACGGTCCGGGTCGCCGCCACGCTCGCCGAAGTAGCGGAGCATGGTCTCGGCGTCGTAGCCGGAGACCTCGCCGAAGCGCTTGTCGGAGGCGGTCGAGAAGTAGATGTCGCCGTCGAGCTCGTAGGCGGCGCCCTTGGCGAGCAGGTCCTGGACCAGCGGCACGATGAGCGGGATCGACTCGACCGCGCCGACGTAGTGGGCCGGGGGCAGCATCCGAAGCGCCGTCATGTCCTCGCGGAAGAGCGCGGTCTCACGCTCCGCCAGCGCCACCCAGTCCTCGCCGGTGGCGACGGCCCGCTCCAGCAGCGGGTCGTCGATGTCGGTGACGTTCTGCACGTACACGATCTGGTGGCCCGCGTCCAACCAGATGCGCTGCACCAGGTCGAAGGCGTTGTACGTGGCCGCGTGGCCGAGATGGGTGGCGTCGTAGGGGGTGATGCCGCAGACGTAGAGCCGGGCGGTCGGCCCGGGGGTCGTGGTCTGCAGCTCGCCCGACGCGGTGTCGTGGATGCGGAGAGGCTGCCCCTTGCCTGGTAGCAGGGGCACCTCGGAAGCGGGCCAGGCATGCATAGTCCCGACTCTAACCGGCTGATCATTCGATCCGCTAACGACCTTCTCGGTCAATCGCCCGAGGTCACCGCCAAAACCGTGCCAAGTTGTACGAATAGGGCGCGTATCGGCCCGCAGGCATGGGAGGGTCGACGCGGGGGAAGTCGATCAGCAGATCATCGCCCTATCGGGTTGAGTCGTATTCGGTGGCGTTCGGTCGGATTTCGTCGGGTTCGTCGAGTCGGGAGCGCAGTGGACATCCTGGTGGTCCAGCACGAGGACGGCACCGGCCCCGGTCTCGTCGGCGCGGCGCTGGAGGCGGACGGCTTCCGCCTCGACCTACGGCACCCGTGGGCGGGTCGGCCGCTGCCGGCCACGCTGGCCGACCACGACGCCCTGCTGGTGCTCGGCGGCGCGCCCAACTGCGACGACGACGCGGCAGCGCCGTGGCTTCCGGCCGTGCGGACCCTGACCCGCGAGGCCGTCGAACGCGGCGTCCCGTATCTCGGCATCTGTCTGGGCGCGCAGATCGCCGCCTCCTGCCTGGGCGGCAGGGTCGTCCGCCGCTCCCGGCCACCGGAGCTGGGCGCCGTCCCGCTGCGCCGCCTGCCGGCGGCGTCGGGCGACCCCGTCCTCGGCGCCGTCCCCGACGGCGCGTTGGCGGCCCAGTGGCACTGGGACGAGATCGCCGACCTCCCGCCGGGCGCGACCCCGCTGCTGACCGGCGACGACTGCCGCCACCAGGCCTTCCGCAGCGGTCCCGCGGCCTGGGCTGTCCAGTTCCATCCGGAGGTCCTCGCGGCGGACGTCGCCCCCTGGGTCGCCTCCGACGGCCCGGCGGCCCTGGCCGCCGGCGCCGACCCGCACGCCGCCCTCGCCTCCGTCGAGGCGGCGGAGCAGCAGCTCCGCGCGGTCTGGACGTCCATGTCCCGCGCCTGGGGCAGCGTCATCCGCACCCACGCGACCACGTCGCGCTGACGCCCGGCACCGCGCAGCGGCTGCCCGTCGCACGGGACGGCCCGGACGCGCCTGCGCCACGTGGGCGACGGCTCGGCAGCCGTGGGTCGCGCATCGGCGATCCGGACCGCCCGACGTCGAGCGCCTCCGCGCGGTGGCCCCCGGCCGGATCAGCGGCCGACCGGAGCGGAAAGCCGCCCCGATCGAGCGGACCCGTACGCCTTCGCACGCCCGCAGGCTCGCCCTCGGACCCGCCGGACTCGCCCCCGCCGCGAGGTCGACGCCTCGGCAGCCGTGACTCCCGCATCGCCGATCCGGACCGCACCGACGTCGAGCGCGTCCGCGCGGTCGCCTCCGACCGACTCCGACCGGACCGGCTGCCGAGCGCTCCGGACGGGCGCGGCTTCGCGCGCCGCCGTCGAGTGGACCGTCGCGCCGCCTCGCACCCCGGAGCCCGGCAGGGGATCAGCCCTGCGCGGCGCGGAGGTTGCTGACGAGGGCGAGGAACAGGTGGAAGTTGGGGATCTGGGCGACCGGCTTCGCCGCCATCGCGGTACGGCGGCCGTGGACCATGACGCGGACCGACCCCTGGCTGACCGTGATGCGGTCGAGGAGGGGCCAGGTGACGGTGCCCTTGCCGCCGCAGACGAGGCCCTGCTGGGTGACGGTGAAGGGCCCGAACGGGACCGGGTAACCGGCCTGCGCGGCGGCCAGCGCGCGCGGGAGCTGCGCCTCGACGACGCCCTGCTGGACCGTCTGCATCAGGTGCTGGACGTTGTCGTAGAACTGGGTCAGCTTGGAGCTGCGGCCGTCCGGCTCGGTCAGGGTGAGCAGGTAGTGGGTGCCGGTCCTGACGCCGTTGTAGTAGTTCTCGGTGATCCGCTGGTGGGCCGTCAGCGTCGCGAAGCGGTGGACCGCGACGGGACCGTTGACGTCGTACAGGACGACGCCGCGCTGGTGCAGGTCGACGCGCTTGGCGCGGGCCTTCTTCGAGTAGTTGGGGAGCCGCAGGATCATCACCAGGAAGAAGATCCCGATCGGGCTCAGGATGACCGAGGCGATCAGGACGACGGTCATGAACCAGAGGAAGAACAGGCGTCCCTTGCCCCAGCGCTTGGCCCAGTAGGTGAAGACCCCGGGGCCGAGATCCGACTCGTCGACGACGAGCCCCTGGGCAGCGACGGGACCGGTGGCGGCGGCATAGGGAACGGTCATCGGGACTTCCTCGGGCAGAGCGCGGCTCGCGGCCGTCGCGGGCGGCGACACTATGCCGGACCGCGCCCCCGGGTCGCCACCGCGGCGAGCGTTTTGCCCCTGATCCTCCGCCGAAAGCGGCTCAGATCGGCGGCCAGGGAACGGCCGGCCAGTCCGGGGAGGGGTAGGGGTGGTGCCCTTCCTTCAGCAGGGCGTCCACCCGGGCCGCGGTCGCGGCGATCTCCGCCGGGGTCAGCAGCGGTGCGAGCGCCGCGCCGAGGGAGCCGTCCAGCTCCGCACGCAGCCGGCCCAGGGCGTCCGTCGCGTCAGGGGCCAGCGGCTCACCGGCCCAGCCCCACAGCAGCGTGCGCAGCTTCCCCGGGACGGCGAAGGTGACTCCGTGGTCGATGCCGTAGAGGCGGCCGTCGGCCGCCGTCAGCAGGTGGCCGCCCTTGCGGTCGCCGTTGTTGAGCACGGCGTCCAGGACGGCGAGACGGCGCAGGCGCTCGTCGTCGGCGTGGACGAACAGCGCGGTGCGGCCGGGCTCGACCTCGGCGAGACCGATGGCGCGCCAGCCGGGCTCCGGCTCCTCGCCCGGCTGGAGGCTCAGCAGGTCCGGCGCCGCCGGGTCGGGCTCGACCCATATCTGGCACATGCCCTCGCCGAACGGCCCTTCACGCAGCGCGGTCGGCGGGACCAGGCCCCACCCCGTCCCCATCGCGGCCGAGACGAGGTAGGCGGCGGTCTCCCGGCCCGCGAGCGTGCCGTCGGGGAAGTCCCACAGCGGGCGCTCGCCACGCACCGGCTTGTAGACGCAGACGGCGCTGACGCGCTGACCGACGCCGTCGACCTGACCGACGCCGTTGCCGTTGCCGTCCGCGCCACCGTGTGCCTGGCCGTTCGCCGGGGCCGAGACGGTGCAGTAGAACGCCGCGTTGGACGCGTCGGTGATCCGGCCATGGACCGTCAGTTCGCCGTCGCGCAGCAGGGCCAGGGCCCGGTCCGGGTCGGCCGCGAGGGCCGCGCACGCGGCCGGGTCAGCCTGCGGAACCGCGACCGGCTCGGGGTCCGGTGCGGGGCTGTGCGCGTTCAGCGCCGGTAACCGTTCTGACGCGGGCACACGTGGCCCTCGGGATCCAGCGGCAGGCTGCAGAACGGGCACGGCGGCCGACCGGCGGCGACCAGCTCCAGCGCGCGCTTGGCGAAGACGCGGGCCATCGCGCCGTTCAGGCGCACGCGCAACAGCGAAGGGCCGTCCTCTTCGTCCTCGAAGAGGGTGGGCTCGTCGGCCTCGTCCTCCCCCTCGACGACCTCCTGCGCCTCGACGACCAGCAGCTGAACTGTGTCGTCCCAGGCCAACGCCATGGTGCCGACCCGGAACTCCTCCTCGACGGGGCTGTCCAGCGGAGCGGAGTCCATCATCTCGGGCGGCGCCATGGCCGGGACGCTCGTGCTGCCGCCCGAGCGCCGGACGACCTCGTCGAGCAGCTCGTCGACCCGCTCCGCGAGCGCGGCGACCTGGCCCTTCTCGAGCAGCACGGTGGTGATCCGGCCGCGGGCACTGGCCTGCAGGTAGAAGGCACGGTGGCCCGGCTCGCCGACCGTTCCGGCCACGAAGCGCTCGGGGGGGTCGTAGAAGAACACCTGGCGGGGCACGATGTCTGCTCCACGGAATCGGAGGGGGCGACTGTCTTGTCGAGTCCTGGTGATACCGAAACGATCTCGCGATCGATCTATTCCACCCTACCCACTGGTCACCGCGTTCCGGTGTCGCCGCCGACCACGGCGTCGTCGCCCTGGTCCGTGCCGTCCCCGCCCTCGGCGGGACGCGGACGCGGCGCGAGACCGCCGAGCTCACCGGTGTCACCGAGCCGCAGCAGGTAGGGGCGGCTGGGCGTGTAGCGGATCGCGGTGACCGAGGCCGGCTCGACCGAGATGCGCTGGAAGAGGTCCAGGTGCAGACCGAGCGCGTCCGCGACGATCGCCTTGATCACGTCACCGTGGCTGCAGGCCAGCCACACGGCGTCCGGTCCGTGCTCGCGCCCGACCTCGGCGTCCCACTCGCGCACGCTCTCGACGGCGCGATGGCTCAGCTCACGGAGCGACTCGCCCTCCGGGCCCGGGAAGGTCGCCGCGGAGGGCTGCGCCTGCACCGTGGCCCACAGCGGCTCCTTGGCCAGCTCGGCGAGGGGACGGCCGGTCCAGTCGCCGTAGCGGCACTCCCCCAGCCGCTCGTCCAGCCGCATCGTCAGCTCCGGCCGGGCCGAGAGGAGCGGCGCGAGGGTCTCCCGGCAGCGGTCCAGCGGGCTGCTGACCACCGTCGACACGGGCAGCCCGGCCAGCCGCTCGGCCAGCGCCTTGGCCTGTCGCTCGCCGTGCTCGTCCAGGGAGACGCCGGGGCTCCACCCGGCGAGGATCCCGGAGGAGTTCGCGGTGGAACGGCCATGTCGGACCAGCAGCAGCGTCGGCATGCTGCCCAGCGTAAATCAGCCGCCTGCTGTCGGTGCCCGCTGCTACGTTCGCGGGCATGACGACGAAGTCGCCCCATACGGGGACGGAGAAGGAGATCCTGCTCCACAGCATGGAGCGCCACCGCGCCGCCGTGCGCTGGAAGCTCGAGGGTTTGGACGACGAGCAGCTGCGCCGGCAGCTGGTGCCGTCCGGCACCTCGCTGCTCGGCCTGGTCAAGCACCTGGCCGCGGTCGAGTACGGCTGGTTCTGCCTGACGTTCGGCGTCGAGACCGAGCCGCTGCCCTTCGACGATGACGACGAGGACGCCGACCTGCGCGTCGAGCCGGGCGAGACGACGGCCGACCTCCTCGCCTTCTACGACCGCGCCTGCGCGGCGGCCGACGCCGTCATCGAGGCGACGGACCTGGACGCCACCGGCACCTCCTGGTCGGGCGCGGAGGTGTCGATGCGCTGGGTCCTGGTCCACATGATCGAGGAGACCGCGCGCCACGCCGGGCACGTGGACATCCTCCGCGAGCTCCTGGACGGCACGACGGGCGACCACAACCGCGCCCCGGCCGGTGCCACGGCAGGCGCCACGAGCGAAGGCGCGACCGAGGGTGCGACCGCGCCTGTGTCGGAGACGTCCGCGTGAACGGTTCCGCGAGCGACGCCACGGGCGACTCGGCGACCGGCTCCGCGGTCGGCCCTGCCACTCGCGTCCGGGTGGCCCGCCCGTCCCGTAGCCTCGCGGCAGCCGAGCGCTTCTATGTGGACGGCCTCGGGCTGGAGGTGCTGTGGCGGACGAAGGAGCATGTCCCCGGCGAGCACGACCTGCTGATGGTCGGCCTGCCCGGCGCGCACTGGCACTTCGAGCTGACCCACGACCCCGAGCATCCGCTGGAGCCCACGCCGACCGTCGACGACCTCTTCGTGCTGTACCTCGGCGCGCCCGCCGACGCCGCGCTGATCGACCGCCTGCTCAGCCACGGGGGCACGCGCGCCGTCTCCCACAATCCGTACTGGGACGCCCACGGCGTCACCGTCGCCGACCCGGACGGCTACCGGCTCGTCCTGTGCTCGCGCACCTGGTCCTGATGCCCGTCCGGGCGAGGACGAGTCCCGCCGCTCACTGAGGCGGCGTCAGCCGCCCGAGGCCGTGCTCCAGCAGCGCGAACGCGTGTTCCGCGTCGGCCGCCGCGCCCGAGTAGCGCGCGTCGGCCGGCTCCCCGTCGGCCATCCGGTGGGCGTTGTCCTGCGACAGCGCCCACTGGACCGCGACGATCTGGACGGCGGCCAGCCGCGCCGTGAGCTCCGGGGTGTCCGCGGTCTCCCGCAGCGCCGCGGCGAGTGCGCGTTCCGCGCCGCTCTTGAAGGTCTCCATCCGAGCCACCAGCGAGGGCGAGTCGAGGATCATCCGGGTGAGCCGCAGCACCTGGGGATGGTCGTTGAGCCCGCTGATCGGATCCCGCTCGCGCAGCCCGTCGAGGAAGTGCTCGCGTACGGCGCTGAGGGGATCGGTACCGACCTGCCGCGCCCGCACGACCCGCGCGAGTTCGGTCTCGTGGTCGGCGAGGCGATGGACCACGAGGTCTTCCTTGGTCGGGAAGTAGGCGAAGAGCGTGCGCTTGGACACCTCCGCGGCCTCGGCCACCCGGGCCACCGACACCTGGTCGAAGCCGTGCTCGAGGAAGAGCGCGATCGCCGCGTCGGAGATCGCCGCATGGGTCCGCTGCTTCTTCCGCTCCCGCAGCCCCGGCTTGCTCTCGTCCACGATCTCCACGGTAACAGCCGACTCCCCCGAGAGCATTTCTGCACTTGGTGTACTTTTACTCCCAGGCGAGAGATGCGAGGAGCAAAGGCACATGACCGAGATCGAGAACGAGGTCGTCATCGAGGTCGCCACCGAGGTCGTCACCGAGGTGGTCATCGTGGGCGCGGGGCCGACCGGGCTGATGCTGGCGTACGAGCTGACGCTGGCCGGGGTCGGGACGGTCGTGCTGGAGAAGCTGACCGAGCGCAGCCGGCAGATGAAGGGCGGCGGGATCCAGCCCCGCACCGCCGAGATGCTGGAACTGCGCGGCCTGCTGGAACCGCTGCTCGCCCGCGCCACCTCGCGCGAGCCGGTGGGCGGGCACTTCGCGGCTCTCCCCGTGCCCCTCGACTGCACGCCGTGGCAGACCCGGCACCCGTTTCCGATCGCGGTCCCGCAGTGGGAGATCGAGGAGGTGCTGGAGGAGAGGGCCGTCAAAGCCGGCGCGCGGGTACTGCGCGACGCCGCCGTCTCCGCCGTCTCCGAGGTCTCCGCGGTCTCCGAGGTCTCCGCGGTCGAGGCGGCCGGCGACGGCGCGACCGGGGGTGTGGTGATCCTGACGGAGAACGGACTGCGGGTGCGGGGCGACTACCTGGTGGCGTGCGACGGCGGGCACAGCGCGGTGCGAAAGCTGCTCGGCCTGCCGTTCCCCGGAAGGCCGGGAACCCACCAGGCTGTCCTGGCGGAGATCCAACTCACCGCCGTCTCACCGCTGGTCCCACGGGAGTTGGGCCACATGAGCACGCTGACCCGCCAGGCGGGCGGCTACTGGGCCATACTGGCGCCGCTCGGCGACGACCGCTACCGCCTCACCTTCGGACGCACCGGCCCCGCCGACGAGGCGGCCCAGGCGGAGTTCGAGCGCGACGCGCCGGTCACGAGGGATGAGATCTCCACCGCGCTCCAGGCCGTCTACGGCCTGGAGACCACCCTGGGCGCGGTGGCGAACTCGTCCCGGTTCAGCGACGCCACCCGGCAGTTGGAGCACTACCGGGTCGGCCGCGTCCTGTTCGCGGGGGACGCCGCCCACATCCACCCGCCGCTGGGCGGCCAGGGCCTGAACCTCGGCCTCCAGGACGCGTTCAACCTCGGCTGGAAGCTGGCCGCGACCCTCCAGGGCCGGGCGCGGCCGGGCCTGCTGGACAGCTACCACGCCGAACGCCACCCCGTCGCCGCGCAGGTCCTCCACCACACCTCGGCCCAGCGCGTCCTCGCCGACCCCCACCCCAGCGAGGACGTCGCGGCCCTGCGCGACATCGTCATCGACCTGCTGCGCCTGCCCGACGCCAACCGCCACATCGCCGGCCTGATGTCCGGCCTCTCCCTGCACTACCCCCTCCCGGGCGACCACCCGCTGACGGGTCACCGCCTCAGGGACGCCGACCTCGTCACCGAGGACGGCCCCACGCGGCTCTCCTCGCTCTTCAGCCAGGGCCACGCCGTCCTGCTCGACCTGGCCGCCGCCGTCCCGTCCGCCGCCGAGCTCCGACTCCCGCCCCACGTCGACCTCGTGACCGCCACCTGCGACGACGACCTCGGCGCCACCGCCCTCCTGATCCGCCCCGACGGCTACGTCTGCTGGGCCACGGACGCGTCGGCCGCCGACCGCGAAACCGTCCTCACCGCGGTGGCCGACGGCCTGGGAGGGTGACGGAGGATCCAGGGGAGGTCAGGTCGAGGGCCGCGGCCCTATGCACTGGCTGTCAGCCAGACGAGAAACGACGAAGGGTGAGGGTGCGCCGCTCCATGGACGCCTTCAGTCCCAGCCGTGCGACCCCACGCATCTCCCACCGTGGATCGGCGCCCTCCCCGACTAGGGTGGGTGACATGTTCGACTCGCTGACCACCGCCTACCCCCTCACCGACCGGCGTGACGTCGGCGACGTGTCCGGCTTGCCCGAGCCCGTCCGAGGCGTCCTGGCGGCGCTGGGCGGTGCGACCCTGGCCGGTGGGTTCTACCGCTTCCACACGGTCGAGAGCGCGCTCGACGGGAACCGCGCGTGCAACGAACTGATCCGGGGCTTCGCGGGTGCCTACCACGTCTTCGCCTTCGACTGGCTCGGCCGCGAGCTCGCCGTGGATGTGCGCGGTGGGCAGGCCGACGGCAACGTGATCATGGTTGATCCCGAGGGCGCCGAATACCTGCACAGCGACGTGCCCCTGTCGCAGTGGCACGACGTCGTCGCCGACCAGGAGGAGGACCCGCTGGTGCACCGGTTCTTCATGGAGTGGCGTGCAGCAAACCCGACCGTCGGCGACCTGCGGTTCGACCAGGCCGTCGGCTACAAGCAGCCTCTCTTCCTCGGCGGCGCAGATGCGGTGGAGAACCTGGAGCTGAGCGACCGCGACGTGTACTTCTCGCTGTGCACGCAGATCGCGCAGCAGCTCCGGGGCAACCAGTAGCCACACGGACCGAGGACGGATGATGGCGGAGCTGCCCCGGAGCGTGGATGGGGACATCTTCGAGCACCGGATCCTGCCGGCACTCACAACGATCCGAGAGACCCTCAGCTGCTCGATCCCCGAAGCACTCGACGTCTTCAACGACCGGTACCAGGAGCTTCGCCGCGACCGCCCCGCCGAATTCACTCTCGATCCCGACGAGTACGGTCGCGGCTTCTACTCCTGAGAGTCCCTACACATGGCGAGCAGTCAGGCACCCGAGGCCGTTGATCACGCGCCCTCGGTCAAGACCTTGTTCACGGCGGCGCGAAGCCGCTGCCAGGTGGGATCCGTCGGGGCGGCCTCGGTCACCGTCGAGAGGTCCTGTCCTTCCCAGGTGCGGGTGCCGTCGGTGAGGATCAGGTCGGACTCCAGGTCGCCGTCGGCGGGGAGTTCGGAGGTGGCGGCCAGGAACGCGGTGGCTGCGGCCTTGGCGAGCTCGTGGCCGTCGGAGGCGTCAGTCGTCGTCGGCGCAGCGCTGGTGAGGACGCAGAGCAGGAACAGCTCGCCGCGGTCGGTGGCGATGAGGAGTTCGCCGGTCGGGGTCACCGTGAGCGCGGTCAAGCGGGAGTCGGAGGGGCCGTGGTGCTCGGTCGCTTCGCGGGTTTCGACGTCCACTTCGAGCAGCGAGCCCTCGGGCGTCGCGATCCAGAGGACGCCCGGGCGGGCGGCAAGGCGAGGTTGTGCCACGCCGCCCGACTCCCATCCGCCTCGCTCGCCGATCCCGACCTGACGCGGCTGCTCGCCCCGGCACGGCGAACGCACCAGGACGAGCAGGATCGGGATCCCGACAGAACGTCAGACAGCCGCGCGTTGCTTCGGCTTACGCCAGGCCGGCCTGGTCCAGAGCCTCGACCGCCGTCCGCAGGGCGAGGATGCGCTCGTCGAGGGTGAAGCCGCCCGGGGAGAGGTTGACGGTGGTGACGCCGGCGGCGGCGTAGGCCTGGAGGCGGTCGGCGATGCGGTCGCGGGTGCCGACGAGGGTGGTGGAGTCGATGAGCTGCTGCGGGACAGCCGCGGCGGCGGCCGCCTTGTCGCCGGAGAGGTAGAGCTTCTGGATCTCCTCCGCCGCCTCCTCGTAGCCCATGCGGCACGCGATGCGGTTGTAGAAGTTCTGCTCCTTGCTGCCCATGCCGCCCACGTAGAGCGCGGTGTAGTGGCGGAAGATGTCCGCCGCCGCCGCGAGGTCCGCCTCGCTGTCGCTGGCGGCGACGGCGATCGGGACGTTGGGGGCGACGTCGAAGCCGTCGAGGGTCAGGCCCGCCTTCTCGCGGCCCGCGCGGACGGAGGCGAGGGAGAGCTCGGCCTGCTCCGGGGCGAAGAAGATGCCGAGCCAGCCGTCGGCGATCTCGCCGGTCAGCTCCAGGTTCTTCGGGCCGATGGCGGCGATGTAGAGCGGGATGTGCTCGCGGACCGGGTGGATCGTCAGCTTCAGCGCCTTGCCCGGACCGCCGGGCAGCGGGAGGGTCCAGTTCGCGCCGTCGTGGGTGACCCGCTCGCGGGCCATGGCCTTGCGGATGATCTCGACGTACTCGCGGGTGCGGGCCAGCGGCTTGTCGAACTTGACGCCGTACCAGCCCTCGGAGACCTGCGGGCCGGAGACGCCGAGGCCGAGGCGGAAGCGGCCGCCGGAGAGGGTGTCCAGGGTGGCGGCGGTCATCGCCGTCATCGTGGGCGTACGGGCCGGGATCTGGAAGATCGCCGAGCCGACGTCGATCCGCTCGGTCTTGGCGGCCACGTAGGCCAGAACGGTCGCCGCGTCGGAGCCGTACGCCTCCGCCGCCCAGCAGACCGAGTAGCCGAGGCGGTCCGCCTCCTGCGCGACGGCGATGTTGTCGGCGTCGTTGCCGAGCCCCCAGTAGCCGAGGTTGATCCCGAGTCGCACGCTGTTGCCTCCTGACGAGCGGGCCGTCGGCGCAGCCTTGATGGGCGCCTGGGCCGACTCTAGCCCGCAGGTCGCCGCGGGACTACTGGCGGGTAGCAACGGTGCGTGGGCTCCCCGGCCGGGACACGCCGCCGAGTGGGTGATCCCCGATGCCCCCGGGGGCAGGTCGATCCGCGTAGGCTCGCCCCGCATCCACCGCATCTCCGCACCACCGTCACCAGCGCCACCCTCGCCGCTACCCACCCGTACCGGCGCCCCCGCCATCATCACGACCGCCACCACCGCCATCACGGACGACGGAAGGCAGCCTCCCGTGCAGCAGCGTCATCTGGGCCGTACCGGCCTGCGCGTGTCCCGCCTCGGACTGGGCACCATGACCTGGGGCCGGGACGTGGACGAACACGAGGCGGCCGACCAGCTCAAGGCCTTCGTCGACGCGGGCGGCACCCTCGTCGACACCGCCGACGTCTACGCCGACGGCGCGGCCGAGTACCTCCTCGGGCAGCTGACCGAGAGTCTGGTCCCCCGGGCCGAGCTCGTGATCGCCACCAAGGCCGGCAGCGTCCCCGACCGGGACCGCCGCTTCGACGGCTCACGCGGCCACCTGCTGCAGGCGCTCGACGGCTCGCTCAACCGCCTCGGCACCGACTACGTCGACCTCTGGCAGGTCCACGCCTTCGACGAGGACACCCCGATGGAGGAGACCCTCCAGGCGCTCGACCTGGCGGTCGCCAGCGGACGGGCCCGCTACGCGGGCGTCAGCAACTACTGCGGCTGGCAGCTGGCCAAGGCCGCGACCTGGCAGCGTGCCGTCCCCGGCCGGACCCCGCTCGCCGGGACGCAGATGGAGTACTCGCTGCTGCAACGCGGGATAGAGCGCGAGGTACTGCCCGCCGCGCTGGACGCGGGCATCGGCGTCCTGGCCTCCTCCCCGCTCGGCCGCGGCGTGCTGACCGGCAAGTACCGGCACGGCACGCCGCCGGACTCGCGCGGCGCGTCCCCGTCCTTCGGCGCGTTCGTGCAGCCGTACCTCGACGAGCGGGGACGGCGGATCGTCGACGCCGTGACGACCGCGGCCGACGGGCTGGCGACGACGCCGATGCAGGTCGCCCTCGCCTGGGTGCGCGACCGCGACGGCGTGACCGCGCCCGTCCTGGGCGCTCGCACGGCCTCGCAGCTACAGGCCGCGCTCCAGGTCGAGCGGTTGGTCCTGCCGACCGAGATCCGCGCGGCGCTCGACGACATCTCCGCGCCCGTGCACGTCTACCCGGACCAGCACTGGACGGCGCTGTACTGACCTGGTGAGCGCGAGCGGGCACCGGCTGAGCGCCGGTGAGCGGTGCGCGGGGGTGTCAGTGGGGACCGATAGCGTTTCCCGGGTAAGGAACAGTCCCCACCCGAAGGGTCACCACCGATGACCGACAGCCCGATGACCGACAGCGCAGCCATGGTCACCGAGCAGCTCGCCGAGGCGATCCGCGCGGCGGACGGCCGGGCGCAGGACGTCGACGCGCAGGCGCGCGACGCGTTGGCCGACACGGCGGCGGTCCTGGGTGAGGGCGGCGCGCCCGCGCAGCTCGCGGGCGCGGCGGTGGCCGCCCTCGGCGAGCGCGCGGCCGAGGTCCTCCGGGAGGACCCGTGGGCCGTCCTCGGCGTGCCCGGCGTGCAGCCGTCCAACGCCGACGCCTTCGCCCGCGGGCTGCTGGGCGCGGACGCCGCCCCCGGCGACGGCCGCCGGGCGGGTGCCCTGGTCCAGTGGCTCCTGGAGCGCGGCGCGCTGCACGGCCACACGGCCGTCGACCTCGCCGAGATCCGCGCGGGCCTCGCCCGCGAGGGTGTGCCGGATCCCGACGACGCCCTGCTGGCGATCGTGACGGACGGCCGCGTGATGACCTTCCAGGAGGAGGGCGACGACGAGGACGAGTCCGAGGACGGCCCGGTCGGGCGCGTCCTGCTCGCGCTCGACCGCCTCGCGCTGGCCGAGGAGAGCCTGGCGGACGGCCTGGTCCGCCTGGTCTCCACCTTCCCCGGCCCCGACGCCGCCGCGGGCGGCCCTGAGTGGCCCGGCCCCGGTGCGGAGCCCGCCGAGGGCGCGGAGGCCGAGGGTGCGGAGGGAGCCGCCGACACCGGGAGCCAGCAGAGCGGTGACGCGCCCGAGTCGCGGCCGGGGTGGGACGCGGTCGCGGCGGCAGCGCCCAACTCGTCGGCGGCCGCGCTGATCCGCGCCGTCGCCGAGACTCCGTTGGTGCTGCACACCGGCGGGGAGACCGCGCGGAACGAGCCGGTCGCGCTGTTCCACGCCGCGCGGGAGCTCGGCCTGCGCGCCGCCCTCGCCGCGGCGCACGCCGACAGCGCGCACCGGCTCAACGCCGGCGCTGAGGGCGCGGGAGGCGCAGAAGACACGGGGGACGCGGGCGCGCTGCCGCTGGCCGAGGTGCTGGCGACCACCCCGCGCGACGGGGACGGGGCCCTGGCTCTCGATCTGCTGATCGTCTGTGACGCTCCCTCGCTCGACGTCGAGCTGGCCGCGACGCTCGTCGAGTCGTTGGCCGACGGCGCGCGGCTGGTGTTCAGCGGCGACCCGGGGGATCTCTGGTCGCCCGGTCCGGGGCGGGTGTTCGCGGATCTGCTCGCGGCGAAGCCGGGCCCGGTCGTGGCCTCGCGGCAGCCGGACTTCGGGCCGATCGGCGAGCTCGTGTCCGGCATCGGCATCGGCGAGTTCGAGCCCGTCGCCTCTCCGGACAAGGAGGTCGTGCTGGTCCAGGCCCGCGACGCGGCCGAGGCGGTGCATCGGGCCGTGCAACTGCTGGGCGACTCGATCCCGCGGGCGCTCGGCATCCCGTCCGAGCAGGTCCGCGTGGTGACGCCGGTCCATGCCGGGTCGGCCGGCACGCGCGCGCTCAACACGGCGCTCAAGGCCCGGCTGAACCCGGGCCCCGGCCAGTTCGGCGGCTTCGACGCGGGCGACGCGGTCGTCCACGCGCCCTCGCCCAGCACCCTGCGTGAGGGCGTGGTCCGCCGCGCGGTCCCGGAGGGCCTGGAGGTCGCGTTCGGAGAGGAGACAGCGGTCGTCCCGCGCGAGCGCATCGGTGAGCTCCGCCACGGCTGGGCGCTGACGGCGCACCAGGCCGCCGGCCGCCGCTGGCCCGGCGTGGTCGTCGTGGCCACACCGGACGCCGGCCCGGAGCTCACCCGTCAGTGGCTCTACACGGCGTGCGGTCGCGCGGAGCGGCATCTGTCGCTGGTGAGCGGGATGGCTCCGGCAGCCCTCCAGCAGAACGTGGCAGCCCAGGTCGCCCGCCCCCGCACCACGCGCCTGCGCGCGATCCTGGCCGGCGAGTAGGCGACCGCGATCGAACGAGACGGGGATCGAGGCCGCGACCAGGACCACGATCACGACCGGGGCCGCGATCACCGCGGCGAGGAGAAGTCGGGCGTCCGGGCCGGGAGGCGGGTCAGTCCTGACCGTCAGGGCGCACTCGCCCCGACGCCGACTCCGACTCCGACTCCGGGGCGACCAGGCGGGCTCGGGATCGACGGCACCAGCCTCGGGCCCACGGCGCAGGCTGTGAACTCACAGCTGAGGCCCGGGAACCGACCGCCCGGGCCCACCACCGAGCTCTCGGACCGGCCCGGGCCCGGCCCCGGACCGGCACCGGCCCGACCACGGACGTCAGCGCGGTTCGAGGGCCTGCGGTTCCAGGGCTGCGGCGAGCCAGGTGTACGCGACCGTCCGGGACAGCGGAGGCTGCGTTCCCTGCATGACCGCCAACAGCCGCCGGTAGCGCTCGAGGCGGTCGTCGACGCCGGCGTCGAGTTGGGCCCGCAGTCGGGCGCGGACGGCCGCGCGGTGCTCGGGGGCCGGGTTGTCGAGCAGGCGGTCGACGACCTCGGCCGCGCCGGGGGCGTCCGGTGCGAGCCCGTCGCGCAGCGCGGCGCCGACCGTGGCGTCGAGGCTCTGTGCGAAGAGGCGGTGGCGGTCCGGCTCGGTGTTCCGCGCGTCCGCGTCCAGGCTGGATTCCAGGGCGGTGCGCGCGAACTGCTGGAACGCGGGATCCTGGGTCATCTCGGACAGTTCCAGCCAGGCGTCGAGCTGCTCCTGCGTCGGGGTGTCCGGCAGCGTGCGGCCACCGCCGCGCAGGCGGTCCACGAGCCGGGGCGCGGCGTCCAGCCCGTCGCAGACGCGCGCGGCGAAGTCGTCGATGATCTGCTGGCGTTCCCGTGCGGACAGCCGCGCCATGCGGTTCAGTCGGTCCATGTCCCCTTGCTCCTCCCGGTCCCCGGCGGCGATGGCGGACAGCACGGCGCGGCGCAGCCGCAGCGTGGTGATCTGCGCGTCGAGCGCGGCCACGTGCGCCGCGGCCACCTCGGCGACGGTGCGGCGACGCTCCAGCACCGCGCGCACCTCGGCGTGCCCGAGCCCGAGCTCGCGCATGGTCGCCACCAGCTCCAACCGGGCGAGCCCGGCCGCGTCGTAGAGCCGGTGCCCGCCCGCGCTGCGGGTCGCCTCGGTGACCACCCCGACCTCCGACCAGTACCGGATGGTCCGCACCGGCAGTCCGGTCCGACGTGCGAGCTCACCGATGGTGAGGAGCGCGGTGCTGCTGTCCATGGCTCGAGTCTGCGACCTCCAGCCGCTGGAGATACAAGGCCGCTGGAGACAAGCGATGGGGCAAGGGGGCGGCGTGCTCAGCTGGGGTCGGCGGGCTCCAGCTCGTCGTCGTAGTCCTCGATGACGTCGAAGCGGCAGATCAGCAGGTCCTCGTCGGCCACGTCGAACGGCTCGGCCAGCCACTCGCCCGGCTCGGCCACCGGCTCGCTCGCGACGACCCAGAGCGTGGAGTCGCCCTCCTCCAGGCCGAAGTCGGCCGCGTGGCGGGCCACCCGGTCGGGCTCGTAGTCGCCGAAGAGCGCGCGCAGCGACGCCGCGACCGTGGTGCCGCCGACGGTCTCGCGCAGGAGGCGGGGGTCGGTGACGGTGTAGTCGCGGCGGATCAGGACGGAGACCGCCTCGGGCTCGATGCGGTCGAGGAGGCCGGCGCTGCCGGGGCGGGGGACCTCGAAGGGGGTGAACTCGTCGTGGACCCGGTCCAGGAGGTCGTCGTAGACCTCCGCCGCGTCCGCCAGGGTCTCGTAGGCGCCGGCGACCCGGGGGTCCCCCACGCCTGCTCTCCCCTCGACTGCGGCGAGATGCGCGTCGATCGCGGCCTTGACCGCCTCCGCGGCGATGCGTACCTGGGCGATCTGAGCTTCCGTGGGACGCGCGACATCAGACATGGCACGCACGCTAGTCGGTCACGGGTGTCCCGCGCACGGGTGTTATCCGGGTCGTAGTAATCCGATCACGGAAAGCTCCCGCGTCGGTTGCCGTGAGGCCGCCCTGGGAAGCCTTTCTGGAGCCGGGCCGATCCCGGCCGTAGGCTTACCTCTGTCGGCCCGCGGGAGGAAGTGACTTGACCCCACCTCTGAGCAAGCCGCCGCGCAAGATCGTGCGGCAGCCTGAGTACGAGTTCCGCTCGTTGCTGCTGCCGCGCACGGTCTCCCGCAACGAGGCGCGCGCGCTGCTGACCGAGCAGGCGGAGTACGGTCACTGGGAGCTTGACCGACTCCGCCTGTACCCGGACGGGCGACGCAAGATCACGCTGAAGCGGCGGATCATCCGCCAGGTGCGCAGCCCGCTCAGCAGCTTCCTGGACGACTAGTCCCGGCTACGCCCCACGCCGCGTGCGGCGGTAGAGCAGCGCACCGCCGGCCGTGACCAGGACGCCGGCGGCCCCCATGATCATGGCTTCCTCGCCGCCACCGGTCTCGGCCAGGTGGCTGGTGCCCGGGGTCTGCGAGCCGCCGCTCGGGACGGTCTGCGGCGGCGGGGGCTGCTGTCCACCCGTGACGCCGCCGTTGCCGCCCGTCGAACCGCCCGTGTCGCAGCCGCCGGAACCGCCCATGCCCCCGCCCGCGCCGCCCATCGGGCCGGTGCACGAAGGGGTCGGCGACGGCAGGTGGCCGTGGGCGCCGTTGCCGCAGGAGTTGCCGAAGGCCGGGTTCGCGGCGCCCGGCGCGTTGACCGTGTCGCCGCAGACGTTGACCGGCACGTCGACCGGGATCTGCACCGCGTTCCCGGACCCCAACCCGGGCGAGCCGTGCGCGCCGCCCTGGGCGAGGCTGCCGGAGCCGCCGGAACCGCCGCCCGAACCCCTGGTGTCGCCCGACCCGGAGGAGTCGGCGGAGCCGTTCGACCCGCTCGCTCCGTTAGACCCGTTAGACCCGTTCGCCCCGTTCGACCCGGCGGAACTGCCCGTGCCGTGGGAGTCGCCCGAACCGCCGCGCGGCGAACCGCCGACGTTGGCGCACTTGTTGCCGTAGGCCGGGTTGAGCGCGCCGATGATGTTGACGGTGTTGCCGCAGGCGTTCACGGGCACCGCGACCGGCAGTTGGACCGCGTTGCCCGAGCCCACGCCCGGCGAATCGCTCGCGATGCCGCTCGCGCCCGAGTCGGCGAAGGCCGAGCCCGCCGCGAACCCTGCCGTGATACCCGCGGTGGAGGCCAGCACGCTCCCGGTCGCCATGACCGTGAGCAACCCGCGTTTGGCCGATTGTCGCATGTGTCGCCCTGCTCTCAGTCGTGCTCGTGCTTCTTGCTTCTCGCCCCGTGGCCCCCGTACCACTCCCAACGAGAGTGAGCGCTGCTGGGCACGGTTGACTCCGCATCAGCTCCACGGAACCGGGCGAAAAAAATCGGCACGGCCCTGGGAAGAGTGGCGCCTCCCAGGGCCGTGCCGAGCGTCACACACCGGGCGCCCGGCCCGGAGCCGCCGTCCGGGACGGGCTCAGTCGTTCACGCAGTGGTTGCCGAACGCGGGGTTGAGCAGACCGATGACGCTGATGGTGTTGCCACAGACGTTCACCGGGATGTGCACCGGGACCTGGATCAGGTTGCCGGACAGCACGCCCGGGGAACCCCAGGCCGCGCCCTGGGCCTGGGCGCCGTCGTTGGCGCTGGCGATGCCGGCCCCGGCCAGGCCGATGGCACCCGCGGCGGCGACGACGGCGGCGATCTTCTTGACCTGCATGGTGGTCTCCTCCTTCAGTGGGAACAGCCCGTTCGGTGAGCTGCATATGGGTGAACGACGCTGCGGCAAACGGGGTACGTCAGCCCTACAACGTTCACCCGCCGGAGTGAGAAGTCCGAAAATCCATGCGAGGCACCGGCGGGAACGCGTTCAGCAGGCGTCGATGAAGCGGTCGAGCACCCGGACGCCGAACTTGAGCGCGTCGACCGGCACCCGCTCGTCCACGCCGTGGAACATCCCGGCGAAGTCCAGGTCCGGCGGCAGCTGGAGCGGCGCGAAACCGAAGCAGCGGATGCCGAGGTCGGAGAAGGCCTTGGCGTCCGTGCCGCCGGAGAGCGTGTAGGGCACGGCGCGGGCGATCGGGTCCTCCGCGCGCAGCGCCTTCTGCATCGCGTCGACCAGCGGCCCGTCGAAGTCCGTCTCCACGGCCTTGTCGCTGTGCACGTCCTCGCGCTTGACGCGGGGGCCGAGGACGGCGTCGAGCTGGGTGAGGAACTCCTCCTCGTAGCCGGGCAGGAAGCGGCCGTCCACGTGGGCGGTCGCCTGGCCGGGGATGACGTTCACCTTGTAGCCGGCGCCGAGCATGGTCGGCTGCGCGGTGTTGCGCAGCGTGGCGCCGATCAGCTTGGCGATGCCGCCGAGCCGCTCCAGCGTGGTGTCCATGTCCTCCGGGTCGAGCTCGACGCCGAGGGCGTCGGAGAGCTCGTCGAGGAAGTGCCGCACGGTCTTGGTCACCCGGACCGGGAACTGGTGCCGGCCGAGGCGGGCGACGGCCTCGCACAGCTCGGTGATGGCGTTGTCCTTGTTGGTCATCGAGCCGTGGCCGGCGGTGCCGTCGACGGTCAGGCGCATCCAGTGCATGCCCTTCTCCGCCGTCTCGACCAGGTAGAGCCGCAGTTGCTCGTTGACGGTGAAGGAGAAGCCGCCGACCTCGCCGATCGCCTCGCTCACGCCCTCGAAGAGTCCGGGGTGCTTGTCGACGAGGTGGTGCGCGCCGTAGACGCCGCCGGCCTCCTCGTCGGCGAGGAAGGCGAGCACGATGTCGCGCGGGGGCTTGCGCCCGCTGCGCAGGCGGTCGCGGACGACCGCGAGGGTCATCGCGTCCATGTCCTTCATGTCGACCGCGCCGCGTCCCCAGACCATGCCGTCGGCGATCTCGCCCGCGAACGGGTGGTGCGTCCAGTCGTCCGCGTTGGCGGGCACGACGTCGGTGTGGCCGTGGATCAGCAGGGCCGGGCGGGACCGGTCCTCGCCCTCGATGCGTGCGACGGTGCTGGCGCGGCCCTTGGTGGATTCGATGATCTGCGGCTGGAGGCCGAACTCCGCCAGCTTCTCGGCGACGTACTCGGCGGCGGCGCGCTCCCCCGGGCCGGAGTTGTCGCCGTAGTTGCTGGTGTCGATCCGGATCAGGTCCCGGCACAGCTCGGCGACCTCCGCCTCGCCGAAGCCCTCCCCTTGACGGTCCGCACCCACTGACTCGCTCACGCTGCTCCGCCTCTCTCCGAAGATCTCTTCGTGCCCATCCTCCACCGGGCTCGCGCGGGGCCCAAGTGCGCCACCCGCGCACGGCGCGCATCGGCGCAGGTCCACGGCATGATCACGTCCGGGAAACCGGTTTCGGAACCACCGCTGATCTTTGCTATGGTTAACCCCGTCAGCGAGCGAGGCCGCAAGGCCGAAGCAAGCAGACGACTCCGATGCGCGGGTGGCGGAATGGCAGACGCGCTAGCTTGAGGTGCTAGTGCCCTTCGGGGCGTGGGGGTTCAAGTCCCCCCTCGCGCACGCATCGGATCGGCCCTCCCGGCCTCGCCGGGAGGGCCGATCGCTTTTCCGGGCCCGCCCGAGGCGGGGCCGGAGGTCGCAGCCGGAGGCCGCGCCTCGGAGTCGCCGCGGGGCTCAGGCCACCGGCGTGGGGGCGAAGCGGCCGGCGACGGCGAGGTCGGCCTCGATGCGGGCGGCGGCGGCGCGCAGCGCCGGGAGGACGGTGGCGCGACACTCGTCCAGCGAGCGCCGCGCGGTGTGCATGGAGACGTTGACCGCCGCGAGGACGCGGCCGTCGGCGGCGTGGATCGGGACGGCGATCGAGCGCAGCCCGTCCTCGAGCTCGCCGGTGACGACGGCGTGGCCGTCGGCCCGGGCCCGGTCGAGTGCGGCCGCCAGGGCGGCGGGGGCGGTGAGGGTGTGGGCGGTCAGCGGCCGCAGCTCCTCCCCGGCGAGGAGCGCGTCGCACGCTCCGACCGGGAGGGCGGCCAGCAGGACCCGGCCCATCGCGGTGGCGTAGGCCGGGAAGCGGGTGCCGACGCTGATGCGGACCGACATGACGCGGGAGGCCGCCACGCGCGCGGTGTAGCGGATGTCGTGACCGTCCAGGACCGCCATGGACGCGGAGTCGTGGACCTGGGTGACCAGGTCGGCCAGGTGCGGGGCGGCCAGCTCGGCCAGACTGAGGCGGGAGAGCGGGGCGTAGCCGAGCTCCAGCACCGTCGGGGTGAGGCGGAAGCTCCTGCCAGTGGTGGTGACGTATCCCAGGTGTTCGAGCGTGATCAGGGCGCGGCGGGCGGTGGCGCGGGCCAGGCCGGTGGCCTCGGCGACGGCGGACAGGCTGAGTTCGGGCCGCTCGGCGCCGAACGCGGTGGGCACGAGCAGGCCGCGCGCGAGGGACTCGATGAAGTCCGCTCCCAGCTCGTCCTTGGAGGCGGCGGTCGCGGCCGCCGTCGCGGTGCGGCCGGTGCACGGCGACGCGGCTGAGGTCGCCTGGCCGGTCCGCCCGGTCGGCGCGCGGAGCACCGCCTCCATCGTGTCGCGCGCGTCGGCGAGCGCGGGCAGGAGGGCAGCCCGCAGGTCGGGGGCGCTGTGACGGCTGGTGTGACTGACGACGCTGAGCGCGCAGACCAGCGCACCGGTCGCGTCGTGGACGGGCACGGCGAGTGCGACCAGGCCCGGCTCGATCAGCTGGTCGTCCAGAGCCCAGCCGTCCCGGGCGGCGGCCAGAGCCCGGACGCGCAGGTCCGGTACGTCGCCCAGGGCTTGAGGGAGAGCCGGGAACGGTTCCGGCCCACGCGCGGACCACGCCCGCCAGTCGTCCTCGCTCCACAGCGCGGCGAACAACGGCCCGGGGGCGGTGCGTTCGAGCGGCAGCAGGTCCCCGATGCGGAAGCTGAGCGAGAGCGTGCGGCGCCGGGTGGCCTGGTGGACGAAGCGGATGCCCGCCCCATCGGGGACCGCGAGCGAGACCGACTCGTCGAGGGTGTCGGCGAGGCGGTCGGCGATCGGACCGAGCAGGTCGGGCAGGCGGACCGAGGCCAGGTAGGCGTTGCCGACCTCCATCAGCGCGGGCGCGAGGGCCGCCGTACGGCCGTCCACGCGCAGGTAGCCGAGGCGGGCCAGCGTGGCCGCGATCCGGTCGGTGGTGGCGCGGGCCAGGCCGGTGGCGCGGGCCAGGTCGCCGAGGGAGAGCTGCTGCTGCGACGCGGCGGTGAGCGCGCGCAGGACCGCGACTCCGCGCAGGAGCGGGCCGACCGCTTCGGCGGGGGCGTCGTCGTGCGGGACGGGCATGGAGGGTCTCCCGACGGGTGTTGACAGCCGCCACGCGTGAGCGCAGACTGCGGGGCGAGCGCAAAATGAACTTTAGTTCACCAAGCGAACACGCGCAAGTACGGCGGCTCGCACGTACGGCACGCCGGGTACGACACACCGGGTACGACGAGCACCGAGGGCCGAGGAGTGAGGACTGCCCATGGACAAGGTCCAACCCAGTGCCGCGGCCGCGGTGCGCGACATCGCTGACGGCGCGTCGCTCGCGGTCGGCGGCTTCGGTCTGAGCGGCGTGCCCGACACGCTGATCCAGGCCGTGCACGCCCTCGGCGTCGCGGACCTGAGGGTGGTGTCGAACAACTGCGGCGTCGACGGCGGCGGCCTCGGCGTGCTGCTCGCGGCGGGCCGGATCTCCCGGGTGACCGGCTCCTACGTGGGCTCCAACAAGGAGTTCGCCCGCCGCTACCTCTCCGGCGAGCTGGAGGTGGAGCTCGTCCCGCAGGGGACGCTGGCCGAACGTCTGCGCGCGGGCGGCTGCGGCATCCCGGCGTTCTTCACCCCGGCCGGCGTCGGCACCCAGGTCGCCGAGGGCGGCCTGCCCTGGCGCTACACCCCCGGCGGCGCGTCCGTCGCCGTTGCCTCCCCGGCCAAGGAGCTGCGCGCGTTCGACGGGCGCGAGTACGTGCTGGAGCGCGGCATCACCACCGACTTCGCGCTGGTCCGGGCCGCACGCGGGGACCGGCACGGCAACCTCGTCTTCCACAAGGCCGCCCGCAACTTCAACCCGCTGGCGGCGATGGCCGGGCGGGTCACCATCGCCGAGGTCGAGCAACTGGTCGAGCCCGGCGAGCTGGACCCGGACGAGATCCACCTGCCCGGCGTCTTCGTGCGGCGCGTCGTCGAGCTGACGCCGCAGCAGGCCGCCGCCAAGGGCATCGAGCGAAGGACGGTGCGCACCCGATGAGCTGGACCAGGGACGAGATGGCGGCCCGCGCCGCCCGCGAACTGACCGACGGCTCCTACGTCAACCTCGGCATCGGCCTGCCGACCCTGGTGCCGGGCTTCCTGCCCGAGGGGGTCGACGTGGTGCTGCACTCGGAGAACGGGCTGCTCGGCGTCGGCCCCTACCCGACCGAGGACGAGGTCGACCCGGACTTGATCAACGCGGGCAAGGAGACGGTCACCGTGCTGCCCGGCGCGGCCTTCTTCGACTCCGCGCTCTCCTTCGGCATGATCCGCGGCGGCCACATCGACGTGGCGATCCTCGGGGCCATGCAGGTCTCCGCCCGCGGGGACCTGGCCAACTGGATGATCCCCGGAAAGATGGTCAAGGGCATGGGCGGCGCGATGGACCTGGTCCACGGCGCCGGCCGGGTGGTCGTGCTGACCGAGCACACCGCCAAGGACGGCTCCCCGAAGATCGTCGCGGAGTGCACCCTGCCGCTCACCGGCCGCCGCTGCGTGCACCGGATCATCACCGACCTCGGCGTCCTGGACGTCACCGACGCCGGTCTGGTCCTCGTCGAGACCGCGCCCGGCGTCACGCCGCAGCAGATCGCCGACCGTACCGCCGCGCCTGTCGTCGTCGACGCCGCCGCCATCGCCGCCGCCGACACCGACACCGACACCGACACCGCCGCTGCCGCTGCCGCTGCCGGGGAAAGGTAACCGCGCCCCATGTCGCCCACCCAGCAGGAGATCTCCGCCGAGATCGCCGCCCAGGCCGCACCCACCAGCGGGACAGCGCACCCCGAGCGCCGCTACCCGCCCTACCGCAGCAGCCTGCTGCGCCACCCGCGGCAGCCGCTCGTCCCCGCCGACGACCTGAAGGACCCCGACGCCGTCGAGCTCTCCGGCCCCGTCTTCGGCGTCACCGACGTCACCGAGCTCGACGCCGACCTGACGCGGCAGCACCACGGCGAGCCGCTCGGCGAGCGGATCACCGTCACCGGGCGCGTCCTCGACCGGGACGGCCGTCCCGTACGCGGCCAGCTGGTCGAGATCTGGCAGGCGAACGCCTCGGGCCGCTACGCCCACCAGCGCGACCAGCACTCCGCGCCCCTGGACCCGAACTTCACCGGCGTGGGCCGCTGCCTGACCGACGACCAGGGCCGCTACCGCTTCACCACGGTCAAGCCCGGCGCCTACCCGTGGCGCAACCACACGAACGCCTGGCGTCCGGCCCACATCCACTTCTCGCTGTTCGGCACCGCCTTCGCCCAGCGGCTGGTGACGCAGATGTACTTCCCCGGCGACCCGCTCTTCGCCTACGACCCCATCCTGCGGTCCGTCACCGACGACGCCGCGCGGCAGCGCCTCGTCGCCGCCTACGACCACGAGCTGTCCGTCCCCGAGTGGTCGCTCGGCTACCGCTGGGACGTCGTCCTGGACGGCCCCGCCGCCACCTGGACCGAGGAGGGCCGCTGATGCTCCCCACGCCTTCGCAGACCGTCGGCCCCTTCTACGGCTACGCCCTGCCGTTCCCCGACGGAGCCGCCGTGGCACCCCTGGGCCGTCCCGGGACGGTCGTGTTCCACGGCCTGGTCCTCGACGGCGAGGGCGCGCCGATCCCGGACGCGCTGCTGGAGTTCTGGCAGGCCGCCCCCGACGGCGGCCGCCAGGGCCGGGCCGGATCGATGCGCCGCGACCACACCACCGGCGGCCACGCGGGCCGTGACGGCGTCACCTTCACCGGCTTCGGCCGCGTCGCCACCGACGCCGACGGCTCCTGGTCGCTGCACACCCTGACGCCGCCCGCCGAGGCCCCGTACCTCGCGGTGTGCGTGTTCGCGCGCGGGCTGCTGCACCACCTGTTCACCCGCGTCTACCTGCCGGATGCCCGGCCCGACGAGGTCCTGCGCCGGATACCCGCCGAGCGGCGCTCCACGCTGTTCGCGCGGGAGGAGCGGCCCGGGGTGTTCGGCTTCGACATCCGCCTCCAGGGGGCCCCGCACGAGGAGACGGTCTTCCTTGACTTCGCCTGACCCGACGTCGCCTGACCGGACGTCCCATGAACCGACCGCGCCTGACCCCGTGCGCGACACCGCCTCTGAGGCGGCCCTCGACCCCGCCGACGTGGGGCTGCTGAGCCCGGTCGGCGCCGGCTCCCCCGTCGCCGCGCTCACCGGTGACGCCGCGTTCCTGCGCGCCATGCTCGACGCGGAGGCGGCGCTGACGCGCGCGCAGGCCGACCTCGGCGTGGTGTCCGCCGACGCCGCCGACGCGGTGACGCGGGCCGCCGACCGGTCCGAGCACTTCGACGTACTCTCGCTGGCACTGCGCGCCCGGTCCGGGGGCAACCCGGTGCTCCCCCTCGTCGCCGACCTGCGCGCCGCCGTGCCCGAGGAGCACGCCGACGCCGTGCACCGCGGCGCGACGAGCCAGGACATCCTCGACACCGCGACCATGCTCGTCGCCGCCCGCGTGCGGACCGTGCTGCGCACCGATCTGGAGCGGATCGCCGACCGGCTGGGCGTCCTCGCCGCCGTGCACCGGGACACGCCGCTGCCCGGCCGCACACTGACCCAGCACGCGGTGCCGACCAGCTTCGGACTGAAGGCGGCCGGCTGGCGGAGCCTGGCACTGGACGCCCGCGACCGTCTCGTCGCACTGCAACTGCCCGCGCAACTCGGCGGCGCGGCCGGAACCCTGGCCGCCCTCGGCGCGGAGGGCCCCGCCCTCGCGGACCGGTTCGCGGACGAGCTCGGACTGGATCGGCCGCTGCTGCCCTGGCACGTGCTGCGCACCCCCGTCGCGGAGTTGGGCGCGTCGCTGGCCCTGGTCGGCGGCGCGCTGGGCAAGCTCGCCGCCGACGTGCTCGTGCTCTCGCGCACGGAGATCGGCGAACTGGCCGAGGGCGCGGGCGGCGGCTCGTCCGCGATGCCGCACAAGGCCAACCCCGTCCGGGCCACGCTCATCGTCTCGGCGGCGCGTCAACTGCCCGCGCTGGCCTCGGTTCTGTTCTCCTCGATGACCGCCGAGGACGAGCGGCCCGCCGGTGCCTGGCACGCGGAGTGGCAGCCGCTGCGCGAGGCCCTGCGGTTGGCCGCGGGCGCGGCGGCCGACGCGGCCGCGCTGGTGGACGGCCTGTCCGTGGACTCCGCCCGGATGCGCGCCAACCTGCACGTCACCCACGGGCTCATCGTCTCCGAGCGGCTCGTCGACGCCCTCGCCCCGGCCCTCGGGCGCGGGACCGCGAGGGCCGTCGCCACGTCAGCGTCCCGCGAAGCCGCCGCCGACGGCGTCGACCTCGGCAGCGCGCTCGCCCGGCAGCCGGAACTCGCCCCGTGGACGGACCTCGCGCACCTCGCGGCCCTGCTCGATCCCGCCGACTACCTCGGCAGCGCCCCCCACCTCACCGACCGCGCGCTCCGCCGCCGCCCCGCTCCCGGCCCGCCCGGCCACAACCAGCCCCACCCCGACGAGCCCCGTCCCA
>NZ_BBPQ01000006.1:58075-95823 GCF_000787855.1 Streptacidiphilus anmyonensis | reverse complement strand
CCAGCCCCACCCCGACGAGCCCCGTCCCAACCGGCCACACCCCGACGAGCCGCGCGCGAGCCAGCCGAACCCCGGCCCGCCCGGCCACGACCAGCCCAGCCCCGACGAACCCCGTCCCAACCGGCCACACCCGAGCCAACCGCGCGCGAGCCAACCGAGCACCGACCAGCCCGGCCACGACCAGCCGCGCGCGAGCCAGCCGAACCCCGGCCCGCCCGGCCACGACCGGCCCAGCCTCGACCGGAGGCGACCCGACCAGCCCCCCGCCGACCAGCCGCGCCCCGCGCGCCCGCACCAGGACCCCAGCCCGTGACCCTGCCGCCGCACCCGCCGCACCCGCCGCTCCCGCCCGCCCTGCACCATCGCATCGACGGCCGCGCCGACGCTCCGCCGCTGCTGCTCGGGCCCTCGCTCGGGACCTCCCTCGCCCTGTGGGACGGGCTCGTCCCCACGCTGGCCCGCACGCACCGCGTGGTGCGCTATGACCTCCCCGGCCACGGCGGCACCGCCGCCACCGTGCTCCCGTCGCTGCGCGCTGCGGGCACGACCGCGAGCACGGCGGCAAGCACGACCGCTGGCGCTGCCGCAGGCCCGACGGCCACCACCGTCGGCGAGCTGGCCGGGCTCGTCCTCGACCTGGCCGACCGCCTGGGACTCGAACGGTTCGCCTACGCGGGCGTCTCGCTCGGCGGCGCCGTGGGCGCCCATCTCGCCGCCCACCACCCCGAGCGCGTCACCTCGCTCGCTCTGATCTGCTCGTCCGCGCGCTTCGGCGAACCGCAGGGCTGGCACGACCGCGCCGCCGCGGTGCGCGCCCACGGTCTGTCAGGGCTGCTGGACGCCTCCACCGCACGCTGGTTCACCCCTGCGTTCGCCGGCTCCCCGACCGCCCGTGCCCTCCTCGCGGACCTGCGCGCCGCAGACCCGACCGGCTACGCCGCCTGCTGCGACGCCCTGGCCGCGTTCGACCTGCGGCCGGCGCTGAAGCGGATCACCGCGCCCACGCTCGTCCTCGCCGGGCGCGAGGACCCCGCCACGCCTCCGGCCGACGCCCGCGAACTCGCGGACGGCATCGCCGACTCCACCCTGGTCGAGCTGCCCAGGGCCGCCCACCTGGCCCCGGCCGAGCGGCCCGACCGCGTGCTGGCCGCTCTCGACGACCTCCTGTCCGACCATCGGGGGGACCCCGCGTCCCCCACCCGGAACCAGGTCTACACCCGGGGTATGACAACGCGCCGGGAGGTGCTGGGCGACGCGCACGTCGACCGCGCCGTCGCGGCCACCACCGCCTTCACCGCGCCCTTCCAGGAGCTGATCACCCGTTACGCCTGGGGCGAGATCTGGACCAGGCCCGGCCTGGACCGGCGCACCCGCTCCTGCATCACGCTCACCGCGCTGGTCGCCCGGGGCCACCACGAGGAACTCGCCATGCACGTGCGCGCAGCGCTGCGCAACGGGCTGTCGGTCGAGGAGATCGGCGAGGTGCTGCTCCAGTCCGCCGTCTACTGCGGCGTCCCCGCCGCCAACTCCGCGTTCGCCGTCGCGAACCGGGTGCTCCGGGAAGACGCCACCGACACCACCGCCGACACCGAGGAAGCGGGGCCCGCCCGATGACCGACACCGCCACCCTGCCGGAGCGCACCACCGTCGGCATCGTCGGTGCCGGCCCGGCCGGCCTGCTCCTGGCGCGGCTGCTGCACCGGGCCGGCGTCGACTGCGTGGTGCTCGAGAGCCGCGACCGCGCCTACGTCGAGCAGCGCCAGCGCGCCGGGATCCTGGAGCAGGGCACCGTCGACGCGCTGCGGTCCTGCGGCGCGGCCGACCGCCTGGACCGGGAGAGCCTGGTTCACGACGGTGTGGAGCTGCGCTGGGACGGCCGCGCGCACCGGATCGACTTCCCCGCGCTGACCGGTGGCCGCCGGGTCTGGGTCTACGCCCAGACCGAGGTGGTCAAGGATCTGATCGCGCTCCAGCTCGCCGACGGCGCGCCGCTCGCGTTCGAGGCGGAAGTCAGCCGGGTCAGCGGCGCCGACACCGACCGACCCGTCGTCCACTACCGCCATCTGGGGCGTGAGCGGACGCTCGCCTGCGACTACGTCGTCGGCTGCGACGGCTTCCACGGCGTGGTGCGACGGGCGATACCCCAGCAGGAGCTGCGCAGTTACGAGCGCGTCTACCCCTACTCCTGGCTCGGCGTCCTCGCGGACGTCGCGCCGTCCAGCGAGGAGCTCGTCTACGCCCACTCGCCGCGCGGCTTCGCGCTGCTCAGCATGCGCTCGCCGACCGTCAGCCGCCTCTACCTCCAGGTGCCGAACGGCGAGGACCCTGCGGACTGGCCGGACGGGCGGATCTGGGACGAGCTCGACGCCCGCCTCGCGCTCGACGGCGGCTGGTCGTTGAAGCGCGGGCCGATCACCTCGAAGGCCGTGCTGCCGATGCGCAGCCATGTCACCGAACCGATGCGCTTCGGCCGGATCCTGCTCGCCGGGGACGCCGCCCACATCGTGCCACCGACCGGCGCGAAGGGCCTGAACCTCGCGGCGGCCGACGTGGTCGTCCTGGCCCGCGCCTTCGCCGCTCTGCGCGCGAGCGGGTCGACGGACCTGCTCGACGCCTACTCCGACACCTGTCTGCGCCGCGTGTGGCGGGCCGAGCACTTCTCGTGGTTCATGACCACGACGCTGCACACCGACCCCGAGCAGTCCGCGTTCCGCACCCGGCTCCAGCTCTCCCAGCTGGACCGGATCGCCTCCTCGCGGCACGCGGCCGCCGAGCTGGCGGAGAACTACGCGGGCCTCGACATCGGCTGAGGCCGGGCTGAGGCTGCTTGGATGGGGCCATGAGTGATCTTCATGTGCTGCGCGTCTTCTGCGGCCCTGGTGGCACGGCGGGCAACGCGCTGGGGGTGGTCCTGGACGGCTCGGCGTACGCCGAGCGGGAGGAGCGCCAGGAACTGGCGCGGGAGCTGGGCTTCTCCGAGACCGTCTTCGTCGACGACGCGGCAAGCGGCCGGGTCGACATCTACACCCCGAGCGCCCGCCTGCTGTTCGCCGGGCACCCCCTCGTCGGCACGTCCTGGCTGCTGCGCCGGGAGGGCCTCACGGTCGAGGCGCTGCGGCCGGAGGCGGGGCACGTCCCGGCGTGGCAGGACGGCGAGTTCCACTGGATCCGCGGCCGCGCGCAGTGGGCGTCAGGTCGCAGGACGCGGCAGTACGGCAGCGTCGCCGAGGTGGACGCACTGACGGTGCCGCCGCTGGGGACGGGTTGGCTCTACGCCTGGGCCTGGGCCGACGAGACGTCGGGCGCGGTCCGCACCCGCGGCTTCCCCGGCCGCGGCGACGGCATCGAGGAGGACGAGGCGACGGGCGCGGCCGCGGTCGTGCTGACCGCGGAGCTGAGCCGGGCGCTGGACATCCGGCAGGGCGTGGGCTCGCAGATCCTCACCCGCCCGGGCCCGGACGACACGGTGGACGTCGGCGGTCGCGTCGTCCCGGTGGAGGTCCGGCACCTGAGGTGAGGCACGGCTTTGGCAGCCGGCGGGCGACACGCGCAGCCAGCCTCGCCGGGGGATCCCTTGTGTGAGCCGAGAGCGATGGAACCGGCCGACGGCACGGCTTCCTCGGACGCGAGCGCCCGGCCGCGCGGCCGGGCGCTCCGCTCAGGAGCGCGGGCCTCGCGGGGGTGCCCCCGCGTGCCGCGCCGCCGCGCCGCCCCACTCGGCGAGGGCGGCCGGCCCCGTCTTCAGCGCCGGCTCGCGGCAGGCCACCACGCCGCGGCCGGGCGCTCCGCTCAGGGGCGACGCGGCTACGCCGCGAAGGTCGCCGCGAAGGCGCTGCGGTTCGCCGACGGGTCGTTGCGGTCCCAGACCGCGAAGACCACCCGGTCGAAGACTCCGTGGTACGGCCCGCCCGGGGCGAGCCAGGAGCGGAAGGCCGAGGCGACGTCGTGCGGGTCGTTGCGGAAGACGCCGCACCCCCAGGCCCCCAGCACCAGTTGCCGCGCGCCCTGCTGCGCCGCCACGCCCAGCACCCGGCCGGAGCGGCGGAGCAGCGCGGCGCGGATCCGCGGGCCCGCGTCCGGGTCGCGGCGCAGCAGCGCGCCGGCGTTCGGGGCCGGGCTGGTGAGGAAGGACGCCGGGAACGGCTCGGCCGAGAGCTCGCCCCGCTCACCGCGGTGCACGGGCACCGACGGGGACCAGATGACGCGGTCGCTGTAGAGGAGGTCGTCGGACGCGCGGTGGGCCTCGTAGTACTCCGGGGCCCGCAGCAGGCAGGGATAGAGGAGTGCGTTGCGGCACAGGTCCTCCTCCTGCGCGCGGGCGCCGCCCAGGTAGCCGCCGCCCGCGTTGCGCGCGGAGGCGAAGTTCAGCACGGCGACCGGGCCGTCGGCCGCGAGTCGACGGGCCGCGGTCAGGCTGCCCTCCCCCGTCACCTCGATCACCGTGGCGCGGTCCCCGCCACCCGTCGGCGCGAAGAGCCGCTCGTCGGGGCCGTAGCAGCGCGTGCCGGCGACGGCGGCGGCCAGGGCCGCGCCGATCGCGACCTCTGTGCCGTCGTCGGCCACGTAGTGCCCGGTCTCGGCGATGGCCTGGTTCCGCGCGGCCATAGCGCGCAGTCGACTGCTCATGTCCCGGCACGGTAGGACAGACGCCCAGTTCGGGGCGACCGAATTCGCGCAGGCGTCCGGGCGGGGGCGCGCACCGACGGGTAGCGTGGCGGCATGAGTGACCTGATCCTGGTGCGGCACGGCGAGACCGATTGGACGCTGTCGGGCCAGCACACCAGTTGGAGCGACATCCCGCTCACCGCGAACGGCGAGGCGCAGGCCCGCGCGCTCGCGCCGCTGCTGGCCGAGCACAAGATCTGCCTCGCGCTGGTCAGCCCGAGGCAGCGGGCGCAGGACACCGCGAAGCTGGCCGGGCTGAACGCCGTGGTCGACCCGGATCTGGTGGAGTGGGACTACGGCGCGTACGAGGGCGTGACCACGCGCGAGATCCACCGCACCCGCCCGGACTGGAACCTGTGGACGGACGGTGTCGCCCCTGGCCCGCCGGAGCACCCGGGGGAGACGCCGGAGGAGGTGGGCCTGCGCGCCGACCGGGTGATCGCCAAGGCCGAGGCGGCGCTGGAGAACGGCCGCGGCGGCGACGTCGTGCTGGTGGCGCACGCGCACTTCCTGCGCGTCCTGGCGGCGCGCCGACTCGGTCTGCCGCCCTCGGACGGTGCGCTGTTCCAGCTGGCCACGGGCACGATCAGCCGCCTGAGCACGGAACACGGCCGCCCGGTCATCGCGTCCTGGAACGAGCAGCCGAGGGGCTGATCCAGGGCCGATCAAGGGCTGATCAAGGGCTGATTCAGGGCTGATCCCGGACTGATCCAAAGGAATCACCTTGGAGTGACCCTTCTCTCCCTTCCTTGGATAAATCGTCCCCAACCCGGACAGTGGAACGAGCAAACGACTCTGCCCCCTGACCGGAAGCCCTCACCATGACCGACCGCCGCACCCGCTCCGCCGCGCTGGGCGTGGCCGCGCTCGCCGCCGTCACCGTGGTGCCGCTCGCCGCCTGCGGCGGGCCCGCCCAGAGCGCCACCTCGTCCGCCTCCGGCCCCGCTGCCGCGCCCAGCGCGAGCACGGGCGCCGCCAGCCCGAGCGCGAAGAGCGCAGGCACCGGCAGCCCGAGCGCGAGCACCGCGCCCGCGCAGCAGCCGTCCAAGCGCAGCAGCGCCCCGGCGGGCTCGCAGGACGCGGCAGCGCCGACCTGCTCCAACACCTCCAAGCTGGCGACCTGGTCCAACCAGCGGCTCGCGATGACGACGATCGCCGTCCCCGTGGACGAGAACAACGTCTCCGCCGCCACCTCGGAGGTCGCCGCGGGCGCCGGCGGCATCGTGCTGTTCGGCAGCTCCGCGCCGGCGAACCTCGGCAGCCAGATCAGCGCGCTCAAGTCGCACGTGCCCGGCAACCTCGGCCTGCTGGTGATGACGGACGAGGAGGGCGGCGGCATCCAGCGGATGGCGAACCTGGTCGGTTCGCTGCCGTGGCCCGCGTACATGGGCGGGAACTGGAGCCCGGCGCAGATCCAGCAGGCCACGACCTCCGTCGCGCAGAAGATGGCCGCGGCGGGCGTGAACATGGACCTCGCCCCGGTCGTCGACGTCGACGGCACGAACGCCGCGCCCAGCGCGCAGAACCCGGACGGGTGGCGCGCCTTCAGCGGCGACCCGTCCGTGGTGGGCCGCGACGGCGTGGCGTACCTGAAGGGCATGACGGCCGGCGGCGTGATCCCCGTCGTCAAGCACTTCCCCGGCATCGGCGGCTCGAGCTACAACTCCGACCTCGGCCCCGCCCACACCCTCCCGTGGTCCAGCCTGCAGCAGTCCGCCCTGGCGCCGTTCCAGGCGGCGATCGCGGCCGGGGCGCCGGCGGTCATGATCTCCAACGACACCGTCCCCGGCGTGACGTCGACTCCGTCCTCCCTCTCGCCCACGATCATCAACGACGAGCTGAAGGGGAAGCTCGGCTTCCACGGCCTGGTCGTCACCGACGCGCTCGACGCCAAGGCGATCTCCGCCGCGGGCTACTCCGTCCCCCAGGCGACGGTCCAGGCGCTGCGCGCCGGAGCGGACATGGTGATGTTCAGCGAGGAGCCGGACACCCCCGGCCTCACCGCGCAGTCGGCGAACGCGGTCGTGGCCGCGGTCAACGACGGCAGCCTCTCGCGTGCCCGGCTGATCGACGCGGCGAACGCCGTGCTGACCGTGCGCCACGTGAACCTCTGCGGGTAACCGGCGGCGCGGGCCGCAGCCGAAGCAACCAGGGCCGGTTCAACTAAGCTGACCGGCGATGGCATCCTCCGCTTCCGGCTCGGCCTGGTACCGCTCGCTTAAGACCGCCACCCGGTCCGGGCTGACGGTGGAGCGGGCCACCAACCAGCCACTGGCCGCGCTGCGCGGCGCCCTCGGCGTCGCGATCGCGCTCTTCGGCGCGCTCGCGCTCGGCGGGCCGGCGATGGCGACGTCCGCCGCGCTCGGGGCGCAGCTCGCCGGGATGGCCACCTTCCAGCGCAGCTACCGGCCGCGTCCGTGGCTGGCGCTGGCGACCGCGCTGGCGCTGTCGGTGAGCACCTTCGTCGGCTATGTCGTCTCGCCGTGGCACCCGCTGTTCCTCACGGTGCTCGCGGTGTGGGCGTTCGCGGCCGGAATGGCCTGGGTCGCGGGACAGACGGCCGGCATCCTGGCGTCGATGGCCGTCACCGTCATGATCGTCGCCGTCACGCTGCCCGCGAGCGTGCCGGAGGCGGCGCAGCACGCGGGCGTGATCGCGGCGGGCGGAGTCATCCAGGCCCTGCTGGTCGTGCTGTGGCCGGTGGACCGGTGGGGCGCGCACCGCGAGGCCCTGGCCGAGGCGTGCGCGTCGATGGCCGACTACGCACGGCGGCTGCGGCACGACCCGTTCGCGCTGTTCGACCCCGATCCGCTGATGGCCGCACGCGAGGCCGCGATGGTGACGCCCGGTCAGGCGCGCAGCCGGCCTTCCGAACTGGCCGGGGTCCGCTCGCTGGTCGAGCGGCTGCGTCCGGCGCTGGCCGCGCTCGCCGATCCGCGCGTGGGCGCGGCCGAGGAGGGCCGCGAGCGCGACCGGGCGCGCGAACTGCTCGGAGCCGCCGCCGAGATCCTGGACGCCGCGGCACGTTCGATCCGCAGCGGGGAGGGCGCGCAGGTCCCCGAGCGCGCCTACCGCGCGTTGGCCATCCCCGACGGCGGGCCCGTGCTCCACGGCATCGCCCGGCACACCGCGCTGCGCCTGATCGGCCTGCTGGCCGAGGTCACCGACGCGCTCGACTCCCCCGTCGACGACGACCAGCCGCGCTACCTGCGCCGCCCCGGCGTGCGCGCCCTGCTGCCGCTGACCGTGGCCGCGGTGAAGCGGCACTGGACGCAGCGCTCGCCCGTCATGCGGCACGCGGTGCGGGTCGCCGTGGTGGTCACCCTCGCGGAGGGCCTCGGCCTGCTACTGCCGTTCGGGCACGGCTACTGGGCGGCGATGACGGTCATGATGATCATGCGCCCTGAGTTCTCCCAGACCTACACCCGCGGCGTCGCCCGGCTCGCGGGCACGGTCGTCGGCGTCGGACTCGCCTCGGTCGTCATGGTGCTGGCGAAGCCGGCGCCATGGGTCTGCGGTCTGCTGGCCGTCGTCGCGGTCGGCTGCGCGTACCTGAGCATGCGCGCCGGCTACATGGCGCTGAGCGCGCTGGTCTCCGTCTACGTCGTCTTCCTGCTGTCGATGGACGGGCTGGTCGTCCGGTACACCGCCGAGGAACGCGTCGGCATGACGCTGCTCGGCGGGCTCCTCGCCTTCGCCGCGTACGCGGTCTGGCCGACCTGGCAGACGGTGCGGCTGCCGGACCGCCTCGCCGACTACATCGACGCGGCGGGCCGCTATGCCGCCGCCGGCCTCGACGCCTTCGGCGATCCCTCCCCCCGGAACCGGCGCGCCCTGCGCGACGCCCTGCTCGACCACCGCCAGGCGCGGGCCGCGCTCACCGCGACGGAGGCATCCGCCGAGGCGGAACCCGTCCGCGAGCGGGGCCTGCGCCCCTCCCAACTCGCCGACGCCCGCGCGGCAGTCTCCGCCATCGGCCGGACCACGATGCTGATCGAGGCCCACGTCCCCGCCGCCGAGGGCGAGTCCCCCGGCGCGGCCGCCTTCGCGGCGGTCGTCCGCGAGCAACTCGCCCACGCGGCCCAGGCCGTGCGCGTGGGAGCGCCGGTCGACATCACCCCGGTGCGGGACGCCTTCAGCCGCTGGTCGGAGTCCGAGGACGGCACCCCGCCAGAGATCATCTTCGACGCCTCCATCCTGACCGAGGCCGTGACGGGCCTTCAGGACGCGCTGGCGTCCTGACATCCCCGCACGAGCGATCGGCGTAGCGACACCACCCGTGAGTGCGACGGTCCCTCGCCCCGGGTTGACGGCTTCCTACGGTCGTGGGCGACATCCCGCAATCGGAAGGTGGACCGTGATCCGCAGTGTGAAGAGTCTTGCCGCCGTCCTCGTCGCCGCAGCCGCCGTGGCCGTGCTGCCCGGCACCGCCGTCGCCGCCGCCCAACACCGGGACGGCCCGCTCGTGGTCTTCGGCGACGGCAACCAGTTCGCCGGGGGTGACGTCTTCAACGCCGGCGGCGACAACAACGTCGGGTCGTTCGACGGGGACCCGACCGCCGGTCTCCCGGGTGTGGGGCTGCCCGGGGTGAACGCGGGGATCGTGCGGATCGTGACGGACTCGAGCGTCCCCTACCCCGGGCTCACCCGGGTCTCCCAGCAGGGCAGCGGCGACTACCCGGAGCGGCTGTTCCCGAACGTCATCGCCACCGTGCCGATCGACGGACCGTCCGAGGTGGTCTACGCGTCCTCCGGCGGCGCCGGGCAGGTGAAGATCGCGGCGACCGTCACCGCCGGTGTCGCGGACGCCACCTGCACCTCGAGCGGCAACCTGCGGTGCCGGATCGACTACGCCGACCCGAACCGACCGGTCCTGATCTCGGGGGCCTTCTAGCGGAACAGGTAGTCGGCCCCCGCGCACGCGTCCGGTACTCGGGGGCCGACGTGCGCGCTCACTCCCCCAGCTTGGCGAAGAGCGGGGTGGACGTCGGCAGTACGCCGCCCACCGGCGTGCACCGCTCGACGATGCGTTCGGCCGCGTCCGGGAGGAACGGGCGCAGTTCCTCGCCGACCTGGCGGCAGGCGGAGACCAGGGCGGCCAGCGCGGCGTCCAGAGCGGCCGAGCGGGCGCCGCCGCGTTCGGACTTGGCCAGTTCCCACGGGCGGGTGCGGTCGATGCAGCGGTTGGCCTCCTCCACCAGGGTCCAGACCGCCGCAGCCGCCGCCCGGTAGTCGAAGGCGTCGAGGGCCGCGTCCACCCGGCCTGCCGCGCGGGCGCAGACCGCGCGGAGCTCGGCGGTGGCGGTGGTCTCCACCGCGGCTTCCGGGACGACGCCGTTCCGGTAGCGGTGGACCATGGTGACCACCCGGTGGACCAGGTTGCCGAAGCCGTCGGCGAGGTCCGCGTCCGCGCGGGCGACCAGCCGTTCCTCGGTGAAGTCCGCGTCGCCCACGCGCGGGACCTCCCGCAGCAGCCACCACCGCACCGCGTCCGTACCGTAGCGGGCGACCAGCTCGGCGGGGTCCACCACGTCGCCCGCGGACTTGCTGATCTTCCGGCCGGACACCGTCAGGTAGTCGTGCACGAGCACCCGCGTCGGCAGCGGCAGGCCCGCGGACAGCAGCATCGCGGGCCAGTAGACGGCGTGGAAGCGGAGCACGCCCTTGCCGACCAGGTGGACGCGCTCGCCGTCGCCCGCCCACCAGCGCTGGAAGTCCTCCGCCGGGGCGTCGCCTTCGCCGCCGAGGCCGAGGCTGGTGACGTAGTTGCCGAGCGCGTCCCACCACACGTAGACGACCTGGTCCTCGTCGCCCGGCACCGGGATGCCCCAGCCCCGGGCGCGGGCGCGGCTGCGGGAGACGGAGAAGTCCCGCAGGCCGGAGTCGATGAGCGCCAGCACCTCGTTGCGCCGCGAGACGGGTTCGACGCGCAGCGCACCGCTGGTGATCAGCTCCCGGAGCTGCTCCTGGTAGCGCGACAGACGGAAGAACCAGTTCTCCTCGCTGACCTCCTGCGGCTCGGTCCCGTGGTCGGGACAGCGGCCGTCGACGAGCTCGTCCCTGCCGTAGAACGCCTCGCAGCCCACGCAGTACAGGCCCGTGTAGGCCTGGCGGTAGAAGTCGCCGGCCTCGGCGCAGCGCGCCCAGAGGTGGGCCACGCCCGCGCGGTGGCGCGGGTCGCGGCTGGTGCGGATGAAGTCGTCGAAGGAGAGCGCGAGCGGTTTCGCGAGCTCGGCGAAGGCGGCGGCGTTGCGGTCGACGAGGTCCTGGACGGCGACGCCCTCGGCCTCGGCCGCGAGCACGTTCTTGAGCGAGTTCTCGTCCGTTCCGCTGAGGAACCGCACCGCGACGCCGCGCGACCGGCGGTGCCGGGCGAGCACGTCCGCCTGGACCAGCTCCAGGGCGAAGCCCAGGTGCGGGCGGGCGTTGACGTACGGGATGGTGGTGGTGACGTAGTAGCTCATCGGGCTCTTCTCCTGCGTCGGTGCGGGAGGGGCCTGCGGCTCGCGGTCATGCGAAAGGCCCCTGGGACGGGGCCTTCTCGGACGCGCGCGTGCGTCGTTCAGCAGCCCCGGTAGGGGCGCATCATTCGACGGGTCGGCGCGGAGATCATGGACGCAGATTAGCAGAGCCCGCGGCCTGCGGGCCCTGCGGTTTCGCCGGGTTCGAGCGGTCCCCGAGGCTGCGCCGTTCTTCCTGGGGGCAGCCTCTGGCGGGGAGGTGGCCTCTTCCTACAGGTGGCCGCGGATGAACGCGCCGACCTCGGCGGCCCAGTGCGCGTAGTCGCCGCGCATCGAGGCGTCGCCGCCGCACAGCTTGGCGACCTGCGGGTCGGTCATCCGGTCCGCGTCGTCGGCGGCGAGCATGGTCGACAGGCGCTCCATCGTCTCGGCGAGGCGCTCTGCGTCGTGGTGGCTCAGCATGACCAGCCGCTCGGTGCGGCCGATGGTGGTGGAACCGGGCATGGGGTCCTCCCGGGTGGCTGCGAGGTGTCTCGGATCGTTCCCCCACCACGGTAGATCCGCTCGGCTGGTCCCGCTTGGCTGGATCCGCTTGGCAGGGCCCGGGGGCCGGGCCCTGCCCGCGAGGTCAGCGGACGACGTCGATGAAGCTCATCATCCCGTTGTCCTCGTGCGCGGCTATGTGGCAGTGGAACATGTAGCGGCCCGGGAAGTCGTCGAACGCGATCCGGATGACCACCTCGCCCGGCTTGCCGTTCTGCTCGTACGGCACCGGGATGATGTCCTGCCGGTTCGTGTAGGGCTGCGGCACGCCGTTGACCGACATCACCTGGAAGTCCGAGGTGTGCAGGTGGAAGGGGTGGATCTCACCGGAGGTGTTGTAGATGGTCCACTCCTCCACCGTGCCCAGCTTGGCCGGGGTGGCGAAGGCGGAACCGTCGCTCATCATGAACTGCTTGCCGTTGATGTAGAAGCTGTCGCCGTCCGCGCTCTCGGAGAGGACGAGCTTCCGCTTCTGGGCGATCTTCGCGCCGGCCAGGTCGGGCGCGGCGGTCGGGACGCGGCCGGAGACGCCCGGCAGCCGCGTGGCACGGGCTCCGTGCACGTCCAGGCGGAGCAGCTGGGTGTCCGGGTAGCTGTCGCCCTGCGGGCCGTTGGAGTAGGCGAGGGTCCGCAGCCACGCGCCGCCCGGCCGGGGACCGGCCGTCACCAGCACGTCGTAGCGCTTGCCCGGCGGCAGCAGCAGCGAGGAGGCGGTGCGCACCTTGGCGACGGGGGTGCCGTCCTCGCCGACGACGGTGAACCTGTAGCCGTCCAGCTGGAGCCGGTAGAAGATGTCGGCGCCCGCGTTGGTGAGGCGCCACAGCTGGGTCTCGTTCGGCCGCATCGACAGCACCGGGCGCAGCTGGCCGTTGACCAGGCGCACGGTCGGCGCGCCGGAGTCGATCGAGGAGCTGCCGGTGTTCTGCACGATCGAGCCGCCCGCGTCGATCTGGGCGTCCTTGAACACGAGCGTGTGCGCGGTGATGTGACGCAGCTTCTGCGGCAGCAGGGTGCGGTCGTCGCCGACGATCAGCGCGCCGGACAGACCGGCCGAGATCTGGTTCTCCACGTCGCCCGGCATGAACGCGGCGGGCGACGCACTCGTCCCGCCCGTACCGGTCGTCCCACCCATGCCGCTCATGCCGCTCATCGGGCCGGACATGTCGTCGTCCATGTCGTCCGCGACCATCTGGCCCGGCTTCGGGCACGTCGTGCCCATCGCGTGACTGTGGTACCAGAAGGTGCCCTGCGGGTGGTCCTTGGGGATCGCCAGACGGTAGGTCAGCGACTTGCCGGGCGCCACGCACAGGAAGGGGTCGTCCGAGACGCCGGTCGGCGCCACATGCAGGCCGTGGAAGTGCAGGTTGGTGGCGACCGTCAGGTGGTTGACCAGCCGGATGGTCACAGCGGAGCCGGGCGCGACCCGAATCGTCGGGGCGACGAAGCTGCCGTTGTAGGACTGCCCCCAGACCTTGCGACCGGCGAGGTCGAAGCGCGTGCGGTGCGCGTCGAGGGTGATCGTGATCCGCTGGGCGGCCGAGGTGTCGGCGTCCGCCGGGTCCTGGAAGGGACGGCCCGCGACCATGCCCTTCTCCTGCTGCGCCGTCGACGGCGGCTTCGGCGCGGAGGACGCCAGCGCCTGCCCTCCGAAGACCGCCCCGGCCAGGACCGCCGCCGCGGTCAGCGCCCAGGCGAGACGCCTCGACCCACGTGGTCGTCGTTCCTGCGGCGCCGCGACGCCGCTCGACTGTCTGCCCATCAAGCCCCCCATGGAGATAGGAATCCGGGCAGGCCGAACAGGACCCCCCGATTCAGATGAAACTGAGAGGAAGCATGGCGACTGGGGGCTTCACAGGCAAGACTCAGCCAACCCCGAGACGTATCTCACGTCGTCAGCGACCCGACGGCCCACTCCCTCATGCGGTGGATGCGCTGTCACCGACCCCTCTTCAGGGGCGGGTTCGCCTTCTAGGCTGACTTCGTGGCAGACCAGACCCCCTCCCCCGCCCAAATCCGCCCGAAGTGGAGCGCCAGGCCGACGCGCTATCGCGGGCTTGTCGGTCTGCTGCTGACCCAGGCGCTGTCACTGACCGGCACCCGCGTCTCCGCCGTCGCGCTGCCGTGGCTGGTGCTGACCACCACCGGCAGCACCGCGCTGACGGGCCTGACCGCGTTCTGCGAACTCGGCCCCTACGTGCTGGCCAAGGCGGCGGCCGGTCCGGCCATCGACCGGATCGGGCCGCGCCGGATCAGCCTGCTCGGCGACCTGGTCAGCGCGACAGCCGTGCTGGCGGTGCCGATCGCGCACGCGGCCGGGGCGCTGCCGATCTGGCTGCTGCTGGTGCTCGTCGCCGTCATCGGCTCGGTGCGCGGGCCGGGCGACGCGGCCAAGGTGGCGATGACGCCGGACGCCGCCGACGACGCCCGGGTTCCGCTGGAGCGGGTCACCGGCCTGTCCGGCGCGGCCGAGCGGCTGGCCATCACCGCCGGCCCGGCCCTCGGCGCGGCGGCCGTCGCCGGATTCGGCGCGGCGACGGCGCTGGTGTTCAACGCCCTCACCTTCCTGCTGAGCGCCGCGGCCACCGCCCTGGCCGCGCCGGAGCGCCGGGCGCAGGAGGCGGCCGACGAGGACGCGGGCTACTGGGAGCGGCTCGGCAAGGGCTTCGCCTTCCTGCGCGGCAACCGCCTGCTGGCGACGGCGGTCGGGCTGACCGTGGCCACCAACTTCCTGGACGCCGCGTGGTCGGCGGTGCTGATCCCCGTCTGGGTGCACCGGCACGGGCTCGGGGTGGGCGCGGTCGGCGCGGTCTTCTCGGTGATGAGCGCGGCCTCGGCGGCGGCCGGGCTGGTCGCCGCGTGGCTCGGCGAGCGGTTGCCGCGCCGCGTCACCTTCCTGGCCGGCTTCGTCGTGGCGGGCGCGCCGCGCTTCCTCGTGCTCGCGTTCGGCGCGCCGCTGGGCGTGGTGCTGGCGGTCAGCGCGGTCTCGGGCTTCGCGGCGGGCTTCCTCAACCCGATCCTGGCGGCCGCGGTGTACGAGCGGATCCCGCGCGATCTGGTCGGCCGCGTCATCTCCGTCGCGGACGCGGTCTCCTGGGCGGGGGTCCCGCTCGGCGGCCTGATCGCGGGCGCCGCGCTCGGGGCCGTGGCCCTCGCTCCGGTCGCGGCGACGGCCGGGCTGCTCTACTGCGCCGTGACCACGCTCACGGGTCTGCGGCCGGAGTGGCGCGAGCTGGACGCCGAGCCGGCCGCCCGTCCCGAGCCGCCGCCGAGCCGGGCCCCCGGCTCCCGCACCCTGCCGGGCGCCTCCCCGGCGAGCACCGCGTAGCGGGCGAGCAGCGCGAGGAGCTCGGCGCGCGCCGCACTAGAGTGTCAGCACGACGACGAACACTTCGACGCCGACGGACGGAGCAAGCGCCATGACGTCGAGCCACCGGGCCGCGCCGGTGCACGCGGAACTGGACCAGGTGAGCCTGGAGACCGCGCTGCTGGCCCTCGCCGACCCCGTCCGCCGGACTCTCGTGCGCACCCTGGCCGGATCCGGCGACTGGGAGCGGGCCTGCGGCAGCTTCGACGTCCCGGTCACCAAGGCGACACTGAGCCGCCACTTCGCGATCCTGCGGGAGGCCGGCCTCCTCGAACAGCGCGACGCGGGCCCGAGGCGTCTCAACCGCCTGCGGCGGTCGGAGTTCGACGCGCGCTTCCCGGGGCTGCTCGACCTGGTGCTCACGGACCTTCAGGCGCGCGGGACACCGCCCGCCTGAAGGTCCGCCCGGCCGACGGTCCGACCGCCTGAGGTCCGCCCGCCTGAGGTCCGACCGCCTGGTCGACCGGGCGTCAGCGGATCGGCAGGCCGGAGAGGGTGCGGGCGATGACGAGGCGCTGGATCTCGCTGGTGCCCTCGAAGATCGTGTAGATCGCGGCGTCGCGGTGCATCCGCTCGACCGGGTACTCGCGGGTGAAGCCGTTGCCGCCGAAGATCTGGATGGCGTGGGCGGTCACCCACTTGGCCGTCTCGCCCGCGTAGAGCTTGGACATGGAGCCCTCGGCCGCCGTGAAGGGCTGCCCGGTGGCGGCCATCCAGGAGGCGCGCCAGACCAGCATGCGGGCGGCGTCGATGCGGGTGCGCATGTCGGCGAGGGTGAAGGCGATGCCCTGGTTGTCGATGATCGGCCGGCCGAACTGCTCGCGGGTCTTCGCGTACTCCAGCGACTCCTCGTACGCGGCGCGGGCCAGGCCCACCGCCTGCGCGCCGACGGCCGGGCGGGACGCCTCGAAGGTCGCCATGGCGGCGTTCTTGACCTGCTCGACCTTCTCGCCGCGGGCGACGGCCGCGGCCCGCTCGCGGGCCTTGGCCATCCGCTCGTCGAGCTTGTCCTTGCCGCCGAGCAGGCAGGAGTTCGGGACGCGCACGTTGTCGAGGACGACCTCGGCGGTGTGCGAGGCGCGGATGCCGTGCTTCTTGAACTTCTGGCCCTGGCTCAGGCCCGGCGTGCCCGGCGGGATGATGAACGAGGCCTGGCCGCGCGCGCCGAGCGCCGGGTCGACGGAGGCGACGACCACGTGGACGTGGGCGATGCCGCCGTTGGTGGCCCAGGTCTTGGTGCCGTTGATGACCCACTCGTCCTTCGCCTCGTCGTAGACGGCGCGGGTGCGCATCGCGGCGACGTCGGAGCCGGCGTCCGGCTCGGAGGAGCAGAAGGCGGCGAGCTTGGGGTCGTCCGGGGTGCCGAACATCTCCGGCGCCCAGGTTCCGACCTGCTCGGGCGTACCGTTGGTGACGACGCCCGCCGCGGCGAGCGCGCTGCCGACGATGGCGAGCGCGATGCCCGCGTCACCCCAGAACAGCTCCTCCATCGCGATCGGGATGCCCAGACCGGTCGGGTCGAACTGCTGCTGGGCGAAGAAGTCGAGCGAGTAGATGCCGACCTTGGCGGCCTCCTGGATGATCGGCCAGGGGGTCTCCTCGCGCTCGTCCCACTCGGCGGCGGCGGGGCGGATCACGTCTCGCGCGAATCCGTGCAGCCAGTCGCGGACCGCGATCTGGTCGTCGTTGAGAGCGAGGTTGAAGCCGGTCATAGGTGTGTGTCTCCCCGGGCGCGACGCGCGGACTGGATTTACTTCCGCCAGGTGTTACCGTCGGTAACGCGCTCCACAGTTTGTTACCAGGCAGTAAGGATGTCAAGGCAATGGCGAGCCCCGACCACGCCGACCGCGCCGACCGGCGCGAGGTGTTGCTGGACGCCGCGGACCGGGTGGTCCGGCGGGAAGGTCCGCGCGCGAGCATGAACGCCATCGCGGCGGAGGCGGGCATCACCAAGCCGATCCTCTACCGGCACTTCAAGGACAAGACGGGCCTCTACCAGGCGCTGGCGGAACGGCACAGCACCGCCCTGCTGGACCGCATCCGCGAGGCGCTGGCCGCTCCGCTGGAGCGGCGCGAGCTGGTGGAGAACGTCCTCGACACCTACCTCGCCGTGATCGAGTCCGCGCCCCAGGTCTACCGCTTCCTCGCCCACCCCGACCCCGCCGCCGACGGCCTCTCCCCGGCCGGCCCGCTCGCCCCCACCCTCCAGGCCATCGCCTCCGAGCTGAGCGCGGCGATCGCCGGCCAGATCGACCTCGGCCCGGACCGCGAGCTGCTGGCGGCGGCCTGGGGCCAGGCGATCACCGGCATGGTCCTCGCCTCCGGCGACTGGTGGCTCGAACAGCCGGGCCTCCCCCGCGACCGCATGGTCCAGACCCTCGCCGACCTCCTCTGGGGCCGCCTGGCCGCCGCCGCGGACAACCCCTCCGCGACGAACAACCACAACGGCGTCCACGGCCGCGAGGAAACCCGCGACCCACGCCCGGGCGCCACGGCGAACTGAGCTCCGACTGACGCACCGCCCGGCCAGCGCCCGCCGGCAGGCGCTCCGGACCCCGCGTCAGCGCACGGCCCCCCGGGCGCCGCGAGCCGCCGCGCCGTCGACCACCCCGATGCCGACTCTCCCGAGGCCGCCCGACCCGCGACTGCGCCCGGCAGGGCAAGTGCCGACGATCAGGCGAGCCGCAACCGCGGCAAGGACGCCCACCGACGGCCGCACCGCTTCTGCCGAGCACCTGGCGACACCCGCCTCATGCCCTGCTGCCGCGCGAGTCGACCACGCCGATCCCGACTCCCCCAAGACCGCCCGACCCCCGACTGCGCCCGCCAGGGCACGTGCCGACGGGCAGGGGAGCCGCAACCGCGGCAAGGACGCCCCGCCGGTCGGGGTAGCTCGTACGGACGGGTTACTGCGGGAGGCGGAGGGCGACCGTGCTGTGGGAGTGGGTGAAGCCCGTGCGGGTGTAGAGGTGGCGGGCGGGGTTGCCCTCGGTGACGGTGAGGGAGAGGGAGGGGGCGCCCTCCTTCGCGGTGAGCGCGAGGGCGCGGCGGAGGAGGAGGCCGCCGAGGCCGTGGTGGGAGTCCTCCGGGTCGCGGAAGAGGTCGACGACCGCGGGCCCGGTGAGGGCGAGGTCCGCGACGGAGTGACCCGCCCGGGGCAGGACCGCGGCCGCCAGGGACGAGTCGCCGTTCTCCTGGCCGACCATGATGCCCGCGACCGGGCGCCGCCCGCGCAGGGCGACCGCGCTGCCGCCCAGCAGGCCGCCGAAGAGGCTGCCGCCGATCAGCTGGGCGAGGCGCTCGAAGTCCCCGGCGGGGTGGTCCGGGTGGGTGCCCGGATACGCGCGGCGGTGGACCCGGAAGAGCCGCCGCGGGCTCACCTCCTGCGGCGGGACGAGCGCGAGATCGGGCGGCAGCGCCGGCTCGGACCAGGCCGGATCGGGGGCCAGCGCGCCGAAGTCCCAGACGTAGTGGTGCGCGTAGCGGCCCCGGCTCAACGAGGCGTCCAGCAGCAGGCGGGCGAACGCGTCCTGCGGTCCGGTGACCCGCAGCTCGGCCATCCAGCCGGGCAGGCGACGCCGGACGACCGCCGCCGCGTGGGCCGGGTCCGCCTCCGGCGCGGGGCGCAGATCCGCCGCCCACCAGAAGTCGTGGCCGCGCAGCAGCCCGCGCACCTGCACGAAGTCGGCGACGACGACGCCGTCGTCGTCCTGCACCGACCAGCGCTCCGGCTGCGCGCACCACTGGTCCGTCATGCGCGGCCCCCGCCGACCGCCGCGTCGCCGCCGGCCTCACCGGCGGGCACGTACCAGTCGGCGCGCCGCATGGGGCGCAGCGCCCGCGCCCTGCGCCAGCCGCTCAGCTCGTCGAGGAAGACGCCTCCGTCGAGGTGCGCGACCTCGTGCTGGAGGCAGCGGGCGAAGAAGCCGGTGCCCTCGATCTCGACGGGCGCGCCGGTGAGGTCCTGGCCGCGCACCACCGCCCGGTCGTAGCGGGGGGTCTGCGCGCGCAGGCCCGGCAGGGAGAGACAGCCCTCCTCGCCCGCGATCACGACCCCGTCCGCCTCGACCAGGACCGGGTTGACGATGTGGCCCAGATGGCGCACGTCCTCGTCGTCGGGGCAGTCGTAGACGAAGACGCGCAGGCCGACACCGATCTGATTGGCCGCCAGCCCCACCCCGTCGGCCGCGTACATCGTCGCGAACATGGACTCCACCAGGGAGACCAGCTCCTCGTCGAAGCTCTCGACCGGCGCGCAGGGGGTGCGCAGCACCGGCGAAGCCCAGGCGGTGACGGGATGGACGGTGCCGGCGCTGCCGGGAATGCGGGAGAGCATGGGAGGACTCTATGTGCCCCTGACGGGCCGCCGCCCCACGGCCGTCCCGGCGCCGCCCCACGGCCGTCCCGCCGCCGTCCCGCCGCCGCCGGCCCGCTCGCCGCAGCCCGGGTCGTGGACGCCGCCGACGCCGGAACCGATCGTGCCGGTAGGCTACGGACAGCCGGGGGCACACACGCCCCGCAGGCCGTCCCGCAGGAGGAAAGCAACCGATGTCAGCGCATCCCGATCCGGCCGCGCCCTCGGCCTCGCTGAACGCCCGTGCCAAGCTCGCCGTCACGGCCGGCAAGGCCGCCGCCGCCGTGTCGCGCGCAGCCGGCCGCGGCAGCGGATCGGTGATCGGCGGCCGGGTCGCCCTCAAGCTCGACCCGGACCTGCTGCGTCGCGTCTCCGAGGGCCTGGACGTCGTGCTGGTCTCGGCCACCAACGGCAAGACCACGACGACCCGTCTGATCGCCGAGGCCCTCAAGGCCGCCGGCCCCGTGGTCTCCAACGCGCTCGGCGCGAACATGCCGGCCGGCATCACCTCCGCGCTCGCCGACAGCGGCGAGGCGCGCTTCGGCGTGATCGAGGTCGACGAGAAGTACCTGAACATGGTCGCCCGGGACACCAACCCGAAGGCGATCGCCCTGCTCAACCTCTCCCGCGACCAGCTGGACCGCTCCTCCGAGACGCGCATGCTGGCCGAGAAGTGGCGCGAGGGTCTGGCCGGGACCGAGGCCGTCATCATCGCCAACGCGGACGACCCGCTGGTCACCTGGGCGGCGTCGTCCTGCAAGAAGGTCATCTGGGTCGCGGCCGGCCAGGCCTACAAGGAGGACGCCTGGTCCTGCCCGAGCTGCGGCGGCGTCATGCAGCGCCCGGACGAAGAGTGGTTCTGCCCGAGCTGCGGCTTCCGCCGTCCGCAGCCGCACTGGGCGCTCCAGGGCGAGTTCGTGGTGGACCCGCAGGGCAACCCGTGGCCGATCCGGCTCCAGCTGCCGGGCCGGGCCAACCTGTCCAACGCGACGAGCACCGCCGCCGTCGTCTCCGTCTTCGGCGTGCACCCGCAGATCGCGCTCCAGCGCATGGAGTCGGTGCAGGCCGTCGCCGGCCGCTACGAGTCGGTGCTGGTGAACGGTCGTGAGGTGCGGCTGCTGCTGGCGAAGAACCCGGCCGGCTGGCTGGAGACGTTCAGCCTGATCGACCCGGCGCCGGCGCCGGTGGTCCTCTCGGTCAACGCGCTCTCCGCCGACGGCACCGACACCTCCTGGCTGTGGGACGTCGACTACGAGCGTCTGGTCGGCCACCCCGTCTTCGTGATGGGCCAGCGCAAGCTGGACCTCGCGGTGCGGCTCGAGGTCGCGGGCGTGCAGTTCCAGGTGATCGACTCGATCCAGCAGGCCGTGGCGATGGCGCCGCAGGGCCGGATCGAGGCGATCGCCAACTACACGGCCTTCCAGCAGCTGCGCCGCGACGTGGCGACCCCCAACTGACGCCGGCCCGGGACTTGAGGAAGAGGACTCCCCGTCATGACTGACAGTGCCCTGCGGCTGATCTGGATCTACCCGGACCTGCTGTCCACGTACGGCGACCGCGGCAACGTGCTCGTCGTCGAGCGCCGGGCCCGGCAGCGCGGGCTGCAGGTCGAGCGCGTCGACGTGCGCTCCGACCAGCCGGTGCCGACCAGCGGCGACATCTACCTGATCGGCGGCGGCGAGGACCGTCCGCAGCGGCTCGCCGGTGAGCGGCTGCGGCAGGACCCGGGCCTTGGCCGAGCCGTGGAGAACGGCGCGATCGTCTTCGCGGTCTGCGCCGGCTACCAGATCCTCGGCCACGAGTTCATCGACGACCGCGGCGAGCGGACCGCGGGCCTCGGCCTGCTCGACGTCTGGTCGACGCGCGGCGAGGGCAAGCGCAACGTCGGCGACATCGTCGCCGAGCCCGACCCGCGTCTGGGCCTGCCGACACTGACGGGCTTCGAGAACCACCAGGGCGTCACCCACCTGGGGCAGGGCGTCTCGCCGCTGGCGCAGGTCACGGTCGGCGGCGGCAACGGCACCGGCGAGGGCACCGAGGGCGCCTGGCGGGACACCGTGTTCGGCACCTACCTGCACGGGCCTGTCATGGCGCGCAACCCGCTGGTCGCGGACCTGCTGATCAAGCTGGCCCTCGACGTCAGCGCGCTGCCGCCGGCGGACAACACCTGGTACGACGCGCTGCGCGCGGAGCGCATCGCGGCGGCCCAGACCGCCTCCTGAGCCGCGGGCAGCGGACGACTCAGGGCAGCGGGCAGAAGCGAGACAACCGAACACCGCTGAAGACTCACGCACACCCCTGCCGAGCCTCCAGCGCCCACCCTCACACTCCCCCCGCAGGGCGCCGACGGCGCCGCCCTGGCGACCGGGCCGGCCTGACCGGAAGCCGACGCTCGGTATCATCGCGATAGGGTTGTTTTGTCCGATTCCGGTCACCGCGCTCTGCTCGGGAGTAGTTGAACGATGCGTATTGGTGTGCTGACCAGTGGTGGGGACTGCCCAGGTTTGAACGCCGTGATCCGGTCCGTGGTCCACCGCGGTGTGGTCGACCACGGCGACGAGATCATCGGTTTCGTGGACGGCTGGCGCGGTCTGCTCGAAGAGGACTACCGCGAGCTGACGCTGGACTCCGTCTCCGGCATCCTCGCCCAGGGCGGGACGATCCTCGGCTCGACCCGGGTGCAGCCGAGCAAGCTGCGTGACGGCGTCCCCGCCGCGCTCGCCATGTGCGAGCGGCTGGGCCTGGACGGCATCATCCCGATCGGCGGCGAGGGCACGCTCAAGGCCGCCCGGATGCTCTCCGACGCGGGCCTGCCCGTCGTCGGCGTGCCGAAGACCATCGACAACGACATCGCCTGCACGGACGTCACCTTCGGCTTCGACACGGCGGTCTCGGTGGCCACGGAGGCGCTGGACCGCCTGAAGACCACCGCCGAGTCGCACCAGCGCGTCATGGTGGTCGAGCTGATGGGCCGCCACACCGGCTGGATCGCCCTGAACGCGGGCATGGCCGCCGGCGCGCACGCGATCGTCGTCCCGGAGCGGCCGTTCGACATCGACAAGCTGACCGCGGTCGTCGGCGAGCGCTTCGAACGCGGCAAGAAGTTCGCCATCGTGGTGGTCGCCGAGGGCGCCAAGCCGGAGGCCGGCACCATGGAGTGGGAGCGCGGCAGCATCGACATCTACGGCCACGAGCGCTTCGCGGGCGTGGCCACCCGGCTCTCCGGCGAGCTCGAGCGGCGTCTCGGCAAGGAGGCCCGCCCGGTCATCCTCGGCCACGTCCAGCGCGGCGGCACGCCGACCGCGTACGACCGGATCCTGGCCACCCGCTTCGGCTGGCACGCGGTCGAGGCCGTGCACAAGGGCGCGTTCGGGCATCTGACGGCACTCCAGGGCACCGCGATCAACCTGGTCCCGCTGGCCGACGCGGTCGCCGACCTGAAGACCGTCCCGGCGGAGCGCTACGCCGAAGCAGAAACGGTCATCTGAGCCAGGAGCCCGCGAACGTGCCGAGCATCGGGCGGAATGTCCGATTAGCGTGGCCGTATGGAGATCCTCGCCTACGGTGTCCAGGCCGACGAGAAGCCTCTGCTGGAGGCCGCGTTCGCCGGCCGTCACGAGGTGCGGTGTCTGGAGGTGTTCCTCGACCCCGACACCGCGCCTCTGGCCGCCGAACACGAGGTGGTCAGCACCAGCGTCAACTGCCGGCTCGACGCGACCACGCTGCACGCCCTCGCCAAGGGCGGAACCCGGATGACCGCGCAGCGGTCGACCGGCTTCAACAACATCGACCTGGACGTCGCGGCCGAGCTCGGGCTCACCATCGCCCGGGTCTCCTACTACTCCCCCTACGCGGTGGCCGAGTTCGCCTGGACCCTGGCCCTGGCCGTCAACCGCCGGGTGATCCGCGCCGCCAACCGCACCCGCGAGTTCGACTTCCGCCTCGACGGCCTGATGGGCGCGGACGTCCACGGCACGACCGTCGGCGTCGTCGGCACCGGCAAGATCGGCGAGTGCTTCGCCCGGATCGCGCACGGCTTCGGCACCCGGCTGCTGGGCTGGGACATCGCGGAGAACGCCCACTGCCGCGACCACCTGGGCATGGAGTACACCTCGCTGGAGCGGCTGCTCGCCGAGTCCGACCTGATCTCCCTGCACGTCCCGCTGCTGCCGGACACCCACCACCTGATCGACGAGAGCGCGCTGGCGCGCATGAAGCCGGACGCGCTGCTGGTCAACAGCAGCCGGGGCGGCCTGGTCGACACCCACGCCCTGGTCGAGACGCTGCGCGCGGGCCGGCTGCGCGGGGTCGGCCTGGACGTGTACGAGGAGGAGACGGGGCTGTTCTTCCTCGACAAGTCGCTCGAGGGCGTGACCGACGACACGCTGGCGCGCCTGATGACCTTCCCGCAGGTGCTGGTGACCTCCCACCAGGCGTACTTCACCGCGACGGCGGTGGGGCAGATCATCGAGGCGACGCTGAGGAACGTCGAGGACTACCTCGCCGGGCGGCGCACGGAGAACACACTCGTGCCGCGCTGAGGTACGCGGCGGCAGGCCGGGGCGCGCCGAGGCACCCGGTGACGGAGGACATTCCGGACGGTTCTACCCTGGTGCGGTAGCTGTGCGCACCACCACGAGGGAAGCAGGGACCGCCGATGGGCAGCATGCCGGGCATGCCGGGTATGGACCACGAGCTCGCGCCCTTCACCTTCGGGCGGGCGCTGGCGTTCCACCCGTCGGCGGACTGGGCGTTCCTGGCGTTCGCGAGCGTGCTGCTGGTCGGCTACGTCGGCGCCTGCGTCCGGCTGTGGCGGCGCGGTGACAAGTGGCCGATCGGCCGCCTGGTCGCCTGGCTGCTCGGCCTCGTCACGATGGTGATGGTCACCTGCACCGGCCTCGGCCAGTACGGCATGGTGATGCTCAGCGCGCACATGATGCAGCACATGGTGCTGTCCATGCTGACGCCGATCCTGCTGCTGCTCGGCGCGCCGATCACGCTCGCGCTGCGCGCCCTGCGCCCGGCCGGGCGGGGCAAGCGCGGGCCGCGCGAGCTGCTGGTGGCCCTGCTGCACTCGCGCTACGTCAAGGTGATCTCGCACCCGGCGTTCACGATCCCGCTCTTCATCGCCAGCCTCTACGGGCTCTACTTCACCCCGCTCTTCGACTTCCTGATGAAGTCGCAGTGGGGCCACTTCGCGATGATGGTGCACTTCCTCGCCGTCGGCCTGGCCTTCTTCTGGCCGATCATGGGAGTGGACCCGGGCCCGCACCGCCCCGGCTACGTGCTGCGCATCCTGGAGCTGTTCGTCGGCATGCCGTTCCACGCCTTCTTCGGCGTCGCGGTGATGATGGCCTCGGGCCTGATGGTGAACACCTTCGCGCACCCGCCGGCCTCGCTCCATGTGAACCCGCTCACCGACCAGCACCTGGCCGGCGGGCTCGCCTGGGCGTTCAGCGAGATCCCGACGGCCGTGGTGCTGATCGCGCTCACCTTCCAGTGGGCCAAGTCCGAGGAGCGGCTCTCCCGGCGCAAGGACCGCGTGGCGGACCGCAACGGCGACCAGGAGCTGGAGGCCTACAACGCGTACCTGGCCCGCCTCGGCCAGCGTCAGGCGGGCTGAAGCGGCGCCGGCCGTGAAGCGGCGCTAGCCGCTGATCATGCTCTCGTAGGGCACCTGGCGCAGGTAGAGCGCGCCGCAGGTGTGACAGAGCGGCTGCTTGGTGTGCGCCCACGCCGAGTCGTGGTCGACCGGCGCGGCGGGGTCGAGGTCGCGGTTGCACAGGGCGGTCAACGCGCCGTCCTTGGTCATGTGCCACATCTTGACGCCGCCCTCGTCCCCGAGTTCCGCGCGCATTCCGTAGACGTTCATGTCCGATCCTCCCGGGGCCACTGTGACGTGTCGGCCCGCTCAGACCAGGATGCGCCTCAGTCGAAGGTGCGGCCAGCCTGGGCGACCAGACCGTCGAAGAGCAGGTCGAGGCCGAACTCGAAACGCTCGTCCCCGACGTTGCGGGTGAGCGCGCCGGCCATGGCCACGATCAGCGGGTAGCGCTCGGCCGGCAGCGACGAGAAGAAGGAGCGGACCCCGCCGATGTAGGCCTCGACCTGCCGCTCGTCCGTCTGCCCGCCCGGCTTCTTGCGCGAACTCTCCTCCAGGGCCGTCGCGACGACGTAGAGGCTGATCACGTCGACGGCGTAGGCGCAGACCTGCTCCGGCAGGCCGCCTGCGCGCAGCAGGGCCAGCATCGTCTCGGCGGCGTCGAGCCCGCCCGGCGAGGTGGGGATGTTCTGGATCATCGCCGCGCGGGCCAGGTCGCCGTGGGAGACCAGGTTGTCCCGCTGCTGCCTCAGGAACTCCTTGGCCTGTTCGCGCCAGCGGTCCGGGTCCGGCTCGGGGTGGCCGAGGTCCCCGTAGACGCGGTCGAGGAGCAGGGCGAGCAGTTCGTCCTTGTTGGCGACGTGCGCGTAGAGCGAGGCCGCGCCGGTGCCGAGCTCCTGCGCGACCCGGCGCATGTTCAGCGCGTCCAGGCCCTCGGTGTCGACGATCTTGAGCGCGGTCTCGACGATCAGTTCGCGGCTGAGCGCCCGCCTCTTGCGGCGGGGCTCAGCACCGAAAGCGCCGGGCCAGGTGGGGGTGGACGCAGTCGTCATGGGAACAGCCTAGTTGACACGAACGGCGTTCGCTAGTAGAACGGTGTTCGTAGCAACGAACGCTGTTCGCTCACTGCTCACGACCGCCGCCGACTCCTCGAGGAGCTCCCATGTCCACCGCCACGCCCGACTCGGTCCGCGCGGACCCGCCGCCCGCCGTCGTGGCTCATCCGCTGCGCAGGATCGCCCTGGCCGCGATCCTGCTGGCGGAGATCATGGACCTGCTCGACACCACGATCATCAACGTCGCCGCGCCGACCATCCGCAACGCGCTCGGCGGCGGCACCAGCCAGATCCAGTGGGTCAGCGCCGCCTACACGCTCTCCTTCGCGATGCTGCTGATCACCGGCGCCCGGCTGGGCGACCTGGTCGGCCGCAAGCGGATGTTCCTGCTCGGCACGGTCGGCTTCACCGTCTGCTCCGCGCTCTGCGCGGCCGCCACCGGCGCCGGGATGCTCATCGGCGCCCGTGCCTGCCAGGGCGCGTTCGCCGCGCTCGTCATCCCGCAGGGGCTCGGCATCATCCGCGCCGTCTTCCCCGCCGAGGAGGTGGGCAAGGCGTTCGGCGCCTTCGGCCCCGTCCTCGGCCTCTCCTCCGTCGCCGGGCCCACCCTCGGGGGCCTGCTGGTCGGCTCCGACCTGTGGGGCACCGGCTGGCGCATGATCTTCCTGATCAACCTGCCCGTCGGCCTCGCCACCGTGCTGCTCGGCCTGCGCGCGATCCCCGCCGACCGCGGCACGGCCGGCGCCCGCCGCCTCGACCTGCCCGGCGTCGCGGTGCTGACCGTCGCGATGGTGCTGCTCGTCTACCCCCTCATCCAGGGACGCGAACTCGGCTGGCCCAGCTGGACCTTCGTCTCCATGGCGCTCTCCCTGCCGATCTTCGCCGGCTTCGCCCTGCTGCAGCGCCGTCAGGCCGCGGCGGGCCGCGCGCCGTTGGTCGAACCGGTCCTCTTCCGCGGCGGCGCGTTCCGCTTCGCCATCATCGTCGTCGCGCTGTTCAACGCCGCGATCACCGGCCTGATCCTCGCCCTCACGCTGACGCTCCAGCTCGGGGCGCACTGGACCGCGCTGCACGCGGGCCTGACCTTCATCCCCATGTCGCTCGGCATCGTCGTCGGCGCGGTGGCCGCCGGCGCGGTCCTCGGCGCGCGGTACGGACGCCGGGTCATCCACAGCGGGGCCGTCATCATGGCCCTCGGCACGCTCGCCCTGTGGGCGAGCCTCGCGCACTGGGGTCTCCCCGTCACCACCTGGGACCTGGTGCCCGCGCTGGTCGTCACCGGCGTCGGCATGGGCCTGATGATGGGTCCGATGTTCGACATCGCCCTGGCCGGCGTCGCCGCCGAGCACTCCGGCTCTGCGGCGGGCGTCCTCAACGCCCTCCAGGAGCTGGGCGGTTCGGTCGGCGTCGCGGCACTCGGCACGGCGTTCCTGTCCTGGGCCCCGCGGCACGGCTCCGTCACCGCCGCGGGCTGGACCCTCGCCTCCGTCGTCGCGATCCTCGCCCTGGTCGGCCTGACCACCTTCTCCCTGCCCCGCATGCCCCGCACCGAGCAGGCCCACTGAGACGCCGGCGCCCCCTCGCCGCAACGGCTCCGCCACCTCGTGGCGGAGCCGTTGCCCTGTGCGCCGGGCGCTGGGCGCCACGCATTCGGCCGACGCATCCGGCCGACGCCGCCGGACAACATCGGCGCGTTCGCCGACCGCCGGCTAATCCGTCCCCGACTGCCGGTTCGGGACGTAGCCGAGGTCGATCGGCTCGGCCGGGGGGCCGTCGCGGCGCAGGTCCTCGAGGAGGGGGACCAGCGTCGGCGGCCACAGCACCTCCGTCACCTCGGAGAGCTCCTTCGGGGTGAACCAGCGGCAGCTGAGGATGCCGTCGGCCGCGAAGGAGGCCGTGAGGTCCCCGATCGGATCGCGGCGCGGCGCGGAGGCCAGGAAGATCACCTCGTGCTGGCGAACCAGGCCCACGTCCGCGTGGTGGTAGTCGTGCTCCCAGCGCCACAGCTCCGGGCCGGTGACCACGTCCGTCCAGCCGGTCTCCTCGACCGTCTCGCGCACCGCGCCGGCGAGCGGGGCCTCGCCCGGCTCCAGGCCGCCGCCGGGCAGCACCCAGTGCGGACCGACCTCGGCGTCGTGGTGCAGTTGGAGGAAGACCGAGCCGTCGGGATCCAGGACCAGCAACCGGGCCGCCTCGCGGCGCGGCCGCTCCGCGGACTCCGCGGGCGAGGGGCGCACCGCGAGCAGGAACCCGTGACCCTCGGTCACCCGTTCGGCGCCGTAGCGGTCACGGAGCTGCCGCTCCCCGATCTCGTGGACCAGCCAGCCGCGGCCGCGCAGCCACTGCGCGTGGTTGCGGCCCAGACCGCCGCGCCACAGCCGCGTCGCGGGCGCCATGACCGGGTCGCGCCGGGCCAGCTCCCGGGTGCGGCGCAGGGCGCCGTCGCGGACCAGCGCGAGGCGGCTGCCCGGGGCGGAGAGCTCGCCGATCCGGTCCAGCAGCGCCGCCGCGTCGGCGGCCTCCAGGTAGATCAGCAGGCCCTCGACGAGCCAGGCGGTGGGCTGCCCGGGGTCGAAGCCGACGGCGCGCAGCGGTCCCGCCCAGTCCTCGCGCAGATCCGCCGTCAGCACGTGCCGCTCGACGCGCGGGCGGGCGTCCGCCTCGGCGAGGACGCGCTCCTTGAAGTCGACCATCTCCGGCAGGTCCAGCTCGAACAGCCGCACCCCCTCGGGCCAGTCGAGGCGGAACGCGCGCGCGTCCAGTCCGGCGGCGAGCAGGACCACCTGGGTGCAGCCGCCGTCCGGGCCGACCGCGTCGAGCAGGTAGTCGTCGAAGTAGGCGGTGCGCAGCACGAGGTGGGCCGCCATCGCGGCCCACGCCTCGGTGCGCTCGCCGCGGGGCGCCCGGGGGCCGTTCTCCGCGGCCACCGCGGCGCGCAGGAAGACGGAGGCGTAGGGGTCGTCGAAGAGCCGGTCCGGGCGGGCGCTCTCGACGGCGCGGGCCAGTGCGACGCCGAGCGCGGTGCGGCCGACCCCCTGCGGCAGCGGGGCGCCGCCCGTCCCTCCGGCAGGTCCTGCCGGCGTCTGATCATCGGTCACCCGCCCAATCTAGGCGGCGTGTCGCGCCGGGCGGAAGGGGATTCGGATCCAGCCGGTCGGCGGTCGCCGACCGGCGTGGACCGTCCGGGTGAATGCGTTCCTCCGATTAGCGCATTCGCGCAGGTCATTCCGTATTCCCGACGAAAGAAATGGATTTTCGGATAAGGATCAGGGTTGATCCGAACGCAGCAAGAATTGCGCCACAAACCAGGCGTGACAAGAATCACAATGGTCCGGCGGAACGTGAAGCGGCCATAAAAACATGCCAATACTGTCCGCCGAACGAACAAAGTCCTCGCCACCGTGGCGGGGCGGTCCGGCCGGACGCCTAGTCTCGCCACCGGTCGGACGCCAGGTGCTCACACACACCTGACAGGCGGGAACGGGAGACCCAGGCAGGACGGCACGGCGTCGGGGAAACGCCGGGCCTTGGGGTGAAGCCGTACGCAGGAATGCGGCGCACGGCCGGGCAGCTTCTGGAGCCCGAACCCGACAGGGACGACTTTCGTAGGCGGTTCCGGAAGGGCTTCGCATGTCCGCGTCCAATGATTCCGCGCATCACCCTGCCCTGAACCAGATCCAGAACCAGAAGCACCGCAACGGGCAGAGCCGGGGCCGGCACGCGTGCCGCCCCGAGGGCCACGGTGTGAACACCGGCAGGCACCCGAGCGCCGATCGGACCAAGCAGACCCGGCAGACCCAGCAGACCGGGCACGTCGGGCACACCCGGCGGCTGAAGGCCGGGATCACCACCCTCGCCACCACCGGCGTCCTCCTCGGCGGCACGGTCGCGACCGCGCCCGACGCCCACGCCGGCGCCCTGACGATAGGGCAGCGGGCCCTGAACGTCGCCCAGTCCAAGCACGGCGACCCCTACCGCTGGGGCGCGACCGGCCCCAACGCGTTCGACTGCTCGGGCCTGACGTACTACGCGTTCCGCCGCGTCGGCCGCCCCCTGCCGCGGACCGCGCAGGCGCAGTACAACCGCGTCCGGCACATCTCCTACTCGCAGTTGCGTCCGGGCGACCTGGTCTTCTTCCACTACGGCTCGGACGTCTACCACGTCGGCATCTACGCCGGCCACTGGGAGGTCTGGCACGCGCCGCGCCCCGGCAGCTACGTCAGGCTGGAGCGGATCTGGACCCGCTCGGTCTGGTTCGGCCGGGTGAGCTGAGCCGGGCTCAGACGGCGCCTCCGGCCTGCCTCGGCGTTCGACCAGCCCTACGCCCCAGGGCGTCGGCCAGGGCCACCATCGTGGCCCGGTCGACGCCCGGCGCGGCGCGATGGCTGGTCGACGAGATCATCACTCCCCTGCGCGCGCCCGGCGCGGGAACAGGGTGTAGCTGAACGACCAGACGAAGTCGATCGCGAGGATCACGCCCCAGCCGCCCATCCAGTTCAGCAGCGGCCGCGCGCGCTGGACGTCGCCGATGACGGCCACGTCCAGGGCCACCAGGAGCGCGCCGATGCTCCAGGCGAGCAGGTGGCGCAGCCACATCCGTCGCTCGTGCGCGGCGTGCGCGGGCCCACGCTTGGGCGGGCGGTGGCCGGCGGCGGCCTCGGCCTCCTCCGGCGTGCCGAACCGGGCCGCGAAGCGGACGTCCGCCCAGCGCACCATGGCGGTGCCGAAGGTGAGGGACGCGCCGACGTACACCGCGGCGAGCGCGTGCGCCTGGGTCGGCGCCGCCCCGCGGGCGAGGTCGACGAGCGCGGCCACGAACAGCGCGAAGTCGATCACCGGAAGGGCGAACAGCAGCAGGGCGCCGGCGCGGGGCCGCCGCAGCGGGTAGCGGACGAGCAGCGCGGCGCAGAGCACCACCCAGAAGGCGATCTCGCACCCCGCGATCAGCAGGTAGAGCACGGTCCGGCCTCCGCCCCTTCCGAGGTTTTTCTGGCACAGTCGTACCAAATCACTCCCCACGCTAACACGGTTTCCGGTACGACTGTGCTACAAAAAGTGCGTGCCCAAGATCGTGGATCCCGAGGAACGCCGCGCGTCGGTGGCGGCGGCCGTCTGGCGCGTCGTCCGCCGCAGCGGCCTCGACGGCGTCTCCGTCCGCACCGTCGCCGCCGAGGCCGGCCTCTCCCCCGGCTCCCTGCGCCACTACTTCGCCACCCAGGCGGAGGTCCTCGCCTTCGCCATGCAGCTCGTCCTCGACCGCGTCCGGGCGCGGGTCGAAGCGGTCGAACCCGACCCCGACACGGCGACGGCCGTCCGCCGAGTGATCGAGGAACTGCTCCCGCTCGACGCGGAACGCCGCGCCGAGGCGGAGGTCTGGCTGGCGTTCACCACCCGCGCCCAGGTCGACCCCGCGCTGCGCGCGCTGCGCGACGCGAGCTACGACGCGCTGGAATCCGTGTGCGGGCAGCTCACCGACGCGCTCCTGCCGGACCACCCGGGCCGGGAGGCGGAGGTCGAACGCCTCTACGCCCTCATCGACGGCCTGGTCCTCCACGCGGTCATGCGCCCCGACCGCGCGACGCCCGCCCTGATGCGGGCGGTCGTCGACCGCCACCTGACGGAGCTGACGCGCTGACGCGCCGGAAGGCCCGTCGGCCCCCGCCCCGGCGGGCTTGGCCTACAGCGCGTGCGCCCCTTCGGGGGCGGTCTCGGCGATGAGGCGGACGGCCCAGGCGATCTGGGTGTCCGTCAGGTCCGCGCGGGCGGTAAGACGGAGGCGGGAGAAGCGGTCGGGGACCGACGGCGGGCGGAAGCAGCCGACGCCGAGGCCGCGGGTGCGCAGCTCCGTCGCCCAGGCCAGCGCCGTCTCCGGGGAGGGCGCGCGGACGCCGACCACGGCCGCGTCCGGGACGCTCGCCTTGAGGCCCTCCGCCCGCAGCGCGGTCGAGAGCGCGTGGGCGACCTCCCGGGCGCGCTGTGCGCGAGCCGGTTCCGCGCGCAGCACACGCAATGCGCCGAGCGCGGCGCCCGCCGCCGCCGGGGCGAGGCCGGTGTCGAAGATGAAGGTGCGCGCCGACTGCACCAGGTGCTCGATGACCCGGCGCGGGCCGAGAACCGCGCCGCCCTGCGAGGCGAGCGACTTGGAGAGGGTCACCGTCGTCACCACGTCGGGCGCGCCCGCGAGCCCGGCCGCGGCCGTCGCGCCCGCCCCGCCGGGGCCGAGCACACCGAGGCCGTGGGCGTCGTCCACGACCAGCGCCGCGCCGTGGTCGCGGCAGACCGCCGCGAGCTCGCCCAGCGGCGCAGCGTCGCCGTCGACGGAGAAGACGGTGTCGCTGACGGCGATCGCCCGCTCCTCGCCGCGCGAGGCCAACTCGGCGCGGAACGCGTCCGGCTGCCGGTGGGCGGCCCGCGCGATGCGGGCCCGGGAGAGGCGGCAACCGTCGATCAGCGAGGCGTGGTTGAGCGCGTCGGAGACGATGAGCGCGCCGGGGCCGGTCAGCGCGGTCAGCGCGGCGAGGTTCGCGGTGTAGCCGGAGGAGAAGACGAGCGCGGCCTCTGCCCCGCAGAACTCGGCGAGCTCGTTCTCCAGTTCCACGTGCAGCTCGGTGGTCCCGGTGACCAGACGCGAGCCGGTGGACCCGCCGCCCCAGCGCAGCGCCGCGTCGGCCGCCGCCCCGGTGACACGGGGGTCGTGGGTCAGGCCGAGGTAGTCGTTGCTCGCGAGGTCCAGCACGTCGCCGACGGCGGGACGGGGACGCAGCGTCCGCACCAGCCCGGCGCTGCGGCGCTGCTCGGCGGCGCTGTCGATCCAGGCGAACGGGTCCGCGGTGGCGATGGTCATGCGCCGACCCTGTCAGCTCGGCCCCGGGCGGGACAACTCACCACGGTGCGACATCGCTCACGCGCCCGTGCGTGCCGGGGTCGGCGTGGTTGAATTAATGAACAGCCATTTACAAATGGAGGTCGCATCCCATGGGAACCGCTGGAGCGCCGCTCGAAGGACAGGTCGCCCTCGTCGCCGGGGGAACCCGAGGCGGCGGACGCGGCATCGCCGTGGAGCTGGGCGCGGCCGGAGCGACGGTCTACGTCACCGGGCGCAGCAGCCGCGCCTCCGGGCGCTCGGACCTGGACCGGCCGGAGACCATCGAGGAGACGGCCGAGGCCGTCACCGCGGCGGGCGGCACCGGCATCCCCGTCCGCGTCGACCACAGCGAGCCCGCGCAGGTGCGGGAGCTCGTCGCCCGGATCGAGGCGGAACAGTCCGGTCGGCTCGACGTCCTCGTCAACTGCGTCTGGGGCGGAGACCCGCTCACTGAGTGGGACCGCCCGCTGTGGGAGCAGGATCTCGAACAGGGCTTCCGGCTCGTCCGGCGGGCCGTGGACACGCATGTGATCACCAGTCACCACGCGCTGCCGCTCCTGGTCGCACGCGGACGGGGCCTGGTCGTCGAGGTCACCGACGGGAACACCGCGCGGTACCGGGGCTCCTTCTTCTACGACCAGGCCAAGGCCGCCGTCATCCGGCTGGCCGTCGCCCAGGCGGCCGAGCTGCGCGAACACGGCGTGGCGGCGGTGGCGTTGACGCCGGGGTTCCTGCGCTCGGAGGCGGTCCTGGAGGTCTGCGGCGTGACGGAGGCCAACTGGCGCGAGGGCGCGGCCGTGGACGCCGACTTCACGGCGTCCGAGAGCCCCGCCTACCTCGGGCGGGCGGTCGTGGCCCTCGCCTCCGACCCGGACATCCTCAAGCTGTCCGGCCAGGCCCTCGCCACCTGGGAGTTGGCCCCGCGCTACGGCTTCACGGACGCGGACGGCAGCCAGCCGAACTGGGCGGCCTACTGGGCCGCGGTCCTGGAACCGAAGCTCGGCCCGCTCTGAGCCCCCCACGCAGCGCGGCCGACCGGACGCGCTCAGCCCGAGCAGGCGCCGCGCTGGGCCTGCTGCCATTCGCAGCGCGGGCACATCGGCGCACCCGGGGTGTCAGCGGCGTACTCCGTCGGCTCGTCGCACAGCACGCAGGCCGCCACCGGCTCGCCGGGCTCCGCCTTCACGGGGCCGACACCGGCCACCGGCACCGGACAGTAGCTCTCGACCCCGCCCTCAGACGCGAGCTTCGGCGTGTCCACGGGATCGAGCACGGGCGCGGGCCCGGATCCGGTCACCGGAGCGCCCTCGGGCGCGGTTCGCGGCTCGGCCCCGCCCTCTGACGCGAGCCCCGGCACGGGCTCCCGTACGTCCACGGGCGCAGGCCACGGCGTGGGCGCGCGCCCGGGTCCGGTCACCGGCGCGGCCTCGGACGCGGTACGTGGCGCGTCCTCGCCTTCCGGCGCAGTCCACGACGGCTCGCTCATCGCATCCACCTCCCGCTCGACCACGGTCTCACTCGACCCAGATCGCCGCGTCCCCGACATCCGCCGACAGCGCGTACTGCGTCGCGGCCAGGGTGGCGGCGGAGGTCTGGTTCGCGCCGTTGACCGCCGCGGTCTGCACGACGGTGACGAAGCGGCCGATCTGCTCGACCCGCTGCTGCTCGGTGGCGATGGCCTGGGTGACGCCCGGGAGTTCCTGGGTCGGCTGGCGGAAGGTCGCGACCATGCCGGCCGCGTTCGCGGCGCCGAAGAGCGGTTGCGCGCGGCGCGCGGTCGCGGCGTCCGGGTAGCCGAGGACGGTGACCGAGGCGATCACGGTGCGGTCGGAGCTCACATACGTGGCGGCGACATAGCCCTGGCAGGACGCGGTGACGCCGACCGGGGCGTTCGAGGCCAGCACGTCCGCGCAGTTCGACGAGGTGCCGAGGGCGTAGCGGGTGGCCTGGAAGGCGGTGGGGTTGTCGATGCCGGCGGGGACCTCGAGCGTGGCGGGGAGGATCTCGGTGGACTCCGGCACCGTCGACGGCGCGGCCGAGGCCGCACTGTCGCCGCCCTGCGGGGAGGAGAGGCTGTCCTGGGAGACGCTGCCGCCGGTGCCGCCGCCGGGTCCCGTGCCGCCACCCGTGTAGTGGACCTCCGCCCAGGTGGTCACAGCGGCGGCCACCGCGAGCGCGCCTATCAGCGCGAGCGCGCGCGTACGGCGGGGCCGATGGTCCGGAGCCGGCTCTCCGCTGGTCGTCATGCTGACTGAGTGTAGGGCCCAAACGCCCGTCCGAACGAGCCGGGTCTGCGCTGGCCAGAGCCCTCGACACAGCGATTCGACAGGCTTTCGCCGGGGACGATTGTCGTCGGAAGCGGGTGATCCAGGACAACACACCCAGCACTGTGTGAGATGTTCTATGCGGTTCCCCTATGGCGGCGCTCGATCGGGGCAAGGCAGGATCGCTGCCATGGACCTGCTCGACACACTCGTCTCCAAGGCGCTCGACCGCGAAATGCCCACTCGTGAGGAGGCGCTCGCCGTCCTCGCCACGACGGACGACGAGCTGCTCGACGTCGTCGCCGCCGCCGGCCGGGTGCGCCGGGCGTTCTTCGGCCGCCGCGTCAAGCTCAACTACCTGGTCAACCTGAAGAGCGGCCTCTGCCCTGAGGACTGTTCGTACTGCTCCCAGCGGCTCGGCTCCAAGGCCGAGATCCTGAAGTACACCTGGCTCAAGCCGGACCAGGCCGCGGCCGCCGCCAAGGCCGGCGTCGCCGGTGGCGCCAAGCGGGTCTGCCTCGTGGCGAGCGGGCGCGGTCCGACGGACAAGGACGTGGACCGGGTCGCCGACACCATCGCGGCGATCAAGGAGGAGAACGAGCAGGTCGAGATCTGCGCCTGCCTCGGCCTCCTGTCCGACGGCCAGGCCGAGCGCCTGCGCGACGCGGGCGTCCACGCGTACAACCACAACCTGAACACCTCCGAGGGCACGTACGAGGACATCTGCTCCACGCACGACTTCGCCGACCGCGTCGACACGGTGCAGAAGGCGCAGGGAGCGGGCCTGTCCGCCTGCTCCGGTCTGATCGCCGGCATGGGCGAGAGCGACAAGGACCTGGTCGACGTCGTGTTCGCGCTGCGCGAGCTGGACTCGGACTCGGTGCCGGTCAACTTCCTGATCCCGTTCGAGGGCACGCCGCTGGCGAAGGAGTGGAACCTCACCCCGCAGCGCTGCCTGCGCATCCTGGCCATGGTCCGGTTCTGCTTCCCGGACATGGAGGTCCGCATCGCGGGCGGCCGCGAGGTGCACCTGCGCACGCTCCAGCCGCTGGCGCTGCACATCGCCAACTCGATCTTCCTGGGCGACTACCTCACCAGCGAGGGCCAGGCCGGCCAGGCCGACCTGGAGATGATCGCCGACGCGGGCTTCGTGGTGGAGGGCTCCGACGAGGCCACGCTGCCGCGTGACCGCGAGCACGCCGACGTCGCCGTGCGCCGTCGCGGTGCGGGCACCGACCTGCCGCCGAACGCGTGAGCACTGAGCCTTTCGAGGTCATGGACGTCGACCGGCTGCTGGAGCTCGACCGCGCCCACGTCTGGCACCCCTACGGGGCCATGCCGGGCGCGGCCGAGCCCTACCCCGTCGCCTCCGCCAGCGGTGTCCGGCTGCGGCTGGCCCGCCCCGTGCAGGGGCGGGACGAGCTGATCGACGGCATGTCCTCGTGGTGGTCCGCGATCCACGGCTACGGGCACCCCGTCCTCGACGAGGCGGTACGCGACCAGCTCGGACGGATGAGCCACGTGATGTTCGGCGGGCTCACCCACGAGCCCGCCGTCCGGTTGGCGGCCAAGCTGGTCGAGCTGACGCCGGAGCCGCTCCAGCACGTGTTCCTGGCGGACTCCGGCTCGGTCTCGGTCGAGGTCGCGGCCAAGATGTGCCTCCAGTACTGGCGTTCGCAGGGCCGCCCGGAGAAGCACCGGCTGCTGACCTGGCGCGGCGGCTACCACGGCGACACCTTCCACCCCATGTCCGTGTGCGACCCCGAGGGCGGGATGCACCAGCTGTGGACCGGGGTGCTGCCGCGTCAGATCTTCGCCGACGCGCCGCCGGACGGCTTCGACGCTCCCGTCGAACCCGCGTACGTCGCGCACCTGGAGGAGCTGCTGGCCCGCCACGCGGCGGAGGCGGCGGCGGTGATCGTCGAGCCGGTGGTCCAGGGCGCGGGCGGCATGCGCTTCCACTCCCCCGCGTACCTGCGGGTGCTGCGGGAGCTGTGCGACGCGCACGACGTGCTGCTGGTCTTCGACGAGATCGCCACCGGCTTCGGCCGCACGGGCGCGCTCTTCGCCGCGGACCACGCGGGCGTCGCGCCCGACGTCATGTGCGTCGGCAAGGCCCTGACGGGCGGTTACCTGACGCTCGCCGCCGCACTGTGCACGACGCGCGTCGCGGAGGGCATCAGCCGCGGCGAGGTCCCCGTGCTGGCGCACGGTCCGACGTTCATGGGCAACCCGCTGGCCACGGCGGTCGCCAACGCCTCGATCGACCTGCTGCTGGGCCAGGACTGGCAGCAGGAGGTCAAGCGGATCGGCGCGGGACTGGACGCCGGCCTGGCCCCGGCACGCGAACTCCCCGGCGTGCGGGACGTGCGGGTGCTCGGCGCGATCGGCGTGGTGCAGCTGGACCACGACGTCGACATGCGCGCGGCGACGGCCGCCGCCGCGCGTGAGGGCGTGTGGCTGCGGCCGTTCCGCGACCTCGTCTACACCATGCCCCCGTACGTCACCTCGGACGCCGACCTCGCCACCCTGTGCGCGGGCGTCCGCGCGGCGGCGGCCGCGGGCTGATGCACCG
>NZ_BBPQ01000006.1:23331-57945 GCF_000787855.1 Streptacidiphilus anmyonensis | reverse complement strand
CGCTAGGGCCGTACGCTGCGCAAGCGAGCGGACGAGCCAGCGGGCTGAGCACCGCGCGCGCCGCGCGGCGTCGCATCCGGCGGCGCGGTGCGGGCATCGCCCGGCGCGCCTGGGCGCACGGCGGCCACATCCCCGATGCCCATCGGACCGGCCGCGACGCCGCCCGGCCGCGGCACACGCCGGGGCCGTACGCTGCGGCGAGTGGGCGCTCCGGCGAGGGCGCTGGGCGGCGAGACGGGCGACGTCCGTCGGACCGTCCGATCGGTGCCAGGTCGCGCCGCCCGCCGGGCGGTGCCCGCGCTGAGCCCGACCGGGAGCGGCCCCACCCGCCCGCGAGGGGCTGACCCTCGGCGTCATCCCTGTCAGACCACCCCTACGAGAAAGCGACACGCGACGTGAGCACCATCCTCCTGGTCACCGGCACGAACACGGAGATCGGCAAGACCGTCACCACGGCGGCGGTCGCGGCCCTGGCCGCCGCCGATGGGCGGAAGGTCGCCGTGATGAAGCCCGCGCAGACGGGCATGGCGCCGGGCGAGCCCGGCGACCTGGAGGACGTGCGACGACTGGCCGGCGAGCTGACCTTCAGCGAGCTCGCCCGGTTCCCGGAGCCGCTGGCTCCGGGAACGGCGGCGGCGCGCGCCGGGATGCGGCCGATCACCCCGGCGGAGGTCGCCGCGGAGGCGGCCCGGCTGGCCGAGACCCACGACCTGGTGCTCGTCGAGGGGGCCGGCGGCCTGCTCGTGCGCTTCCACGTCGAGGGCTCGTCGCTCGCGGACGTACCGGCGGAACTGGCCGCCCTCGGGCACACGGCGGAGGCGCTGGTCGTGGTGACGGCCGGGCTCGGCACCCTGAACCTCACCGAGCTGACCGCGGAGGCGCTCCGCGCCCGCGGCATCCCGCTGCGCGGCCTGGTGATCGGCGGCTGGCCGGCCGAGCCGGACCTCGCCATGCGCTGCAACCTCGCGGACCTCCCCCTCGTCGCGGACGCCCCGCTGCTCGGCGCCCTCCCGGAGCACTGCGCCGGCCCGGAGGTCACGGCAGCCGCCTTCCTCCCGGTCGCCCGCGCCTCCCTCGCCCCCTCCCTCGGCGGCACCTGGGCCCCGTAGGGGCGGACACGCCCCCGCGCGACGTTGCGCGACCCAGGGCGCCGGGAGGGGGCCCTCCCTCAGGGGCGCGAGGCTCTGCCGATGTGCGGCTCTGCCGCTTGGACGCGACCCGGGAAAGCAGCCTGTGGGGATGGCCCTGCCCGATGAGGAGCCTCCGCCGTAGGCGGCTTGTCGCGCGGCTCCCCGCGCCCCTGGGGAGTGCGACCTCCCCCTGAATTCCCCCTCAGGGTTCCCTCGGTCCTGCGGCGGATGCCGCCCCGAAGGCAGCGGCCTACGCTCGGTGTGGATGTTGTTCCACCCGCCGGCTAGGGGGAAGGCAGGATGGCGGCAAGCGGACAGCCCGCCGCGCGGGCGGTGGGGTTGAGCAAGGCGTACGGGAGCGGTGACACCGCCGTCCTCGCGCTGGACCACGTGGACGTGGAGATCGACGGCGGGCGGTTCACCGCGATCATGGGGCCGTCGGGCTCGGGGAAGTCGACGCTGATGCACTGCCTCGCGGGGCTGGACAAACCGACCGGCGGGGAGGTGTGGGTCGGGGACACGGAGCTGTCGCGCCTCGGCGACAAAGCGCTGACGCGGCTGCGCCGCGACCGCGTCGGGTTCGTGTTCCAGGCGTTCAACCTGCTGCCGACGCTGACCGCCGAGGAGAACATCACGCTTCCGGGCGACATCGCGGGGCGCCGGACGGACCCCGCCTGGCTGCGGCAGGTCGTGGAAACGCTGAACCTCGGGGACCGGCTGCGGCACCGGCCGCACGAGCTGTCGGGCGGGCAGCAGCAGCGCGTCGCCGTCGCGCGGGCCCTCGCCGCGCGCCCGCAGCTGATCTTCGCGGACGAGCCGACGGGCAACCTCGACTCGCGTTCCGGCGCCGAGGTCCTCGGCTTCCTGCGGCGCAGCGTGGACGAGTTGGGGCAGACGGTCGTCATGGTGACCCACGACCCGAACGCGGCCTCGTTCGCCGATCTCGTGCTGTTCCTCGCCGACGGGCGGATCGTGGACCGGCTGGAGGGGCCCACCGCCGACGCCGTGCTGGAACGGATGCGCCGCTTCGACGTACGCGGCGGCGGACCGGTCGCGCAGCCCGCGCCGGACGCGGACTGAGAGCCGGGAGCAGGAGCCGACCATGCTGAAGGCGACGCTGCGCAGCTTCCTCGCCCACAAGGGGCGCCTCGCCCTGTCGATGCTGGCGGTGGTGCTCTCGGTGGCGTTCGTCGCCGGGACGCTGATGTTCACCGACACCATCGGCTCGACCTTCGACCGTCTCTTCCGCTCCACCTCGGCGGACGTCAGCATCACCGCCCACAACGACGTCGCGGGCCGCAACGACCAGAACTTCTCCGGGACGGTCCCGACCGTCCCCGCCTCCCTGATCCCGCAGGTCGCGCACATACCCGGCGTCGCGGGCGTCAGCGGGCGGGTGGCGATGGCCGGGATCGTGCTGACGGACGCGAAGAACAAGGACATCGGGGCGATCGGCGGCGCGCCGACCATCGGGATCAACTGGAGCCCGGGGCCGAACTCGCCCGTCGACCTCACCTCCGGCGTCGCGCCCTCCGGGGACGGGCAGGCGGTGGTCGACGCCGACACCGTCAGCAAGCACCACCTCGTGCTCGGGCAGCAGTTGCACGTCATCGGGGCGACGGGCGGCTTCCCGGTGCGGTTGAGCGGCATCGCGACGTTCAACACCACCAACCCGGGCGCCACGCTCGTCTTCCTGGACACCGCGACCGCGCAGCGCAAGCTGCTGGGGCACGACGGCGTGTTCACCTCCGTCGACCTGACGGCGGCGAAGGGCGTCAGCAACGAGCAGTTGCGCGACCGGGTCGCGCCCGTGGTCGGCAGCGCCTACGACGTGAAGACGGCCGAGCAGACCGCGAAGGACGCGGCGCAGACCCTCGGCACCTTCCTGTCGGTGATCAAGGACGCGCTGCTCGGCTTCGCGGGGATCGCGGTGCTGGTCGGTGTCTCGCTGATCCTCAACACCTTCTCGATGCTGGTCGCGCAGCGCACGCGGGAGCTCGGGCTGATGCGCGCCCTCGGGGCCAGCCGGGAGCAGGTGAACCGCTCCGTCCTGGTGGAGGCCGCGCTGCTCGGGCTGATCGGCTCGACGCTCGGGCTCTTCCTCGGCGTGGGCCTGGCGCTCGGGCTGATCAAGCTGATCGCGCGCGGTGGCATGGTGCTCAAGGGCAGCCAACTGGCCGTCCACTGGCCGACGGTCGTTGCGGCCTACGCGGTGGGGATCATCGCCACCACGGTCTCGGCCTACCTGCCGGCCCGACGCGCCTCGCGGATCTCGCCGATGGCCGCGCTGCGCGAGGCCGACACCCCGGGGCGCGGCGCGCCGCTGCGGATCCGGGCCGTGGTGGGCCTGGTGGTGCTGGCCGTCTCCGCGGGTCTGCTGGTCGGAGCGGCCACGGACAAGGACCTCGGCCAGGCGGGAATCCTGCTCGGCGCGGGCGTCCTGCTCAGCCTCGTCGGCCTGATCATCGTGGGGCCGGTGCTCGCCACGCCGGTGATCCGGCTGGTCGGCGGCTGGTTCCCACGGGTCTTCGGCCCGGTCGGCACGCTGAGCCAGCGCAACGCGCTGCGCAACCCGCGCCGCACCAGCGCGACGGCCTCGGCGCTCATGATCGGCTTGGCGCTGGTCGCCTCCCTGTCGGTGGTCGGCTCCTCGATGGCGGCCTCCTTCGACGCGCAGATCGACAAGACCATCGGCGCGGACCTGATCGTGCAGAACAGCACCGGGCTGCCCTTCCCGGACGAGGTGGCCGACACGGTCCAGGCCACGCCGGGCGTGGGCCTCGTCGTCCGCGGCCAGGGGACGCGCGGCGCGCTCGTCGCGGCCGACGGAACGCAGGACAGGACGGTCGTGGTCGGCACCGGCCCTGGGCTGGACAAGGTGGTGCGCATCGAGATGCGCTCCGGCACGGTCGCCGCCGGAACCGCGCCCGGCCACGCCATGATCGGCTCCAACTACGCGGACGCGCACCGGCTCCACCTGGGCAGCCCGGTCACGATCCTCTTCCAGAGCGGCAAGGCGGGCACGCTGACGGTCGGCGGCATCGACGTCACGGACACCAACCCGGGCGGGCTCGCCGACGAGCCGGTGGTCGCGTCCTCGACGCTGCGTCAGTACGTGCCGGGCGCGCTCGACGACATCGTGTTCGTCAACGTCGCGCCGGGCGCGAGCAAGGAGCAGGTCAAGAGCGCCCTGACGACGGCCCTCGCCAAGGACCCGCAGGTGCAGGTGCGCGACCAGACGGACTACAAGAAGCTGGTCCGCGGCCAGATCGACCTGCTGCTCAACCTGGTCTACGGGCTGCTGGCGCTCGCCATCATCATCGCGATCCTGGGCGTGGTGAACACCCTGGCGCTGTCCGTGATCGAGCGGACCCGGGAGATCGGACTGCTGCGCGCGATCGGACTCGGGCGGGCCCAACTGCGGCGGATGGTGCGGCTGGAGGCGGTCGTCATCGCGCTGTTCGGGGCCGTGCTCGGCCTCGGGCTGGGGCTCGGCTGGGGGCTGGCGGCGCAGCGACTGCTCGCGGCCAAGGGGCTCCAGTCGCTGGCCATACCGTGGTCGACCATCATCGCGGTGGTCATCGGCGCGGCGGTGGTGGGCCTGCTCGCGGCCCTCGGTCCGGCGCTACGCGCCTCGCGGCTCGACGTGCTCGACGCCATCGCGCACGAGTAATCCGACGCCGACGCCCGGCGCGGCACCTGCCGCGCCTCCCGCGCCTCCCGCGCCTGCGGCACCTGCGGCACCTGCGGCCGAGCCGGCCTGCGCCAGCAGACCGGGCAGGGCGAGCGCCAACTCCCAGAGCTCCTCGCCCTCCTCCGGCTCCGGATCGATCCCGTCGAGCAGCGGCTGGAACCGCTCCGCAGCCCGCCAGAGCTCGTCGGGCACGACGGCGTCGCGCTCCCGCCGCTCGGCCAGGAACGTCAGCAGCGCGCCGCCGACGGCGCGCAGCTCGGTCAGGTCGGGGCGGGTGTGCGGCAGTTGAGCCTCCATACGCCCGACCGTACGCCCCGCCACTGACAGCCGACACCTCCCGTGATGAGCGCCCGCGATGACCGCCCGCGCACCTCCCGGCTCACGTCAGCTCAAGGTCAGGTCGGCTCGGCTCGGCTCAGGTCAGCGGGCGGACCCAGCGGCGCCAGTGCTCCTCGCGCTCGTACCCGGCGGCCGCCCAGGCCTGCTGCCCCGTCTCGTTCGCGACCAGCACCATCGCGTCCGCGCGGCGGCCTCCGACGGCGAGGAACCGGGCGTGGGCGGTGGCGAGCAGCGCCCGGGAGACGCCCTGACGCCGGTGGTCCGGGTGGACGGCCAGCCGGTAGAGGCTCGCGCGCCAGCCGTCCCAGCCGGCGATGACCGTGCCGACCAGCTCACCGCCGCGTTCGGCCAGGATCAGCGCCTCGGGGTCATGCTCGACGAGGCAGGTCACCCCGGCGACGTCGTCGCTGACGCTCGTTCCTTCGGCGGCGGCCTTCCAGAAGCCGAGGACGGCGGGGACGTCGCTCACCTCGGCGGTACGTATGCGCAGTTCTTCCACGACCGCCACCCAAGCAGCGGCGCCCAGCCGCCCGCCCGGATTTCCACCAGCCGAGACGCGACGCACGCGGCCGGTCGCCCCGGTTCGGCGACGTCGGACCGTCGGCGTCGGAGCAAGGGCGAACGCTCCCGTGGAGGCAGCGGGGGCGGCCAGGCCAGGCAGACGGAGGCGTGCCCGGCAGGCCGACCGGGCCCGCGGCAGCCCAGCCTGGGCACCACGACGCGGCGGGCCCGGGCCGCGTCGCGACTCCGCCCGGGGCGGAAAGCACCGCATTAGCATGTCCGTGTGGTCGATTCGGGTGGGGAGCAGACGCCGGCGTCCCTCGGTGACCTGCTGCCGTGGACCGTGCGCGGTGTCCGGACCGGTCGGGCGTGGGTCGTCGCCGCCGATCCCGAGGTGCTCCAGGAGCGTTGGCGCCGCCTGGCCTCCGCGGACGCGGCCGAGCGGGCGGAGCTGTTCGAGCCCTCGCGGGCACGGACGCCCGATTCCGCCGTCCCCGGACTGCCCGGTCAGCGCACGAGCACGCGCCGGCTGTCGCGGGAACCCGGCGAGCAGCCGCCGCTGGTGCGGGTCCGTCACCGGCCGCTGGACCGCGCCTGGATGCTCGCCGACCAGCGGCTGCTGGACCAGGCGCGCCCCGAGCTCTGGCGCGCCGACGGCCCGCAGCAGCGTTACCTGCTCGTGCAGCCGGACGGGCAGCCGAGCCCCGCGCCGCTCACCGTCAGCGCGGAGCTGCCCGTCGACCCGCGCGTGCGGGTCCATCCGCTGCACCGGCGTCCCGACGGCCGCGAGCCGAACCTCGCGCCCGGCCTGCTGCGGTTCCTGCGCCGCGCCTACGCCACCGCCGTCACCGCGGACGACGTGCTGGCGTGGATCGCCGCCGTCTGCGCCCGCCCCGACGCGCCGCGCGACGCCGTGCCGCTGCCGCGTTCCGCGGCGAGCTGGACCGAGGGCGTGGCCCTGGGCCGCCGCGTCGTCGATCTGCACACCTACGCCCGTCCCGGGCTACGCACCCCGGACGGCCGGCGGACCTTCGTACGCAACCCCGTCGACCGGCACCCGCTGGAGCTCGGCTACGACGCCGACGAGGAGACGCTGCTGGTCGGCGAGGGACGGCTCGCGCCGGTCCCGCCCTCGGCCTGGGCGGCGGAGCCCACGCTCCGCGAGTGGTTCGCCGACCGCACCGCCTTCCGGGGCGCGCCCAGCGGGACGCTCGGCGCGCTGGGCCTCACGATCTGGCCGCAGCGGGCGACGACGGACCTGATCGAGCTGACGACCACCCTCGCCCTGCTGGCCGAGCTCACTGCGGTCCAAGGCGCGCTCACCGCCGACGGCGGCCCCTGGTTCACCCGTGCGGACCTGCACGAAGCGGGGATCCTCCCGGTCCCGGCCGCCGCCCGTCGGCCCGCCTCCGTGCTGGACCGCCTGGAGGAAGGCCCGGAGGGCCAGTACGCGCTGCTGTGAGAAGCACCCCCGAAGTGTTGCCGTTTGATACCGAAGCACCGACTGAGCTGCGATGACGCTCGCCGATGCCTCACCGCCCCGGCTACCATCCGCCATACATCGTCCACGGACACGGGAAGCGCGGAAGGACCGAGAGTGGCCCAGCTCACCGGTGGTGATTCCTCACTGCTGCGGCGGATCAACTCCGCGGTGACCTTGCGGGCTCTTCGCGACGGAGCCGTGCTGACGCTCACCCAGCTGGTGGGCGAGACGGGCCTGTCCCGGCCCACCGTCGAGGGCGTCATCGAGGGCCTGATCGAGTCGGGCCTCGTCGCCGAGGTCGAGGCCGCCGACGAGGGCGTACGGCAACGCGGCCGCCCCGCGCGGCACTTCCGCTTCCGCGCGGAGGCGGGGCATCTGCTCGGCATCGAGATCGGCACCCATGGCGCCCGCGCCATCATCTCCGACCTGCGCGGCCGCACGCTCGGCGCGTACGGTCACCCCATCGACGAGACGACCGAGGCCGACGAGCGGCTGGCCCTGGTCCGCACCACCGTCGCGGAGCTGCTGCGCCGCGGCGGGATCTCCCGCGAGTCGCTGTGGGCGGTCGGCGTCGGCACGCCGGGCGTCGTCGACGCGGACGGCGTGGTGCAGCTCGGCACGGCCCTGCCGGGCTGGACGGGCCTGGATCTGGCCAACCGCCTGCGCCGCTCGTTCCGCTGCCCGGTGCTGGTGGAGAACGACGCCAACCTGGCCGCGATCGGCGAGCACTGGAAGGGCGCGGCCGTCGGCATGGGCGACGTCGTCTTCGTCCTGGCCGGCCTCAGCCCCGGCGCGGGCTCGCTCATCGGCGGCCGCCTCCACCGCGGCTTCGGCGGCGCGGCGGGCGAGATCGGCAGCCTGCACCTCCTCGGCCAGGAGGACGAGCCCTCCCAGCTCCTCTCCACGACGGAGAGCAAGCTGCGCGACCCCCTGGACGAGGCCGCGGTGGCCCGCGTGCTGAGCCAGGCTCAGCAGGGCGACCACGTCGCCATGGACGTCCGCGACCGCTTCGTCGCCCGCCTGGTGCGCGACGTCGCCGCGCTGGTCCTGGCGATGGACCCGCAGATCGTCGTCATCGGCGGCTGGGCCAGCGGCCTCGACGGCGTCGTCGAGCCGCTGCGCAAGCAGCTGGGCCGGCTCTGCCTGCGCCCCCCGGAGGTCCAGCTGGCCGCGCTGGGCGACGCGGCGATCGCGATCGGCGCGGTGAAGCTGGCTTTCGACCACGCGGAGAAGCAGCTCTTCTCGGTGGACCAGTAGCCCGCTCCCGCACGTGGTGGCGGCGCGTCAAGGCACGGCGCACCGCGCGGGAAGCCACCGACGTGCGGATGACCCCGCACCTTGAGGACCATCTGCTCGTCGGTGGCTTCTGCTCATCCGTGGCTTGTCGCGCCCACGCGGAGCAGCCGCCCGTCAGCGGAGCCGCGCGCCCCTGCGTGTCGCCACTACCGGCGGGAGCGCATCCTCAGGACGCGGCCCGGACCTCCACGCCCGCGTCGCCGAAGGTGAGCTTGCAGGTGTCCGCGCGGTAGGTGGAGATGGCGACGGCGAGGGTGCTGCCGGCCTCGCCGGCGTAGCGCGTGGTGAGGACGAGGACGGGGATGCCCGGAGGGCGCTCCAGGAGGCGGGCCTGCTCCTCCTCGGCGACGCCGAGTTCGACCGCGCGGGATTCGCCCTCGACCGGGAGGGCCTGGAACTGCTTCAGCACCGCCCGCGCCCTGCTGGACTCCGCGAGGAAGCCGGGGACGTGGGGCATGACCGCGGCGGGGACGAACAGCGTCTCGGTGCCGACGGCCTGACCGGCCATCATCCGGACCCGGCGCACGGTGTGGACCTCGGCCGACTCGCCGGGCGCGACGCCGAGCGCCGCGGCGACCGCCGCGGGCGCGGGGCCGATGCCGCAGTCGACGATGCGCCAGGTGTCGCGGCTGGACGCCTCGGCGACGGGGATGCCCATGCGGGGGGCGGCGATCAGGGTGCCGATGCCGCGGCGGCGGACCAGGCGGCCCTCGAGCTCGAGCTGGTCCAGGGCCTGGCGCAGGGTCGCGCGGGCGACCCCGAAGCGGGCCGCGAGGTCGCGCTCGTTGGGGAGCACCTCGCCGGTGCGGAACTCCTCGTCGATGGTTCGGACCAGAACCGTGCGCAGCTGCCAGTACTTCGGCTCCGGTACCGCCGCGGTCGCTGTGGTCCCCACCCTGGCCTCCGGCTGTGTGCGCCCCCTGCTGGCGGGGGGCGTGATTACGATCCCTTATTTATTAAAGGACGTTTCTTTAAGGCGACCATAGGGGCAGCCGGGGCATTGGTCAAGACCAATGGCAGACGCCCAGGTGGCGGGCCAGTCCGAGGCGTCCGGAGCGCATCATCCACGCGTGGTTCGCCCGGAATGCCGGTCTTCCGGGCACGGCGAGCCGGCGCATCAGCGGCTTGCGCACCTCGACGTCCTCGTCGAAGACGGCGGCGGTCCGGCCCTCCCCGGCGCGGGTCACCGTCCAGCGGGTGACGCCTTCGAGATCGCCGGTCAGGCGCGCCTCCAGGACGCCCGCCGCGGGGTCGTTGCGTACGGCGGAGGCCATGACGTGGAGTTCGTACGGGAGCAGCGAGCGGAAGCGCATCCGCCCGCTCTCGGGCGTCAGTTGGCGCACCTCGATGATCTGCGGCCACCACAGGGGGTAGTCGAGGGGGGCGGCCAGCGCGTCGAAGACGTGCTCGTAGGCGGCGTGGAGCTGCCAGCGGGAGGTGAAGCGGTAGCGGTGGAGCTCGGCCTGGCGGGCGAGGAGAGCCATGCCGCCAGTCTCGACCGGTTCAGGCCGGCATGTCGACGCGCCCGTCGCCGGTGAGCGCGAAGCCCGGTGCGTGGACGAGCTCCCACAGGTGGCCGTCGGGGTCGGCGAAGTAGCCGCTGTAGCCGCCCCACTCGGCGGTCACGGGGGCCTTCACCAGATCCGCGCCGGCGCCGAGCGCGAGGGCCATCGCCGCGTCGACCTCCTCCGGGCTGCCCAGGTTGACGGCCAGGGTGACCTCGCGGAAGACCGGCTCACCGCCCTCGGGGACGCCCGCGTCGGCGGCCAGGTCCCCGGTCGGGAAGAGGCCGAGCGTGGCGCCCGCCGTGCGGAACCAAGCGATCGTGCCGGGCTGCGAGACGGAGGAGAGCGGCCAGCCGAGGGCCTGGTAGAAGGCGACGCTCCGGTCGAGGTCGGTGACGCCGAGCGTGACGACGCTGATCGCGGCGGGAAGAGTCATGCCACCAGGCTAGACAGGGCCCGGGCGAGAACCGTCGCACGACATCCGGCAGGATCGGAGGCAGGCACGACCGCGCGCACCGACCCTCCGCAAGGGAGCCCCCATGGCCCAGTCGCTCGACCCGCAGTCCCCCGCCGTCCACTCGCCCGTCCCCGGTCCCGCCCCGCTGGTGGCGTCCGTCGCCGGGCGCACGCCCGAGATCAACGACACCGCCTTCGTCGCCGTCAACGCCACCGTGCTGGGCGACGTGAAGCTCGCCCCCGGCGCGAGCGTCTGGTACGGCGCGGTGCTGCGCGGCGACTGCGAGGCGATCAGCATCGGTCCCGACAGCAACGTGCAGGACAACTGCTCCGCGCACGCGGACTTCGGCTTCCCGGTGCGGGTCGGGGCGGGGGTGTCCGTCGGGCACAACGCCGTGCTGCACGGTTGCACGGTCGAGGACGGCTGCCTGATCGGCATGGGCGCCACCGTGCTGAACGGCGCGACGATCGGCGCCGGCTCACTGGTCGCGGCGAACGCGCTGGTGCCGCAGGGCATGCAGGTGCCCCCGGGTTCGCTCGTCGCGGGCGTCCCGGCGAAGGTCCGGCGTGAGCTGACCGACGAGGAGCGGGCCAACCTCAAGCTCAACTCCGAGTGGTACGTCGCCCTCGCGGCGCAGCACCGGGACGTCCGTCCGGTCGGCAGGCCCTGACCCTCCGCGCCCCACCGGCGGTGATCGCATAGTGTCGTCGTCATGAGCGACGACACCCTGCGTTCCGTCCGGATCGAGCGCACCAGCGCGGGCCGTTACACGGCGACCAACGTCCGCGGCGGCAGCATCACCTTCGGCTCCACCGGCGAATCCGAGTTCACCCCGGTCGAGCTGCTGCTCGCGGCGATCGGCGGCTGCACCGCGGTCGACGCCGACATCGCGACCAGCCGCCACGCGGAGCCGGTGGAGTTCACCGTCTCCGTGCAGGGCGACAAGGTCAGCGACGAGGACGGTCAGCACATGACGAACCTGGCCGTCACCTTTCGCGTCAGCTTCCCCGAGGGCGAGGCCGGGGACCGCGCCCGCGCGATCCTGCCGCGCGCGGTGAAGACCTCCCACGACCGCCTCTGCACCGTCAGCCGGACCGTCGAACTGGGCACGCCGGTGACCTCCACCATCGCGGAGGCCTGACCGGGCCGAGGAACCCCGTTGACCGGCGGCTGTGCTGACCGGCGGTCAACGGGGAGGCCGGTCCGTGGGAGACGAGCGGAAGCCGCGCGACACGACCGGCCGAGTTGGCCGCCCCGCTCGGCTGGTACGTGAACGGGCCCGCCACCCGCGCGGCGAAGCTCGGCAGCGTCCACCTCAGCCGCCCGGCCGGAGACTGAAGCCCCGCGCCCCCGCGCCGCGCCGCCGCGACCGCTCAGCCGTTGAGGTAGGCCAGCACCGCCAGCACCCGGCGGTTGTCGTCGTCGGAGGGCTGCAGGTCGAGCCGGACGAAGATCGAGGCGGTGTGCTTGGCCACCGCCCGCTCGGTGATGACCAGTTGCTGCGCGATGGCCGCGTTGGAGCGGCCCTCCGCCATCAGCGCGAGGACCTCGCGCTCGCGCGGGGTGAGCGAAGCGACGGGCCCGGCGGCCGAGTTGTGCGTCAGCAGCCGCCCGATCACCTCCGGGTCCATCGCGGTGCCGCCCGCGGCCACGCGCCGCACGGCGTCGACGAACTGGGTCCCGTCCAGTACCCGGTCCTTGAGCAGGTAGCCGACGCCTCCGCTCCCGTCGGCCAGCAACTCGCGGGCGTAGAGCTGCTCGACGTACTGGGAGAGCACCAGCACCGACAGGCCCGGCATCTCCTGACGTGCGGTCAGCGCGGCGCGCAGACCCTCGTCGGTGAAGGTGGGCGGCAGGCGGACGTCGACGACCGCGACGTCGGGCCGGTCCTTCCGCACCGCCTCCAGTAGTTCCTCGCCGCTCTCGACCGCCGCGGTGACCTCCATGCCGTGCGCCTGGAGCAGCCTCGTCAGCCCGTCGCGGAGGAGGAAGAGGTCTTCGGCGATGGCGACGCGCAAGGGATCTCCAGACTCGCGATGGTGGGTCCGCCGACCGGGCTGCTGAGGGCGAGGACGCCGTCGAAGGCGGCCAGCCTGCGCTCGATGCCGCGCAGCCCGCTCCCCCGGGCCGGATCGGCGTCGCCGTGGCCGTCGTCGGTGACGACGATCCGCAGCATCCCGTCAGTATGGCCGATCTCGATCCAACCATGGCGTGCCTGGGCGTGCTTGACCGTGTTGGCCAGCAGCTCGCTGACGGCGAAGTACGCCGCTGACTCCACCGCCTGCGGCGGCCGGGCGTCCAGATCACCGCTGACCTGGACGTGCAGTGGCAGGTCCAGCACCAGTGCCTGCACCGCGTCGACGAGCCCGCGATCGGCGAGGACGGGCGGGTGGATCCCGCGGACCAGGTCGCGCAGCTCGCCCAGCGCCTTCGCGGACGCGCCCTTGGCCTCCGTCACCAGCGCGCGGGCGGCGGTCGGGTCGGTCTCGAAGAGCTGCTCGGCCGCGTTGAGCGCCATGCCGAGGGCGACGAGGCGGGCCTGGGCGCCGTCGTGCAGGTCCCGTTCGATGCGGCGCAGCTCGGCCGCGCTGTGGTCGATGCTCTCCGCCCGCGTCTCGGACAGATGCCGTACCCGGGCCGCGAGTTCGCGCTCACGGGAGGGACCGATCAACGCCCGTGCGGCCTGGGCGTGCAGGTTCAGCACCACCGGCGCACCCCACAGCACCAGGGCCGGTGACATCATCAGGGCCAGCCCGTACAGGACCACGGGTTTGGCGAACTCCCCGCCGGGGCCCAGCTGGTCGAAGAGCCACGGGGAGAGGGCCAGGAAGCCCAAGCCGACCGCCGCGACCACGCCGGAGCCCAGGGCCCATGCGACATCGCGCCACAGCGCGGGGTCGGTCACCCAGCCCGCGATCGCGGCCCCCGGCCGCGACCACCGTCGACCGGGCTCGGCGTCGGACAGCGGGCGGTAGGGGGTGTGGACGGGTGTGCCGGACCAGCGTCCGACGAGCCGCCGCTGCTCGGAGGCCACCCAGCGCGCCGCGAACACACCGACGAGCGCCAGGATCGGAGCCAGCAGCACGACCCCGTGATCACCGCCGGGCGTTTCGCCGTGGTAGAAGGTGGCCGCCGCGCACGCCAGCACCCCCGGCAGGGTGAGCACCGCGCCCGCCGCGCGTCCACCGCCGCCGCTGGCCCACGCCGCACCCCAGACCAGGCACGGGACCATCGTGACCAACAGGCCGAAGTAGAGGTGGAGGTGGTCGCTGGGCGCGTAGGGCGTGCCGGCCAGGAGGTGGCGCGCCACCAGCACCGGGCCACCGGCCAGCGCGGCGACGCCGCCCGCCGTCAGCGCGAGCAGGTAGGTGAGCCGGAACGGCGCCAGCAGCGTGCGCGTGCGCCGCGATGCGATCGTCGCGGCGGGCACGGGGTCGGCACCCGGCTCGGACCGGAGCGCCCCCGGCCGGAGGCCGGCGGAGGGTTCGACGAGGTGGCGTTCGGCCCCCGGTGCTGGGTTCATGGTCGCTCTCCACGGTTCGGTGACGATCGACGCCCAGTCTGCCCACGGACCGGTTCCCGCGTCGCTGGGCGTGGACACCGGACGTGGGGTGTACCTGGATACACCCCCGTTTGACCGCCCAACCGTATGTCGGCCGTGACCTGCCGGTTCGTAACTTCGGTTGCTGTCAGTCATTCCCCGTCCGTCGTACCGGAGGACCCGTGTCCGCGCCGATCATCGAGATCCGCGATGTCAGCAAGACCTACGCCGCGTCAGAAGCCCGACCCGCTCTCGCCGACCTCTCCCTGGAGGTGGCGGCCGGTGAGGCGCTCGCCGTGCTGGGGCCCTCCGGAAGCGGCAAGTCCACGCTGCTGAACCTGATCGCGGGGCTGGACCGCCCGAGCCGCGGCACGGTGCGGGTGGCCGGGACCGCCGTCCACGCGCTCGGCGAGGCCGCGCTCGCCGGCTACCGGCGCGAGCGGATCGGCATGGTCTTCCAGTTCTTCAACCTGCTCGACGACCTGACCGTCGAGGACAACGTGCTGATCCCCGCCCAACTCGCAGGCGTCCCAAAGGCGGAGGCGCGCGAGCGGGCGAACGGTCTGCTGACGCGCCTGGGCATCGTGCGCCATGCCCGGGACTACCCCGGCACGCTCTCCGGCGGCCAGCGCCAACGCGTCGCGGTGGCACGCGCCCTGATGAACAACCCGCCGCTGCTGCTGGCCGACGAGCCGACCGGCGCCCTGGACAGCGCGTCCGCCGCCGAGGTGCGCGAACTGCTCGGCGCCCTGGTCGCGGAGGGCCGCACGCTGGTCCTGGTCACCCACGACACCGGCCTGGCCGCGCAGTGCGCCACCCGCGTCATCGAGCTGGTCGACGGGCGGCTGACCCGGGACGTGCGCAACTCGCCGGTGGCGGTGGCCCGGTGAGCCGGAAGGAGCGCAGCGGACGCGCCGGTCGGCAGAGCCCGCTCGGGCGCGTCGTCCGCGCGGGCATGGGGCGGAAGCGCGTGCAGACCCTGGTGATGGCACTCACGACGATGACCGCCGTCACCGCCTCCGTCCTCGCGGGCGGGCTGCTGCTCGACTCGCAGGGCCCCTACCAGCGCGCCTTCACCGCACAGCACGGCGCGCACCTGTCCGCGGACTTCGACGGGTCCGCCGTCGGCGCGGAGCAGCTCGCGGCCACGGCCCACGTCGCGGGCGTGACCGGGACCGCCGGTCCCTACCCGGCCCTGACGCTGCACCCGCGCGTCGGCGCCGGCAACCGGTTCATGCCGGCGGGCGACCCGCTGGACACGACGACGGTGGTCGGCCGCCCGATCGACGGCCCGCTGGACGACCTGCGGGTCACCGTGGGGCACTGGCTGACCGGCCCCGGCCAGATCGTGCTGCCGGACGGCGACTCGCCGCTCGACATCGGCGACACCATGGTCTTCCCCGACCTGCCGGGACGTCCGCTGCTGCGCGTCGTGGGCCTCGCCTCGTCCGTGACCGGCACCGCCGACGGATGGGTGGCACCGCAGGAGATCCCGGCGCTGACGCCGCCGGGAACCGTCCCGCAGCAGCAGATGCTCTACCGCTTCGCCCACGCCGGGACGCGCGCGGAGCTCGAGACCGACCGCGCCGCCGTCTCGGCGGTCCTGCCCGCCCAGGCGATGGTCGGCTCCGCCTCGTACCTGGACGCGGAGCAGCAGGCGAACCGCACCTCGGGGACGTTCGTGCCGTTCCTGGTCGCCTTCGGGGTGCTCGGGCTGTGCATGTCGCTGCTGGTCATCGGCGTGGTGGTCAGCGGCGCGGTCACGGCGGGCCGCCGCCGGATCGGGATCCTGAAAGCGCTCGGCTTCACCCCCGCCCAGGTCGTCCGGGCCTATCTCGGCCAGGCGCTGATCCCGGCCGGGACGGGCGCGGCGGCCGGCGTGCTGCTCGGGAACCTGCTCTCGATCCCGGTCATGGGCGTCGCCGACAAGGCACTGCACAGCGTCACGCTCGGCGTCCCGTTCTGGCTGGACCTGGTCGTGCCGCTCGGTGTGCTGGCGGCCGTGGCCGGAGCCGCCCTGGTGCCCGCGCGTCGGGCCGGACGGCTGCGCACGGTCGAGGCGCTGGCGGTGGGCCGCACCGAGCAGGCGGGGCGCTTCGGCCGCTCCGCGCACGGGCTCGCCTCCCGACTGCCGCTGCCGCGCTGGCTGACGCTCGGGCTGGCGTTGCCGCTGGGCCGCCCCGCCCGTTCGGCCACCACGATGGCGGCCGTCGTGCTCGGCACGATCGGCGTCACGTTCGGGATCGGGCTCGCTCTAGCCCTGAACCAGGTGCAGCAGGGGCTGAGTCAGGAGATGCCGGGAGCGGTGCAGGTCATGCCCTTCCCGGCGCCCGGAAGCGGTGCCCGGCCCCGCCTGGTCACCGCCGCGGACCTGGCCGCGACCGGCCGTGCCCTCGCCGCCCAGCCGGGCACGCGGAGCTGGACCGAGATCTCCACGGCCCGCACGGGCGTGGCCGGACACGCCGGGCAGACGCAGGTCATCGCCTACTCGGGCGACTCCTCCTGGGCTGCCCTCCAACTCGTCGCCGGCCGCTGGTTCAGCGGCCCCGGCGAAGCCGTGGCCCCCGAGGCCTTCCTCACCGCGTACGGCCTCCACGTAGGCGACACGGTGACGCTGACCGCGAACGGCCGCGGCGCGCCGGTCAAGCTGGTCGGCGAGGTGCTGTCGCTGCACAACGAGCTGCTGACGGGCGCGGGTTCGCTCACTCCGCTGGCGCTGCCGGTCGTGCCGGACGCAACGCAGTTCGCGGTGGAGCTCCGGCAGGGGACCGACGCGGCCGCCTACAGCGACAGCGTCAACCGCGTGCTGTCCCGCCACGGGCTCACGGCCATGCCGAACACTCCGATGATCAGCATCGTCGTGCTCTCCATGGACACCCTGGCCACACTCCTGACGCTGATGCTCGTGACGGTGGCCGGTCTGGGCGTGCTCAACACCGTCCTGTTGGACACCCGCGAACGGGTCCACGACCTGGGCGTGCTGAAGGCCCTCGGCCTGAAGCCGCGTCAGACGGTGGGCATGGTGCTCGCCTCGGTCGCGCTGACCGGGCTGGCCGCGGGCCTGGTGGGCGTTCCCCTCGGCATCCTGCTGCAGCGCACCGTGCTGCCCGCGATGGCGGGCGCGGCGGGCACCGCGGTCCCCGGCGTCGACCTCGACGTCTACGGCCCACCGCTGCTGCTGTCCCTGCTGGCCGGCGGCCTGGTGCTGGCCGCACTGGGCGCCCTCGCCCCGGCGGTCTGGGCGGCCCGCGCCCGGACGGCGACGGCGCTGCGGACCGAGTGAGACCACGCGCCCCGCTGGACGGCGACGTGCGGAACCGCGACGTGCGGGACGGCAGGGGCAGGGGGGACGCCAGAGGCGCGGGGCGCTCCCCGCGCCCCTGGCGTTTCCGCGCGGAATCCGCGGCCCTAGAATCGTTGCACTATGAACCGACCGCCTCGCTTCCGCAGCATGGTCGCCCTCGGCGACTCCTTCACCGAGGGCATGTGCGACGACGTCCTCCCGGACGGCCACTACCGTGGCTGGGCCGACCGCGTGGCCGAGCGGCTGTCCGCCGACGCGGAGGGCGGCTTCCGGTACGCCAACCTCGCGGTGCGGGGCAAGCTCATCGGACAGATCGCCGACGAGCAGGGCGACGCGGCGGTCGCCCTCGGCGGCGAGCTGGTGACCCTGGCGGGGGGCCTCAACGACGTGATGCGCCCCGGATGCGACATCGACCACGTCGAGCGCACGCTCGCCGCGCTCGCCCAGCGGGTCGCCGCGGAGGCCCGGCAGGTCGTGATGTTCTTCAGCGTCGACCCGAGCCGCCGGATGCGGGGCAGCGCCCGGATCATGCCGCAGATCCTGCGGTTGCAGGGCTTCGTCCGCGACTTCGCGGCCCGGCACGACAACATCGTCGTGGTGGACCTCTTCCACGTCCCCGCCTTCGACGACCCGCGCATGTGGGCCGAGGACCGGCTGCACTTCTCCGCCGAGGGCCACCGCCGCGTCGCCGAGGGCGTGTTGCAGGCGCTCGGCTACCCGCCCTCCTTCGACTGGCGCGAGCCCCTCCCGCCGGCCGCGCCGGTCCCCCGCCTCGCCAAGCTGAGCGCGGACCTGCGCTGGATCCGCGTCCACGTCCTGCCCTGGATCGGCCGCCGCCTCACCGGCCGCTCCAGCGGCGACAACCGCCCGGCCAAGCGCCCGAGCCTCACCCCCTACCCGGGCGAGACCCAGGACCTCGTCCCCGCGCCCTGATCCCTGCGAGCCGACGGCACTCCTGTCACTGCCGCACAGGTACAGCGCGGCTCCACAGCTCCTCCGCATGCTCAGTGAAGCGGTCGAACATCCCGCCGCTGCTCTGGCGACGCAGATGGAGCAGCGGGGAGTCATGGCCGACGAAACGCGCCAGATGCGGCGTGACAAGAGCCTCGCCGTCGAAGCGGAAGACGGACAGGCTCACGTGGTTGACGGCGTCCAGCGGCGCGGAGAAACGTGCCTCCACACCTTCCAGCGGGCCCAAGCGGTCAAGGTTCTCCAGCGTGATCCGGATGCGTGTGGAGACCGACAGAGCCACGTCCTCGATCTGCTCACGCTGGCGGGTGATCTCGCCGTCCGGATCGCCGAGCAGGAAGCGCACCCGGCACCCCGACCCCGCCTTGCGCCGGATCGTGTCGGCGAAGTGCGGCACCTGCGTCCAGAAGAAGTAGTTCGTGTAGCCGGCGAGGAACAGGTCCTCACTCGCCTTCTCGGTCAGATCCGCCCAGACCGTGGACGGGCAGGCGGACCGGTAGGGGTAGCTGTGCAGCAACTCCCGGTCGCTGCCGGTCTTGACCCTCTCCTGTACTGCCTTCGGCCACAACATCTCTTCATCGACTCCAAGTGCGGCGCAGGCGTCCGCCCTGTTCCTCGCGTGGGGCATGAGATCCGCGTTGCTCAACCATCGTTCCACCTGCTTGGGCGATACCCCTACCCGGTACGCGAGTTGGCGGGTGGTCACCCCAGCGTCATCCATCGCTGAACGAAGCGCACCGTTCAACGTCAGTCCCCTCGCACTGGACTTCTGGGCCGTCTCCGACACTAGACCCGAGACAGCCCGACCGTCTCTCACCGGTGGGGAGAAAGGTCCCGGCGCACGGGCCACGATCCAGGCATGAATGAGCTGCAGGAGACATGCGCCGAATGTGCCAGGCTGGACGAACAGGAGCGTGCCGCCTACCTCTCGGGCGATGGTTCGCGTCAGAGCGATGTGCGGGTGCTGAGGACGCGTCACCGGCGTGACGCGCACGGGGTGCCGCTTCCGGACTTCGCATCCTCGCTGTTGGCCGGTCCGTTCACCTAGGCATGCCTGGTCACGCGTCGGCGGTGGTCCGGTAGATGCTGGCGAAGCCAGTGACCGTGCGCCAGCCCAGGGACTCGTACAGCGCGCGGCCGGCCGGGGAGGCGCCGAGGACGGCGCGCGTGGCGCCGGCGGTTCGCGCCTCCCGCTGGAGGGCGCGCATGACCACGGAGCCGAGGCCGCGGCGCTGGTGGGCCGGGAAGGTGCGGATCTGGTCGGGGACCGCGACGTCGCCCGCCAGGCCGGCCTGGCCGCGCGCGGCGAGCGAGCCGTCCGGCGCGGCGACCAGGGCCCGCACGACGCCGCCGCGGATCCAGGTGCGCAGCTCGTAGCCGTGCGGCAACGCCCGGGCCGCAGTCGTCTGGGCCGGTTCCAGGTCGACGGTCATCAGGAACGCCGCCGCGTCGAAGGCCCAGCCCGGACCGAGCCACGAGCCGACCTGCGCCTCCGGCTCCTCGCACGGCTCGGGCAGGAACACCTTGAGCCACCAGCCCTCCGCCCGCGCCTGGTCGGCCGCCTGCCGCACGCGCCGCTCGTCGGCGTCGACGACGACGTGCCGGGCCACCTGGTCCACCTGTCCGACGTCGATCGTCCAGCCCCATGACCGCGCCACCGGTTCGGACGCCTGGCGTGAGACGACCCACCCCGAGACCCAGTCCGTGACGACGGAGGCGAGGGGACGGCCGAGCGCGGCGTCGATGTCGGCGGCGCCCGCATTGAGCGTTGCTGTAAGAGATGAACTAGCCATGTGCCTATTACAGCAGGCGGCACCGACAACCGCCAGACGGGAGCCCGGTCGACCGCCGGTCAGGGCAGCTTCGCTGCCAGGACGTCCACGGGCTGGACGTCCACCCGCGACGCGAGCAGCCTCGGGCCCTCCTCGCGCAGGAGGTCCGCGATACGGCCGTGCAGGTGGACCTGCCGGGCGGCCTCGTCGGGGAAGGCGTCGAAGACGGCGAAGCTGGTGGGCCCGAGCCGGAGCGGGAACCAGACCGTGGTGCCCTCCTCCTCCCGGGCGAGTTCGAGCGCGGCGCCGCGCAGCAGTTCGCCGAACTCCTCGGCGCACTCGGGCTTCGCCTCGAAGCGCACCAGGTAGCCGAGGCGGGTGCCGGCGGGATCGGTGAAAGCGGGCACGACGGACTCCTCACAGAAGCACAGGACGGACGGTAGGGACGGACGGGACGGGTGGTCCGCGCCCGCCGCCCACGCTACGGCCGCGCACCCGCCCCATCGCAGTGGCGGATCCGGCGTGTCCGTTACCGTTTCCGACATGAGGGTCTCCGTCCTGGTGGTCGACCAGGTCTTCGACTCGGGGCTGGCCGCCGTGCTCGACGTGCTGCGCACCGCCGACGCCCTGCGCGGCGAGCTCGCCGCCCCGCCGCCCGCATGGCGGGTGCGGTGCATGCGACCCGACGGAAGCACGGCCGTCCGCACGGCCGCCGGCCACACCGTGGACGCGGTGCCCGCCGCCGAGGCCGGGACGCCGGATCTGCTGGTGGTGCCGGGCCTCTGGCAGCCGCGCGCCGAACGGCTGACCGAATGGATCGCCTCACCCGCCGCCGAGCCGGCCCTGGAGGCGGTGCGCGCGGCCAGCGCGCAGGGCGCGAGGCTGGCGGCGGCGTGCGCGGGCACGTTCGTCCTGGCCGAGGCCGGCGCCCTGGACGGCCTTCCGGCGACGACGAGTTGGTGGCTCGCGCCGGCCTTCCGCAAGCGCTATCCGCGCGTCGAGCTGGACGAGAGTCGGATGGTCGTCCCCCCCCGAGGTGACCACCGCCGGGGCGGCGCTCGCGCACCTCGACCTCGCCCTGGCGCTGGTCCGCGCCACCAGCCCGGCGCTGGCCGAGTTGACGTCCCGCTACCTCGTCCTGGACTCCCGCCCCAGCCAGGCCGGTTACGCCCTGCCTGGCCATCTCGCCCGGACCGACCCGCTGGTGGACGCCTTCGAACGCCGTCTGCGCGGCCGCCTGGACGAGCCGCTCCGGCTCGCCGACGTCGCCCGTGAACTCGGCGTCAGCGAGCGCACGTTGCAGCGCGCCGTACGCGCCGCGCTCGGGGTGACGCCGATCCGCTTCGCCCAGCAGATCCGCCTGGAACAGGCGGTCCACCTGCTGCGGACCACGGATCTCCCGCTGGACGCGGTCGCCCGCAAGGTCGGCTACGAGAACGGCACCACGCTCGCCACGCTGCTCCGGCGCCGCCTGGGCACCAGCGCTACGGCACAGCGCTCGAGAAGCGCTCGCATAGAAATGGGACATTCCGTTTCAAATCCAAGCTTTACTTCGCGGTCATGATCGGTTCGTGATCACGAAACACTGGTTCGGCAACATGACGGCATGAAGCGCTCTCATTCCCAGCAGCCCCTCTCGTCCGTCCGCGCCCGCTGGCGCAGGGACACCGTCGAGCTCTCCGCCGTCTTCGCCGCCGTCGCGGTCGCCGACCTGGTCGCGAACATCGTGGTGCACGGCCACGACGGACCCGTGCTGCTGCTCGCCTCCGCGCTCGCACTCGGCGCCACGGCGGTGTGGCACAGCTGGTGGACACACCGTCACACACACGCCCCGCCAGGCACGATCACATCGACGTCCAGCCGTTCCGCCGCAGCGGCGGCGACCGCCGACCACGCGGAGACGATCACCGCGCCGACAGCCGCGACCCCGCCGGAGGAGGTCGCCCTGTGGCGGATCCGGGTGACCGTCGCCGACTCACCGGGCAGCCTCGCCTCGCTGTGCCGGGCGCTGGCCGACATCCCGGTCAACATCGTCTCGATGCAGGCCCACCCGCTCGCCGAGGAGACGGTCGACGAGTTCGTCGTCCGCGCCTCGCCGCTGCTCGCGCCCCAGGAGCTGAGCCGCACGCTGGTCGCGGCCGGCGGCTCGGAGGTCTGGGTGGAGCGGGCCGACGCGCACGACCTGGTGGACATCCCGACCCGGGTGCTCACCATGGCCACCCGCACCGCCCACGACGCGGCGGAACTCCCGCTCGCACTGCGGCAGTTGTTCGGCCGCTGCCGGATCCGCTCGCTTCCCGGCGAGCAGCTCGACGAGGACGAGCTGGACGGAGCGGTCATGCGCCTGCGTGACCCGGCCGGCGGCGTGGTCGAACTGACGCGTCTTCAGCCGCCGTTCACCCCGACCGAGTTCGCCCGCGCCCGCGCCCTGGTGGAGCTGGACGCGCAGCTCGGCCCGCGCGTCCCGGAGGACCGCGCCACGCTGCGCGTCAGCGGGGAGCGCGCCCCGCACGCGATGGGCGAGATCGCCGTCCGCCGCGCCGAGCCCGGTGACCGCGCGGCCGCCACCGCGATGCACGACCGCTGCAGCGCGCGCACGCTGCGCCAGCGCTACCACGGCCCCGTCGGCGACGTCGACCGCTACCTCGCCCACCTGCTCGACCCCCGCCACGGGCAGACCCTCGCGGTCGAGTCGGAGGACGGCGCCATCGTCGCCCTCGCCCACCTGCTGTGGGACGACGACGCCGCCGAGATCGCCGTCCTCGTCGAGGACGCCTGGCAGCGCCACGGCATCGGCGGCGCGCTGGTCCAGCGCCTCACCGAACTCGCCCGCACGGCGGGCGTCGACACGGTCTACGCCGTCACCACGGCGGCCAACAGCGGCATGATCGCGACCCTGCGCCGCCTCGAAGTCCCCCTGGACTACCAGGTCGAGGACGGCACCCTGGTCGTCACGGCCCACCTGTCCGCGACCCCCGCGCTGGCCGCACGCTGAGGCTGCGCTGACCCGGGGCGCGGGCAACAGCGCGACGGTCCCCCGGCCGCAGGCCGGGGGACCGTCACATGCCGGGTGGCTGCGCGCGCCGGCTGAGGGCTACTCGACCGTGACCGACTTCGCCAGGTTGCGGGGCTTGTCCACGTCCCGCTCCAGGGCGACGGCCGCGTGGTAGGCGAGCAGTTGGAGCGGGATGCCCAGCAGGATCGGGTCCAGCTCGGGCTCGTTCTTGGGAATGAGGATGCAGTCCTCCGCGTACTTGGGGTCGGGCGCGGAGTGGCCGACCATCAGCACGCGGCCGTGGCGGGCGCGGATCTCGCCCATGGTGGTGAGGTTCTTCTCCCGCAGCTCGTCGTCCGGGACGACGGCGACCGTCGGGAGCTCGGGGCCGATCAGGGCCAGCGGCCCGTGCTTCAGCTCGCTCGCGGGGTAGGCCTCGGCGTGGACGTAGGAGACCTCCTTCAGCTTCTGCGCGCCCTCGCGCGCCACCGGCCAGCCGCGCACGCGGCCGACGAACATCATCCCGGCGTTCTGCGCGTACTGCCCCGCCAGCTTCGCGATCGACTCCTCCTGCGCCAGGATCTCCCGGATCTGGTCCGGCAGGGCCTTCAGGCCGGCGCAGATGCGCTGGCCGTCCGCGGGTGAGAGGTCGTGGACGCGGCCGAAGTGCAGCGCGATCAGCGCGAACGCGACCGCCGTGGAGGTGAAGGCCTTGGTCGAGGCGACAGAGATCTCCGGGCCCGCGTGCAGGTAGACGCCGCCGTCGCACTCGCGCGCGATCGCGCTGCCGACGGTGTTGACGACGCCCAGCACACGGCCGCCCTTGCGCTTGATCTCCTGCACCGCCGCGAGCGTGTCGTAGGTCTCGCCCGACTGGCTGACCGCGATGTAGAGCGTGTCCGCCTCGATGACGGGGTTGCGGTAGCGGAACTCCGAGGCCGGCTCGGCGTGGGCGGGGATCCGGGCCAGCTCCTCGATCAGCTGGGCGCCGAGCTCGCCGCTGTAGTACGCGGACCCGCAGCCGAGGATCTTGACGCGCTGGAAGGCGCGGGCCTCGCGCGCGTCGAGGTTCAGGCCGCCCAGGTGGGCGGTGGCGAAGCGCTCGTCGACGCGGCCGGAGAGGGTGCGCTCGACGGCGGCCGGCTGCTCGGAGATCTCCTTGATCAGGAAGTGGGCGTGGCCTGCGGTGTCGTAGGAGGCCTCCTCCCAGTCCACGGTCGACGGCTGCTTGGCCGTCATCCGCGCGTCCTGGGTGAAGGTGCTGAAGCCGTCCGCACGGACCGTCGCCAGCTCGCCGTCGTCCAGGTGGACGACCTGGCGGGTGTAGCGGACCAGCGCGGCGACGTCGGAGGCGGCGAACATCTCCTTCTCGCCGATGCCGAGCACGATGGGGCTGCCGTTGCGGGCGACGACGATCCGGTCCGGGCGCTCGGCGTCCAGCACCGCGATGCCGTACGTGCCGACGACGCGGGCGAGCGCGCCGCGGACGGCGTCCTCGAGCTCGTCGGTCTCCTTGGCGTGGGCGGCGATCAGGTGGGCGAGCACCTCGGTGTCGGTCTCGGAGGCGAAGACGACGCCCTCGCTCTCCAGCTTGGCGCGCAGCTCCTCGGCGTTCTCGATGATGCCGTTGTGCACGACGGCGAAGCGCTCCGCGCCGTCCAGGTGCGGGTGGGAGTTGGCGTCGCTGGGCTCGCCGTGGGTGGCCCAGCGGGTGTGGCCGATGCCGACCGTCCCCTTGAAGCGGGCCGGGACGGCGGCCGCCAGGTCGGCGACGCGGCCCTTCTTCTTGACCAGCTTCAGGCCGCCGGTCTTGCCGGTGACGGCCACGCCTGCGGAGTCGTAGCCCCGGTACTCCAGTCGGGCCAGACCCTCCAGCAGGATGGGGGCCGCGTCCTTGCCGCCGATGTAGGCCACGATTCCGCACATACGTACCGACTCCCGTTCGTCGAAATGGTCACCCGTAGACCAGTCGGCGCAGCTGGCGGGCGGACAGCTCGGGTGCTGCCACGCGGCGCTGCCGCAGTTCCTGACCGATGCGGGTGAAGATCTGGTCGTTGGTCAGCCCGCGCGCCTGGAGCTCGCCGTGGCGGCGGCGCACGTACTCCTCGGTGCTCTCGCCGAAGTAGGCGAGCACGTCCGCGATCACCCGGGCGGCTTCGCCGGGACGGAGCGCGGTCGTGCGGAGCAGGTGCTGCAACAGGTCGTCGTGGGGGTGGCTGGCCTGGGACACGACGCATGACCTTACGCAGGGCGAAGACGCTTCTCCAAGAATCCTGCCCGATATCGGGCAGGATCTCGCGCTAACGGCCGCCGGACGGGTGGTCCGCGTCGTTCTCCGGGGTGCTGTCGGGCGAGACCCGGGCCCGGTTGCGCTGCGCGGACACCAGCCACGCGCCGCCGCTCAGCAGCAGGACCAGCGCGCAGCCGGTGGGCACCCAGTTGCCCCAGCGGTCGTAGAGCGTGCTGCCCGTCGTCAGCGGCACGGTGTAGACGGTCGCGGCCGAGGAGTCCTTGCCGAGCCGCTCACCCACCTGCCGGCCGGAGGCGTCGTAGGCGACGCTCACGCCGGTCAGCGTGGCCTGCACGACCGGACGGCCGGTCTCCGCGGCGCGCAGCGCGGCCAGCGAGGCGTGCTGCTCGGGCGCCCAGGTGTCCTGGAAGGTGGGCGTGGCGGACTGCACCAGGATCACCTGCGCGCCGCGCTGCACCAGCGCCCGGCTCATGTCGGGGAAGGCCGACTCGAAGCAGATCAGCGGGCCGACCTTGAGCGTGCCGCCGTCGCGCGTCGGCACGGTCATCACCACGGGCTCGCTGCCGCGCCGCCGGTCGACCGCGGCCGCCTTGGAGAAGTCCTTGATCCACCCCAGCACCGGACGCAAGGGGATGTACTCGCCGAACGGGACGAGGCGGATCTTGTCGTACCGCTGTCCGGTCAGTCCCTGCGGGCCGACCAGCACCGAGCTCTTGTAGATGCCGCCCTTGCCCGGCCGCATCGCGTCGACGTTCACCAGCAGGTCCGCTCCGGTCGAGGCGGACAGGCTGCTGAGCCGCGCGACCAGGTCGGGACGGGTGCCCAGGTCGAAGGAGACGCTGCTCTCGCCCCAGAGCACCAGGTCAGGACGGTCGGCGGTGAGCGTCGCGGTGAGCTGCTCGCCGCGGATGGTCCGGTCGCCGACGGCGTCGTTGGCGACAGCCATGCCGGGCTGGACCACCCCGATGGCGGCCGTCCGGCCGGTCGTGCGCGGGGCGGGCGCCCAGGCGGTCAGGGCGACGGTGGCGGCGGCGAGCGAGAGCAGCGTCAGCCAGGCCACCGCCGACCGCCCCCAGGCGGCCAGCAGGACGACGACCGCGGTGTTGACCGCGACGATCAGCAGGCTGTCGAGCCAGACCCCGCCGACGGAGGCCAGTCGCAGCGCGAAGTGCTGCTGGTACTGGCTGGCCCCCAGCAGCCCCCAGGGCCCGCCGAGGTACTGCCAGGACCGGACCGTCTCGGTCAGCAGCCAGCCCGTCGGCAGCAGCACGAGGGCGGCGAGCGCGCGCCCCGCGTCCGGCGTGCCGTGCAGCAGGCGCCGCACCAGCCAGCCCCACGGCGCCCACAGCACGCCCAGGAAGGCCGCCAGCACGACGATGGCGGGGCCGACCGAGGGAATGAGCCAGCTCATCACGCCGATCAGGAAGCCGATCCCGCCCCACCAGCCGAGCCAGGCGGCCCGCCGCGGCGTCGGCGCGGCCCGCAGCACGAGCAGCAGCGGCACCAGGCACACGTACGCGAACCACCACCAGCCGGGCGTGGGGAAGACCAGCACCGGCAGCGCGCCCGTGGCCGCGGCGAGCAGCGGCATCCTGGCACGCCGCCAGAGGCGGGCGAGCCGTCCGCCCTCGGTGCGCGGCGCGGGTGCGTCGCCCTGCTCGCCCATCGCCTTCCTCCCAGCGACGACGCTCACGGTGCCCCTCTTCCACGCCGGACGGGTCGGACCCCTCCAGTCTCCCTTGCGATCACCGGATGGGCACCTTGTTTGCACACGCCGGGGGGCGCGGGGCACCCTGGAACGGAGGGGAGGCTGACATGGCATCAGACAATGCGCAACCCCGGGGGAGCCGTTCGGGTTCCGGCCGCCGCGAGCTGCACATCCGCGGGGGGATCCAAGGCGGCGGCCGCCGCGACTTCGGCCGCGGACGCGGGCGGGGCCGCGGGCAAGGGCGCGGGCCGGGCCGTGGGCGCAGGATCGTGATCGGCGCGGGCCTCGTCGCCGCGGCGCCGCTGTGGCTGCTGATCGGCTATCCGCTGGAACGCACGTGGGGCCGGCCGACCAGCCGGAGCCGCCTCGGCTTCGACGTCACCCGCCACCCGGTGGCCATCGCGCTGACCGCGCCGATGCGCTTCGTCTCCGACCGGGTGCGCGGCGGCCGGGCCCGCCGTCCGGGACTCGACTCCGGTCCCGACCTCTCCGGCGACCGCTTCCCGCGCCGGCCGAAGCCGGCTCCCCCGGGCGATTCGATCGCGCTCGGCGAGCCGCGCGGCTGACACGGCTACCAGCTCTGGTCGGAGGCCCGGACCAGCATCTCGTTGACGGCCACCCGCCGGTCCCTGGTGACCATGTAGGCGACCGCGTCGGCGATGTCCTGCGGACGGAGCAGCTCCAGCCCCTCGACCTGACGCTCGATCGCCTCCCTGACGCCGTCACGCAGATGCGTGCTGAGCTCGGTGTCCACGGTGCCGGGCTCGACGACGCCGACCCGCACGCCCTGCTCCCGGACCTCCTGGCGCAGCGCCTCGGTGAAGCCGTTGACGCCGAACTTCGTCAGGTTGTAGACGGCTGTCGCGGGCCGGGCCACGCGGCCCGCGGTCGAGCTGATGTTGACCAGGTCGGCGATCCGCCGCGGCGAGTCGGCCGCGGCGCTGATCAGGTGCGGCAGCGCCGCACGGGTGATGTGGAGCAGGCCGTGGACGTTGATCTGCACCATGGCGTCCCAGTCGTCCGGTGACGCCTCGGCGGCGGGGCCGACGTGCATGAGGCCCGCGTTGTTGACCACCGTGTCGAGCCGCCCGAGTTCGTTCACCGTCCGTGCCACCGCGTCGACGGCCGACTGCCGGTCGGCGATGTCGGCGGCGACGACGAGCGCCGTGCCCCCGTCGGCCCGGATGCCGGCGGCCAGCTCCTCCAAACGCTCCCGCCGTCGCGCGAGGAGGGCGACCGCCGCGCCCTCCTCGGCGAGGCCGCGCGCCGTCGCCGCGCCGTCGCCGCGCCGATGCCGCTGCTGGCGCCGGTCACCAGCGCCACTGTTCCGTGCAGTCGAGCACCCATGTCGTCCTCCTCCGGCTCGTACGTCCTGACGGCCCTGGGCGGCATCAGCCTGATCGCCGGGACCGACCAGGATCCGGAGCCGGGGGCACGGCTGATCGGCCTGCCGCGGACCGGGGTCCTGCGCTCGGCCCGGCTTTCGGCCCTGCCTAGAGTGTGCGCATGACCAGCGACTTCCGCTCCGCCGCGCACGACACCGTCGACCTGCTCGCCGACTACCTCGACGGGCTGCCCCAGCGGGAGGTCTGGACGCCCATGCCCGCCGCGGCGCGGAGCGCCCTGCTGGAGCGACCGCTGCCCGAGGACGGGACGGAGCTGGCGGCGCTGGTCCAGGCCATCGAGCGCGACGTGCTGCCCTACCCCATGGGCAACGGGCACCCCCGGTTCTTCGGGTGGGTGAACGCCGCGCCCGCGCCCGCGGGCATCCTCGGCGCGTTCGCCGCGGCCGCGATGAACCCCAGCTCCGCCGGGGGCGACCACGCCGACGTGCACCTGGAGCGCAGCGTCGTGCGGTGGCTCGCGGAGCTGGTCGGGTTCCCGCACCCGGACGGGGGCGGGCTGCTGACGTCCGGCGCGTCCATGGCGACGATCGTCGCCCTCGCGGCCGCCCGGAACCGCGCCGCCGCGAACCTCGGGGTGAACGTGCGGGAGGAGGGCGTCGGCGCGCTGCCACCGCTGGTCGGCTACGTCAGCGCCGAGACGCACTCGTGCGTGCGCAAGGCCGCCGAGCTGCTGGGGCTCGGCAGCAGGCACCTGGTCACCGTCGCGACGGACGCCGCCGGCCACCTGATCCCCGAGGCGCTGCGCGAGCGCGTCCGCGCGGACCGGGACGCCGGGCTGACGCCCTTCCTGGTGGTCGGCTCCGCCGGGACGGTGAACGCCGGCGTGGTGGACGACCTCGGCGCGCTCGCCGACGTCTGCGCCGAGGAGAAGCTCTGGCTGCACGTCGACGGCGCCTACGGCGCGTTCGGGCGGCTGGACCCGCTGGCCGCGCCGCGCTACGCGGGGCTGGAGCGCGCGGACTCCTTCGCGCTCGACCCGCACAAGTGGCTCGGCGTGCCCGTGGACTGCGGCTGCCTGCTGGTGCGCGACGCCGAGCAACTGCGCGGCACGTTCAGCCTGGTGCCCGCCTACCTGCGCGACGACGCCGCGGGCGGGCTCGGCTGGTTCTCCGAGTACGGGATCGAGCAGACCCGCCCGTTCCGCTCGCTGAAGGTCTGGGCGACGCTGGCCGCCGCGGGCCGCTCCGGCGTGGCCCGCGACGTCACCCGCTGCTGCGAACTCGCCCGCGAGCTCGGGCGGATGGTCGACGAGGCCCCGGACCTGGAGCTGCTGACGCCCGTCGAGACCTCGATCGTGGCCTTCCGCTACGCACCCGCCGACGCCGACGAGGAGACCCTGCACCGCGTCAACGCGGCACTCGGCGTCGCCGTCCAGGAACGCGGGCGGGCGTTCGTCACGGGCACCGTCCTGGGCGGCCACGAGGCCGTCCGCGCCTGCCTGTTGAACGCCCGCACGACCCCGGACGACCTGCGCGTCCTGCTGGACGAGTGCCGCGCGGCGGGCGAGGCCCTGCGGCGGGAGCACCCGGCGGCCTAAGCCCCGCGCGTCCCCGTCGACCTGACGCTGCGTCACCATCGCTGTCACTGGTTGGTGGTGAACTCGGCCATCATCGCCATGTCCTCGTGCTCCAGGTTGTGGCAGTGCAGCAGGAAGCGTCCGGCGTAGTCACGCCGGCATCCTGATGCACGCCGGCCTGTTCGACATGCCGACGCAACGCCAACTCGTGGACAGCATGGACGCGGACAAGTCCGCGGTGGTTCGCGCCCTCGACGCGCTCGAAGCGCGCGGCCTGGTGCGTCGCGAGCCGCACCCGACCGACCGCCGCGCGCACGCCATCGTGATCACGGAAGCCGGGCAGACGCTGCTCGGGCGCGTCGCCGAGGCGGTCAGGCGCACCGAGGAACAGCTGACCACGGGCTCACGCCCGAGGAACTGGAGCTGCTGCACTCGATGATCGTGCGCCTCGCCTACCCGCCGAGCGGCGACGGGCCGACTACCTGATGTGCGCCTGACGGTCCGCCTGGTCCGCCGCTCCGCCGCGGCCGACCAGGCCGCGGGGGTTCTCGGCGAACTCCGCGAGCCGCGTCCCCATCGCGCGCAGCCGCATCGGGCCGACCGCACCCATGATCATCGGGACGAGGTGGCGCTGCGGCTGCATGCCCCGCAGCCACGCCTGGGCGTAGACGTGGGCCGACCGCCGCGCGATGCCGTCGGCGAGGCGGTCGACGGCCGGGCCCAGCGGGTAGGTGCGGTTCAGCGGCCAGGGCAGCGCCGCGCGCATGTCGCGCATCACCGGGTCCTCGTCCGCACCGCGCACCATGTCGGTGTCGGTCCAACTCAGGTAGCCGACACCGACCTTGACGCCCTTCAGGGCCAGCTCCGGCCGGATCGAATGGGCGAACGCCTCCACCCCGCTCTTGCTCGCGCAGTAGGCGCTCATCAGCGGAGCGGGGGTGATCGCCGCCAGCGAGGCGATCTGGAGGAGGTACCCGCGGGAGTCGGCCAGCGCGGGCAGGAACGCCCAGGCGGTGTTCGCGCTGCCGACGAGGTTGACCTCGATGACGCGGGTCCAGACGTCCGGATCGGAGTCGGCGAAGGGCGCACCCGTCGCGATGCCGGCGTTGGCGACCACGACGTCGACGCGGCCGTAGCGCTCGACGATCTCCGCGGCGACGGCGCTCAGCGCCTCGCGGTCGGTGACGTTGGCCTCCCACCAGCCCGCCTCCGGGCCGCACTCCTCGGCGACCTCCTTGAGCCGGTCCCGCTCCAGCCCGACCAGGGCGACCCGCGCGCCGCGCGCGGTCAGCACGCGCGCCAGCTGCGCGCCGACGCCGCGCGCGGCTCCGGTGATGACGGCGACCTGACCGGCCATGCTCTGCTTGCTCGACATGTCGATCTATCTCCCTCAGGCGTTCACGGGCTGGGCGACGGGCGCGTGGATCAGGTCGTACTCGTGCAGGTCCACCGTGCGCGTCTCACGGCGGAAGTGCGCGGTGGTGCCGGGCCACAGGGTGGTGTTGTTGCCCATGGCGTCCAGGTACCAGCTGCGGCAGCCGCCGGTGTTCCAGACGGTCCGCGCCATCCGGCGCTGGAGCTCGTCGTTCCAGCGGAGCTGGGCGGAGGCCGTCACGTCCAGCGCGGCGGCGCCGCTGGAGTCGAGCTTGCGCAGGTAGTCCGCGAGGTAGTTGAGCTGCGACTCGATCATCAGCACCATCGAGCTGTTGCCCAGCCCCGTGTTGGGGCCGATGACCAGCAGCAGGTTGGGGAAGCCGCGCACGGTGGTGCCGCGCAGCGCGGCCATGCCCTGCTCCCACTCCTGCGCCAGGGTCCGTCCGCCCACGCCGGTGATGTGGTCGGCGACCGGCAGGTCGGTCACGTGGAAGCCGGTGGAGAAGACGATCGCGTCGGCCTCGTGCTCGGTGCCGTCGGAGGCGACCAGCGTGCTGCCCCTGACCTCCTTCAGGCCGGCCGCGACCACGTCCACGTTCGGCTGGGCGAGCGCCGGATAGTAGGTGTTCGACAGCAGCACCCGCTTGCAGCCGAAGCGGTAGTCGGGCGTCAGCTTGGCCCGCAGGGCCGGGTCCTTGACGGCCCGCCGCAGGTTGGCGAGCGCCAGCGCCTCGGGGGCGCGCAGCAGGCCGGGACGCTTCACGAACGCGCCGACCTGGTATTCGCGCACCAGCCACAGCGCGCCGCGCAGCGCCTTCTGGGCGGCGGGGACGTGGCGGTAGACGAAGCGCTCGACGGCGGTGATGTCGCGGTCCATCCGGTTCATCACCCACGGCGGGGTGCGCTGGAACAGGACCAGCCTGCCGACCTCTCGCTGGATGGAGGGCACGATCTGGATCGCGGAGGCGCCGGTGCCGACGACGGCCACGCGCTTGCCGGCCAGGTCGTAGTCGTGGTTCCACTGCGCGGAGTGGAAGACCTCGCCGGGGAAGTCGCCGAGGCCGGGGATGTCCGGGACCGACGGGTCCGAGAGCGGGCCGGTGGCGGCGACCAGCACCTGGGCGCTGTAGCGGCCCTGGTCGGTCTCGACCTCCCAGCGTCCGGTGCCCTCGTCCCAGCGCGCGCCGGTCACCATGTGACGGAACCGCAGGTGGCCGCGGAGGCCGAAGCGCTCGACGACGCGCTCGAGATACCCGCGGATCTCCGGCTGCCCGGAGAAGGTGCGCGGCCAGTCCGGGTTGGGCGCGAAGGAGAAGGAGTACAGGTGGGACGGGACGTCGCAGGCGCAGCCCGGGTAGCTGTTGTCACGCCAGGTGCCGCCGACGCTCGCGCCGCGCTCGAGGACGACGAAGTCGTCCTCGCCCTCCTGGCGCAGCCGCACGGCGGCGCCGAGCCCGCCGAATCCCGAGCCGATGATGGCGACCTTGACCCGTTGGACCGCCGCGCTGCTCCCCATGCCCTCACCTTCCACCCTTAACTGTGCCAGTAATCAGTGGCGCAATCGAGAGGGTAGGGGACGCACCCCGGCTCGGGAAGGCTTCGGACCGTGGAAGTTACGCGTCAGTACGCGAAAGTCCGGTCAGCAGGCGCTCCAGCACCTCGCCCGCCTCCTTGCGCGCCGTCTCGTGGTCCACGGCGCGGGCGATGTAGAGGCTCGCCTCGGAGATCAGGGCCGCCAGCATCCGGGTGAGCGGGCCGATCGGCATCGGCGAGATGCTGCCCTCGTCCATCGCCCGGGTCAACTCCTCCGCCAGCAGCACGTAGCCGTGCTGCTCGACCAGCGCGTCCCAGGCGCTGTGGCCCAGCACGGCCGGGCCCTCCACCAGCACGATCCGCTGGAAGTCCGGGTCGTTGCAGGCGTCCAGGAACGACTGGAAACCGTGCCGCAGCAGCGTCCAGGCGTCACCGGTCTCACTCTCGGCGCGCGCCGTCTCCTGCTCCACGAGCCGCTCGGCCATCTCCTGGGCGCACTCGCCCATCACGGCCCGGAACAGGTCGGCCTTGTCCTTGAAGTGGTGGTACAGCGCCCCTCGAGTGACCTGCGCCGCCGCCACGATGTCCTCGGTCCCCGTCGCGGTGTATCCGCGCTCGGCGAAGAGGGTGCGCGCGGCGCGCACGAGCGCGCGCCGGGTGTCGGCGGTGTGCTCCGCGCGCCGACTTCCGGGCGAACGCCTCGATCGGGGTGCTGTCATACCTGCATCCTGTTCCATACAGACTGTATGTTAGAAGAGGGCCACGGACCCGTCGCCCGGGGGAACGGAGAGAGAGATCATGGGACTCCCACTCAATCTGACCGTCAAGATGGGCAGCTACCTCCTCAAGCAGAAGCTTCTCCGCCGCGAGAAGTTCCCACTCATCGTGGAGGTCGAACCCCTCTTCGCCTGCAACCTCGCCTGCGCGGGCTGCGGCAAGATCCAGCACCCGGCGAGCGTGCTCAAGCAGCGCATGCCGGTGGAGCAGGCCGTCGCCGCCGTCGAGGAGTCGGGCGCGCCGATGGTCTCCCTGGCCGGCGGTGAGCCGCTGATGCACCCGCAGATCGACGAGATCACCCGCCAGCTGCTGAAGCGCGGCAAGTTCGTCGTGCTGTGCACCAACGCGGTGCTGCTGCCCAAGCACATCCACAAGTTCAAGCCGCACCGGAACTTCGCGTGGATGGTCCACATCGACGGGCTGCAGGAGCGGCACGACGAGTCGGTGAGCAAGGACGGCGTCTTCGACCAGGCCGTCGCCGCGATCAAGCAGGCCAAGGCGGCGGGCTTCCAGGTCTACACGAACTCGACGTTCTTCAACAACGACAGCCCTCAGGACATCATCGAGGTGCTGGACTACCTGAACGACGAGCTCAAGGTCGACCGGATGCAGATCTCGCCCGGCTACGCCTACGAGAAGGCGCCGGACCAGGACCGCTTCCTCGGCGTCGAGCAGACCCGCCAGCTGTTCAAGAAGGCCTTCGGCGACGGCCACCGCAAGAAGTGGCGGCTCAACCACTCGGCCCTCTACCTGGACTTCCTGGAGGGCAAGCGGGACTTCGAGTGCACCCCGTGGGCGATCCCGTCCTACTCGCTCAAGGGCTGGCAGAAGCCGTGCTACCTGATGGCCGACGGCTACACCCAGACCTACCAGGAGCTGCTGGACACCACGGAGTGGGACAAGTTCGGCCGCGGCAAGGACCCCCGCTGCGACAACTGCATGGCGCACTGCGGCTACGAGCCGACGGCCGTGCTCGCGACCATGTCCTCGCTGCGCGAGAGCATCCGCGCGGTGACGGCCGGCTGAGCCGGCGTCGACGCGTCGCCGTCGGGCCGCCGTGACC
>NZ_BBPQ01000006.1:0-22869 GCF_000787855.1 Streptacidiphilus anmyonensis | reverse complement strand
GCCGTGACCTTCCCGGTCACGGCGGCCCGTCCCTTTCGTCCCTGGCGTGGCGCGTCGGCGCGTCACTAGCATGCCCCCCAACGAGCGATCCACTGAGCCAGCCGGGTGATCCAGGCGTTGGGCCGTCCGGGCGATGGGGGCGTGCATGACCGCGAACACGAACGCGAAGGACGAGCTGGACACGTTCCACGTGCTCACAGCCCTGCTGCTGACCCCGGGACAGTTCCCGAGCGTGCTCGGGGACGACTACCCCGAGGCCTGCGGGGTGCTCGGCCTGGAGCCGTGGGCGGACGGCTACGGCCTGCTCTTCGGCCAGGACGCCTCCGGCGCGCGCTGGACCGTCGTCTCCGACGACGCCGCGCTGATCGGCTGCGCGATCGCCGCGTGGGACTGCGGCATGCCGTACGAGCTCTCCGCCCCGGACCGCACCGTCGTCGACACCATCGCCGGCTGGCCGCTCGCCCTGACCGTCGCCACCCCCGGCGTCCCCGAGCCGCACGATCCGCGTCCCGCACCCGGTGCGAAGCTCCTCACCGCGCCCGACCCCACGGGCTGGGGCCCCGCGCAGCGCCGCATGGCGGCGGACGACGTCGCCAAGCAGTGGCTCACCTGGCGCCAGCAGGTCGGCCTGCACGCCTCCTTCGACGAGACCGGGGCGCAGCCCCCGGCCCATATCCAGCGCGTCCTGACCGAGGCCATCGGCTACACCAGCGACCCCCCGCCCGCCGGCCGCGTGCGCTCCGCGCCCGGCCCCGAGGGCGCGCGCATCGTCCGCGCCGACGGTCCCGGCTGGTCGCTCGCCGCGAACACGGAGGACATCGCCCTCCTGCTGCTCGACGAGAAGCCCCACGAGGTCCTCCCCCTGGGCCGCGGGCCCTCCCTCCCGGGCCTCCTCCGCGCCCTCGACGAGATGGCCCGTACCTCGGCGTAGCCGACAGGGGCGCGAGGAACTGCGCGACAAGCCACCCACGGCCGTGCGATCCCGAGCGGGCAGGGCCGTCCGCCACGGGTGGGCTGTTCGCGCAGTTCCCCGCGCCCCCAGGTAGTGCAACCGGTAGGCAGTGCAACCGACCAGGGCAGCGAACGGCTGGGCCACTCGGGGCTCAAGCCGACGCACACGCCGGCCGTCCTGCTCGCACGCGGTGCCTCCCGGTACTACATCGGCGCCGTCGCCGGGCTGCGTCCGCCGCACGAGCGGGTGAAGGCCTTCCGTCTCCTGGTCCGGCTGCTCGGGGTCGCGGACGGGCGGCGCAGGCAGCAGTGCCGGGCAGGGCTCGGCGACGACCCGTGCGGGCACGACTGGCACCGGCTCGGCCCCGCGTCCCCGGGCGGGAACCGCCTCGGGTAGGCGCAGACTGGTGGGGTGACGTCCATCAGCAGGCGCGGGCTTCTCGCCCTCGGGGCCGGGGTGGTGGCCGGCGTGGCCGGATGCACGTCGTCGAGCCGGCATCCGGCAGCGGCGGCGTCGTCGCCGTCCGCACGCCCGTCGCCCACGCTCACGCACCCCGGGCCGAGTCCCAGCCCGAGCGCGTCCGCGCTCCACCTCACCGCGCCGTGGCGGCCCAGCCCCAACGACATCCAGCCGCAGGTGAAGCTCCGCGCGGTGCGGCTGATCGAGGCGCTCGGCACCTGGCCGCCCGGCGGCCAGGGCGTCGCGGCCGCGCGGAAGCGCGCCGCCGCCGCCGGGTACGACCCGGCGCTCGCGGACCAGGCGGGCGATCTGCTCAGCGACGCCCCGCAGGCCGCCGTACAGGTGCTGGAGGCGCAGTACGGCGGGATCCTGAGCGACTCGGCCAGCGTGCTGGTGGTCTGCCGCCAGTACACGCCCGGCGACGACACCGGCGGCACCACCGTCGACGTGCGCCTCAGCGCCGCGCAGCCGCTGTGGAACGTGACCGCCCTGCATCCCGCCGTTCCCGGCCCGCCCGCGGCGTCCCTCTCCTCCGCGGCCCGCGCCGTCCTCGCCGACGTGCAGGCGATCACCCTGCCGCCCGCCGCGCACGCGGACGTGCTGAGCGGGAACGTGCACGACAGCGCGCTGAACGCGATGCTGACGCTGGCGCGCAGCCACCGGATCATGCTGAGCGTGGTCCGCTCCGGGCACCCGATCGACGTGTTCGGGACGACCCGCCCGAGCGACCACCCCCAGGGCCGCGCGTTCGATGTGTGGACCATCGACGGCCACGCCGTGATCGACCCGGCGACGCCGCGCGCGCTCGTGGAGGGCTTCATGCGCGCGGCCGCCGCGGCCGGCTCCTACAACGTCGGCGGCCCGTACCTCCTCCCCGGTGCGGGGAACCAGTTCTTCAGCGACGCCACCCACCACGACCACGTCCATGTGGGGTTCGACTTCTAGCGCGGCCGGAGCTCCGCGGGCAGCCCGAACCACCGCAGGACGCTGCTCTCGAACCGCGACATCGCACAGATCCGGCCCCCGCTGAGCCCGAGCACGATCAGGCCCGTCCCCCGGCTGCCGCCGCCCGCCGTCCGCAGATAGGCGCCGAACGCGGGCTGCCCGTTGGCGCGGGTGGGGACGAGGTCGAAGCGGCGGCCCGCGCCGAACAGGGCGGCGACGAAGCGGGAGACGATCGCGCGGCCCTCGTACTCGAAGGGAATGGGCGGCATCGACATGAAGACGTCGTCGGTCAGCAGCGCCACCACGGTTTCGAGGTCCGCCGCCTCGTACGCGCGGACGAACCTCGCCACGAGCGCCTCCTCCTCGGGCGAGCCGGGCGCCGGCGGCGGTTCACGGTCGTCCAGGGCCGGCCGCCGCTGCGACAGCGTCGCCCGCGCCCGCTTGAGCGCGCTGGCGACCGACTCCACCGTCGCGTCCAGCATCGCCGCCACCTCGCTCGCGTGGAAGCCGAGGACGTCACGCAGGACCAGGACCGCGAGCTGACGGGGCGGCAGCAGCTGAAGGGCCGTCACGAAGGCCAGCGAGAGGGACTCCGTCTGCTCGTAGCGGGCCTCCGGGCCGGGCGGTGCCGGCGCCGCGTCCGCCGCCTGCGCGTCGGGGAGCGGTTCGAGCCAGACGGCCTCGCCGAGGCGGGACGGCTCGGGCGGCATCACGCCGGGCACGTTCCACTCCCGCGCGCTGCGCCGCTTCGCCGCGCGCAGCGCGTTGAGGCAGCGGTTGGTCGCGATCCGGTAGAGCCAGGTGCGCAGGGAGGCGCGGCCCTCGTAGCCGTCGAGGCCCTGCCAGGCGGCCAGCAGGGTGTCCTGGAGGGCGTCCTCGGCGTCCTGGAGGGAGCCGAGCATGCGGTAGCAGTGCACCTGGAGTTCGCGTCGGTGCGGTGCGGTCAACTGCCGGAACGCCTCACCGTCCCCGGCCCTCGCCCGCTCGATCAGCTCGGCACTCACCCGTGTCACCCTCCTCGAACGATGCCTCTTCCATCCTGGGCAGACACCGGCCGGGGCACGAACCGGGCGGTCACGGCCCGCCCAGTTCTCCCTCCCCCTGCTGTCTGCACCAACGACAGCACAACGAGGAGGCAGAGATGTTGCTCAAGGACAAGATCGCGGTGGTCTACGGCGCGGGTGGCGCGATCGGCGGCGCGGTGGCCCGCGCGTTCGCGGCGGAGGGGGCCACGGTGTTCCTCACCGGTCGGCGGCTGCCGACGGTCGAGGCGGCCGCCAAGGAGATCGTCGCGGCGGGCGGCTCCGCCGAGGCGGCCGAGGTCGACGCGCTCGACGGACAGGCGGTGGAGGCGCACCTGCGGTCCGTGGTGGAGCGGGCCGGCCGTGTGGACGTCTCGTTCAACGCCGTCGGCGTCCCGGACCGGGAGATCCTCGGGACGCCGCTGGCGGAGCTCGACGTGGAGACGTTCCTCCGCCCGGTCACCGACTACGCGTGCTCGTACTTCCTGACCGCCCGGGCCGCCGCGCGGCGGATGCTGCCGAACCACTCGGGCGTGATCATGACGGTCACGGCGATCCCCGCCCGCATGGGCAGCGCGCTGAACGGCGGCTACGGTCCGGCGTCCGCCGCCAAGGAGGCGCTGACCCGGGACCTCTCCGCCGAGCTCGCGCCGCACGGCGTCCGCGTGGTCGGCCTGCGCCCGCACGGTCTCCCGGAGACGGCGTCGCTCCGGGCGGTGCACGCGGCCAAGGCCGACGCCTCCGGCCTGAGCTGGCAGCAGTTCGAGGAGTACCTCGCCGCCTCCTCGCACACCCGCCGGACCATGCGGCTGCGGGAGCTGGCCGAGGTCGCGGCCTTCATGGCCTCGGACCGGGCGAGCGGGATGACCGGGACCAGTGTCAATTTGTCGATGGGCCGACTCGACGACTGAGGCAGGGCGAAAGCGGAGGGCCCGGACCGCCGAGCGGTCCGGGCCCTCCTCAGGCAAGGAGCCTCAGTGCGCCGGCGGCGCGTCCGGGGCGGGACCGCCGAGGGACTTCAGCGGGATCTCCTTGAGCACCAGCGCGAAGCCGAGGGCGATCACGATGAACGGGACGCCGATCAGGAACAGGTCGCCGATGGCGTGCGCGAAGGCCGCCGTGACGTGGTGCTTGACCGGCTCGGGCAGCGCCTTGATGGCCTGGACGTTGTTGGTGTCCATGCCCTTGAGCGCGCCGGTGCCCTTCGGCGAGCCGGCGAACTCCTGCTTGAGGTAGTGCGTCAGCCGGCTGGTCAGCACGGTGCCGAAGATCGCGGTGCCGATGGACGCGCCGATCTGGCGGAAGAACGTCGCCGAGGCGGTGGCGACGCCCATGTCGCGGAAGTCCACCGCGTTCTGGACCGCGGTGACGACCGTCTGCATGGTGAGGCCGAGGCCCGCGCCGAAGGCGAAGGCGAACAGGGCCACCTGCCAGTACGGCGTGGTGTTGGTCAGCGTCGACAGCAGCACCAGCGAGCCGATGATGACCAGCGCGCCGAGGATCGGGAAGATCTTGTACTTGCCCGTCTTGGCCATGACGCGGCCGGAGCTGATCGCGGTTGCCATGATGCCCGCGACGGCGGGGAGCATGCCGAGGCCGGACTTGGTCGCCGACATGCCCTGCACGGCCTGGAGGTAGACCGGGAGGTAGATGATGCCGCCGAACATCGCGAAACCGGCGAAGAAGCCGAAGCCGTTGCCGATCCGGAAGACCGGGTTGCGGAACAGCCGCATCGGCAGGATCGGCTCGGCGGCGCGCTGCTCGACCAGGCAGAACACGACGGTCAGCAGGATCGAGCCGAGGCACAGGGACAGGCCCTGCCAGCTCGTCCAGCCGTAGCTGGTGCCGGCCCAGTTCAGGTAGAGCAGCAGGCTGGTGACGGCGGTGACGATGAGCGTCGAGCCGAGGTAGTCGATCTTGTGCTCGCGCCGGTTGACCGGCAGCTTCAGCGCGAAGGAGCAGACGACCAGCGCGCCGATGCCGACGGGCAGGTTGATGTAGAAGATCCAGCGCCAGCCGATCGAGTCGGTGAACCAGCCGCCGAGCAGCGGGCCGGCCACGCTGGCCAGGCCGAAGACGGCGCCCATCAGGCCCTGGTAACGGCCGCGCTCGCGCGGGGGTATGACGTCGCCGATGATCGCGAAGGCGAGCGACATCAGACCGCCGCCGCCGATGCCCTGGATGGCGCGGAAGGCGATCAGCTCGCCCATGTTCTGGCTGAGACCGGCCAGCGCCGAGCCGACCAGGAAGATCACGATCGCGGCCTGGAAGATGATCCGGCGCCCGTACAGGTCGGAGATCTTGCCCCAGAGCGGCGTGGCCGCCGTCGAGGTCAGCAGGTAGGCGGTGACCACCCAGGAGAGCTTGTCGATGCCGCCGAGCTGGCTCACGATGGTGGGCAGCGCGGTGCCGACGATGCTCTGGTCCAGGGCGGCCAGCAGCATGCCGGCCATGAGGCCGCCCATGACGACCATGATCTGCTTGTGGCTGAGGTAGTTGGGGCCGTCGGCCGGAGCCTCCGGACCGGGCGGGGTGACCGGGGTGTCGGTCGAGATCTCTGACATGCCAGGCACCGTACTGCATGGGTAGGACAACCGATACGGCGGGGCTAGCCTTACGGCAAGTAAGCTGCGAAACGCGAGGTTACCGGCCGTTCACTTCTGTGTCGGAGGCCCGTTCTGCCCGGAAAAGTCCCGCCGGAGGGCGACCTCGTCCCCCGAACTCGTGGCGGTCGCTTGCCAGCACCCGCACTCCCGCCGCTAACGTGCCAACATGCAGACGGACGATCGACGCGCAGCCGACCTGGAGGAGCTGGGCCTCACCAATTACGAGGCCCGGGTGTACCTCGCCCTGATCCGCCGCGACGTGTTCACCGCGGCCGAAGTCGCCAGGGAGGCGGGTGTCCCCCGACAGCGTGTCTACGACGTGCTGGAAGGGCTGATCCGTCGGCAGCTCGCCGTGCTTCACCCCGGCCGGGTCGCCGGCTACTCCGCGGTCGCCCCCGACACCGCCGTGGAGCGCCTCATCGAGCAGCAGCGCCGCTCCCTCGGGCGGCTGGAGCGGCTCTCCAGCGAGCTCGCCCGGGAGCTCGGGCCCACCTTCGACAACGGCCGCACCCACACCGACCCCCTCGACTACGTCGAGGTCCTGCGGGACTCGGCCGACATCAGCGAGCGGTTCGCGCGGCTCCAGACGACCGCCGAGCGCGAGCTGCTCAGCTTCTCCAAGCCGCCGTGGTTCACCCCGCCGGAGAACCTGGCCGGCCTCGAGGCCAGCGCCCGCCTCCACGCCGCGGGCCGCACGGTGCGCTCGCTGTACTCGCGCGAGGTGCTGGAGGACCCGGCCCTGCTCGAGGTCATGCACCTGTTCGTGGACGCGGGCGAGGAGATCCGCATCGCGGACGAGCTCCCGTTGAAGATGATCATCGCGGACGGCTCCACGGTCATGTGCGACATGCCCGACCCGGTGGCCCGCGACAGCGCGACGACCTCGCTGTGCATCCGGCACCCCTCCCTGGCCGAGGCGCTCTCGCTGGCGTTCCACTCGATCTGGGACAGCAGCCTGACGCTCGCCGAGGCCCTGAAGGACCGTCAGCCCGTCGTCGGCTCGCCCTCCCAGGAGGCGGCCAAGGACGCGGACGCCTCGGACGCCTCGACGGAACCGGAACCGGAAGCGGCTGCGGATGCAGGCGCGGAGCCGGATGCGGAGTCGAGCGACTCCAAGGCCTGATGCTCGTCCCGCAGCAATCGGCGCAGCACCTTGCCGAGCGTGTTGCGGGGCAGCGGGTCCACCCGGAACTCGACGATCTTGGGCATCTTGTAGCCGGTGAGCCGGGCGGCGCAGTAGTCGAGCAGCGCCCGCTCGGTGAGCCGGCTCCCCGGCCGCACGATCACGCACGCCTTCACCGTCTCGCCCCGGTAGGGGTCCGGCACGCCGACCACGGCGGCGTCGGCCACCGCCGGGTGCGCCAGCAGCACGTCCTCGATCTCGCTCGGGAAGACGCTGAAGCCGGAGGCGATGATGACGTCACGCTTGCGGTCGATGACGGTGACGAAGCCGTCCGGGCTCATCACCGCGATGTCGCCGGTGAAGAGCCAACGGTCGTGCAGCATCGCCGCGCTGTCCTCGCGCTCGTGCCAGTAGCCCGCGAAGACCTGCGGTCCGCGCACCACCAACTCCCCTGCCTCACCGTGGGGTTGCTCCTTGGCCGGGTCGTCCTCGGCGACGATCCGCACCTGGGTGCCCGGCAGCGGGATCCCGACCGTGCCCGGACGGGCGTTGGCATTCAGGGGGTTGGCCAGCACCACGGGTGAGGCCTCGGACAGCCCGTAGCCCTCGACGAGCCGGGCGCCGGTCAGCTCCTGGAACCGGTCCACGGTCTCCGGCTCCAACCGCATCGCGCCGGAGATGCAGTAACGCACCGAGCGCAGCGCGCGGTTGACCGCGGGGCCGTGCCGCTCCGCCTCCTGCATCAGCGCCTGGTACATCGGCGGCACGCCGGGGAAGAGCGTCGGCCGCCAGCGCCGCATCGTGGCGACCACGAGCGCCGGGTCGAACGTCGGCAGCAGCACGGTCCGCGCCCCGGCGGCGGCCGCCACACCGAGACACATCGTCATCCCGTAGACGTGGAACATCGGCAGGCAGGCCAGCAAGGTCTCGCGTCCTGGCCGCAGTTGGGGATACCACGCGCGCACCTGGTGGGCGTTGGCCACGAGGTTGCGGTGCGTCAGCATCGCGCCCTTCGGGGTCCCCGTGGTGCCGCCGGTGTACTGGAGGACGGCGACGGCGGTGCGCGGGCTCACCGGCCCGAGCGCGGCGCCGCCGCGTTTCGGCGTCCGGCGCGGCACGTCGCCGAAGCGGACGGCGTCCGCGCCCTCGGGCAGGGGCGTGACCAGCTTGGCGCGGAGCGTACGGGAGCGCGCAAGGGGCAGCCTCAGCGCGACACGCGCCCGCAGCGGGAGCGCGTCCGCGAGGCACGCGACGACGACATGCCGCAGCGCGGTCCGCCCGCGCACGGCGTCGACATGCGCGAACGCCCCGTCGTGGACGACCGCGACCACGGCTCCGCTGTCCGCGAGCTGGTGCGCCAGCTCGGACTCGGTGTAGAGCGGGTTCGTCGGCACGACGACCGCGCCGAGCCGCAGCGTGGCGTAGAACGCGACGACGTACTGGGGACAGTTCGGCAGCACCAGCGCGACCCGGTCGCCGCGCGTGACGCCCAGCGCGGCGAGGCCCTCGGCGAAGCGGGCGACGGCGCGGTTCAGGGCGCGGTAGCTGGTCCTGCGCCCGAGGAAGACGAGCGCGGTCCGCCGCCCGTGCCGCGCGGCGGCCTCGTCGAGGAGGCCGTGCACGGGAACGTTCGGAATGCTGATCTTGTGTGGCACGCCGGTCGCGTAATAGCGGTGCCACGGCTCGCCGCCGTCGGCCACGGGCTCCCCCTCGCTGACGCGCGTTATCACAGAGCCAAGATCGTGACAGCCGCACCCACGAGCTGACAAGAGCTCTGCAGTGCCTTGGCCGCCCGGGAGCGGAAACCCTCCGGCGGACGGTGGCCGCCGTCCGCCCGCAGCGCGGGACAGGTGCGCTGCGGGGTCGGACGGTGCCGCTGGCACGCCGGTTTCGGGACGGTGCCGGACTTGGGGGCGACGCGCTCAAGGCGTTCGATCGCGGGGTCGCCGTGAGGTCGCCGCGAGGTCGCCGTGGTGACATCGCCATTGATAGCAAGCGACGTCCGGCCGGATCAACGCGCCTTCTACTACGCGGGTCCGTAGTGGAACAGGGTTCGCCGAGGTGGGGCGCGCGGCCATGCACACGCTGCGGTGAAGATCGCCAGACGGCGTAAGCCCTGTGTGAAGGCTCTGCACACCCGAAAGGTCGACCACGGCCCTTCCGTCCCGAAGATCTCGGTATGCGGGCAAATGATCGACTATCCACGGTCGTAGAACCGGCCGGAGGTGTGGTGGGGCTCACAAATGCCGGCGGGCGCCGCATACGCGACGCCCGCCGGGCCAAGCTGTGAAGAAGGAGACGGAAAGTGCGTCAGCGCACCGTCAGTCGGGCGATCAGTCCGAGCAGGGTGAGGGTCCGCTCGCGCTCGATCTCGTCCAGCGGCACCAGCAGACGCGCCTGGACCTCCGTGACGCCGGCCCCGACCTCCTCCAGCAGACGCGCGCCCGCGGGGGCCAGCGCCAGCAGGTTGCGGCGGCCGTCGGCCGGGTCGCGCCGGCGCAGGACCAGCCCACGGCGGACCAGGCGGCTGATGAGCTCGGCCATGGTGGCCTTGTCCAGCGAGGTGCGCTCGCCGACCGTGCGCTGGTCGATGTCCGGCTCGGTGGAGAGCGCGTCCAGCACGGCGTGCTGCGGCGCGGTGAGCTCGGTGGAGACCAGCTCGGCCCACAGGCGCGTGTGCACCTGCTGGGCGACGCGGATCAGGTAGCCGATGACGCGCGGGGCGTCCAGCAGCGGACGGGCGTCGACCATGGTCTCCAGGGCCAGGTTCTCCATCCGCGCCATGCGCGCCAGCGCCATCATCAGCTCGGAGCGCTCCGGCTCCGACAGCGGCACCAGCAGCTCGCGCTGGACCACTGCCACACCGGTCGACGCCTCCTGCATGACCTGCTCGCCGTGCGGCGACAGGGTCAGCAGCTTGCGCCGGCCGTCCGCGGGGTCGCGGCGACGCAGCACCAGGCCGCGCCGGACCAGTCGGCCGACCATCTCGGCCATGGTCGCCTTGTCGAGCGAGGCACGCTCGCCCACCGTCCGCTGGTCGGCCCCGGGCTCGAGAGCCAGGGCGATGAGCGCGGCGTATTGCGGCGCGGTCAGCTCCGCCCCGACATGCTCGGCCCACAGACGTGTGTGGACCTGCTGGGCTATGCGGATCAGTTGACCAGGCGACTGGGACAAGCGGATCGGCGTGCCCGTCATGTCGATATCCCCCAGCACCATAGGACCGTCCTGAAGTGTTCCCGACGCTTTTCAGCCCTGTGGGTGGGCGCGTTCGGATCGTGAGCGGCGCGACCGTGGGGAAGCCCCATGTGGGGGTCCTGTGTACGGAGTTTTCGGCCGGGCAGCCGTCGGCTGCTGGCCGACACTATACAAACCAGACAGACCAGAGCGACATGCCCCAGAGGGCCGCGATCCAATCGTGATCCGAAGCGATCGTTGGTGTCCGACTCAGATCGGTTGCAGGCTTCTGAGCAAAAGCTCGGCAAAAGACGCACCGATGGCCAGGGGGGTCAGCTCGCCGTCCTTCCGGTACCAGCTGCCCAGATGGTGCACGCCGCCGAAGAACTGATGAGTCACCAGGTCCGCCGGCAGATCGGCGCGGAAGACGCCCTCCCGCTGCCCCTCCTCGATCACGGCCCGGAAGCGCTCGTGGTAGCGGCGTCGGTCGGCCCGGACCTGGGCCAACCGGTCGGGCGGGAGCATGTGCATCGACCGGAAGGAGACCATCGCGTCGTCGAGGTGCTCCAGGGTGCTCACCACCACGTCGGCCGCCGCCGCGCGCAGCCGCTCGTCCACCGGCCCGGGGACCTCGGCGGTCTCCGCCAGGCGCTGCGACTGGACCAGCAGCAGCCGCGTGTAGATCTGCTGGAGCAGGTCGTCCTTGGACGCGTAGTAGTGGTACATCGCGCCCTTGGTGACGCCGGCCAGCTCCACGATGTCCTGGACCGAGGTGGGGGCGAAGCCGCGCTCCGCGAAGAGCCTGCTGGCGGCGGCGAGCAGCCGCTCCTGGACGGGGACCGCCATGTCCACGCGCGCTGCCATGGGCGTCCTCTCTACTGTGACGGCATACCGACGGCGTACCTCTGACGACGTAGCGCTCGGCGGGCGTTCATTGTCGGGTGTCAACGTGGTGCGCACCACGCGCGAGCCACTCTAGTCGACATACCTACTAGTCGGTATCGTGACCGGCATGAGCACTCCGACGCCCCCGGGGCTGGACCTCGACCGGCTCCGCGCCCACCTCGGCACCGGGCCGCTGACCGCCGCCCTGATCTCGGGCGGCAAGTCCAATCTGACCTACCGGCTCACCGACGGCAACCACCGCTGGGTGCTGCGCCGACCGCCGCTCGGCCACGTCCTCGCCACCGCGCACGACATGGTCCGCGAGCACCGCGTCATCGCCGCCCTCGCGGACACGCCGGTGCCGGTCCCCCGGGTGCACCTGCTCTGCGAGGACACCGACGTCGTCGGCGCTCCCTTCTATCTGATGGACGAGGTCGCCGGAACCGTCTACCGCACCGCCGAGGACGCCGCCGGGCTCACCCGGGAGCGGGCCCGGGCGCTCTCCTTCAACCTGGTCGACGTGCTCGCCGGCCTGCACGCGGTGGACCCCGCCGCCGCCGGGCTGGCGGACTTCGGCCGACCGGAGGGCTACCTGGAGCGACAGGTCTCCCGCTGGCACCGCCAGTTCGAGTCCTCCCGCAGCCGCGACATCCCCGGCCTGGAGGAACTCCAGCGGCGCCTGAGCGAGGGCGTCCCCACGCCGCAGCGGGCGGCGGTCGTCCACGGCGACTACCGCCTGGACAACACCATCGCCGCCGCCGACGACTCCATCGCGGCCGTGCTCGACTGGGAGATGGCCACCCTCGGCGACCCGCTCGCCGACGTCGGCCTGATGAAGGTGTACTGGGACATCGCCGGCCGCATGCCGGGCAACCCCGTCGCCGGTGCCGTCAGCCCCGAGCTCGGCTTCCCCGCCATGCGCGAGCTGGAGGAGCGCTACGCCGCGACCACCGGCCTCGACCTCACCCCCCTCCCCTGGTACACCGCCTTCGGCCAGTACAAGCTGGCGGTCATCGCCGAGGGCATCCACTACCGCTTCATCCAGGGCAAGACGGTGGGCGACGGCTTCTCCCACCTCGGCGCGATGGTCCCGCCGCTGGTCGCCCTCGCCCTGGACACCATGCACGGAAAGGCCGGCGACTGATGGACTTCCGCTACGACGAGCGCACGCTCGAACTCCAGCAGCGGCTGCTGGCCTTCATGGACGAGTGCGTCTACCCGGCCGAGCCGGTCGCGGCGCGGCAGCTGCGAGAGTCGGACGACGCCTGGGCCCGCCCGGCGGTCATGGCCGAGCTGAAGGCGGAGGCGCGGAAGCGGGGGCTGTGGAACCTGTTTCTTGTGGACCAGCGCAGCCTGCCCAATGCCGAGCACGGCACGGGCCTGACCAACCTCCAGTACGCGCCGCTCGCCGAGATCACCGGCCGCAGCCCCTACCTGGCGCCGGAGGCGCTCAACTGCGCGGCCCCCGACACCGGCAACATGGAGGTGCTGGCCGAGTTCGGCACCCCCGAGCAGCAGAAGCGCTGGCTGGCGCCGCTGCTGGAGGGCGAGATCCGCTCCGCCTTCTGCATGACCGAGCCCGAGGTCGCCTCCTCCGACGCCGCCAACATCGCCACGCGGATCGAGCGCGACGGCGACTCCTACGTCGTCAACGGCCGCAAGTGGTGGTCCTCCGGCGCGATGAGCCCCGAGTGCGAGATCCTCGTGGTGATGGGCCGCACCGACCCGAACGCGGAGAAGCACCGGCAGCAGAGCATGATCCTCGTCCCGCGCGACACCCCGGGCGTGGACGTGCGGCGCGGCATGGAGGTCTTCGGCTACACCGACGGCGCGCACGGCGGCCACGCCGAGATCGTCTTCACCGACGTGCGCGTCCCCGCGGAGAACCTCATCGCCGGGGAGGGCCTCGGCTTCGCCATCGCCCAGGCCCGGTTGGGGCCGGGCCGGATCCACCACTGCATGCGGCTGATCGGCATGGCCGAGCGGGCGGTCGAGTTGATGTGCCGTCGGGTCGTGTCGCGCACGGCCTTCGGCAAGCCGCTGGCCGAGCAGGGCGTGATCCAGGAGTGGATCGCCGAGTCGCGGGTCCGGATCGAGCAGCTGCGCCTGCTCGTGCTCAAGACCGCCTGGCTGATGGACACGGTCGGCAACAAGGGCGCCCACACCGAGATCCAGTCCATCAAGATCGCCACTCCGGCCACGGTCGAGTGGATCCTCGACAAGGCCATCCAGGCCCACGGCGCGGGCGGCGTCTCGCAGGACTACCCCCTCGCCCAACTCTGGGCCGCCGCACGCACGCTGCGCTTCGCCGACGGCCCCGACGAGGTCCACAAGCGGTCGCTGGCGCGCCGCGAGCTGAAGCCCTACCTCGCCTGACCCCTTCAGATCACTACTCACCCTCAGGAGAACGTCTCTCATGACCGAGCAGAACCGCGTCGCCATCGTCACCGGAGCAGCGCGCGGCATCGGCGCCGCCACCGCCATCCGCCTGGCCGCGGACGGCTACGCCGTCGCCGTGATCGACCTGGAGGAGGCGGCCGGCAAGGACACCGTCGAGAAGATCACCGCCGCGGGCGGCAAGGCCCTCGCCGTCGGCGCCGACGTCAGCAACGGCGAGCAGGTCGCCGCGGCCGTCGACCGCGTCGTCGCCGAGCTCGGCGCGCCGACGATCCTGGTCAACAACGCCGGTGTGCTGCGCGACAACCTGCTGTTCAAGATGTCCGAGTCGGACTGGGACACCGTCATGAACGTGCACCTCAAGGGCGCCTTCCTGATGTCCAAGGCCTGCCAGAAGCACATGGTCGACGCGGGCTACGGCCGCATCGTCAACCTCTCCTCCTCCAGCGCGCTCGGCAACCGCGGCCAGGCCAACTACAGCGCCGCCAAGGCGGGCCTGCAGGGCTTCACCAAGACGCTGGCCAAGGAGCTGGGCAAGTTCGGCATCACCGCGAACGCGGTGGCCCCCGGCTTCATCGCCACGGACATGACCGCGGCGACGGCGGAGCGCGTCGGCATGGGCTTCGAGGAGTTCAAGGCGGCGGCCGCGTCCATGATCCCGGTCAACCGCGTCGGCGTGCCGGACGACATCGCGCACACCGTCTCCTTCCTCGTCAGCGAGGGCGCGGGCTTCGTCTCCGGCCAGGTCGTCTACGTCGCCGGCGGCCCGCTGGACTAGCGCGTAGCGCTAGGAGGGGCGCAGGGAAGAACTGCGCGAGCAACCACCCGGTGCGGATGGCCCCGCACGCTCGGTGGCACACCACGCAGGGTGGCTTCTCGCGCGGTTCCCCGCGCCCCCCATGGTTCCCGTCTGCCGAAAGGTGAAGGTACGTGGATGCTGAACTGAGCCGCGCGATCCGCGACTTGATCGATGAGCACGACCCCGCGACGACGCCCGTCGCGGACTTCCTCGGGGCCCGCTTCGACGCGGGTCTCGCCTGGGTGCACTTCCCCGAAGGACTCGGCGGGCGCTCCGCCCCGCGGAGCGTCCAGCAGGAGGTGAACGACGCCTTCGCCGCTGCCGGGGCCCCCACGCTCGACATCGGCCGGCACGGCATCGGGCTCGGCATGGCCGCGCCCACCCTCCTCGCCCACGGGAGCGACGAGGTGCGCCGCCGCTTCCTGCGTCCGCTGTGGACCGGTGAGGAGATCTGGTGCCAGCTCTTCTCCGAGCCCGGCGCCGGCTCGGACCTCGCCGCGCTCGGCACGCGCGCCGTGCAGGAGCCGGATTCGGGTGACTGGATCGTCGACGGCCAGAAGGTGTGGACCTCCCTCGCCCACGAGGCCGACTGGGCGATCCTGGTCACCCGCACCGACCCGGACGTGCCCAAGCACCGCGGCATGACCTACTTCGTCTGCGACATGCACGCCCCCGGCGTGGAAGTCCGCCCGCTCCGCCAGGCCACCGGCGAGGCCGAGTTCAACGAGGTGTTCCTGACCGGCGTGCGCATCCCCGACGCGCACCGGCTCGGCGAGGTCGGCGACGGCTGGCGGGTCGCGCAGACGACGCTCATGAACGAGCGCGTCGCCATCGGCGGCCACGCTGAGCCGAGGGAGGGCGGCATGATCGGCGTCCTCGCCCGCACCTGGCGCGAGCACCCCGAACTGCACACGCCCGCGCTTCAGGACGCGCTGCTGCGCCTGTGGGTCGACGCCGAGGCCGCGCGCCTCACCTCCGAGCGGCTTCGGCAGCAGCTCGCCGCCGGGCAGCCGGGGCCGGAGGGCAGCGCGGCCAAGCTCGCCTTCGCGCGGCTGAACCAGCAGATCTCCGGCCTGGAGCTGGAACTGCTGGGCGCGGAGGGCCTGGAGTACCACGACTGGACCTTCCGGCGACCGGCCAACCCGTCGATGCTCGAGGGCAGCCCCGGCTACCGCTATCTGCGGGCCAAGGGGAACTCGATCGAGGGCGGCACGTCGGAGATCCTGCGCGGCATCATCGCCGAGCGGGTGCTCGGTCTGCCCCAGGAGATCCGCGTCGACAAGGACGTCGCATGGAAGGACCTGCCCCGATGAACGCCACGACCACCACCGACCAGGGCAGCACCGACCAGGGCGGCGCCGACCTCGGCTACAGCGAGGTCGAGGAGGAGCTGCGCGCCAACGTCCGTGCGCTGCTGGCCGATCGCGCCCCCGCGAACGCGACCCTGGCCCGCACCGAGGCGGAGCAGACCACGGACACGGCCCTGTGGCGCGCGCTCGCCGGCGAGCTCGGCGTCACCGGCCTGCCCGTCCCCGAGGAGCTGGGCGGCGCGGGCGCGAGCTGGCGCGAGACCGCCGTCGTCCTGGAGGAGCTGGGCCGCGCGGTCGCGCCCGTCCCCTTCTTCGGCAGCTGCGTGCTGGCGACGGCCGCGCTGCTGGCGCTCGGGGAACGCAAGATCCTCCCGCAGCTCGCCTCCGGCGAGGCGGTCGGCACGCTGGCCGTCCCCTTCGCCGTCGCGCCCGGTGGGGCGTTCCCGGCGGACGTCCGGGTGTCGGGCGGCCTGCTGTCCGGCACGGTCCGCCATGTCGCGGACGCGCTCGCGGCCGACGTGCTGCTCGTCCCGGCGGTCGCCGCGGACGGCACCGCGGAGCTGTACGCCGTGACCGGCGCGGCGGTCGAACCGATGGTGTCGCTCGACATGACCCGCCAACTCGCCGTCGTCACGCTGGAGGAGGTCGAGGGCATCCTCCTCGCCTCCGGCGCGGACGCGGCGACGGCGCTGGACGCCGCGCTGGAGACGGGCGCGGCGCTGCTGGCCAGCGAACAGCTGGGGGTGGCGGAGTGGGCGCTCACCACGACCGTCGCCTACGCGAAGGAGCGTCACCAGTTCGGCCGCCCCATCGGCGGCTTCCAGGCCGTGAAGCACCGCCTGGCGGACCTGTGGGTCCTGGTCACCCAGCTCCGCGCGGTCGCCCGCGCGGGCGCGGACGCGGTCGACCGCGACGCGGAGCGCGCGCTCTACGCCGCGCTCGCCCAGGCCTTCGCCTCCGGCGCGGCGGTCACCGCGGCGGAGGAGGCGGTGCAGCTCCACGGCGGCATCGGCTTCACCTGGGAGCACCCCGCGCACCTCTACCTCAAGCGCGCGAAGAGCGCGTCCCTCGCCCTCGGCGCAGCGGACCGCCACCGCGCCCGCATCGCCTCTCTCACCCACCTGTAGCTCGTCCGGGGCGCGGGGCTCCGCTGTTGTGCGGCACCTCCGCGTGGGCGCGATGACCACTGACCTGCGGACGGCCCGGCGCGTGCCCGCCACCAGCCTCGTCGGCGGCTTCTCGCGCCCGCGCGGGGGGGCGCCTCCCGGCCGAAGGCTGGGTGGAGCCGTATGTCGGCACGGCCCCGCGCCCCTGCGTTCTGCAACGTCTCTCATCCCAGAAGGAATGCTCATGTCCAAGGTCGCAATCGTCACCGGCGCCAGCCGGGGTATCGGGTTCGCCGCCGCGCAGGCGTTGGTCGCGCGCGGGGACCGCGTGGTGATCACCGGGCGGGACACCGCCTCGCTCGACGAGGCGGTCGCCGCGCTGGGCGGGCCGGAGGTCGCCCTCGGCGTCGCCGGCAAGTCGCACGACGGCGCGCACCGGGCCGAGACGGTCGAGCGGGCGATGGAGACGTTCGGCCGGATCGACCACCTCGTCAACAACGTGGGCACCAACCCCGTCTTCGGTCAGATGGTCGATCTCGACCTCGACGCCGCCCGGAAGATCCTCGACATCAACGTCGTCTCCACCCTCGGCTGGGTCCAGCTCGTGCACCGGGCATGGCAGGGCGAGCACGGCGGCGCGATCGTCAACGTCTCCTCCGTCTCCGCGCTCGGGCCCGCGCCCGGCATCGGGATGTACGGGGCGAGCAAGGCCGCGCTGGTCCAGCTGACCCAGCAGCTCGCGCACGAGCTCGCGCCGAGCGTGCGGGTCAACGCGGTCGCGCCGGCCGTGGTGAGGACCAAGTTCGCGGAGGCGCTCTTCGCGGGACACGAGGAGCAGGTAGTGAAGAGCTACCCGCTGGGGCGGCTCGGGGAGCCGCAGGACGTCGGCGGGACGATCGCCTTCCTGCTGTCGGACCAGGCGGCGTGGATCACGGGGCAGACGATCGTGCTGGACGGCGGGCTGATGCTGGGCGCCGGACTGGCCTGAAAGCGGCTCTGGCCGAAATGTGCTGGAATGCCTCCCGCTGCGACCGGGAATTCATACCGGTCGTGTCGGGAGGAAATCAGCGTTCCGCGCATTGCCCAGGAAAGCGCAGCCCAAACCGCCGGTCGATCAAGGATGATGCAGATCACATCCCTGAGCAGGCCACCAGGAAAAGGCGTCGACCTTTATTCAGATCCGACAATCCACCAGGTCACATGGTTGTCACGAAGATGACCTCGGCACCTGAGTTGAAGGCGCAACACTGTAACGTCGAAGGGGTGCGTAACCAGAGAACCGAGGGGACCCTGCTCGAGCGGGAGCTCGACAAGCCGGTGGAGGAGCAGCCGCCCAGCCGTGAGCGCTGGCGGCCCCTGAGCCGTACTCACAAGATTCTCTTCGCCGTCACCCTGGTCGCATACGCCACGATCATCGTCGCCGTCTTCTCCACCTCCCGCCTGGTCGCGCTCGACTGGGAGGTCATGAAGTGGAAGCCGTACGAGCACTGGCCCCAGTTCTGGGACTTCCTCAACTACTACGTCATAGCCGGCCAGCGTGGCCCCGCCGCGATCGTCGTGTCGGCCTGGCTGGGCTGGCGGTCCTGGCGGACGAAGTCGTGGCGCCCGCTGCTGGTGCTGGGGGTGTCGCTGGTCCTGCTGAACATGTCCGTGGGAGCGGTCAAGATCGGCACGGGCCGCCTGGGGCCGCACTACGCGCACATCTACGGCTCCAACGAGATCTTCCTGGGCGGCGACATATTCCCGTCCGGCCACACCGCCAACGCGGTGGTGACCTGGGGGGTCGTGGCCTACCTGGCCACCCGGTGGCGGCGCACCGGCGCCGTGCTGGCGGGCTGGACGGGCCTGTCCGTCGGCGCCACGACGGTCTACCTCGGTACCCACTGGGTGACCGACGTGATCGCGGGCTGGTGCGCGGGCGCGCTGGTGCTGCTGATCCTGCCGCTCTTCGAGCCGATCATCACGAGCGCGGACGAGCGGATGTGCGCCTACTGGGCGGAGATCCTCAGCCCCAGGCTGCGTGAGCGCTTCGGGCGCGGCGGGAACCGTCCCGGCGCAGGTCGGCCCGGTGACCGGACTTCCGTACCTGTCCGGCCCGACCAGAAGCGGACGTCCGTGCCGATGGCTCGCGATCATCGAGACATCGCGGCACGTGCCAATCGGTCAGTTCCGATCGTCTCCTGACATTCGGCCCGTCCCTTCGAATGCCGCTTCTAAAGTCCTGCGCATGGCGAACATGGAAGCTGCACTCAAGGACGCGATGAGCATCGAAGGCGCCATCGGCGTCGCGCTCGTCGACTACAACAGCGGCCTGGCCCTGGGGACACTGGGCACCGGAACCGAGCTCGACCTCAACGTCGCCGCGGCGGGCAACACCGACGTGGTCCGGGCGAAGATGCGCACGATGGAGATGCTCAATCTCCACAACGAGGCCATCGAGGACATCCTGATCACGCTGACGGCCCAGTACCACCTGATCCGGCCGCTGACCAACAAGGGCAGTCAGGGGATCTTCCTCTACCTGGCGCTCGACCGGCAGCGTTCGAACCTGGCGATGGCCCGCCACATGATCCGCAGGATCGAGGAGAACCTCGAGGTGTGACGCCGCGGCGTGACCGCTCGGGGCGCGGGACAGAAGCCTCGCGCCCCGGCACCGCCTCAGCGCGCGGCCACCGCCTGCTTGATCAGCGTCTTGCCGAAGTCCCGCATCAGGCCGGTGCCGCTGTGGGCCTCGTCCATGATCTCCTCGAAGGCCGAGACGAAGCGGTCCACCTCGGCCTCGCCGATGATCAGCGGCGGGATCAGCTTGATGACCTCCAGGTGGTCGCCGGAGACCTGGGTGAGGATGCGGTGCCGCTGCATCAGCGGGACCACCACCATCTGCGCGAACAACCCCTTGCGCGCGGCCTGCAGCGCGGACCAGCCGGTGCGCAGCTTGAGCGACTGCGGCTTGCCGAACTCGATGCCGATCATCAGGCCGCGGCCGCGCACGTCCGCCAGCATCTCGTACTTGGGCATCAGCGCCGCGAGCCGCTCCCGGAACAGGTCGCCGACCTGCCGCGCGTGCGCGACGACCTGCTCGTTCTCGAAGACGTGCAGCGTCGCCAGGCCGGCCGTCATGGCCTGGGCGTTCGAACCGAAGCTCGCGGAGTGCACCAGCACCCGGTCCATCGACGAGTAGACCTTCTCGAAGATCCACTCCTTGCCCAAGGTCGCCCCCACCGGAACGTAGCCGCCGGAGAGCGCCTTGGCCACGCACACCAGGTCCGGCTCGACGCCGGTCTCGTGCTGGTAGGCGAAGAAGTCGCCGGTGCGGCCCACGCCGGTCTGCACCTCGTCGGCGATCAGCAGCGCCTTGTGCTTGTGCAGCAGCTCCTGCGCGGCGCGCAGGTACCCGTCGGGGGCGGCGTGGACGCCCTTGCCCTGGATCGGCTCGACGATCAGCGCCGCGACGTCGCCCTTGCGCAGTTCGCGCTCCAACCGCTCCAGGTCGCCCAGTGGAATGGCCGTGTCCGGCAGCAGCGGGGCGAAGCCCTTGCGGAAGCCGTCCTCGCCGTTGACCGAGAGCGAGCCGGTGGTCAGGCCGTGGAAGGCGTGCTGGCAGTAGAGCACGCGCGGCTTGCCGGTGGCGTAGCGGGCGAACTTCAGGGCCGTCTCGACGGCCTCGGTGCCGCTGTTGCCGAAGAAGACGCGGTCCAGGTGCGGGGCGTGGGAGAGCAGCTTCTCGGCCAGCAGACCGGGCAGCGGCTGGCAGTCGAAGCGGGTCAGGTCGGCCAGCTCCAGGTCCATCACCTGGTGCAGCGCGTCGCGGACCACGGGGTGGTGCCGGCCGAGCGCGAAGATGCCGAAGCCGGCCAGCATGTCGAGGTAGTCGTTGCCCTCGGCGTCGTAGAAGTAGGCGCCCTGGGCCCGCTCGTAGACCTTGTCGAAGCCGATGGTGCGCAGCATCCGCGGCAGCTGGTGGTTCAGGTGCTCGGCGTGCAGACGGTAGCGCTCTCCCCCGCGCTCCTTCAGCAGCGCCTCGACGTCGAACGCGGCTCCCTTCTCGGAAGCACTGCTGGTCTCAGCTGCCATGGTGCTGTTCCCCTCCAACGGTGTCGGGCGTCAGGCTGTCGGTGGTGCTGTAGGCGCCGCCGCCGATCAGGCCCAGGGCCTTGGCGAAGACGGCGGTCTGGGCGGCGATCCCCGGACCGGTGAGGCCGATCTCGTCCAGGATCTCGCCGCGCGCCGCATGGTCCAGGAACCGCTGCGGAATGCCGAGTTCGCGCGTCGGGACGTCGATGTCGGCGTCCCGCAGCGCCTGGGCGACGGCCATGCCGACGCCGCCGACCCGCCCGTTGTCCTCTACGGTGACCACGAGCCGGTGCCGGGCGCCGAGTTCGACCAGCGCCGGGTCGACGGGCTTGACCCAGCGCGGGTCGACGACGGTGGTGCCCAGCCCGTCGGCCGTCAGCAGCGCGGCCGCGTCGAGGCAGGCGGAGGCCATGGTGCCGACGGCCACCAGCAGGACCTCGGGCATCCGCCCGGACGGCTGCGTGCGCAGCAGCACGTCCACGCCGCCGATCCGCTCCTGCGCCTCGACGGGCGGCCCGACCTCGGCCTTCGGGTAGCGGACGACGGTCGGCGCGTCGTCGACGTCCAGCGCCTCGCGCAGCTCGGCCCGCAACTGGTCGGCGTCGCGCGGAGCGGCGATGCGCAGGCCGGGCACGACCTGGAGGACGGACAGGTCCCACATGCCGTTGTGGGAGGCGCCGTCGGTGCCGGTGACGCCGGCCCGGTCGAGCACGAAGGTCACCCCGCACCGGTGCAGCGCGCAGTCCATCAGGACCTGGTCGAAGGCGCGGTTGAGGAAGGTCGCGTAGACGGCCACGACGGGGTGCAGGCCACCGGTGGCCAGGCCGGCGGCGGAGACGGCGGCGTGCTGCTCGGCGATGCCGACGTCGTAGATGCGGCCCGGGAACTCGCGGGCGAAGGGCGCGAGGCCGACGGGCTGGAGCATGGCCGCGGTGATCGCGACGACGTCCGCGCGCTCGCGGCCGATGGCGACCATCTCCTTGCCGAAGACGGAGGTCCACGAGACGCCCGTGGACGGCCGCAGCGGCTCGCAGGTGATCGGGTCGATCGCGCCGACCTGGTGGAAGTGGTCCGCCTCGTCCAGCTCGGCGGGCCGGTAGCCGCGGCCCTTCTCCGTCAGGCAGTGCACGATGATCGGCCCGCCGAAGCCGCGGGCGCGGCGCAGCGCGGACTCGACGGCGGCGATGTCGTGGCCGTCGATGGGGCCGATGTACTTCAGGCCCAGGTCCTCGAACATGCCCTGCGGCGACTGCGCGTCCTTGTAGCCCTTCTTCGCGCCGTGCAGCGCGTCGTAGATCGGACCGCCGACGACCGGCGTGCGCTGGAGCGCGTCCTTGCCCCAGGACAGGAAGCGCTCGTAGCCCTGGGTGGTGCGCAGCGTGGCGAGGTGGTTGGCGAGCCCGCCGATGGTGGGCGCGTACGAACGCTCGTTGTCGTTGACGACGATGACGAGCGGACGGTCGCTCGCCTCGGCGATGTTGTTCAACGCCTCCCAGGCCATGCCGCCGGTCAGCGCGCCGTCCCCGGTGACGGCGACGACGGTGCGGTCGGTGTGCCCCAGACGCTGGTTGGCCTTGGCCAGGCCGTCGGCGTAGCCGAGGACCGTGGAGGCGTGCGAGTTCTCGATCACGTCGTGCTCGGACTCGGCGCGCGACGGGTAGCCGGAGAGCCCGCCTCTGTTCTTGAACCGGTCGAAGTCCTGGCGGCCGGTCAGCAGCTTGTGGACGTAGGACTGGTGCCCGGTGTCGAAGAGGATCCGGTCCTTCGGCGAGTCGAAGACGCGGTGCAGGGCGATGGTCAGCTCCACCACGCCGAGGTTCGGCCCGAGGTGCCCGCCGGAGCGGGTGACCGCGTCGATCAGGAACTCCCTGATCTCCTCGGCCAGCTTGGGCAGTTCGGTGGGCGGCAGCAGGCGCAGGTCGCGGGGGCTGCGGATCGATTCGAGCAGGGACATCGACTCACCTTCGTTCCGTACAGGACCTGCTGGACTACGTGCTGCTACTGGCCTGCTGCTACT
>NZ_BBPQ01000007.1:151890-209585 GCF_000787855.1 Streptacidiphilus anmyonensis | reverse complement strand
AGCCGTCAGCTGCCCCGGCTGCGGCATCCTGGCATCGGAACTGGGGCAGACGGAGCCGGAGGCGATACCGCCGCGGCCGCCGAGCTTCGACGTCCGACCGCTCCGGCCCAGCCATGCCGGTGGCGCTGTGCCCCGAACGACCCACACCCGGGCGCGGCCACGGCACAAGCCGCTGATCGTCAGCTCGCTCGCGGCCGTCACTCTCACGGCCGGGCTGGCCGCCGCCTCCGGCCTCGGAATCCTGACCGGGCATCCGGGCCCGCAGCCGAGCAGCACGCTACCAACACCCAACTCTCATGATCCGCAGGCAAGTTCGCCGGCACGCCAACCGGCGGCAGTGAACGCACAGTCGGTGCACACCAGCCGTCGCCCGGCACCTTCGGGCCGCTCGGCGACGCGAACCGCGACTCCTTCGTCCAGTCCGGGCTCATCGACCGGCTCGGCGGAGGCCGCGCCCATCGCCGGTCGATCAAGGCCAGCCACGTCGCCCACGAGGGAGACCCCGACGGCCGCCTCACCGACGGCGCCTCCACCGCAGACGGCTCCCCCATGGTGGCCGCCGGATCCCTGTCCCTCGCGGACGCGACCTCACGGCTGGCGGGACTTGGGTTCCGGGTAGCCATGCATTCCGGGTACGCAGCCACGCTCGCGCGGCCGAAGTTGCGTGGCGACGGGGGGCGGCTAGCCTGACAGCTGTTACTGCTCCTGCCTGAACGGGGGTGGCCGCATGGCCACCTTGGTGTCGGTGAACGTCGGCCTGCCCAGGGACGTGGCCTGGCACGGCCAGACCGTGCACACCGGCGTGTGGAAGCATCCCGTGACCGGCCCCCGTCTCGTGCGCCGACTGAACATCGACGGCGACGGACAGGGCGATCTCGCCGGCCACGGAGGCGAGCAGCGCGCGGTGCTGGTGTACCAACTGGACTCCTACCGCCACTGGCAGGAGGAGTTGGGGCGCGACGACTTCGAACTGGGTCAGTTCGGGGAGAACTTCACCGTCGACGGGCTGCCCGACGACGAGGTCTGCATCGGGGACCGGTATCGCATCGGTGATGCCGTGTTCGAGGTCACCCAGCCGAGGGTCACCTGCTACCGCGTCGGGATCCGGTTGCGCGAGCCCCGGATGGCCTCACTGCTGGTCTCACACGGCAGGCCCGGCTTCTACTTCCGCGTGCTGACCGAAGGGAACGTGCGGGCCGGGGACGAGATCGTCAAGCTCGGGACGGGGCCCGAGGCTCTGAGCGTCGCGGAGATCAACGCCCTGCTCTACATGCCCGGCCACCCCAGGGAGCTACTGGAGCGGGCACTGCGGATCGACGCGCTCAGCCCCGGCTGGAAGGGCTCCTTCCAGGCGTTGCTCGACGGTGCAGGGGCCGGGGGCAACGTGGGCCTCGGCAACGTGGGCCTCGGCAACGTGGGCCTCACAGCCGCCGCGGCCGGTGGTCCGCCGGCCTGGACGGGATTCCAGCGGCTGCGCGTCTCCCAGGTCACGGCCGAGAGCGACACCGTGTTCTCCTACACGCTCGCCACCACGGACGGACGTGCCCTGCCCGCCGCATCGGCTGGCCAGTTCGTCACCGTGCGACTGCCCCGCACCGACGCGAGCGCGCCGCTGATCCGCACCTACTCCCTGTCCGGGGCACCCGGCACGCCCGAGTACCGCATCAGTGTGAAGGCCGAACCCCACGGCGCCGCCAGTGGCTGGCTCCACGACCACGCCGCCCCCGGCCTCGAACTCGACGTCGCCGCTCCCCGAGGCGTCTTCACCCTGGCGGGCGGCTCCGGCCCCGTGGTCCTGGTCTCCGCAGGGGTCGGGATCACGCCGGTCCTGGCCATGCTGCACCAGCTCGCGGCCACGCGGGCGCAACGCCGCGTCTGGTGGCTGCACGGGGCCCGCAACAGCGCCGACGCGATCTTCGCCGAAGAAGTCCGGGAGCTGCTGGCCCAGCTCCCGGACGCCCAAGCCCGGGTCTGCTTCAGCCGCCCCCTGCCCACCGACCGCATCAGGGTCGACTACACCGATCCCGGACGGCTCAGCGCCGACCTGGTCGAGGCCCTCGGCCTACCGCCGGACGCCACCGCCTACGTGTGCGGACCGGCGACCTTCATGGACGACATGGTGCAGGCCCTGGCCGGCAGCGGCCTGGACCCGGCCCGCGTGCGCACAGAGGCATTCGGTGCACAGGCGGCCTTGACCCCCGGAATCGCTGCCGGCGCTCCCGACCGCGCCCCGCACCCACCGGAAGACCAAGGCGACGGGCCGGTGCGCGCGACGGTGTCGTTCAGCCGCAGCGGACTGACCGTGCCATGGCGCGAGAACGGACCGACCCTGCTGGAACTCGCCGAAGCCTGCGACGTCCCGGTGAGGTGGTCGTGCCGCACCGGGGTCTGCCACAACTGCGAGACGGCGGCCCTGTCCGGCACGGTGGACTACAACCCCGAACCGGTCGACGATCCCGCAACCGGAAACGTTCTGCTGTGCTGCTCACGACCGCTGACCGACGTCGTACTCGACCTCTAGAACCAGCGCGGGGACGTGCCAGGCCTGTGGCCGGAGCCGGGGCCTGGCACGTCCACGTATCGGCGAAAGCGTCTGAGTCACCGAGCTTGTGAGGGCCAGGCGGCGCCGGTCAGACCTTCCGGGCGAACTGCCGGAAGAACTGGTGGCGTTTGCGCTCACTGAAGCCGTTCACCTGCACCATACCGGCGACAAGGTGCGCAGCCGCGAGGAGCAGTTCAGTGACGTCTTCGACCTTGGTGAACGCGTCCGCCAGGGGGGCCGGGATCTCCTCCTCCCGCGCCAGAAAGGCGGGGATGGAGTCGATCACGGCCCCCGCGCACAGCTCCCACTCTGCGGCGGATTCGCCCATCTGGGGCAGGATGGCGTCGATGAAGCGGGTGCGCCACCTCGCCGCGATCTGCTGCGATGAGTCGCCGGAGTCCTCCGCCTGGGCCTGCATCAGCCCGGCGAGGGTACCCATCATGTCGGTGAGCAGCCGGGATTGCTGCTCCGGATCGGTGCGGTCCAAGAACCCCTCGACAGCCTCCGGGGTGTCCGCGTCCACGGCGATCAGCAGGTCGAAGTAGAGCTGCTGGTGCGGGTTGAGGGGGTCGCTCTTCCTGAGTCCGCCAAGTATCGCCATGGTGGGTAGCGTAGCGATCACCAGTGACGGCCGAGCACGCTACGCCGCCAACACCCGTTCTCCGGCCAGCACTTGCGCGTTCCAGGCCTGTCCGGTCCTCGGGGTCGGCGCGGTGGCGCCAAGTCTCGGCGTGCACGCCCACCGCACCTGCCCATCCGCCCGGTCACCGCCGGCGTGACCCTCGCCGCGCCCGTCAGCTGGATCCCCGCAGGCTGCGGCAGGTTCACCGCCAAGTCCCGCCTGACGCCCTTTCAGTGGTTGAAGTAGAAGCCCGCGTCGAGGGGAACCGTGGGCGCGCTGGTCGTGCTGCGCGGGCGGGGGCGCAGCCGGTTGCCGAACAGGGCCAGCACGGCGGGGACGAGGCTGATCGCGACAAGCACGGCCAGCAGCACGGTCGCAGCGGCGGAGAGGCCCATGATCGTCAGGAACGGGATGCCCGTGACCGCGAGTGCGGCCAGCGCGATGATCGTCCGGTCGCCTACGGAGAAGTCGGGCATACCACAACCCTGCCGGTTCTTCCCTGCTCAGGGGCGTGTCGCACGCTCCGCGGCCGGCAAAAAGTCAGCGCCGGTCGCGGAGGTGTCCCCGAGCAAGGTCATCACGGTCCCGGCGACCACGCCGAGGCCGAAGCCCACCGCGAAGATCTTCCGCCAGAAACGGAAGATCTGCTGGTACAGCGGGTTGCCGGTCGTTCAGAGCGGAGCAGCCCGCAGGAGATCCGCGTACCAGTCATCAAAGCCAGGACGCTACCCGGATCCTCGCAGACGTCTCTACTGCCGTTCCTGCCGGTTGAAGGTCCGCCTGGATTGGTGCACGATCGCCAAGTCAGAGCGGCATACCGGAGTTCCCGCCGCCCTCGACGTTGGCGACCATCTTGCGCAGCACCTTGAGCGCGGCCGCGTACTCCTGGTCGCTGATGCCCTGGTGGACCAGGGCTCGCACCTCGGTCACCAGCTCACGCAACCGCGCTCGGGCAGTTTCCCCGGCACCGGTGAGGCGAAGGCGCTGCCCGGCATCCATCCAGAGCCATTCGCGGTGGAGCAGTTGATCGACGACCCGACTGATCTCGTTCTGCCCGTCGGCAAGAGGCGCCAGCTGGGCGATCACCTCCTCGCGGCTGGGTGCCGCGGTCCCGCCGTTCACGCGATTGAGCACCCAGTACTGGGGCTGTGTGACGTCTACCCTGGCCATGGCGTCCCGCAGATGCCCGGTCACGGCCGCGAGCGCCCGGCCGCTCCAGTAGCCGACCGGCTGGGTGGCGAGCATGTCGTCCGTGGCGGCCGGATCTGCCGGCGCCTGGTCGGTGGTCGTGCCATTCAGCGACTTCATGATCGCGACGCTACCTCTCCCTGACGCCCGAACACGACGTCTTCTACGAGAAGGGCGCCCCGAAGCCGATGGGTGCCGACTCCCTCGGGATCGCGGTCTCCCCCGGCTGAAACCGAGTGCCCGTGGCGCCGACGGGGCCCGAGTGGTCGGGGCGATCGCACCGTCCACCCCGGAAGACCTGCACGGCCTCGCTCAGGACCCTCGTGACGGGGAGCAGCGCAGGGCACGCCGGCCGGTGGGAACGCGGGTCGAGGAGCCGGGCCGCCTGCCGTGTGTTCGCCGCCTCTCGGCCCGGTCCAACGGCATCCACGAGGGACCTTCGGCCCTATCGCCGTCGCCGGCGAGCGATGGACCGTGAGGTGAGGTCCCGGAAGGCGGTGCGACATGGACACCGACATCGACCGTGTGATGACCAGATACTTCGCTGCGGCACTGATCGAAGCCGGCGGCCCCGACGCATCGACGACCGCAGCCGAATACCTGCGGCAGCGACAGACGCTCTGGCGGGAGCGCGCGGCCATGGAGCCGTCCACCGCCGCGCAGGCCCTGCGGTGGGCCGGCCACCGCGTCACCACGGCGAAAGACGCAGCACACCGGGAGGCCCTGGAGGACCGCGCCGCCCTGGAGGAGTGGATGGCCGAGCGAAGGATCAACGGGTTCCGTCATGTCGGACGCTCCCTGCGGGTCTGAGGGGACGCACAGGCCGTAGGCAGCGGCGGAATCCGGAACGTCGAAAAGTGGAAGGTGAACAGCATGCTGATCGGAGTCACTCACACCATCACCGACCCGCAGAAGTTCTTCGCGGGCGCCCAGGAGCTTCTTGGGAACCTCCCGACGGGCCTGGCGTGCCACCAGGTGCTCCCGGCCGTGGACGGGAGCCACGCCCATTGCCTGTGGGAGGCCACATCGGTCGACGAGGTCCGCAACCTGATCGACCCGGCCACCGTCGGGATCGCCGACAACGACTACTTCGAGATCAACACCGAGAGCGCCATCGGACTCCCGTAAGGGACGTCCCCAACGGCGGCCCTTGCCCGCTGCCGGCTCGCTCTCTGACAACGGCGAGCTCGGCTTCGCTGATCGCCCCGCCCCGCCCCGGGGCCTCGTGCCGGACATGTCGGTCTGGCCCGTCGCAGGGCAGTGCCTTCATGTCCGGTCACCCTTCGAGGCTGGTGCGGTCGCGGTGTGGCGGGACGTCAGCGCAGCCAGGCGTGGTCGCGGACGACGGGCAGGCGGGCCCACAGGCGGCCGAGGCCCAGCTTCGAGCCGGTGGTGGTGGCGGCGACCGCGACGAGGGCGGCGGCGTAGGCGACGTGGTAGTCGACGAAGGGGTTGGAGGACATGCTCGGCGCGCCGGTGGCGAGGTGCTGCGCGGGCGGGAACTCCGCCAGCCACATGAGGCCGAGGAGAACCGTGCCCGCGAGGGCGGAGACGCGCAGCGCGACACCGCTCATGACGGCGAGTCCGATGCCGAGCAGGCCGAGCATGAACAGCCAGTCGGCCCAGCCCTGGCCGGCCCAGCTGTGGAAGGTGGACTGGAGTGGGCCGACGGCGACGCTGCCGAGGAAGCCCTTGGTCGGCGAGCCGCCGTGGATCCACGCCTTCGCGGAGGGGGTGGCGTAGCCCAGGCCGAAGGCCTTGTCCAGGAACGCCCACAGGAAGACGAACCCGACGAGCACACGGAGCGCCGCGAGAGCGCAGTCCGCGGCGGACAGGGTGGTGACAGCGCTCGTCTCCTGGGTGTGCTGCCTGCGGGCGAGGGCCGGCAGGCGGAAGCCGCGGGTCGCGTGGGAGTGCATGGACATGGCTGTGGTTCCCTTCTGGCAGAACGGGGCGGAGCAGGACAGGTGCGGATCGGTGCACGGGCCCGAACGGGTGCGGCGCTGCGGGCGGTCAGGGCGCGGAGTCGAGGGCGAAGGCCCCGTCGACGAAGCCGCCTTGTCCCTCCAGGGTTCTCCGGCGGACGCACCGGGTCCTGAGCCGAACCGGCCCTGCCGCCGGGGCCGATCGGCCCTTCGCCCGGGACGGCCGGGAGCGGAGAGTTCGAGGAAGGAGAACGGACGGAGGGAGGCGACCATGAAGCGCTACGTCTACGACTTCGCGGACGGGAGGGCGGAGGAGGCGGATCTGCTGGGCGGCAAGGGCGCCGGGCTGGCGGAGATGACGCGCTTGGGTCTGCCGGTCCCGCCCGGCTTCACGGTCACCACCGAGGCCTGCCGGTTCTTCCTCGCGCAAGGGCACGTCCCCGAGGGCCTGGACTGGGAGATCGACGACCGCCTCGCCACCCTTGAAGCAACGATGGGGCGCGATTTCGGGGATCCCGACGAGCCGTTGTTGCTGTCGGTCCGTTCCGGCGCCCGCTTCTCCATGCCGGGGATGATGGACACGATCCTCGATCTGGGCCTCAACGACGTCACGGTGACCGGCTTCGCCAAATCCCTGGGCCAGGAGCGCGCCGCCTGGGACTGCTACCGCCGCCTCGTGCAGATGTTCGGAGCGACCGTCCTCGGCGTCCCGGACCGGCTCTTCGACGACGCCATCACCGCTCAGCGCAAGCGGCGCGGCGCCGCGAGCGACATCGAGCTCACCACGGAGGACCTGCGCGAGCTCACCGGGATCTTCCGCCGCATCCTGTGCGACGAGGTCGGCCGCGACTTCCCGCAGGACCCGCGCGAGCAACTGCGCCTGGCCGTGCGCGCGGTCTTCCGTTCCTGGCAGGGCGAGCGCGCCCGTGTCTACCGGCGCCGCGAGGGCATCCCGGAGGACCTCGGGACCGCCGTGAACGTGCAGGCCATGGTCTTCGGCAATCTGGGGCCCGACTCCGGCACCGGTGTCGCCTTCACCCGTGACCCGGCCACCGGCCGCCCCGGCGTCTACGGCGACTACCTGGCCGAGGCGCAGGGCGAGGACGTGGTGGCCGGCATCCGCAACACCGTGCCGCTGCAGCGACTCGCGGAGCTGGATCCCAGCTGTCACCGCGAGCTGCTCGGGCACCTGCACGTCCTGGAAGAGCACTATCGTGACCTGTGCGATGTGGAGTTCACCATCGAGCGCGGCCGGTTGTGGATCCTGCAGACCCGGATCGGCAAACGCACCGCCGAGGCCGCCTTCCGGATCGCGGCGCAACTGGTCGTCGAGCGGACGATCAGCCTCGACGAGGCGCTGCTGCGGGTGAACGGCGAGCAGTTGACCCGCCTGATGGTCCCCCGGTTCACCGCAGCCGCGGACCACGCTCCGCTGGCCACCGGCCTGGCCGCGTCCCCGGGCGCGGCCGTGGGCGCGGCGGCGTTCAGCTCCGCCGAGGCTGTGCGGCGGTCCGCCGCGGGTCAGCGCGTCGTGCTGGTGCGGCCCGAGACCTCGCCGGACGACCTGCCGGGCATGCTGGCGGCCGAGGCCGTGCTCACCAGCCGCGGCGGACGGACCAGCCACGCCGCCGTGGTGGCGCGCGGCCTGGGCAAGGTCTGCGTCTGCGGCGCGGAGTCGCTGCGCGTGGAGCCCGGCCACGAGCGCTTCACGACGGCGGACGGCACCGTGGTGTCCGCCGGGGACGTGATCTCCGTCGACGGCACGCTCGGCACCGTCCACCTCGGCGCGCTGCCGCTGACGGACTCACCGGTCAGCGCTCATCTGCTCGGCGGACTGCCGGAGGTCGAGGACAGCGACACCGTCGACCTGGTCGGCGCGGTCGGCATGATGCTGCAGCACGCCGACCGCTCGTCCCGGATGCAGGTCCGCGCGAACGCCGACACCCCCGAGGACGCCGCCAAGGCCCTCACGCTGGGTGCACGCGGCATCGGGCTGTGCCGCACCGAGCACATGTTCCTCGGGGAGCGCCGGCAACTGGTCGAGGACATGGTCCTGGCCGACACCGCCAGTGGACGCGACGCGGCCCTCGCGCGCCTCCTCCCGCTGCAGCGCGGCGACTTCGAGGCGATCCTGGCTGCGATGGACGGCCTTCCGGTGACGGTGCGTCTGCTGGACCCGCCGCTGCACGAGTTCTTGCCGGACCGCACCGCGCTGGCCGTCTCCGTCGCCGCCGACCGCGCGGCCGGCCGGCCGGTCTCCCCCGACCGCGAAAGGCTGCTGGCGGCGGTGGAGCGCATGCATGAGGAGAACCCGATGCTGGGCCTGCGCGGCGTTCGGCTCGGGCTGCTCGTCCCCGGCCTGGTCGCCATGCAGGTGCGGGCGCTGGCCGAGGCGGTCGCCGCCCGGCGGCTGGTCGGCGGCGACCCGCACGCGGAGCTGATGGTTCCTCTGGTCGACACGGTCGAGGAGCTGCGCCAGGTCCGCAAGGAGGTGGACCGGGTCCTGGCCGAGGTGTCCACCGAGACCGGCGTCCCGGTGGACCTGCCACTCGGCACGATGATCGAACTGCCGCGAGCCGCCCTGACCGCCGGAACCATCGCGGCCGAAGCCGAGTTCTTCTCCTTCGGCACCAACGACCTGACCCAGACCACCTGGGGCCTGTCCCGCGACGACGCTGAGGCGGCCTTCCTCACCGCCTACCTGGAACGCGGCATCCTGCGTGTCTCCCCGTTCGAGACGCTGGACACCGAGGGCGTCGGACGCCTGGTGGAGCTCGGCGTCCGCGAAGGCCGCGCCACCAGACCCCACCTCGGTACGGGTGTGTGCGGCGAACACGGCGGCGACCCGGCGTCGATCCGGTTCTTCCACCGCGCCGGGCTCGACTACGTCTCGTGCTCGCCGCTCCGTGTGCCGGTCGCCCGCCTGGAGGCGGGCCGCGCGGCGGTCAGCGCGTCCTGAGTGGTCCGCCCGAGCGGTCACACGGTCGTCGACAGCGGCACCCGCCACACCAGGCGGGTACCGCCCCCGGTCGGGGTCCCGGTGTCCAGCGTTCCGCCGTGCTTGGCGGCGCGCTCCGCGAGGTTGACCAGTCCGCTGCGGCGGCCGCCCTCCGGCAGGCCGACGCCGTTGTCCGTCACGATGAGCACGACCTCGGGGGCGGCTCCGCCGGTGACCTTGGCCGAGACCTCGACCGCCTTCGCCGCCGCGTGCCGCGAGGCGTTGCTCAGCGCCTCCTCCAGCACGCCGAGCACGTCCTCGGCGATCTCCACGGGGACGTCGGTGTCGAGCAGCCCCTCCAGGCGCAGCGCCGGCGTGAAGCCGAAGGTGGGGACGAAACGGGAGACGACGTCGACAAGGCGCGCGCGCAGGCCGGCGGACTCCTGCGAGGAGGCGCGCGAGCGCAGACCGAAGATCGAGGTACGGATGATCTTCACCGTCTCGTCCAGGTCGTCCACGGCGCGTCCGACCCGCTCGGCGGCCTGAGGGTGGGTGATGAAGCGCTGCGCGCTCTGCAGGGTCATGCCCGTGGCGAAGATCCGCTGGATGGCGAGGTCGTGCAGGTCCCGGGCGATCCGGTCGTGGTCCTCCAGCAGCGCCAACTGCTCGGCGTCGCTGCGGCGCGCCGCCAGTTCCAGGGCCAGCGCCGCCTGGTCGGCGAAGGACTTCAACGGCGCCACGTCAAGCGCCGAGAAGGGGTAATGGCCCGCGCGGCGGGCGAGCATCAGCACGCCGCGCGGCCCTCCTGGGCCGGAGCCCATGGGCACGGCCACCGCCGGACCCAGCCCCTGCCAGCGTGGCGGTCCGGCGGTCACCCTCTGGTCAGTGGAGATGTCGGTGCTGGTCACGGGGGCCTGTTCGCTGTAGGCCGTGCCCATGAACGTGCCCTCCAGGGGCAGCAGCAGGCCGCGGTGCGAGTCGGCGTCGACGCCCTGGGCGAGCTGGACCGCCAGACCCGTGCCGCCTGCGGCAGGAAGCGCCAGGGCGATGACGCCGAGGTCGGCCTCGAGGATCTCCAGCGACGCCTGGACCAGCTCTGCCAGCACATCCTGCTCCGCCGCGCCGGACAGCAGCCGACCGGTGATCTCGCCGCTCGCGAGCAGCCAGCGCTCGCGCAGCCGGGCGTCGCGGTACAGGCGGGCGTTGTCGATGGCCACTCCGGCGGCGACGGCGAGGGTCTGCAGCACCGACTCGTCCTCGGCGTCGAAGTCGCCGCCGCCGCGCTTCTCGGTCAGGTAGAGGTTGCCGAAGACCTCGCCCCGGACCCTGATCGGCACGCCGAGGAAGCTGTGCATCGGCGGGTGGTCGGCCGGGAAGCCGACGGAGGCGGCGTGCTCGGCGATGTCGTGCAGGCGCAGCGGCTCCGGATGCCGGATCAGCTCGCCGAGGATGCCGTGCCCGGTCGGGAACGGGCCGATCGCCTTGACCTGCTCGTCGGTGAGGCCGGTGGTGAGGAACTTCGCCAGCATGGCGTCGTCGCCGATGACGCCCAGCGCCGCGTAGCGGGCGTCGACCAGCGTGGCGGCGGACTCGATGATCTGCTGCAGCGCCTGGTCCAGGTCGAGTTCACGGCCGACGGTGAGCACCGCCTCCAGGAGCGAGTGCACTCGATCGCGGGTGCCACGGGCCGCGTCCAGCCGGGTTTGGAGCTCGGCCAGAAGCTGGTCCAGGCGCAGGTCCGGAAGCCCCAGGGCTCCCTTGTCCGTCGCCGGCGATTCCTCGGGCACGGGCCCCTCCACCCCAGATGGCTTCATCTGACTTTCCCCCGGTCAGGGCCACGGTACCGATCCCGCGAGTGTTGCGCGAGCAGCACCGTCCGCCGTCGCGCCCGGAGACGGTGATCGTCGGGCACGGCCGGGGTGGGAGTCCGGACCTCCGTGCGCCGCCGGACACGCTTCAGCCGGGACAGACCCCGGTGAAGGCCGTCTCCAGGGCGTGGAAGGCCACCTTCGGGTCGCCCAGGGCGTGGTAGACGGACGGGATGGGCCGGTCCACGCCCAGCAGGCCGTAGACGGCGTGCATGGCGCCGCGCACGGAGTACTCGACGGTGAAGACCACGTCCTCGGGAATCTCGACGAACTGCCCCAGGAAGGCGAAGTTGGTCGAGCCGACCGGCACCACCTCGGGGCGGTCGTGGGCGGAGCGGCGCAGGAACTGGCTGGTGATGTAAGGCATCATCACGGTCGTCACCGTGGTGGTGGCACGGACCTCGTCGGCGATGTCGTCGAAGCCGAGGTGGCCGAGCAACTCGTCCAGGATCTCGCGGCCGGTGGCCTCCGCCATGCGCTTGGGCACGTAGTCGCCGACGGTGTCGGTGAACAGGCTGTACCCCCACAATGTGAAAACCCCGTCGGGCTGTCCGTCGAAGTGCGGCTGGTGCGGGACCACGACGGACAGCAGCCAGTTGGAGTCCTTGAAGGTCATCAGCGCGCCGGTGCCCGGGGCGTTGCCGGTGTACTCCTCGATCCGCTTCAGCAGCGCCGGGCTGCGCATCGTCAGCGTGAACGACTCCCACTTCGCCTCGCCGATGTTGCCGTTGAAGACCCCGGGCCGACCGAAGTCCGGGGCTTTGCGCGAGATCGTCTCCCACAACTCCCAGCCGCCGTCGCGCTTGTCGCGGATCAGCTCGGGCACGGTGTCGTCGCCGCCGTAGCCGGCGTCGGCGGTCATCGAGCCGAGGGTGAGAAAGACCAGGTCGGTGCGGCGCGGCTCGATCGTGTCCGGCACGCCCTCGCGCAGCAGGCGCAGCCGCTCGCAGCGACGGCCGTACTCGTCGTGCGTGAAGTCCGCGTCCACCACCCGCACGCCGTGCTCGATGCGGACGCCCTGCTCGCCCAGCCATGCCTGCAGCGGGCGCACGATCGAGTCGTACTGGTTGAACCTCGTCCGGCGCACTCCGGCGAGGGTGTGAATGCGCGGGAACTCCTGGAGGAACCGCAGGAAGTAGCGCTTGAGCTCGATGGCGCTGTGCCAGTTCTGGAAGGCGAACGTGGTGCGCCACATCGCCCAGAAGTTGGTGGCGAAGAAGTGCTCGGAGAAGAACTCGTCGATGCGTCGGGCACCGATGGCGCTCTCCGGCAGGGCCAGCAGCCGGGCCAGCTCGATCCGGTCGCGCTGGTCGAAGCCGAGGCGGGAGGCGTCGACGATCGTGTGGTCGGCGTCGATCAGCCGGGCCTGGGCGTGGGTGGGCCAGCGCCGGTTGAAGTCCAGGATCTCCTGACGCACCGACACGGTGCGGTCGGTCAGGGTGGGGACGCTCTCCAGCAGGTCCCACAGGCAGGTGTAGGCCTCCTCCTCCAGCATCCGGCCGCCGCGCGTCACGTACCCCCGCTCGGGACCACCACCGCCGTCGAGTGATCCGCCGGTGAGGGGCAGCTCCTCCAGGATCGTGATGTTCCCGGCCGGAAAGCCGGCGTCCCGGATCAGGAAGGCGGCTGCGGCGAGCGAGCCGATCCCGCCGCCGACCAGGTAGGCCCTGTCGGTCCGCTGCGCGTGCTCCATGACGACTCCTCAGTGGTGCGGGTGGGGCCCGCCGGTGACCTGACTGTGCCTCCAACCCTTGTGCGCGCCGTACGGCCGATGCAGGGCCGCCCGGGACCGGTATCGGGGCCGATGGTCCCCAACACGCCTCGGTGCCGCCTGGGGAAGACAGCCAGGCCATGCCTGTGGCCTGCGGTGACGCTCCCCCGGCCTGCGGCCGGGAGGTGCCCGCACGAAGGCCGGATCGGGTCAGGGCCGACCGGCGCGGGACAGGGACCTTCGGGCCCTGCTGCCGGCGACCCGTATCGACCGACGATCATCACGGCCACCCCGGCTCCGGTACTGACCGGCGAGACCGGGGTCGCCTTGTGCCCGTCCCTTGTGTGAGGAGCAGCCATGTCCCCCAGCGATCCCGCGTCCCGGGCCGGGACCGATCCGGCCGATCCGGCCGACCGACGCTCGACCTTCGGCCTGCCGGCGGCCACCGCGCTCGTCGTGGGCAGCGTCATCGGCACCGGCGTCTTCGCACTGCCCTCGGCGCTCGCGCCGTTCGGGCCGATCGCGCTCGTGGCCTTCGTGGCCGTCACCGTCGGCGCGCTCGCGCTGGCGCTGACGTTCGGCTCCCTCTCGCGCCGGGTGCCGGGCAGCGGCGGTCCGTACGTCTACGCCCGGCAGGCGTTCGGCGAGTTCGCCGGCTTCCTGACCGCCTGGTCGTACTGGATCACCGCGTGGGCGGGCAACGCGGCCATCGCGGTCGCATGGGTGGGCTACGTCGAAGTGTTCGTCGACAAGGGCCACCACACCGCCGGTTCGATCGCCGTCGCGCTGGCCGGGCTGTGGCTTCCCGCCGTCGTCAACCTGACCGGGATCCGGAACATCGGCGTGGTGCAGGTGGTCACGACGGTGTTGAAGTTCGTGCCGCTGCTGTTCATGGCCACGATCGGCCTGCTGTTCATGAAGTCCGGCAACTTCGGGTCGTTCAACGCCACGCACGGCTCCGCGTTGAGCGCGGTCTCGGCGGCCGCGGCGATCGCCCTGTTCAGCTATATCGGCCTGGAGACAGCCTCGGTCGCCGCAGGACGGGTCCGCAACCCACGCCGCAACGTCCCCCGGGCCACCGTCTACGGGACGCTCGCCTGCGCGGTCATCTACCTGCTCGGCACACTCGCCGTCTTCGGCACCGTCTCCCACAGCGGCCTGCTCACCTCGACGGCGCCGTTCACCGACGCGGTGAACAACATCGTCGGCGGCAGCTGGGCCGGCGACCTCGTCGCCGTCGCCGCGATCGTCTCCGGCCTCGGCGCACTGAACGGCTGGACGCTGATCTGTGCCGAGATGCCGATGGCCGCCGCCCGCGACGGCCTCTTCCCGGCAGCGTTCACCCGGACCACCGGGGCGAGCCGCGTCCCCGCCTTCGGCATCGTCTCCTCGACCCTGCTCGCCTCGGTCCTGACGGTGGTCAGCTACACCCGGTTCACGAACGTCTTCACCGAAATCGTGCTGCTGAGCGTGCTGACGGCCGTCGTGCCCTATCTCTTCTCCGCCGCCGCGCAGTTGTTCTGGCTGCTCGTCAACGGGCACGGCGCGCTGTCGCCCCGTCGCCTGGTCCGGGACGTGGCGATCAGCGGTGTGGCACTGGCCTTCTGCTACTGGTCGATCCAGGGCAGCGGCTACCAGACCGTCTACTACGGCCTGTTCGCGATCCTGCTGGGCGTTCCGGTCTACATCTGGCGCAAGCGCGGCCAGGGCGAGTACGGCGAGGCCGCGACGCCGGAGCCCACGACCGCGGACACGGTCGCGACCCGGCCGGTGGAGGCGGCGTCACCGCTGCCCCACGGCCTGACGGCGCGTCGCGCGCGCCCGGTGCGCCTCACGACGCTGCTGCGCTCGCTCGCCCTCCACGTCCGCCACTGAGCCCAGCCCCTCACCCGCATCATGCGCACCCGCGCAGGAGGAACCATGAACGCCCTCAACGTCGCCTCGGAATCCGGCCGCCTGCGCCAGGTCGTGCTGCACAGGCCCGGCCTGGAGCTGACCCGACTCACGCCGGGCAACGTCGACGCCCTGCTCTTCGACGACATCCTGTGGGCCAAGCGCGCCCGCGAGGAGCACGACGCCTTCGCCCAGGCACTGCGCGACCACGGCGTCCGGGTCCACCACTACGCCGCGCTGCTCGCCGAGACGCTGGACCAGCCCGCGGCCCGTGCCTGGCTGCTGGACCGGGTCGTCAGCCCCGGGATGGTCGGCCCCGCGCTGGTCGACCCGGTCCGCGAGCTGTGCGAGCAGCTCGACGGCGAGACCCTCTCCGGCTACCTGATCGGCGGCGTCCTCAAGGACGACCTGCCCTTGACCCACCCCGACAGCCTGGTCTGGAAGACCCTCGGCGACCAGGACTTCGCCCTGCCGCCACTGCCCAACCACCTCTTCCCCCGTGACAACTGCTGCTGGATCGGCGACCGCTACTCGCTCAACCCGATGGCCAAGCCGGCCCGCCTGCGCGAGACCGTGCACACCGCCGCCATCCACCGCTTCCACCCGCTCTTCGCCGAGACGCCCCCGCCGCTGCTCGACGGCACCGCGCCCATCCCCGGCACCACCCTCGAAGGAGGCGACGTCCACGTCATCGCCCCCGGTGTGGTCATGGTCGGCATGGGCGAGCGCACCACCCCCCAGGCGGTCGAGCAGCTGACCGCCGCCCTCTTCGCCACCGCCACCGCCCACCGCGTGATCGCGGTCCGGCTGCCCAGCAGCCGCGCGTTCATGCACCTGGACACCGTGATGACGATGATCGACCGAGACGCCTTCGCGCTCTACCCCGGCCTCGCGGACCGTCTGCGGTCCTGGACGCTGACCCCCGCACCGGAGCGGCCCACCGGCTTCGCCGTCCGCGCCGACGCCGACCTCGGCTCCTCCCTCGCCGAGGCACTGGGCCTCGACAAGGTGCGGTTCCTGTCCGCGGCGCAGGACGTGCGCGCGGCCGAGCGCGAGCAGTGGGACGACGGCAGCAACTTCCTCGCCCTGCAGCCGGGCGTGGTCGTCGGCTACGAGCGCAACGTCACCACCAACACCTACCTGCGACGCCAGGGCATCGAGGTCGTCACCATCGCCGGCTCCGAGCTCGGCCGCGGACGCGGCGGCCCGCGCTGCATGTCCTGCCCGATCCAGCGGGACCCCGCATGACCGCCCCCGCCGACTTCTCCCGCTCCTCTCAACCGATCCGAGGCACCGTCATGACCATCGACCTGCACGGCCGCTCGTACCTTCACGAGCTGGACTACACCGCCAACGAGATCCGCTACCTGCTCGACCTGGCCGCCGAGCTCAAAGCGGCCCACCACGAGCAGCGCGAGACCCCGCGCCTCACGGGCTTGCGGATGGCCCTGGTCTTCGAGAAGAGCTCGACCCGCACCCGCTGCGCCTTCGAGGGCGCCGCTGCCCACCAGGGCATGACCACCACCTACCTGGACCCCTCCGGCTCGCACATCGGCCACAAGGAGAGCGTCGCCGACACCGCGCGCGTGCTCGGCCGGATGTTCGACGCGATCGAGTACCGGGGCTACGACCAGGGCGTCGTCGAGGAGTTGGCTCGCCTGGCGGGGGTTCCGGTCTACAACGGCCTGACCGACACCGCGCACCCCACCCAGAGCTTGTGCGACGTCTTCACCATGCGCGAGCACAGCGGCCGCCCCCTGCACGAGATCTCGTTCTGCTACCTCGGCGACGCCTCCGACAACACAGCCGCCTCCCTGCTGGCCATGGGCAGCCTCCTCGGCATGGACGTCCGGCTCGCGGCGCCGCGCGAACTGTGGCCCGACGAGGCCCTGCTGGACCGATGCCGAGTGGTCGCCGAGGGCAGCGGCGCCCGGATCACGGTGACCGAGTCCGTCGAGGAGGGCGCGGCCGGCGCCGACTACCTCTACACCGACGTCTGGGTCTCCATGGGCGAGCCCGCCGAGCTGTGGAAGGACCGGATCACCCAGTTGCTGCCCTACCAGGTGAACGCGAAGACGCTGGCCGCCACCGGCAACCCGGACACGGCCTTCCTGCACTGCCTGCCGGCCCTGCACGACCGCCGCACCGAGCTGGGCGCGGACCTGTACGAGCGCTACGGGCTGGACGGCCTGGAGGTCACCGACGAGGTCTTCGAGTCCCCAGCCTCGCTCGTCTTCGACCAGGCCGAGAACCGCCTGCACACCATCAAGGCGATCCTCGTCGCGACCCTCGGAGGGCAGTGAGATGCGCATCGTCGCAGCGTTGGGCGGCAACGCCCTGCTCCAACGCGGGGAGCACCCCGACGCCGACATCCAGCTCCGCCACGTGCACGAGGCCGGCCTGTCCCTCGCCGAGCTGGTGCTGGCTGGGCACGAGCTGGTCGTCACGCACGGCAACGGGCCCCAGGTCGGACTGCTGGCCCTGGAGAGCGCCGCTGACGCCGACCTGACCGCGCCCTACCCGCTCGACCTGCTCGGCGCCGAGACCCAGGGCCTGATCGGCTCCCTCCTGGTCCGCGAGCTGCGCGACCGGCTGCCGGACCGCGAGGTCGCCGCCCTGGTCACGCACACCGAAGTCGACCCCGGCGATCCCGCGTTCGACCACCCGACCAAGTTCATCGGCCAGCAGTACACCCCGGAGCAGGCACAGCGGCTCGCCGCCGAGCGCGGCTGGACGCTGGCCCCGGACGGGGACTCCCTGCGCCGGACCATCCCCTCCCCCGCGCCCGCACGGATCCTCGAACTCCCGGTGGTGCGGACCCTGCTGGCAGCGGGCGACGTGGTGGTCTGCGCCGGAGGCGGCGGCGTCCCGCTGATGCGCGACCCGGCGACCGAGCGGCTGCGCGGCGCGGAGGCCGTGGTCGACAAGGACCGCACAGCCGCGCTGCTGGCCGAACAGCTGGACGCGGACGCACTGCTGATCCTCACCGACGTCCCCCACGTCTACCGCCGCTTCGGCCACAGCGACCCGGGACCACTCACCCACACCACCCCGGCCGAACTGCGCTCGTTGACCCTGCCCGAGGGCTCGATGGGCCCCAAGGCCGAGGCTGCGGCGTCGTTCGTCGAACGTACGGGCGGCCTCGCGGGCATCGGGCCGCTCGACGACGCACTGGGCATCCTGCTCGGCACGGCGGGCACACTCGTGCGTCCCGACGGCGCAGGGGTCACCGTGCCCGGGCGCGCCGCCGATTCCGTGCGCTGACGGCGTCGGCGAGGGCCCGGGCCGGCCACTGCCCGGCAAGGGCCGCCCGGGCGCCCCGGGCCGACCGGCCCCGCGGCCAGGTCCGCTCAGCCCTCGGCACCAGCCGACAGCGGTGCCGACCTGAAGGCGAAACCTTGCTACACCGCAGTCCCGCCGATGGACCAGGTCCGGCATGAGGCGGACGAGGCCACCGAAGTGGAGGAGCTGCTGGCCCCGTGGCGCGCCGCGCACCCGGACGTCACGGTCAGCGTCCAGATCGAGCTGGGTCCGGCGAAGGAGGCCATCGTGAACGCGTCGAAGGACGCGTCGCTGGTCGTCGTCGGCGCACACCGCGAGCACACCCGCTTCGGCCTGCCTGTCGGCCGCGTCTCGCACCGCGTCCTGCACCTCGCCCACGCCCCGGTCGCCGTGGTCCCCCACTGACCCGGGTTGGTCGGAGCACCGCGCCCGACCGGCGGGCTGTCCCCGCAGGCGGGACCGCGCCATGACGGGACCGTCATGATGGGACCGTTCGGCCCTATCGAAGTCCTGGGGCCGACGCGACGATTCTGTGGATCACCCGCGCTCACAAGAAGCAGGGCCGGGACCGAGGAACAGGGGCAGTGGGATGACGGGCGAATCCTCCGGGGCGGACACCACCGGGACGATCAGGGTCTTCCTGCTCGACGACCACGAGGTCGTCCGCCGCGGCGTGCACGACCTGCTGGAATCGGAGGAGGGCCTGGAGGTCGTCGGCGAGGCCTCGACCTGCGCGCAGGCACTGGCCCGTGTGCCCGCGCTGCGCCCCGACGTGGCGGTGCTGGACGTCCGCCTCCCTGACGGCGACGGCGTGACCGTCTGCCGCGAGCTGCGCTCGCAACTGCCCGAGCTGGCGTGCCTGATGCTCACGTCCTTCGACGACGAGGACGCGCTCCTGGACGCGATCATGGCCGGAGCCTCCGGCTACGTCCTCAAGCAGATCAGCGGCACCGACTTGATCTCCGCCGTGCGCACCGTCGGTGCGGGGCAGTCCATGCTGGACCCCGGCGCGGCCACCCGGTTGATGGCCCGCCTGCGCGGCCAGGCCACGCAGGCGCCGCAGCAGGCCGACGCCCTGTCCGAACTGACGGACCGGGAACGGGACATCCTGGCCCTGATCGGCGAGGGGCTGACCAACCGTGAGATCGGAAAGCGGCTCTATCTGGCCGAGAAGACGGTGAAGAACCACATCTCCCGTCTGCTGGCCAAGCTCGGCGTCGAACGCCGGGTCCAGGCCGCGGTCATCGCCTCCCAGGCGGCCGAGCACACGGCGGGCGGCGGCTCGGGCAGCGCCGGCGGCGCGCGCCTCTCTCGGCGGTGACCTGTCCGTGTGTCGGGGCCGGTCGGCCGGGGCGTTCGGGCCGTTGGTCTCCTCCCGCCCCGGACTCACGGCGACGACGATCGAAGGCATGACGACGTCGCCAGCAGAGCATCTCGACCGCGGCAGCGCGCTGAACCTCCTGGCCGACGCGCGGACCGGCCGTGTCATCTACACGATCGCCGCCATGCCCGCCGTCTGGCCGTCCCCGTTCCGCGTCGCCGCGGATGGGGGCGTACTGCTGCGCACGGCCGCCGGCTCCGAACTCGCCCGGGCCGTCAACGGCGCCCTCGTCGCCTTCGAGGCGGACGAGCTCCATGACGCGCACGGCACGGGCTGGGCGGTCACGCTGCTGGGCCACGCGGTCGTCGGCGCCGCAGACCCCGCGACGGGCACAATCGAGATCCGCATCCTCCCCGAGGCCGTCCACGGCCGACGTTTCGCGCTGCCGACCGACTGAGGACGCCAGGCGTCGTTCCGGGCCGACCGGCCCCGGCGGGTCCGACGGACCCGGTCCGTCCGATCCGGGCTCACCCTCGCCCTCGCCCTCGCCCTCGGGCGCTCACCCCAGCGTGACGGCCGTGCGGAACTGGACCCATGTGCGCGCGTCCTTCGAGCCTGGCTCTTCTCCGGCACGAACGGAAGGCGGAGGTGGCCTCGAGCGCGCGGGCGCGCCGAGGCCCACCGGGTCGGGCCTCGACGCGCGAAGCCGGGGGTCAGGCCGCCGGGCGGCGGTGCCGGGGCAGCATGGAGAGTTCGCCGGCGATCTGGTCGGCGTAGGCGTCGATCCGGGCGCGATCGCGGAAGTCGCCGCCGTGGCCGCCCTCGACCATGGCGTGGGCGAGCCAGCCACGGGAGTCCGGGGCGAGGCGGCCGCCGAAGGTGACGTGGTCACGGGCGAGCAGATGGCGGGAGGCGCGGTCGGCACTGTTGGTCGCGGCGATGTCACACGTGCTCGCCGAGTCGTCGAGCGGGCCGCTGCTGAAGGTCCAGACCCAGGCGTGGTCCAGGTCGTGGCGGTGGCGGCGGGCGAAGCGCGAGGCGGAACGCAGCCAGCGGCCCTCGTAGAGCGCGGAGCCGAGGACGACGACGTCGTAGCCGCTGGGATCGAGGGCGTCCGAGACCTCGGCGACAGTGACGTCGAGAGCCTCCCCTTCACTGCGCAGGCGCTCGGCCAGCCACTGCGCGATCTCTGCGGTGGCGCCGCTGCGGCTGGCGTAGGCGACCAGGACGCGCCTGGCCTGCGGGGCGGCGTCGGGTGTGGTCATCGCGTGTTCTCCTTCGGGGCTCCGGGGCGAAGCGTGTCGTCGATCTCCCAGCCCACGGTGTCGGCGAGGCCGACCAGGCCCTCGACCGTGCGGACCCGGGCCGTCAGGCGCTCGGCCTGGCTGCGCAGGGAGGTCCGGGCGGCGAGCAGGACGCGGCCGCGTTCACAGGTGACGTGCAAGGTGGCGGCCTTGACGCCGAACTCGTAGCCGAGCGCCACGATGCGGACCTCGGCCTCGATCTCGGCGTCGGTCCGGCGCAGGGCGTCCAGGAGGTCGTTCAGCGTCACAAGGCCGACCAGGCGCTGGTGGTCGTCGAGGACGGGGAGCTGGTGGATCCGGTGGCGCAGAGCGAGCAGGGCCGGGTCGGCGGCGGTGTCCCGGGCGGTGACGGTGCAGACCGGGGTGGTCATCAGCCCGGAGACGGTGACGGCCCCGGCGCGGCGGCGGATGTCGCGGCTGCGGCGGGTCTCGAAGAGGGACGCCTCGGGCAGCGCGATCGCAGCGAGCTTGGCCAGCAGGTCGGGCGCGCAGACGATGCCCACCAGCCGGTTCTCTGTGTCGACCACCGGCAGGTCCTCGTGGCCGGTCTCACGCAGGGCCGCGAGGGCGGCCACGAAGTCGGCGTCGGGCTCGATCGCGAACACCTGGTCTGTCATCAGCTCGCCGACCCGGCGGCGCCGGGGAAGAGACGTCCGGGGCAGCGGCGGGCTGTCGTGCACGGGCCGGTTCACGGTCCTGGTCATGACCTCGCTCCTCCTTCCAGGAGGGTTCCTGTCTCAAGACTGTGCCGGGCGCGGCCTGCCGGTCGTGGGCCGCGAGGTCCGCTCCCGGGGGCCGACCGGCCCTGGTCCGCGGTCGACGTGACGGTCCGTTCAGCGGACGAGCACCCGCTCGCCGGAGCCCGGAACGACGGCGTTCCAGCCCGGCACGCCGTGCGTCCGGTCGCGCAGCCGCTCGGACCCTGACCGGGCGGACCCGCTCCGGACGCCGAACGGCCCCCTGGGCGGGGGCTGTGGGCCGGTCGGCCCAGTCCGGGCGGCGTGGCCGCCGCCACGGTGGACGGGAGGAGCCCTCGCCGGCACTCCCGGACGGGGAGCCGAAAGCAGCCCCGTCAGGGCCGTTCAGCGGCCCAGCCGGCCCCGAACGGCCCTCCGCGTCGTCCGCGCATGCGAGCAGGCTCGGGGACAGGCGGCGTCCCCGCCGCCCCGCTTTCGCAGGAGCGCGCCATGACCACCATCACCGCCCTGGACGCCGCCGTCCTCGAGGAGCTCGTCTCCGCCGCCGTCGCCGCGCCGTCCATGCACAACACCCAGCCGTGGCGCTTCCGGCTGGAGCCGCGTACGCACACCGTCGAGATCCGGGCCGCTCTCGACCGGGAGCTGCGAGCCGAGGACCCCGAGGGACGCGGGCTGCACGTCTCCGTCGGCGCCGCCGCGTTCAACCTCCGGCTCGCCGTTGCCCACCGCGGCTGGGAGCCGGTGCTGCGGCTGCTGCCTGACCCGCACGAGCCGCAACTGCTGGCCTCCGTCCGCCTCACCGGCCGCTCGTCGAGCGCCGCCGGCACCCGCGCGCGGGATCTGTACGACCAGATCTGGCGCCGACACTCCAGCCGCCAGCCGTTCTCGCCTCAGGCGATCCCGCGTGCACTCCGCGCCGAGCTGGTCGACGCCGCCCACACCGAAGGCGCCCTTCTCCACCTGCCCGACCTCGACGAGTCCCGTCGGTTGCTCGCACTGACGCGCGAGGCCGAAGTCCGCACGACGACCGACCGGGCCCGACGCGAGGAGAGCCGCCGCTGGGTCCGGCCGCCTGCAGCGACCGGCTTCGGCATCCCGCCCGAGGCACTCGGGCCGCAGGACGCGGCCGGCCATGTCCCGATGCGGGACTTCACCTCGCTCCAGCCGTCGACGCGCCTGCCCTCGCTGCCGTTCGAGCCGCGTCCGCAGGTGGCCGTCCTTTCGACCGCGCACGACCGCCGCGCCGACTGGCTGCGCGCCGGCCTGGCCCTCCAGCACGTGCTGCTGCTGGCCACCCGCGACCAGGTCCGAACATCGCTGCTGCACCAGGCGATCGAGTGGCCTGACCTGCGCTGGATGCTGCGCGACACACGCAACGGCCCCGAGCACGTTCAGATGCTCATCCGGCTGGGCTACGGGCCCGACGGCCCGACGACCCCGCGAGCCGCCGCAAGCAGCACCGTCGACTGAGCCTGATCGGCCTCGGCCTCGGGGCCGAACGGCCCTCCAGGGCGGCGCTCCGCGAGGAGCAGAGTGCTGTCCGTCCCCAGGCGGCTCGCCCGCTGTCCCCTGCCGAGAAGGCGGCGCACGATGGTCACCTCACCCGAACTCCCCAGCAGCGCCGAGGCGTTGCTCGCCGACGGCACGGTCGTCACGATCCGGCCGCTCGCCCGGGGCGATCACGACGCGGTCGCGGACCTGCACGCGCGCCGGATGTCTCCGGAGAACCAGCGGCTGCGATTCTTCGGCATCAGCCGCCGCGCTCCGGAGCTCACCGCGGACCGGCTCTGCGCCCCGCCGCGCCGCGGCTTCGTCGCCCTCGGCGCGTTCGATCCCACCGCCGGGCAGTTGGTCGGTGTCGTCGAGTGCGAGACGGAGGCCGAGGACGGACGCCGGGCGGAGCTGGCCGTGGCTGTCGCCGACGACTGGCACCACCGCGGGGTCGCCACCCTCCTCATCGAGCACCTGGTGCACGCCGCCCGCGCTCAGGACATCCACGTCCTGGTCGCCGACGCCCTCGCCGACAACCACGCGATGCACCGGGTCTTCACCGACCTCGGGCTCGCCACGAACCGCCGTTGGGCCGACGCCCAGGTGCGGATCGAGGCCGTCCTGGACGAGACCGCGTCGCCGTACCTCGACGCCGTCGAGGCGCGCGGCAGCCGGGCCGACATCGCCAGCCTGCGGCCGCTGCTGCGGCCCCGCTCCGTCGCCGTCGTCGGCGTGTCCCGCCGACCGGGCACGGTCGGGCACAGCCTGCTGCTGAAGATCCGTCACGGCGGCTTCACCGGTTCGCTCTGGCCGGTCAACCCGCACGCCGGGCAGATCGACGGTCTGCTGTGCTTCCCCTCCCTCGACGCCCTCCCCGGCGTGCCCGACCTCGCCGTCCTCGCCGTGCCCGCGAACCAGGTCGCCGCCGTCGCCGAGGAGTGCGGACAGCGGGGCGTCCGGGCCCTGGTGGCACTCACCTCCGGCCTGTCGCGCACCCAGTCCGGTCGGCTGCTGCGCGCCTGCCGCCGCCACAGCATGCGTCTCGTCGGCCCGAACTGCCTCGGCCTGGCCGTCACCGACCCCGGGACCAGCCTGGACGCCGAGTTCGGCCGCACCACCCCGCGGCCCGGCGGCGCGGGCGTCGCCGTCCAGTCCGGCGGCGTCGGCATCGCTCTCATGGAGCAGTTGGACGCCCTCGGCATCGGCGTCTCCGACTTCGTCTCCCTCGGCGACAAGTACGACGTCAGCGGCAACGACCTGCTCCAGTGGTGGGAGCAGGACGGCCGCACCCGCCTCGCCCTGCTGCACCTGGAGTCCTTCGGCAACCCGCGCGCCTTCTCCCGCACCGCGCGACGCGTCGCCCACCGCATCCCGATCCTCACCGTGGACGCGGGCCGCTCGGTCGCCGGCCGGCGCGGCGCGGCCTCCCACACGGCCGCGGCGGCCACCCCGACCGTCACCCGCCAAGCCCTGTTCACCCAGGCCGGGATCACAGCCACCCACTCGATCGCCGAACTCGTCGAGACCGCCGCCCTGCTGGACTCCCAGCCGCTGCCCGGCACCACCGGCACCGTGGCCGTCGTCTCCAATGCGGGCGGCATCGGCGTGCTGGCGGCCGACGCCTGCGTCGACCACGGTCTCACCGTCCCCGAGCTCCCCGCACCGCTCGCCCTGCAGCTCGCCGACCTGCTGCCGGAGGGCGCTGCGACGGCCAACCCCGTCGACGCGACCGCCGCCGCCCCCGCCGAGACCCTGGTCGCGGCCGTGGACGCGCTCGCCGAGAGCGGCGCCGTCGACGCGGTGCTGCTCTGCCTGGCGCCGACCGCGCTCGGCACGGCGCAGACCACCGACGAGGCCCTGGCCCCGCTCCTCGCCGCCCCGGGCCGCCGGACCCGACCGGTCGCCGCCGTGCTGCTGGACCAGCGCGAACCGGTCCGGTACCTCGACTGCGCCGACGCTTCCCGCATCCCCGCCTACGCCGAGGCCCAGTCCGCCGCACGCGCCCTCGCCCAGGCCCTGAGCCGGTCCCGCTGGCTCGCCCAGCCGCTCTCGACCGAGCGGGAGACCCCCGGCTGCCGCCCGACCGACGCCGCGGCGCTCGTCGACCGCTACCTCGGGCAGCACCCCGACGGCGGCTGGCTGGAACCACCCCTCGTGGCCCGGCTGCTGGACTGCTACGGCCTGCCGCTGGCGGACGCGGTCTGGTGCGACGGCGAGGAGGCCGTCGTCCAGGCCGCCGCCGTGCTCGCCCGCGCCGGCGAGGGCGGCGAGGTGGTACTCAAGGCCCACTGGCCCGGCCAGATCCACAAGAGCGAGCTCGGCGCCGTCCGCGTCAGCACCGCCGCCGAAGACCGGATCCGAGCCGCGTACACGGACTTCGCCGCCCGCTTCGGCGACCGCCTGGACGGCGTGCTCGTCCAGGCCCGCCGGGCCGCCGGGGCGGAACTGCTGGCCGGCGTCGTCCAGGACCCGGTGTTCGGGCCACTCGTCGTCTTCGGCGCCGGCGGCACCACCGCCGACCTCCTCGACGACCGCACCGCCCGGCTCGCCCCGCTCACCGACGCCGACATCGGCGCGATGCTCACCTCGCTGCGCACCACCCCGCTGCTCTTCGGCTACCGCGGCGCCCCGCCCGTCGACCTGGACCGCATCGAGGACCTGCTGGCCCGCCTGGGCCGGATGGCCGCCGACCTCCCGCAGTTGGCCGAGGCGGACCTGAACCCGCTCATCTGCGGCCCCGACGGCGTGGTCTGCGTCGACGCACGGATCCGGCTGGAGCCCCGCCGCGCCCCCGACCCCTACCTGCGCCGTCTGCGCCGCCTTCCCGACGCCCCCGGCGAACCCGCCTGACCGTACGGTCAGTGGCTCTCGCTCCCCCTTCCACGGAAAGGTTCCACCGTCATGGCACTCCCGCTGGTCGTCGGCTTCGACGGCTCCAAGCCCAGCCTGGCCGCCGCCGAATGGGCCGCGACCGAGGCCGCGCTCACCGGGGCCCCGGTGCGGCTGGTCCTCGCCCACTTCCCGCACCGCGAGGGCACGCCTGTCCCGGACGCCTACGTCCAGCTCCAGAACGAGGCCGTCGACCTGCTGACCCGGACCGCCGAGGACCTGCGCTCGCGGCACCTGGGCCTCCGGGTCGACTGCGAGCTCCTCGCGGGCGAGGCGCCGACCCAGCTCCTGCACGCGGCCGAACCCGGCAGCACCCTCGTCCTCGGCTCGCGGGGCACCGGCGGCTTCGCCGGCCTGCTGCTGGGTTCCACCGCCCTGGCTGTCGCGGCCCGGGCCGAACACCCCGTCGTCCTGGTCCGCGATCACGCCGACCCCCGCCTGCCGCGCCACGAGGTCGTTCTGGGCCTGGAGCTCGGTGAGGGGCGGGCACCGGTCATCGAGTTCGCCCTCGCCGAGGCCGAGAGCCGCCGCACGGCGCTGCGCATCGTGCACGCCTGGCTGCCGTCGATGTGGTGGGCCGCCGAACCGATCCCGCCCGGCGAGACCGAGCGAACCGCCCTGCGGGAGGACGTCGAAGGGAAGCTGCGCGAGTTCGTGCGCCCGGTGGCGGAGAAGTACCCCCAGGTGCGGCTGCACTTCCAGGTGCGCACCGGCAGCGCCGCCCACGTCCTGGTCGACGAGGCGAACCACGCCGGGCTGCTGGTCCTCGGCCGGCGTCGGCAGCGCGCCGTCTCCGCGCTCGGCCCCGCCGCCCACGCGGCCATCCACTACGGCCACAGCGCCGTCGCCGTCGTCCCGCACGCCTGACCCGTCCTCATCCGCCCGACATCCGCCCGACAGGCTGATGGATGGCCCGACCAAGCGTGAGAGCGCCGCCGCCAGGAAGTGGCGCGGCGCTCTCGCGTCGTGTCCGGTCAGGACGCCGGGTGTGCTGTGGCCCGCTGCGGAGCAGGGGTGTCGTCGGTTCGGTGGGCCAGCTGGTCCGCCACGTGGACCACACCGTCGACGCCCTGGCACAACCGGACGAGGGCCTCTCGCCTGCTGCGCAGTTCGAGGGTGCCGGTGAGGGTGACGTTGCCGTCGACGACGTCGACGCGGGCCGCGCCGGAGGGCAGCTGCAGGGTTCGGGCCATGATGTCCTGTCGGATTTCCTCGCCGATGGCCCGGTCGTGGCGCAGGAAGACACGCAGGAGGTCGCTGCGGCTGAGGATTCCGACTAGACGGCCGGCCTCGTCCACGACCGGCAGCCTCTTCAGGTGCTTGTCGTGCATGACGCGAGCGCCCTCGACGACGGTCCATTCCGGCCGGGCGCACGACGCCGGGGCAGTCATCAGCTCCTGAGCCGTCCTGCCGTTGCTGCGTACCAGCTCCTGCGGCGCCAGGTGGGCGGGCGGCAGCAGGCCGGCCGGGTCGTCCATACCGGCCTGGTGGCGCATCAGGTCGGCTTCGGAGACGACGCCGAGGGGGCGGTCCTGGTCGTCCAGGACCGGCAGCGCGCTGACGTCGTTGGAGGCCAGCAGCCGGGCGATGTCCTTGAACGGCGTGTCCGGTCGGGCGCTCACCACATCGGTGGTCATGAGCTCCCCGACCAGGCGGTGACGAAGCGTCATCTCGATGGTCCTCTCCAGGTCTCGTTCTTCACGGAATGCGGTGCCGGCTCAGCTGTCGTGACGGACGATCACCACGGGGCACGGCGCGTGCTGGACGCAGTGCTGGCCGACCGAGCCCAGCAGTGCTCCGGCGAAACCGCCGTGGCCGCGATTGCCGAGCACGAGCAGCGCCGCGCCCCGGGCGGCTTCCAGGAGCGCCTGCGCGGGATGCCCCTCGACGACCCGCTGGTCGATCTCGACTCCGACGCCGCCGTCTAGGGCCTGCGCGACGCTGTCGTTCAGGACCTTGGCGACGCCTTGGTCGAGGTCGCTGTCGGCGACCGGCGGCACGTAGTAGCCGGGGCCGTAGACGAGGGCGGGCTGCTGCCAGGTGGCGATCGCGTCCACCACCGCACCGGTCGCCCGTGCCTGTCCGACGGCCCAGCGCAGCGCGTCGAGCGAGGACGGGGAGCCGTCCACTCCGACGACGATGCGCGAGCGCTGCTGCGGTGCGGACTGGGTCATGTCAGTTCCCCTCTCGAACTCATTTCTGCCGACGTCAGACTGTCTGCTCGTTCCGGTCGGGCGGCAGGGCCGTGAGGGGCACCGGTACCGGGACCATCAGCCCCGCTCCAGGTGCTGTCAGCGGCTGCCCGCCGACACGACGAACCCGAGGACAAGGCGCCGTCAGGTCGCGGCACCACAGCGAGGACAAGCGTTCGGCGCCGCGGAAGGGCGGCACCGCTCGCTTGGGGCCGATGCGTCGCGGTCCCGTTCGGCCGTCGGAAGAGGGACGGTCGGCCCCGGAACAAGGACCCGATGGGCGGCCTTCCGCGCCGCAGGAACGCGGGAGGCTCCCAGGGGAGGCCGGATGGCCCCCGGACGCGCCTGAGACCGGATGACGACCCGAAAGGTGGTCCACCATGCCCCGCCGCTCGAAGACGCTGGAGCTGACGCGGCCAGAAGGTGATGCGGCCTTCGCCTCGGCCGCCGACCGGCCCGAACCCGTGGCACGCACCACGCCGTCCGTCGGCGCCGTCGTGAACGCACAGGCCGAGGTCGACGCGCTGGTCTGCGACGCGCGGACGGCCCTCGACTCGTACGACTCGTTCACCCAGGAGCAGGTGGACCACATCGTCAGGAAGGCCTCACTGGCCGCGCTGGCCGCGCACACCGGGCTCGCGGTGTCGGCGGTCGAGGAGACCGGGCGGGGGGTGTTCGAGGACAAGGCGGTCAAGAACGTCTTCGCCTGCGAGAACGTCACCCACGTGATGGCCCGGACGAAGACGGTCGGGGTGGTGCGCCGGGACGAGATCGACGGCATCGTGGAGATCGCCGAGCCCGTCGGGGTGGTCGCGGGCATCACCCCGGTCACCAATCCGACCTCGACGACGATCTTCAAGTGCCTGCTCGCACTGAAGACACGCAACCCGGTCGTCTTCGCCTTCCACCCCTCGGCACAGCGCTGTTCGGCTGAGGCCGCAGGGATCGTCCGGGACGCCGCGATCGCCGCCGGCGCTCCCGAGCACTGCATCCAGTGGATCGACGCACCGTCGATGGAGGCCACCCACGCGCTGATGCGCCATCCGGACGTGGCCACCATTCTCGCGACCGGCGGCAACGCGATGGTCAGGGCCGCGTACAGCTGCGGAAAGCCGGCGCTCGGCGTCGGGGCCGGCAACGTGCCCGCGTACGTCGAGCGCAGCGCGGACGTCCGGCGCGCCGTGAACGACATCGTGCTGTCCAAGTCGTTCGACAACGGGATGATCTGCGCCTCCGAACAGGCGGTGATCCTGGACAGGGAGATCCGCGACACCGCGCTCGGGGAGTTCCGCGCGCTGAAGGCCCACCACGCGAGCGCCGAGGAGAAGGCGCTGCTGGAGCGGTACCTGTTCGGGGTGGGCGAGGGGAAGGACTGCGCCGACGACCGGCTGAACAGCGAGGCGGTGGGCCGGTCCGCCGCGCGGATCGCCGAGGCGGCCGGCTTCGAGGTGCCGGCCGACACCTCGGTGATCCTGGCGGACGTGGACGGTGTCGGCCCCCGTGAGCCCCTGACCCGCGAGAAGCTCTGCCCGGTGCTGGCCGTGCTGACCGCCGACGACCGCGCTCAGGCGGTCCGACTGGCCTGCTCGATGGTGGAGTTCAACGGTCTGGGCCACTCGGCCGCGGTGCACACCGAGGACCCGGAGTTCGCCGAGGAGTTCGGGCACGCGGTGAAAGCGTGCCGGATCATCTGGAACGCCCCCAGCTCCCAGGGCGGCATCGGGGACGTCTACAACGCGTTCCTGCCCTCGCTCACGCTCGGCTGCGGCAGCTACGGGCACAACTCCGTCGCCGGGAACGTCTCGGCGGTCAACCTGATCAACATCAAGCGGATCGGGCGGCGCAACACCAACATGCAGTGGTTCAAGGTCCCGCCGAAGATCTACTTCGAACGCGACTCGATCCGCTACCTGGCGAGCATGCCCCGCGCGCACCGGATCGTCATCGTGACGGACAGGACGATGGTGGAGGTCGGGCATCTGGAGCGGATCAGGAACATGCTGGACCGACGCCGCGAACCGGTCGAGGTGCGGGTGGTCGACCACGTCGAGCCCAACCCGAGCATCGACACCGTACGCAAGGGCGCCGAGCTCATGCGCGGTTTCCAGCCGGACACGATCATCGCGCTCGGCGGCGGGTCGCCGATGGACGCCGCCAAGGTGATGTGGCTGATGTACGAACACCCGGAGGTCGAGTTCGCCGACCTGAAGGAGAAGTTCTTCGACATCCGCAAGCGCGCCTTCACCTTCCCCGACCTGGGCGAGAAGGCGAAGCTGGTGTGCATCCCGACCACGTCGGGCACGGGCTCGGAGGTCACCCCGTTCGCCGTCATCACCGACACCGCGACAGGACAGAAGTACCCGCTGGCCGACTACGCGCTCACACCCAGCGTCGCGATCGTCGATCCGGCCCTGACCACGCACCTGCCCAGGGACGTGACCGCCGACTCCGGCTTCGACGCGCTGACCCACTGCATCGAGACGTACGCCTCGGTCTACGCCAACGACTTCACCGACGGCCTCGCCCTCCAGGGCATCCGGCTGGTCTTCGAGAACCTGGAGCGGGCCGTCACCGACGGAGAGCACGACCCCGTCGCACGGGAGAAGATGCACAACGCCGGGACCATCGCCGGCATGGCGTTCGGCTCCGCCTTCCTCGGCGTGGTGCACGCGATGGCGCACACCCTCGGCGCGACCTTCCACATCGCCCACGGCCGCACCAACGCCCTGCTGCTGCCGCACGTGATCCGCTACAACGGCTCCGCGCCGGCCAAGGTCACCAGTTGGCCCAAGTACCGCAGCTACATCGCACCCGAGCGCTACCGGCAGATCGCGGCCATGCTCGGTCTGCCCGCCGCCACCGCCGAGCAGGGCGTCGAGTCGCTGGCGGCCGCGGTCGAGGACCTGCGGGACCGGGTCGGCATTCCCCGCTCGTTCAGCGACGCGGGAGTGGACGAATCGGCCTTCCTGGAGGCTCTGCCGCAGCAGGCCATGAACGCGTACGAGGACCAGTGCGCCCCGGCCAACCCGCGCATGCCCATGCTCGCCGACATGCAGCAGCTGATGCGCCAGGCCTACCACGGCGACCAGTCGTGAGCGACAACGGAACGGGAGCAGGAGACATGAGTGTCCAGCAGACGCAGACGACCGGACGGAACCCCTGGGAGGGCTTCAAGGGCGGCCTGTGGCGCGACGCGGTCGACGTGCGTGACTTCATCCAGCACAACTACACGCCGTACGAGGGCGACGGCGCCTTCCTGACGGGACCGACCGAGCGCACGACGGCCGTCTGGCGGCAGATCACCGAGCTCTTCCCCGAGGAACGCGCCAAGGGCGTCCTCGACGTCGCGTACGACGTGCCTTCAGGCATCACCGCGCACGCGCCGGGCTGGATCGACCGGGAGCGGGAGTTGATCGTCGGCCTGCAGACCGACGCCCCGCTGAAGCGGGCGATCATGCCGAACGGGGGCTGGCGGATGGTCGCGAGCGCCCTGCGCACCTACGGCTACCCGGTCCCGGCCGACCTGGAGAAGGTCTTCACCCGCTACCGCAGGACCCACAACGACGGCGTCTTCGACGCCTACACGCCCGCGATCCTCGCGGCGCGCAAGGCCGGCGTGATCACCGGTCTGCCGGACGCCTACGGGCGCGGCCGGATCATCGGCGACTACCGCCGGGTCGCACTCTACGGCGTGGACCGCCTGATCGAGGCCAAGCGGGTGGAGAAGGCCGAGCTGGACGCACCTCCCGGCGACCCCGCCCGGCTGGAGGAGGTCATCCGGGAGCGCGAGGAACTCGCCGAGCAGATCCGGGCGCTGGACGAGCTGAAGCAGATGGCCGCCGGCTACGGCCACGACGTCTCCGGGCCGGCCCGCACCGCCCGCGACGCGTTCCAGTGGCTGTACTTCGCCTACCTTGCGGCGGTGAAGGAGCAGAACGGCGCGGCCATGTCGCTGGGCCGCACCTCGACCTTCCTCGACGTCTACCTCCAGCGTGACCTGGACGCCGGCCTGCTGTCCGAGACCGAGGCGCAGGAGCTGGTCGACGACTTCGTCATCAAGCTCCGCATCGTGCGGTTCCTGCGTACCCCGGAGTACGACGAGCTGTTCTCCGGTGACCCGACCTGGGTCACCGAGTCGATCGGCGGCATCGGCGAGGACGGGCGGCCACTGGTCACTCGCACCTCGTTCCGCTACCTGCAGACGCTCTACAACCTGGGCCCTGCCCCCGAGCCCAACCTGACGGTCTTCTGGTCTCCTCGGCTGCCGCGGGGCTTCAAGGAGTTCTGCGCCAAGGCGTCCATCGACACCTCCAGCATCCAGTACGAGTCCGACGAGCTCATGCGCCCGCGCTTCGGCGACGACACCGCGATCGCCTGCTGCGTCTCGGCGATGCCCGTCGGGAAGCAGATGCAGTTCTTCGGCGCCCGGGTCAACCTCGCCAAGACCCTCCTCTACGCGATCAACGGCGGCCGCGACGAGGTGAGCGGCGCCCAGGTCGGCCCCGACACCGGCGTCCTCGCCGGCGAGGCCCTCGACACCGACGCGGTGACGGCCGCTTTCGACCGGCAGCTGGACTGGCTGGCCGAGACGTACGTCCACGCGCTGAACGTCATCCACTACATGCACGACAAGTACGCCTACGAGCGTCTGGAGATGGCCCTGCACGACCGCGACGTCCAGCGCACCATGGCCTGCGGCATCGCCGGACTGGCGGTCGCGGCCGACTCGCTGTCGGCCATCAGGTACGCGAGGGTCCGGCCCGTACGCGACGGGCGCGGACTGGCCGTCGACTTCGTCGTCGAGGGCGACTACCCGGCCTACGGCAACAACGACGACCGCGCCGACCAGATCGCGGTCGGGCTCGTGGAGACCTTCATGGACAAGGTGCGCCGCCACCCCACCTACCGGGGCGCCCGGCACACCCAGTCCGTGCTCACCATCACCTCCAACGTCGTCTACGGCAGGAAGACAGGGGCCACCCCGGACGGCCGCCGCGCCGGGGAGCCCTTCTCCCCCGGCGCCAACCCCATGAACGGCCGCGACCGCCACGGCTACGTCGCCAGCGCCCTGTCGGTGGCCAAGCTCCCGTACGAGCACGCCCAGGACGGCATCTCCCTGACCAACACCATCACCCCCGACGCGCTCGGCCGCACCGAGCAGGAGCGCATCGCCAACCTCGCGGGCGTGCTGGACGGCTACACCGCCTGCGGCGGGTTCCACATGAACGTCAACGTCCTGGACCGGGCCACACTCCGGGACGCCATGGAGCACCCGGAGAAGTACCCGCAGCTGACGATCCGGGTGAGCGGTTACGCCGTCAACTTCGTGCGCCTCACCCGCGAGCAGCAGCTCGACGTGATCGGACGCACCTTCCACGACGCGCTGTAGGCGCGACCACCGACGTGGTGCCGGCGCGCCTTCCCCGACCACCGGCGCCGGCACCCGCCCTCTCCCGGAGGCAGTCCATGTCCGAACCCCTTCCCCACGGCCGTCCGGCAGACGGCACCGGGGCGGCGTCCAGCACGACGGCCGCGACCCCGGCGGCTGCCGCCACCCGGCGCCCCGTCACCGGCATGCTCCACTCGTGGGATCTGTCCACGGGCGTCGACGGCCCCGGCACCCGCTTCGTCGCGTTCCTCGCCGGCTGCCCGCTGCGCTGCCTGTACTGCCACAACCCGGACACGCGCCACATGCGCGACGGCCGCCGCACCTCGGCCGACGAGATCGTCGGCGAGGCGGCGAAATACGTCCAGTTCATCCGCGCCGGTAAAGGCGGTGCCACCATCAGCGGCGGCGAACCGCTGCTCCAGCCGCTCCTGACCGGCGAGCTCCTGCACCGCTTCACGCACGAACTCGGCCTGCACACCGCGCTGGACACCTCCGGCTTCCTCGGCGACCGCGCCACGGACGCGCTGCTCGCCGACACCGACCTCGTCCTGCTCGACATCAAATCCTGGGACCGTGCGCTGTACCGGCACCTGACCCACCAGGAACTGGCTCCGACGCTGGACTTCGCCCGCCGTCTGGCCGACCTCGGCACAGAGGTCTGGATCCGCTTCGTCCTCGTCCCCGGCCTGACCGACGCCACCGAGAACATCGAGGGCGTCGCGTCGTTCGCCGCGTCCCTCGGCAACATCACCCGGGTCGACGTATTGCCCTTCCACAAGCTCGGCGCGGAGAAGTGGCGTGCCCTCGGCCTCGACTTCACCCTCGCAGACACCCCGACGCCTACCGCTGACCAGACAGCCGCCGCTCGAGCGGTCTTCGCCGCGCACGGCCTGCACGCCGTCTGACGCCGTCGGGCCGGGCTTCGCTCATCGCGCGCGGCGCCCGCACGCCCGCGGAATCGTGCGGATCCCGAAGAGGCCGGCCGGTATCGGCGCCACCGGGACTTCGGCGCCGGTGGAGGTACCTCTCAGCTGTGAGCGGCCCGTCCCATCCCGAGGCCGAGGTCGACTGCCTTCGTGTGGACCAGGCCGACCCCGATGTACTGGGCTCGGTCGACACCGGGTCCGGTCACGCGTCCCGCCCCGATGGCCGGCCGCGCAGGAGTGCGCCGATGCCGTCCCTCAGCGGGAGTTCGCCGCGTGGCATCGCGAGGAGTTCGCCCCCCTCGCCGACCAGGGCCCGGAGCACGGCAGCATCGGCCGGCGCCGACCAGCAGGCCGAGGCCTCAAGCGGTTCCAGCTCCTCCCGGGTCGTGCCGACCCGGCTGGTGGCCGCGCCCACCCAGAGCCGTTCCCGGTCCAGCTCGCTCGGGGTGTCGACGAGCAGCACCGCCACCGTGCCCGCGCGCAGCGCCCGCGTTGTCGCGGCCAGGCCCTCCACCGCCTCCCCGTGCCGGGCCCGTTCCTCCAGGAAGCGGTCCAGTTGGTGCTTGTCACTGCTGCTCAGCCGGCCGTCCAGCAGGTGGCCGAGCTCCTCCTCGAACATCGGTCGGCCCGGCTCGACCGGTTCCGCCTCGACGACGATGCGCACCACGCGTTCGCGGAGCCGCGGCGGCATCGCCTCACGCAGCACGGAACAGCCCCATCGGTCACCGGCCAAGACAAGGACCTCGCTGCCGAAGCGATCGGTCCCGGCCGCCAGTTCGGCAGCCAGGGCCCGGGCTTCCTGGCGCCACTCCCCCGCGGCCGCCTGCCGCACCTCCGACTCCGGCGGTGCGACGCGCGCGAGCGGCCAGCGACCGGTCTGTGTCTCGGCCACCAGCCGTGACACGCCGTCCGGCTCATGGACCCGCCTCACCTGAACAGCCGTGTAGGGGATGTCCGGTGCGTGCTGCAGAGCCAGCGGCATGGCGTCCGGCACGAACGCCACCGTCGCCCGATCACTTCCGGGACGCTCGGGCAGGGGTTCGGCCAGCGCCAGTCTGCCGTGTGCGGCGAACAACGCCATGCCACGACCGGACATGGCCGGGTCGTCCGGGGTCATGCCGTGCCCGAGCGCTCCGACGGTGGCCACATCGGCGCCCTCCGCGACCAGTTCGTCGCGCACTGGCGTCCAGCGGGCCGGAAGGGTGCGCCGCCCGTCACCGTCACCGGTCGCTTCCAGATAGACGCACGCGAAGGGCCCAGGGCGGGCGTAGAGCGGGCTGAGGAAGGAGAGATCCACGGCGCGCCTCCTCGGTTCCGACGCAGGCAGAGCGGCCATGTCCCACGCTACGCGCCGGACGCTCACGGGGTAGGGCCGTTCGGTCCCGGCCCGCTGTCCGGCATCGCGGGCCGCCGTCGCCCGGTCCCCGGCAGAGCGGCGGCGAGCCTGAGCCAGGCGCCCAGCGCTGCCGTATCCGCGTCGTCGCAGCGAAGCCCGATGTAGCCGTCCGGTCGGACGAGGGTGAGGCCCTCGCCGGGCAGCCCTTCGAGGCGGTGGACGTTGACCTGTGGCCCCAGCGCGGGCAGGCCCGGCGGCGCCGTGCGCGGGTGCAGCAGCAGATGGACGCCCGGAGTCGCGAGCAGCGCGTGGAGACAGGTCGTACGGCCACGGACGGTGACGGGAAGGTCCGGAAGACGGTCGCCCGCGCGCCAACCGGCGGGCCGGGGCGACGCCTCGACGGACAGCTCGCTGCCGCGGTAGTGGACCCGCAGCTGCGAAATGGTCCGGATCCCCTGCGCGACCAGGCGCCGCCGGCGCAGCAGCAGCGGCGCGGCCGGCGCGGCCAGCGGTCCGACGGTCCCGCGCAGCCAGGAGGGCAGCGGGGCGGTGGACGCCTCGCCCCAGAAGGCGGCGTGGGCCAGCAGCAATCGGCTCAGCGCCACGGGCCGGCGCTCCGCGCCGTAGCTGTCGAGCAGGACCCGCAGGCCCCTCGGCGGTGCCTCGGAGACGGCTGCGAAGGCGAGCTTCCAGCCCGGGTTGGCGGCGTCCTGGATACCGGCGTTCATACCCTGCCCGGTGGCGGGTGAGTACGCGTGCGCCGCATCCCCCGCCAGGAACAGCCGCCCGTGCCGGAAGCGGGGAGCCAGTCGGTGCTGCAGCGGCACGCGGGCCGACCACGTGACCTCCGCGATCGGCTTGTCGAAACCAGCGTCGCGCAGGAGCCGGTCGAGCTCGGCCGCCTCCACGGGTGGGCCGGGCTGCCCGAACGCGGGAGTAGGCCCCTCGGGTGTGCGCCGGGTGGCGAGCATCCGCCAGGTGGCGGACTCGCCGAGCGGGAAGAGGAACACGAGGCCCTGTCTTCCGGCCACCACGTGCGTGCCGGTGTCCCGGTTGCCGACCGCGAACTCCAGGTCCGCCAGGACGACCTCCTCCGCATACGGGCCGCCGCGCCAGCCGATCCCGGAGAGGGCGCGTACGGTGCTGGCCGGTCCGTCGCACCCAGCGACGAACCGGCAGCCGACCTCTTCGAGGCCGAGCGGGGTGCACAGTTCGGCGACCGCCCGGTCCGCGCCGTCGGCGACACCGAGCAGCTCCGTGCCGCGCTCGATCCGGACCCCACGTTCCTCCACCGCCGCGCCGAGCACCGCCTCGACGTCCGCCTGGCGCACCAGCGTGAGATGCGGGAAGGCCGTGTCCGGCAGGGCCAGGTCGGCGAGGCGTTCCTCGACGACGTGGGACCCCAGGTGCACGGCGGCTGCCGGGGCGGTGTCCGCCCGTGCGAGCAGGGAGTCGGTGACGCCGAACGGGCGCAGCACCTCCAGGGTCCGCGCATGCGTGATGAGCGCGCGGGAGGGACGGAAGGCCCCCGGCCGACGCTCCACCACCCGCACGCGGGCACCGTGGTCGTGGGCCGACAGAGCGAGCGCCAGGCCGGTCGGCCCGGCGCCGACGACCAGCACGTCCGGCTCAGGGATGGTGCGGCTCACGGCGGACCCAGTGCGACGTGCGCGTCATCCGAGCGGCCAGGACTCGCCTGTGGGTGGCGGTCATGTGTCACTCCCTCACGCGGGCTGCCCCAGCGGCCCCTCGTCCAGCGGCTCGTCGGTGAGGGTGCTCCAGGAGACGGGACCGAGCAGGTCCGCGTAGCGCTGGAACACGTCGAGGAAGAGGTCGTCGACGGCCAGAAGCCCGACCGTGCGCCCCTGGACGACGACCGGGAGCCGTCGGCGTCCGCTGCGTCGGAAGGCCCGGTAGGCGTCGGCGAGGTCCGCGTCGGCGTCGAGAGTCACCACGGGCTCGGACATGATCGTGGCCACCGGCGCCCCCATGTCGTGGCCGGGGGCGACCGCCCGCACGGCGATGTCGCGGTCGGTGACGACTCCGAGGGGCGCCCCGTCGGCCGTGACGAGGACGCAGCCCACGTCGTGCGCCCGCATGGATTCCGCGGCCCGCCGGATGGAGTCGTCCGGTCCGACGGTGACGGTCGGGGCGTTCATCACATCGCGGACGCGCACGGCCGGTTCACCCCACCGCGTGGGTGGCGCGCGAGTCGTCCTCCACGAAGCCCAGCTGGGAGTCGAGGCCGACCACTCCGTCCACGCCACGGCACAGGCGCTCGACCACGGGCACGAGGCTGCGGCGCGGCACGCGGCCCGCGAGGGTCACCACGCCGTCGACGACGTGGACCTGGACCGCGCCGGGGTCCAGCGCCAGCGTCTCGCGCAGCACGTCGTACTCGATCTCCTCGCGGATGGCGCGGTCGGTGCGGACGAAGACGCGCAGCAGGTCGCGACGGCTGACCATGCCGATCACGCGGTCCGTGTCGTCCACCACGGGCAGCCGCTTGACGCCGTGCAGCTTCATGGCGCGGGCCGCCTCCACCACGCTCCAGCCGGAGTGCGCGGTGAACACGGGTGCGGTCATCACGTCCTCGGCTGTGGCGGCGACACCGGGTTCGAACTCGGAGGCGGAGCGCGGCGCGGGGCCGCGGCCCTCGGGCTCGGCCTGGGCGGCCTGCTTGCGCAGCAGGTCCGCCTCGGAGACCAGACCGACCAGCCGCCCGGAGCCGTCGAGGACCGGGGCGGCGCTGATCTCCCGCTCGGTGAGGATCTCGGCGATCTCCTTGAACGGCGTGTCGACCTGGACGCTGGTCACCTCGCGCGTCATCAGGTCGTCGACGATGCGGTGTCTCATGTCGCTCTTCCTTCCCGAACGCAAGCAGCCGTGCCCTGCCCAGGGACGGGTCGCCCCGATCCGGGGAGACTCTCGTCCATCTCCAGCGTCGCTCCCGAACCAGGGGTGACGCAGTGGCCGGGCGGGCCACACCCGCGGGCCGATGGTCCCGCTCCGCGCGGGCTTGGCCCCCCAGGGACCCCGAGGGCTCAGCCCGAGCCGAACTGGACGCCCACTGCGAACAGGTGTCCGCGAAGTACCGCGCGTTGATTCCTGATCCGCCGCAGTGGACGGGGCCCGGGCCCGAACCGGAAGCCGAGCGGGCACGGACACGGGCCGTGTCGGACGCGGAACGAGCGAAGACAGCCCGGTTGCGGCAAGCCGCTATGGAGGCCTCACTCCTGCTGGCCAGGGCTCGCGTCGCGGCGAGACTCGAGGGCGGCGGCCGAGTCGACCGGTGATCCGTGGCCCGTCGCGGGAGTCCTCTCACCCGGCGCCAGGCGGCGGCTCCGGCATCCCGGTGCGGGGCCTGAGTTCCCGCCCGGTGATCTTCGAGGCGTGGATGCGGACCAGCAGTTCGCGGGGCCCTTCCGCCCAGGGCTGCGGTTCCTCCTGCTGCGCGCCGGGTCGGTCGATGTCCCGGCGGTCCTCCTCGGCGACGCCCGACACCAGTACGCTCCAGCCTTGGGCCAGCGCCTCGTCGAGACGGTCGACCTCCAGCACGACCCGCCGTCCCACGACCCCGGCCAGCACTCCGCCAGGCTGCGTGCGGAAGAGGACGGAACCGTCCACCACCCGGTAGTTGACGGGCCTGACGATCAACGCGTCGCCCATCTGGAAGACCACACGACCCACCCCCTGCTGCCCGAGGCGACTGCGGCACTCCTGGTCGGTCAGCTCGGCCAGAACCGCGCGCCGGTCCGGTCCGGTGCGGCCCGGTGGGGCGCCAAGGTCGCCGCCCAGCAGTTCCTGCCGGGAGGTGTCGAGGGCGGCGGCGATGCGGGCGAGGCTACCTGTGCCGAGTTCGGCCGGACGCGTCTCCACCCACTCCAGGAAGGCGGGCGCCATGCCGGCGCGTTCGGCCAGTTCGTCAATCGAGAGGCCGAGCTCCTGGCGTCGGCGAGTGATCCGGCGACCGAGGTCACCAGGGCGGTGAGGAACATCCGCTCTGTCGTTGGATGCCGCGAACATGGTCAGGCCTCCTTCTCGGTCCGTCACCAGCGCGGGACGACGGCGACGCGCCAGCGGGTGCGGCAACGGCCGACGCCCCGGGCTTCCTTCCCTTCCAGCGTTCGGCACGGTGCAAGCGGAGGACAGGGCCGACCGGCCCCGACTCCCGCTCTTCCCGTCGCAGCGTCCACAGTGCGGCAGGCATCGACGGACGCGTCCGGAATCTCGCGCCACCAGCAGTCCCCGGCGAGCGCCCGGCCGGAATCCACCTGCGGAGCACTCGCGGCGTTCACTTCGGGACGTCGACGGTGTTGTCAGAGGAGTCCGAGTTGCCCGCGCGCAGCAGTCGGTAGCCGAGGTCGACGAGCGCGCGGCCGGCGGCGAACTCGTCGCCGATCTCCGGAACGGGCCGGTCGACCGGGTCGCGCCGCGACGCCGAGGTCGCCTGGAGACGGTTGTCACCGGTGTCGAGCGCACCGCCGGCTGGATCACACGGATCGGCACAACCCGTGCCCTCGTCGTGACCTGCGCCGGCCGCCGGGCATGGCACGACCTCCTCGGCCTGCCGCTGGCTGACCTCTGATTCGTCGGCGGTCGTCGACGACGCAGACGCCGGCGGATGCGCGAGGAGGCCCCGGACCCGTTCTCCCGACGGCGCCTCACGACATGGCGAACGTCGGCTGTCACGGCACCAGGTGGCCGATCTAGATCTGAGCGATCTCACTGTCGGACAGGCCGCTTCGGCGCAGCGCCTCCTCGAGGCGAAGCATCCGACCCTCCAGTCCGTGAGGTTCGAGATCGTCCTCGTCATCGACCATCCTGGGGCTGTACTGCCCATGACCGATCGCGATGCCCCAGGCTCGCTGAACGAGTTCGCGAACGTCGTCACGCTCGATGGGCTCAGGCCACGTGTCGATCTCGGTCAACAGGTCGTTGAGAGTGCTCATGCCTTCATGCAACGGCCGTAGCAGACGCAAGGCCACCCGGGGCGTCCTCGGGAGGTAGTCAGGCAAGCGGAAAGCCGCCGGGACAGCAACCGGTCACCGACGCGATCCCGAGAAGGGGCCGGGTGCGGGCACGATGTCGCCCAGGTGTGCTCAGCGACGGGCCCGAGCGCGTTGCGAGTCGTCGTCGACGCCGGGCCCCGGAGCTTCGGAGGGAAGGTGGTCTCGTCCGCAGCTCCAGCAAGGCTACGGGTTTCAGCCGTGACCGACGTCGCGGCTGAGCTCGATGCCGAGTACCTGGTCCAGCCACACGAACGCCTCGAACCTGGCCCCGTCAGGCAGGCTCGTATCGTCGGCCACCTCACGCAGCAGCGCCAGCAGTCCCGGGGTGTCCAGCTCTGCGTCGAGCAGCCCGCGGGCACGATCCCGGACCGTCGGCGGCACCGGCGCGGACGGGGCATGCGACCAACTCGCCACGTAGGCGCGCCAGCCCGCCAGCGCGACCGCGGCGTCCATCAGGTCGGCCGCGCCCGCAGCAACCGGCTCGCGCCAGGGAGTGGCGAGCAACGCGCACCGTCGCACCGACGCGTCGTGGTCCGTCGGTTCTCGGGGAAGCGGCGGAATCTGTGCGGCGACGCTCGTCGGCCCCACCCGCAGCGCGACGCCCGACCCACGCGGAGGGCGGGCTGTGCTGGTCAGCACATGGACATCGGCGTTCGGTTCGTCGTCCACCTCAGGCACACGGACGCCGTAGCAGGCCAGCAGCCGATCAAGGCGCCTCAGCTCCGGAGACGACAGGTCCGGCACCGCGAGCGAAGGGAAGACCTGCGCTCCTTCCATCTCCACGGCGCGCATCAGCACGTCCGCGACGACCAGCGCCCGCACCTCCGCCCACCCTGCCACCAGACCCGGGCAGGCCAGATGCACACGCAGCCGCAGCGCGCGCCGCCCCGGCGGCGGCAGCGCCACCGCGTGTCCCTGGGCCACATCGACGACGTGCACCATACGGCGACGCTACCGCGGCTCACCCGTCGTCGCAGTCGATGCCCGCCTGACCCGGGAATCGGGCGAACCCGGCGAACTCGCCACGTGGGGCGCCGGTACATCGGTGGGCGGGCGTCGAAGGAGGGGCGGAGTATGGAAACCGGGCACCGGGCCCGAACAGCCCTGAGGATCGGCGCCTGGCTACGGGGCAGGTGGGTGCGCTTGGTTTCGTCGGCAGCGATCAGTACTCAGGGCCTGACCAAACGGTTCGGTTCACTGACGGCCCTGGACGGGGTCGACCTCACGGTGCCGGCCGGAGTGGTCTTCGGCCTGCTCGGCCCGAACGGCGCGGGCAAGACCACGGCGATCCGGATCCTCACGACCATCCTGCGCCCCTCGACCGGCAGGGCCGAAGTCCTCGGCCACGATGTCGTGCGTGAACCCGCCGTCGTCCGCGGACTGATCGGTCTGGCCGGCCAGTACGCGGCCGTCGACCCCAACCTCACCGGCCGAGAGAACCTGCGGCTCATCGGCCGTCTCACCCGGCTTCCCAGAAGGAGGTTCCGGCCCCGGGCGGACGAGTTGCTCGAGCGTTTCGGTCTGGCCGAGGCCGGCGACCGGACGGTCCGCACCTACTCGGGCGGCATGCGCAGGCGGCTGGACGTGGCGGCCGCCCTGGTCCCGCACCCTCCGGTGCTCTTCCTGGACGAGCCCACCACCGGGCTGGACCCGGCCAGTCGGCTGGCCCTGTGGGAGATGATCCGCGAACTGGTGGGCACCGGTACGACCGTGCTGCTGACCACCCAGTACCTGGAGGAGGCCGACCGCCTGGCCAGCCGGGTGGCCGTCATCAGCGCGGGTCGGCTCATCGCGGACGACGAGCCCGCACGGCTCAAGGAACGACTCGGCAACACTGTCATCGAGCTGCGGATGCCCGACGAGAACCGTGCCCGGCAGGCGACAGGAATGATCGCTCAGCAGCTCTCCCGGAGTCCGGAACGGGAGGGCGCCGTCCTTCGGATCACCGCCCGGGACGGCTCCCGGCTGTTGCTGGACATCCTCCATCTGCTGGACCAGCACGCGCTGACGCCGCGCGGCGTCGCCGTCCACGAGTCCAGCCTCGACGACGTGTTCCTGGCCCTGACGGGTCATCGCGCCGAAGCCGCCGACCAGGAGGAGCCACCGTCGTCGGCCGCCGGTCCGGACGGCGCGCCGTGACCGCCGGAGAAGTCACCCGGCAGTCCGCCGCCACGCGCGCGACAGGCAGGGCGCGGGAGCGCCTGGAAGCCCCGGTCCGGGACGGGCTGGCGGTGGCCTGGCGCAATCTCGTCGGGCTGGTGCGGGTGCCGCAGCTCCTGGTCTTCTCCACGATCCAGCCGCTGGTCTTCGTGCTGATGTTCCGTTACGTGTTCGGCGGAGTCATCGGCAGGAGCGTGGTCTCCGTGCCCTACGTCGACTACCTGATGCCTGGGATCTTCGTGCAGACCGCTGTGTTCGGGGCGATGAACACCGCCATCGGACTGGCGACCGACATGCAGACCGGCCTGATGGAACGCTTCCGTTCGCTGCCGATGTCCCGCTCCGCGGTGCTGTCCGGCCGCACGCTCGCGGATCTGGCCCGGAACGTGTTCGTGGTGGCCCTGATGACGGCAGCCGGTTTCGCGGTCGGGTTCCGGCTGCACAGCTCGGTGGCGGCGTTCCTGGCGGCCGTGCTGCTGGTCATGGCGTTCGGCTTCACGATGTCCTGGATCTTCGCCGTGGTCGGCCTGTGGGTCGGCGACCCGGAGACCGCCCAGGCCGCCGCCTTCCCGCTCCTGGTCCCCTTGGTCTTCGCCTCGGGAGCGTTCATCCCGGTCAGCACGATGCCCGGCTGGCTCCAGGCGTTCGCCCAGCACCAGCCGGTCACCCGGACCGCTCAGGCCGTGCGGGACCTGGTCCTCGGGACCCCGGCGGCGAGCGACATCTGGCTGGCGCTCGCATGGGACGCGGCCATCATCGCCGCCTTCGCCCCGCTGGGGGTCTGGCTGTACCGCAGAGTGGTCTGACCGCCCGGTAGGCCATACGGTCGGCGGGTTGCCACCGCGCGGATGGCCCGGGGTCGGGGACCCCGACCCACCGACGTCATTCGCCCCGCATCGACGGCGACGACGCGGGCTGCCGTCCCAGCCGGGTCCTCGTCGATCGACATCCTCGGGTGGCCGCCTCGGCCGTCGCCTCCCGCTGCACCGTGTCGAGGGCCCTTCGGGCACCGGTCGTGCCGCCCGGCCGCGGCGACCTGGGCCGTGCGGACCTCCCCCGCCGCACTGACCGGGCGGCATGGTGGACGCGTCGGGGTGACGAACCGGCCGGTCGGAGGGTGGAGAACGATGAACGTCAAGTACCGCCTCGTGGCGAGGCGCCGGGCCGCCCGCCGGCGTCGGAACGCGGCCGTTCCCCGCGACCCGGAACTGCTTGAGCTGTTGCGGGCGGCGGCGGCCATCGCACGGCCGCGGCCGGAGCCCGATCCCTCTGCACGGCGGGCGGACCGCACTCCGTCGGCCGCACTCAGAAGTCTCTGAGGCGACCGGACACGTGCGCCGGGTCGCCCGCGCGGCCCACCACGCTCGCCGTGTCGCGACCGGCGCTCCACCGGCGGCACGCAGGAGGTCCTGGAGCCGTCCCGGGCGACGGTCGATGGCGGGGACGTCACAGCCTTCCGGTGTACTGCGGCGGCACGACGACGAGCGGGCTGGGCGTGTGGTGGACCAGGGATCGGGTGGTCGACCCGAGCAGCGCCTCGTGCCAGCCGCTGCGCCCGTGGCTGCCGACGACGAGGCAGCGGGCGTGCCGGGCGAGTTCGGCGAGCAGAGCCGCCGGGTAGCCGGTGAGGACCTCGCGCTCCGTCTCGACCTGGGGGTACTTCTCGTGCCAGCCCGCCAGCGCCTCGGCGAGTTCCAGCCGGGCCTCCTCGTAGAACCCCGGGCGGGCTGCGCTGTGCGGCCTGCGGACCTCGGCGGCGAGGAGACGGGAACGGGTGAGGGCCGCTTCCTCGAAGGCGTAGGCCACTGCGGCCTCGGAGGCCGCCGATCCGTCCACCCCGACCACCACCGTGCCGCCGTGCTCCGGCTGCGGCCCCGCCGGTTGCGGCACCAGCACCACCGGGCAAGGCAGTCGCCCGAACAGTCCCGCGCCACGGCTGCGGACGAAGGGCGCCTCCACGTCGCCCAGGCGCCTCGTCCCCAGCACCACCTGGGAGACCTCCGCTCCGAACCGGAGCAGCACGTCGTGCGGCTTCCCCTCGGCCAGCGCCAGGCTGATGTCCAGTCCGGGATGGAGTTGCAACGCCTCCGCGCGTGCCGTGTCCACGAGCGCCCGACCTGCGGCGCGGAAGTGGGACGCCCACAGGTGGCCGCTCTCTCCCGGCTCGACGGCCGGCGGGACCGCCGACGGCCACTCCTGCGCGTGCACGATCAGTAGCGGCAGCCCGTGCAGGTCCGCCTCGTCGGCGGCCCAGCGGATCGCCCAGACGGCGGCTTCGGAGCGGGACACACCCACGAGAACGGGCAGGCGTCCGTTCGGAACGGTCATGGCGGGCTCCTCACTGGTTCGACGGGGCCCCTCCCCTCGAGCGTCGCCTGCGCCGTCCCGACGTCCCAGGGCCGTTCAGCCCGCCGACCGGCCCGAGTCCAGGCCGCGCCCGCGGGCCACCGGTGCCCTACTGGCCGTGTGATCGGAATCGACGGCCCCGCCGGTTCGGTCTTCGACACCGACGGCATGCTCACCGACACCGCCGCGCTGCACGCGATGGCATGGAAGGCGGCCTTCGACGACCTGCCGGGCCGACTTCCGGACGACACCCCGCAGGACGCCCGGGTTCAGCGATCGACGAGCGTCTGTCCGCTGACGTCCCACTGGACGTCGACCACGCCCTCCACCGCGCGCGCCAGCCGTGCCGCGACAGGGACGAGCGTGGTGTCCGCCAGTTGGCCGGTCAGTGTCACGACGCCGTCGGCGACGTGGACGACGACGCCGGTGGCGTCCCCTCCGAAGAGGTAGGCGACGACCTCCCGGCGGATCTCCTCCGCGATCTCCTCGTCCGGGCGCAGGAAGACCTTCAGCAGGTCGGCCCGGCTCACGATGCCCGCGAGCATGCCCCACTCGTCCACCACCGGCAGCCGCTTGACGTGGTGCTGCGCCATCTCCCGCGCCGCCTGGGCGAGGGTCGCGTCAGCGCGCACGGTGACCGCGGGCGCGGTCATCAGCTCGCCCGCAGTGAGCGCGCCCGCCTTGGCCATGTCGCCGAGGCGGCGCAGTTGTTCGGGGCGGCTGGGTTCGCTGTCGCGGAACTCCTCCTTGGGCAGCAGGTCCGCCTCGGAGACGACGCCGACGACGCGGCCTTCGCCCGCGGTCACCGGGACGGCGCTGACCTGCCACTGGTTCATCAGCGCGACGATGTCCTTGAAGGGGGCGTCCTGGCCCACCGAAACAACGGTCTGCGTCATCACGTCACTGACGACGTGCGGGCTACCGCTTCCATGCATGGCTGCGGCCTCCGTTCCTGTCGGGGTGGACGAAGTGAACGAGGTGCGCGTCCGGCCCGGGGCAGAAGACGGTGGTCCGGCCGTCGTCGGACCAGCGGACGTCGAACGGCGGGCTGCCGTCGGGGTGGTGCAGGCCGACGACCTCACCGTCCGGCCGCACGACGCCCGGCAGAGTGCCGTCCACGACGATCTGGTCTCCGAGTGCCGCGTGCATGGCGGGCTCCTCTCACTGCTCGTTCCCGGTCGGCCCCGTGCCGCTGGGCCGCAGCTCGCGCCCGGTGATCCGCTCGGGACGGATCCGTATCAGGAGGTCCCATGGTCCGGCCGTCCATGGCCACCTCTCCTCCTCCTAGCCGTTGACGTAGCCGTTGACGGGTCGACGTCCCCGGGGGTCCGCCTCGGCGACGCCGGTGACCAGCCCGCTCCGTCCGCGGGCGAGCAGGCCCTGTCGGCCTCGTCGGCGAGGACCACGATCGTTCATCCCCCAGCGTTCGCTCCGTCCGGGGCGTCGGCCAAGGGCCGACCGGCCCCTTGTCCGCCTGCCGTCGTGCCGTCGCCGCAGGTACGGCAGGGGCCACTCGGTCCGGCCCGACGGGCCGAGAGGCTCTCGAAGCTCAGCGAGCCCGGCACGGACTCTGAAACCGGCACGTGCGGGTCCGGTCGGTGGTGCGGCTGTGCCGCTTTCGAAGGGTGCGTCCTGTGTGGTTCCAGGACGAGCCGGCCTCGCGGGATCACCGTGCGCGGCCCGCAGGGCGTGGGCGCCTGCGGGCGCGAGCCGGACGTCCGTCCCGAGACTCGGGGACGGCGGGGTGCACACCGGCACCGACCTGAGTGCGCCAATGGTCGGCGTCCCGGACGAGCGCTCGGGTGAGGCCGTCCGGGTCGTCGTCCTGTGCGGCGAGCCCGGATGGGCGGCGAGACGTCATCGCGTCCCGCGCCGAGCAGCTCGAACGCTGCCTGCCCGAAGCGCGCCGCGATCGGCACGTCCCGGTTCAGGTGGTGCCGGTAACGCCTGGAGGGATCAACCGGCGGTGGAGCGGGGCGTAACTGGTCTCGGGCGCCCCTTCGAGGCCTGCCTCCTTGATCGCAGCCCCCAGCCGGTCGGCCAGGTAGCGTTCGAAATCCTCACGGCTCTCCCAGACGTCGGTCACGTGCAGGGCGCCGTCCGCGAAGGAGGCCACGTGCAGGACGAGTCCGTTCGGGACATCGCCCTCCAGATCCACCAGCTCGCTGACGCGGTCGTACTGCTGAGGCGTGGCACCAGGCCAGCGCATGGTCATCACGACGGGCATGCGGGTTCCCTTTCCTGTTGCGTTGTCGGTTGGTTGACGCGAATCTGCCGAATGGCGGCGGCACCGCGGCCGGCCGCGGACCGGTGCCGCCCGAGCGACGCACGCACAGCCGTTGACTCTCCTGACCGCGCCGAGGCCGGCCGGACTCGGATCCCACCCCACCCGACAGCCCGGACCCGAGGCTGCCCCGTGCTCAGCAGCATCCCGTCACCACGGCCGAGACCGCCAGGGCGCACGTCGCAAGCGCGCGAGGCGCGCCCGATCCGAGCCGCACCCGTACACGCCCATCCGCCTGACCAGGAGTTCGCGCAAGAACTGGTCTGGGTGAGAGAACCCTGATGCACCCCTGGGACGCGATCCTTCAGACCGGACCGCTCCGGTCCCGACCTCCCTCGCACGCGCCCAGACCATGTGCAGGTTGAGGTCGCCGTAAGCCTGGGCCGAGGCGGCGGCCGCAGTGCCCGCCAACGCGAGCCCGGCGGTCCCGATCACGGCGCCCAGCACGCGCCGCATTGTCTTGAGTGACTGGTGACTATTGGTCATGTTCAGCCAGAAATCTCATCGCAGCCCTTGACTGGTCTGGACCAATGACGCTTTGCTGCTGTGGGTCTTCTCCACTCACCCCCACATCCGGAGTGGCACATGCGACTCAACCCCCCAACACCCCACCGCGGCAAGCGCATCGCGGCGCTGCTGGCCGTCCTGGTCGGCATCCTCGGATCGTTCACCGTCCTCGGCGCCGCGAGCCCCGCGATGGCCGCGGACTGCGCCGCGCCCTGGAGTTCCAGCGCGGTCTACACCGGCGGGATGACCGCCTCCTACAACGGCGACAACTGGCAGGCGAAGTGGTGGACGCAGGGCGAGACGCCCTCCACCGGCGGCTCCGGCGTCTGGGCCGACCAGGGCGCCTGTGGCGGTTCCGGCGGCGGAGGTACCGGCGGCGGCTGCAACTACCCCGCCTGGGTGGCCGGACAGTCCTACGCGACCGGCGCCATCGTCCAGTACACCCCCAACGGCCAGTACTACATCGCCACCCATGACAACCCCGGCTACGACCCCACCATCAGCACCTGGTACTGGTCCCCCTACAGCTGCAGCGGCGGCTCCGGCGGGGGAGGCACCGGCGGCTCCGGCGGATTCGTGGTCAGCGAGGCGCAGTTCGACCAGATGTTCCCGAACCGGAACTCCTTCTACACCTACAGCGGTCTGGTGGCCGCGCTGAGCGCCTACCCCGGCTTCGCCACCACCGGCAGCGCCACCGTGCAGAAGCAGGAGGCCGCGGCCTTCCTCGCCAACGTCGACCACGAGACCGGCGGTCTCGTCTACGTCAACGAGGTCGACCAGTCCGGGAACTACTGCGCGAGCGAGTCCTACGGCTGCCCCGCCGGCACCTACGCCTACTACGGCCGCGGTCCGATGCAGCTGAGCTGGAACTTCAACTACAAGGCCGCCGGTGACGCTCTCGGCATCGACCTGCTGGACAACCCCGGCCTGGTCGCGTCCGACCCGGCGACCTCCTGGAAGACCGGCCTGTGGTACTGGAACACCCAGACCGGTCCCGGCACGATGACCCCCCACAACGCCATGGTCAACGGCGCGGGCTTCGGCGAGACCATCCGCAGCATCAACGGCAGCATCGAGTGCAACGGCGGCAACACCGCCGAGATGCAGGACCGCGTCAACGACTACCAGTCCTTCACCTCCATCCTCGGCGTCCCGGCAGGCTCCAACCTCACCTGCTGACGGCAGGAAAGGCAGCGACGGCGGCCCTCGAGGGCCGCCGTCGCTGCCGCGTTCCGCCCGTGGGGCGCCGTCCGCGGCCGGTCAGAACTGCGAGTGGGCGAACCAGTGGTCGAGCAGGCCCTGGTCGCCGGAGAGCTCGAAGGCGTCGGCGGTGCGGTCGTAGCGGCCGTAGAGGAGCAGCAGCAGGTCCGCCGCGGTCGCCGCGCGGACGGAGGCGTCGGCCGGGCCGTCGGCGTCCGGCTCCACGCCGAAGCCGTCGGGACGCAGCCGGACCAGCCAGCCGCCGTCGGGGCAGCTGAACCGGACGGCGCGGTGCTCGGCGCGCAGTTCGGCCGTCTTCGGCGCGAACCCGGCGGCGTTCGGCAGGTTGACCAGGAACTCGTCCACGCCGTCCAGCGCGAGCGCGGGCTCGATCTCCGGACGCAGGCCCAGGGCGAGTTCGGCGTCGGTCCGGTGCACGAGGGTCTCGAACAGCATCCGCCGCACCCAGAAGCGGGCGTGCTGGTCGACGCCCCAGGCCCACATCGGCTCGTCGAGAGCGCCCGCGTCGATGGCGCCGGTGGCCTCGGCCAGGCTGTCGGCCAGCCACTGCGGGTAACCGGCGACCTCCTCGGGCAGCTTGAGCTCGACGTCGCGGCTGGTCGGCGGCTGCTGGATGCGTCCGCGCAGCAGCACCGCGAACCAGCGCTGGACGCTCCCGGCGTGCCGGATCAGGTCGCCCAGTGTCCATCCGGGGCAGGTCGGGACCGGAGTCGACAGGTCGGCGCACTCCACGACGCCGACGAACCGGGTGGTCTCGGCGGCGACGGCCGCCCGGTGGTCAACAGTGCTCATGAACTTCCTTCTGCGAGGGGAGATGCCGCCGGTGCGGAGACGCTGATGGCGAGCGCGCGCCTGCGGCCGGGACTCCCCTATTCTGACGCCTTCGACGTGGTGCTCCGGGCCGCCGTCGGCGCCCGCCGCCGATCCCGCATGCCGTTCGGTCGGCGGACCGTGGGAGTCATCCTGCCGTGGAGGGGGCCGGCCGCTCCTGCACGTGGAGCGGCTCGCCCGCCGGAGGGACCGGCTGCGCGGCGGGCCGGGCGCGTCTGCGGGCGGCCCAGCTTTCGACGGTCATCCACCCGAGCAGGACGAACAGCGGGACGAGCAGGACGGACAGGACGACGACGATCAACAAGGGAGGCTCTCCGGGGGCTGGTGCGCGGGGTCCGGCCCGTGTGCCGGGCTCGTTCAGCCTGGCGCAGGCGGTGGGCGTGGGCATCCGGGCGCAGAGGGTCGCCACTCGTATGCCCCCGTGAATCGGGGCCCTTCGGGTGACGGGGCGGGCAGCCGGGCCCTTGTCGGTCCCCGTCACCAGAATCAGAGCTCAGACTGCGTACTGGATACTCGGGCATGGTAGGTGTGCATCCTGGGCCACACGGTGTGCCCCGCACTCGATGGAGCGTACATGGCAACGGACAGGGAGCGCCTGGCGGAGGAGTTCCTCGACCTCGCCGCGCGCCTGGAAGGCCTGCACCAGCTCAAGCCCAAGAACGTGGTCGACCCGGTGCGACTCAAGCGGTGGCAGAAGCAGCACGGCAAAGAGGTCCACAAGATCCTCGCGAACAGGGCCGCACTGGCGAAGGAGCCCGCGGTCGTGTCCAAGGACGAGCTGAAGCAGTGGATCGCGGAGGCCCGCAGCGCGCTCACGGCTATCTGAGACGGAGGCTGGTGGTGGCGACCGCGGGCGGCTACCGCACCGTCTGGGTCAACGGCGCGCTGGTGCTCCCCTGGTGGGTGCCGTCTCCGCTGTAGACGGCGGTGACGGTGTGCGTGCCGGCCTGGGAGTACCTGTGAACCAGGAAGGCCTCGCCGCCGGGCAGCAGGCGTACCGGGACCCCGATCGGGGTGCCGGAGTCTTCGAAGGTCACCGTGCCGGTGGGGACGGCGCCGCCTGACACGGTCGCTGTGTAGACCACCTCCTGTCCCACGTCCGAGGGGTCGGGGTGGGAGGTGAGCGTCGTGGTGGTCGCGTCCTTCACGGTGTAGGAGACGGTCACCTGCCCGTCGCCCGTCAGCCGGCTGGCCGAGTACGTGGCAGTGGAGGAGCGGCTGAAGCTGCTGCCGCCGCCACCGCCACCGCCGCCACCGCCGGTCGCGGCCGAGTTTCCGCCCAGTCCACCGCCACCGCCGCCACCGGCGCCTCCGCCGTAGTAGCCCCCGCCTCCCCCGCCGCCGCTCCCGCCGCTGCCGCCGTCGTCGAAGACGTCGCCGCCGTGCTGCCCGGCGCCGCCCCGGCCGCCGTCGCCGCCGACGCCGAGCCCGCCCGGGCCGCCCTCGACGCCGGGGTGCGAGTGTGAGAGGGGCGCACCGCCGGCGATACCGCCCCCGCCGCCGACGCCGGCGGCGGTGTCACCGGCACCGGTGCCGGCGAGACCCCCGCCGCCCTGGCCGCCCTTGTGCGTGTTGCTGTCGTTGCCGGCGAGGCCGTTGGTGCCGGCCCTGCCGCGCAGGAAGTCGGCGCCGCCGGCGCCGCCGAGACCGCCGTGGCCGCCGTTCTTGAAATAGGCGCTGCCGCCGTTGCCGCCACCGCCACCGCCGCCCGCGGCGACGATGATCCGGTCGTTGGCCGTGTAAGGCGCGATACGGACGTCGGACGCTCCGCCGCCGCCACCGCTGCCACCCGTGCCGCCCCTGGCGGCGGAGGAGTTGTCGATGCCGTCGGCACCGGTGCCGCCGCCGTTGAAGCCGCCGGTGATGAGGCCGCCCGCCCCACCCACGGTGATCCGGAAGACCTGTCCGGGCGTCACCCCGATCGTGGTCACCACCCTGCCGCCGACGGCGCCGAAGTTGCCGCTGCCGCCCCCGACCCCGGCGCCGTTTCCGCCGTGGGCGCCGTCGAGGGCGAAGGTGGCCTCGGCAACGCCCGCGGGCACGGTGAACAGGGCGGTGCCGGGCTGCTCGTAGACGCAGGCCCGGTGGATGCCCACGACCACGGGCGTGCCGAGCCCGCAGGGGGAGGCCGCCGATGCCGGGGTCACCGTCGCGATGAGACCGGCAGGAGCCAGCGTCACCGCCGCGACCAGGGCGGACACGGTCCGTCGGCGCCGCGACCGGGGAGCGGACGAGGTCGTGCCGGCGCCGAGCGCGCCGACGGCGCGGCGATCCTCGGTCCGGTGGTTCCGGAGGGTCGTGCGGCCGTCGTCCATGAACGCGTCTCCGCTCGTGTCGTGGATCTTTCGGTGGCCTGTCCTTGGCCACTGTGGGTCACCTGACACCCGGCCGCGCCTCCGCGGCCGTCTGACACACCGTCGGTTCACACCACTGGTCCCGGGGCGGGCCCTGCGGAGCCGAGGTCACACCGTGCTCAGGCGCGGCGGGCCACCGCCGCCAGGGCGTCCTTGACCTCCTGCACGACCCGGGCCGCGTCCTCGGGGCTGTTCACCACATCCGTCCGGTTCATGTCCACGACGAGGACCTCGCTGGCCGAGTAGTGCTTCTGCACCCAGTCGTCGTACCCCGACCACAGCGTCCGGTAGTACTCGACGAGGCTCTCATCCTGTTCGAAATCCCTGCCCCGCAGCCCGATGCGATGCAGCACCGTCTCGAAGTCCGCCTTGAGGTAGACCATGAGATCGGGAGCCTTGCGGTACGGCAGGCCCTCGATCTCGCGCATCATCTCGTCGAGGAGCCCTTCGTAGACCTGCATCTCGAGGGAGCTGATCCGGCCCAGCTCATGGTTGACCTTGGCGAAGTACCAGTCCTCGTAGATGGAGCGGTCGAGGACGTTGTCGCCCTGCCGGTAGGCCTCCTTGATCGAGGCGAACCGGGTCCGCAGGAAATGGAGCTGGAGCAGGAAGGGGTAGCGCTTGGCCTGGATCTCCTCGGGGCTCGCCGTGTAGAAGAGCGGAAGGATCGGATTGTCCTGCACGCTCTCGTAGAAGACCTCGCTGCCCAGCGCCTTGGCAAGGACCTCGGCAACGCTCGTCTTGCCGATCCCGATCATGCCTCCGACGCAGATCACCGGCATACCTCGCTTCTCCCTCAGGGTGTCATCCGTTCGCGCGCTCGTGGTCCTGACGGACCCAGCCACACGCACACCGGCACCCACCGGAGTCCCAGCGACTGACCGCTCTACGCCTACGCGCACCGCGCCCGACAACCGCCCCGCGGCCACCGGGAAGCATAGATGATGACGCGCCCCGGCCCGCCCGGGGGCACAGCGACTGGAGCGGACCTCACGTGGGCGGCTCCTCCCGACCTTCCGCCGGTCGAGGGGCCGCCGAGGCGCCGGTCACCCGGCTGGGTCCTCCCCCGCGCGCCCGTGTCGGCCGAGCCCTAGCGTGACGCTGCGGCAGCGTCCCAACCCCCACGCATCGGAGAACGTTGTGATGCCTTCGGCTCAGACCAAGCGGATGACGATCGGTGACTTCCTGCTCCGCCGGATGGCGGAGGCCGGGATCGGCCACATGTTCGGCGTCCCCGGTGACTACAACCTCGAACTGCTCCAGCAGATGCAGGACAGCGGGGTGATGACGTGGGTCGGCAACTGCAACGAGCTCAACGCCTCGTACGCCGCCGACGGCTACGCACGGCTGAACGGAATGGGCGCGTTCCTCGTGACCAACGCCGTGGGCGCGATGAGCGCGATCAACGGAGTCGCGGGCTGCTACGCCGAGCACGTACCGGTGATCGCGATCTGCGGGTCGATCCCCCTGCGGTCCATCGACCGGAGCCAGGGGATGCACCACACGATGGCCGACGGCACCTGGGACCGCTTCCTGGCGGCCTTCGCCCAGGTGACCGTGGCGCAGGCCCGGCTGACTCCGTACAACGCCGCGATCGAGATCGACCGGCTGATCCTGACCTCGTGGCGGGAGAAGCTTCCGGTGTACATCGAACTGCCCTCCGACATCGCCTGTCTCGAGATCGAGGTGCCGGCGGAGCCGCTCTCCCTCGAGCAGCCGCCCAGCGACCCCGAGCGCCTGCGCTCGTGCGTGTCGGCGATCGCAAGCCACCTGTCCGGCGCGAAGTCGGCCGCGATCCTCGTGGACCTGGACGTGGACCGGTTCGGCGTGGCCGACGAGGTCCTCGAGCTGGCCGAGAAGATGAAGCTGCCCGTGGCGGCGTGCAGCACCGCGAAGGCCGTGATCGACGAGACCTCGCCCTGCTTCGTCGGCACGTACAACGGCAAGGCGAGCGCGCCGGAGACCGTCGCGGCGGTCGAGGACAGCGAGTGCCTGCTGACGATCGGCTACCGGCCGATCGAGGTGACCACGGGCGACTTCTCGGCCCAGCTGCCGGCCGACACGATTCGCCTCCGCAGCCACTCGGCCGACGTCGGGATCGAGAACTTCCAGGCGGTGACGCTCAAGGAGGTGCTGCGGGGGGTCATCGACGCGGTGTCGCCGGTCGCGGAGCGGACGATCCGCCGACCGAGCATGCCGGCGCTGCCGGAGACCGACGGCTCGGCGCAGCTGAAGCAGACGGCCTACTGGAAGGCGGTCCAGGAGTACGTGAAGCCCGGGGACGTGCTGCTGGTGGACAACGGCACGTCGTACGCGCTGTTCGGTCTCCAGCTGCCGAAGGGCTGCACCTTCGTCGGCTCGGTGAACTGGGGCTCGATCGGCTACGCGGTCGGCGCGCTGCTCGGCACGCTGACCGCGGCTCCGAAGCGTCGCCACCTGCTCTTCATCGGCGACGGCTCGTTCCAGGAGTCCGCCCAGGAGCTGTCGACCATCCTGCGGCACGATCACAAGCCGGTCATCCTGCTGATCAACAACGGCGGCTACACCATCGAGCGCGGTTACCTCGGCAGGGACGAGCACTACAACGACGTCGCCAACTGGGCGTACGCGCAGCTGCCGAAGGTGCTCTGCCCGGAGACGACGGCCCGCTCGTTCGTCGTGAGGACCGGCGACGACCTGCGGAAGGCGATGAGCGCGCCGAACGACACGATGATCTTCATCGAGTCGGTGATGGACCCGCACGACATCCCCGCCATGATCGCCGCCAGCAGCAACCACGGCGCCGACATCGACTACGGCCCCCGCGGCCCGCACCACCGCAAGGGCGTCCAACTCCTCGCTGACTGACGGGATTACTGACGGGACTGTCGCGTGTCGACCCGCCGGCGCCAGTCCCGCCCTGCGCACCGAGCCCCTCACACCGCTTCTTCGGCTACTCCGAGCGGCGCATGAGGCTGCGTCAGCAGGGGGAACTCCTGGGCTCTCGACGTGCGCGAACCGATGCGTTCTCGTACGTTCGACAGGACGCTCACGCGCGCCGGCGGCGCGGACGTCACGCGTCAGCGGGGCGGTTCCCGGACCGGCGGCCGAGCGCGGGAACCCCCGCCGGATCCTCCTGGGAAAGCGGGTTGAGAGATGGTCGCAGGACGGTTCCATGGTCTGACCGGCGCCGCCGTCGCACTGCTGGGCGGCATCACGGCCGTTCCCGCGGCCGGGGCGACGGCGCAGACGACACACGTGGTCCATCCAGGGGAGTCGATCCAGGCCGCGGTCGCGGAGGCCCGGCCCGGGGACACCGTGCTCGTGCTTCCGGGGCACTACCGCGGGAGCGTGACGCTGACCACGTCGGGCGTGACGCTTCGGGGCGCCGGGCCGCTGACGGTCATCTCCCCCGCAACAGCAACAGCAACGGCAACAGCAACCGCGACGGCGGCCAGGACCGCCGCCGCCGACGACTGCGCTCGGGCCGGCAACGGCATCTGCGTGTCGGGGACGCCGGAGCAGCCCGTGTCCGGCGCCCGGATCGAGTCGCTCACGGTGTCCGGGTTCGCGACCGACGGGATCTTCGCCTCCGGCACCGACGGCCTGACGGTCAGTGACGTCCTCGCCGAGGACAACGGACAGCAGGGCATCGACCAGGAGAAGTCGACCCGGGGAGAGTTTCACGACGACACGGCCCACGGCAACGGGCAGGCCGGGATCTTCCTGGCGAACGTCATGGAGGGCAAGGGCGGCGCGATCGACACCGAAGGCGCCCGGATCGCCGGCAACCGGGTCTTCGGCAACCGGTTCGGCATCGTCGTGCGGCGTGCCCGGAACCTGAGCGTCGAGAACAACACCGTCGACGGCAACTGCGGCGGGATCTTCGTGGTCGGCGACGACACCCGGCCGCGCGCGGGCGCGCTGACGGTCCGGAACAACCTGGTGACCTCCAACAACGCCTACTGCCCGGCGACCGACCGGCTGCCCTACGTCCAGGGCAGCGGCATCGTGCTGACCGGGGTCGAGCAGACGCTGGTGACCGGCAACGACGTCACCGGAAACGTGGGCGCCTCCCCGCTGTCGGGCGGCATCGTGCTGTTCCGCAGCTACGTCGGAGGGCCCAGCACCGACAACACCGTCCGCGGCAACGTGGCGGTGGACAACGGCTCGGCCGACCTCGCGGACCGCGACGGCGGGCCGCGCAACCTCTTCACCGCGAACGTCTGCCGCCTCTCCGAACCGGTCGGACGCTGCTGACCGGTCGCAGCGCCCGGCAGCCCGGCACTCGGGGCGGCCCGGCCCGTGCCCGGCCCCGGCCGAGGACCTCAACGAACGTCAACGATCCCCGCCCGACACGGGCCAGGCAGGAAGGCTCCACCATGACCACCACCGCCCCCACCGAGCATCCGTCCATGAGACTGCGCGAACTCGTCTTCGGCGCGGCCTGCGCCGCGGCGGTCCGGGCGGCCGCCCGGCTCGGCGTCGCGGACGTCCTGGGCGAGACCCCGGCGAGCGCGGAGGAACTGGCCGCCGCCGTGGGCGTCGAACCCCGGGCGCTGACCCGGCTGCTGCGCGCCCTGTCCTGCTACGGGATCTTCACGGAGGACGAGGAGGGGCGGTTCGGCCACACGGAGATGTCCCGGCTGCTGCGCGAGGACACCCCGAACAGCATGCGCTACATCGCGCTGTGGTGCACCGAGCCGTGGACCTGGCAGGCGTGGCCGTGCCTGGACGACGCGGTCCGCTCCGGCCGGAGCGTCTTCAAGGACCTGTACGGCAAGGAGTTCTTCGAGTACCTGCACGACGAGGCCTCCGACTCGGCCCGGGTCTTCAACCTGGCGATGACGCATTCCTCGCGGCAGTCGGCGCAGGACTTCGCGCGGGCCACGGACCTGTCGGGAGCGTCGACGGTGGTGGACATCGGCGGCGGCCAGGGCCACGTGCTGGCGGAGCTGCTGGAGAAGTACCCCCGGCTGGAGGGCACGCTGCTGGAGCTGCCGGGCGTGGTGCGCAACGCCGACCCGCGGCTGCGCGAGGGAGGCGAGCTCTCCGCGCGGGCGCGGCTGGTGGCCGGGGACTGCCGCAGCGCGGTGCCGGTGAAGGCGGACGCCTACATCATCAAGAACGTCCTGGAGTGGGACGACGACAGCACCCGGCGGACCCTGCGCAACGTGGTGGAGGCCGCCCCGCCCGGCGCGCGGGTGCTGGTGGTGGAGAACCTCGTCGACGACAGCCCCTCGATGCGGTTCACCACGGCGATGGACCTGATGCTGCTGCTCAACGTCGGCGGGGCCAAGCACTCCACCGGGAGCATGACCTCGCTGATGACCGAGGCCGGCCTGGAGATCACCGAGATCCGCCCGGTCAACGCGTACCTGCACGTGTTCGACAGCCGCGTGGCCGGATAGCGCACGACAGCGCCGACCGGACAGCGCCGGGGAGGCGGCCCCGGGCCGGGCCCGCATGCCCGGCCCGGGGCCGCC
>NZ_BBPQ01000007.1:150703-151729 GCF_000787855.1 Streptacidiphilus anmyonensis | reverse complement strand
GGCCGGGCCCGCATGCCCGGCCCGGGGCCGCCGGTCAGGCGTCGACCGCCGAGACCGCCTCCTCGCGCGGCCGGGCCGGGCTGTCTTCGTCCGTCCCCTCGGCTGTCTCCATGGCCGTCTCGTCGGCTGTCTCCATGGCCGTCTCCTCGGCTGTCTCCTCGGCCGCGCGCGCCGCCGCGGCGGCCAGCCGGGCGGCCTCCTCCGCGGCGGCTGCCGCGACCAGCCCGGTGGTGTGCTCGGCGGCCTGGAACAGCGGATGGGCCAGGGTTCGGCGCAGGAAGTCGATGGTGGTCCGCACACCCGGGCCGGCCACCTGGAACTCGCTCAGGGCGCGGTCCATCCGGGTGAGGGCCGCGGGCCGGTCGGGCGCCCAGGCGGCGACCTTGGCCAGCAGCGAGTCGTAGTCGGGCCCGACCCGCCAGCCGGGGTAGGCGTGCGTGTCGACCCGGACGAAGGGCCCGCCCGGCGGCACGAACGCGGTCAGCTCGCCGGGGGCGGGGGCGAACTCGCGGTCGGGGTCCTCGGCGTTGACCCGGCACTCCACCGCCACCCCGCGGCAGACGACGTCGCCCTGGCGGATCGTCAGCGGCGTCCCGGCGGCGATGGTGATCTGCTCGCGCACGATGTCGATGCCGGTGACCAGCTCGGTGACCGGGTGCTCCACCTGGAGCCGGCAGTTGATCTCCATCAGGTAGAAGTCGTGGTCCTGCGTCACCACGAACTCGAACGTCCCCGCGCCCACGAAGCCCACGGCCGAGGCGCCGCGCACCGCCGCCGCCCACATGGCCTCGCGGACCGGCTGCGGCAGGTTCGGTGCCGGGGACTCCTCGATGAGCTTCTGGTGGCGCCGCTGCACCGAGCAGTCGCGTTCACCCAGGTGGATCACCGTCCCGGCGCGGTCGCAGAGCACCTGCACCTCCACGTGGCGGGCGTTCTCCACGAACCGCTCCAGATAGAGGCGGTCGTCGCCGAAGACGGCGCGGGCGTGCGCCCGCGTCTCGTTGTAGGCGGGTCGCAGATCGGCCG
>NZ_BBPQ01000007.1:93496-150493 GCF_000787855.1 Streptacidiphilus anmyonensis | reverse complement strand
GCCGAAGACGGCGCGGGCGTGCGCCCGCGTCTCGTTGTAGGCGGGTCGCAGATCGGCCGGGTCGCGGACGACCGCCATGCCGCGACCGCCACCGCCCGCGACGGCCTTGAGGATCACCGGGTAGCCGACGCTCGCGGCGAGCTCCTTCGCCTCCTCCGCCGAGCCGAGCGCCCCCATGCTGCCGGGCAGCACGGGCAGTCCGGCCAGGTCCATCAGCCTGCGGGCCTCGGCCTTGTCCCCCAGTTGCTGCATCACGGCCGCGGGCGGCCCGATGAAGACGATGCCGTTGGCCTCGCAGATCTCGGCGAAGTCGGGGTCCTCCGACAGGAAGCCGTAGCCCGGATGGATGGCCTGTGCGCCGGTCTGCCGGGCGGCCTCGATGAGGGCCGGGATGTTGAGGTAGCTGTCCTTGGACGGCGGCGGCCCGATGTGCACGCTCTCGTCGGCGAAGCGCACCACCGCGGAATCGCGGTCCGCGGAGGAGTACACCGCCACCACGCGGATGCCGAGCTCCCGGCACGCGCGGGCCACCCGCAGCGCGATCTCTCCGCGGTTGGCGACAAGAACGGTCGAGAACATGAGGACCAACTCCCTCCTCGCAGGGCGGACGGGCCGTCGTGGGGCCCCGGGGTAGCGCGGTGGCCGGTTGCGGCAAGCGCAACCGGCCACCTCCGCCGTCCTCTGACGGCGGATCAGGCGTTCTGTTCCACAGGGACGGGCTCGAGCGCGATCAGCATCTGGTCGTACTCGACCGGCTGCGCGTTGGGGGCGATCATCTCGACCACACGACCACCGGTCTCGGCGGTGACCGTGCTCATCATCTTCATCGCCTCCAGCACCCCGACCGGCTGACCCGGTCGGATCACGTCGCCGATGCGGACGAACGGCGCCTCGTCCGGAGCGCTGGCATGGTAGAAGGTGCCCACCATGGGCGCGCGGACGTAGCTGCGCGGATCGTCCCCGAGGACGGCCGGGTCACCCGGCAGCCCCGCCCCGGCGAGCGTTCCCAGGGCGTCCGGCACCCCGCCGGCGCGCGGCGGGTCCGGCCACTCGACCTCGACGGTCGTCTGCCCGTCCTGCATCCGGATCCGCCGTGGCGGCTCGGGCGCGGACCTGGCCAACTGGGTGACGCTGCGGCACACGGCGTCCAGCACCGCGCCCGTCTCCGCTCCCGCGTCCGCGTCCGTCACCTCCGCGGCGTTCTCCTTGTACTCGTCGTCAGGCTTCACCGGTCACCTCTTTCAACGCTCGGTTCGGCTCGTCGACGCCGAAGCGGTGGAAGTGGTCACGGCGCGCTCGGACCAGACGCCGTGGCTCCCAGGGGTCCAGCTCGTCGAGAGCGGCCTCCAGTGCGGCGCCGAGCAGTGCCGCCGCGCGCGTGGGATCGGTGTGCGCACCGCCTGGGGGCTCCGGTACGACACCGTTGACGATACCGAGACGCAGGAGTTCTGCCGCGCCGACGCGCAGGGCGGAGGCCGCTGTCGACGCCGCGTCGGAGTCCTTCCACAGGATCGCGGCGCATCCCTCCGGGCTGATCACCGAGTAGATCCCGTTCTCACAGATCAGCACCCGGTCCGCGACCGCGAGAGCGAGCGCCCCGCCGCTGCCGCCCTCGCCGGTGACCACGGCCACGATCGGCACGGGAAGCCCGGCCATCAGGCGCAGGTTCTCGGCGATGGCCACGGCCTGGCCGTTGCGCTCCGCCTCGGGGCCGGGGTAGGCGCCGGGCGTGTCGACGAGCGTGACCACGGGGAGTCGCAGCTTCGCGGCCATCCGCATGAGCCGGGCCGCCTTGCGGTAGCCGGCCGGGGAGGGCATGCCGAAGCTCCGGCGCTGCCGTTCGGCCAGTTGGCTGCCGCCCTTGTGATGGCCGATCAGCATGATGGGGCGTCCGTTGAGCCGTCCGGGGCCGCCGACCACGGCGGGGCAGTCCGCCCCGAGCCGGTCGCCGTGCAGCTCGTGGAAGCCGTCGAGCAGGTGCGCGGCGTAGTCCAGGATCGTGGGCCGCTCGCAGTGGCGCGCCAGCTGCACGGGCGTCCACGAGTCCACGGCCGGGACCTGGTCGGCGCAGCGCAGGATGTGCTCGGGCGCACGGCCCGTCGAGCCGTCCCGGACGAGATCCGCCGGCCCGGGGGCTGGTCCAGGCTCCGGTGCGGGGTCGGCAGGGTCGGCTCGGTGGTCCTGGAGCGCGAGCAGCTGGGCCAGCACGGTTCGCTGGGCCGCCCGGGGCACGATGTCGTCGATCAGGCCGTGCCGCAGGAGGAACTCCGCCGTCTGGAAGCCCGGCGGCAGGGTCTCCCCGATGGTCTGCTCGATGACCCTCGGGCCCGCGAAACCGAGGCGGGCCCCGGGCTCGGCGAGGATCACGTCCGCCAGGGTGGCGAAGGACGCGGCCACGCCGCCGTAGGTCGGATCGGTGATCAACGAGATCACCAGGATCCCGGCCTCGTCCAGTTCGGCCAGGGCCTGACTGGTCTTCGCCATCTGCATCAGCGAGAGCGCGCCCTCCTGCATCCGGGCGCCGCCGGAGGCGGTGACCAGCAGCAGGGGGACGCGCAGCCGCAGGCTGGTCCGCGCCGCCTCCGTGATCAGGGCTCCCACGCTGCACCCCAGACTCCCGCCGAGGAAGCGGAAGTCCATCGCGGCGACGACCACCGGCCAGCCCTCGACGGTGCCGCGCACGCAGACCACGGCCTCGTGCAGCCCGGTCTCGGCCCGCGCGTCGAGCAGCCGCTCGGGGTAGGGACGGGTGTCGACGAAGTCGAGCGGGTCGTGCACGGAGTCGATGTGGGGAATCGGCAGCGCGGAGCCCGGGTCCAGAAGCTGGTCCAGACGCTGGGGCGCGGTGAGCCGGGCATGCGTGCCGCAGTCGGGGCACACGCGCAGGGAGCGGATGAACCGTTTGTCGTAGATGAGCCGGACGCACTGGTCACAGCGGACCCACGCGTCAGTCGGTCCTTCGACGTCGACCATGCTGGTTCCTTCCACGTACGGGTGGCACCGGGCCGACCGGGGTGCGGCGCGGGCCGGGGTCAGTCCGGGTTCCGCTCCCACCGGTAGAACTCGCGGGCCATCGCGTCCTTGGGCTCACGCCAGGTGTCCGGGTCGTAGGCCTGGACGTAGGCGGCGAGCCGCTCGCTGACGTCGCGGAACTCCGGGTGGTCGTGGTACCGGGCGACCTTGGGGCCGGGGGGCTGCTCGGACTCGATCAGGTGCAGGTACAGGTCGCCGAACTGGAAGAGGCTGCGCCCGGTGACGCCGATCAGCTGGGGCAGTTCCCCGCTGTCGGAGGCCGCGAAGGTGGCGGCGATGTCGTGGGCGGCGTCGGGCCTCATGCGGGCGACGATCAGTGCGCGGTGCATCAGGGGGTTCCTCCCTCTCAGCGCGGCAGGGGCTGGGACGAGCTCCAGCCCGCCTCCTTGGCGCGCCGCTCGACCTTGTCGCGGATGACCTCCATCTGCACCCGGGAGTTGCGGTTGATGAGCTCGGTCATGCCGGCGTCGTCCACGGGCGCGGTGGGCTTCATGGAGAAGTCCTGGACCCAGCGCATCGAGGTGCCGCCGGGTAGCTCCTGGTAGTGCCAGGTGATGTCCATGTGCTCGAACGGGCCGGTCTCGACCCGGTGGGCCCGCACCGTCAACGCGGGCCGGTCGGCCTCGCGCTGGGAGACCCAGGACCAGACGGCGCCGTTCTCGTCGGGGTGCATGGTCAGCCGGAAGGTGACCTTGTCGCCGTTGCGTTCCAGCACGTCGACGGACGCGTACTCGGTGAAGAGCGACGGCCAGCTCTCGAGATCGTTCGTCAGATCCCAGGTGAGGTCCAGCGGGGCCGCGATGGTGATGGTGTTGTCGGTGTGTCCGGACATGTCACACTCCAGCCTTGAGCTGCTCGTTGACGATGGTGAGGAAGGCGCGGGGGGTCTTGGCCATCTCCGGCTCGCCGCCGATGGAGCGGCCGTAGCGCTTCTCCAGCTCGGAGACGATGCCGAGCAGGCCGAGCGAGTCGAGGTCGAACACGGCGAACTCGGCGTCGGGCCGCTCCTCCAGGGTCGCGGTGTCCACGTCCAGGCCGGCGCGGCCCTTCATCAGGGAGGCGAGTTCGTCGTAGGTCACAGGGCCGTTCATGGGGTTCTCCTTCGTTCGGGTCGGGAGCGGCACGAGGCGGTCAGGAGTGGCCGCCGTCGTCCGCGCGGCGCAGCACCAGCGCCGAGTTGCAGCCCATCAGGCCGCGGCTGAGCACCAGCGCCGTCCGCAGCGGCACGCTGCGGGCGTGGCCGGTGACCACGTCGAGGTCGACGCGGACCTCCGCGACGTTGGGGGTGGGCGGCACCGCGCCGTGCTCCAGGGCGAAGACCGCCGCGGCGACGTCGAGGGCCGAGGCGGCCGAGAACGCGCGGCCGAACCCGGCCTTGGGGGCGGTCACCGGGACGTCGGCGGCCCGCACCCCCAGCGCGTCGCTGATGGCGAGCGCTTCGGCCTGGTCGGCGGCCGGGACGCCGAGGGCGTCCGCGAAGACCACGTCCACCTCCTCCGGGTCGCAGCCGGCGTCGTCCAGGGCGCCTTGGATGGCCCTGGCCAGCCCCTGCCGCGAGTGCTCCCAGGACCGCGTGCCGGTGAACGTCGAGGCGTGGCCGACGACCTGGGCGCGGATGCGGGCGTCGCGTCGGCGGGCCCAGTCCTCGTCCTCCACCACGAACATGGCGCCGCCCTCGGCGGGCGAGAAGCCGCAGGCGTGTTCCGTGAAGGGGAGGTACGCCCGATGCGGGTCCTCGGCGAGGCTGAGCTCGGGGTAGCCGAGCTGGCAGACCATCGAGTAGGGGGCGAGCGGGGCCTCGGTCGCGCCGGTCACCACGGCTCTGGTGCCGTGCCCGAGGGCGCGGCGGGCGTGGGCGAACACGTCCAGCCCGCCGGCCTCGTCGTTGGCCAGCACGCCGCAGGGTCCGCGGAAGCCGCCGCGGATCGAGATCTGGCCGGTGCTGGCGGCGTAGAACCACGCGATGGACTGGTAGGGGCCGACGAAGTGCGGCCCGTTTCCCCACAGTTCCTGGAGTTCACGCTGGCCGAACTCGCCGCCGCCGGAGCCTGCGGCGGTGGTCACGCCGATGGTGAAGGGCGCCTGCGGGTCCCCGGTGAGCCGGGCGTCCTCGAGGGCGAGGTCCGCGGCGGCCATGGCGAAGTGCGTGAACCGGTCGGTCTGCACCAGGAAGCGGCTCTCGACCAGCGGTTCGGGTTCGAAGCCCCGGACCTCGCCGGCGACGCGCAGCGGCAGATGGGTGCAGCCCTCGCGGCTGACCCGGTCCAGCGCGACGGTCCCCTGCAGCACGGCCTTCCAGAAGCCGTCGCAGCCGCTGCCGTTGGGCGCGATGACGCCCGCGCCGGTGATCACGGCCCGCGGCGGCGTGTCGCTGCTGCGTCTCATGGCAGCCTCCGGTCGGGATGGGTGAGCACGACCGCGGACTGGAAGCCGCCGAACCCGCTGCCGACGGACAGCACGTTGCGCAGGCGCTGCTGCCGGGCCGTGCGCGGCACGTAGTCCAGGTCGCACTCGGGGTCGGGGGTCTCGTAGTTGGCGGTCGGCGGCACCACGCCGTGGGCGATGGCCAGGGCGCAGGCGGCCAGCTCGATCGCGCCGATGGCGCCCAGCGAGTGGCCGACCATCGACTTGATGGAGCTCATCGGCACCGCGTAGGCGTGCTCCCCCAGTGAGCGTTTGACCGCCGCCGTCTCGTGCCGGTCGTTCTGCCGCGTGCCCGAGCCGTGGGCGTTGACGTAGTCCACCTCGCCCGGCGAGACCCGGGCCTGCTCCAGCGCCCGGTCGATGGCCTCGGACATCTCCCGGCCCTCGGCGGTCAGCCCGGTCATGTGGTACGCGTTGCCGAAGGTCGCGAATCCGCTGATCTCGCAGTAGATCCGCGCCCCGCGGGCCAGGGCGTGCTCGCGCTCCTCAAGGAGCAGCACCGCCGCGCCCTCGCCGAGCACGAAGCCGTCGCGTTCCGCGTCGAAAGGCCGGGAGGCGTGGGCCGGGTCGTCGTTGCGCGTCGAGGTCGCCTTGATGGCGTCGAAGCACGCCACGGTGATCGGGGAGATCGGCGACTCCGACGCACCGGCCACGACGATGTCGGCCTTGCCCTCGACGATGCTCGCGAAGGCGTGTCCGACGGCGTCCAGGCCCGAGGTGCAGCCGGTCGAGACCGTCTGCACCGGCCCGTGGGCCCCCACGAACTCGGCGACCTCGGAGCCGAGCGTGCTGGGCGAGAAGGCCCGGTGCAGGTGCGGCCCCGAAGCGCCGGGTTCCACGTCCCAGCGGGCGCCGTGCTCGCTGACGGCGACGTAGTCGTGTTCGAGCCGGGTGGTCCCGCCCACGGCCGACCCCAGCGACACGCCCATCCGCCAGCCGTCCAGCCGGGAGGTGTCGAGCCCGGAGTCCCGCAGCGCCTCGGCCGCCGCGACGAGCGCGAACTGCACGTACCGGTCGGTGCGCGCCGCCGTCTCGGGGTCGAGGCCGCCGGCCAGCGGCTCGAAGTCGCACTCGGCCGCGATCCGGGAGCGGAACGCCGCCGCGTCGAAGAGGGAGATCCCCCGGGTCGCGGTGCGCCCGGCGGTCAGCAGGTCCCAGAAGGCCGGGACGCCGACGCCGCCGGGGGCGACCACGCCCAGTCCCGTCACCGCCACGCGGCGCGTCATATGCTCGCCGCCCGCGCGTCGGCGGACGGTTCCTGCCCGTCCTCGGTGTCGACGTGCCCGAGCTCCGGGCGCGGCGCGAGCGGACCCAGGTGGAACACCATCCGGGCCTGCGCGGCGCCGACGTTGCGGAAGCGGTGCCGCATGTCACGCGGGATCAGCAGCCCCTGCTCGGGACGGAGCGGGTGCGCCTCGCCGTCCAGGTCCACCTCGAGCTCCCCGGCCACGACGAACACGAACTCCTCGGAGTACGGGTGGTAGTGCTCGCCGATGCGCTCGCCGGGCTCGATCAGCGCGAGGCCCATGAATCCGCTGGTCGCCCCGACCGTGGTGGGGGTGAGCATGGCGCGCAGGTCGCCGCCGCGGCGTCGGTTGGGTGGGACGTCACCGAGGCTGACGATACGGGTGGGTTGAGTGGTCATGACTCTCTCCCGAACTGTGCGTACGAACGGTTCGTACGAAAGGACGGTGCTCAGGACGAGGCGGAGACGCGGTCGGTGATCGGGCGCATCGCGCACCCGGCCAGGAACCGCGCCAGCGCGGGCTCGTCGGCGGCGAACGTCGGATCGCCGAAGTCCAGGTGGAGGCGGAGCTGCTCCACCGTCCCGGAGTCGAGGCCCGCGGCGTGCCCGGGGACCTCCTGGTACGGCCGGCGCAGGTCGACCATGCGCATCAGCAGGTCGTCGCGCGCGAACATGGTGCTCTGCGCCAGCGGACTGCCGGCCGCGGCCGCGGCCTTGACGTCGTGCTCCCCCAACAGCCGTGCCGCGTCCACCGCATGGCCGCGTCTGACCGGGTAGAGGAACGCGTGCCGGGTGACCTCGCCGCCGTCGGCGGGCCGGCCGTCGGCGGCGTGCCGCACGGCGGGCAGGGCCGCGTGGGCGAAGAAGGCGCGGGCAGAGGTGGGGTCGGCCAGGTCGCGGGCCTCCTCCAGATACGGGTTGATGGCCTCCTCGACACGCCGGACCTCCGGCTGCATGGCCACGTGCCGCAGGGCGTTGCCCAGGTCTCCCTTGACCTCGACGGCCCGCACCACCTGGTTGCCGCGCATGAACAGCGAGGTGCGGCACAGCCGCGTCGTCTCGTCGACCTGCGCCCTGGGCGACTCGTAGCCCGACAGGATCTCCGCCACCCGCTCCTCGCTGCCCGGCTTCACCGTGAACGCGATCGCGTGGCGCACCAGGCCGCCGCTCGCCAGCGGCGGGGCCGGCAGCGGGTCGGTGCTGCGCGCGGGACGTCCGGTCACCGGCCGGCCCGGCGTCACGCCGGCCGCGGCACGCGCGGCGCGGGCGGCACGCTCGGAGGGGCCCCGGCCGTGCCCGAAGCCGGTCTCCGGGGTCTGCCGGGCGATGACGAACCGCAGCGAGCGGGTGTCGGTCACGCAGTTGTGCAGCGGCTCGACCAGCGCGCGGTGGGCGTCGCTGTCCACCCAGCTCAGGAAGGGCTCGGCGCTCTCCCACTCACTGGTGATGAGCCATTGGGAGGAGTTGCCCAGGGACTGGCACAGCTGGTCGCTGATGTGTCCGGGCACGCTCGCCACCTGATGGCGTATCTGGTCGTAGGCCGCCAGGAAACGCTGTTCCTGGCCCTCGTGGACGTCCAGCAGGAGCACCACCCGAAGGTGGCCGTCCGCCGAGGTGGGCATGGGGTTCTTGGTGTCGTCCGTGGTCACCACAGTCGTTGCTTCCTCTCGCCCGCGGCGTCCGTGCCCCGTTCTCGCTGGGGAACGGGTGGCGCCGCCAGGGGGCACGCGGTCGGGGCGTCCACGCCCGCGACGGGGATCGTCGGCATATGCCGAGAATCGGTGCTACGTACTCGATCCTTCGACACGTCCGCCGAGGCTGCGCGCTGTGTACGTCAACCGAGTGAAGAACCGGTCAACGCCACGGCCGCCGGGGACACATGCAGTTCAGGCGCGCGAAGGGCCTCCCACCCCGCCGTGCGACCGCACCGCGGTGCGCCGTGCCCGCACCGCCTCCTCGCCGAACTCGGAGCCCATTCCCCATGACCAAGGTCGATGACCACGTCCCCGTGCTGATCTCCGGAGGCTCCCTCGTGGGGCTGTCCACCTCGCTGTTCCTCGGCCGCCTCGGCGTCCCGCACCTCCTGGTGGAACGCCACGCGGGCACCTCGCAGCATCCGCGCGGACGCGGCAACAACGTACGGACGATGGAGCTGTTCCGCACCGCCGGAGTCGAGCAGCGCATCCACGAGGCCGCCTCGGTGCTCGCGGAGAACCACGGCATCCTCCAGGCCGACACGCTCACCGGCGCCGAGCAGGAGTGGCTGTTCCGCCAGATCGACCCCGGCGGCGGCCTCTCCCGGCTCAGCCCGGCCGGCTGGTGCCTGTGCTCCCAGAACGACCTGGAGCCGGTACTGCTGGCCGCCACCCGGGAGCTCGGCGCCGACATCCGCTTCGGCGCCGAGCTCGAGTCGTTCGAGCAGGACGGGGACGGGGTGACCGCCGTCGTCAAGGAACGCGCGACCGGCCGGACCAGGACCGTCCGGGCGCAGTACCTCGTCGCGGCCGACGGGCCGCACAGCCCGATCCGGGAGCGGCTGGGCATCGGCCACAGCGGCAAGGGCGACCTGTTCCACAACGTCAGCATCACCTTCCGCGCCAAACGCCTGGCCGACGCGGTCGGAGACCGCCGCTTCATCGTCTGCTACCTGAGGAATCCCGAGGGCTCGGGCGCGCTGCTGCCGGTCGACAACAAGGAGGCGTGGGTGTTCCACGCCCCCTGGCGGCCCGACAGCGGCGAGACCCTGGAGGACTTCACCGACGAGCGCTGCACGGCGCTGATCCGCGCCGCGACGGGCGTGCCCGATCTGGAGGTCGAGATCACCGGAAAGGCGCCCTGGCACGCCGCCGAACGGGTGGCGGACCGCTACGGCAGCGGGCGGGTCTTCCTCGCTGGCGACTCGGCCCACGAGATGTCCCCCACCGGCGCGTTCGGCTCCAACACCGGCATCCAGGACGCCCACAACCTGGCCTGGAAGCTCGCGGCGGTGCTGCAGGGCTGGGCCGGCCCCGGGCTGCTGGAGACCTACGACGCCGAACGACGCCCCGTCGCCCTGGCGACGGCGGCGCGCGCCTCGGCCCGCTCGGCGGAGCACCGCCACCCCGGATACGACGTCAGTCCCGGAACGGGACGTCAGGCAGGCATGCTGGCCGTGGTGCTGGGCTACCGCTACCGCTCCAGCGCGGTCCACGGCGTCGCGTCCGACACGTCCGACGGCTCCGACGCCGGCGCCGTGCCCGAGCAGTTCCGCGCGAGCGGCGAACCGGGTAGCCGCGCCCCGCACCTGTGGCTGGTGGCCGACGGGACGCGCATGTCGACCCTGGACCTGTACGAGCGCGGCCCGGTGCTGCTGACCGGCCCGGCCGGCGCGTCCTGGCACGAGGCGGGCCAGCAGGTGGCGCAGGCACTCGGCCTGCCCCTGAACTGCCTTCCGGTCGACGCCGGGTCCGGGCAGGGGCCGGCCCTCGCCCCGGACGCCGAGTCGGGCTGGGCCCAGGCCCACGGAGTGAACGACGACGGCGCGGTCCTGGTACGCCCGGACGGCTTCGTCGCCTGGCGCGCCGCCGGCGCGTCGGACCGACCCGTCCAGGTCCTGACCGAGGTGCTGACCTCGGTCCTCAGCCGCGGCTGAGGACCGGGCACCCGGACGGAGCAGGCACAGCAGAGGCCGGGCCGGTGCGGCAACCGCTCGCACCGGCCCGGCCGTTGACTCCTGTTCAACCCGCTGTGTCAGGCGGCTCCGCTCACACCCGGCCCGACGAAGCGGCGGTGCAACGGCGAGAAGCTCACCTGCGGCTCCTCGGTGACACCGAGCCTGCGGACGACGGGCATCAGCCGCTTCAGGCTGAACTGCTGGAAGGCGGCCTCGGTGTCCCAGATGTCCACGACGTGCAATCCGTCGGCCTCGAACCAGGACGCGTGCATGATGCCGCCGTCGGGAGCCCTGTCCTCCCAGTGCACGACGGCTCGGGCGGACTCGTACTGGTCGGGCGTCACACCCGCCCAGCGCATCGACATCACGACAGCCATGGGAGTCTCCTTAGCTGGTCAGTCGCTGACCCCCCACGACGACGATAGATCGCACACGTCCTGCGGGCATCCCGAAGCGGTCACCGCGGTGCTACGGCTGGCAGGTGACGGTGTCGCCGCTCACGAGCGGGTCGGGCAGGGCGCCGAGCGACTCCCAGGAGCCGTCCGCCGCCCCCGGAGGCAGGACCGACCGTGCTCCGGTCTGTTGACTGTGCGTCAACCGACCGACCCTGGAGCTCCCCTACGTCCTCGTCACGCTTCCGACGATCCGACGAGGGAGGACCGGCCGGTGCCGGAGACCGACACGACGGGCGTCGCCTGCTGGGGTCGGGGGCCGGGAAGCGCTCGGTGCGGACCTTCAGGAGGGGGGTCGGAACTGAGGTCCGTAGGTGCCGGTTCCGTTCGGCAGCGGCGTGTCCATCAGTTGCACGGCCGTCGACTCCAGCTCGTGCATGGCGCGTACGGCGGCGTCCAGGCTGCTCGGTCCGCCGCCGCCCCAGGCGCTCTCCAGGGACTCGAGGACGGTGGCGTAGGCGCTGTCGAACCGGTCCAGCAGCCCTCCCACCTGCTCCGGCGGGTCGGGCCAGCCGCCGAGCGGCACCTCGGCCATGGGCCGGGCGTCGGGGAAGGGGATCGCGTCGCCGCTGTACTCCCACGTGCCGTCGTTCTGCCGCAACCGGTGTCCGTGGTAGATCTCGGCGAAGGCGTAGTAGTGCGCGAGGTGGTCGTCCTGGACGGCGTCGTCCGGGGAGCCCGAGGTGCCCTCGCCCTGCTCCCTGACGATCTCGATGGAACGTGCCACCGCGTCGAGGTCCGCCACGGGCGCCAGGGCGTCGGCGCCGATCCGCTCCGAGAGCTGGCCGTCCGTCGACAAGGGGGGCGCCACGCTCTGGAAGGCGTCCAGCAGCGCGCCGTAGAAGGCGCCGATGGTCAGACCGCCGTCGCGGGCGAGCGGCGCCTCGGGTGCCTCGATCGCCATCATGACGTCGTGCACCAGGGACGGCGTCAGGCCCGACAGGCGGACGGTGACCCCAGGTCGCACCCCGCCGGGCAGCGGACCGGGGTACATCGGCGCGGCGTCCTTGATCCGCGGCTGACCGCCGACGGCGGCCAGCAGGTTGCAGACCACACCCAGGTGGTACATCTCGTCGTCCACGATGCGCCGGATCAGCTGCGCGGCCTCGCTGTCGCGGTCGCGCACGGACCACCATCCGCACAGGTAGGGCGGCAGGGTGGACAGCTCGAGCTCCACGGCGATCTGGAGCGCGTCCCGGATCCAGCCCAGGTCGCGGTCGCCCTCGGCGACGTCCAGCAAGCGCGCCACCGATCCGCCGCTCTCGCTGGCGCCGACGCCGACGCCGACGGCGGACGGGTGGCCTTCCTTCAGCGCGTCGCCCCGCGCGGGACCCGCCAACGCCACCGAAGCCGCCGCTGCCGCGGCGGCCGTGAGCAGGGTCCTTCGGCCGAAGCCGTTTCGCCCCTGCTCCTCGCGACGACTGCCGCTGTCTGCCACAGGCACCCCGCACCGCCTCTTCCGCCGTGTCGGCGCCGACGCCGACGTGCCTCCCGCACCGCAGGCTCCTTCAGGACGCAGCCGAAGCTAGCAGGGGCGTCCCCGGTCTACCTCCAGGCAGGCCCGCGCCGGAGGTTCCGCCACTCGATCGGGGTAGCCCCGCCGAACCGGCGGCTCTCCTGGGATCGTCGCGATCCTCTCCGGAAGCGGTCGTCGGAGGAGATGGCGCGGGAGTCGCGGAGGGGTGACGATGAAGCATGCCTCCTCGGCTGATCGACGGTTTCCGCCGGTCCTGGCGCTCGAGCCACGCGCTGGTGCTGATCCCGCTCGCGCTGATCGTCGCGGTCTCGGTGATCGATGACCTGGCCCCGCAGGACATCCATCTCGGCCCGCTGCTGGTCGCCGCCCCCACGATCACCGCGTCGTTCGCCGGCGCCCGCCTGACGGCGCTGATCGGCGCCCTGGCCGTGGCAGCCCAACTGGCCATCGGCGTGGAGCGCGGCGTCCTCGGCACCGCGAACATCACGGCCCAGGCGAGCGCCTTGGTCGTCGTCACCATCCTGACCGTGATCTTCTGCCTGCTGCGGGACAGGCGGGCCCGGGAGCTGACCCAGGTGCGCTCGGTGGCGGAGGCCGCGCAGCAGGTGCTGCTGCAGCCGCTGCCCAGTCTCAGCGGGCCGCTGGAGATCGCCACGCTCTACCGCGCCGCCGACGCGGAGGCCGAACTGGGCGGAGACCTGTACGCGGCGGCGCGTACCTGGGTGGGGACGCGACTGATCATCGGCGATGTCCGCGGCAAGGGCCTGACGGCGATCGGACTGTCCGCCCTGGTCCTCGGCGCGTTCCGGGCCGCGGCGCACCGGCAGGCCGCGCTGGGGGTGCTCGTCGAGCATCTCGACGGGGCCGTGCACTGGGACGCCGTGCAGTGGCGGGCGGCGGCTCAGGACAAGGACGAGTCGTTCGTGACCGCGGTGGTCCTCGACATCCCCGACCACGAGCCGGAGGTCCGCATGGTCAACTGCGGCCATCCCGCGCCCCTGCTGCTGAGCGGGAACAGCGCCAGAGCGCTCGACGTCGGAACGCCCGCGCCCCCGCTCGGGCTCGGCGAGCTGGCCGCGTCCTCCGAGCACGCGGTGCAGACGTTCACCTTCGAGGCCGGGGACACGCTGCTGCTCTACACGGACGGCGTGATCGAGGCCCGGGACCCCGACGGATCGTTCTACCCCCTCGCCGAGCGGGCGGCGGCGTGGAGTCAGGAGCGCCCGGAGGGACTCCTGAACCGCCTGGAGGCCGACCTGCGGGACCACACCCACGGTCGGCTCGCCGACGACGTCGCGGCGGTCGCGATCCACCGCCGACGCACCTGACCGGTCCGACCGCACCTCGCTGTCGCACTCATTGCCCTGATCACGCTCCGTGTACGGTGACGGCTCCGTCGGCGGCCAGCTCGTGGCGCTGTCCGGGTCGCGGACCCGTGTCGCGGACTCGTCGGCTCGGCGTTCGGCGTGACACGGGGTCACGGTGCGAGACTTGCGGCATGGCTATGAACCCGGCCCTCCCCCATGGTTTCCATGCCGTGACGCCGCGCATGTTCGTCGACGACGTGGAGGCCGCGGTCGCGTTCCTGCGTGCGGTGTTCGACGCCACGGGCGAGGTGCAGCCGGGCCGTCCCGCGCAGGTGCGCATCGGGGACTCCTTGGTCATGGTGTCCGGTTCGGACCAGCGCGAGGCCTTCCCCGCCTTCCTGTACGTCTACGTCGACGATGTCGACTCCAGGTACCGCCGGGCGCTGGCGACCGGCGCGGAGAGCCTGGAGGAGCCCGTCGACACTCCGTACGGCGATCGCCGCGCGATGGTCCGCGACCCGTTCGGCAACGTCTTTCAGATCGCCACGCCGCAACGCTTCTGACGTAGCGTGGCCGCATGGATCTGCGCATCTTCACCGAGCCCCAGCAGGGCGCCGACTACCGCACGCTGCTGCGGGTGGCCAAAGCCGCCGAGGACCTGGGCTACGACGGGTTCTTCCGCTCCGATCACTACCTGAAGATGGGCGACGTGGCCGGCCTGCCGGGGCCCACCGACGCCTGGATCACGCTCGCGGGCCTGGCCCGGGAGACCTCCAGGATCCGCCTGGGGACGCTCATGACCGCCGCGACCTTCCGGCTGCCCGGAGTCCTCGCCATCCAGGTCGCGCAGGTCGACCAGATGAGCGGTGGCCGCATCGAACTCGGCCTCGGCGCGGGCTGGTACGAGGCCGAGCACACGGCCTACGGCATCCCCTTCCCGGCCGCAAGGCTGGGCCGGCTGGAGGAGCAGCTGGCGATCGTCACCGGCCTCTGGGGGACCAAGCCGGGCGAGACCTTCGACTTCGAGGGCCGCTACTACCAGCTCAAGGACTCTCCCGCGCTGCCGAAACCCGCACAGGAGCGGCTCCCCGTCCTGATCGGGGGCATGGGCGCCGAACGCACGCCTGACATCGCCGCCCGCTTCGCCGACGAGTTCAACATCCCCTTCGCCTCCGTCGCCGACACCGCCGCCCAGATCACACGGGTCCGCGCGGCCGCGCAGGCACGCGGTCGCGCCCGGGACTCGCTGGTCTACAGCAACGCGCTGGTCGCGTGCGTGGACCGGAACGACGCCGAGGTGAGCCGCCGTGCCGCGGCCATCGGACGGGAGGTCGCGGAACTCAAGGAGAACGGTCTCGCCGGAACCCCCGCCGAGGTCGTCGAGAAGATCGGCCGGTATGCGGAGACCGGCAGCACCAGGATCTACCTCCAGATCCTGGATCTCGACGACCTGGAGCACCTGGCGCTCATCGCGGACCAGGTGATGCCTCAGCTGGGTTGACCAGCCCTCAGCTGCGTCGTGGGGCAGCCCTGCGCTTACGGCGGGCTGCCCTCTTCGCGGTGCGCCGCGCGTGCGCGTGCGGATTCGACACGAGCCACAGGTTGTAGCAGATCGATCCGCCGACGAGGGCGACGGCCAAGGAGAGCCAGGACTGCCAGGGCCAGCCCGTCAGAAGCCCGAGGGCGAGGGCGACGGCGGCGCTGCAGGCAGCGTCCTGGCGGGATTCGATCAGCGCTTTCTTGATCTTCATTCGAGCCACGGGCGCAGCGTAGCCGCTCGTGGGCACCTTGATCACCTTCTGGCGTCCCAGGGACCGAACTGTGACCACCGGCAGGCGGTTCGCTCAGCCTGCCGGGCAGGGCTCCAGGTCGCCGACGACTCCGATCCGGATGCCCAGCCACGGGTAGGTGTGGTTGAAGAAGACGTTGTCCTGCGGCTGGAGCCCGACCGCCGAGGGCCACATCTGGTACGCCGAGGCGTTGGAGATCCCGCCGTGCAGCCTCCGCCACACCCGGGCCGAGCTCCCCCCGGACGGGGGCGGGGTGATCGTGTCGGTCCATTCGACGGCGTTGCCGCCCTGGTCGAGCGTGCCCCACGGCGAGGTGGTGCGGGCCTGGCCCACCGTGCTGAGGCTGCCCTGGTAGAGCGCGGCGTACGCGATCGGGTCCAACCCCAGCGGGTTGACCGTCGCACACGCCTCGCGCGAGATCTGCCCCGGGCACCAGCTCGGCGCAGGCTGGCCGTCGGCGTGATAGGAGGCCAGTGGCTGGGTCGACGCGTTGGTCACGTCGCCCGTGTCCGGGTTGAGCACGGTGGACGCGGGCGCGGTCGCGTCCCCGTCGCCGAAGACGCCCGGGTTCGTCGGATACTTCCAGTAGCTGAAGGTCCCGCCACCGCGGGGGTCGTAGTAGGCCGCCTTGATCCACTCGTCCTGGCTCGGCACGACGAACCCGGTGCCGTGCGTTCGCACGGCCTTCGGGTCGGCCAGGTCGTACATGCCGTTCTCCGTGCGCGCGGACAGCTGGACGCGGTAGCTGACGTACTGGAAGTCGCCGCTCCGGCTGGTGGTCTTCGAGATCACCCGGCCGTTGTAGAGCGAGTTGACGAAGCGCGCGGCCCGCAGGAAGGTCGCGAAGCCGTAGGGCTTGTCGGCCCACTGCGGGTAGGCCACCGAGTAGTGCCCGCCGGGCTGGGCCTGCTCGGAGAAGTTGATCTGCCCGTACTTCGGCCAGGCGGACGAGCTCTCGGTGTCGTCGTAGAGCCCGTGGGGATCGCTGCCGGTCGGGTCGGCCGTGTTCAGGAACGCCACCCACTGGTCGACGGTGACCTCGAACTTGCCGATCTCGTAGGGCTTGGCGACATGCCCGACCATCAGGCAGCCACGGCTGCTCGCGGGCGCGTCGGCGCACGAGCGGTAGACCGCGTCCGTGAACGGGACGACGCCGACCGCCCGGTTCCCCGGCGCGCCGACCTGAGCGGTCGTCACGGTGATGGCCGCGCCCTCGCGGCCCGCAGCGTCCGCGGAGGACACGGCGGACGCGGCGGGCGCGGCGGGCCCGACTGCGACGGCGGGCGCGAGGACGGCGGCGGCGGTGCCGCACACCGCCATCAGGACCCTGGCACGAGAGAGACGACCGGCAACGAACCGCATGAGCGCACCCCTGGGATCGGACCTCACCATTCGTGCGCACACCGTAATCAGGGCCGGGCCACCCGCCGCCACCGGCACGCGGAACGTTCAGCCAGGTGGCGGTAGCCTGCACCCACGTTCTGACCGGTCGTCAGAGGTGCTGTCGCCGGTGGCCGGTGGCCGTCGGCGGACCGCCGGCGGGGGCGGCTCGCTCAGCCGGAGACGTTCCGTGTCAACTGCCGGAGGATCCGCTTGACGTCGTCGAAATCCTGCGGCGGCAGAGCCATGGCGTCCCCGATGGCCGAGGGCACGGTGCGGGCGCGTTCGCGCATCTCCTCGCCCTGCTCGGTCAGGCTCACCTGGACGGTGCGCTCGTCCTCCGGGGACCGCTCGCGCCGGACGAGTCCGTTGGCCTCCAGGCGCTTGACCAGCGGGGTGAGCGTGCCGTAGTCGAGCTGGAGCGCCGCGCCGATGTCCTTGACCGGGACGACGCCGTGCTCCCAGAGCACGAGCATCACCAGGTACTGCGGATAGGTCAGGCCGAGCTCCTCCAGCAGCGGCCGGTACCGCTGCGTCACCGCCCGCGAGGCCGCGTAGAGCACGAAGCAGAGCTGGTCGTCGAGCAGCATTGAGAACCCGCCCGGCGAAGCACCGGCGGGGCCGGCGGGGCCAGGGCTGTCAGACGTGTCGGCGGCGGTCATCGGCGTTCTCCGTTCCGGGCGTGTCCCTCCAGGTTACCAACGGGGCGATGACAACGTTCCCGTTTAACTTGTGCACGAGGAAATCGTGTCATAGGTTATCCACCAGACGGAGCCGCCCGGCTCCCTCCCCACAAGGAGTCCGTCATGAGCAACGACACGCCCCGCATCCCAGTTCTGGAGCCGGAGGCGCAGGCCTTCGCCGACGCGACGGCGAACCCGCCCTACCTGTTCGACCTCGGCCCGACCGAGGGCCGCAAGACCGTCGACGAGGTCCAGTCCGGCGAGACCGCCAAGCCGGCCGTCGACGAGGAGTGGACCACCGTCCCCGACGGCCCCACCGGCCCCGTCAAGATCCGCATCGTCAAGCCCGCCGGCACCACCGGCACCCTGCCCGTCATCCTCTACATCCACGGCGCCGGCTGGGTCTTCGGCAACGCCCACACCCACGACCGCCTCGTACGCGAACTCGCCGTCGGTGCCAACGCCGCCGTCGTCTTCCCCGAGTACGACCTCTCCCCCGAAGCCCGCTACCCCGTCGCCATCGAGCAGAAATACACCGTCGCCCGCTGGATCACCACCCACGGCGCCACCAAGGGCCTCGACACCACCCGCATCGCCGTCGCCGGCGACAGCGTCGGCGGCAACATGACCGCCGCCCTCACCCTCATGGCCAAGGAACGCGGCAACCTCCCCCTCGCCGCCCAGGTCCTCTTCTACCCCGTCACCGACGCGAGCTTCGACACCCCCTCCTACCACCAGTTCGCCGAAGGCTACTTCCTGCGCCGCGACGCCATGCAGTGGTTCTGGAACCAGTACACCACCGACGAGAACCAGCGCGCCCAGATCACCGCCAGCCCCCTGCGCGCCACCCTCGACCAGCTCAAGGACCTCCCGCCCGCCCTCGTCATCACCGGCGAAGCCGACGTCCTGCGCGACGAGGGCGAGGCCTACGCCGACAAGCTCCGCCAAGCCGGCGTCCCCGTCACCGCCGTCCGCTACCAGGGCATCATCCACGACTTCGTCATGCTCAACGCCCTCCGCCCCACCCACGCCGCCCAAGCCGCCATCACCCAGGCAGTCGGCTTCCTGCGCGACGCACTGAGCGTCGGCTGACCGTCGATCGGCACCGGCCGGGGACGGTCCGCCCGTCCCCGGCCGGTCGACGCTCAGGGCGTTCCTGCTCCCGCGTGCGGTTCGGGGCCGTCGGAGCCGGCCGGGTACTCCTGGAGCGGGACCAGGTCCTGCGACCAGGCCGACAGGACGGGGGTGAGGAGCCGCCACGCCTCCTCGGCCTCGTCGCCCCGGATCGACAGGGCGGGGTCTCCCGTCAGCACGTCGAGCAGCAGACGGCCGTAGGCAGGCAGTTCCGGGGGGTCCATGCGGGCGGAGAGCGTCAGCGGCGCCAGGGTGTGGGTGTGGGAGCCGGTGCCGGTCAGACGGAGGGTCAGGTCCTCGGGGTCGAGACCGAAGCGGAGCAGGTTGGGCGTGGCCTCCTCGTCGTCGCCGAACGGCAGATGGGGGACGTGCCGGAAGTGCACGGCCACCTCCTTGCGGTCGGCTCCGAGCGCCTTGCCGCTGCGGAGTCGGAAGACCGTCCCCGCCCAGCGCCAGCTGTCCAGTTCCAACTCCACCTCGGCGAAGGTCTCGGTGCCTCGGGCGGGATCCACCCCGTCCTCGCCGGTGTAGGAGGGGATCGCGCGGTCCCCGATCCGGCCGGCCGTGTAGCGTGCGCGGCGCGTGCGGCGCGGCACCTCGGCCTCGGTCAGGGGACGCACCGACCGCAGCACGTCGACCTTGCGGTTGCGCAGGTCGCGTTCGTCGAGGCTGACCGGCGGCTCCATGGCGACCAGGCAGAGCAGTTGCAGCAGGTGGTTCTGCAGCATGTCCTTGAGCGCGCCCACGCCGTCGTAGTAGCCGGCCCGGCCCTCCAGGGCGAGGGTCTCGTCCCAGACGATGTCCACCTCGGCGATGTGGGTGCTGTTCCAGATCGGCTCCAGGACGCGGTTGGCGAGCCTGAGGCCGAGGAGGTTCTGGACGGTGGTCATGGCGAGGAAGTGGTCGACCCGGAACACCGCCTCCTCGGGCACGACGGCCGCCAGCAGCCGGTTGAGCTCCACCGCGCTGTCCAGGTCCTCGCCGAAGGGCTTCTCCAGCACGATCCGGCTGCCCGGCGGCAGGCCCGCCCGGTGCAGGGCGGTGACGGCGGAGGGGAACAGGGCCGGGGGCAGGGCGAGATACACCGCGACCGGGCCCGGCCCGGCGATCGCTGACGCCACGTCGGCGGGATCGGTGACGTCGGCGCGCCGGTACTCCGCCTGCGCGCAGACGGCGTGGCGGGCGTCGGCCGGGAGGTCGGCGGCGTGCCGCTCCAGCTGTTCGGCCGCCCAGCGGCGGAACCACGCGCTGCCCCCACCGCCCTGGTCGTCGCCCTGGTCGTCGCCCCGGTCCAGGCCCCGGTCGGCGCCGACCAGGCGGAAGCCGGAGCCGAGGTGGCCGCCCGCCTGGAGCGCGGCCAGCCCCGGCAGCAGGTAGCGCGCGCTGAGGTCGCCCGTGGCGCCGAAGACGACGAGCCGGTCGATCACTTCGGCCTCGCCAGGGTCGCCCGGCTGAGGTTCACTCCGCTGGCGATGATCCCGATGTGGCTGAACGCCTGGGGGAAGTTGCCCATGAACGCTCCCGTCACGGGGTCGATCTGCTCCGGCAGCAGCCCCAACGGGCTCGCCCGGCCGCACAGCGACGCGTACAGCTGCCCGGCCTCGTCGAGACGGCCCTGGCCGATCAGGTTGTCGACGAGCCAGAAGCTGCACAGGACGAACGCGCCCTCGTCGCCGGGCAGGCCGTCCGGCGAATGGTCGTGCAGGTAGCGGTAGACCAGGCCGTCGCCCGCGGAGAGACGGTCGGCGATGGCGGCTGTCGTCGCCACCATGCGCGGGTGGTCGGCCGGGACGACCATGCGCAGCGGGAGCGCCAGCAGGCTGGCGTCGAGCGCGCCGCCGCCGTCCAGGTGCTCGCTGAGGGTCTGGGCGTCCTCGTCCCAGGACTCCGTGAGGATCCGCTCGCGAAGCCTCTCGGCCGCGGCCCGCCAGGCCGCGGTCCGCTCGGTGCGCCCGAGCCGCTCGCCGATCAGGGCCGCCCGGTCCAGGGCCACCTGGCACATCCCGGCCGAGTACGTGAACACCCGGCCCTCGCTGCGGACCTCCCAGATGCCCTGGTCGGGCTGGATCCACGCCTTCTCGGCGGCGTCCGCGAGGCCGGCCAGACCGGCCCACAGGGCGGGCTCCAGACGGCCGCCGGCGCGCAGCCACTGGTCGGCGCAGTCCAGCACCTCGCCGTAGACGTCGTGCTGGCGCTGGTCGGCCGCGCCGTTGCCCCAGCGCACGGGGGCCGAGCGCCGGTAGCCCTCCAGTTCGGCGTCCTCGACCTCGTCGGGCACCAGACGGCCGTCGAGGTCGTACATGATGCGGGGCCGGCCGCTGCGTTCGAAGGCGTCGAGCACCCAGCCGAGAAAGGCGTCGGCCTCCCCCGCGAAGCCGATGCGGCGCATGGCGAAGACCGCGTAGGCGGCGTCGCGGATCCAGGTGTAGCGGTAGTCCCAGTTGCGCACCCCGCCGACGGGCGCGGGCAGCGAGGAGGTCGGGGCCGCGACCAGCGAGCCGTTGGCCCAGTCGTCGCACAGCTTGAGCGTGATGGCGGAGCGGCGCACCAGCGGCTCCTGCGGCCCCTGGTAGTCGAAGCCGGTCATCCAGCGCCGCCAGGCCGCCGCGGTCTCGTGCAGCATCGCCTGCGCGTCGAACCGGTGGTGGCGGTGGAAGCGCCCCCAGGACAGGACCAGGTCGAGTCGCTCGCCCGCGCGCAGTGCGTGGCTGCTGTGCAGGGACTCCAGCGGCCGGTTGCAGCGCAGGTGCAGTTGGAGGTCCGGCCGCCGGGGCACCTGCACCTCCAGCCCGCTGAACAGCGCCCGGGCCAGCGCGCCGCCGCGCGGCTCCAGGTCGACCCGCAGCCGGACCTCGCCGTCCAGCACGACCGCGGAACGCACCAGCTCGCCCCGGCTCTGGGGCGCGTCGTCGGTCAGGTCGGCGCCGGAGCGCAGCGCCAGCGCGTCGGTGACCCGGACCACGCCGGTGGGGCTGCGCATCTCCGTCACCAGGACGCCGGTGTCGGGCTCGTAGCGCTGCCGGGCCTCGACCAGGTCGATCGGCGCGACGGTGAAGTGCCCGCCCCGGGCGTGGTCGAGCAGGCCGCAGAAGAGCGGGTCGGAGCCGAAGCGGGGCAGGCACATCCAGGGGATGGAGCCGTCCAGCCCGACCAGGGCCGCCGTGCTGCCGTCCCCGATGAGCCCGAGGTCCTCCAGGGGGAGGTAGCCGTCCTGCTGCCGGACCGGCCGGAACGGCGGATCGAGATCAAGCATCCTGCCCTGCGCTTCCTTCCGAGCCCCGGCGACCTCGCCCCGGGAGCGGGGTCGCCCTAGAAGACGATCAGCGGTTTGACGACGTCCTCGAGCTTCTTGTCCATGACCTCGAAGGCCCGCTCGATCTCGTCGAAGGGGAACTGGTGGGTCGTCATGCGGGTGGGGTCGAGCCGCCCGGACCGCAGCACCCGCAGCAGCCGCTCCATGCGCAGCCGCCCGCCCGGGCACAGCCCGGTCGCGATCGTCTTGCCCGCCATGCCGACGCCCCACTCGACCCTGGGGATCCGCACGAACTCGCCCTCGCCGAAGTAGCCGGTGACGGAGACCGTCCCACCGGGCTTGGTGATCTTGACGCAGGTCTGGAACGTGGCGTCGGAGCCGAGCGCCTCGATCGCGGTGTCGACCCCCTGGCCATCGGTCAGCTCCAGGATCCGCGCGACGACGTCCTCCTGGGTGAAGTCCACGATCTCGTCCGCGCCGTAGAGCCGGGCCAGCTTCTTCCTGGTGGGCACCGACTCGACGCCGACGACCAGGCCCGCGCCGCGCAGCCGCGCCCCGGCCGTCGCCATCAGCCCGACCGGCCCCTGGGCGAGCACGGCGACCGTGCCGCCGATCGGGATGTCGCCGTGCTCCGCGCCCATGAAGCCGGTCGAGAGCATGTCGGCGCAGTAGACCGCCGCGTCGTCGGACACGTCGTCGGGGATGTGCGCCATGTTGGCGTCGGCCTCGTTCACGTGGAAGTACTCGGCGAAGACGCCGTCCTTGACGTTGGCGAACTTCCAGCCGCCGAGCGGGCCGCCCGACTGCGAGGGGTATCCGTTCTGGGAGGCCCGGTCCCCCCAGTCGGGGGTGATCGCGCCCACCAGCACCCGGTCGCCGGGGCGGAAGTCCCTGACCTCGTCGCCGACCTCGTGGACGACGCCGACCGCCTCGTGGCCCAGCGTCAGGTTCTCCCGGGGGCCGATCCCGCCCGCCACCGTGTGCGAGTCCGAGGTGCAGATCAGGGCCCGAGTGGTCCGGACGACGGCGTCGTTCGGACCGGGCCGCGGCACGGGCTTGTCCATGACGCCCACGCGCCCGATCTCCCTCATCACGAACGCCTTCATGCGCCTGTCGGACCTCCCGTGCGGGCGCCTGTGTCGGCGCCTTCTGCCACCGTGTACGGCTTCATGCTCGGGGGGAACGGGACGCCGCGCACTCCGGGGTGCGGGGGCGTCCCCGCACGCCGCGCCCGGTTCAGCCCCCGGGACGTGCCAGGTCACCTGCCAGGTCACCCGGCAAACGCGTCCTGCGGCCGGGACAGGAGGCCGGCAGCCGTCCGAGTGATCGGATCGGGGCAGCCCGGCAGGCCTCGCCCACCAGCCGCAAGCGTCAGGCCGTGATCGGACTACCAGCTCCAGCCGTGTCCGCCGGTGTTGTGCGCCAGCGCGAGCCCGAGCGTGATCGCCGTCAGGAGGTAGTCGGTGCGGGCGCGCGGCAGCAGGGCCGCGAGCGGCCAGGTCATCGCGGTGTACCAGGGCATGCACCAGGGCGCGGCGATGTTCCAGCCGAGCGCCAGGGCCTGCGCGGTCCGTGGCTGCTCCAGCTGGTCCCGTCGTGTCGGGTGCCCGCGGCGGCGCATCAGGAGTCGTGCCAGCACCAGCATCAGCAGCGGCCAGGCGACCCCGGTCAGCGTCGCCGCGACGGCGGGGCCGTTCAGCAGACGGCCGGCCAGTTGCGGGATCTGCCAGATCGACGGTGCGGAGACCAGCTGGGACGCCTCGGACAGCGGCGCGAGGGCGTGCAGGCCGACCGGTGCGTACAGCAGCACGATGACGCCGAGACAGCTGGCGGCGCGGATCAGCAGCCGGTTCCAGTCGCGTCGCATCAGCAGCGGCCAGGTCAGACCGATCACCAGCAGGGCCGCGCTGATCTTCACGCCGCAGGCGAGCCCGAGCAGGAGGCCGACCATCGCTTCGCCCTGCCAGTCCGGTCGCCGCTCGGCGAGGACGGCCGCGGAGACGGCGAACAGCGCGATATAGGTGTCGAGGTGGCCGCCACCGACCAGGATCCCCAGGAGCAGCGGGTTGGCCGCCCACAGCAGCGCGGCCCGGCCGCGGTCGGCCGCCGAGCGGACCAGGATCAGGCCGGTGGCGAGGAAGACGAGGGTGTTGGCCACCATGAGCACACCGATCGTCACCAGCACGCGCTCGCCGCCGATGTCGGCGGCGAGCCGCTGGACGAAGGTGGCCACCGGCCCGTAGACCGAGGGGGTCCGCAACCAGCTGCTGCTGACGAGGCGGGCGTAGTCGCCGCCCAGGTCGGCCGGGACGACGCGGTAGGGGTCGAGTCCGAGCGAGGCGATCCTGCCGTAGGCGGCGTAGCTCGCCATGTCCGCCGAGCCGACCGGTGTGGCGAGGGTCAGCAGGCAGGCGCCGACTCCCCCGGCGGCGAGCAGCCTGCGCGGAGACGGCCGCCACCCGCGTCCGGCCGCGGACAGCATCCCGATCAGACCCATCCCTTGCGCGGCTATCGCCGCGCAGGTCAGGAACGTGGAGACGGGACCCGAGAGCGCGGGCAGCCGCAGCAGGGGCATGGCCCGGTCGAGGGTGTGGTCGTTCGGCGCCGCGATGGCGACCAGGACCATCAGCAGCACACCCGCGACGGACAGCGCGACCGGCACCCACGGGGGCCCGGCTCTCTCCTCCGGCCGCCGCCGGGCGGGGCCGCTGGACTGCGCGGGTACCGCGACGGCACCCGCCGCTGCCGTACCCGACGCTGCGGCACCCGCCTCGCCTGACCTGTCGGTTGTCGCTGTGGACGTGGACACCACTGGCTCGCCTCCCGCCGGTGGTCCGGCAGCATTCCCGGACGAGCACGGACGTCCGCTTCCGGCGGATCCCCGCCGGCACAACGACCGGCCGCGACCTGCAAAGAGTGCGAACGCTGATCCTACGAGTGGACTGTGTGATCTTGTCACTCGGGGCAGCCTCGGGGCAGCCGATGTGGGCCGGCCCGCCACCAGCCTCAGTCGGCTCCGCCACGCTGCAGATCGATGACGACATGGCCGTCAGCTCCCAGCGCGTCGCCGTCGGGCAGTACGTCAATCCCTCCCTGGCCACTCGCATCCAAAGTGTCGGGATCGGTGAGCCGGGGTAGTCAGGCCGAAGGACCCGGGGCGGGGGGCGCGCCCGGGCATCGACTTCGGGTGGGGGTTGGCAGTGATCCTGCACAGGGAGTACCACGACGGTTCGGACAACTACCGCGACATCCGCGCGGACCTCGAGCTCCAGGAGACCGTCACGGCCCTGGAGAAGCTGACCGCGCGTCAAGCCTGCACCTTCACGGGAGTGGGGGTCGCGGTGCGGGCGCCCGGCGAGAACTACGTCGTCGGGAACAACGTGCACAACGAACTCGAGGGCTGGTCCCCGGAGAATCTGGCTGCGGAGCTGGTGCGCCGCGGGCTCCAGAGCGGGGACCAGCTCACCCTGGTCGCCTGCTGGGCGGGTGCCGAGGGCGGATACGGGCAGACGCTCGCGGCTACGCTCGGGACGCTGGGCAGGGACAAGGTGCGGGTCCGGGGGCCCAAGGGATACGTCCACTGGACCAAGAACGGCGACATCGCCCTGGCGGACTACCCGACCGGCGACGCCATCAAAAGGGCGAGCAAGGCCCAGACGAAGGGTGAGGACGCGGCGTGCCTGGCCTACGTCCAGGCGCTCAAGTCTCGGATCAACGCGGTGATTCTGGGCCTGGAGCAGGCCCAGACCGCGACCGCCGACGCCCTCGTCCGCGCGTTCGCGTCCGAGCGGCCGCAGCAGGGGCGCGAAGCGGTCGACCAGCTGCTGCGCAAGACATCGACGGACCGCCCGCTGCCCGCGGACACGATGGCCGGCATCGTCACGGCGGCCCAGGCCAAGCTCCTCAGTTCCCCCGAGACCACCCGCGTCGGCTGGAACCAGGAGCTGCGCTCGCTGCTGACCGCCCTGCACTCCGTCAAGGACCGGGCGGCGGGCCCGGCCGCGGCGGCGGCGGAGATCACCACAGCCACGGCGGCTCTGCGCGCCTCCCTGGCGCAGCTGTGGCCGCGCTACAGCGAGGACTACTACGACGCCATGCGGGCGTCCTGCGTCTCGAACCCCTTCGACCCCGCCTTCCAGTGGGAGGACCACACCAGCAGCACCGCCCACCGCTGAGGCGCTGCAACCGACCGCGCCGACCGCGCCGGGGATGGTCACCCGTTCGGCGGTAACCCGGGCCCCATGGCTCCGACGCGAGCGGCGCGGCGCGTCCCTGAGCGCCGGGTGCGGGGCGGGCGCCCCCACCGGGCGTGGTGATCCGGGCGGAGCGACAATCCAAGGACAGAGGTTCGCTTGCCGCGGGCCGGTGATGCCGCTGCAAGCAGCGCCCCCGTCAGCCGAACCGGAGGGGTTGCCATGGCGCTTCTGACGTCGACCCGGACGCGTGACGTTGTCCCTTGGGAGAGGATCGTCCCACCCCGGCACCTGTGGTGGGCGGACCAGCGGGAGGCCGTGGGCTATCCGCTGATCCTGATCGGCGTGTGGTTGTACGCGACGATCGCGGTGCTCGACTACCCGATGACCTACCAGGCCCAGGAAGCCCACCTCAACGAGATCATGGTCGGGATCGTGGTGCTCCTCAACGGCATCGCCCGCCTGGCCCGCACGAAGACCGGCAGGGCCAGCGACGTGGTCGTCGGCCTGTCGGGCGTCTGGCTCGTGGTCGCGCCGTGGGCCGTGGGCTACTCCCACTACTCCGAAGCCGGCCAGGCGGCCGTCGCGGACTGGGTGACCGGAGGGTTGCTGATCCTGCTGGCCGTCTACAGCTCCGTGGCGCTGACGGTCTCCGAGCGGACCCGCCCACGCTAGGACCGCGACAGGCGGGCGGGCCCCTCGGGCTCGGCCGCGGAAACCCGCGAACAGGTCCGCGCGCGACCGTTTCGGTCCTGACGGGCGGGGTGGACAATGCCTGGTATCTGCTGACGGCGGAAAGTAGGTCCGGGTGACTGCAACCACGACAGGCGGCGTCCGCCGCAGAGGTGGGCGGGGATGACCCCGCGGCTGCCGTCGCTGCGCCGCCGAGGCCAGGTATCACCCGGGGAATCGGGGCCGCCCGGGGAATCGGGCCTCGCGCCCGAGGGGCCTCCGTCGCAGTCCGTCGTTCCGCCGCCGTCCGCGCCCGCGCACGTACCGGTGCCCGTGCCCGTGGTCCAACTGCGCCGGGTGGTGAAGACCTACGGCATGGGGGACGCCGTGGTCCACGCCCTGACCGGCCCCACGGACGCGGAGGGGCGGGCGCTCGGCCTCGACCTCACCGTCCAGGCCGGGGACTTCGTGGCGATCATGGGCAGCTCCGGCTCGGGCAAGTCGACGCTGATGAACATCGTCGGCTGCCTGGACGCCCCGACCTCCGGCCGCTACCTGCTGGACGGCGTCGACGTCGGGAACATGGACGAGCAGCAGCTCTCGCTGGTGCGCAACCGCAAGGTCGGCTTCGTCTTCCAGTCCTTCAACCTGGTGCCCCGGATGACCGCGCTCGACCAGATCGAACTCCCCCTGGCGTACGCCGGGGTGAAGCCGGAGCAGCGCCGCAGGCGCGCGCTGGCGGCGCTCAGCCTGGTCGGGATGCTGGACCGGGCGGGGCACCGGCCCAACGAACTGTCGGGCGGTCAGCAGCAGCGGATCGCCGTGGCCCGCGCCCTGGTGATGACTCCCTCGATGCTGCTGGCGGACGAGCCCACCGGCAACCTCGACAGCCACAGCACGGACGAACTGCTGGCCATCATCGACCGGTTGAACGCCGCGCGGCGCACGGTCGTGCTGATCACCCACGAGGACGAGGTCGCCCGGCACGCGAAGCGGGTGGTCCGGCTGGTCGACGGGCGCATCGTCTCCGACGTCCGCCAGGCCCCGCTGAGCGGTCTGCCGCCGGCCCTGACGGACCCCGACGGCTTCGCACAGCACTCGTCGCACCTCGCGGCGCGCGACGCCAGGGCGTCGGCGGATGAGGCGCGGACCGAGACACGGACCGAGACACGGGCCGGAGTGCCCGCCGCGACGCCCACGGAAACCCGCGCCGACGGCGCCGACTGATCCCGTCGGCCGACGCGGCCCGCAGCGCTGCAAGATCCGGTCCGGACTAGCATGGAAGGCCAGGCTTCATCCCCGCACCGGCGCCGCAGCGGCAGGGAGGCCGAGATGGCGTTCGACACGACCGGCTTCGAGCCGGTGGACGACTGTCGCTACATGCCGATCGCCGAGCACGGCCTGATCGGCGATCTCCGGACGGCCGCGCTGGTCGGCACGGACGGCACCATCGACTGGTACTGCTGTCCGCGCTTCGACGCGCCCAGCGTGTTCGGGTCCATCCTCGACGCCGACCGGGGCGGTTCGTTCCAGTTGGCCGCCGACGTCGCGACACGCACCCGGCAGTTCTACTTCCCCGACACGAACGTGCTGATCACGCGGTTCTTCTCGGCCGACGGGGTGGCGGAGATCCAGGACTTCATGCCCGTGGCCGACGGGTCCGCCGGAACGGCCGGCGCGGCCGAGGGCGCGAGGCACCGGCTGATCCGGCGGGTGCTCTGCGTCCGCGGGACCCTCCCCTTCCGGGCACGGATCGCCCCGCGCTTCGGGTACGGCGCGGAGAAGCACACCGCCGAGCTCGAAAGCCGTGTCGCGGTGTTCCGCTCCCCCTCGCTGACCCTCGCGCTGACGGCCACCGCACCGCTGGAGTGCGACGGGACGGACGTGTGGTCGCGGTTCAAGCTCCTCGAGGGCGAGTCCCACGTGTTCGCGCTCGACCACATCACCGACGGCGTCCCGACCCGGTCGTGTCCGCGCGAGGAGGCCCAGGCGGAGGCCGAGGCGACGGTCCGGTTCTGGCGCCACTGGCTGTCGGGCTCCCGCTACCACGGCCGGTGGCGGGAGATGGTGCACCGCTCCGCTCTCGTGCTGAAGCTGCTCACCTACGCGCCGACCGGCGCGATCGTCGCCGCCCCCACCACCAGCCTCCCCGAGCAGCTCGGCGGCGAGCGCAACTGGGACTACCGGTACGTGTGGGTCCGCGACGCCGCGTTCTGCGTCTACGCGCTGCTGCGGCTCGGGTTCACCTCGGAGGCCGAGGCGTTCATCGAGTTCCTCTGCGAACGCATGAGGAGCGGCAGCGCCGCCACCGGGCCCCTGCAGATCATGTACGGCATCGACGGGCGCAGCGAACTGCCCGAGTTCCAGCTGCCGCACCTGGAAGGCCACCTCGGCTCCGCGCCGGTCCGGGTCGGCAACGCCGCCACCGGGCAGCTCCAGCTGGACATCTACGGCGCGCTGATCGACTCGATCTACCTCTACGACAAGTGGGGGCGGCCCATCAGCAGCGCCGACTGGGACCAGATCGGCGCGGTCGCGGACTGGCTCTGCGGCCACTGGGACCAGCCCGACGAGGGCATCTGGGAGACCCGCGCGGGCCGCCGCAACTTCGTGTACTCGCGGGTGATGTGCTGGGTGGCGCTGGAGCGGGCCATCCGGATGGCGAACCGGCGCGGCCTGCCGGCCGACCTGCCGCTGTGGCGGCAGTCCCGCGACGCGATCTACCGGCAGATCATGCAGCGCGGCTGGTCGGCCGAGCGCCAGGCGTTCGTCCAGTCGCTGGACGACGGCGAGCTGGACGCCTCCCTCCTGATGATGCCGCTGTCGAAGTTCATCGCCCCCACCGACCCGAAGTGGATCTCCACCCTGGACGCGCTCAGCGCCGATCTGGTCTCCGACTCGCTGGTCTACCGCTACGACCCGACGGCCAGCCCGGACGGTCTGCACGGCCCGGAGGGCACCTTCTCCATCTGCTCCTTCTGGTACGTGGAGGCCCTGACCCGCGCGGGTCGGCTGGAGGAGGCCCGGCTCGCCTTCGAGAAGATGCTCACCTACGCCAACCACCTCGGCCTGTTCGCCGAGGAGATCGGCCCGACCGGCGAGCAACTCGGCAACTTCCCCCAGGCGTTCACCCACCTCTCGCTGATCAGCGCTGCCTTCAACCTCGACCGGGCGCTCGGCTGACGCAGCATCAGTGCCGGATCAGTGGCGGAGCAGTCCCGTGCGTTTCACCGTCGCCAGCAGCGGGGTGACGTCGATGGCGGTGACCGCCTCCAAGGGGCCGACGGCGTCGGTGAGGAAGGTGTACAGCGCGTCGAGGTCCGCGGCGGCGACCGCGACGACCAGGTTGGCGGGACCCGTCGTCGCGGCGCAGAACCGGACGTGCGGGTGGCCGCTCAGGGTCTGCGCCGTCTCCTGGAGCGCGCCCGGACGGACGGCGATCCACAGCAGCGCCTCGGTCTGCGCGCCCAGCAGGGCGAGATCGAGCTCGGTGGCCAGGCGCAGCACCTGGCCGGCGAGGAGGGACTCCAGCCGGCGTCGGGCGGTGAGCGCCGTGGTGCCGGCGCGGCGGGCCAGGTCGGTGTAGGTGGCCCGGCCGTCCTCGGTGAGAGCTGCGATCAACGCGGTGTCGACGTCGTGATGCTGCGTGGAGGACTGAGTCGGCGGCGGGGACGGGGACGCCGGACCCGGATCCGGGGCCGAGGTGGCGGGTTCGGCGAGCGCGGCGAGTTCCGCCGGTGAGAGGAGACCGGCCGTCCAACGGAACGCCGTGGGGAAGACGCGCAGCAGGGTGTGGGCGGTCCAGGAGCCGACCGCGTCGGTGGCGGGCAGATCGCGCAGCAGCAGGCTGTTGCGGGCCTCCGGACCCTCCAGGAAGAAGACCGCGGAGATCTCGTCGCCGCCGCCGAGGATGTCCACCCAGACGGTGTCGTCCCGGCGGGCGAGCGCCTGGGCGACCTGACGGATCCTGTTGGGCCGGCAGCGGATGCGCAGGACGACGGGGACCAGGTGGGCGAAACGCGCCGGGTTGCGCACGGCGGTCGCGCGCAGGGTGCCGTCGGCGTAGAGCAGGGCGACCCGGCGCACGACGGTGCGCTCCGACAGCCCCAGGCAGCGGGCCACCTCGCGCCAGGAGGCGCGCGGCGAGGCGACCAGCGCGGCCGCGATCCGCCGATCCGTCTCGTCCAGGGCCTGTCTCATGATCAGCATGATAGGCCGCGAGGCTGGCGTACTTTCTGCGTTCCAGCCTTCACTTTGGCAGGGAAATCCCGGCCGGCTCCTACAACAGTCTCATCACCGAACGACACAGCTTCCAGTCGAGGGAGAAGACGATGACCGATCGCGGAGCCGACCTGCTGATCCGCGCCGGCGCGGTGCACAGCCTGGTGCCCGGCCAGGGCCCGTTGCGGGCGCTGGCCGTGCGCGGCAGCCGTGTCGCCGCCGTGTCCGCCGACCCCGGCGGCCTCGACCACCTGGTGGGCGCGGGAACGCAGGTGCTCGACCTGCCCGGCGCCACCGTGCTGCCCGCCTTCGACGACACCCACACCCACCTGGTCTTCGCGGCGCTGGGCGCCCACGACGTCCCGGTCCACCGGGCCCGGAACATCCCCGAGTTCCTCGACCTGATCCGGCAGAGGGCCGCCGTCACCCCCGAGGGCGAGTGGATCCGCACCACCACCAACTGGCAGGAACTCAATCTCGCCGAACGCCGCATGCCCACCGCGGCCGAACTCGACCGGGCCACCGACCGGCACCCGGTCCTGGTCAAGCGCGGCGGGCACAACGACGTCGTCAACAGCTACGCGCTCCGCCTCGCGGGCGTCACCGAGGACACCCCCGCACCGCCGGGCGGCGTCATCGGCCGCGGCGCCGACGGCAGGCTGAACGGCCGGCTGATCGACAACGCCCTGCACCTGGTCGAGCACCTCGTCCCGGCCCCGGACCGGACCGAGCGCGTCGACGGACTGCGCCTGGCCAGCCGTGACTACGCCGCCACGGGCATCGGGACCGTGCGCGACTGCGCGGTCACCCCCGAGGACTACGCCGTGCTCCTGGCCGCCCGCGAGGCCGGGGCGCTCAGCACCCGCGTGCGCGTGCTCATCTCGGCGCTCGGTCTGACCAGCGCGGCCCCGGTGGAGGACCTGCTCGACGTGATGGAGGAGTGGCGCGAGAGCTCCGACCAATGGCTCTCGGTCTGGGGCGTGAAGTTCGGCCTCGACGGCGGTCTGGAGGCCGGGGCGACCGAGGAGCCGTACGCCTGCGACCACTCCTTCTCCGGGATGCTCACCTGGGAGCCGGACGCGCTGGTCGAGGCGGTCGAGGCGGTGGTGCGCCGCGGCTGGCGAGTCGGCACGCACGCCTACGGCGACCGGGCGGTCCGCACCCTCCTCGACGTCTACGAGCGCGTCCTCGCGCGCAACCCCGGCCTGCCCGCCGGCACGCTGGTGATGGAGCACGGCGGCCTGGCCGGCCCCGAGCAGCGCGCCCGCGCCGTCGCCCTGGGCATCCCGGTCACCATCCAGCAGCCGCTGCTGCACGACACCGCCGAGGTGGAGGAGGGCTTCTGGGGCCCGGAACGTGTCGCGCGCCTCTTCCCCGCCCGGGGCTGGATCGATCTCGGCGCCCAGGTCAGCGCCGGTTCCGACTTTCCCGTCGGCCAGTTCGGCGCGATGCGCTCGGTCTGGGGCATGACCACACGGCAGACCGTCATCGGCGTCAAGGGCCCCGAGCACGCCATCACCTACGACGAGGCCGTCACCCTGCACACCGCCAACGCCGCCCGGCTCCTCGGCGAGGAGCACCTGCGCGGCACCCTCACCCCGGGCCGGCTCGCCGACCTCACCGTCTGGGACCGGGACCCCGCCCACTGCCCCGACGACGTGCTGCGCGACCTCATGCCCACCCACACCTTCGTCGGGGGCCGACTGGTCGCCTCCACCGGCACGAGGTAGAGCAGCAGACGAGGTCGGCAGCCCGGGGCACCCGGCCGCGGTCGACCGGCCCGCCGGACGACCGCGGCCGGGTGTCGTACGCCGTAGCGGGTATGACAGGCGTGGGAGTCTCAAGCCGTGGGAAGGAGGCGAGATGTCGCACCGGTCCTCCGACCACCACCAGGCCCGTGACCTGCTGGTCTCCCAGCAGGCCGAGGTCCGTGCCCGGATCGCCGCCCTGGAGCGCGAGTACCGGACGGTCGTCGAGGCGAACGCCCTGGTCGCCGTGGACGACGAACACGACCCGGAGGGGTCCAGCACCGCGTTCGAGCGCGCGCACGTCGCCGCCCTGCTCGCTCAGGGCCGCCAGGAGCTGGAAGAGCTGGAGAACGCGATGAAGCGCCTGGACGGCGGTGCCTACGGTCGCTGCGAGGTCTGCCACTCGCCCATCCCCGCCGAGCGCCTGGCGGTCCGCCCCGCCGCCACCCGCTGTGTGGCCTGCGCCGAGGCCGCCCCTCGGCGGTGAAGGTCGCCGGCGAACGTCGCCGATGGCGGTCAGTAGTCCAGTGCGGCGAACCAGTCCGCGCGCCCGCCCGGGGTGAGGTCGAGGAGGTGCCAGACGGGGGCGAGCAGGTCGATGCCGCGCTGGTCGATGTCCTCGGCCATCCGCGGGTGGGCGGAGTAGAAGTGCCGGACGGTCCCGTCGGCGTCCCGGGTGAAGACCGAGACGGTGGAGTCCTGGACGCCGTCCTCGCTCTCGCTGCCGAGGTCGTACTTGAAGCTGCTGTCGCCGCAGCTCAGCAGCCGCAGCCGGTCCCAGCCGCGGTTGCGCGCGTGCTCGCGCAACGCCGCCGGGTCGGCGGCCGCGGCGACGGCGAAGTCGGCGTTCTGGGTGATGTGGCGGGCCACGCCGTTGAACCCGTCGATCCACAGCGTGCACATCGGGCACGGGTCGGTCTGCTTCTTGCCGTACATGAGGTGGTAGACGATCAGCGGCCGGTCCGGGGCGGTGAACAGCTCGCTCAGCCGGACCTGGCGCACCGGGGTGTCGCCCGCGTCCAGGTCGGCGGGCCCCTCGAGGAAGGCGTAGTCGTCGACCGGCGGCCCCTGCGGGAGTGCGCGGCGCTGGGCCGCCACCCGCTCCCGGTGGCGCATCAGGTCGATCTCGGCCTGGCGGAGCTCCTCCCGGGCGGCGAGGTACTCCGGGGATTCGGTGGCGAGTCGGGTGTGCCGGATCATCCGGACCTCCTGGCAGCAGAGCTCACGCGGGATCACCCCGGGTCTGATCACCCCGAGTCTAGGGCGACCCCGATCCGCACGCCGTCGGCCGAGGGTCCGTTCGGCCTAGCCCGCGTGTGGACAGGCCCCGCACGGGGGTATCGGCGGGAGGGGCGTTTCGCGGGAGACTGGAGGGATCCGCACCGGGAGAGGACTTCGCACCGCATGGCCGAACCACCGCTGCTGTCCCTGCGAGGCGTCTCCAAGCGCTTCGGAGCCGTGCGCGCGCTCGTCGACGTCGACCTCGACGTGCACGCGGGCGAAGTCGTCGCCGTCGCCGGCGAGAGCGGCGCCGGCAAGTCCACCCTGATCCGGGTGATGGCCGGGGTCGAGGCGCCGGACAGCGGCGTCGCCCGGTGGCACGGTCGGCCGGTGGACCTGCGCGGACCGCGCGCGATCCGGCGGCTCGGCGTGGCCGCGGTGCACCAGGAACCGCAGCTGTGCCTCAACCTCGACGTGACCTCCCAGCTGTTCCTGGGGCGGGAGTTGCGGCGCTTCGGGATGCTGGACGAGATCGGCATGGAGCAGCGGGCACGCGGACTGCTGAACCGCCTGCGCGTGCCGATCGCCGACCTCGGCACCCCGCTGGCGGCCCTGACCGCCGCCGAGCGCCAGTCGGTCGCCATCGCCGGGGCGCTGATCGACGATCCGGCTCTGCTGCTGCTGGACGAGCCCACGGCCGGGCTGGCCCCCGAGCAGAGTGCCCTCCTGCTCGACCTGGTGCGCCGTCTGCGTCACAGCGGACTGGGGATCGTCCTGGTCAGCCACAACATCGACGACGTGGTGGAGGTCGCCGACCGCGTCGCCGTGCTGCGGCTCGGCCGCAACGCCGGCGTCTTCGAGACGCGTTACGCCAGCCAGGAACAGATCGTGTCGGCGGTGAGCGGCAATCAGATCCTCGCCGCCGCGCTGCAACGCAGCCTGCTGCCACGGGACCTGCCGAGGCTCGAGACGCTCGACACCGCGTTCCGGTACCTCCCCGCGCAGGCCGGCGCGGGCGGGGACTGGTTCGACGTCATCCCCCTGTCCGGCGCGCGGGTCGCCCTGGTCGTCGGGGACGTGGTCGGCCACGGCCTCAGCGCCGCCGCGACCATGGGACGGCTGCGCACCGCCGTCCACAACGTCTCCCATCTCAACCTGCCGCCGGGCGAGTTGCTGGCGCACCTGGACGACCTGGTCAGCCGCCTCGACGAGGAGCGCGGGGCCGCCGGCGGCCACAGCGACATCATCGGCGCGACCTGCGTCTACGCCGTCTACGACCCGGTGGACCGGCAGTTGGAGGTGGCCCGGGCCGGCCACCTGCCGCCGCTGCTGGTCCAGCCGGACGGCCGGGCCGCGTTCGCCGAGGTTCCGGCCGGTCCCCCGCTCGGCCTCGGCGGGATGCCGTTCGAGACCGTCGAGCTGCCGCTGCCCGACGGCGCCCGGTTCCTGCTCTACACCGACGGGCTGGTCGAACGGCGGGACCACGACATCGACCAGGGATTGGACCGGCTGCTCCAGGCGGTGCGTCAGAACGAGGACCTGCCGCCCGGCCGCCTGTGCGACGCCCTGGTCTCGGCCCTGCTGCCCGACGCGGGGGCCGGCGAGACGCCCGACGACGTCGCCCTGCTGGTGGCACGCGCCCGAGGGCTCCCCAAGGGCCACGTGGCCGCCTTCGACGTCCCGGGCGACCCGGCCGCGGTCGCCGAGGTCCGCGCCGCGGCGACGCGGCAGCTGCACCGCTGGGACCTCGACGACCTGGCGTTCACCACCGAACTGATCCTCAGTGAGCTGATCACCAACGCCATCCGCTACGCGAGCGGCCCGATCACGGTCCGGATGCTCCGCACCCGGTCCCTGGTCTGCGAGGTCGCCGACGCCAGCAGCACCTCGCCGCACGTCCGCTACGCGGCGACCACGGACGAGGGCGGGCGCGGCCTGTTCCTGGTGGCCCACCTGTCGGAGCGCTGGGGCACCCGCTACACCGACCGCGGAAAGATCATCTGGGCGGAGCAGCGACTGCCCTGACCCGACCCCGCGCACAAGGCGACGAGCTCCGCCCGGGGGCGCGTCCGTGGTCTCCTGGTGGGGTGAGCGAGGCGGACGAAGAGTGGCACGTCGAACAGCCGCCGGGTGCGGCGCGCACCCGAACCTGCGACCACCTCGCGCCGGCCCGCGCGCCGGCGGCACAGCCCGCCCGGTGCGAGGCGTGCCTGCGGAGGGGGGACACGTGGGTCAACCTCCTCGCGTGCCTGGTGTGCGGGGAGGTGGGGTGCTGTGACAGCTCGCCGGGCCGGCACGCGCACGAGCACGCGGAGCGCACCGGGCACCCGCTCGCCCGCACCCTGAAGAAGGGCGAGAGCTGGGGGTGGTGCTACGTGGACGAGGTGTTCCTGGCCCGAACGGGTCGGTGATCACTGCCTCGGGCACGCGACCGGGTCAGCGGTCCTGTGCGCGGGCCTGTGACCGCGCACCGTCGTTCGTCGCGGTCGCGGGCCGCTCCGGCGCGGCGAGGGCGCGGAACTCGTCCCAGTGGACCCGGGGGCGTTCCAGGCCGTTCCGGTCGAAGTAGCGGCGGGTGGCGCCGCGGACCTGGCGCAGGACGCGCACCGCGTCGCGGGGACTGCCGGTACCCATCGGCTCGACGACGCGTGTGGGCGCGAGCAGCCAGCCGTCGCCGTCGGCCCGCAGCACGCCGCGGACGAGCGCGTTGTGCATGCCGTTCAGCCGCTCGTCGTGCCGGTGGACCAGGAGCGACGCCGGTCCGGGGGCCGGCGCGCAGTCGTCCGGCAGGTGCGCGACGGTGAAACCGTCCCGCGTCGCGACGGGGCGGGTGCGGGCGAGGACCGGCGCGCCGGCGGCGTCACGGGCGGCGAGCACCGCGGTCGGGTAGCGGCCCAGCTGCTCCGCTCCCGCGAGCGTGAGGGGTTCCGCACCGCTCGGCACCGGCACCGGCACCGGCACCGGCACCGGCACCGGCACCGGCGGCAGGGACGCCGACGGCCCGCGCACCACCGCCTGCTCGGGGGTGACGGTGATCAGCAGGCGCAGGTAGTACCAGTCCATCAGCGACCGCACCGGGCGGCGGACATAAGCGCGACTGTGCGGCTGGCGCTCGAAGAGCATGCGCCAGTACTCCTCCGCACCCCGGGGGCTGCCGACCGGCTCCTGAGTGCAGACGGCCCGGCCGCGCAGCAGGATCTGCGGCGGGTCGTCGAGCCCGCTGCCGGTCGGCTCGGAGAACAGCAGCGCGACCCGGTCGTCCCGGCGGACGTTGAGCGCCTTCTGCACGAACGCGACGGAGGTGGTCACCAGCAGGGTTCCGTCGTCGCGTCGGCGCACCGCGGTCGGCCAGGCCACGGGCGTGCCGTCACCGGCCAGGGTGGCGAACTCGCAGGTGCGGTAGGCGTCCAGGGCGCGCAGCGCCTCGACGGGGAGGGAGTCGAGAACGGTCACGGCCGGTGCTCCCCGTGCCCGGGGCGCAGCGCTCCGCGCAGCTCGCGGCAGTGCGCGGCGTACTGGCGACGGCCGACGACACGCCACAGCAGTCGTCCGAGAGCGGGCACTTGGCTAAGGAAGAAGGCCGCCTCCGGCTCGGTGGCGTCCTCCAGGATCGCCCCGAGGGCCAGCAGACGCTTCTCCTTCGGGATGTGCTCCATGCCGCGCTTGCCGACCAGAGACCACTCCGCGACGGTCAGGTGGTCCGTCACCAGGGGCAGCAGCAACCGCTCCTCGTCGTCGAGGTGCCGCAGCAGCACGGCGTGATGGTCGTCGAGGGCCGCGGCCAAGGGATCCCCTGTCGTGCGGTCCGCAACGCGCTCCCAGAGCGGCAGTTGACGGGTGACCGCGGCCAGGCTCGCGTCGATGAGCTCGTGCTGCTCCTCCATGCGGGCGACCAGGTCGCCCTGCTCGACCCGCGCGCGCAGCAACGGCCAGAGCAGCTCGTCCTCGGTCCGATGGTGGATGTGCAGGCCATCCAGGTACTCGCGCACGTAGGCCGCCAGAAGTCCCGCGCGGGCGGTGTCGCCCTCGGGGACGGCGCGGACCAGCCGCGGCAGCAGTGCCGCCTCCCGGCGGAAGACGCGGTGGACGACGACCATCTCCTGCGTGAAGGGACGTCCCTCGGCCGGGATCTGACGTGTGGTGGTGCTCGGGGTCACGCGGGCTTGCTCCATCGGTCGGGCCCGGACAGGACGGCACGGGCTCGGATTTCGGCTACGGCCCCGATGCTCGGTGCGAGCGCTTGGCGGCTGCTTGCCGTCCGCTTGGCACGGGCATGGCGGGCGTCGCCCGACAGTTCGGGTAGATTTCCCCGGCGTGCTGCGCATTCGAATCCTGGGGTCGCTGGGCGCCGACCGGAAGGGAACACCACTCGATCTCGGCGCCCCGCGGCAGCGGGCGGTCCTGTCACTGCTCGTCGCGGCCCGAGGCGACATGGTCCCGCTCGAACGGATGGCGGACCGCTTGTGGCGCGGCCAGCCACCACCCAAGGCGGGCGTCTCCCTCCAGACGTACGTGTCGAACCTGCGCCGCTCGCTCGAACCGGCGCGCCGGCCCCGGACCCCGGCGTCCGTTCTGGTCACCGCGCCCCCGGGGTACGCCCTGCGGCTTCCCGAGGACGCGGTGGACGCCTGGCGGTTCGAGGCACGGGTGGTCCTGGCGCGCGGCGCGCCGCCGCAGGAGGCCCGGCGGCTGCTCACCGAGGCGCTCGGCTGGTGGCAGGGTCCGGCGTACGCGGAGAACGCCGACGAGGAGTGGGCCGCGCCGGAGGTCGCGCGTCTGAACCAACTGCACACCGAGGCACGCGAACTGGCCACGGCAGCCGACCTGCGCCTGGGCCGTGCGCCCGAGGCCGCGTTGGCGGCCGAGGCGCTGGTGCGGGCGAACCCCCTGCGCGAGGAGGGCTGGCGGCTGCTCGCACTGGCCCAGTGGGCCTGCGGGCGTCAGGGCGACGCGCTGGCGTCGCTGCGGCGCGCGGCGGCCACGGTGCGCGAGGAACTCGGCTGCGACCCGGGTCCGGCGCTCGTGGATCTGGAGCGGGCCGTGTTGGCCCAGCGCCTCGACGTCTTGCGCGCGGCGGTCCCCGATCCTGGGCCGACGCCGCCGATCGCGCCGGCGCCCCTGCCCGGCGGCCTGTTCGTGGGCCGCGACGAGGAGATCCGCGCGCTGGAGGAGGCCGCGCTGGCCCGCCGCGAGGCCGGCGGCGTCGCGCTGGTCACCGGCGAGGCCGGGGCCGGCAAGACGGCCCTGCTGGACCGGCTCGCCGGACGCCTGCGTGCGGCCGGCTGGCGGGTCGTGGTCGGGCACTGCTCCGAGGCCGACGGCGCGCCGCCGGCCTGGGCCTGGGTGGAAGCCCTGGGCACGCTCGCCCGCGACGTCCCGCCACGGCGGCCGCACGAACTCGCGGTGCTGCTCCGCGAGGCGCAGCGAGGCCCCGGCGAGGTCAGCGAGGTCAGCGACGACGCGACCGCGGGCCGCTTCCGGATGCACCGGGCTTTCACCGCCTGGCTGCGCGACGCGGCCCGCTCCGCGCCCCTGGCCGTCATCCTGGAGGACCTGCACCGCGCCGACAGCGAGACGCTGGCGCTGCTCGAGGCGGCCGCCGCAGTGTCCGACGCCCCCGTGCTCACCGTCGCCAGCTACCGGCCCGCCGAGACCGGGAAACACCTGGGGAAGACCCTCGCCGTCCTCGCCACCCGTTCCCCGCACCGGATCACCCTGGGCGGACTGCGATCGCGGGACGTGGCCACCGTCGTCGACGCGGTCTGCGGCAGGCCCGTGGACCGTACGACGGTCGACGCGCTCGCCCGGCGCACCGGCGGCAACCCCTTCTACGTCCTGGAGAGCGCACGGCTGCTGGCCAGCGAGGGCGCGCTGGTGGCCGTGAGCGACGTCCCGCAGGGCGTGCGTGACGTGCTGCGCCGACGTCTCGCCCTGCTGTCCCCCGGCACCCGGGGAGTGCTCGGCCTCACCGCCGCGGCCGGCCTGGAGGCCGACACCGCGCTCCTGCTCGACGCGTCCGACCAGCCGGACGAGGAGGTGCTCGACGCTCTGGAGGCCGCCGTGTCGGCGGACCTGCTCACCGAACCTGCGCCCGGTCGCGTCCGCTTCGTCCACGCCCTGGTCCGCGACACCGTCTACACCGACCTGGCCGGGGTGCGCCGGGCCCGCCTGCACGCCCGCATCGCCCAGTCGCTGCGTCGGCACCGGCCCGACGACCTCGCCGCGCTGGCCCACCACTTCGCCCGATCGGGCACCCCGGCGAACGCCCCGCTGGCCGTCGACTACGCGCTGCGCGCCGCGGAACTGGCCGAGCGCCGCTACGCCCACGACATCGCGGTCGGGTTGATCCAGCAGGCGATCGAGGTACAGACGGCCACCTCGAGCGACGCGGCAGCCACCCCGGATCCGCTGATCGGTCTGCTCGTCCGGCTCCTGGGCGCGCAGATCCGCGCCGGTTCGACGGACGCGGCCCGGCACACCCGGGGACGCGCCGTCGAGCTCGCCGAACGGGCCGACCGCGACGACCTCGTGGCGGCGGTCTACGCAGCCTGGACCGAGCCCTCCCCCTGGCGCAGCCGCCTGGAGGGCTTCCCCGACCGCGTCTCCCTGACCCGGCTGGAACGTCTGGCGTCACGCCCCGGCCTGGGCACCCCGACACGGGCGCGCCTGCTGCAGGTGCTCACCGACGAGGCGGCGGCCGTCGACACGCCGAGAGCCGTCAAGGCCGCGGGCGAGCAACTGGAACTGGCCCGCTCCTGCGGTGAACCCCGGCTGCTCGCAGCCGCCTTGATGACCTCCACCAAGCTGCTGCCGCACGAGTCGCAGGCGGGCTCGCGGGAGCCGCTCCTGGCCGAACTGCGCGAACTGGCCCAGGCGCACGACCTGCCCGCCTACCGGTGGGTGTGCGAGCACGGCGCGGGCATGGCCGCCGCCGCCCGCAACGACGCCGCAGGCCTGCGTCGGCACACCGACGAGGGGCTCGAACTCGCCCGCCGCTACCGCATGCTGTGGGCGCAAGGCGTCAACTGCACCACCGGTGCCATGCTGGAGGCCGTCGCCGGCCGGTTCGAGGCGGCCGCGGCTGCCTACGCCGAGGCCGGTGAACTGCTGCAGCGGGTCGGCGCCCGGCACGCTCCGGGCCTGCACACGCTCGGGATGATCGTGATCCGGCTGGCCCAGGGCCGGCTGACCGAGCTGGAGCCGACGGTGCGCGCGGTCTACGACGCCTCGGGCGAACCGACCGGCGTGGCCCTGGCCCTCGTCCTCGCCCGTCTGGGCCGGCTCGACGAGGCGCGCGAGGTGCGCTGCCCACCGGAACCGGTGACCGACCACCTGTACGGCGTCGAGCTCGACTTCCGCGCGCAACTCGCCGTCCTGCACCGCGACACGGACACCGCCGCCGCGCTGGTCGGCCACCTGCTGCCGATCCGCGAGCAGCTCGCAGGGGCGGCCGGCGCGGCCTACGCGACCCGCCCCCTGGCCCACGCGCTCGCCGACCTGCAGCGGCTCCTGGGCGAGGAGCAGGCGGCGGCGGAGAACTACGCCCTCGCCGAGCGCACCGCGCAGGCGTGGGGCTCGGCCCACCTGCTGGCAGCGGCCCGCGCGTCCGCGGCCGGTCTGGCCGCGGCACGGAGCCGACGGCGGACCTACCCACGCTGAGGCGGCGAGGCAGGCGGCGCGACGACCGCTCCTCGGTCGGACGTCGGCGCGACGGCACCGTGCCGGACGCCCCGGCGGTCCGGGATCCGGCTCGCTCCTGCTGCCGCGCCCTCCGTCGCCGGACCGGCCCGCCCCTCAGGGGGCCGCGGGGCGCACGTCGACGGCGACGCCGGTTTCCCGCTCGGAGACCTCCCAGAGCTTCGCCACGGCGCGGTCCATCCCGATCCTGCGCAGGACAGGTTTGCGAACCGGTGGGCCGTTGTTGACGAACAGGGGGCCGTAGAACTCGCCGCCCTTCGCCGCCGGGTCGGTGGCGGCGCGCAGCTGCGGCAGGGCTCCGTCGGCGGCGGACATGCCGGTGTGGCGGGCCATGACGTGGAAGAAGCGCTGGGAGGCGCCGCCGCCCGAGCCCTCCACGCTGACCGCCTGCAGGTCCGTGTCGGAGAGCCCGGGGTGCGCGATCAGGCTCGCGGTGCGCGCGCCCGCGCGCTCCAGTTCACGCTGGAGCCCGAGCCCGAAATGGAAGTTGGCGAGTTTCGCCTGACCGTAGGCGCGCCAGGGCCCGTAGCGGCCCTTGAGGTGCGGGTTGGCCACGTCGACGGGACGGCCCATGTGGTGCGCGGTGCTGGTCACCGTCACGACGCGGGACCCGGGTGTCCGCAGCAACGCGGGCAGCAGCAGGGCGGTGAGCGTCCAGTGGCCCAGATGGTCGACGCCGAACTGCATCTCGAAGCCGTCGACCGTCCTCGCTTCGGCGATTCCCATGACGCCCGCGTTGTTGACCAGGAGGTCGAGCCGGTCGTGCGTGTCCAGGACGTGCCGCGCCGCCTCCCGCACGGAGGCCTGCGAGGACAGGTCCAGGGCGACCAGCTCCAGGGACGCGTCCGGCACGTGTGCCCGGATGTCCTCGACCGCGGCGGCGGCCTTCTGCTGGTTGCGCACGGCCATGACGACGTGCGCGCCCTTCGCGGCCAGTTCCCGGGCGGTCACCAGTCCGAGCCCGCCGTTGGCCCCCGTGACGACAGCAGTGCGGCCGCGCTGGTCGGGCATGTCGGTCGTGGTCCAGCTCATCGCGCACCTCCGCATGAACGTTCATTCAGCCTGCGACCGACGTGCGCGACCTGCAATCCGGCCCTGCCGGGGCCGCTCGCTCGGCGTGTGCCTTTCAGGTGATCTTCGCAGGGCCGGCGGCCACCCGGCCGGCGGGCCGGGTAGCAGTCTGCGGATCCCCCGAAAGGGAAGCCCAGGCATCGACCCGCATTCCGGAGGTACCCGCGTGGAACGCGCGAGCGACAAGACGTCCGGGCCCTTGCGGGCCCGGACGCCCCTCCCAGGGACCGGCCGTGCCCGGCGGCCCCTGCGGCGCACGGCTCTCGCCCTGGTCGCCGTGCTGGTGACGCTCGCCACCGGAACGGGTGTGCGCCCTGCGGTCGCGGCATCCCAACCGGTGCCGACGACGGCCGAGCAGGAGAGGGGGATGAGGGCCGGCGCACCCCTGCGGGATCCCGTGGACGCGGACGCACCGGACCGCCACGTCGTGCGGATCACGCTCGACGCGCACCGGACCCGGTTCGACATCTCCGGCCGTGAGGTGGACGGACAGTCCTACGACGGACGTTACATCGGGCCGACCCTGCGGCTGGAGCCCGGCACGAGCGTGGTCATCCGACTCGTCAACCACCTCACCGTCGCGACCAATCTCCACGTCCACGGAATGCACGTGTCCCCGGCCGGAGAGGCGGACGATCCGTTCCGCTGCGTCCCGGCCGGGAGCACGGCGACGTACCTGCTGCGGATCCCCCGGGACCAGCAGCAGGGGACGTACTGGTACCACAGCCACGCCATGGGGAAGACCTGCCCCTTCAGGTCCGCGGGCGGACCGGACATGGCCTCGCCCATGGTCGGCGACGTCGAGAACCAGATCTTCGCGGGGCTCAGTGGCGCGATCGTGGTCGGCGACGACCGGAGCCTGCTCCCCGCCCCACTGCGCCATGTCACCGCGCACACGCTGGTCCTGAAGGACATGCAGATCGACTGGAAGGGTCACATCGTCCAGAACACCGCCACGACCGCGATCAACTCGGACAGCCCGACCGTCCGACTCGTCGACGGCCAACTGCGCCCGGTGCTCTCGATGCGCCCGGACGAGACGCAGCTGTGGCGCCTCGTCAACGCCGGGGCTGACATCTTCTACCAGCTCCAGCTCGACGGGTACCGCTTCACCGTGGTCGGCGAGGACGGCGCGCCGGTGGCCAGGGTCACGGTGACGACGAACCTGCTGATGCCGCCGGGGAAGCGCTTCGACGTCCTGGTGACCGCCTGCCCCCGACCGGGCCGGGCCTGGCTTCGCACCCTGGCCTACACCACCGGGCCGCAGGGCGACTCCTACCCGCAGGCCCGGCTGCTGCTGCTGGACGTGCACGGCCCGCGCGCCGCCGAACTGCCCACGGTCACCGGACGCATCCCGACAGCCGCGTCGGACCTGAGCCGGGCGAGGATCGCGCGGCACCGGACGGTGGTGCTGTCGGAGAGCGCCGACGGGAACACCTTCTACATCAACGGCCGGGAGTTCTCCGGGGACGACCCGTCGGTCTTCGCCACCCCCGCGCGGCTCGGCACGGTGGAGGAGTGGACCGTCGTCAACGCCAGCCGTGAGATCCATCCGTTCCACCTGCACGTGTCCTACTTCCAGGTGATGTCCGTCAACGGCCGCCCCCAGCCGTACACGCACGTCCAGGACATCGTCCCGATCCCCTACACGGTGCACGGAAGGCCGGGTGTCGTGGTGGTCCGGATCGCCTTCACCGACTTCACGGGCCGCTACCTGTTCCACTGTCACATCGCCGCGCACGAGGACAACGGGATGATGAGCTTCGTCTACGTCGTGCGGTGAACTCCCGAGTGCAGTGTGATGGACCGCATGGACAGTGAAGGTCCCGGCGCTGCGGACGCCGCGCGGAACGACCCCCTCGTGCAGTTGAGCCTCGACCAGCTGCGGCGGCGCACCAGCATGAAGTGGCGCGCCTTCCCCGGTGACGTGCTGCCGCTGTGGGTCGCGGAGATGGACGTCCCCCTCGCCCCCGCCGTCGCCGCGGCCCTGCACGAGGCGGTCAGCCTCGGCGACACCGGCTACCCCTACGGCCGCGCCTACGCGGAGGCGCTCGCCGCATTCGCCCGCGAGCGCTGGCACTGGGACGGCCTGCGCGTCGAGCACACCGCGATCGTGCCCGACGTGATGATGGGCGTGGTCGAACTGCTGCGCCTGGTCACCGAGCCGGGGGACGCCGTGGTCGTGTGCTCCCCGGTCTACCCGCCCTTCTACGCGTTCGTGAGCCATGACGGCCGGGAGGTCGTCGAGGCTCCCCTCGGCCCCGGCCTGCGCATCGATCCGGACGCTCTCGAAGAGGCGTTCGTCCGGGCCCGAGGCGACGGCCGCCGCGGCGCGGCGTTCCTGATGAGCAACCCGCACAATCCGACCGGCGTCGTGCACACCCGCGCGGAACTGGCGGCTGTGGCGGAACTCGCGCGCAGACACCGGGTCCGGGTCGTCTCGGACGAGATCCACGCGCCCCTGGTGCTCGCGGGGGCCTCCTTCACGCCCTTCCTCAGCGTCCCGGGCGCGGAGAACGGCCTGGCCGTGACCTCCGCGTCCAAGGCGTGGAACCTCGCCGGGCTCAAGGCCGCCGTGGCCTTCGCCGGCCCGGAGGCCGCGGCCGACCTGCGGCGCCTGCCCGAGGAGGTCAGCCACGGCCCCAGCCACCTGGGCGTCATCGCCCACACCGCGGCCCTGCGCTCCGGCCGTGAGTGGCTCGACGACCTGCTGACCGGCCTCGACGCCAACCGGCGCCTGCTCGGGCAGCTGGTCGAGCAGCACCTGCCGGGCGTCGGTTACCGACCGCCCGAGGCGACGTACCTGGCCTGGCTCGACTGCACCGCCCTGGGCCTGCACGACGACGCGGCCGACGGCCCCGGCGTGGTCAGCGAGCTCGCCGGTCCGGCGAGGATGTTCCTCGACCGGGCCCGGGTCGCCCTCAGCTCGGGTCACGTCTTCGGCACCGGCGGCGCGGGTTGCGTGCGTCTCAACTTCGCCACCTCCCCGGCGGTGCTGCGCGAGGCGGTGGAACGCATGGGACGGGCGATCGCCGACCGCTGACGCTCCGTCCGAGGCAGGGCCGGGCCCTCGGCGGGCAGCATGGGGGCCCGGCGGCCCGGGACCAAGCCCAGCCGGGGCCGCGGCCGGGCCAAGACCGGGGCCGAGCCGGGCTGGTGCCGAGCCGGGACCCAGCCAAGCCAGTCCCGAGCCGGACTGAGCCAAGCCAGTCCCGAGCCGGGACCAAACCAGGCCGGTGCCAAGCCCAGCCGGGGCCGGGACCGAGCCGGGGCCGGGCCAAGGTCGGGCCAGCCGGGCGCGAGCTAAGGCCGGGGCCGAGCCAGGCCGTTGCCGAGCCGGGATCGGTCCGAGCCCGGGCCGAGCCGGGGCTGGGGCCGGGGCTGGGCTGGGGCCGGGGCTGGGTCATTCCACCCACCGATGACCGTCGCCGATGCGACGGTCCCGACCGGCGGCCACAACTTCACCATCTGCGTGCGGCTGCTGCCGGCGTCCCGGGCCAAGACCGGGCCGGGGTCGGGACCAAACCGGCCCGGCCGGTGTCGGGCCGGGGCCGGGCCCAGCCGGGCTGGGGTCGGGGACGCGGTGCGGGAGGGCTGCGTGCTAGGGTGCGCCGGACCGGAAATCTGCGCAGACTTGCAGGTTTCCGGTGGCGCGACAGGCAGCGAAGCCGGTGACGCCCGTCTCACGGCGGGCCATTCCGGCGCTGTCCCGCAACTGTAAGGGCCCCTGACGGGGCCCGAGCCAGGTCGCCTCCTGCCGCGCTACGACATCGACCCTCGTGGGAAGGGCGATCCGTCTCCGTCGGCGTGCGCTCAGGCGCGGCCGGTCAGCGGGTTGGCCTCTCCCGCCCGCACGGTAGGAAGTACCACATGGCTCAGCGACGGCTGGTCCGCTCTGTTGCGACGGCGGCCGCGGCGCTCGCCGCCCTGGCCGCCGTCTCCGGCTGCAGCTCCTCGGGTTCAGGCTCCGCCGCCCCGTCCGCCTCGACGTCGGCCTCCTCGGCCGCGGCCGCCTCGTTCCCGGTCACGGTGACCCCGTCGAACGGCAAAGTCACCGTCAAGGCCCGGCCGCAGCACATCGTCTCGCTGTCGCCGACCGCGACCGAGGACCTGTACGCCGTGGGCGCGGGCAAGCAGGTCGTGGCCGTCGACTCGACGTCGGACTACCCGAAGGGCGCTCCGGTCACCAGCCTCAGCGGCCTGACGCCGAACGTCGAGGCGATCGTCAAGTACAGCCCGGACCTGGTCGTCGCCTCGCAGGACTCCGGCGGCCTGGTCGCCGGTCTGCAGAAGCTGGGCGTTCCGGTCATGATCGAGCCCGCCGCGGCGACGCTGGACGACGCCTACGCCCAGATCGAGCAGATCGGCCAGGCCACCGGCCACGCCACCGAGGCCACCGCGACCGTGGCCGGCATGAAGTCGCAGATCGCCGCCACCGTCAAGCAGGTCGGCGCCGCGCACGCGGACCTCGGCTACTACTGGGAGCTGAGCGCCAACCCGTACTACTCGGCGACCTCCAAGACCTTCGTCGGACAGGTCGTCTCCCTGTTCGGCCTGAAGAACATCGCCGACAAGGCGGACAAGGCGTCCGACGGCGGGTACCCGCAGCTGTCCGCCGAGTACGTCGTCTCCGCGCAGCCGCAGCTGATCTTCCTCACGGACAACGGAGCCTCCGACGGCGGCCAGACCCCCGCGGTCGTCGCGGCCCGGCCGGGCTGGTCCGGGATCCCGGCGGTGAAGAAGGATCAGGTCGTCGGCCTGGACGACGACATCGCCTCCCGCTGGGGCCCGCGTCTGCCGCAGCTGGTCGCCGAGATCGCGCAGGCGGTCGAGAAGGCCCCGACCAAGTGACCCCGGCCGGGCGGCGCCCGTGAAGGCGCCCGTGGAAGGGACCACGGAGGCGTCTGCGGACGGCACCGCGGAAGGGACCGGCGGGCGCGGACGCGTCCGCCGGCGGACGGTGCGCGCCTACGGCCTCGCGGTGGCCTTCCTGGTCGCCGCGGTGCTGGTGGGCGCCATGGCCGGGGCGGCGGACCTCAATCCGCTCGCCACGGCCGCCGCGCTGCTGGACCGGCTGCCGTTCGTGCACCTGCCCGGCGGGCTCAGCCCGCTGGACCGGGCCGTGCTCTTCCAGATCCGGCTGCCGCGCGTGGTCCTGGCGGCGCTGGTGGGCGGGGCGCTCTCGCTCTCCGGCGCGGGCTACCAGGGGGTGTTCCGCAACCCGCTGGTCGACTCCTCGCTGCTGGGCGCGTCGGCGGGGGCCGGCCTCGGCGCGACCCTCGCCATCGTCGCGATGGGCGGGGTGAACGCGCAGACCCTGCCGGTGGCCGCGTTCGTCGGCTCGCTGGCCGGGGTGGCCTGCGCCTACCTCGCCGGCGCGAGCGGCGGACCCGGCACGTCGACGTTGCTGCTCGCGGGGCTCGCGGTCTCGATGTTCCTGACCGCCGTGCAGACCTATGTGCTCCAGCGCTCCACCCAGGACATCCAGCAGGTCTACTCGTGGCTGCTGGGCTCGCTGTCCGCCGCCACCTGGCACCAGAGTGTGCAGATCCTGCCCTACCTGGCCGTCTCCACGGCCGTCGTGCTGCTGCACGGCCGCCATCTCGACGTGCTGTCGGTGGGCGACGAGGAGGCCCGCTCGCTGGGCCTGCGTCCCGCCCGGATCAGGCTGGCGGTCGTGGCCGGCTGCGCGCTCGCCGCGGCGAGCGCGGTCGCGGTGAGCGGGCTGATCGGCTTCGTCGGGCTCGTCGTCCCGCACGCGGTGCGACGACTGGCCGGCACCTCCTACCGTCTCGTTCTGCCGCTGTCGCTGCTGTTCGGCGCGGGATTCCTGGTCCTCGCCGACACCCTGGCGCGGACCGTGGTGGCCCCGGCCGAACTGCCCATCGGTGTCGTCACCGCCCTCGTCGGCTCCCCGGCCTTCGTCTGGATCCTGCGCTCCACCCGGGCGGTGCGCACATGAGCGCGCCCGGGGCCGCGCCGACGTCCGAGTCGGGATCGGGCTCGGGATCGGGATCGGGGGCGGTGTCGGTGTCGGCGGTGAACGGACTGGAGCTGGCCGGGCTGGACGTCGACCTGGACCGCACCCCGGTCGTCCGGGAGCTGTCCGGCACCGTCGCCCAGGGCGGCTGGCTGGCGCTGATCGGCCCCAACGGCGCCGGCAAGTCGACCGCGCTGCGGGCGGTCGCCGGGCTGATCCCGCACCGCGGCACCGTCCTGGTCGAGGGCACCGACGTGAGCGCCCTGCGCACCAGGGAACGGGCCCGCCTGATCGCCTACGTGCCCCAGACGCCCCTGCTGCCGCCCGACATGACGGTCCACGAGTACGTGCTGCTGGGCCGCACGCCCCATCTGTCCTACCTCGCGAGCCCCGGCGACCGGGACCGCCGGACCGCCGCGCGCACCCTGGACGAGCTCGACCTCACCCACTACGCCGACCGTCGCCTCGCCCGACTCTCCGGCGGGGAGCGCCAGCGCGCCGCCATCGCCCGAGCCCTGGCCCAGGAGCCCCGCCTGCTGCTGCTGGACGAGCCCACCTCCGCCCTCGACCTCGGACACCAGCAGCACGTCCTCGACCTCGTCGACCGGCTGCGCCGCACCCAGGGCCTGACCGTCGTCACCACCCTCCACGACCTGACCACCGCCTCCCAGTACGCCGACCAGCTCGTCCTGCTGCACCGGGGGCGCGTCGAGGCGAGCGGCGCCCCGGGCGACGTCATCACCCGGGACGTGATCGCCCGCGTCTACGACGCGCGGGTCTCGGTGACCAGGGACGCCCAGGGCTGCCCCGTCGTCACCCCGCTGCGGCACGAATCCCGCTGACCACGAACAGTGCAGTGGGGCCCCGCCTCGGCGGCGGGACCCCACTGACGGTGCGGCACGGCGTCAGGTCAGGTGCACCGACGCGTCGTCGACGAGGAACGCGGTCTGGCCGGTGGTCGAGTGCGAGACCAGCTTCAGGCCGACCGTGGAGCCGAACTCACTGGCCACCCAGGGGGTGAGGTCGAAGCTCTGCAGCTGGTACCCGTTGGTCGCGTCCTGGTTGGACCAGGTCTTGACCACGCCGATCTCGTTGCCGGTGTACTGGTCGTAGAGGACCAGCGACATCGTGTCGGCGGCGCTGCCGCTGGGAGCGGTGCCGGTGACGTCCAGGTAGAACGAGAAGGACATGTGCTTGTAGCCGGGCGTCGTCTCGACCCACTGCGTGACCGAGTCGTCGGTGTTCTGGCCGAGCCAGGCGTAGCCGTTGCCGGTGCGGGCCTGGTGGGCCGTCGCCTCGGTGATGACGTTCCAGCTGCTCTCGTTCCACACGGTGTGGTCGTAGCTGCTGTTCTCGAACCCGGCGTCGTTCAGCTGCTCGATCGGTGTGCAGCCGACCTGCGGGCCGTTGAAGAAGCCCATCCAGCTGGTCTGCGACTGACTGTTCCCCTTGTCGTCACTGGCCGTCACGGTGACCGAGTACCACCCCGTGGCCGAGGTCTGACCGGTGATGTGGCCGGTGCCCGGGTTGATGGCCAGGCCGGCCGGCAATCCGGTGGCGCTGTAGGAGATCCGGGTGGAGGCCGTGTCCGAGGCCAGCACCGCGTAGTCGATCGGGCTGTTCGTCGACTGGGTCTGGTCGCAGGGCTTGGTGACCAGCAGCGGCTGGTTGGCGAAGAGCGGGTCGTTGCCCATGCAGTTGTGGTCGTAGTTGGACCACAGCGTCTGCACCGGGAAGACGCCGGTCGACAGCGTCAGGTTGAACAGGCCGCCCGGGGTGCCGGCGGGGATCCAGCTGCACTTGTCCGCGATCTCCTGGCCGGTGGCGTCGGTCCAGGCGCCGATCGGGTTCTGGTCGTCGATGGTCTCGGCGTACTCGTGGCCGCCGATGATGCCGTAGCCGTCCAGGTGGCCGCGCTGGCCGCTGTTGATCCAGTTGGTGCCGCAGTACTTGTTGTCCGTCAGGTACGGCATCAGCGTGTACGCGACCGTGCCGTAGCTGCTGCGGGCGAAGGTGTGCCAGGCGCAGTAGCCGAGCTCCTGCCAGTGGTCCGGGTCGGCGCCGGGGACGGTGTTGATGATGTACTGCACGTTGCGGTTCTGGTTCGCCGTCGTGTTGCCGAAGTGCTGGGCGGCGGCGAGCGCCTCGGCCGCGATCTGCGGCTCGGTGGCGGCGGCGGGCGCGGCGGCGGAGTTGTCGTACCAGATGCCGGCCAGCGTCTTGCCCGCGACCGGGTAGCCCACGTGGTTGGCGCCGGCCGGACAGGAGACGCTGCCCTGGCTGATGTTCTCGCAGTACTGCGTCGGGACCTTGGACCAGGTGTCCGTGCTGGAGCCGAGGCCGTTGAAGAAGTCCTGCTGGTACGGCGACGCGCCCTCGGGGTCACCGCTGAAGGTGGTGTGCCCGCTCGCGTCGGTGCCCGCGGTCCCCCACTGGCTTCCCCAGTAGACCAGGTAGACCTGCGGCGGACCGGTGGTGACGCCGATCGAGTCCTGGCCGCCGCGGTAGGTCATGTTGAGGTCGTAGTCGTTGTGCGGGTGGATGCCGCTCGACTTGTCGTGCGCCGCGGCCTCGGCTGCGAGCGCCTGCTGCTGCGCCTTGCGCGCGGTGAAGGTCTGCTGGTTAAGCATCACCTGGGGCTTCGTCTCGACGCTCTGCACCCAGACACCGTTGATCTTCACCCAGCCCTCCGCGGCCGGGTGCGCGTCGGCGGGACCCTTCGGCTTCGGCACGGGCTTGGGGGTCGGTTTGGGAGTCGGCTTGGGCACGGGCTTGGGCTTGGGCTTGGGCTTGGGCTTGGGGTGCGGCTTCGGCTTCGGCTTGGGCTGGGGCTTGTGGGCGGCCGTCGCGGCGGGGGCCGCCGCGCCCGACGAGCCGCTCAGCGAATCGGCCGCCGCGGTGCCGGCCATGCCGACGGCGGCCAGCCCGAACGCCAGGACGGCGACGAGACCGCGCCGGAGCGGCGACAGCCGGCGGGTACCTGATGTGGACACAGTTGTCCTCTCCATGGGGGAACGGAACGCGGATGCAGCCGATGAGGCGCGGCGCGGTGCAATGACACATGTCACGTGATAAAGACGTCAAGACCTTTGACAAGATCCATGTCTCGCCCCGACCAACGCCCAGGGACTCGTCGCACAAGGGACTTTGACTTCCCCTCAGCCGAGCCGGGACGGGGCCCGGCCCGGCTCGGCGTTGGCGGAGCCGGGCGGCGACTGCTACATTTCCGGAGGCCGTGCGAGAGAACGAGGAGGTGGTACCCGTGAACGCAGTTTCGACATGGGTGCTCCCCTCCGGGGTCACGGTCGGGCGATAGGTCGTCCGGGAGCGCCGTCTCAGCGCACTCCCGAAAGGCACGACCCATGCAGTTCACTTCCGAGCGCCGCCTCGACGACGGCGTCCTCGAACGCGACTTCACCCTCGGCCGGAACGCCGACAGTCGGATCCCCGGCATCCTGTGGACGCCCGCATCCGACTCCGCCCCCTCCTCCGCACCCGCGCCGCTGATCCTGGTCGGCCACCCCGGCGGGCTCGACCGGATGCGCCCCCGGCTCGCATCCCGGGCCCGGCACTACGCGACGCAGTACGGCTTCGCCGCGGCCACCGTCGAACTCCCCGGCAGCGGTGACCGGCCCCGCCTGCCCGCGGTCGAGCAGGCACGCGCCGACCTGCGGCGGGCGATCCAGGCCGGCGAGCCGGTCAGCGACGAGGTCGTCGACGCCCTCGTCCTCCCCCTGGTCGAGCAGGCGGTCCCGGAATGGCGGGCCGCCCTGGACGCGCTCCTCGCGCTGCCGGGGATCGGCGGCCCGGTCGGGTTCGAGGGAGGAGTCATCTCCATCGGCATCCGGCTGGCGGTGGTCGAGCCGCGCATCGCGGCCGCCAACCTCTTCGCCGGGAGCTTCGTTCCCGCCGCCCTCGTCGAGGAGGCCCGCCGGCTCACCGTTCCGCTGCAGGTGCTGCTCCAGTGGGACGACGAGGGCAACGACCGGCAGGCGGCCCTGGACCTGTTCGACGCCTTCGGCACCAAGGAGAAGACGCTGCACGCCAACCTCGGCGGGCACACCGGCGTCCCGTCGTTCGAGATCGACAACGGGGCCCGGTTCTTCGCCCGGCATCTGAAGTAGCCGTCGGCACGGGCAGCCGCGCGCCTCCCGGGCTACTCCCGGGAGGCGCGGCGGCGGTACCTCGCGCGACCCAGCTGTGCTGCCGACCCGCCGGCCAGCGGGAACGGTCATCACGATCAGAGATGACAGTTGTCGTGGATCATCGCAGCGGGACGGGAAGCGGAACGGGGCCGACAGCGCTTTCACCCGTGCACGCGGCGGAGAGCGCCGCACCACCCGACCGGAACGTCCCAAGAAGGCAGGCCATGGTCCAGGCATCCGGCCCCACTCCCACCCTCGGTCCGGCCACGGAAGGTGCGGCCGCGTCAGGCGGCGCCTCCTACGAGTCCGGCCCCTCGATACCCGGCTGGCTGGTGGCGCTGCTGGCCGTCGCCACCGGCCTGTCGGTGGCGAACCTCTACTACGCGCAGCCCCTGCTGTCCACGCTGGCCCCGGCCTTCGGCGTCAGCGCCGCCACCGTGGGCTCGCTGGTGACGGTCACCCAGATCGGCTACGTGCTCGGCATGCTGTTCCTGGTGCCGCTCGGGGACCGCTTCGAGAAGCGACGCCTGGTGGCGGTCCTGCTGTCGGTCACCACCGTCGCCATGGCGGTCGGCGGCGCGGCGAGCGGCTTCCCGATGATGGTGCTCGCCTCGCTGGTCAGCGGCGCGACCTCCGTGGTCGCCCAGATCCTGGTGCCGCTCGCGGCGAGCCTGGCGCCGGACCACGCCCGCGGCCGGATCGTCGGCCGGGTGATGGCGGGGCTGCTCACCGGCATCCTGCTGTCCCGCACCCTCAGCTCGCTGGTCGCGGGGGCCGCCGGCTGGCGGGTGGTCTACCTCGGCTCGGCCGTGCTGATGGCGCTCCTCGCCCTCGCCCTGCGTCTGGCCCTGCCGCGCCACGCACCGACGACCGACCTGCCGTACCACCATGTGCTGCGCTCCACCGTGCGACTGGTCCGCACCCACCCGGCACTGATGCGGCGCGGGCTGTACCAGGCAGCGCTGTTCGCGACGTTCAGCGCGTTCTGGACCACGGTCTCCTTCCTGCTGACCGGCCCGGCGTTCCGCTACCCGGCCTCCGCCGTCGGTGTCTTCGCCCTGGTCGGCGCGGCGGGTGTGGTCGTGGCACCGGTGGTGGGCCGCTGGGCGGACCGGGGTCTGGGCCGTCCGCTGACGGGGGCGGCCCTGCTGCTCGGGGCCGTCGGCGCGCTGGTCGCCGGGCTCGGCGGTCACCACATCGTGCTCCTGGCCCTGGCCGCGATCCTGCTCGACGTGGCCGTGCAGACCTCTTTGATCCTCGGCCAGCACGTCGTCTACCAGCTCGACCCGAGCGCCCGCGCGCGACTCAACAGCGTCTTCATCGCGACCTTCTTCGCCGGAGGGGCCCTCGGATCGCAGCTCGGCACGATCCTCTACCACGCCGAGGGCTGGTGGGCGGTCTCCCTCCTCGGGGCGGCCCTGCCGCTGTCGGCCCTGCTGTACTGGACGACCGAGCGCCGCACCCGGAAGACGGACTGAGACGACGTCAGCCGAGGTGACGCAGCAGCGCGGCCACCGCCGGAGCAGGCTCTCCGGCGGGCCGCGCCACCGTCACGTTCCAGCGGGGCGGGCGGCTGGAGAAGCGGCGCAGCGCGAGCTCGGGAAAGCGCGCGGCGATCGACTCCGGCAGGACGCAGACGCCGAGGTCGTGGCGGACCAGTTCCACGGCCGCCCCGATGTCGTTGACCTCGAAGACCGCGGCGCGCTCCACCGCGACCGCCCGGAAGGCCCGGTCGACCGCACCCCTGATCGCCCAGCCGGGCGCGAAGTCGACGAACGGCAGCACCGCGACCTCGGCGTAGCCGACCGTGTCGGGATCGGCGAAGGCCCGCGCCGGTGAGGCCGCCAGCAGCATCTCCTCGCGGGCCAGCAGCCGGGTCTCCAGTCCGCGCCGCTGCTGGCGGTCGAAGGCCACCACCGCCACGTCCACGGAGCCGTCCCGCAGCGCCGCGCGGATGTCCGCCACCGCCGCCTGCCGCAGCCGGACCACCAGGCGCGGGTGCTCGGCGCGCAGTCCCGCGAGGGCGCGGTCCAGCCCCAGCCACACGCCCTGCATCGTCCCGACGGTGAGCACGCCGCGCAGCTCGCCGCGCGCCTCGTCGGCGACCGCACGGGCCTGGTCGGCCGCCTTCAGCGCGACGCGGGCGGCCGGCACGAACGACTCCCCCACCGCGGTGAGCGTGACCCGGTGCGTGGTGCGTTCGAAGAGCCGGACGCCCAACTCGCCTTCCAGCGCCCGGACCGTGCTCGACACCGCGGACTGCACGACGTGCAGGCGGCGCGCGGCGGCGGTGAACCCACCCTCCTCGGCCACCGCGACGACGACCTCCAACTGCCGCAGATCCATCCGTGGATCATCGCATCCCGGCGTCGCCCGCGGATCCCGGCTCGACCACGACGGCCCGTGGGAATCGCCGCATTGTGTGATCAACCTGTATCCGCCGGGCCGCCCTGTGCGATTCACCCGTATCTGTCGCTTCCGTCGGACCGTTACCGTCCGCTTCTGCGAGCCGCGTTGGAGGCTGACAGGCCCCTCGCACGGCTCTCGTCCGCACAAGCGATCACCGAGGGAGACTCCGATGAAGACCGCGTTCCTGCCGCGCCTGGCGACCGGGAAAGCACTGGTGGTGGGTGCTCTGCTGGCCCTGACCGTCCCCGGGGTCGCGTACGCGAACAGCGTCAGCGCGACGGTGCGGACCCCTGGGGCCACGGCAGGCCCGACCAGCACCTTCTCCGAGATCTCGACCCATGCGGACTGCGGCTCCGGCCTGGTGTCCGGCGGCGGTCTGGACCAGGCCATCGGCAGCGGCACGTCCTCCAACGGGAACCACGTGATGGGGACCGAGCCCAGCGCGGACGGCTCCACCGAGTACACCGGCAGCACCGGCGTCGTCGGCACGGACAACACCCACTGGCTCGGCATCGGCGGCAGCGGCGGGGCGGTGAACAGCTCCTTCGCCACCACCCCGTACGCGGTGTGCTTCACCAGCAGTCTGATCGACCACACCCAGACCGTCATGGACAAGGCGGCCGGCCCGACCTCCGCGGCGACGCCGGTCGCGGTCACCGCGACCTGTCCGGCGGGCACCGTGCTGCTCGGCGGCGGCGCCCGGACCACGCCGGCCAGCGTCGGCAGCCTGAAGCCGATCTCGAGCTTCCCCACGTTCGACGACTCCGCGCACGACTACGGACTGAAGGCCGCGGCCGACGGCGAGACCGACCCGAACGCGTGGACGGCGGTCGGCTGGAACGGCGGCGGTGGCGGCGCGACGAACGAGACCTACGCCTACGCGATCTGCAGCGGCAGCGGCATCGACGTCAGCGGTGTGAAGGTGACGGTGCACTACAGCGAGGTGAACACCTCCTCCTCGGCGGGCGCGAACACCGTGGTGACGGTCGGCTGCGGCTCGGACGGCAACCTCGTCAGCGGCGGCGCGGGCGCGAGCGGCGGCAACGTCACCACCACCGACTACACCGGCCCCGGCTCCGGCGGGGACCACCTGAACGGCAGCTTCCCGAGCGACTCCGGCGGCAACCCGGTCGGCGACGGAACCACCAACGCCTCGTACTGGACGGCGGACGCCCACGCGGGCGGCGCCGGCTCCAGCGGCACCTACGCGGACGTCTGGGCGCTCTGCGCCGACGACGGGGTGTGACCGGAGGATCCGCGGGCGGGCGCCGAGCCCGCCCGCAGACCACGCCTCGCCCGCCCCGTCCCCACCTGCCGACCTGCCCGGAGAAACAGTGTCAACTCCTGCAACCCTTACCGTCCTCCGCTCCAGACTGACGTCGATGGCCGGGACCTCCGTCCTCCTCGCCGCGGCGCTGGTGCCCCTCACCGCCGCCACCGCCGCGACCGCTGTCACCGACGCCGTCGCGGGCGCGGGCGCGGCGGAGCCCTGCGGCGTCGGCGGCGTCTTCACCACGACGCCGCGCCCCACGTGCACCTACGACTCGGTGGGCACCGACACCTTCACGGTTCCCGACGGCGTCACGGCCGTCACCGTCGACCTCTTCGGCGGCCAGGGCGGCAGCGCCGCCGGCTACATCGACCCCCACCCGGCGGTCCCCGGCGCGCCCGGTGGACTCGGCGGGGAGGCCCTGGCGACACTGCCGGTGACGCCGGGTCAGACCCTTCAGCTCACCGTCGGCGCGGCCGGCGTCCCCGGCTCGTCCCAGCACGGTCAGTTCGCCCGGCCGGGCGGGACCGGGCACGGC
>NZ_BBPQ01000007.1:0-93476 GCF_000787855.1 Streptacidiphilus anmyonensis | reverse complement strand
GCGCGGGCGGCGTCCCCGGCTCGTCCCAGCACGGTCAGTTCGCCCGGCCGGGCGGGACCGGGCACGGCAGTGGCGGCGGCGGTGCGCACGGCGGCGGCGGATCGGGCGGCGGCGGTTCGGACGTCCGGGTCGGCGCCTTCGGCGGCGCGGACCGCGTCCTGGTGGCGGGCGGCGGCGGGGGCGCCGGCAACGGCGGGCCCGAACTCCAGGGCGGGGCCGGGGGCGGCGAGATCGGCCAGGACGGCGGCCAGAGCGACGGCCCGCCGGGCTCGGGGCTCGCGGGTGGCGGCGGCAGCCAGGACGCGGCCGGACACGGCAACCCCAACACGCTGAACGGAGGCCCGGGCACGCCCGGCATCGACCTGGACCCCATCACCAGCCAGCCCAACCCCGGCAGCGGCGGCACCGGTGGCAACGGCGGTGCGGGCGGCCCCGGCGGCGGGGGCGGCGGTGGCGGGTGGCACGGCGGTGGCGGCGGCTCCGGCGGCGGCAACCCGGGCTACTTCCCGGGCGCGGGCGGAGGCGGCGGCAGCAGCTACGCCGAGCCGTCGGCGACCGGCGTCGCCCTGCTCCAGGGCGTCCGCCACGGCGACGGCGAGGCCGTCGTCTCGTTCCGGTACGGGACCTCGGTGACGCTGGACACGGACACCGCGACCCCGCTGTTCGGCCACCCCGTCGAGCTGACCGCGGTGGTGGCCTCGGGCAACCCGGACGCCGGCACCCCGACGGGGTCGGTCACCTTCTCCGAGGGGACGACCACCCTGGTCACCGTTCCGCTCGACGACGGCCGGGCGACCTTCGGCACGGCCGGGTTCCAGCCCGGACCACACACGATCACCGCCACCTACAGCGGCGACCCCGACTTCGCCCCGAGCGCTCCGGGCACCCCGACGACGCCGACGGGCCTCACCACCTTCACCGTCGGCTTCAGCAGGCCCTGCCTCACCGACCACGACGGCCCGCTCACCGTGGCCGCCGGCGAGTCGCTGTGCCTGGCCCCCGGCGCCACGCAGCACGGCCCGTTGGTGGTGCGGCCCGGCGGCGCAGTGGCGGTGTCGGGGGCGCGCGTCGACGGCCCGGTGTCCGCCGCGGGCGCGCTCGCTGTCACCGTCTGCGGCTCGACCCTCGACGCCCCGGTGACCGTCGCGGGCACCGTCGGCTACGTGCTGCTGGGCGACGGCGACGGGAGCGCGGGCTGCGCGGGCGACGACTTCAAGAGCCCGCTGACCCTCCAGGGCAACTCCGGCGGCCTCGAGGTCTCCTCCGGCACGATGTCGGCCCCCGTGACGATCGACGACAACAGCGGCAGCGGCCTGCTGCCCGAGGATCTCGTTCCGGAGTTCGAGGGGGACCGGGTCGACGCGCCGCTGCGCTGCGCGGGCAACGCGCCCACCCTCCAGCAGTCGGACGACACCGTGACCGGGCCGCACAGCGGCCAGTGCGGCTGAGCCTTCCCTTTCCTTGATCAACATACAGCGCGAACTCCGGCCTCCGGTCGCCTGACGGTCGCCTCGCCGTCGCCCGACCGCAGCCGCTACCCAGCGCAACTACTCAAATCCGACAAGTTGCCCCGTTCGGTCACATTGAGAGACAGAACAGGTGTTTGTGGCGTTCGCCACAAAAGACCCGTATGTTGTCCGGACGGGCAACGCCGGACCTGAACCCGGCTACGCAGAGCCTCAGCGCGCACATGGCGCGGCACCACCCACGGTGCGCCGCAAACAAGCCCACCTCACGCACCACACGAGGGAGCAGGCCAATGCGCACTCTCACCAAGATCGGCACGGCCCTGCTGTGCACCGCAGCCGCCGCGACCGCCGCCGCGATCCCCGCGACCGCCGCGACCAGCTCGCCGCGCACCACCGCGCAGACCGCCGACACGGTCGTCCTCGACTGCCAGGGCCAGGCGCAGACGCAGCCGGGGACCTACCTCCTGGCCTGCGGCGACGGCAACAACTACCTCACCGGCATCCACTGGACCGCCTGGACCGCGGACAGCGCCACGGCGACCGCGACCGACAACGCGAACGACTGCCAGCCGAACTGCGCTGCCGGCCGCTTCCACGGCTACCCGGTGACCGTCACGCTCGACGAGCCGCGGAGCGCGAGCGCCGGATCCGGCCCGGCCGCGTACACGCACGTGACGCTCCACTACACCGGCGACCGGCCGGACGGAGTGCCCGCCACGGTCAGCGCCCCGCTGCCCGTGCCGCAGCCCTGACCCTCGCGCCCCGCCCTCGCGCCCTGCCCTCGCGACCAGCCGTCGTGCCTGGCCCTCAGTAGCCGTACCCGCCGCCCGAGCCGCTGGGCGAGGAGCTCGGGGCCGGGGCGGCGGGAGCACTGGTGATGGCGTTGCCGTCGACGCCGACCACGTACCAGGTGCCGCCGAAGTTCGTGATGCCCTCGCCGGTCACGTCGCCGGCCTTGGCGTCCTTGACGAACGTGTAGAGCGGGTGACCGTTGTAGGTGACCTGCGTCGTGTGGTCGGTGCGGGCGGTCGTGCCGACCATGGAGGCGTTGACGCCGCTGTCGGTCGGCATGCCGGTCGAGTGGTCCGGCGGCCAGAAGGACGCGCAGTCGCCGTAGCAGGTGGATTTCGAAGGGGCGTCCGCGGTCAGCAGGTACAGGGTGTGGCCGGAGCTGTCGACCAGGATCTGTCCGTACTTCGAGTTCGCGGTGTGCAGCGCGGCGGTGGAGGCCGACGCCGGGGCCGAGGTCGACCCCCCGCTGGAGGCGGGTGTGGAGACCGCGTTCTTGGTGCTGGAGCTGCAGCCGACAGCCAGGGCCGCGACGGCGACGGCGACGGCCGGGAAGGCGAGGAGTCGGTTCATGACGATCTTCTTCCGATGGGACCACCGCGACACCTGCTGCGAAGCGGTCGGTCCGCCGAAAGGCGGGGTCCTGCTCCGGGATACGCACCCGGGCGCAGGTGGGTTCAACGACCCCACGCCCCCACGTCCACGTCTCCTTCGCGGACTCAGCGCAGGCGCTTGAGCAGTTCGACGCCCTCCCGCAGGGTCTGCTGCTCCTCGGGGGTCAGCCGGGCCTCGATGGCGGTGGCGATCCGGGTCTCACGGCGGGCGCGCTGCTCGGACAGGGCGGTGCGGCCGGCCTCGGTCGCGGTGACCAACTGCTTGCGCCCGTCGGTCGGATGGGGCTGGAGGACGACCAGACCGGCCTCGGTCATCAGCGCGACGGTGCGCGCCATCGACTGGTGACGCACGCGCTGGCGGTCGGCCAGCTCGGCGACGGTGCGGGGGTGCTCCTCCCGGACCAGCAGGCCGAGCACGCCGGCCTGGTTCTGCGGCAGGGCGTCGTCCGGGCGCAGCGAGCGGACCAGCTCGCCGACGGCGGCGCGCAGCTCGGCGGCGAGGTCGAGGGTCTCGGGAGCAGGCGCAGCTGCGGGAGCGGAACTGTTCACGTGAGCAGTGTACCGAAAATAAATACAGCGATGCTGTACAGCCATGCTGTATTGTCTTCGACATGAGGATCACCAAGTTCGGACACGCCTGCATCCGCCTTGAGCACGACGGCACCACCGTCGTCATCGACCCCGGGGTCTTCACCGACCCGGCCGCGCTGGACGGGGCCGACGCCGTCCTGATCACGCACGAACACGTCGACCACTTCGAGGAGGGGCGGCTGCGGGCCGCGCTCGAGGCCGACCCCGGCCTGCGGGTCTGGACCAACAGCGCGGTGGCCGCCCAACTCGACGGCCAGGCGCGGCGCGTCACCGTGGTCGGCGAGGGCGACGCCTTCGACGTCAACGGTCTCGAGGTGAGCGTGCACGGCGAGTGGCACGCGGTCATCCACCCGGAGATCCCGCAGGTGAGGAACGTGGGCTTCCTCCTCGGCGGCCGGCTGTTCCACCCCGGCGACGCCTTCACCGTGCCGCCGCGCCCCGTCGACACCCTGCTGCTGCCCATCGCCGCGCCCTGGAGCAAGGTCTCCGAGACGATCGACTACGTGCGCGCGGCGGGGCCCCGGCAGGCGGTGCCCGTGCACGACGCGGTGCTGAGCCCGGCGGGCTTCGCCGTGCACACCCGCCTGGTCGGCCCCGGCGGCCCCGGCACCGGGGCCGAGCTGGTCACTCTGACGGAAGGAGAGGGCCTGGAGCTCGGCTGAGTGGCGCTCCGCAGGGACTGACCCTGTAGGTTGGCCGCCACCGATCCGAGAGGTGTGCACCATGCCGACCCGCCCCCGCGTCCTGTTCGTGACGGACCTCGCCTACCAGGCACGGGGGCGGCGCTACTGCGACGAGGACATCTTCCTGACCTCACGGCTGCGGGACGACTTCGACCTCGCCCTGTGCCACCCGCTGGACGCCGCAGCGCTGTCGGACGCGTTCACCGCCGTGGTCGTGCGCAACAGCGGCCCGGTGCTGCACTACCAGGCGCAGTACGACGCGTTCCGGAAGCAGGCGGCCGCGCGCGGGACCCGGGTCTACAACCCGCTCACCGGGCGCGGGGACATGGCCGGCAAGCAGTACCTGCTGGACCTGACGGCCGCCGGGTATCCCGTCATCCCCACCGTCGACCGCCCGCAGGATCTGGGCGCCCTGCCCGAGGCGTCGGCGTACGTGGTCAAGCCGAAGGCGGGCGCGGACTCGATCGGACTGCGCGTCCTGCCGCCCGAGCGGCTGGCCGACCTGGCGTACGGCGACATCCTGGTCCAGCCGCGGATCCACTTCCGCTACGAGGTGTCGTTCTACTTCGTCGACGACACCTGCCAGTACGCCCTCCACGCCCCCGACCCCGCGCGCCGCTGGGCGCTGGAACCCTACGAACCGACCGAGGCCGACCTGGCCTTCGCCCGCCGCTTCGTCGACTGGAACACCCTCGACCACGGCATCCAGCGCGTGGACGCCTGCCGCGACCAGGACGGCGAACTGCTGCTGGTCGAGCTCGAGGACCTCAACCCCTACCTCTCCCTGGACCTCCTCCCGGACCGCACCCGCGACGCGTTCGTCGCCGCGATGACGTCCTCCCTCCACCGCTTCCTCGATGCCCCGGGCGGGCATTGACGAGCCGTCATCCCGGACGGCCGCCACTGCCGGCGACCACCTGCTCCGCCTTCGGTCGCTTGGGTGTCCTCAGCGTCCTGGCCCTCCTGGCCTTCCTGGTCTCCTGGCGCGCCTTGGCGAACACCAGCCCGGGGTTCCCGCAGTACGTCCACGGCGATCGGGTCGGGTGGTCGCCGATGCGCTCGAACAGCGGACGCGCGCGGGTCGCGTCGCCCGCGAGCCAGAACGCCATCGCGAAGACGTTGAGGGCGGGGTAGGGCGACTCGCCGGGCGCGAAGTCCGGGTGCAGCACCGAGGCGTCGGCGGCCCGACACAGCTCGTCGACCACGTCGGGGGAACACATGTACGCGGCGCGTTCCGCCTGCGGCAGGCCGCGCCAGTGCTCGATGTGCGCGGCTGCGGTCAGCGCGCCCAGCGGGCTGCCGGGAGGAGCTTTTGCGAGCAGCTCGCGGGCGAAGCCGTGCATCTCCTCGTGCGAGCCGCCCCACTTCGGACAGAGCTGCTGGAGCATCTCCGCGTGCAGCACCGCGCTCGTGGGCGCGCGGCGGACCCCGGCCTCGAAGCGACGCCGCGTCACGTCCGGCCCGTGCTCCAGTCCACGGGACGCGGTGGTCAGCGAGGACCACGGCGCGGCCGACTCGGGGTCCGACTCCGCGGCCGCGTACAGGTGCTCCTCGGCGAGACGCAGGCGCTCGTGGAACAGCTGGAACTGCCCCTCGCCGACCCGTGAGGCCGGCAGACCTGACCGCGCCTCCCACGCCCATGCGATGTGCCGTGCCCCGGAGAGCGTTCGTGCCAAGGGGTCCTGGGGGCGAAGGCGGCCGATGTCGAGCAGGAAGTTGCCGCCGAGCTCGTCGACGCAGCTGATCATCCAGATCAGTCGGCTGTGGTCGCCCCGGTCCCGGCACGGCTGCAGGACCGCAGCCGCGGCGTCCCAGTCCCCCTGACGGACCGCCACCCGCAGCGCCGCGAGCTCCGGATCCCCGAAGTCGTGCTGGATCGACACCGGCTTCGGCCCGGCGTTGCGCGCGGCCCCTCTCTTCCTGCCGGCCGCGCGGGCGGCCGCCATGACGGCGACCACGACCGGGGCCACGAACGGTAGGTTCGACACGAGTTTCCTTCCCCCTGGCCGACACGGCGGCGCGTCGCACGGTCGGCAGCCGCAGGGTAGCCGACGGCGCCGAGAGCGCGCATTGGTCCAGACCTATTGACGGGCCGTGGCGGTCCTCCTACGATCCGGTCCGGCACAGCCCCACCTGTCCCCACCTCATCCGGAGCCGGGCGCCATGCCCCCACGCGCCAGTCATGCCCATGGCGTTCGGCGGGAAGGGAGCACCACATGTTCCGTCCGCAGAGGGCGACCGCACGGCACGTACTCGCGGCGGTGAGCGCCGCGGCGTTCGTCGGCGCCTGCCTCGCCGTGACCGGTTCCGTCACGGCCGGGGCCGCCACCGCCAACCTGGTGGCCGACCCCGGGTTCGAGAACGGACTCTCCGGCTGGACCTGCTCGGCCGGCTCCGGCCAGGTCGTCAGCAGTCCGGTCCACTCCGGGAGTTCGGCCCTCCAGGCCACGCCCGCCGGCCAGGACGACGCCCAGTGCAGCCAGACCGTCAGCGTGCAGCCCGGCTCTGCCTACACGCTGAGCGCGTACGTCCAGGGCAGCTACGTCTACCTGGGCGCCACCGGCACCGGCGGCAGCAGCGACCCGTCCACCTGGACGCCGAACAGCCCCTCGTACAGCCAGCTCAGCGTCTCCTTCACCACCGGGCCGAGCACCACCTCGGTGACGGTCTACCTGCACGGCTGGTACGGACAGCCCGCCTACGACGCGGACGACGTGTCACTCACCGGTCCGGCCGGCAGCCCCTCCCCCAGCTCCTCCCCCAGCGCCAGCAGTTCGCCGAGCGCTAGCAGTTCGCCGAGCGCCAGCACCTCGCCCACGGCCAGCAGTTCGCCGACCGGCACGCCCACCGCGTCGCCCACCGGCACGCCGACGGGCGCCACCTGCCCCACCAAGCCGAGGCCGGCGGGCAAGGTGCTCCAGGGGTACTGGGAGAACTGGGACGGCGCGCTGAACGGCGTCCACCCGGGCCTGGGGTGGATCCCCATCACCGACAGCCGGATCGCGGCGCACGGCTACAACGTCATCAACGCCGCCTTCCCGGTGATCCTCTCGGACGGCACCGCCGAGTGGCAGGACGGCATGGACACAGGCGTCAAGGTCGCGACGCCCGCCGAGATGTGCCAGGCCAAGGCCGCCGGCGCGACGATCCTGATGTCGATCGGCGGGGCCAGCGCAGGCATCGACCTGAGCTCCAGCACCGTCGCCGACCGGTTCGTGGCGACGATCGTCCCGATCCTCAAGGAGTACAACTTCGACGGGATCGACATCGACATCGAGACCGGCCTGACCGGAAGCGGCAACATCAACACGCTGTCCACCTCCCAGGCGAACCTGGAGCGCATCATCGACGGCGTGCTGGCCCAGATGCCCGCCGGCTTCGGGCTGACGATGGCCCCCGAGACCGCGTACGTCACCGGCGGGAGCGTCACCTACGGGTCGATCTGGGGCGCGTACCTCCCGATCGTCAAGAAGTACGCCGACAACGGGCAGCTGTGGTGGCTGAACATGCAGTACTACAACGGCAGCATGTACGGCTGCTCCGGCGACTCCTACCAGGCCGGCACCGTGCAGGGCTTCACCGCGCAGACCACGTGCCTGAACAACGGCCTGACCGTGCAGGGCACCACCGTGAAGGTGCCCTACGACAAGCAGGTGCCGGGGCTGCCGGCCCAGTCCGGCGCGGGCGGCGGCTACATGGCCCCCGGCCTGGTCGGCCAGGCGTGGAACGCGTTCGGCGGATCCCTGAAGGGGCTGATGACCTGGTCGATCAACTGGGACGGCTCACTGGGCTGGACCTTCGGCGACAACGTCAAATCCCTGCAAGGCCGTTGAGACCGGACCGGGCTACCCCGCCGCCCGCAGGGTGAGCAGGGTGATCTCGCTCGGCGCGAAGACCCGGAAGGGCGGCCCCCAGAACCCGGTGCCCCGGCTGGTGTAGAGCTGCGTCCGCTCCCCGTGGCGGCTCAGGCCGCTCACGACCGGCTGGTCAACGCGGACGAGGAAGTTGAACGGCCAGATCTGGCCGCCGTGGGTGTGCCCCGAGACCTGGAGGTCGATGCCCGCGGCGGCCGCCTGGGCCACGTACTTGGGCTGGTGGGCGACCAGCAGGACCGGCTGGTCGCCGTCCGCCCCCGCCAGTGCGCCCAGCAGGTTCGCGCGGTGCCCGGCCAGGCCGGAGGACTCGGCGGTCACGTCGTCGACACCCGCCAGCACGAGCCGGTCGCCGCCGCGTTCCACGACCAGGTGGCGGTTGTGCAGCGACTCCCAGCCGAGCTCGGTCATCCGGTCGAGCCAGCCCTGGGCCTCGCTGAAGTACTCGTGGTTGCCGGTCACGTAGACCTTGGCGAGCCGTGCGCGCACCGACCCCAGGGGCTCGGACTGCTCCCGGCGCTGGGCGGGGGTGCCGTCCGCGATGTCACCGGCGTGGATCACGATGTCCGCGTCGAGCGCGTTCACCGCCTCCGTGACGCCGGCCGACCAGCGGGCCCGGTCGATCGGACCGTAGTGGGTGTCGGCGAGCACCACGACGCGCGTGCCGTCCAGCCCCGCGCCGAGACGCGGAACGCCGACCTCGACCCGCTTCACCCGCGGCACCCGCATCGCCTCGTAGTGCCCCCAGGCCAGCAGCGCGGCCGAGACCGCGGCGACGGCGACGGCGACCCCCCGGGCCTGGCCGACCCCGCCCTCGCCGAGCGCGACCAGCACCAGGTGGGCCAGGCCGCCCAGGACGGACCAGGTGAAGAGCACCCAGACGATCCCGAGCATGCTGTCCGCGATCCGCGAGGCGCGGTCGTTCCGCCGACGGCCGTGGCCCGCGGCCATCAGGAACGGAAAGGAGACCAGGCCCGCGGCGAAGAGCAGAGTGCCAGCCAGGAAGACGGGGAACGGCCAGTCGACGCCCAGGACGAAGAGCGTGCTCCAGGGCAGAGCGAACAGGAGGGTCAGCACGAGCAGGACCACTCCCCCGCCCAGCCTGCGGCGCAGGGAGCCCCGGGCCTCCTCGGCCGCAGGCGCGGCAACGGCCGCGGCGGCCTCCGACTCGCCAGCCCGGACCGACCCCGGTCCCATGGATACGCCGTCCGCCACTGCTGCGCCCCTCGATGTCGTCCGCTTGGACCGTCCTGTCCGCCTCCATCATCCAGCATCCCTCCGAGCCGCCCACGAGCGCGGGGCCGGTGGAGGGCGGCAGCGCTCAGGCGACGAGCAGGCGCAGGCCGAGTTCCGCCGCGTCGAGGGCGAGGAGGTCGCGGTTGCTCTCGGCCCACCGGCCCGAGGAGAGGTCGTCGCGCAGCAGCTTCACCGCCCGCTGCTCGGCCTCCGGCCCGACCCTGGTCCAGATCGAGACCGCACGACGGACGTGCTCCTCCAGGTACGCCTCGGGACGCCGCCAGTAGGCCTCGGAGAGGCCGTCGGCGCAGTCCCACGGGACGAGCACCGGCTCCGCACGGCCGCCGATCGCGTGCGTCAGGTCGGCGAGGGAAGGCCAGTCGGCGAGGAGGTCCGCGAACTCGGGCAGGTAGTCGCGGGTCAGCCAGAAGCGGTCGAGCCACCCGGGGGCACTGGCGTCGTAGGTGAACACCACCACGCGGCGGGCCACCCGCCGCATCTCGCGCAACCCCGCGACCGGGTCCGACCAGTGGTGGACGGTGCTGACCGCCATCGCGACATCGAAGGACCGGTCCGCGGCATCAGGCGACGCAGCCGGCGCAGGTGCGCGACGGCGTCCGTGGCCGGGTCGTCCACCAGGTCGGCGATCTCGCGCAGCCCGAAGCCCAGCCGCCGGTAGGCGAGCACCTCCCGCAGCCGCTCCACGTCGTCCGTCGAGTAGGCGCGGTACCCGGCCACCGTCCGCGCGGACGGGCGCACGAGGCCGATCCGGTCGTAGTGATGCAGCGTGCGGACGGTCACGCCCGTCAGCTCCGCTGCCCGTCCCACGGTCAGGTGCTCTTCCACGTCGTCGACTGTCCGGCATGACGCCGCGTCAGGGTCAACCGGCTCGATCGTCGGGCGGGCGCGGACGCTCAGCCGCGCAGGGTGGTCTCCAGGCGGCGCAGCGCGACGGCGAGGCTGGCGGTCCCGAACACGAGCAGGTAGGCGGCCGGCACGAGCAGGGCCGGTCCGACCTGTCCCAGGAACGGCTGCCGCAGCAATTCGATGCTCTGGTACAGCGGCAGGCACTCGACCAGCAGCTGCACCGGGCGCGGGTACACGCCCAGCGGATAGAAGGTCGTGGCGAACAGGAACATCGGCAGCATCACCAGCTGGATCAGCTGGAAGTCCTGCCAGTTGCGCAGCAGGGTGACCACCAGCAGGCCCAGCGAGGCGAAGGCGAAGCCGATCAGCAGGGCGCTGGGCAGGACCAGCAGGGCCCAGGCGCTGCCGACCAGGCCCAGCGCGAGGACGACGAGCAGGAAGCCCGCCGTCACCAGGGCGCCGCGCAGCAGCGCCCAGCAGGTCTCGCCGAGGGCGACGTCCCACACCGTCATCGGTGTGGTGAGGATCGACTCGTAGGTGCGGTCGGTGCGCAGCTTGCCGAACATGTTGAAGGTGGTCTCGTTCATCGCCCCGTTCATGGCGGCCGTGGCCAGCAGCGCGGGTGCGACGAACTGCGGGTAGCGCACCGCGCCCTCGCCCGTGCCCGCCGTGCCGGGGACGTGGCCGACCAGCGCGCCGATGCCGATGCCGAAGCTGACCAGGTAGAGCACCGGCTCGAAGACCTCGGCCGCGAGCAGCGGCCAGGTGTGACGGTAGATCATCACGTTGCGCAGGACCATGGCGCGCGCCCCGCCCGAACGGGCGGGCGGTCGGCCGGACAGGGTCGGGGTGGGCAGGTCGACGGCGGCCGTCATGGGGGTGCTGCCTTTCCGGGACGGGTGGGTTCAGGTTCAGGCTTCTTCCGGGACGGCGGGGTTCACGCGTGCAGGACGCGCCGGTAGCTGCGGCGGGCGGCCCACAGGCCGACGGCCGCCATCGCCGCCAGGTAGCCGACGTGGACGGCGGTGGCCGCCGCGGTCGCGGTGCCCAGCGCGAGGCTGCGGCACAGCTCCACGCCGTGCCACAGCGGCGTCGCCTCGGCCAGGTCCCGCAGCGGGCCGGGGAGCCCCGTGGTGGGGAAGAAGGTCCCGGAGAACATGTAGAGCGGCAGGATCGCGAAGCGCATCATCATGGTGAGCGAGGCGGGACGGCTGACGGTGACGGCCCAGGCCGCGACGGGTGTGGCGAAGGCCAGGCCGATCAGGGTCGTGCAGGGCGCCAGGAGCAGCGCGCGGGTCGCGCCGACGGTGCCGAAGGCGGCTCCGACGAGCGCGAACATCGCCCCGGTCATGGTGACCCGCAGCAGGATGAACAGCAGGTGGCCGTAGAGGATGTCGGTGGGGTCGAGCGGCGTCGTGGCCGCCGCCCGGTAGTTGCCGCGGGTGCGCACGGACTGCAGGACCGGCCCGGCGGCCTCCACGTAGGTGGTCTGCATGGCGGCCGCGGCCAGCAGGCCCGGCAGCACGAAGTGCAGATACGGCGTCCCGTGCAGGGCGGCCGCCGTTCGGGTGTTGATCAGCTTGCCCAGACCCGCGCCGAGCGCGGTCAGGAACAGCAGCGGATTGGCCACGCTGATCACCACGGTGCCGCGCCAGATCCGCCGGTAGCGGTGGAGCCAGTAGCCGAGCTCACGGAGGGCGGGCGCGGCACCGGTGACGGTTCTCTCAGGCATCGGTCCTCGCGACGGTTGACGGACGACGGGGATTCAGTCGACGAGGGAGCGGCCGGTCAGCGTGAGGAAGACGTCCTCGAGGGTGGAGCGTCGCACCAGGGCGGTGATCGGGCGCGCCCCGGTGGCGTGCGCCCGGGAGAGGACGTCCTCGCCGTCGTCGGTGTAGAGCAGCAGCCGGTCGGCCAGGTCCTCGAAGCGGGCGACCAGGGAGCGGAGTTCGTCCCCGTAGGTCGCCCGGTCCCCGTCGGTCAGGCGCAGTTCGACCACCTCACGGGTGGTGTAGCGGGAGATCAGCTCCGCGGGGGCGCCCTCGGCGACGATCCTGCCGGAGTCCATGACCACGAGCCGGTCGCACAACTGCTCGGCCTCGTCCATGTAGTGGGTGGTCAGCAGGAGGGTGACGCCCTCGCGCTTGAGTTGGAACAGCCGCTCCCACAGCAGGTGTCTGGCCTGCGGGTCGAGCCCGGTCGTCGGCTCGTCCAGCAGCACGATGTCGGGGCTGTTGACCAGCGCGCGGGCGATGGTGAGGCGGCGTCGCATGCCGCCGGACAGGGCGCCGACCGACTCGTCGGCCTTCTCGGTCAGGCGGGCGAACTCCAGCAGCTCGGCGGCTCGGCGGCGCACCTCCACCTTCGACAGGCCGAAGTACCGGCCGTAGATCAGCAGGTTCTCCCGCACCGTCAGTTCCGTGTCCACGGTGTCGTCCTGGGGGACCACGCCGAGCCGGGCACGGATCGCGGGACCGTCGGTGGCGGCGTCGCGCCCCAGGATGGTCAGGTCGCCGCCGCTGACCGGCGACACGCAGGCGATCATGCGCATCGTCGACGACTTGCCGGCGCCGTTGGCTCCGAGCAGCCCGAATGCCTCGCCGCGACGCACCTCGAAGTCGATGCCGTCGACGGCGGTGAACTCCCGTGCGCCGGGCTTGCCGTAGACCTTGCGCAGCCGGCGCGCGGTGACCAGGGGCTGCGGCGGCATCAGGCGGCTCTCCTCATGGACGGTCACGCTAGCGATGCCTGTCGTGATGTTGCAACAGAATATCTCTGATTTTCCGTCCAGCATCAAAGTCTTGCGCAGTGCCGGCGTCAGGCCGCCGTGACGGCCGCCGCCACGTCGTCCTCCGCGTGGCCTGCGGAGATGGCTTCGTCCCACCGCTTGAGCAGGGCGCCGGTCAGCGGCAGGTCGTGCCCCAGCCGCTCGGCGGCCTGCAGGACGAGGGCCGCGTCCTTGTCCGCGTGCCGCAGCGGGAAGCCCGGTGTGAAGTCCCGCTCCACCATGGCCCGGCCCTTGGCCGTGGCGTAGGCCGAGCCCAGCGGGCTCTCGGCCAGGGTCGCGAGCAGGAGGGCGGGGTCCAGGCCGAGGGCCTCGGTGAGGCTCAGGGTCTCGGCCATCCCCTCCACCAGCACGGCGAGCCAGTTGTTCAGCGCGAGCTTGAGCGAGCTGCCGTCACCGACCCGGTCCAGCCAGAGCGTCCGCCGACCGAGCACGTCGAACAGCGGTTGCACGCGCGTGTGCAGCGCGCGATCGCCGGAGGCGAGGATCAGCAGCTCACCGCGTTCGGCCGGCTCCGAGCTGCCCGAGACGGGCGCGTCGACGAACGCGACGCGTCCCCGCGCCAGCGCCGCGAGGCGCTCCGTCGCGCCGACGCCGACGGTGCTCATCTGGACCCAGACGGCGTCGGCGGGGAGTGCCGCCAGGGCGCCTTCCGAGCCGGTCATGGTGGTCTCGACGGCGTCGCCGTCCGTGAGCATGGTGATCAGGAAGTCGGCGTCCGAGGCCGCCTCGGCCGGCGAGGACGCGATCCGCGCGCCCAACGTGGCGAGCGCCTCGGCCTTGCCCGGCGACCGGTTCCACACCCGCACCGGATACCCGGCGCGGAGCAGGTTCCGGGCGATGGGCGCCCCCATGACGCCGGTGCCGAGAACGGCGACGGTGGCGGTCGTCTGCGTGGTGGTACGCATGGTCGTTCCTCCCTGAGTGAAGGGATGGGTGATGGGTGATGGGTGGGCGGATGCCGATCAGGTGGGCGATGCCGAGGACGGCCGCGGCGGCGCCGACTCCGACGGGGAGCCGGGCCTTCGTTCACCGCCTGTCATGAAGAACGCGGGAGCCGGACCGTTCTTTCCCATAGGAGAGAGATGATCGAAGATGATGCTCATCTGCGAATGCGATAACCAAAGCCACCGAGGGCAGGGCTTGCGCACAGCCCGCCCACAGGCCCGCAAAGTGCTCACCCAGAGCCTGCTCAGAGGTTCAAATGCCAAGAAACAAAAGGACATTGATTGTTCCTCAAACAGCTACCCACGAGTATTGCGCACTCGCCCGGAGCCCTCCTACGCTCACAGGCGCTCGACCACTTGTCCGGACAAGTTGCGCGACTCAACCGCCGTGCCTGCCCGTAGGTGCGGCCCATTCGATCCCCAGGAGTCCACGTGCTTCACCGCCAGGCCGCGCGCCGATCGGCCTACCCGCTCATCGCCGCGCTCGCGCTCACCGGGGCCGTCGCCGCGCCCGTCCACGCCGCCACCGCGGCGAGCACCGCCGCGCCCGCCCAGCTGTCGGTCTTCGCGTGGAACATCGACCTGGCCACCACCATCGTCGACTCGACCGAGAGCGAGAACGCGGCCGGCCGCACCCCCGTCATCGAGTCCGTCATCCGCAAGCACGACGCGGACGTGGTCATCCTCGACGAGGCGTTCAACGACACCTCGGACAAGCAGATCCCCGCCGCCCTGCACGACCTGTACCCCTACGCCACCCCGGTCGTCGGCCTGACCTGCTCCGGGGGCGGCTGGACGGGCATCAGCGGCGACTGCTCGAACTCCCCGTTCGTCATCAACGGCGGCACGATGATCCTGTCCAAGTACCCGATCCAGGCGCAGTACGCCCACGTCTTCAAGAACTCCACCTTCGGCACCTGGGACTACGAGGCCAACAAGGGCGCCGACCTGGTCAAGCTGAACGTCGACGGCACCACCGCGTGGGTGGTCGGCACGCACCTCCAGGCCGACCAGTCCGGCACCTCGACGAACACCACGGAGAAGACCCGTCTGGCGCAGCTCGGCGAGATCAAGAGCTGGGTCAACGGCATCGTCGGCACCTCCGCCCCGGTTCTCATCGGCGGCGACCTCAACGTCGAGTACTACGGCGGCGCCTCGCGCGGCGACTACGCCAACGCCCAGAACGCCGCGGGCGGCGTGCTCGGCAGCCCGGCCCTGGACCCGAACCAGGGCCTGTCCACCATGGACTGCCCGATCTCCTCCTGGTGCCAGTACATGGCGGGAGTCGAGTCCTTCCCGACCGACCTCCAGGACGACATGGACTACCTCGGATACCTCAACGACGGCACCCGCCCCGTGCCCACGTCGCTGCCGACCGTCGGCATCGCCTTCGACCCGCAGGCCGGCTGGACCAGCGGCCAGTTGGACACCAACGCCCCCAGCGACCACTACCCGGTGACCGCCACCTTCGCCCTGCCGTAGGCGGCAGGCACCGCGGGCCCCGCCCGCACGCGCCCCGGCAGGGCCCCGACCACGCGGTCGGGGCCCTGCTCCTGCGGTGCGCCTATCGGACCTGCGGCGCGGCGCCTGGAGCACGGACCAGCAGGAAGGCCGTGCGGCGGCGCCTGATGAAACCGATGGACTCGTAGAGCCGGACGGCGCCGGTGTTCGTGGCGGCCGCGTGGAGGAAGGGGATGTCCCCGCGTTGCCTGATCCCCGCCGCCACGGCGCGGACCAGTCGCGTGGCCAGGCCCTGCCCGCGGTGGTCCGGGTCGGTGCAGACGGCGCTGATCTCGGTCCAGCCCGGCGGGCGCAGGCGCTCGCCGGCCATGGCGACGAGTCGGCCGTCGCGCCGGATCCCGAGATAGGCGCCGAGTTCGACGGTGCGGGACAGGAACGGTCCCGGACGGGAGCGGGCGACCAGGTCGAGCATCTCGGGGACGTCGTCGGGCCCGAGCCGGACCGCCTCCGGGGCGGGTTCGGCGCGCAGCGAGGAGTCGACCAACTGGACGCCGCGCCCGGACTCCACGATCTGCCACTGCTCCGGCGGGACGGTAGCGCCGTTGACCGCCGTGACGGCGCCCGGTCCGACCAGGGCGGCGAGGTCGTCCCAGGCGCGCGGATCGGCCGGGTCGGCGAGCGCGGTGAACGGCGTGACGTCCGCCTGGTAGCGGGCGGCGCGGCCGAGGCGTTCGGCGAACCGGACGTGCGGGCCGGTCAGTGCGGCCCAGACGGGGTTGTCGAGGACGTGCGGCGGAGCGACGGGGATCGGGTACTGCGGTGGACGGACGCTGGTGGACACGGGGCGGGGTTCTCCCTGCTGAAGGGGTGGGAGGCGGTCAGGAGTCGGTGAGCGGCAGCCCCGGCGGGTTCACCCGCGAGGAGCCGACCGCCTCGTTCGACAGGTGCCAGGCCTGGAGCCACTCGGCGTACTGACCGTTCCTGATCAGGTAGTTGACGGCGTCCGCGATCGGCTTGACCAGCCCGTCGCCCTTCCTGGTGGTCGCGGCGATCAGCCCCTGGAGGCTCGCGCCCGCTCCGGAGTAGGTGCCGGCGTTGCGGGTCGGGGTGGGCGTCCTGGCGTCCTGGGCGATCTGGTAGGCGATGCCGGGGTTGGGGCCGAAGTAGGCGTCGATCTTCCCGCCGAGCAGCGCCAGGTGGACCGCGTTGTTGTCCGGGTAGTACTTGATGGTGAGCTGCCTGCCCGCTGCCTTGAGCTCGGCCTGCCACTCCAGCAGGATCTTCTCCTGGTTGGTGCCGGAGCTGACCGCGACGGTCCGGCCGGCCAGGGTGGTGTAGTCGCCGTCGAAGTTCCAGGTGCTGCTCGCGAGGACCTCGAAGGCGAGGTTGTCCTCCCGGTAGGACGCGAAGTCGTACTTCTTCTTGCGCTCCTCGGTGTCGGTGATGTTGGAGAAGCCGACGTCGGTCCTGCCGCTGTCGATGCCGACGAAGAGGTTCTCCCAGGTCGCGTCCGTCACCACCGGCTCGAGGCCGAGGACGGCGGCGACCAGGCGACCGAAGTCGGGCTCCGATCCGGTCAGGGTCTGCTGGTCGCTGCCGACGAAGGCCAGCGGCGGGAAGCCGGCCGGCAGTGCGCCGACGCCGATGACGAGCCGGCCGCTCTTCGCGATCGACGCGGGCAGTTCGGCGTGGAGCGAGGGGACCTCGGAGACCTTGATGTCGGTCTGCGTGCCGGCGCCGTTGGACAGCGCGGCGACCGTGACCGCGCCCGAGGCGGCGTTGCCGGCGGACCCCGAGGAGGAGGCGGAGGCGGCTCCTCCGCAGGCGGCGAGGCCCACGGTGAGCGTGGCGGCGACGACGCCCGCGGACAGGCCGCGGGGGGCTCTGCTGCTGCGGAGGCTGGGCATGGCTGTTCCTCACTGGTCGAAGACGGGGAGAGCAGGACGGGAGGAGGCGGGGATCAGAGCACCCGGCTCAGGAACTCCCGGGTGCGCGGGTGCTGCGGGTCGTCCAACACCTGCTCGGGTGGGCCTTGTTCGACGATCCGGCCGCCGTCCATGAAGACGATGCTGTCGGCCACCTCGCGGGCGAAGCCGATCTCGTGGGTCACGATGACGAGGGTGGTGCCGCCCGCCGCGAGGGCCTTGATGACGGCGAGCACCTCCCCCACCAGCTCGGGGTCGAGTGCCGAGGTGGGTTCGTCGAAGAGGATGACGCCCGGCCGCAGCGCGAGGGCGCGGGCGATCGCCACCCGCTGCTGCTGGCCGCCGGACAGCTGCCGTGGATAGGCCCCGGACTTGTCGCCCAGCCCCACCCGGTCGAGCAGGACGCGTGCCAGCTGCTGCGCCTCGGGCCTGCCCAGCAGGCCGGTCGCGACCGGGGCGGCGGCCACGTTGTCCAGCACGGTCAGGTGCGGGAACAGGTTGAACTGCTGGAAGACGAAGCCGACGCGGCTGCGCTGAGCCAGGATCTGACGCTCGCTCAACTCCTTCAGCCGACCCCGGTGCCACCGCACGCCGGTGAGCTCGCCGTTGACACTGACGTGCCCGAGCTGCGGGCGCTCCAGATGGTTGATCACGCGCAGCAGGGTGGACTTGCCGGAACCGGAGGGACCGATGATCACGGTGACCGATCCCGGCGCGACCGTCAGGTCCACGCCGTCGAGCACCCGGTGGGCCCCGTACCACTTGTGGACGTCACGGACCTCGATCGCGCCGGGCGTCCCGTCCACGTCGACGGCGGGCTCGGACTCGAAGTTCACCGTGCTCATGCGGCGGCCTCCCTTCGGACACGGGTCCGCGCCGCGGAAACGGTGGCGCGCAGGCGCTGCACCGGAGTGGGCGGCAGGCTCCGCAGCGCGCCGCGTGCGTAGTGGCGCTCGACGTAGAACTGGACGACGGAGATCACGCTGGTGAGGATCACGTACCAGACGGTGGCGACCAGCAGCAGCGGCACGATGTCGCCCGGATAGGTGCTGCCCATGCTCTGGACCGAGCCGAAAAGGTCGAGCAGCGAGACGTAGAAGACCAGCGAGGTGCTCTTGACCAGGCCGATCAGCTGGTTGACATAGGAGGGGACGATGGCGCGCAGCGCCTGCGGGAGGACGATCCGCGTGAACTGGTAGCGCCTGGGCAGGCCGAGGGCGGCGGCGGCCTCGTGCTGGCCCTGGTCCACGGAGAGGATGCCGGCGCGCACCACCTCCGCGGCGTAGGCGGCTTCGTTGAGGCTCAGCCCGACGACGGCGATGACCAGGTCGGTGGCCAGCCTCGACTCGTCGAAGTGCCAGAACGCCGGCCCGAACGGCACGCCGAGGCTCAACGTGCGGTACAGGGCGCTGAAGTTGTAGAGGAAGAGCAGGACCACGATCAGCGGCACGGAGCGGAACAGCCAGACGTAGCACCAACTGGCCACCCGCAGCACGGGGTTGTGGGAGAGCCGGGCCAGCGCGAGCAGCACGCCGCCCAGCAGGCCCAGAACCGCGCTGTAGGCGGTCACCTCCAGGGTGACCGCCAGGCCGTTCGTGATCACCGGCCGGGCGAACCAGTACTGGAAGCGGTCCCACTGGTAGAAGGGGTTGGTCGCCAGCCCGTGCACGACCTGGGCGAGGAGGACGAGAACCAGGACGCTGGTGAGCCAGCGCCCGGGATGCCGCAGCGGGATCACGCGCTGGGCCTGCAACGGCGGCGTGATGGGCGGATCGGCCGTGCCCTCGGGCACGACGGAGACGAGGGATTCAGCCATTTCGGGACTCCGGCGAATGCTGCACGGGCCCGGTGCCAAGGCAGTCGGCACAGGGCAGGGTGCGGTGAGCGAGGAGCGGGGCAGGGAGCAGGGACGCGCCGCGGAAGGCACGCCTGCGGAAGGGACGCGCCGTGGAAGGCGCGTCTCAGCGGACCGTCAGACCTGGCAGAGGCCCTGACCCGGACAGAGCGCACTGCTGACCCGGAGCAGGTCGACGACGCGGTCCAGGTACGCGGCCGCACGGCCGTGGCGCCGCCAGGCGGCCATCCCCGGTCCTGCGTACATGTGCGTCACCGTCGCCGTTCCGCCCAGCGGGCCTCGTACTCGCGCTTACCGATCGTCGTTCGGTCCGGTCGTCACCTGGGGCACCCCGCCGCGTCGGAGGGTTGCCGGTCAGCAAGCCAGGGCTTGTCGCTGACGCTCATGACCGTTCTGGCGGACGAAGTTAGGTGCCTTCCGCAAGGAGTGTCAACACCGGACCAGGACGTGAGATCACAGGGCCCGGAACAGGCTCGGGACGATCGGTGCCGAGCCGTCAGGATTGTTTTGGACCGCCGGACCGGGTTACGGTTCAGCCAGGTCACGAGTGTGAGCGAGAAGTCCTGACTGGGGGAGGTGACGGCAGTGGAGCAGACCCCTCAGCGGTCCGTGCGCGTCGTCCCCGTCAAGGCCCAGTGCCGGGTCGCCACCCTGTCCTCGCGGCGCCACATCGACCTTCAGCGCGTCACCACCGCGCTGTGTCCGGCCTAACCACGCACGCCCTCGTGCGGCGCTCCGTCGCGCCGCACGCCGCCTGCTGACCGGCGCTTCGCCACCCGTTCACCCCTGCCCCCGCCCCTGCCTCGGCCCGGCCTGACGCCGGCGGGTGTGTGGTCGGTGTCCGGTGTGCCCGCGATCCGCTCCCCTTCGCCCGTGACACCCCTCCGCACAGGAAGCGGTCCCCCATGCCCGAACCCCATGCCCCGCTGCACCTCGCCGTCGCGCTGGACGGCGCCGGCTGGCACCCGGCCGCCTGGCGCGAGCACGACGCCCGGCCCGCCGAGTTGTTGACCGCCCGCTTCTGGGCCGACCTGGTCGCCGAGGCCGAGCGCGGCCTGCTGGACCTGGTGACCGTCGAGGACTCCCTCAGCCTGCAGTCCGCCCACCCCCTGGAACCCGACGAGCGGACCGACCAGGTGCGCGGACGGCTCGACGCCGTCCTGACCGCCGCCAGGATCGCGCCGCTGACCCGGCACATCGGATTGGTGCCGACCGCCGTGGTCACCCACACCGAGCCGTTCCACCTCTCCAAGGCGATCGCCACCCTCGACCACGTCAGCACCGGCCGGGCCGGCGTCCGGGTGAAGGTGTCCGCGCGAGCCGACGAGGCCGCGCACTTCGGCCGCCGTCCCGCGCCCGAGGTGCGGATCGAGGACTTCGACACCCCGGTGGGGCTGGAGCTCCTCGCCGACCTCTTCGGCGAGGCCGAGGACTACGTCGAGGTCCTGCGCCGGCTCTGGGACAGCTGGGAGGACGACGCGGAGATCCGCGACGTCGCCACCGGCCGCTTCGTCGACCGCGACAAGCTGCACCACATCGACTTCGAGGGCCGCAGGTTCAGCGTCCGCGGGCCGTCCATCACGCCACGACCGCCGCAGGGACAGCCGATCGTCGCCGCGCTGGCGCACCGCGACGAGCCCTACCGACTGGTCGGGCGCTCGGCCGACCTCGGGTTCGTCACCCCACGGGACGCCGCGGACGCGCGGCGGATCGTCGCCGGGATCCGCGCCGCGCAGGCCGCGGCCGGCCGCGCGGAGGAGACCGTCCACATCTTCGGCGACCTGCTGGTCTTCCTCGACGAGGACCCCGGCGCCGCCGCCGAGTGCAAGGCCCGGCTGGACCGGCGCGCCGGCGCGGTGTACACCGGCGACGCCCGCGTCTTCACCGGCACACCTGCCGAACTCGCCGACCTGTTGCAGGAATGGCAGGCCGCCGGACTCACCGGCTTCCGGCTGCGGCCCGGCGCGCTCCCCTACGACCTCGAGCAGATCACCCGCGGCCTGGTCCCCGAACTCCAGCGCCGCGGGATCTTCCGCACCGCCTACGAGGCGTCCACGCTGCGCGGGCTGCTCGGCCTGCCCCGCCCCGCCAACCGCTACGCCACCGCCGGCGCGGTCGGCGCGACCGCCGCCGCCCTCGCCTGAGCCGGAAGGACCGCACGCGCCATGAGCAAGCCCCTCAAGCAGATCCACCTCGCCGCCCACTTCCCCGGCGTCAACAACACCACCGTCTGGAGCGATCCGGCCGCCGGGAGCCACATCGACTTCCAGTCCTTCGTCCACCTCGCGCAGACCGCGGAGCGGGCCAGGTTCGACTTCCTCTTCCTCGCGGAGGGCCTGCGGCTGCGGGAGCAGAACGGCGAGATCTACGACCTGGACGTGGTGGGACGCCCCGACACGTTCACGGTCCTGGCCGCGCTGGCCGCCGTCACCGACCGGCTCGGCCTCGCCGGGACCATCAACTCCACCTTCAACGAACCCTACGAGGTGGCCCGGCAGTTCGCCTCGCTCGACCACCTGTCGGCCGGGCGTGCGGCCTGGAACGTGGTGACCTCCTGGGACGCGTTCACCGGAGAGAACTTCCGCCGCGGCGGGTTCCTGGCCCAGCAGGACCGCTACGAGCGGGCCCGCCAGTTCCTCGCGGCGGCAGCTGAGCTGTTCGACTCCTGGCGGGGCGACGAGATCGTGGCGGACCAGGAGAGCGGGGTCTTCCTGCGGGAACCCGACCCGGGCCGGTTCGACCACCACGTGCGCCAGTTCGACATCTCCGGGCGGTTCGACGTGCCGCGCAGCCCGCAGGGCCGCCCGGTGATCTTCCAGGCCGGCGACTCCGAGGAGGGCCGGGAGTTCGCCGCCGAGGCCGCCGACGCCATCTTCACCCGGCACGGCACCCTGGAGGCGGGCCGTGCCTTCTACGCCGACGTCAAGGGCCGGCTCGCGCGTCACGGCCGTTCCCGCGACGAGCTGAAGATCCTCCCCGGGGTCACCTTCGTGCTCGGCGACACCGACGCCGAGGCGCGGGAGAGGGCGGCCCTGATCCGACGTCAGCAGGTCAGCGGCCAGACCGCGATCAGGCTGCTGGAGCAGGTGTGGAACCGCGACCTCAGCGCCTACGACCCCGACGGACCGCTCCCGGAGGTGGACCCGCTCCTCGGCGAGCACACCGTCGCGCAGGGCCGCGCCTCGGTGCGGATGCACCGCGACCCACTGGCCGTCGCCGCCGAGTGGCGCGCCCTGGCCGAGGCCGGGAACCTCTCCATCCGGGAGCTCGTCATCGAGACGACGGGCCGTCAGAACTTCATCGGCACGCCCGCCCGGGTGGCCGAGACGCTGAACGAGTTCGTGCAGACCGACGCCGCCGACGGGTTCATCCTCGTGCCCCATCTCACGCCGGGCGGTCTCGACGAGTTCGCCGACACCGTCGTCCCGCTGCTCCAGGAACGCGGGGTCTTCCGCACCGAGTACCAGGGCGGGACGCTCCGCGACCACCTCGGGCTCGCCGCCCCGCGCGCCGCCCGCGCCACCGCCCCCGCCGTCTCCGGCCGCGCGGCGAACTGACGAGGGAGGCCCCCATGACCAACACCCCGCTCACGGTGCTCGACCTCGTGCCGATCTCCTCCGGCTCGGACGCGGCCGAGGCCCTGCGCAACAGCGTCGACCTCGCCCAGCACGCCGAGGACCTCGGCTACGCGCGCTACTGGTTCGCCGAGCACCATCTCAACCCCGGCGTCGCCGGCACCTCCCCCGCGGTCGTGCTGGCGCTGACCGCGGCCGCGACCTCGACCATCCGGCTCGGTGCGGGCGCCGTACAGATGGGCCACCGCACCGCACTGTCCACCGTCGAGGAGTTCGGCCTGCTCGACGCCCTGCACCCGGGCCGGTTCGACCTGGGCCTCGGCCGTTCCCCCGGCCGGTCCGCACCGTCCGCCACGCGGCAGCCCGCCCTGGTCGGCGCCACGCCCGTCGTCGACGGGCACACCCCGGGCGGCCTGCGGATCCCCGCCCGCTTCACCTACGAGCACCTGCTGCGCCACCCGCGCCTCGCCCTGCACCGACGGCTGCTCCAGTTGCCGGGCGCGGAGTCACAGCCCTACGACGAGCAGATCGCCGACGTCCTCGCCCTGCTCGCCGGCACCTACGCGACGCCGGACGGCGTCGAAGCGCATGTCGTGCCCGGCGAGGGCGCCGACCTCCAGGTCTGGATCCTGGGCAGCAGCGCCGGGATCAGCGCCGACGTCGCAGGCGCCCACGGCCTGCGCTTCGCCGCCAACTACCACGTCAGCCCGGCCACCGTGCTGGAGGCCGCCGAGGGCTACCGGGCCGCCTTCCGGCCCTCCGCCGAACTCGACCGCCCGTACGTCAGCGTCTCCGCCGACGTCGTGGTCGCCGAGGACGAGGCCACCGCCCGCGAGTTGGCGACCGGCTACGGCCTGTGGGTGCGCAGCATCCGCAGCGGCGACGGAGCCATCGCCTTCCCCACACCCGACGAGGCCCGCGCGCACGCCTGGACCGAGCAGGACCGGGCGCTGGTGGCCGACCGCACCGAGACCCAGTTCGTCGGCTCACCCGGCCAGGTCGCGGACCAGCTGGAGACGCTGCGCGACGCCACCGGCGCGGACGAGCTGATCATCACGACCATCACCCACCGACACGAGGACCGGGTCCGGTCCTACGAGCTGCTGGCCGAGGAATGGGGACGGCGATGACCGCGACACACGTCGAGCGCACCGAGTGCGGAGAACGCCGAGCGGCTTCCGCCCGGCCGGGCCTGCGGCCCGATCAGCTCCGGCACGCCTTCGGCGCCTTCCCGACCGGGGTGACCGCGCTCGCGGCGCTGGTGGACGGGACGCCGGTCGGTCTGGCCGCGAGCTCGTTCACCTCCGTCTCACTCGACCCGCCCCTGGTCTCGGTCTGCGTCGCCCATACCTCGACCACCTGGCCGCTGCTGCGCGACCGCGCCCGGATCGGGGTCAGCGTGCTCGGCGCGCACCAGGAGAGCGCCTGCCGCCGGCTCGCCGCCCGGGACGGCGACCGGTTCGCGGGCCTCGCCTGGCACGCCACGACGGACGGCGCGGTACTGATCGAGGAGGCGAGCGCCTGGTTCGACTGCTCCGTCGAACGGCTGGTGGCGGCCGGCGACCACGACATCGTGCTGCTTCGGGTGCACGAACTGGACGCCGATCACGCGGTGGCGCCGCTGGTCTTCCACGCGAGCCGGTTCCACCGGCTCGCCTCCCCCGAACTCCCCATCCCTCTCCCGCAGGAGACGCCATGACCCGCCTGGACGTCGACCACGAGGACTTCGTCCTGCAGTGGCAGCAGTGGCACGCCGCGCACGAGCACGCACTCGCGGACCCGCACGGGTTCCTGGCCGTCACCAGCCTCCGCTGGTTGGACGAGGCGCCCGCGCGCTTCCCGGACGCACCCGGTGCGTGGTCAACCGGCGAGGACGGGGTCACGGTGCGGTTGGACGACGGCGAGGAGCTCGTCGTCGACGGCGCGGTGGTCCGCGGAGTCCACCGCTTCGGCGTCGTCGCGGAGCGGGCGAGCCTGTTCGCCGGCGCCGGGGACGCCGTCATCGAGATCGCCAAGCGGGGCGGAGCCGACATCCTGCGCCCGCGTCACCCCGACAACAGGCTGCGGCTCGACTACACGCACACCCCGGCCTTCGCTCCGGACCGGCGCTGGGCCCGCGTCGGCCGCTACCTGCCCTTCGCGACGCCGCGGGAGGTGACGGTGGGGGCTGCGGTCGAGGGGCTGGAGCACGTCTACGCCGCGCCCGGACAGGTCGAGTTCGAGCTGGAGGACGGCGGCCCCTCCTACCGGTTGACCGCGTTCGAGGGCGCTCGGCCTGGGAGCCTCCTGGTCCTGTTCACGGACGCCACGTCGGGCGTGACGACCTACGCGGCCAACCGCTCCCTGGCCGTCCCGGCCCCCGACGCCGAGGGCCGGGTGCTGGTCGACTTCAACCGGGCGATCAACCTGCCCTGCGCCTACACCGACCTGGCCACCTGCCCGCTGCCCCCGGCCGGGAACAGGCTCCCGGTCGCGGTCGAGGCCGGCGAGAGGATCCCCTACGAGCGCGAGCCTGCGGGGATCCGCTAGCCGGCTCGCCGGTCACGGCATACAGGAGCGTCAACGGCGTGCGGGACCGCGGTGCTCCAACACCCGGCGCTCACCCGCGCGCACCGACCACGGCAGCGTGTTCCCCTCCGGCGGGAGCGGACACAGGTAGTGCTCCGCGAACGCCGAGGGGGGAAGCTGCGCCCGGTTGAAGTCGACGACGGTCGCGCCCGACGGATCCGGCTCGGGGATCTCGACGACGCGGAATCCGCACGTCTCGGCCCGCCGGGTGAGGTCGGCCAGGCTCACGTTCAGGGCTCCCTCGGGCGTGCGCTGGGCCGCCATCGAGCGCACCGCACTCCCCTGACAGAACGTCACCGTGCCGACGAGGACGGTCGGCCGCGTGCGACCGTCGCTGTGCGGGACGGTGACGGTCCGGCGGGCGGGAAACGCCTCGAAGCGTGCGGGCAGCACCCAGGAGGCGTCGTAGGGGAAGGCGTCGATGCCCGCGAAGGCCGTCCGCGCGTCGGCGGCCGGGTCGAAGACGCGGACGGCGTACCGGTCCTCCCGCACGATCGGCTCCAGCCACCGGCCCCCGTGGCTGAGGCGCGGAGCGTACGCACCGGTGTCCTTGGGAGAGAGCCGAAGTGTGCCGTCCAGCGGCACGTCGTCGACGGAGATCCCGTCGTGCCGCGCGGCGGTCAGCACGACCTGGTCGGCCGCCCGGTCCACGGTCCACCGACCGGGCAGCGCGGACCCGGTGGCCCGTGGCGCGTCGAGCCAGTGCGTGCCGGTCAGCGACAACGGTCCGTGCAGCGCGCGGGCGTTGACGACCCGCTCGTCCCGCCAGTGCTTCCACGCCTCGAGTGCGGCATCCATGAACGACTCCTCAGAGGAGAACAGAGAACAGGACGGCGACGGCGGTTCGACACGTCACCTTCAGGCGGAAGGCCCCGCAAGGACGGCGCGCGGGCGCGGGTGCGGTGGGGCGTTGCGACGATCGGGGCTCAGCGGCGATGCGACGCGGACCACACCCGACCGAAGTCGATGTGGCCGCGGATGACCAGCGGCTGCCCGGAGGACGTCATGCCGTCCAGTCCACCAGCGCGGGTCCGGGCCGTCAACACCCCCCGCCCGTCCCGTTCCAGAACCGGCGAGCCGCTCTTGTGAGAATTTCTTTCTCATAAGAAAGTGAGCACGATTGACGACTCTCGGGCAGAAGCGGTCGGGCGGACACATCGAAGTCGCTCCCCGTAGGGAACGTTGACGCTCCGCCACCTTCGCCACGGTCGGCCGGGCCGCAGGCGCCCGTGGTTCCCGGCGGGTAACAAGTACCAAGGCTTGACCGTGGGAGGCTCCGTCACCCCCTCCGACGCCCGCCGGAATTCGGCCCGCGAAATCCTTGTTCGCCCAGGTCACACCGGGTGCCGATGCCAACGGCGGGATCCGGACGGCTTCACCGGGCGACACGGGATCTTCACGACTTCTCTCAAATAATTACACTGAGTACACAGAGTGGCACCGAGGGCAAATTCCGTATATCGCTGCTGGAAATTCTGCTCAAATCGGCCGCCGGAGCACCCCCGAGCCCGTGTTCCCGATTTCGGAGTTCGGCCCCGCCGTCGGGCACTTGGTGTAACGTCTGCCGCCGAAGCAGTGCTTCACGGGGGAGCGGCACGGCGGACTGAACCAGGCCGGTCACCCCCTGAATTCGCACGATCACGCACGACGGGGAATGCGCCTCGGTTGAGCCCGGCGGAGCCGATGTTCGTGGCTACCGGAAAAAGGGGTCCTGGGCATGATCATGGTCGCTTCGTCCACCGGCACACTGGCACCCATACCTGGGTCGCCGCTCGACGCGTACAACCACGGCGTCGCCTACGACATGGGTGTGCACCAGATCGCAAGACTGTTCGCCATGGTCGCGTACGCCCTGATGGTCGCCACCGTGCTCCTCGGAGCGGTCCTCCGGCTGCGCATCCTGGAACGGCACGTCAACCGCGCCACCATCTACGGGGCCCATATGACCGTAGGCCTGAGCGCGATCATCTTCGGGTGCCTGCACGGGCTGACCTTCCTCTACCAGCCGATCTGGCACATAGGAACGGTGCAACTGCTGGTGCCCTTCGCGGGCCCGGTACAGCGGATCCCGGTCGGATTCGGCGTGTTGGGCACGGAACTCGCCATCGCGGTGGGCTGCTCGGTCTGGCTGCAACGGCGCCTCGGCTACCAGCGGTGGCTGAGGTTCCATCAACTCGCCTACGTGTCCTTCGCGCTGGTCTGGCTGCACATCTTCCTGGTGCACCCGGAGCCACGGCACCTCAACCTCGTGGCGGTCGGCATCGCGATCGGCGCCGGCGTCTGCCTCCTGGCCTTCCTGATCCGGGCCCTGCCTTCGCGATCACGACTACGGCAACGCGCGTTCGGCGCCAAGGGGGGTGAGGCATGACCGACCCATGGACGACCCACCCGTGGGAACAGGCCTACCCCGCGGAGCACGGGTATCCGACGGAACAGGGGTACGCCTCTGCGCAGGGGTACCACCAGGTGCAGGGGTCCCACCAGGTCCAGGCGTACCCCGCGCAGCAGGCGCACCCCGTGGCCCAGGGGTACGCCCCGGAGCAGGCGTACCCCGCGCAGCAGCAGGCGCACCCCGTGGCCCAGGCGTACGCCCCGGAGGAGGCGTACCCGCAGGCCCCGGCCCCACACGCATCCCTGATCCCCGCGCCGGCCCCGGCACCCGAACGGCTGCCCACACGGGCCCCGGTGTCGGGAGACGCCTTCCGCACCGTCGAGCCGGCACTGGTCCCCGAGGTGCGGCCGGTCCGGGTCAGCGTGGACAACAACCGCTGCCACATCTACGGGATCTGCCAGCAGGAGGCGCCGGAGGTCTTCCGCATCTCCGACGAAGGGTCGCTCCACTACAGCGGCAACGTCCCGGCGGAGTTCGCCGCCAGGGCCCGTCAGGCGGTCCGGTGCTGCCCGATGCAGGCGATCCGGATCCACGGCGGCGGGCCCACGACCCGCCGCGCGTCAGGGCGTTCGCTGCGCAGCGGTACCAGCGCCAGGGAGCCCCGCAAGCGCATCGTCATCGCCGGCGGCGGGCTCGCCGGCATGAGCGCCGCGGGACGCCTGCGCGACCGGGGCTTCGACGGTGAGGTGGTCATCGTCGGGGAGGAGCGGCATCTCCCCTACAGCCGCCCACCGCTGTCGAAGCAGTACCTCGCGGGGGCACTGAGCGGTGACGACCTCACCTTCCAGACGGAAGAAGTGCCGGACGCGCACTGGCTGCTGGACACCCGGCTGACCGGTCTCGATCTGGCCCGCAGTGCGCTGCTGCTGCGCGGCGGCGAGCGGCTGCCGTTCGACGGACTGGTGCTCGCCACCGGCGTGGACGCCAAACGGCTGCCCGAGGCGCCGGTGTTCAGCGAGCGGGTGCGGACCATCCGCACCCTCGAGGACGCGGCGGCCGTCCGCGTCGCCCTGCACGAGGCGCGCGCCCGCCATGTCGTGATCCTCGGCGGCGGCTTCGTCGGCTGCGAACTCGCCTGCACCGCGCGCGAGCACGGCATGGACGTGACGCTCGTGGTGCACAGCGCGCCGCTGCTGCGCCGGGTGCTCGGCCCCAAGGTCGGTGCCGTCATCGGCTCCATCCAGCGTCGCGCGGGTGTCGACGTCCGGCTGAACACCCAGGTCTCCGACTGGCAGGACCACGGCGACACGCTGCGTCTGCGTCTGAGCGACGGCCGGCAACTCGAATGCGACTTCGTGGTCCTCGGGCTCGGCAGCGAGCCCCGGACCGAATGGCTGCGCGACAGCGGCCTGGAGGTCTCGGACGGAGTGCTCTGCGGCCCGACCTCCCACGCGGTGGACCGGTGGGGGCGGCTCGTCCCGCACGTCGTCGCGGCGGGCGACGTGGCCCGCTGGCCCAACGTGCGGTTCGACGTGGAGCCCCGCCGCGTCGAACACCTCATCCACGCCGTGGAGATGGGCCAGCACGCGGCCGAGGCGCTGCTGCGCGGCCCCGGCCGCGCCGACCGGTTCACCCCGGTGCCGCGCTTCTGGTCCGAACAGCACGGCACGCGGATCCAGGCGGTGGGCAGCCCGGCCCTGGGCACGGACGTGGAGATCGTCGAGGGCTCGCTGCGCTCCGAGCGCTTCATCGCCCGCTACACCCGGGCCACCCCGTACGGACCCCAGGTGGTCGGCGTCGTCGCCTTCGACATGCCGGTGCAGTTGCTGGCCTACCGCGACCAGATCGGCGGCAACCGTCCCCGCCCGCGGGCAGTCCGTTCAAGGAGGCGACGTTGACCCGCCGTTCGTACCATTCCAACCGCCGGCGCGCCCGTCGGGCGGTGCGCTCACTCACCCGCCCACACCTGGTGCGCCGGCTGCTCACGCTGCCGGCGCGCCTGGGTGTGCGCTGGCTGGTGATCGCCTTCGTCATGGTGGCGGCCTTCGGGGTCTACGGACGGATCCTGGTCACCGCTCCCCCCATGCCCCCGAGCAAGGCGCCCAGCACGGCTCCCACCCAGTGGGCCGTGCGGTGAGACCGCCGCACCCGAGGTCCGCCTGACCGCGGATTCGGTACCCCTCTGGGCCACTCGACCGATCCCGCGGCCGGTGACGCGCCCACGCGCGAGTGACATTGCGTGGGGCCGCACCGGCCGTCGGTTTCGATACCGGGGCGCAGCCTTGGACGCTGCCACGCCACGCGCCTCGCCCACGAAGAGAGGTCCAGTCAGACATGATTCGAAACGGAAAGGCCCGGTGGTTCTCCGCCGTCGCCGCCTCGGTGACCGTCGCGCTCTCCCTGGGGGCCGCTCCCGCGCAGGCCCGCGGCTCCCACCCGCACGACACCTACGTGCAGATCCGCATCGTCGGCCACGGCTCGGACGCGCGGTGCCTGTCCAACTACCTGGGCCTGCACTCGCAGCACCTGGACCTGCTGCCGTGCTCGCTGGGGACCGAGCTGCTGCTGTGGAAGACCCCCGAGTCCGGCAAGGGCACCACGGAGCTCCGCCCCGACTGGAACCCCTCGTGGTGCCTGCGCCCCGGCCGTCCGGGGACGGACCAGCTCGGCTGGACGGGCGCGTGCGGCGTTCCGTCCACGAAGTGGCGAATCTCCAGGGACCACGTGATGAACGTCCTCGGCGGTTGCATCGGGATCGTCGGCATGGACCAGGCGGGCCTTGTCCCGTGCAGGGACAAGGACCACGGCGGCCCGGCCTACCACTGGACGACGGTCGAGGTGCAGGTCCCGACCCGGTAGGGCTTGCCCCGCAGGCAGGCCGGTCCGCGCGTCAGGCGCGGCCCAGGATCGCCTCCAGCACCCTGGTCAGGACGGGGACCGGCCGGTCGTCCGCTCCGGTGGCGCGCCAGGCCACGAAGCCGTCGGGGCGCACGAGGACCGCGCCGTCCTCGCCCACGCCGTGCGCCTCGGCCCAGTGGGTCCCCTCCTCCGGGCGAAGGACCGGCCCGTGTCCGGGGTCGCCGCCGATCCGGTGGCAATCCAGCGGTACGCCGAGCGCGGCGCCGGCCCGCAGGCCGGCGTCGTGCCAGGCCCTGCCCGCCGGGCCGGTCAGCAGCACCGGGTGGCGCTCGTAGAGGTCGAGCGTCGACAGGCGGACTCCGTCGCGGCGCAGCCACAGGTGCGGTGCCCGGGCGCCGGGCTCGGCCCCGGGCAGGAACCGCTCCGGCACGGCGGGCCCCTCAGGGTCGCCGCCGTGTACCGCGCCGGACCGGTAGCGGTAGCCGAGCACCGCCGACATGGTGTCCGGCTGGCGGCCGGCGCGGAAACTGACGTCGTATCCGGGGTGCCGGTGCTCGACCGACCGGGCCGAGGCCCGGGCGGCGATCGCCAACGCGACCGGGCGGCGCTCCGCCTCGTAGCTGCGCAGCAGCTCCGGCCCGGCCCAGCCCTGAAGGACGGCGGCCAGCTTCCAGGCCAGGTTGTGGGCGTCCTGGATGCCGGTGTTGGAACCGAACGCGCCCGTGGGGGACATCTCGTGCGCGGAGTCCCCGGCCAGGAAGACCCGTCCGCGACCGTAGCCCTCCGCCACCCGCTCGGCCGCGTGCCAGGGCGCCTTGCCGGTGATCTCGACCTCCAGGTCCACCACCCCGGTGGCCGCGCGGATCAGTTCGGCGCAGCGGTCGTCGGTGAAGTCCTCCAGGGTCTCGCCCGAGTCGGGCCGCCAGGGTGCGTGGAAGATCCACGCCTCCTGGTTGTCGACGGGCAGCAGCGCACCGGTCCCGTCGGGGTTGCTCAGATAGCAGACGATGAAGCGCCGGTCCCCCACCGCGTCGGCCAGACGCTTGGCGCGGAAGGTGATGCTGACGTTGTGGAACAGGTCGCCCCTGCCGCTCCGGCCGATGCCAAGCCGCTCCCGGACGGGGCTGCGCGGGCCGTCGGCGGCCAGCAGGTAGCGGGCCCGCACGGTCCGGCTCCGGCCGCTCCCGCGCTCCGTCACGACGGCCGTGACGCCGTCCGGGTCCTGTTCGAAGGAGTCCAGCTCGGTGCCGAAGCGGATGTCCGCGCCCAGCTCCCGCGCCGCGTCCAGCAGGACCGGTTCGAGGTCGTTCTGGGAGCACAGGCACCAGCCGGAGGGGCTGAGTCCGGGCAGCTCGCCGCCGGGGTCGATCTCACGGAAGAGCCACTCCTGCTCCGCGCCGAGCAGCGAGTCCGCCCGAAGGATGCCGTGGTTCTCCGCCAGCAGAGAGGCGGCCGCGCGAATCCGCGGCTCGACGCCGGCGGTGCGGTAGAGCTCCATCGTGCGGACGTTGTTGCCACGACCGCGAGGATGGCGGGAGGTGTCGGTGTGACGCTCCATCAGAAGGTGCGGCACGCCGAGGCGGCCGAGGAAGAGAGAGGCGGACAGCCCCACAAGGGAACCGCCCGCGATCAGGACTGGCACGTACTCGTCGGCGTCGGACGTCATCGATGCTCTCCGGTTCGGGGGACCGCACGCTGGCACGGCCTCAACGGGGCACGGCCATGGGCCGGCGGAAGCCTGCTGCTGTCCATTCCCCGACGCGGCCGACTCGACCGGTTCTTCACCCGGGTGCCGCGCCCTCGCCTACGGAGCGTCGCAGGATCGTGCACGTATGGTGGCTTCGGCACGGGCCGTCGGTCGATCGCGAGCCGAGGCGCCGTGGCCGCCGCGGACGAGACGGAGAAACCACAGTGGTGACCACCGACGACACCCTCATCCACGCCCCCCGAACCGACGCGTCCGAAACGATCGGGCAGCGGCTGCGGGTCGTCCTGCTGCTCGACGTCCACGAGGGCCGGGACCAGGACTTCCTGGCCGCCTACGACCGGATCCGCCATCAGGTGGCCAATGTCCCGGGCCATGTGAGCGACCAGCTGTGCCAGTCGCTCGGCGAGCCCTCCCAGTGGCTGATCACCAGTGAGTGGGAGAGCGCCGAACCGTTCCTGCAGTGGGTGGGCAGCGCCGACCACCGCGCCGTGGTGCGGCCGCTGCGCGACTGCGTCTCCTACGAGCGGTCGCTGCGGTTCGCCGTCACCCGCCAAACCCCCGAGACGGGCCAGACCCGGCCTTCACCGCCGACGAGCCCGGCCTGACGCGCTTCCTGACCGGGTGCGCGAGGAGCCTTGTCACCGACCGGACAGCCGCCCCGTCGTCCTGACGCCGCCCGCCCGCTGTCCGCAGCCCTGCCCGCAGTCCTGCCCGCAGTCCTCCAGGTCCCGGGAGTCGCACATGACCACCGCACCCGCCCGAATCGTCAGCCTCGCGGAGATCACGCCCAACCGACGGCGCGGCGGCGATCTGCGGGCCGTGCTCTCTCCCGCGACGGTCGGATCGACCAGCGGCTTCATGGGCGTCGCCCTGATCGGGCCCGGCGAGCGCGTCGGCGAGCACTACCACCCGTACTCCGAGGAGTTCGTGTTCGTCGTCGCCGGGGACCTCGAGGTGGATCTCGACGGGGAGACGCATCCGCTGCGCCCGGAACAGGGCCTGATGATCCCTCAGGGCGTGCGGCACCGCTTCCGGAACGTCGGCGGCTCGCAGGCGCGCCTGGTCTTCCACCTGGGTCCGCTCGCGCCGAGTCCCGAGCTCGGTCACGTGGACACGGAGTGCGAACCCGCCCCTTCGGACGGCGCACCCGTGGCGAGCAGATGAGGCGACGAGTAGCCGTGACGGGCCTGGGCGTCGTGGCACCGGGCGGCATCGGCGTCGCGCCGTTCTGGAGGCTGCTGACCGAGGGACGCACCGCGACCCGCGAGATCACCCTCTTCGACGCGGCGGCGTTCCGCTCCCGCATCGCGGCGGAGTGCGACTTCGATCCGCTCGCTTCGGGCCTGGATCCGGAGACCGTCCGGCGCTGCGACCGCTACATCCAGTTCGCGCTCGTCGCCGCCGTGGAGGCGCTGCGCGACGCCGGGCTCGGCACGTCCTGGCCGGACCCTTGGCGCACGGGCGTCTCCCTGGGGAGCGCCGTGGGCGCCACCACCCGGCTCGAACGCGACTACGTCGCCATCAGCGACCACGGCCGCCGCTGGGACGTGAACCCCGAGGCCGCAGGCCCGCACCTGCACCGGGCCTTCTCGCCCAGCACGCTGGCCTCCGAGGTCGCCGAGTTCCTTCAGGCACGTGGACCGGTGCAGACGGTGTCGACGGGCTGCACATCCGGCCTGGACGCCGTCGGACACGCCTTCGAGACCATCGCGGAGGGCAAGGCCGACATCGTCGCCGCCGGTGCGTCGGAGTCGCCGATCTCCCCCATCACCGTCGCCTGCTTCGACGCCATCAAGGCGACCTCGACCCGCAACGACGACCCGGCCCACGCCTCCCGGCCCTTCGACGCGGAACGCGACGGCTTCGTTCTCGGCGAGGGCGCGGCCGTGCTGCTCCTTGAGGAGCGCGAGCACGCCCTGGCCCGCGGGGCCCGGGTCTACTGCGAGATCAGCGGATTCGCGACCTTCGGCAACGCCCACCACATGACCGGACTGACCGCCGAGGGCCGCGAGCTGTCGGAGGCCGTCGACCGCGCCCTCGCGCAGGCCGGGGTGCTGCCCACCGAGGTCGACTACGTCAACGCCCACGGCTCGGGCACGCGCCAGAACGACCGGCACGAGACGGCCGCCGTCAAACGCTCGCTGGGCGAGCACGCCTACGCGGCGCCGATGAGCTCCATCAAGTCGATGGTCGGCCACTCCCTCGGCGCGATCGGCGCGATCGAGCTGCTGGCCTGCGTCCTCGCCATCGCCGACGGGGTGGTGCCGCCCACGGCCAACTACCGGACGCCCGACCCGGAATGCGACCTGGACTACGTGCCGGGCAGGGCGCGCCGCCGACCGCTGCGCCACGTGCTGTCAGTCGGCAGCGGATTCGGCGGGTTCCAGTCCGCGGTGGTGCTCAGCCGCCCCGACCAGGCCCGGCCGTGACCTTCGGCGGCGACGTCGTCGCGCGGTCGGGCGTCGTGACGGGCGTCGGCGTGATCGCACCCGGCGGCATCGGCTGCGACGCCTACTGGAAGTCCCTCCTGCGGGGCGACGTCTCCCTCGACCGGGTCGACCTCGAGGGATGCACCGACCTGCCGTTGCGCGTGGCGGGCCAGGTGCGCGACTTCGACCCGCAGACGCTGGTGGAGAACCGCCTCCTGGTGCAGACCGACCGCTTCACCCACTTCGCCATGGCCGCCGCCGACATGGCGGTGCGGGACGCCCGACTCACCGCCGACCCCGAGGCGCCCTTCGACATCGGCGTCGCCACCGCCGCCGGCTGCGGGGGCGTCACCTTCGGGCAGCGCGAGATGCAGGAGCTGTGGGGGCGCGGGCCGCGCTTCGTCGGTCCCTACCAGTCGATCGCCTGGTTCTACGCCGCGAGCACGGGTCAGATCTCGATCCGGGGCGGCTTCTGCGGGCCGTGCGCCGTCCTCGCCAACGACGAGGCCGGCGGGCTGGACGTGCTCGCCCACTCCTGCCGGGCCCTCAGGAACGGCGCCCGCGCGGTCGTGACCGGCGCGACCGAGGCCCCGCTGGCTCCCTACGCGATGGTCTGCCAGCTGGGCTACCCGGAGCTGAGCCTGGCGCAGGACCCGCGCCGGGCCTACCAGCCCTTCACCGAGCACGCCTGCGGCTTCTCCCCGGCCGAGGGCGGTGCGATGTTCGTCGTCGAGCGGGAGGAGTCCGCCCGCCGCAGGGGGGCCGCGGTGCGCGCGCGGATCGCCGGCCACGCCGCGACCTTCACCGGCACGCGCGGCTGGGAACACTCCCGCGAGGGGCTCGCCCGCGCGATCCGGGGCGCTCTGGCGGAGGCCGACTGCACCCCGGACGAGGTGGACGTGGTGTTCGCCGACGCCCTCGGCGTCCCGGCGGCCGACCACGCCGAAGCGCTCGCCCTCGCCGACGCCCTGGGGGCGCGGGCCGCCGACGTCCCGGTCACCGCGCCGAAGGCCGGGTTCGGCCGGGCGTTCTCGGCCGCCGCCGCGCTCGACGTCGCCGCCGCCGTCCTGGCACTGGAGCACGACACCGTCCCGCCGACCCCCAACGTCGCCGACGTCCGCGTCGACCTCGACGTGGTCACCGGCCGCGCCCGCACCACTGCGCTGCGGACCGCCCTGGTCCTCAGCCGCGGCCTGATGGGCTGCAACTCGGCGCTGGTGCTGCGCCGCGACGACGAACCCCGGACCTGACCGTACGAGAGCGAGGAGCACCGATGAACGGTCCTGTGACCTACGACGAGCTGGCGACCGTGATGAAGGGCCGGGCCGGTCTGGACGTGGACCCGGCCGCCCTGGCGGCGCAGCCCGACGCAGAGTTCGCCCGGTTCGATCTGGACTCGCTCGGCCTGCTGGGCGTCGTCTCGGAGCTGGAGCAGCGCTACGGCCGCGCGATCGGCGGCCTGCCGGAGACCTGCCGGACCCCCCGCACCTTCCTGGCCGCCGTCAACGGGCAGCTCGGCACGGGGGCCTGACATGAGCGGACACACCGACAACAGCGTCGTGATCGCGGCCCCGCTGGACCTCACCTGGGAGATGACCAACGATGTGGAGGGCTGGCCCTCCCTGTTCACCGAGTACGCCTCCGTCGACGTGCTGGAGCGCGACGGCGACCAGGTGACCTTCCGGCTGACCATGCACCCCGACGAGAACGGCCAGGTCTGGTCGTGGGTCTCCCGGCGTGAGACGGACCGGGCCGGTCTGACCGTCCGGGCCCACCGGGTGGAGACCGGCCCTTTCGCGCACATGGACATCACCTGGCACTACCGCGAGCTGCCCGGCGGCACTTCGATGCGCTGGATCCAGGACTTCGCCATGAAGCCCACCGCGCCCGTCGACGACCTCACGATGGCCGAGCGGATCAACCGCAACAGCCGGGTGCAGTTGGACGTCATCCGCGACAAAGTCGAGCGCCGCGCCGCGGAGCTGGGCCGGCGCCCGCCCGCGCCGCTGCCCGGCCGCTGAGATCGACACGAGAGGACCCGACAACGCCATGCACCGCGCTCTGATCGTCGCCCGGATGAAGCCCGGATCGGCCAAGGACATCGCCGCCGCGTTCGCGGACTCCGACCGGGGCGAGCTTCCCGGCCTCGTCGGCGTCACCGGCCGCAGCCTGTTCCAGTTCGGCGACGTGTACCTGCACCTGATCGAGTCCGACCGGCCGCCGGGTCCGCAGGTGGACCGGTTCAAGGACCACCCCGAGTTCCGCGACGTCAGCGAGCGGCTCTCGGCGTACGTGCACGCCTACGACCCGCTGACCTGGCGCGAGCCGAAGGACGCGATGGCGCGGGAGTTCTACCGCTGGGAGCCCCGCCGGACCTGACCGGCAGGCGGTGGTCGTCAGGCGTCGAGGACGGCGAGCTCCAGGGCGCGCAGGCGGGCGGGGTCCGCGAGCACGTCGTAGGCGGCGACCTGCTCGCCCACGACGGTGAAGCGGATCACCATGGCCAGCCGGCCGTGCGGGGCCACGACCGCGCCGACGACGCCGTCGACCAGCGCCGGGGCCGCGAGCCGGGCGCGGCGGCCGAAGGCCAGGACCCCCTCGGCCACGTCCCGGACGCCGCGGGCCTCGGTGGGCGCGCCGGGCGGGAGGGCGGCCGCGTCGGCGCGGCGCACCACGTCGGTGGTGAGCAGGTGCAGGAGCGCGGCCAGGTCGCCGGTGCGCGAGGCCGCCAGGAACGCCTCGACCACGCGTCGCTGCCGGGCGAGCTGCGTCGCGGGCAGCGCCGGTGCGCCGTGCACCCGCTGCCGGGCCCGGCTGGCGAGCTTCTTCGCGGCCACCGGGGTCCGGTCCACGATCGGCGCGATCTCGTCGAAGGGCACGGCGAACAGGTCGTGCAGCACGAACGCGACACGTTCGGGCGGCGTCAGCGTGTCGAGCACGACGAGCATCGCCCGGCCGACCGCGTCGACGAGCAGGGCCTCCTGCTCCGGGTCCGCCCCGTCGGCGGGCCGCTGACCGTCGTTCAGCCGCCCGTCGAGAAGCTCCCCGACGGGCTCCTCCGGCCGGGAGGCACGGGAGCGCAGCGCGTCCAGGCAGATCCGCGAGACGACCGTGCGGAGCCACGCGTCCAGGGTGCGGATCTCGTCGGCGTCGACACGGCTCAGCTTGAGCCATGCCTCCTGCACCGCGTCCTCGGCCTCGGTGAGCGAGCCGAGCATCCGGAAGGCGAGCGCCCGCAGCGCCCCGCGCTGCGTCTCGAACCGCTGAGCCAGTTCGTCCATCGTCTCCGGTCACCTTCGCCGCGCGCCCCACGTCGATCCTACGAGGCCCACGAGAACCAGAAGCCACCGGAAGGAACCGACGATGCCCACGACATCCCCGACCACCATCACCGCCCTGGACCAACCCCTGCTGCGCCCGGTCGACCTCGCCGGCCTGCGGCTGCCCAACCGCGTGGTGGTGGCGCCGACCACCCGGGCGCGGGCCGAGAACAGCGGGCTGGCGCCCACCGACCTGCACGTCGCCCACTACGCGCGGCGGGCGACGGCCGGCCTGATCGTCACCGAGAGCACGCTCGTGAGCGAGCGGGCGACCGGACAGGTCAACGTGCCCGGGATCTACAGCGAGGAGCAGGTGGCCGGGTGGCGGCGGGTCACCGACGTCGTGCACGCGCTCGGCGGCCGGATCGTGATGCAGCTGTGGCACGCGGGCGCGGTCTCGCACCCCGACCACCACGACGGACGCCTGCCCGGCGGCCCGTCCGCGGTGAACCCGGAGCAGACGGTGTTCACGCCGACCGGGCCGAAGGCGACCGTCACCCCGCACGAGATGAGCCTCGCCGAGATCGCCCAGGCGGTCCTGGACTACGCGACGGCGGCGGCGAACGCCCGCCGGGCGGGCTTCGACGGCGTCGAGCTGCCCGCCCACGGCGTGTACCTGCTCCCGCAGTTCCTGAGCCCCCGGTTGAACCGGCGCACGGACGCCTACGGCGGGGACCGGTTCCGGCGCCGGCGCTTCCTGTTCGAGGTCCTCGACGCGGTGACTGCGGTCTGGGACGGCGCGCCGCGCGTCGGGGTGCGGCTGGCGCCGTACTGGAACAGCGGCGGACCGTACGCCTTCGACGTGGAACTGCTGCCCGAGTACGACGAGTTGACGGCGGAGCTGGGCGACCGCCGGATCGCCTACCTGCACCTGCTCGGACCGGACCTGCCCGGACCGCACCCGACGGCAGCGGGATCCACGGCACCGGGATCCACGGCACTGGGATCGGCGACAGCGGGATCGACGGCCGACCGGGCCGCGCCGGACCTGAGCCGGCTGGCCCGCTACCGCCGCCTGTTCGCCGGTCCGCTGATCGCGAACAACGGCTTCGACCGGGAGAGTGCCAACGCCGCGGTCGCGTCGGGCGTCGCCGACGCGGTCTCCTTCGCGCGGCACTTCATCGCCAACCCGGACCTGGTGACGCGATTCGCCCTCGGCCGCGAGCCGGCGCCGGGCGACCCGAGCACGTACTACGCCGGAGGCGTCCGCGGCTACCTCGACTGACCGGCCGCGGCGGGCCCACGCTGCCCGCGCCGGGCCCGCGCCGGTGCTCGTCGACCAGTCTCGTCGACGCCGCGCGGAGCGAGGCGGGAGCAGCGCGTGCCGGAGAGGGATACATCACAGTTCATCTCGCGCTGAGCCGCAGATGATCTGCCCTAGCATCCTGCTATGACGGTCCTGCCTGACGACGAGCTCTCGCTCGCTTCCGAGTTCCCGGACGCCTCCCACAGCCACTGGCAGAGCCTGGTGGCGGGCGTGCTGCGCAAGTCAGGCAAGGACCTGACCGGACCGGAGGCCGAGCAGGCGCTGGCCACGGCGCTGGAGGACGGGCTCGTCGTCGGTCCGCTCCACACCGCCGCCGACGCGGCCGTCCCGGCTGTCGGCTACCCGGGGTTCGCACCCTACGTGCGCGGCGGCCGACCGGCGAGCAGCGGCTGGGACGTGCGGCAGCGCCACGAGCGGGCGGAGGCGGACCGCGCCAACGAGGCCGTGCTCGCCGATCTGGAGAACGGCGTCACCTCCCTGTGGCTGGCCGTCGGCGGATCCGGCGTCGCCGTGGCCGACCTGGCCCGCACGCTGGACGGCGTCTACCTCGACCTCGCCCCCGTCGTGCTCGACGCGGGCCCCGAGACCGGCGCCGCCGCGCGGGAGCTGCTGCGGATCTACGAGGCCAGGGGCGTGGCCCGGGAGGCCGCCCGGGGCAACCTCGGCGCGGACCCGCTCGGGCTCGCCGCGCGGACCGGAGCACCGGCGGACACCGCCGAGGCCGTGGAACTGGCCCGGCTCTGCGCGCGGGACCACCCCGGCATCCGGGCGCTGACGGTGGACGCGCTGCCCTACCACGAGGCCGGCGCGTCCGCGGCCGAGGAGCTGGGCGCCTCCCTGGCGACCGGTGTCGCCTACCTGCGCCTGCTCACCGACGCGGGGCTGTCCGTGGACGCGGCCTGCCGCCAGCTGGAGTTCCGCTACGCGGCCACGGCCGACCAGTTCCTGACGGTGGCGAAGCTGAGGGCCGCGCGCCGCCTGTGGTCCCGTGTCGCCGAGGTCTCCGGTGTCGACGTCTCCGGCGCAGAGGTCCGCGGCGCCGAGGGCCGCGGCGCCGGGTCCGCCGCAGCCCAGGTCCAGCACGCGGTGACCTCGCCGGTGATGATGACGCGGCGCGACCCCTACGTGAACATGCTGCGCACCACCATCGCCTGCCTCGCGGCCGGTGTCGGCGGTGCGGACGCGGTGACGGTGCTGCCCTTCGACCACGACCTCGGGCAGCCCGACGCGTTCGCACGCCGGATCGCCCGCAACACCTCGACCATCCTGCTGGAGGAGTCGCACCTGGGCCGGGTCGCCGACCCGGCGGGCGGCTCCTGGTACGTGGAGCGGCTGACCGACGAACTCGCCCACGCCGCCTGGGGGTTCTTCCAGGCGCTGGAGCGCGCGGGCGGCCAGGAGGCCGCCCTGCGCTCCGGCCTGGTGGGCGACCGGATCGCCGCCACCTGGGCGGAGCGCGGCAGGAAGCTCGCGCGCCGCAAGGAGCCGGTCACCGGCGTCAGCGAGTTCCCGAACCTGGCCGAGAAGCCCGTCGTCCGCGAGGAGGCGGTCGCGGTCGGCGTCCGTCCGCTCGGGCGGCGCACCGAGGCCGGCGAGGGCCTGCCGCAGGTGCGCCGCGACGAGGCGTACGAGGCGCTGCGCGCCCGTTCCGACGCGCACCTCGCCGCCACCGGAACCCGCCCCCGGGTCTTCCTCGCCGCGCTCGGCCCGGCGGCGGCGCACACCCCGCGCGCGACGTTCGCCGCCAACCTGTTCCAGGCCGGCGGCATCGAGCCGGTCCACGACCCGCTGTCCGTGGACGCGGCGACCGCGGCCGAGGCGTTCGCCGCCTCCGGCGCCGTGGTCGCGTGCCTCTGCTCCAGTGACGAGCTGTACGCGGAGCAGGCCGAGGCCGTCGCCGAGGCGCTGCACGCCGCGGGCGCGACCCGCGTCCTCCTCGCGGGCCGGCCCGCCGAGTACGCGCACGTCGACGCCTACGTCTTCGCCGGCTGCGACGCGCCGGCCGTCCTCTCCTCCGCCCTCGACCTCATCGGAGCCCCGGCGTGACCCAGATTCCCGACTTCTCGCGGGTCGAGCTCGGCCCGGGCACCCCGGTCGAGGCGACCGAGGAGCAGTGGCAGGCGGCGGTGAAGGAGGCCACCGGCGGCGACGCCGGCGACCTGCTCTGGGAGACGCCCGAGGGCATCGGCGTCAAGCCGCTCTACACCGGCCGCGACCTGGAGGGCCTGGACTTCCTGGGCACCTACCCGGGTGTCGCCCCGTACCTGCGCGGGCCCTACCCGACGATGTACGTGAACCAGCCCTGGACGATCCGCCAGTACGCCGGGTTCTCCACCGCCGAGGAGTCGAACGCCTTCTACCGCCGCAACCTGGCGGCCGGTCAGAAGGGCCTCTCGGTCGCCTTCGACCTGCCCACCCACCGCGGCTACGACAGCGACCACCCGCGCGTCACCGGCGACGTCGGCATGGCGGGCGTCGCCATCGACTCCATCTACGACATGCGCCAGCTGTTCGACGGAATCCCGCTGGACAAGATGACGGTGTCGATGACGATGAACGGCGCCGTGCTGCCCGTTCTCGCGCTCTACATCGTGGCGGCCGAGGAGCAGGGGGTGCCGCCCGAGAAGCTGGCGGGGACCATCCAGAACGACATCCTCAAAGAGTTCATGGTCCGCAACACCTACATCTATCCGCCGAAGCCCTCGATGCGGATCATCTCCGACATCTTCGCGTACACCTCGCAGAAGATGCCGCGCTACAACTCCATCTCCATCTCCGGCTACCACATCCAGGAGGCCGGGGCGACGGCCGACCTGGAGCTGGCGTACACCCTCGCCGACGGGGTGGAGTACCTGCGCGCCGGTCAGGCGGTCGGCCTGGACGTGGACACCTTCGCACCGCGGCTCTCCTTCTTCTGGGCGATCGGCATGAACTTCTTCATGGAGATCGCCAAGATGCGGGCGGCCCGCCTGCTCTGGGCCAAGCTGGTCAAGCAGTTCGACCCGAAGAACACCAAGTCGCTGTCGCTGCGCACGCATTCGCAGACCTCCGGCTGGTCGCTGACCGCGCAGGACGTGTTCAACAACGTCACCCGCACCTGCGTCGAGGCCATGGCCGCGACCCAGGGCCACACCCAGTCGCTGCACACCAACGCCCTCGACGAGGCGCTGGCCCTGCCGACCGACTTCAGCGCCCGCATCGCCCGCAACACCCAGCTGCTGCTCCAGCAGGAGTCGGGCACCTGCCGGGTCATCGACCCGTGGGGCGGCAGCGCCTACGTCGAGCGGCTCACCTACGACCTGGCCCGCCGCGCCTGGGCGCACATCCAGGAGGTCGAGGCGGCGGGCGGCATGGCCAAGGCCATCGACGCCGGCATCCCGAAGATGCGCATCGAGGAGGCCGCGGCCCGTACCCAGGCGCGCATCGACTCCGGCCGCCAGCCGGTCATCGGCGTCAACAAGTACCGGGTGGAGAACGACGAGGCGATCGACGTGCTCCAGGTCGACAACTCCTCGGTGCGCGCCCAGCAGATCGCCAAGCTGCGCCGGCTGCGCGAGGAGCGCGACGAGCAGGCCACCCAGGACGCGCTGCGCGCGCTGACCGCCGCAGCCGAGCGCGGCTCGGACACCAGCGGGGGCACCGGCCTGGAGGGCAACCTGCTGGCGCTGGCGGTGAACGCGGCCCGCGCGAAGGCCACCGTGGGCGAGATCTCCGACGCCCTGGAGAAGGTGTACGGGCGGCACACCAGCCAGATCCGTACGATCTCCGGTGTGTACCGCAACGAGGCAGGCGAGTCCCCGTCCATCGGCCGTACCCGGGCCCTGGTCGACGCGTTCGAGGAGGCCGAGGGGCGCCGTCCGCGCATCCTGGTCGCCAAGATGGGCCAGGACGGCCACGACCGCGGCCAGAAGGTGATCGCCACGGCCTTCGCCGACCTGGGCTTCACCGTGGACGTGGGCCCGCTGTTCCAGACCCCTGGCGAGGTGGCCCGCCAGGCGGTGGAGGCGGACGTGCACGTCGTCGGCGTCTCCTCGCTGGCCGCCGGGCACCTGACGCTGGTGCCCGCGCTGCGCGAGGAGTTGGCCGCCGAGGGCCGCGAGGACATCATGATCGTCGTGGGCGGGGTCATCCCGCCGCAGGACGTCCCCGCGCTGCTGGAGGCGGGCGCGACGGCGGTCTTCCCGCCCGGCACGGTGATCCCCGACGCCGCCTACGACCTGGTGCGGAGCCTCGCCGCCTCGCTCGGTCACACGGAGCTGTAGCCGCGGATGCGCATCGACCTGGACGCGTACACCAAGGGTGTGCTCGACGGGAAGCGGGCGTTCATCGCCCGCGCCGTCACGCTCGTCGAGTCCACCCGCGCCGACCACCGCGTCCTGGCCCAGCAGTTGCTGACGCAGCTGCTGCCGCACGCGGGCCGGGCTCGGCGGATCGGCATCAGCGGCGTGCCCGGGGTGGGCAAGTCGACGTTCATCGACGCCTTCGGGACGATGCTCACGGGCCTCGGCCACCGGGTCGCGGTGCTCGCCGTCGACCCCTCCTCGACCCGGACCGGCGGCTCCATCCTGGGCGACAAGACCCGGATGGAGCGCCTGTCCGTCGACCCGGCCGCCTTCGTGCGGCCCTCCCCCAGCGCCGGCACGCTCGGCGGGGTCGCCAAGGCCACGCGTGAGTCCATGGTGGTGATGGAGGCGGCGGGCTACGACGTCGTGCTGGTCGAGACCGTCGGCGTCGGCCAGTCGGAGACCGCCGTCGCCGGGATGGTCGACTCCTTCCTGCTGCTCTCCCTCGCCCGCACCGGCGACCAGCTCCAGGGCATCAAGAAGGGCGTGCTGGAGCTGGCCGACGTCATCGCCGTCAACAAGGCCGACGGTCCGCACGAGCGCGACGCCCGCGCCGCCGCCCGCGAACTCGCGGGCGCACTGCGGCTGATGCACCCCGTCGACGCCGCGTGGACCCCTCCGGTCCTCAGCTGCAGCGCGCGCGAGTCGGCCGGGCTCGACACGGTCTGGGAGCGGCTCGAACAGCACCGGACGCTGCTGGAGTCCACCGGCCGCCTCACCGCCAAGCGCCGCGACCAGCAGGTCGAGTGGGCCTGGACCATGGTCCGCGACGAGATCCTCGGCCGCCTCGACAACCATCCGGTCGTCCGTGCGCTCGCCCCGGAACTCGAAGCCCGGGTCCGCGGCGGCGAACTGACGGCGACCCTCGCGGCGGAGCGCATCCTGCACGCCTTCGACCACGGCTCCGACCACGGCTCCGCGCCCGGCTCGGCACAGGCCGCCGAGCCCGGCGCGAGCTGATGCGCGAGGACCGCCCTGAGCTGACGCGGCGTCATGTGCTGATCCTCGGCGGCACCACCGAGGCACGGATGCTGGCGGCGGCCCTCGCGGCCGACCCGGCGGCGGCCGTACGGGTGACCACGTCACTGGCGGGGCGGGTGGAGCAGCCCCGCCTGCCCGACGGGGAGGTGCGCACGGGCGGGTTCGGCGGGGCCCTCGGGCTCGCCGCCTGGCTCCGCGCGGAAGAGGTGGCGGCGGTCGTCGACGCCACCCATCCCTTCGCCACGGGCATCAGCGCCAATGCCGCGCAGGCGGCGGCCGACGCCGGAGTTCCGCTGCTGGTGCTGCGCCGTCCGGGCTGGCGACGCGTCGCGGGCGACCGCTGGCACCCGGTGGCGTCACTGTCCGAAGCGGCCGCCCTGCTGCCGGAGTTGGGCTGCCGGGTCCTCCTCACCACCGGCCGCAAGGATCTCGGCCCCTTCACGGGTCCGGACCGGCTGCCCGCGCTGGACCGGCTCCGGTTCCTGGTCCGCTCGGTCGACCCGCCCGACGCGCCGCTGCCGCGACACGTCGACATCCTGCTGGACCGCGGCCCGTTCACCCTCGACGCGGAGCTCGCGCTGCTGCGGCGGCACCGGATCGACGTGCTGGTCACCAAGGACAGCGGCGGCGCGGCCACCGCCCCCAAGCTCACCGCCGCCAGGCAGTTGGGCCTGCCGGTCGTCGTGGTGACACGGCCCCCCGCGCCGCCCGGCGTGCCGCGGGCCGCCGACGTCCCGCAGGCGCTGGCCTGGCTCGCCGCCACGGCCACCCCGCCGTCCTAGCCTTCCCGCGCCTTCAGAAAGAATCGACGCATGCGGCACATCAACGTCATCGGCATCGGCGCGGGCGACCCCGACCACCTCACCCTCCAGGCGGTCAAGGCCTTCGCCCGCACCGAGGTCTTCCTCCTCCTCGACAAGAACGAGCAGCGCCAGGAGCTCGTCGAGCTCCGGCTGCGCATGATCGAGGAGCACGCCCGGCCCGGCCACCGCGTCGTCCAGATCCCGGACGCCGAGCGCGACCGCACCACCCCGGCCTACCGGGAGGCGGTCGACGACTGGCGCCGCCGCCGCTCCGAGCTGGTCGAGAGCCTGATCACCGAGCACGTCGGGCCGGACGGCACGGGCGCGCTGCTGGTCTGGGGCGATCCCTGCCTGTACGACAGCATCACGGCGGTCCTCGACGAGATCCTGGCGCAGGGCCGCACGGAGTTCAGCTACGACGTCGTCCCGGGCGTCAGCAGCGTCTCCGTGCTGGCGGCGCGCCACCGGACCACGCTGAACCGCGTCGGACGGCCGGTCCGCATCACCACCGGCCGCCGCCTGGCCGCCGAGGGCTTCCCGCCCGGAGCGGAGGACGCGGTGGTGATGCTCGACGGCCGGGGCGCCTTCGCCGGGATCGACCCCGAGGGCGTCCACATCCACTACGGCGCGTACCTCGGCACCCCGGACGAGATCCTGGTCTCCGGCCCTCTGGCCGACAAGGCCGAAGAGATCGCCCGGCTTCGCCAGGAGGCCCGCGACGCCAAGGGATGGATCATGGACACCTACCTGCTGCGGCGCACGGAGGGCTGACGCCGCCGGCCGCGCAGCGGACGCCCTTCGGGCCGTCAGGTCATCGCCTGCCGCCGGCGCAGCACGGCGACGCCCTCGCCGTCGAGTTCGTCGCAGTACCGCGCGCGGCCGGCCATCGCCATGACGAGGGCCAGCGTGGTGCCGGACACCAGGGGCCCGTCACCGGCGGCGAACGGGCCGTCGGTGGCCGTCAGCCGCAGGCCGTGGGCACGCCTCTTGGACATGACGGGCAGGTCGGAGCCCTGGTAGTAGGCGGCCAACGCGGTCAGGGTGGCCACGGGGTAATCACGCCGGACACCGAGCGGACGGCGGATGTCCTCCCCGTGCACGACCGTCTCGCCGAGCATCGCCGCCTTCGGCAGCGGCGGCTTGGTCGTGCTCGCGACGGCCCCGCGGAACCGCGCGAGCGTGTCCGCCGGGGTGGCGCCCATCTGCTCGGCCAGCCGCACGGCGACCTGCCGGTCGAAGTCGAAACGGCAGCGGATCACCCCGGCCATCCACCGCACGGGGTTGAGCGTGGCCCCGGCCGTCAGATGGGCGAGCACCTCGCGGACGCTGAGCCCGTCGCACAGCGACGGGGTGGCCCACCGCTCGTCGGTCAGCCCCGCGAGGTCGGCGGCCAGGGCGGCCCGTTCGGCGTGGATCAGGGACCAGTCCACGGGCGCGGCTCGGCGGTCCGCGGTCGGCGTCGGCGGAGTCGGCGGTGTGGGCTGTGCCTGCGGTGTCTGCGGTGTCTGCGGTGTCATACGGGCGATGCTCCTCTGCTCGGTCGTGGGCGTTCACGGGTGAGACTGCCGTGGTGGAGCAGAATCGTCGCTCATGGACGAGTTTTCCTCCGACACCCCGGACGCCGACCTGGCCCGTGCCCGGCACGGGGACGACGCCGCGTTCACCCGCCTGGTGACGCCGCTGCGCCGGGAGCTGCACGTCCACTGCTACCGGATGCTCGCCTCGGTCCACGACGCCGACGACGCGCTCCAGGAGACGCTGGTCCGCGCCTGGCGCGGGCTGGCCCGCTTCGAGGGCCGCAGCACCCTGCGCACCTGGCTCTACACCGTGGCCACCCGCGTCTGCCTGGACGCCGTGGACGCCCGCTCCAGGCGGGCGCTGCCGGTGGATCTGGGCCCGTCGAGCGAACACGCCGTGCTCGACCAGCTTCCACGCACCGACATCGCCTGGCTCGGACCCTACCCCGACGCCGCTCTCCCCGGCGACGCGACGGGACCCGCCGGGCCGGAGGCCCGCTACGAGCAGCGCGAGGGCGTCGAGCTGGCGTTCCTGGCCGCGTGCCAGCATCTGCCGGGCAACCAGCGGGCGGCGCTGCTGCTGTTCGACGTCCTCGGCTACCCGGCGGCCGAGATCGCCGCCATGATGGACACCTCCACCGCCTCGGTGAACTCCGCCCTCGCCCGCGCCCGTCGCGTCCTCGCGTCGCGGCTTCCCGACCGCACCCAGCAGCAGACGCTGCGTTCGATCGGCGACCCTGCGGCGCGGGCCCTCGCGGCCGGATTCGCCGGCGCGTTGGAGCGCGGCGACACCCGGGCCCTGATCGCCCTGCTCACCGAGGACGTCACCTGGTCGATGCCGCCGCTGCCGCACTGGTACCAGGGCGTCGACGCGGTCCTCGACTTCGCCGTGCAGGTGCCGATCACCCGATGTCCGAGCTGGCGGTACCAGGTGACCGGCGCGAACGGCCAAGCCGCCGTCGCGTTCTACCTCGGCGTCGACCCCGCACTCCCCCATGACGCGTGGGCCGTCGCGGTCCTGGACCTGCGCGAGGACCGGATCGCCGCGATCACCTCGTTTCTCGACCCCGGTCTGTTCCCGCTGTTCGGACTGCCCGCCACGATGGGCTGAGCAGCGCGACGGGCACCCGGCGCGGCAGGCCACAATGGCCCGCATGCATCGTGTTCCCGCCGAGCGGGCCGACCGCAGGGTCATCGACGGCCACACGGTGTGCGCCGCCATCGAGAGCATCGGCGACGCCGACCGTCTCGCCGCCTGGGCCGACCGCTTCGCCCTGCTCGGCGAGCCCCACCGCCTCGCCGTGCTGCTGGCTCTGCACCACGCGGGACCGATCGCCGTCACCGACCTCGCGACGGCGACCGGCATCGCCGACCCGGCCGTCTCCCAGATCCTGCGCCTGCTGCGCACGGCGGGCGTCGTCGCCGGCACGAAGGACGGCCGCATCGTGCGCTACGCGCTCACGGCCCCTCACCTGGCACCGGTCCTCGACCAGCTCCGGCCCGCACCCGGGAGCGGAACGCCCGAGGCGGGCGACGGCACCGCCGGAACCCCGACACCGCCTGAGCCGGGTACCGCCTGATGCCGGCACCGCCTGAGTCGCAGCACCACCGCGCACGGGCTTGAGCCCCGCCTCACCTGAGTCGCAGTACCGCCCGAGTCGCGGAGCGAGGTCCGCCCCGGCTTCATCCCGACGCCACCAACCGGCCATGCACGAGGCTTCACTAATTCGCATTAGTTCTTTAGTTTCCCGGCCATGAGCCTCTCATCCCACCTGTCCCGAAGCGCCGCCGTGCTCGCGGCCGCGACCCTCGTCGCGACCGCCGCAGCCGGCACCGCGACGGCCTCGGCCGCCCCGACGGCCACGCACGCCTCCGCGCACCGCGCCGACCACCGCGCCGTCCCGTTCGCCTCCGCCACCGTGGTCGCGGGCGCCACCGCGGGAACCCTGAAGGTCACCTGGTCCGCCCCGCACCAGCGTCTCGGCGTGGCCGTCTTCGCCGGCTCGACCGCGACCGCCCAGCCGCACTTCGTCGGGTTCGGCACCGCCGACGACTCGCTCACCGTGACGGCCGCCCACGGCGACTGGATCCGGCTCGTGCCCTCGACGGGCCGGCCCCTCGTGCTGAGCCTCCGCGACCGCGGCCTGGCCAGCGACCCGAACCTGCGCGACGTCGGCGGCTACCGCACGGCCGACGGCCGCTGGGTGCGCATGGGCGCGGTGTACCGCTCCCAGGCGCTCTCGCTCACCCCGGCCGACCTCGGCGTGGTGAACACCCTCGGCGTGACCGCCGACTACGACCTGCGGACGACCTCCGAGATCGCCCAAGCCCCCGACGTCGTGCCGGCCGGTGCCGGCTACACCAACCTCAACGTCCTCGCCGACGTCACGCTCACCCCGACGCTGACCAGCCCGGCGGCGGCCGAGCAGTACATGCAGCAGATCGAGCAGGACTTCGTCACCGACGCCACCGCCCGCGCCGCGTTCGGCAAGCTGCTGACCGGCATCGCCGACGGCCACGGCGCGGCGCTCTACCACTGCACCGCGGGCAAGGACCGGACCGGCTGGGCCACGGCCGTGCTGCTCACCCTGCTCGGCGTGCCGCAGGACACCGTCATGCAGGACTACCTGCTGAGCAACACCTACTACTTCGACTCCCCCGCGGTGCAGGGCATGTTGAAGGCGATGCCGGCCGGCGAGGCCGCCGTCTACACCCCGATGCTCCAGGTGCAGGCCTCCTACCTCCAGGCCGGCTTCGCGCAGGTGAGCGCCAGCTACGGCTCGATGTACGACTACGCCGTGCACGGCCTGGGCCTCCGCCCGCAGACGATCGCCAAGCTGCGCGCGAAGCTCCTGGTCGGCTGACGTGCTCCGCCGGCTGCCGCAGGATCGTCGAACTGACGGTCCGCCACCTCCCGCGGCAGTCGGCGGTCCGCTGCCCGCCACCGGCCACCCCCGTCGCGGCACTAGAGTGGGGCCCCGACGGAGGAGGCCGATGAGAACACCCTCGAGGCGGGTCACCAGCGCCGACGTGGCGCGGGAGGCCGGGGTCTCGCAGACCACGGTCAGCTTCGTGCTCAACGACACGCGCGGGCAGACGATCCCCGAGGAGACCCGGCGGCGCGTCCTGGACGCGGCGAAGCGACTGGACTACCGTCCGCGCGCCTCCGCGCGGTCCCTGGCAGCCGGGCGCAGCGACGTGGTGCTGCTCGCCCTTCCCGGCCTGCCGATCTCCGCGAACCTCTCCCGCTTCATCGAGCAGTTGGCCGCCGCGCTCGCCGGTCACGGCCTGTCGCTGGTCACGCACCTCGCGGAGGGGCACGGTCGGCAGCTGCCCGACCTGTGCGCCGCGGTGGACGCCTCGGCCGTGATCAGTCTCATCCCGTTCGACGAGGAGACGACCGAGGCGCTGCACCGCGCGGGCGCGCAGGTCGTGCTCGGCACCGGGCAGCAGGCCAGAGCAGAGCTGCAGGAGATCGGGCGGCTCCAGGCGGAGCACCTCGTCGGCCTGGGACGCGGCCGTCTCGGTTACGCCCTTCCGGCCGAGCACGCCTCGCAGTGGCGGGTGCAGGAGCGCCTGCGCGGGGTCGCCATGACCTGCGCGGAGCGCGGTCTCGGCGAACTCCTGCCGCTGGCCGTCGACCTGGACCCCGCCCCGGCCGCCCTGGCCGTGGACGAGTGGGTCCGCGCGGGGGTGACGGGCGTGTGCGCGTACAACGACGAGACGGCCATGGCCGTGCTCGCCGGGATGCATCTGCGCGGCCTGCGCGCCCCGGACGACATCGCCGTGATCGGCGTCGGGGACATCCCCGCCGCCCCCGTCAGCATCCCGCCGCTCACCACCGTCGGTTTCGACTACGAGCTGACGGGCCGTGACCTCGCGCAGACGGTCCTGGACGGCCTGGCGGGCGCGAAGCCCTCGACCCAGGACAGCATCTCCCGGCCGCTGCTGGTCCGCCGGGCCTCCGCCTGAGGCTGCCGGCCGCCGGTCACATGACCGCCGTGCGCACGAACCGGGCGACGCCGTCGCCGACGTTGGCGTAGGCGTAGCTCTGGGCGCTGCTGTAGATGGCGTAGCCGCCGGTCTCGACGACCACCGGCCCCTCGGCCAGGTCGATCAGCACCCGCCCCTCGGTCACGGCGATCATCTCGTGCCAGCCCTCGGGGTCGGGTTCGGCGACGTAGCGGTCGCCGGGGCCGAGCGTCCAACGCCACAACTGGGCCTCGCTGCGCGCGGGCACGCTGCCCAGCAGGACCGCCTCGCTGGCGGGGTGGGCACCGCGCCAGGCGACCGCGTCGATGCGCCGGCTCTGCGCGGCGGGGTCGCTGACGACCTCGACGAAGGTCACCCCGAGCGCCTCGGCCAGACGGTCGAGGCTGGAGAGGCTGATGTTGGTGTCGCCGCCCTCCAGGTTGACGATCATCCGGCGACTGACCCCCGACGTCTCCGCGAGCGCGGCCTGGCTCATCCCCGCCTCGCGGCGCAGCCGGCGCAGGTTCTCCCCGACGAACGCCAGGACGTCGGAGCGCCCCTCGCCGCCCTTGGCACCCTTGCCACTGCGCACTATGTTGCCCTTATGCTGTGCACTATGCTGCACTCCCGCGCGCTCCGCAGCGGCCGCCTCCTGGGCCTGGGCCGCCACGACCTGGCTCTGGTCGCCATCACCATGTTCTGGGGCACGACCTTCCTGATCGTGCACACCGCCATGCGCCACAGCGGTCCTCTCTTCTTCGTCGGCTTCCGTTTCGCCACCGCCGGGCTGCTCAGCCTACTGGTCTTCCGGAAGACGTTGCGGGGGACGACCCGGCGGGACCTGGTGGCCGGGGTGTGCGTCGGCGTGACCATCGCCCTCGGCTACGCACTCCAGACCTACGGGCTGCAGACCGTCAGCAGCAGCACGGTCGCCTTCATCACGGCGCTCTACGTCCCCCTGGTGCCCCTCTTCCAGTGGCTGATCCTGCGCAAGCCGCCCAAGCCCGCGGGTCTGCTCGGCATCGCCTGCGCCGCCGCCGGGCTCGTCCTCCTGGCCGGCCCGGGGGCCGGCGGCACGGCCCTGGGCACGGGCGAACTGGCCACGCTGGGCTCGGCGGTGGCCGGCGCGGCCGAGATCGTACTGATCAGCCGGTTCGCCGGGCGGGTGGACCTGCGCCGGGCCACCGTCGTGCAACTGCTCACCGCGAGCATCCTGTGCTTCCTCGCCATGCCCGCGACCGGCGAGTCGGTCCCGGCCTTCTCCTGGGTCTGGCTCACCGCCGCCGTGGGGCTGGGCTCGGCCAGCGCGATCATCCAGCTGACCATGAACTGGGCGCAGCAGTCCGTGCCTCCGATGCGGGCGACGGTGATCTACTCCGGTGAGCCCGTCTGGGGCGGCCTCGTCGGCCGCCTGGCCGGCGACCGCCTCCCCGGCCCGGCGATCCTCGGCGCGGCACTCATCGTCCTCGGCGTCTTCGTCAGCGAGGCCCGACCGCCGCGGCTTTCGCGGCTTTCCCGACTCCGGCGGCGTCCGGTCGCGGCGGCCGGGCAGGGCCCGGCCCATCCGGTCGGGTCCGCCCCCGAACCGGCGCCGGACGGGCGCCCGGAGGAGTCCCGGCCCGCTTGCGCGGGCTCGCCCGTGGCCTGAGCGGGCGGGACGCGCCCGGTTCCGACGAGCCGTCAGGGGCCCGCCGGAACCGGGCGTCACCGCCGCACAGTTGAGGCCGTGCAGTTCAGTCCGCTTGAGTTCAGCTCACTTCAGTGCAGTCCGCTTCAGTTCAGGGTCCACTGCTGGTTGGCCCCACCGTTGCAGGTCCACTCGTCGATCGAGGTCCCGTTCCCAGTGCCCTGGCCGTAGGCGTCGAGGCAGAGGCCGGAGGCGGCGTTCGTGAGCGAGCCGTCGGGGTGGGCCACCCACTGCTGGCCTGCGCTGCCGTCGCAGCCGTCGATGTCGACGGCGGTGCCGGGCGCGGTGCCGCCCTGCTTGCCGCCGAGGCACTTGAGGTCGGCGCCGCTGTAGACGGTGACGGCGCCGGAGGCGGTCAGCGTGTACTGCTGGTTGCTTCCGCCGTTGCACCCCCACAGCTCCAACTGGGTGCCGTCGACGGTGGAGACGTTCGGCACGTCGAGGCAGCGGCCCGACTGCGCGCCGGTCAGGGTCTGGCCGGTCGGCGCGGTGCTGCCGGGCTGCCCGGCGTCGGCGAGCTGGTAGGTGGTGACGCTCTGCGCGGGCAGGCTCGCGGTCAGCGTGGAGCCGGAGACCGTGGGTGCGGCCACGGAGGCGAGGTTCTCGGTAGCGCTGGTGCGGTAGCTGCCGGTCGGGGTGAGTGCCCCGCTGCCAGCGTTCAGCGTCAGCGTGGTGGCGGAGGAGTTGGTGTTGGCGGCGACGATGGTCCAGGCGTTGTTCTGCCGGAACGCGAGCGTCTGCACCCCGCTCGGGGACCCCGCGACGGCGTAGCGGACGGCGCCGGGACGGACGAACCGGCTGTACTGGCCCAGCGCGTAGAAGCGCTTGGTCACGTACAGGCTCTGGTTGCCGTCACTGGCGTAGTTCGGGTCGTAGTAGATGAGGCCGTCGTTCCAGCCGGACAGGTTGACCGAGGTGGCGCAGGAGCTGCCGGCCGTCGGGTCGCAGCCCATCATCGGGGACAGCGCGGTCCACCACAGGAAGGCGCTGTCGTCGCCGTAGGCCAGGTCACTGTAGAGCGAGTTGACCATCGTCAGCGCGCCGGAGATGGTCGGGTCGTACTGCTGGCCGTAGCCGCCGCCGACGCCCTGGCAGCAGATCTCGGTGGCCCACACCGGCTTGCCGCTGGTCGCGCCCAACGCGCCGACCTGCTCCAGCCGGCTGCCGGAGGGGAAGTCGTAGGTGTGGTGGGCGACGGCGCTGACGTAGCCGGGGGCGGCGGCGTCGGCGAGCCAGGTCGGGGCCTCGGAGGTGAGCTGGGTGGTCTGGCTGGACTCGTCCGCGATGACGGTGGTGGGCAGCCCGGCGGTCTTCAGGGCGGAGCCGACGGCGTCGATCACACCGGCTCGGGCGGAGGCGGCGACGGACATGCCCTCCTGGCCGCAGGTGCCGAAGGAGTCGTCGGGCTCGTTCATGGGGCTGATCTGGCTGAACGCCTCGCCCTGGGCGGCGAAGTGGGCGGCGACGGTGGCGAGGTAGCTGCCGTAGGCGGCGTCCTTGGAGGTGTCGATCGAGCCGCCGCAGTTCCTGCCGTTGGTGGTGTCGGCGGCCGGGGCGCTGTTGACGAAGCCGATCAGATCGGGGACGTGGTCGGCGGCGGCGAGTTGGAGGAACTTCTGCCCGCCCGCGTCCTTGGTCCAGTCGTAGCCTCCGGTGGAGGTGAGGAAGGTCTGCGGCGCCCGGTCGGACGTGGTGACGCCGGCTCCGCCGCCGCCGATGTTGTAGCGGTACTGGCTGAGCTGGATGCCGGAGTTCGTGAAGAGCAGGTCGCCGACCTGGTTCTGCACGCTGCTGGAGAAGCTGGCCAGGTCGATCGGCCACCAGGCGCCGGAGGCGCCGAAGCCGCTGATGGTCTGGGCGGCGCCGGTGATCTGCGCGGTACCGGCGGCGGCGCTCGCGGAGGCCGGGGCGAGGGTGGGCAGGACGGCGGTGGCGAGGACCGTGCCGAGGGTGAGGGCGATGCGGCCGGCCGCACGCGGGCGTGCGGCGGCGCGTATCCGAAGGGACATCGGGCTCCTGTCAGAGGGTGGGTGCGCGGCGGCGGGCCGGCCGCGGCACACCCGGTCTCCTGGGAGTCCTGACCTCGGGCGTCGCGGGGCGTCGGGCCGCCGTCACATGACATGGAGCGCCCACGAGTTGACCGCTCGTCGACGCGGCCCGCACGAGACGATGTTTGCGCAAACACGGCGGGCTGGGCAGCGAGTGTGGTGCCCTTGTCGGCAGGAAGTCAAGGCCCTTGGCGGCGACCGGCCCCGATCACCGCCGCCGCCTCAACGGCCGCGCGCCTCAGCGGCCGCGCCCTTCAGCGGCCGGGAGCCTCAGCGGTGACGAAAGGTCACCGCGGCTGACGCGGCGGGGCGGTGCTGGCCCGCCGCACCAGCGTGGTGGGGACCAGTGCGGTGCCGTGCTCGGCGGACTGGTGGCGGATCTGCCGCAGCACGCCCTCGACGCAGCGGCGGCCCACCTCGCCGAAGTCCTGGTGCACGGTCGTCAGCGGCGGGATGAAGGACGCGGCCTCGGAGATGTCGTCGAAGCCCACCACGCTGACGTCCTCCGGCACGCGCCGTCCGCGCTCGTGCAGGGCGCGCAGCAGTCCGAGGGCCATCTGGTCGTTCGCCGCGAACACCGCGGTGCAGTCCTCGGGGACGAGTCGGCCGGCCATGTAGCCGGACTCGGCCGACCAGTCGCCGAAGAGCAGCGGCGGGACCGTGCGTCCGGCCTCCCTGAGCACCGCGAGCCAGGCGTCCGTACGGCGCTGCGCGGCGAAGGAGTCCGGCGGGCCGGCCAGGTGCCACACGGTGCGGTGGCCGAGTTCGAGCAGGTGCTCCACGGCGGCGCGGGCCCCGCCGCGCTGGTCGGTGTCGACGACGGCGTAGCGGTCGCCCGCGTCGGAGTCGACCACGACGACCTGGACGTGCGGGGGCAGCGAGAGGGTGGCGGAGTCCAGCAGGTGGACCTCCATGATGACGATGACGCCGTCGACCGCGAGCTCGCCGAGCCGGGTGAACGCCCCGTTCACGCCCGTCTGCGTGGGGACGGCCGGCAGCAGGGTGATCGCGTAGCCCTCCAGGGCCGCGGACTCGGCGATGGCCTCCAGGGTGCGGACGTTGCCGGTGGAGGAGAGGTTGAACAGGATGACGCCGAGCGTGCGGAACTCGCCGTGCTTGAGCGCCCGGGCGGCGCTGTTGGGCCGGTAGCCGAGCTCCTTCATGGCGGCCAGGACCCGGGCGCGGGTCTCCTCGACGACGTCCGGACTGCCATTGGAGACCCGGGAGACCGTCTGCGCGGAGACCCCCGCGACACGGGCGACGTCCGCCATCGAGGCGCCGCGGCGCCGTCGCGCGGGCGGGGCCACCCCTACGGCGTTGTCCTTCACGAGCATCCTCCTGCGTTCGTCCGAGCCGTGCCCAGCCTCAGATCAAACACGATCCGAGCCGTCCCTTGACGGCCTTCGACCCCCGATGTCAGCATCACCCTACGTGATGTTTACGCAAACATCCAGCTCCGAGGGGCTTGCCAGCAGGGTGATGTTTGCGCAACCATCCTCCGCAACATCGAGGGACCGCAGCACCGAGGAACAAGGGATAGCCACATGACGGTTGCCGACCCACCCGCCCGTTCACGACCCAGGCGCTCCGCGCGCGGCTGGGCCGGGTTCGGGTTCACCGCGCCGTTCCTGGCCGTGTTCGCCCTGGTCTTCCTGGCGCCGATCGCCTACTCGATCTACCTCAGCCTGTTCCAGGACCGGCTGATCGGCGGCACCACCTTCGTCGGGATCGCCAACTACCGGCAGGCGATCGCCGATCCGCAGTTCTGGGACGGTCTCGGCCGGGTCGCGCTCTTCCTCGCCGTGCAGGTGCCCGTGATGCTCGGCATCGCCCTGCTGGTGGCGCTCGCCCTGGACAGCGGCCGGCTCTACGGGCGGGACTTCTTCCGGATCACGGTCTTCCTGCCCTACGCCGTCCCGGCCGTCGTGGCGACGCTGATGTGGGGCTTCATGTACGGCACGCGCTTCGGTCTGGTCGCCGACCTGAACCACGCCTTCGGCGTCACCCTGCCCGACCCGCTCTCCCCGCACCTGATCCTCGCCAGCATCGGCAACATCGTGACCTGGGAGTTCATCGGCTACAACATGCTGATCTTCTACTCCGCGCTGCGCGTGATCCCGCACTCCCTCTACGAGGCGGCGGCGATCGACGGCGCCGGGCAGTGGCGGATCGTCGCCGCCGTCAAGCTGCCCGCGATCCGCGGCGCGGTCGTGATCGCCACGATCTTCTCGATCATCGGCAGCTTCCAGCTGTTCAACGAGCCGAGCATCCTGCGGCCGCTGGTGCCGGACTCCGTGACCACCTCGTACACCCCGAACCTCTACACCTACTCGCTGGCCTTCTCCGGCCAGCAGGAGGACTACGCCGCCACGGTCGCGATCATCATGGGCGTCCTCACCATGATCGTCGCCTACGCCTTCCAGCTGCGCGGCATGCGAAAGGAGGCGTGAGCGATGACCGCCACGACGCCCGCTCCGACGAAGACCTCCGGCCCCGGCCGCTCCCCGCGCCTGCGGACGGCCTCCTCGCGGCCGCGCCGCGCGTACTCGGTCGACAGGCCGCGCCGCAGCAGGACCCTGACGGCGCTGTCGAGCCTGATCGTGCTCTACACGCTGGTGCCGCTGGCCTGGCTGGTCGTCAGCGCCACCAAGACCCAGGCGAACCTGCTCGGCTCCCCCGGCCTGTGGTTCAGCGGCAGGTTCGCCCTGTGGGACAACATCTCCCAGACCCTGACCTACGACCACCACGTCTTCCTGCGCTGGCTGCTCAACACCCTCCTCTACGTCGTCCTCGGCGCGGGCGGGGCGACGCTGCTCGCGGTGCTGGCCGGCTACGGGCTGGCCAAGTTCGACTTCCGCGGCAAGAAGACGGTCTTCGCCGTCGTCATCGGCGCCGTCGCCGTGCCCGCCACCGCCCTCGCGGTGCCGACCTTCCTGATGTTCAGCACGATGGGGCTGACCAACACGCCCTGGGCGGTGATCATCCCCTCCCTGGTCTCGCCGTTCGGCCTCTACCTGATGTGGGTCTTCGCCTCCGAGGCCGTCCCCGCCGAACTGCTGGAGGCGGCCCGGGTCGACGGGTCCGGCGAGGTGCGCACCTTCTTCACCATCGCCCTGCCGCTGCTGTCGCCCGGCATCGTGACGGTCCTGCTCTTCACCGTGGTCGCGACCTGGAACAACTACTTCCTGCCGCTGATCATGATCAAGGACCCGAACTGGTACCCGCTCACCCTCGGCCTCAACGCCTGGAACGCCCAGGCCGCCACGGCCGGAGGACAGCCCGTGTTCAACCTCGTCATCACCGGTTCGCTGCTGACGATCGTGCCGCTCGTCGCCGCCTTCCTGCTGCTCCAGCGCTACTGGCAGTCAGGGCTGGCCGCCGGGAGCGTCAAGGAGTAGCCCTCCCCTCGCTCTGCACCACTGCTCGCCCCACACCCACCCTCACCTGAGCACAACGGAGTGAACACCATGCACGTCCCCGCACGCCGCGTCGTCAGAGGTCTCGGGCTGCTGTGCGCCGCCGCCCTGAGCCTGACCGCCTGCTCCTCCTCCGGCTCCACCGCCGCCTCCGGGTCCGGCGACGCCTCGGCCGGGGCCTCCGCGGTCCAGGCGGCCCTCGCCAAGGGCGGCACCATCACCGTCTGGGCCTGGGAGCCGACCCTCAAGCAGGTCGTCACCGACTTCGAGGCCAAGTACCCCAAGGTGCACGTCAACCTCGTGAACGCGGGCACCGGCGACAAGCAGTACACCGCGCTGCAGAACGCCGTCTCCGCGGGCAGCGGCGGACCGGACGTGGCGCAGATCGAGTACTACGCGCTCGGGCAGTTCGCGCTCGGCAAGTCCGTGCAGGACCTGACGCAGTTCGGCGCGGCCTCGCTGAACGGGACCTTCTCGCCCGGCCCGTGGAGCTCCGTCGACATCGCCGGCGGCGTGTACGCGCTGCCGATGGACTCCGGTCCCATGGCGCTGTTCTACAACAAGAAGGTCTTCGACCAGTACAAGCTGACGGTCCCCAGCACCTGGGCAGAGTACCTCGACGACGCCAGGAAGCTGCACGCGGCGAACCCCAACGCCTACATCACCAACGACACCGGCGACGCGGGCTTCACCACCTCCCTGATCTGGCAGGCCGGCGGCCACCCGTACAAGGTGGACGGCACGAAGGTGTCCGTCGACTTCTCCGACGCCGGCAGCACCGCGTTCACCTCCACCTGGCAGCAGTTGGTCTCCGGCAAGCTCGTCGCGCCGATCAACTCCTGGAGCGACCAGTGGTACAAGGGCCTCGGCGACGGCACCATCGCCACCCTGGCCACCGGCGCCTGGATGCCGGCCAACTTCGTCTCCGGCGTCCCCGGCGCCTCCGGTGACTGGCGCGTCGCGCCCCTGCCGCAGTGGCAGGCCGGTCAGAACGCCAGCGCGGAGAACGGCGGCAGCTCGCTGGCGGTGATGAAGGCCAGCGCGAACCAGGACCTGGCCTACGCCTTCCTCAAGTTCGCCGACGCCGGCCCCGGCGTCCAGGACCGCATCAAGGGCGGCGCGTTCCCGGCCACCACCGCGGACCTGAACTCCCCCGCCTTCCTGAACACCGCCTTCCCCTACTTCGGCGGCCAGCAGGCCAACCAGATCTTCGCCCAGTCGGCGAAGAACGTCGTCAAGGGCTGGCAGTACCTGCCCTTCCAGGTCTACGCCAACTCGATCTTCAACGACAACGTCGGCAAGGCGTACGTCTCCAGCACCACGCTGGCCCAGGGGCTGAAGAACTGGCAGGACGCCTCGCTCAGGTACGGCAGCCAGCAGGGCTTCACGACCGGCTGACACCGGCTGCCCTCCCGCACTCCGGCGGCGGCGCGACGCCCGGATCCCCGCGCCGCCGCCGGGCCCTGTTCCGCCCGGTGCGCTCCCCCCGAGCGCACCGCCCGCATCCGAGAGGATCACCATGACCACGTCTCCCTCCCCCGCGCCGCGCTGGATCCGCTGGCCCGAGGGCGACCGCTCTCCCCGCCTGGGCTACGGCGCCGACTACAACCCGGAGCAGTGGCCGCGCGAGGTCTGGGCGGAGGACGTCCGGCTGATGCGCGAGGCGGGCGTGAACATCGTCTCGCTGGCGATCTTCTCCTGGGCCCGACTCCAACCCACGAAGGACACCTGGGACTTCGGCTGGCTCGACGAGGTCATGGAACTGCTCCACGAGGGCGGGATCGCCGTCGACCTGGCGACCGCCACCGCCTCCCCGCCGCCGTGGCTGACCGCCCTGCATCCCGAGATCCTCCCCGTCACCCGCACCGGCGAGACGCTGTGGCCGGGCGCGCGGCAGCACTGGCGTCCCACCTCGCCCGTCTTCCGCTCCCACGCGCTGCGGCTGGTGGAGGAGTTGGCCGCCCGCTACGGCCGCCACCCCGCCCTCGCCGCCTGGCACGTCTCCAACGAGCTGGGCTGCCACAACGTCTACGACTACTCCGACGACGCGGCCGGCGCGTTCCGGCTGTGGCTGCGCGACCGCTACCAGACCCTGGACGCGCTCAACCACGCCTGGGGCACCTCCTTCTGGTCCCAGCACTACAGCGCCTGGGAGCAGATCCTGCCGCCGCGGCTGGCCGCCTCGCACCCCAACCCCACCCAGCAGCTGGACTTCAAGCGCTTCTCCTCCGACGCCCTGCGCGACCACCTGTGCGCCGAGCGCGAGGTGCTGCGGCGGATCACGCCGGAGGTGCCGGTCACCACCAACTTCATGGTGATGGGCGAGACCAAGGGCATGGACTACGCGAGTTGGGCCGAGGACGTCGACTTCGTCTCCAACGACCACTACGTGCACCCCGGCCCGCAGGCGCTCGACGAGCTGTCCTTCTCCGCCAACCTCGTCAGCGGCATCGCGGCGCACCGGCCCTGGTACCTGATGGAGCACTCGACCAGCGCGGTCAACTGGCAGCCCGTCAACCGGGCCAAGCTGCCCGGCGAGCTGGCCCGCGACTCACTGCTGCACGTGGGCCACGGAGCGGACGTCGTCGCCTTCTTCCAGTGGCGCCAGTCCGCGGCGGGCGCGGAGAAGTACCACTCCGCGATGGTGCCCCACGCGGGCGCCGACAGCGAGGTCTTCCGCGCGGTGACCGCACTCGGCCGCACGCTCGCGGCACTGGCCCCCGTCGCCGGGAGCACACGCAGGCCCGCGCGGGCGGCGATCGTCTTCGACTGGGACTCCTGGTGGGCCAGCGAGCACGACTCGCACCCGACCGAGCTGCTGCGCTACCGGCAGGAGGCGCTGGACTGGTACTCCGCCTTCCTCGCCCTCGGCGTGCGCGCCGACGTCGTCCCCGCCCGCGCGGACCTCTCCGGCTACGACCTGCTCGTGACGCCGGTCCTGCACGTCGTCCCGGCCGAGCTGGCCAAGCGGCTCACCGATTTCGTCGAGGGCGGCGGGCATCTGGTGGCCACCTACTTCTCCGGGATCGTCGACGAGAACGACCACGTCCACCTCGGCGGCTACCCGGGCGCGCTGCGGAGCCTGCTGGGCATCCGCGTCGAGGAGTTCGCCCCGCTGCCCGAGGACGCGAGCGTCCGCCTGGACAACGGCTGCACCGGCACCCTGTGGACGGAGGCCGTCACCGTCACCGACCCGTCCGTGCTGATCCTGGCCGGCTACAGCGACGGCCCGCAGGCCGGACGCGCCGCGATCACCCACCGCCGGGTCGGCCCGGGCACGGCCGCCTACGTCTCCACCCGGCTCGGCGCCGCGCAGCTGCCCGAGGTGCTCGCCCCGCTGCTGGCCGCCGCCGGCCTCGACAGCGAGCTCCCCGCCCAGGCGCGGGGACGCGTCGACCTCGCGGTCCGCGAGGACGACGGCGCGGAGTACTGGTTCCTCACCAACCGGACGGCCGAACCGATCGACCTCTCCGGCCTCTCCGGCCTCGACGGTGAGCCCCTCGCGGCCTCCTGGCCGATGGAGGACGACGCCGCCGCACACCTGGCTCCGCGCGGCGTCCTCGTCCTGCGCCGGCCGAAGTAGGCGCGGGAGGGGCGCGGCCGCGTCCCGTGTGCCCGCGCTGCTTGTCCACGCCCTGGCGCGCCACGCCGTGCCACAGCACGCCACGCTGCGCTTTGCTTCGCTGCGCCTACGGTGCCGGAGTCCCGCCGGGGACCCCGGCACCGCCGCTCGCGTCCGGGACGCGAGGGCGGCGGCCTGGCGACGGCGCGGCCCGCGTGCCGACGGGGCCGCGGAAATGCGCGGAACGGGGCGGCGTCCCCGCCACCATGGGGTGTGGACCCGACCCGCCACGGATCGCAGCGATGAACCAGCCTCCCGACCGCACTCTGCACTGGCGGCCCGGCTTTCCCGTCGACGCCCGGCTCACCCTGTCGGACCTGCGGCGCGGGCACCACGACCCGACGCACCGGCTCGAACGCGACGGCGCCCTGTGGCGCACCGCGCTCACCGCCTCCGGGGCGGTCAGTTACCGCATCCGGCAGCAGCGTCTCGACGACCTGCTGATCGACGCCTGGGGTCCCGGCGCGGCCGAGTGGGTCGAGGGAGCCCCGCGCGAGCTCGGCGCCCTCGACCACCCCGAGGAGTTCCGCCCCGAGCATCCCTTCCTGCGACAGGCCTTGCGCCGCCTGCCCGGCCTGCGCGTCCCGCACACCGGACGGGTCCTCGAAGCGCTGGTCCCCGCGATCATCGAGCAGCGCGTGGTCGGCCTGGACGCCCAGGCGGCCTTCACGCGTCTCGTCCGCAGCCACGGCACCACGCCGCCCGGCCCCGCGCCGCGCGGCATGCGCGTCCCTCCGACGGCGGAGACCTGGATGCGCATCCCGAGCTGGGACTGGCGACGCGCAGGCGTCGACCTGCACCGCTCCCGGGCGGTCATCGAGGCCGCCCGCCAGGCCGCGCGTCTGGAGCGGGCCGCCCGGGCCGGGGACCCCGACCGCGCCTACGCCCTGCTCGCGTCGCTCCCCGGCGTCGGACGCTGGACCTCAGCCCAGGTCGGTCACCGCGCCCTCGGCGACGCGGACGCCCTGCCCCTGGGCGACTACCACCTCGGCCAGGCGACCGGCGTCGCGCTTCTCGGGCGTCCTCTCGCCGACGCCGAGATCGAGCCCTTCTACGAGCCGTTCCGCCCCCACCGCTACCGTGTCATCCGCCTGATCGAGCTCACGCCGCACTCCGCCCCGCGCCACGCACCGCGCGCCCCGCGCGCCCGGCCGCTGGACTGAGCCGCCGTCACTGACGCACGCTGCCGCGCCCTGCTCTGCCGTGCCCTGCTCTGCCGTGCCCTGCCTGGCCCTGCCCTGCTGCGCCTGGCCCCGGCGGGAGGCGGGCCCAGGGGACCGGGCTTAGCGTGGACGTCATGATCGATGTCGACGTTCTGGTGGTCGGGGCGGGTCCGGTGGGTCTGACGGCGGCGGCGGAACTGCGGCGTCACGGCGTCGAATGCCGGATCGTCGACGCCCTGCCCGCGCCGCTGCCCTACGCCAAGGCCGTCGGCGTCCAGCCGCGCACGCTGGAGGTCTGGGACGCCATGGGGCTGATCCGCCCGGCGCTGGACGAGGCGGTCCCGCTGCTCGGCCAGTTGACGTTCGTCGACGGCCGCCCCGGGCCCCGGATGGAGCTGCGGCTGCCGCCCGAGGTCCCGTACGCCTTCGCCGCCCTCCCCCAGTACGTGACCGAGCAGCTGCTCACCGAGCACCTGGAGCGCTTCGGGACGGTGGTCGAGCGCGGAACCCGGCTCGAGGCCGTGGCCCAGGGCCCGGACGGGGTCGAGGCCACGCTCGCTGGCGACGGGCGGACGGAACGGGTGCGCGCACGGTACCTCGTGGGCTGCGACGGCGCGCACAGCCTGGTCCGCAAGTCGGCCGGGATCGGTTTCGACGGCGACGCCTTCCCCGAGCAGTACATGCTCGGGGACGTGGAGGTCGACTGGAGGCTGCCCCCCGGCTACGCCGTGCGGTCCACCCGTCTGGACGGGGACGGCAAGATCGGCGACCTGCTGGTGTGCATCCCGCTGCCGGGCGACCGCCGGTACCGGATGTCCATGATGGTCCCGCCGGAGCTGACCCTGGCTCAGGACGGTGCGGCGGTGGGCGCCGCCGACCGGGTGGCCCACGGGCTGGGCAGCGGCCGCGGTCCGGACCTCGCGCAGATCCAGGCCGTGCTCGACCGGCTCTCCCCGGAGCCCACGACCGCGTCGGCGCTGCGCTGGTCGTCCACGTTCCGGATCAGCCACCGGCTGGCGGACCGCTACCGCGAGGGCCGCCTCCTGCTCGCCGGGGACGCCGCGCACATCCACCCGCCCACGGGCGCGCAGGGCATGAACACCGGCGTGCAGGACGCCTACAACCTCGCCTGGAAGCTGGCCCTGACGGTTCGTGGCGTGGCCGCCGGCGGCCTGCTGGACAGCTACGACGCCGAACGCCACCCGGTCGGCGAGGAGGTCGTCGGCCGCACGGTCCGCCACGCCCGCGCGGGCTACGGGGACAGCGGCGAGGACGGCATGGAGGCGGTCCTGCTGCGCGAGGCGCAACTGCTGGTCGGCTACCCGGACAGTCCGCTGGTCGAACCGGGCGGGCCCGAGGACCTGGCGGCGGGCGGGCCCGCTGCGGGAGACCGGGCCCCCGACTGCCCCGGCCTGGTCCGCGACCTCGCCGCGTACCCGCAGCGGCTCTTCGACCTGCTCCGCAGCCCCGACCACACGCTGCTGCTGTACGCGGGACCGGGCCACGCGACGGGCTGCGGCGCCGAACGGCTCCAGGAGTGCGCCGCCGCGGCAGACCGAACCGCGCACGGGCTGCTCACCGCCTACGTGGTCCTCGCTCAGGACGTCCCCGACGACGCGCGCCCGGCGGGGCTGCGTCCGCCGCGCGTCCGCGACCTGGCGGGCGGCTTCGCGCGCGCCTACGGCGCGCGGGACGGCGAGGTCTTCCTGGTCCGCCCCGACGGCTACCTCGCCGGCCGGTTCCACCCGGCCGACCCGGACCGGCTGACCGCGCTGCTGCGACGCGCCTTCGCCTGAGCCCACCTGGACCTACCTGAGCCCGCCTGAACCCGCCTGAACCGGTGGTCCTCCTACGGCCGAAGGACGATCTTGCCGCGGGTGTGCCGGCGTTCGAGCTCGGTGTAGGCCGCGCGGACCTCCGACAGCGGATAGACGTTCGCGACCGGCAGTTCGAGCTGCCCCGCGGCGATCAGACGGGCGAGCTCGGCGAGCACCTCGGCGCCCGGCCCGGCCGCGGTTCCGCCGTCGGTCCGCACGCCGTACTTCGCGGCGGCCGCGTAGTCGGCGATGGTGTCGATCCGTTCGACCGGGACGCCGAGGGCGAGGGCCAGTTCCACGTACCCGTCGCCGTGGGTGTCGACGAACGCGTCCACGCCGTCGGGCGCGGCCGCCCTGATCCGGTCCGCGACGCCGTCGCCGTACGCGACGGGGATCACGCCGTGGCTCCGCAGCCAGGCGTGGTTGCCCTCGCCCGCCAGGCCGATGACCGTGGCGCCGGTACGGCGCGCGAGCTGGACGGCGAGCGAGCCGACCCCTCCGGCGGCGCCGGAGACGACGACGGTCTCGCCCTCCCCGGGGTGAACGGAGTGCACCGCGCCCCACGCCGTCACGCCGACGACGTACAGCCCGCCGGCGACCTCCCAGGGGACCTCGGCCGGCTTGTGCGTGAGGTCGTCGGCCTCGACCAGCACCAGCTCGGCGTGCGAGGCCCGGTTGTTGCTGAACCCGATCACCTCGTCGCCGGGCGCGTGTCCGGCGACTCCGGGACCGACCTCCTCGACGACCCCGGCCAGATCGCTGCCCTGCCCGGACGGGAACGTCGAGGGGAACATCTCCGCCAGCGCGCCGGTGCGGATGAGGGCCTCGCCCGGGTTGATACCGGCCGCCTTCACCCGCACCAGGACCTGCCCGCTCCCGGGCGCCGGGCGTTCCACCTCGTCGACCCGCAGCACGTCGACCCCGCCGAACCCGTCGTACCTGACCGCCTTCGGCATGATCCCTCTCCTTCTGCTCGTTCAGCTCCCGGGGCTGCGCGGGGCTACGCGCGCCGGAGTTCGAGCACCGGAATGGTGCGGACGCCGGCCGTCTTGCGCTCGTACTCGGCGAAGCCCGGGTAGCGCCGCGCCTGCTCGGCGTAGACGCGGTCGCGGTCGGCGCCCGTCAGCTCGTGGACGGACACCTCGTACGTCTCCGTCCCCCGTTCGACGGCGCCTTCGCCGGCGGCGGTCAGATTCCGGTACCAGTCCGGGTCGGTGGGCGCACCGCTCTTGGTGGCGAACACGTAGACCACCTCGTGCGGCGCGGACTCGTGCGGGAGGTACATCATCGGGGTGACGTACTCCCGCCCGCTCCTGCGGCCCCGGTGGTGCAGCAGGACCAGTGGCGCGCCCTCGAACGGCCCGCCGACCCTTCCCTCGTTCGCGCGGAACTCCGCGATGGTCTTCGCGTTCCAGTCGAGCGCCTCGTTCATGTCGGACTCCTGTCTGCCGGCTACTGCGAGCGTGGCCGTGGGGCTGGTGAGCAGGCATCACCGGATGAAGGTGATTCGGCGGATCAGGGAGCGCAGGGGCGGGTCTCGGTCCAGTCGACGAGCAGCCGCCGTTCAGCGAAGAGCCACCGCCCGTCCCACTTGACGAACTCGTCGAGGTAGCGGATGGACGCGATCATGATGGTGCGTTCGGAGTCCGCGCCGAACGAGATGTGGTGGGCCAGGCAGTAGCTCTCGCCGCTCGCCCGGTCGCCGTCCAGTGACACCGTGCTCTGGCCGTTGAAGTGGGTGGTGGCCCGGTAGCTGTTCAGGTTCTCGAAGACCGGGCGGAGCGCCTCGCGACCGTGCAGTTCCTGGGTCGGCTCGGCCGCGGTGGCGTCCATGAAGACCAGGAACCGGGTGTCCTCGGTGAACAGGGCCATCTGCCCCTCGGCGTCGCGCCGGTCGGCGCAGTGCGCGTAGGCGTCGACGAGCGCGCGGATGGCCAGCCGGTCGGCGGCCTCCTGGGGCGACATCGGTGACATCGGGACGCGGGAGGACATGCGGCTCCCTCCTGGAGCAAGAGACCACCTGCATCAGACCATCGGTCCCAGGAGCCCGCAACCGGCTGCCCGCACGCCCCCGCAGCGCCTCCGTACGCGTCCTCAGCTGTCCCGTGGTCGACACTCCCCGAGGGCGGGCGTCCCGCAGACTGGCGGTGGATTCCGTCGCCGGTCCTCCCCGCCGTCGGATCGGCATGAGCGGCAGGAAGGGCGACTGATGACGAACGCCGTGGGTGACCGGCCGCGTGACCGTCGCCGGCGGCAGCCCGGACGGGTTCCCGCCCGCTCGCGCAGGTGCTGCCCCCGGGGGCTGGCCTGGCCGACCTGGGGCTGAGCCCCGGACGGTTGTTGCCGAACCGGCAACAACAGGCTCCGGTGGAGCGGCGGGTGACGCATGATCGGGGAACGGCCGTCGCACCGCCGCCCCTACCCCGCCGGACGCACCCCAGGAGACCGCATGTCGCCGCAGACCTCGGACGTCACCCATCGGATGATCCCCGCACCGGCGGGACGGATCCACCTGGTGGAGCAGGGGACCGGGCCCCTGGTGCTGTTGGTGCACGGGTTCCCCGAGTCCTGGTACTCCTGGCGGCGCCAGCTGCCCGCCCTCGCCGCCGCCGGGTACCGCGCGGTCGCCGTCGACGTCCGGGGGTACGGCCGGTCCTCCCGGCCCGACGGCGTGGCCGCCTACCGGATGCGGGAGCTCGTGGCGGACAGCGTCGCCGTGGTCCGCGCCCTCGGCGAGCAGACCGCCGTGATCGTCGGGCACGACTGGGGCGCGACGATCGCCGCGAACTGCGCGCTGCTGCACCCGGAGGTCTTCCGGGCGGTCGCCCTGCTCAGCGTGCCCTACGTGCCGCGCGGCGGGCCTCGCCCGAGCGAGGTGTTCGCGAAGATGGCCGGCGGGGAGCAGGAGTTCTACGTCTCCTACTTCCAGGAGCCCGGACGGGCCGAGGCCGAGATCGAACCCGACGTGCGCGGCTGGCTCGCCGGCTTCTACGCGGCGCTGTCCCCCGACACCATGCCGAGGCCCGGCGCGCCGGACCCGCACTTCGTCGGCGCGGGCGGGACGCTGCGCGACCGTTTTCCGGCGGGGCCGCTGCCCTCGTGGCTCAGCGAGCGCGATCTCGACTTCTACGCGGGCGAGTTCGAGCGGACCGGACTGGGCGGCGCGCTCAACCGCTACCGCGCCATGGACCGGGACTGGGAGGATCTCGCCGAGTTCGACGGCGCGCCGATCACGCAGCCGTCGCTCTTCGTCGGGGGCGGCCTCGACGCCTCCACCGTGTGGCTGGCCGACGCGATCGAGGCGTTCCCCGCCACGCTGCCCGGTCTGGTGTCCTCGCACCTTCTGGACGGGGTCGGCCACTGGATCCAGCAGGAGCGCCCGGACGAGGTCAACCGGCTGCTGACCGGTTGGCTCGCCGCCCTGGGCTCCTGATCTGAGCGAAGGCTCAGCCCTTCCGGCCCCGGCCCGCCCGCGCGGGCGGGTGCGGCAGGGCGGCCCTGGTGAGGGTGGTCGCGGTGCGGACGACGCCGGCGATCGCCTCCTCCGGCTCCAGGCCGGCCAGGTCGATCAGCGAGAACAGCGCCTCCGCGCCCATGACGATCGCCAGATCGCGCTTGAGCTCGGCCAACGCCTGCGGGTCGACGCCGCCGTCCGCGTCGCCGTCCGCGTCAGCGACTGCGTCGTCGGCCGCGCCGCCCGGCGTGGGGTCGGACCAGGGCCGCAGCGCCTCGTCGATGAGGGCGAACCGCAGCCCCGGCCGGGCCGGGCCACCGCCGGGCCGCACGATGGTGGCGGCGATCATCGCCCGCACCGCGCCGGCCCGGGCGAGCACGTGCCGGGCCAGGTACTCCGCGGCGGCGGCGACGCGCTCGGCCGGGTCGGCGGAGTCCGCGACACCGGCGAACGCCTCGGCCGGACCGGGCAGGGTGTCCGCCATCGCCTCCGCGAGCAGGCTGGCGAGGTCGGGGAAGTAGCGGTAGGCGGTCGCCTCCGAGACGAGCGCCGCCCTGGCCACCTCGGGCATCGTCACCTCGCCGCCGGTGGCCATCAGTTCGACCGCCGCCGCGACGATCGCGGCATGCGTGCGCCGCTTCTGGTTCACGCGGCCGGTCGCGCCGCCCTGGGGCGTCGTCGTGGTCATGCGGGAACCTCCTGCGGGGCACGGACCTACGCTGGCTTGCTCCAGCGAGTTCGCCACCATCATAAGAGTCCGCTTGCATAATGGCCAGCCACCCTCCTACGCTCGGAGGAGTCGGCTCTCACCGAAGACGCCTCGCAACGCGGGAGGACCCATGTCCACGCCCCAGGTCTCCGTCGTCGCCCCGGACGGCGGCGAGCTCATCCGGCTGGGCGCGGCCCGGATCCGCGTCGTCGAGGACGGCGCCACCACCGGCCACCGGCTCGGCATCGCGGAGGTCACCCTCGCTCCGCGCAGCCCCGGCCCGCCCCAGCACCGGCACGCCGAACACGACGAGGGCTTCTACGTCGTCTCCGGCACGGCGCGCTTCACCGTCGGGACGACCGACTACGACGCCCCGCCGGGCACCCTGGTGATGGTCCCGCCCGGCGCACCGCACACCTTCGCCAACCCCGGGGACGAACCCCTGGTCATGGTCAACACCTTCACCCCGGACCACTACGTCCGGTACTTCGGCGACGTGCGCGAGGCGATGGACGCGGGGGCGACGATGCAGGAGGCCGCCGCCCAGGTCATGCCCCGCTACGCGACGACCGTCGCCGAGCCTCAGGCCGGCGGCTGAAACTCCGTCACGAAGGTGTAGAGCTCGACGATGACGCCGTCCTTGCAGCGGGCGATGTCCATACCACTCACGACGGGCGGCTGATCGGCGGGGCCGCACAGGAAGCCCAGGTGCCCGAGGTCGTCGTTGACGGAGACGGGGCCGTTCGGGCGGAAGACCCAGTCCGGCGTCTCCTCCCGCATCTCCAGCGCGCGTCGCGCGAGCGCCTCGCGCCCCCGCACGAGGCGGTCGGGCTCGTGCCACACGACGTCGTCGGAGTAGATCTCCTTGACGGTGGCGGCACGCCGCTCGGGGTCCGGCTCGTTGAAGACCTCCAGCAGGTTGGCACGCATCAGGTCGGCTACGGTGCGGGGCATCGGTGCTCCTTCGGGTCGCGCTGAACGGTGTGGCCGGCCACGGGGGGGTCCGTCACCAGACCTTCATGCCGCCGTCGACGACGAGGTCGACGCCGGTGACGTAGGAGCTCTCGTCGCAGGCGAGGAAGAGAGCGACGTTCGCCACCTCCTCGGGGCGGCCGAAGCGCCCGAGGAGGGTCCGCTCGCTCATCCGGCGGGCCCACTCGCCGTCGGCCAGGTCCCCCCGGGTGGCGTTGCTCTCGATCAGGCCGGGCGAGATCGAGTTGACGCGGATGCCGTGGTCGCCGCCCTCCAGGGCGAGCTGACGGGTCATCCCGATGACCGCGGCCTTGTTCGTGGTGTGGGACAGCGACGGGATCAGCTTGAAGCTGAGGGAGCCGTTCAGGGACGCCATGTTCACCACCACGCCACGGCTGGCCTTCAGCTGCGGCCAGGCGGCGCGGGTGAGGTAGAAGACCAGGTCGACCTCGTCCCGGCGGGCGCCGTCCCAGTCCTCGTCGGTGACGTCCTCGATCCAGGCGAAGCGGTTGCGGGCCGCGAGGTTGAACAGCACGTCGATCCGGCCGAACTCGCGTACCGCGAAGTCGACGAGCCGCGCGCACTGCGCCGGGTCGGACAGGACGCACGGCTGGAGCGACACCATCGCACCGCCCGCGGCGCGGACCAGCTCGACCGTCTCCTGGGCCGAGTCGACCGCCACGTCGCATCCGACGACCAGACCGCCCTCGCGGGCGAACGCCAGTGCCGAGGCGCGGCCCATGCTCCCGCCGGTGCCGGTGATCACGCAGACCTTTCCGGCCAGACGACCCGTCATCCCACGGTCTCCCTTCCCCTCAGGCCCCGTGCCTCAGGCTCCGTAGGCGGGCAGGATCGCGCCGCTGACGGGCGCGGAGGCGTCGCCGGCCAGGAAGGCGATCAGCTCGGCGACCGACTCCGGCGTCACGGCGTGCTCCAGCGCGTCCGCGGGGAGGAAGGCCCGGTTCCTCGGGGTGTCGATCAGTTGCGGGGCGACCGCGTTCACCCGGATGCCCGCGGGACGCAGCTCCAGATCCAGGACCCGGACCAGATGGCTCAGCGCGGCCTTGCTGAGGGAGTAGGCGGCCATGCCCGCGGTCGGTTCGGCCGCCGGGCGGGCCGAGACGTGGACGACGGAGCCGGAGCCGCGTTCGCGCATGAAGGGCGCGACGGCCTGGGTCAGCCAGAGCGCGGAGCCCAGGTTGACGTCCATCATCAGGCGCAGTTGGTCGGGCGTCGCCGAGAGCGCGTCGCCGAGGACGAACGCGCCGATCGTGTTCACCAGCACGTCGGGCGCGCCGACCTCGGCGGCGATCCGGTCGACGAGCCCCTTCGGGACCGCCGGATCGGTCACGTCACCGGGCACCCGGTGGACGCCCTCGGGCAGTTCGCCGAGACCGTCCGCGTTGCGGTCGATCCCCACCACGGTGAAGCCGGCGTCGGCCAGCCTCACCGCGACGGCGCGGCCGAGCACGCCGCCTGCTCCGGCCACCAGGGCCACTCGATCACTCATCGTCCGGCTCCGTTCCTCGCTGCGGTTCCTCGCTGCGGTTCCTCGCCGCGCGTCCCCGTCACGGGACGCGCGGTGCCAGACTCGTCCGCAGGCAGGTGAGCGTTGCCGTCCTGGCGACCCGGAGGGACCTGCCGCTGCGGCTGCACCAGCTGCGCTTGGCCGGAGGGCTGACCGAGCTGCGGGCGGCGGACCTGCGCTTCAGCCTGGAGGAGACCCGCGCGCTGCTCACCGCCGAGGGGATCGCCCTCTCGGACGGCGCCGTGGCGCGGCTCCACGAGCGCACCGAGGGCTGGGCCGCGGGCCTGCGGCTGGCGGTGCTCTCGCTGGCGGGCCACCCGGACCCGGAGGGCTTCGTCGCCCAGTTCGGCGGCAGCAGCCGTACCGTCGCGGAGTACCTGGTGGCGGAGATGCTGGAACGGCAGCCGCAGGACGTGCAGGACCTGCTGCTGCGGACCTCCGTGCTGCAACGCGTCAACGGCGAGCTGGCCGACCTGCTGACCGGGCGTCCCGGCTCCGAGGGCATCCTGCTCGACCTGGAGGACGCCAACGCGTTCGTCGTCTCCCTCGATCCGGAGCGGACCTGGTTCCGCTACCACCACCTCCTGGCCGACCTGCTCCGGCTGGAGCTGCGCCGCCTCCTGCCCGACGAGCTGCCGGGCCTGCACCGCAAGGCCGCCGCCTGGTTCGCCGACCGGGGCATGACCGTCCCGGCCGTCCGGCACCTCCAGGCGGCCGTGGACTGGCCCGAGGCCGCGGTGCTCCTCGCCGACCGCTCCCTCGGCCTGATGCTCGACGGCCAGGAGGAGACCATGCAGACGCTGCTGGACGCGTTCCCCCAGCGTCCCGGCCTCGTCCAGGGTTCCGCCGCGGCCTACCCGGAGCTGGGCGTCGTGCGCGCGATGGTCGACCTGGTCCACGGCCGCCTCGACGAGGCCGCGGCCCACCTCGCCGCCGCGGACGCCTGCTCGCCGGACGCGCCCGCGCCGAGCCGGCCACGGCTGCGGACGACCGTCGCCGCGCTGCACCTGTCGCTGGCCCGACGCCGCGGGGACCTGGAGGACGTGCTGCGGTACGCGGAGTTCCTCGACTCCCCCTCGCCGTCCCCGTCTCGGTCCCCGTCACCGTCCCCGGGGGAGGCCGACGCGGACGACCCCGCGCTCGGCAGCGAGCTGCGCGTCATGGCGCTGTTGAACCTGGGCACCGTCGAGGCCTGGGCGCTGCGGACCTCCGACGGGCAGCGCCACCTCCAGGAGGGCGCCGAGCTGGCGCGCAAGATCGGCCGCCCGTATCTGGAGGTGGCGTGCCTGGCCCAGCTCGGGTTCGCCTCGAAGCTGCCCGACTTCGCCTATGCCCGCGAGCGTTGCGAGCAGGCCCTCCGTCTCGCCGAGGAGCACGGGTGGGACACGGCCCCGGTCCTCGCGCCGGCGCTGGTCACCCTGGCCTGCTCGATGGTCTTCGAGGGCCGGTTCGACCCCGCGGAGGAGATGCTGGCCCGCCTCGACGTCGCGCTGCGCGCGGACAGCGGGCCGGGCATCGGCACACTGGTCCACCTGGTCAAGGGCATGCTCCACGCGGGTCGCCGCCAAGTACCTGAGGCTGCACGGGAGTTCGCCGAGGCGCAGGCGCTCCAGTCGCGCCTTTCGCGCCCGCACGCCCTGTCCGGGTACGTGACCGGGTGGCTGGCCTCCGCCCGTGCCCGGCTCGGCGCGACCGCCGAGGCGCACACGATCCTGGACGCCGTCGACGCCGAGCTGTCCGGCTCCGCCGAGATCCACGACGCCAGGGCCGTCGCCCACCTGGCCGACGGCGACCCGGCGGCGGCGCTGGCCGCGCTCGCGCCCGTCCTCGACGCGACCGCGCCCGCGGTCCACGTCGCGAGCGTCGTCGAGGGCCATGCCCTGGCCGCGCTCGCGCACCGCGCCCGCGGGGAGCAGCAGGCGGCCGAGCAGGCCGTCGAGCGCGCCCTCGCACTCGCCGAGCCGCAGCGGCTGCTGCTGCCGTTCCTGATGTCCGACGCCGGGGACGTGCTCCGGGCGACGCCACGGCGGCGGTCGTCCCACGCCGCGCTGCTCACCGACCTGCTCGACCGCCTCCACGGCGCGGCGCCCGACGCAGGCGCGCCACCGCTGCCGACCGCCGAGGAGCTCAGCCCCACCGAGCTGCGGGTTCTGCGCTACCTGCCGACCAACCTCTCCCGGCCGGAGATCGCCGACGAGCTGTCGGTCTCGGTCAACACCGTCAACACGCACGTGCGCAACATCTACGCCAAGCTCCACGCGACCGACCGGTCCTCGGCCGTGCGCCGGGCCAGGGAACTGCACCTGCTGGCGGGCTCCGCGCGGTAGCGGTCCCCTCTCGGCAGCGTCGCGGTCGCTCACCTGATCCCGGCGATGCCGGATCACCAGCCGGAGCCCGAGCATCTCGGGTATGAGCACCGAACCAGCCCTGTACACGATCCGCGTCGACGGCCTCCTCGGCGCGACCGCCCTGTCCGCGTTCCCGACGCTGACGGCCGAGCACCGGGCCGCGCAGACCGTGCTGGTCGGATACCTGGACCGCTCGGGGCTGTACGGGGTGCTGGCGCAGTTGGAGATGCTCGGCCTCGACCTCGTCGAGCTCAGCCGCTCCTGCGACCCGCCCCGCTGACCGCTCACCGCTCACCGCGCGACCTTGCACGACCTTGCACGACCTGATCCATCGACCCGTCACGAAAGGCAGTTGAGACCATGTCCGTGCTCGATTCCGCGACCGGCCGCCGCTCGTTCCTCACCCGCTCCGCGAAGGCGGCGGCCGTCCCGGCCCTGGCCGCGGCGCTCGGCGGTGTCCTCGCCGCCCCCTCCCCCGCCTCGGCGGCGACGACCGACCTCCCGGACTACGCCCCGATCCCGCCCGGCGCACTCGGCCCGGCCGTCAACGAGCAGGGCTACTACGTCGGACGGGTCGAGCGGAACCTCTACTGGGTCACCGACGGCACCTACCAGGCCGCTTTCCTCGCCACCGAGGACGGTGTCGTGCTCTTCGACGCGCCCCCGACCATCGGCCACAACCTCCAGCGCGCGATCGACGAGATCGCGGCGGCGAACGGGGTGTCGAACAAGGTGACCCACCTCGTCTACTCCCACCACCACGCCGACCACCTCGGCGGCTCGTTCCTCTTCGGCTCCGACGTCGAACGCATCGGCCACGTCGACACCCGCCGCCTGCTGCTGCGCGACGACGACCCGGCCCGGCCCGTCCCGGACACCACCTTCACCGACCGCAGGACGCTGCACGTCGGCGGGGAGCGCGTCGAGCTGGCCCATCTGGGCACCAACCACACGCCCGACAACATCTACATCCACTTCCCCGACCACGACACGCTGATGCTGGTCGACGTCAACCTGCCCGGCTGGGTCCCCTTCGACAGCTTCAACCTCAACGAGGACGTCCCCGGCTCCGTGGCCGCCCCGGACAAGGCCCTCGCCTACCCGTGGAGCCACTACATCGGCGGGCACATGGGGCGGCTCGGCACCCGCGCGGACATGACGCTCTACCAGCAGTACGTCGCGGACCTGATCACCGGGGTGAAGGCGGCGCTCGTCGACGTCGACCCCGCCCCGTTCTTCGCCAAGTACGGCGACAACGAGTGGGCGGCGGTCAAGGAGTACCAGGCGGCGCAGACCAAATACGCCGCCGATCCGGTCGTGAGGAAGTACACCGGGGTGCTGGCAGCCGCCGACGTCTACACCGAGAGCACCGCGTTCGTGCTGCTCGAGTCCGTCCGTCTCGACCTCGGCATCGGCTCCCAGGTGCACGCCTGAGCGGGCGGCCTCCCCGGCGACGGTGGGTGACCCACCCGATCGGACGCTTCGACGCGCAGCGCTTCGCCGCCGCTGCTGTGCTGGGCTGGCGCCCGTGAACCAAAAGCGAAGGAGTGCGCCATGCCGAACAGCGGCATCAACGAACCCGACCAGGACGGCTACGACGACCTCGCCATGGTCGACGACGACCCCGACGCGGAGCCCGACTGGTCGGACGAGGAGTTCCTCGACGACCTGGACGCCGTGCTGACGGACGAATAGCCACGGGCGGACGGACGTCCGCGAGCCCGCGCCGAGACGGTCCCGCTGCCCGCGACGGGCAGCGGGGCCGTCTCACTCCCGCGCGACGGAGCGCACCGCCCACGTGCGGGACATGAAGCCGCCCTGGAGGTGGACCACCTCCGTGGCGACGGCGCCGGGGGCGTCGAGCGCGGAGTCGACCAGGACGGCGTCGACCGTGTGGCCCTCGTTCTCCAGCAGCGTGCGCAGGTAGTCACCGGGCGCGGAGCGGAGCGCCGCCCGCTCGCCCTCGTCGAGGTCGAGGCGGTACACCTCGACGCGGTGGGCTGCTGCCCGGGTACGGGTGATGCGCGCCATGGGACGGCGTCCTTCCAGGTCAGGGCCCCCTACCTGCACCACACTAGGTCGGCGCAGGTCAGCGCGCAGGACGGACCGGCCGAACAGGGCAACGCCCGCCCCGGCCCCGGGTGAGCCGTCGGGCTTCCTCGGCGGCGGTCGGCAGGGGCCGGTCGCCGTCCGGACGGGGCTGCTCGGCTCGCCCGAGCAGCGACAGATAGTCCTGACGCGGCGTCAGTATCGCTCCCATGGCCCGCACGTGGGGGCTGTCGCGTTGGGCGTCCAGGAACTCGCCGCCCGCCTCGGCGAAGCGGAGGGCGAGGTCGGCCACCGCGACCAGGCCGGAGCCGGGGCGTGTCCCGAACATCGAGTCCATGCTGAGGACCCGGCCGACGCGCACGCCGAACACCCCGCCGATCAGCTGGTCGCCCTCCCACACCTCGGCGCTGTGGGCCTGGCCCGTTGCGTGCAGCGCGAGCAGACAGCGCATCAGCTCGTCGGTGAGCCACCGGGGTCGGCGTCCCACCCGGCAGGCGTGCAGGACCTCCGCGAAGGCCCGGTCCGCGCTGGTGGTCCAGCGGACCCGGCGGTCCAGGCGGCGGACGAGGCTGCGGCTGAGGTGGACGTCGGCGACCGGGATCACCGGTCGGGGGTCCGGAGACCACCAGGCGAGGGCCCAGGGGTCGCCCGACCCGACCACGGGAATCCGCCCGGAGTGCACCTCCGCGCCGTACAGGGACATCGCCGTCCCGCGGGCGCGGTCGTCCGCGGCGGGCATCGGGTAGGCGCCCGCGGCGTAGGCGGCGCCCACCTCGTCGGGGGTGAGGCTGCCGCCGAAGGCCACCGGGGCGTCCGCCGGAGCGTGGGCGAGGTCCAGCCGCGCCCAGGACGTGCGGCGCGGCTCCGCCGGGCGCGGGGCCGTGTCCTGCGCGGGTGAGAGATAGCCGTCGCGTTCGAGGCTGTCCACGTAGCGGCCGAGCATCTCCAGGTCCACCGGGGGGATAAGCACGCCGCTGCCGGCCAGGGCGCGCTCCGCGTGGTCGCGGCGGAAGCGCGGGAAGACGCTCTGCAGGTACATCTCGCTGACGCTCATGTCGGCGTGGTTGCAGCGGTCGACGAAGAGCGGCACGAACGGGCTGACCGGGTGGGCCGGATGCTCGGCCGCGAACCGGATCAGCGCGCTCACCCACTCCTGGTACGGGATCTCGCGGACCGCGAAGCCGCGCCCGCGCAGACTGTCGGCCAGCACGTCCACCAGCGCGGGGCGGGGATTGGTCAGATGGTAGACGCCACCGCCGGGGGCGGTGGCGGAGGGGCCGACGGTGGAGATGTGGCGTACCGCCTGCGCGAAGCAGTCGGCCGGCAGGAGGTCAAGCGGCAGGTCGACGGCGGGGCATAGACCGGAGTCGGCGAGGAACTTGACGAGGGCGCAGATCTCCGTGCCGGTGTTGAGGACACCCGTGGCCAGCGAGCCGGTGACGTCCTGGAGCCGGTACACGCTGACCGGGACGCCCGCCTCGGCCGCGTGACGCAGCATCAGCTCCGCCACCCACTTGGACTCGACGTAGCCGACCGAGAGGTAGTCGGCGTGGGCGAGGGGCGTCCGCTCGGTGACCGCGCGCACGCCCGCGGCGCCGTACCCGGCCATGACGGCCAGGCTGGAGGTGTAGTGGAGCGGCACGGACCTGGGGGCGGCCAGCTCCACGAGCGCGCGCACGGACTCGACGTTGGCGGCGCGCAGGGCCTGGTAGGGGTAGATGAAGTTGACCTGCGCGCCGAAGTGGTAGATCAGGTCGACGGTCCGCTCCAGCATGGCGGCGGTGTCGGGGGCGAGTCCCAGGCGCGGCGCGGCGAGGTCGCCGACGGTCGGCACGATGCGGTCGCGGCGCGGGTCGGCGGCGAGATCCCGGCGCAGGTAGCGCAGGTGGGCGGCGCGCAGGCGCTCGAAGGCCTGGGCCGGATCGGGGGCGCGCACCAGGCAGTGGATCCGGGCCTGGGTGTGCTCCAGGAGTTCGCCCAGCATGTGCGTGCCGCACAGCCCGGTCGCTCCGGTGAGCAGGATGTCCTTGGGTCGGCGGGGGTCGGGGGCGGGGTCGCCGGTGCCTGCGGCCCGCAGGCTCAGCTCCGCCTCGGCGGTGAAGTCGACCGGTGGCCGGTCGGTCCCGGTCAGCCGCCCGCGCCGGGCCAGCGTCGCCTGCTCGGCGAAGTCGGCGAGCGTGGGGTGCAGCAGGAGGGCGCGGGAGAGTTCGCGGACCTGGGTGATGTCGATGCCGAAGATGACGCGCGCCCGCGCCAGCATCTCCATGGCGAGCAGCGAGTTGCCGCCGAGGTGGAAGAAGTCGTCGTCCGGGCGGACGTGCGCGACACCCAGGATCTGCGCCCACAGATGCGCCATGACGGCGTGCGGTCGGGTCGGCGTCGCCCAGGCCGCCGGGGCGGCCCCGTCGGACCCGGCAGGCCCGGCGGATGTGGCGGCTTGCGCGGCTTCGGCGGGCGTTGCTGGTGCGGCGGGGACGGCGTCCGCCCGGGCGGACGGCTGCGGGAGCGCCGGGGCGCCGGCGGGTGGCGCGGCGGCGTGGGGCGCGGGCGGGGCCTGGAGCGCGCTCCGCGCCAGCGCCCGCCGGTCGATCTTCCCGTGCGGGGTGACCGGCAGGTGCTCCAGCGCCGTGAACGAGGCGGGCATCATGTAGCCGGGCAGGGCCCGGGCGAGCGCGCGGCGCAACTGGTCCGCCGTCCCGCTGTTCCCTCCGTTCCCTCCGTCCGCGCCGTCGCCTCCGTCCCCTCCGTCGCCTCCGTTCGCGCCGGGCGAAGTCCCAGGCGCGGGACGGTAGAAGGCGGCCAGTTGCTGCTGGTCGTGCTCGCCGCGGTGCCGCGCCACGACGGCGACGTCGTCGACGGATGGATGGGCCCGCAGGACGGCCTCGATCTCGGCGGGGTCGATGCGGTGCCCGCGGATCTTGATCTGGTCGTCGAACCGGCCGACGATCGACAGCGACCCGTCGGGAAGGAACACCCCGATGTCGCCGGTGCGGTACATCCGCGCGCCGGGGCGGTCGCCGTAGGGATCCGGCAGGAACTCCTGCGCCGTGCGGTCGGGCTGCCGCCAGATGCCCTCGGCCACATGGTCGCCGCCGATGTGGACCTGGCCCCGTTCGCCCGGCGGCACCGGCCGCAGTCGCGCGTCGAGGAGGTGGACGCGGGTGCCGGGGAGCGGACGACCCACGGGGGCCGGCGCGCCGCCGTCGGCCGTGGCGGCCCAGGCGCCGAGATCGCAGGTGGTGGAGGTGATCGTGGTCTCGGTCAGTCCGTAGGCGTTGACCAGCCGGGCTCCGGGCGCGTGCTCCAGCCAGCCGCGGCAGTCCTTCGCGCGGACGATCTCCCCGCCGACGACCACCAGCCGCACCGTGTCGAGCGGGTACCGGCCGGCCCGCAGGAGGCTGAGGAGGTGGCGGGAGTAGGCGGGCGTCAGGTCCAGGGTCGAGATGCGGTGGCGGGCCACGGCCTCCAACACCTCGCTGGGAGCCCACGGCGGCCCTCCGGTCAGCACGGTGGCGGCTCCGGTGATCAGGGGGCCGAAGATCTGCTCCAGCGAGGTGTCGAAGCTGACCGCGGCCAGGTGCAGGGCGCGGTCGCCGGGATGCCAGCCGTAGGAGGCGGCGGACGCGGCCAGGGAACCCGCCAGGGAACGGTGGGTGACCGCGATGCCCTTGGGCGCGCCGGTGGAGCCGGAGGTGTAGATGAGGTACGCGACGTCGTCCGGGTCGGGCTCGTCCGGCCGCGGCCTCTCCTCCGGCGGGACCTCCCCGGTCACCTCGTCCACCGCCACGACCGCCGTGGCCGCGGCCCCGCAGCCGGCACGGCCCGTCTCCCCGCGGCCCGTCTCCGCGTGGCCGGCCGACGCGGCGGACTCGCACATCCGCCGGTGGTCCTCCCCGGTGACCACCAGACGGGCCCGCGCGTCGCCCAGCAGGTGGGCCAGGCGGGCAGGAGGCATCTCGGGGTCGAGGGGCAGCAGCGTCGCCCCGGTGCGCAGGATCGCCAGCAGGCAGACCACCAGGTCGGCGGTGCGGTCCAGGCAGACCGCCGCCACCTCGCCCGGCCCGCAGCCGCGCTCCTGGAGCGCCGCGGCGGTCACGTCGGCACGCGTGTCCAGGGCGCCGTAGCTGAGCGCGCCGCCGGTCCACAGCAACGCCGGGGCGAGCGGCGTCCGGTGCGCCTGCGTGCGGACCAGCGCGGACACGGTCGGCACCGGGTCGCCGCGGGCCTCGGGGCCGGCGGCCCGGCCGGTCGTCGACGCGGCCGTGGTGCGCCGGTGCCCGGGACGGAGCTTGGGCCACAGGTACGGGGGGCCGGCGCGGAGCACGGCGGCGCACTCCTGGGCGGAGTCCGCGGGCTCGGGCCCGGCCGGACGCCAGCCGTCCGGGGCCGCGAGCTCCGCCGGCCAGACGCCGAACTGCCCCTGATCGTTCCGGAGCAGCAGGTACCGGCCGGGCGGTGGTGTGGGCAACGGTCGCTGTGGCATCGCCTTCCAGGGTCTTCCAGGGATTCCGGAGCCGGCAGCGGCCGGCTCAGGCGACTCCGGGTCTGAGCGCGCTGGGTTTGAAGGCGCCGGTCGGCGATTCGAGGAGCAGCTGACGGGCGGACGCCGCGTCCATCGGCTGCGCGAACAGGTAGCCCTGGCCGCGCTGGCATCCCAGCGCGATCAGCAGCTCCTGCTGGCGGGAGGTCTCCACTCCTTCGGCGATCACGGCGACGCCCAGGGTGTCGGCGAGATGCGTGATGCCTTCGACCAGCGCGTACTGCTGGGGGGACCGGCCGAGTTCGTCGATGAACGTGCGGTCGATCTTCAGAATCGAGATGGGGAACTCGCGCAGGTAGCTCAGCGAGGAGTAGCCCGTCCCGAAGTCGTCGATCGCGATGCGGATCCCGAGGTCGGTCAGGTCCTGCATCTGGGCCAGGATCCGCTCGTCGCGCCGGATGAGCAGGCTCTCCGTCAGTTCCAGGACGACCGAGGACGGGGCGATGCCCGACTGCTCCAGCGCGTGGTGCATGACGCCGAGGAAGCCGGGGTCGTGGAACTGACGCGGCGAGACGTTGATGCTGACGTACGGCCACACCGGCGCGCCGCCCGGGGCGTGCCGTTCGCGCAGCAGGCGGTGCCAGCCCACCGCCTCGGTGGTGGCCAGGTCCAGGACCCAGCCGCCGAGCGGCACGATCTGCCCGCTCTCCTCGGCCAGCGAGATGAACTGCTCGGGCATCACCACGCCGCGGGTGGAGTGCGGCCAACGCAGCAGCGCCTCGAACCCGTCCACCTTGCCGCTCGCCAGCTCCACGATGGGCTGGTAGAGGACCTGGAAGGAATCGACCTCGGCGCGGTTGAGGCTGTCCTGGAGCTCGTGGCGCTCCAGCATGCCGCTCTGGAGCGAGGGGTGGTAGTGCCGCCACTGCCGCTTGCCGGCGGTCTTGGCCTCGTACAGCGCCAGGTCCGCGTGCGTCAGCAGTTCCACCGAGTCGTAGCTGTCCTCGGTGGTGGCGATGCCGACGCTGACGTAGGCGCTCACCGGCCCGACGCTCAGCTGGAACGGCTCGCCGAACACCTCCAGCACGTGGTCGGCGAAGGCCTCCACGTCGGCGGGCGTCATCGGGTCCTCGATCAGCAGCGCGAACTCGTCGCCGCCGATGCGCGCGGCGGTGTCCGAGGCCCGGACGGTGGTGGAGAGCCGCAGCGCGAGCGCCACCAGGAGTTCGTCGCCGACCCCATGGCCCTGGACGTCGTTGACGATCTTGAAGTCGTCCACGTCGACGAAGAGCACGCCGACCACGGTGCCCTCGCGGTGGCTCTGGGCGAGCGCGTGGGACACCCGCTCCTGGAAGAGCAGCCGGTTCGCCAGGCCCGTCAGCGGGTCGTGGAAGGCACGGTGCGTCAGTTCCCGTTCGAGGTTGCGCTGTTCGGTGACATCGCGCAGGGTCAGCACCAGGCCGCCGACCGTGGGGTCCGCGCGCAGGTCGCTGCAGCGCACCTCGACCTCGACGGCGCCCTCGTCGGCCCGGCGCATCCGCCAGTGGTCGCGGCGGCTGTCGCTGTCGCGCACCCGCATCTGGGCCAGCGCGTCACGGACGATCCGGCGCTCCTGCGGCACCACCAGCTCCGGGAAGCGGGACCCCGTCAACCGGGTGGACCCCAGCACCTGGGCGGCGGACGGGCTGGCGTAGCGGACGGTGTCGTCGTCCCCGAGGATCAGGATCACGTCCGAGGCGTTCTGCACCAGGGTGCGGAAGTACGCCTCGCTCTTGCGCCTGCTGACCTCCCGACTCAGCAGGATCCGCTGCACGGCGAGCGCCGCCTGGGTCGCCAGGGTGGCCAGGCTGTCGCGGCGCGACGCCAGGCCCCACTCGTCGCTCTCGGCCAGCAGCGCGCCGAGCTCGGGTGGGTCCTTGGCCGCCCGGTCCTGGGCGGCGAGGGGGCAGACCAGCACCGGATGTCCGCCCGAGAAGTGCTCCCGCAACGGTCCGGGCAGCTCCGCGACGCGCACCTCCCTCGTGCTGCCGCTCGCGACCGCCGCCAGGTCGTCACGCGCGGCGAAGGACGGGATCACCTTGTCCTCCGGATCACCGTCCTGCGTCCTTACGCACCAGGAGCCGCGCTCGTCCCTGACCGCGAACAGGATGCTGCGCCCGTGGCCCCCGTCCAGCAGCACCCGGGCCGCGCCGGTCACGGTCAGGGCGACGTCCGCGACGGACTCGGCGTCGCCCAGGCCGGTCGCCGCCGCCCGCAGCACGCGCTCGCGCGCGAGCGCCTGACGGTGGGTCGCCGCGACGCCGGAGAGCCGGTGCAGGACGAGCAGGAACAGCACCGCCGAGAACGCCCCGATCACGCCGGCGTTGCCGTTGTCCCCCCGCGCGGCGGCGATCAGCAGCATCACCGGAGCCGTCAGCGAGGCGACGGCCAGCAGACCGAGCCGCCAGCCGTGGACGCTCTCGTGCCGCACCGCCACCGGCTCGGTCAGGGATCTCATGGACGGGTGCAGGGCGGCCGCGCCCCACGCCCCGTAGAAGACCGCCCAGCCGAGGTCCACGGGCGTGCCGGTGCGCCACACGCCGTGCAGTTGGAGCTGTGCGTAGGCGACGTCGGCCGCCAGCAGCCCGACGGTGCCGATGGTGAGCAGGACCAGGGAGAGGCTCTTGCCGCCGCGCGGGGCCAGCAGCCGCAGCAGCATCGCCAGCACCAGGATGTCCCCGAGGGGGTAGGTGATGGAGACGGCCCGCTGGAACCACGTCTGGCCCGGGGTGTGGGCGTAGGGGACGATCACGTAGACCCAGGACAGCAGAGCCAGGGCCGCGGTGAGGGTCAGCGCGTCGACCAGGCTGGCCCGGTCCTGCCGCGAGGACCGCCAGCGGATGAAGCCGAGCAGCCCCGCCGCGTACAGGACGTACGTGACAAGGTAGAACGCGTCCGCGATGGACGTGACAGGGTCCTCGTGCTCGTACTGGATCAGAACGATCTGCGCGAGCTCCCCCAGCGTGAACGTCAGGTTGGCGGCCGCCAGCAGCAGCCAGGGCAGCGGGTGGGACGGGCGGTTGCGCACCAGGCCCAGCACGATGCCCGCGACGCCGCTGAGGCCGACCGCGACGAAGATGAATCTCTGGGCCGAGAAGGCGTAGTACAGACAGACGAGCGCAGTCGTCCACACACAGAAGACGGTCACCGGGAGGTCCGGTCGCCACCTGGTAGCGGTCGTCACGGCTCCACCTCCCGCGCATGCGTGGACCAGGCGGTGTGGGGTGTGATGTGACGCGGGTGTCGCAGACAGTTGCGGCTGCGACGGTACGAGACACCACGCTATACCGTGCCGCCTCGCCCCGCACCCCGGCGAACACCCCCCGCAGGGCCGCTGACCTGGTCACACTCCGTCGCCGCCGGGCACCGGACCCGCTGTCCGGCGGCGTCCCACGCCTCCCGCCACTCGCCGGGACGTCACGCGGCGTGACATGCGAACGCTCGTGGCGCGTCCGACAAGTAGAAGGTGAGACCGCCGCCGGGCGGTCACAGAAGGAGATTCCGTGGAAACGGAGCACCGCGAGAGCGGCGAACGCGGCGGCCGGCTGAGCGGGGAGGCCCAGCTGGCGCGGTCCGCTGTCGACGCGGCGATGTTCGCGCCGCTGGTGGAGGAGCACTCCACCGCCTTGCACGGCCACCTCGCGCGCCGGGCCCCGCAGGCGGCCGACGACCTGCTCGCCGAGACCTGGCTCCAGGCCTTCTCGACCCGGCGCAGCTTCGACGCGACGCTCGGGACCGCCCGGGGCTGGCTCTTCGGCGTGGCCCGCCATGTGCTGCACGCGCACCTGCGCCGCTCGGTCGCGTCCCGGAGCCAGCCCGAGGTTGGCGCCGGTCGGCGGCAGATCGGCGGTGGGGTTCCACTCCTGAGTGGCGTTCAGCGTGGTCCCGGTGCCGCTGACGTCGTAGCGCAGCACGGACAGGCGGCTGGTGCCGGAGGAGTCGACGTTGCGCTCGGAGGAGACGTAGACGCCGCCCGTCGACCCCGCCCAGTGGGTCCCGGGGGCGGCCGATGAGCCGCCCCCGGGAGCCTTGTGACGGGCCGGCCACAGTGGAAGGGCCTCTCGCCGTCGGAGGCCCTTCCGCTGTGTGGGATCGGGGTCAGGCCCTGCGGCCGTCGAGGCGGTAGGGGGTGGCGTACTCGGGGATCACCCGGAGGGTCGGGGGCAGGGGGTGGAGGAGGTCCGGGGCCTGGGTGTGGATCGGGACCAGGACCTTGGGGGCGACGCGGTGGACGAAGGCGTGCAGGTCGTCCGCGGTGGCGTGGCCGAAGGAGCCGATGCGGCGCAGGGGGATCCCGAGAGCCGTGAGCCACTCGGTGAACAGCTGCCAGCGGGACTCGAAGGGCCCGAGCGGCTCGCCGTTCGCGTGGAGCCAGACCGTGCCCGGTCCGACCGGGAGGTCGCCGAGGTCGGCGATGCCGCTCAGGTCGCCCAGGTCCGGCTGGTAGACGAAGGCGCCCGGGTCGGCGCGCAGCGCGTCCAGGCCGACGGAGCTCCAGGACAGGGGGTCCGGCGCTCCCGCCTCGCGCAGGAACGCGGCGGTGCGGTCGCCCCACACGATGCGGCGGCCGGCCGCGGCCGCGGTCTCGACGAACTCGGTGACGCGCTCCAGGTCGCGCGGGTACAGCGCGAGCAGCAGCAGGTCGCGGCCGGCGGCGGCGAGCGCGGCGGCGAAGTCGGCGAGGACGTCGTCCTCGGTGCGCGGCGGGCCGGGCGGCAGGCCCAGGCCCAGGGCGGTGCCCTCGGTGACGAGCATGTCGCAGCCCGCGGCGCGTTCGGCGAAGTGCCAGGAGCGCTCGGGGTTGCGGCCGTGGAAGCGGATGTCGCCGGTGAACGCGAGGACGCCGTCGCCGGTGGTGACCAGGTAGCCGCTGGCCCCGGGGGTGTCGTGGTCGACGGTGATGCGCTCCACGGTCATGGGTCCGACCTGGACGGGCGTCTCGTCCGGCAGCGGCTGCCAGGCGGGGTCGCCGCCGGGGAGGCCCTCGCCGGCCGCTGACAGCGCGCTCAGCAGGGCGATCGTCGCCGGGGAGGCGTGGACCGGGATCCGCGGGTCCACGAACCCGGCCAGGCCGCAGTGGTCGATGTGGCCGTGGGTGATGAAGACCTCGGTGTCGACCCCGGTGCCGGGCCCGGCCGACCCGAGCGGGTCGCCGGCGTCCAGCTGGGCCGGGTCGTACAGGCCCGCGATGCGGGGGGCCGCGCCGACGCGGAGCCGGTGGGCGAGCTCGCGGCCCGGTCGGGCCGCGACCGGGGAGCGGAACAGGTCGGCCTCGGCGGGGATGTCCGTGCCGAAGTCCAGCAGGACCCGGTGCGAGCCCTCGCTGACGAGGATCTTGCTGGATCCGATGAGGCCGACGCCGCCCCAGAATTCCACAGTTGTCATGAGTTGATGTGTGCTCACTGTCTAGATCGGTGCGTGTGCCTGGTCGACGGTCCGGGACAGGGCCCAGGATCTGACGGCCGGCAGCAGGTCCTCGACGCGCGAGGCCGTGGCGGTGGCCGGGCCGTCGGCGCGGCCGAAGCGGTCGATGTATCCGGTGGCGGCGCCGATGGCGACCGCCGGTTCGATCTCGTTGCGGTAGTGGTCGCCGAGGGAGAACAGCTCCTCGGCGGGCCGGTCGCCGAGCGCGCGGGTCATCCAGGTCCGCAGGCCCTCGGGTTTTCCCGCCCCGGCGACGACCTGGTCGAAGGCGCCGCTCAGGCCCATGCGGTCCAGCAGCGGCGCCAGCCCCTCGGCGGGGCTGTTGGTGGCCAGCACGATCCGCACGTCACCGCGCAGTTCGGCGAACAGGGCCACCAGCGGTTCGACGACCTCCAGCGCGCAGGCGTCGTCGAGCATGTGGACCCGGCTGGCCAGGAACGCCTGTTGCGTCACCGCGTCGTCCAGCCCGAGGTCGGCGGCGAGCGCCTGCACGAGGCCCCAGCCGTCCTGCGCCTGGAGCAGCGCCCTGGCCTCGGCCGGGTCCGCGGCCGCGGCCGCGGCGGCGACGCCCTCGGCGAGGAAGCGCTCGAAGGTGTCGAGGAGGGCGGTGGACCGCGCGGCCGGCAGCGAGGCGGCGACGCGGCGCGCGTAGAAGCGCACCGGGTCGTCGCTCCGGTAGACCGTGCCGTCGAAGTCGGTGACCAGGATCGGCACGGTGGTGGAACGGTCGTCAGCCACGGACGCCTCCGGCGGCGGACAGGGCGCCCCGGATGAACTGCCGTTGCAGCACCAGGAAGAACGCCATGACGGGCAGGGTGGTGAAGGTGACCGCCGCGGCGAGCCCGGGGAAGTCGGTGCCCTCGGCGGAGGCGAAGGTGGACAGGCCCACCTCGACCGGCTGGACCGTGCTGGAGGAGTCCATGCTGCTGCTGGTCATGATCACCGGCCACAGGAAGGAGTTCCACGACCCCAGGAACACGTTGACGGCGATGATGACGAGCGCGGGGCGCACCATCGGGATGCCGATCGACCAGAGCACCCGCAGCCGGGACGCCCCGTCCAGCGCGGCGGCGTCGAGGATCTCCTGAGGGATCGCCAGGAAGAACTGGCGGACCAGGAAGATGCCGAAGACGCTGGCGCCCCAGGGGATGATCTGGATCCAGTAGGTGTTCAGCAGGTGCAGGTCACTGGCCAGGACGTAGTCCGGGATGATCAGCACGGTTCCCGGCATCATCAGCACCGAGAGCACCAGCAGCGTCAGGAACTTGCGCCCGCGGAAGCGCAGCACGCCGAAGGCGAAGCCGGCCAGCAGCGAGGTGGCCAGGCACAGCAGCACCGTGCAGGACGCGATCAGGACGGTGTTGGCGAACAGCCGCACCCAGGGCGCCGCATGCCAGGCGCGGGACCAGTTGGACCAGTCCCAGTGCGGCAGCAGCACCGGCGGGAAGTCGCTGAACTCCCCGGGCCGCCCGAGCGAGATGACGACGGTCCAGTAGAACGGGAAGACGAACGCGGCACCGATCAGCAGCGCCAGCACGCGCCGGGCGATACGCCCGGCGCGGCCGGCTCCGGTGACGGACCGGATCCCCCGTGAGGAGGAGGTGCTCATCGGTTCAGCCCTGGGCCTTCGCGGCGGTGCAGGCGGTCTGCGCGGTGTTCAGCGCGGCGGCGGGCGCCGCGCCGTTGTCCAGCACGTCCTGGAGGGCGGTGGCCTCGTAGCCCTGGCACTTGAAGATCCAGCTGTAGGGCGGAAGGGCGAAGGCCGTGTCGAGCTCGGAGACGGCGGCGGTCTCGTAGGGGTTCTTGGCGACGAAGGCCTGCATCAGCGGCAGGGCCTGCGGGGTGACCGGCAGGTAGCCGGAGGTGGAGGCCCAGCCGGCCTGCTCGGCGGGGCTGGTGATGAACTTCAGGAACGTCCAGGCGGCGGCCTTCTGGTCGGCGGTGGCGTTCTTGAAGACCACGATGTTGGTGCCGGTCAGCTCGTTGACCGGGCCGGACGGGCCGGCCGGGAGGGCGGAGATGCCGAGGTTGAACTTGCCGCCGACGGTCGCCTTCTCGAAGCCGTAGCCGGCCGCCGAGGAGATGTCGAACGCGCCCTTCTTGGCGCCGAGCGCCGTCTCGCCCGGGTAGTTCTTGCCCGTGGCCAGCGCGCCCGCGTCCTTGAGCGACTTCATGTAGGTGAGGGCCTGGACGGCGCCGGCGTCGTTCAGGTGCGGCGTGCCGTCGGCGTCGTAGAGGGTGCCGCCGTCGGACTTGTCGAGGATCTCGAACCACTGGGTGCCGAAGGCGGCGGCGGTGGCCGAGCCCGGGTCGATGGTGGAGCCGGTGACGCCGCCCTTGGAGGCGGCCTTCATCACCGAGGCGTAGTCGTCCCAGGTCTTCGGGGCGTTCTGGCCGTCGGCCTTCAGCATGTCGGCGTTGGAGAACAGGATCAGCACGCTCTTGTTGAAGGGCCACATCCAGGTCTTGCCGTCACCCAGGGCCAGGTCCTTCTGGACGCCCTTGTAGAAGGTGGACATCTCCGCGGGGGTGTCGCTGCCGGCCAGCTCGCTGATCGGGGTGAGCGCGCCGCCGGACTGGAAGTAGGAGGCCCAGCTCTCGTAGGCCTGGCCCAGGGTCGGCGCGTTGCCGGCCTGCACCTCGGCCTTCTCCTTGGTGTACATCGTCGCGTAGTCCGGGTCGCCCTGGAGCTTGACGGTGATGTTCGGGTACTTGGCCTGGAAGTCGGAGACCAGCTTCTCCATGGCCGGCTTGAGGGTGCCGATGGTCATGGCCTCCTCGAAGGTGATGGTGACCGGCTTGGTGGGGACGGCCAGCTCCTGACCGGAGGCCGTGGCCGCGCCCGTGGTCGTGGCGGCGGGCGTACCGCCGCCGGCGCAGGCGGAGAGGCTGAGGGCCGCGGCTGCGGCGACGGCGGCGATGCGGTAACGCATGGTTGTTCCGTTCCTGTCGTGTCTGGTGCTGTCGTGTGGTGCGGACGGTGAGGGTGACGACGGTGCAGGTGACGCCGGTGAGGGTGCCGTCGGTGCGGGTCAGGCGAGGGCGGAGTCCGCCCCGGCGGCGGTGCGGCGCCGGACGAGGGTGAAGAAGACGGTGACGGCGAAGAGGACCACGGCGAGTGCCGCGCCGTAGCCGGTGTCGCTGAGGACGAACGCCTCCTGGTAGACCAGGTAGCTGAGGGTGGTCGTGGCGTAGACCGGGCCGCCGTCGGAGAGCTGGTAGAACTGCGTGAACGCCTGGAGCGAGGTGATCGCCGTGATCGCGACGACGAAGACGGTGACCGGCCGCAGCTGGTGCCAGGTGATGTGCCAGAACTCCTGCCAGGCCGAGCAGCCGTCCATGCGCGCGGCCTCGCTGAGCTCGTTCGGCAGCACGGCGAGCCCGCCGAGGAACACGACTGTGGTGAACCCGACCTCGTGCCACAGGCTGTAGACGATCACGGCGGGCATCGCCGAGGTCGAGGACTGGAGCCACTGCGACGTCGGCAGGTGCAGCGTGTGCAGCATCCAGTCGGCCAGGCCGAAGCGGGGGTTGAAGATCCAGACCCAGATCATCGAGGTCGCGATCATCGGCGTGGCGTGCGGCAGGAACAGCGCCACGCGCGACGCGTTGAGCAGCGCCCCGCCGCGCTGGAGCAGCAGGGCCAGCGCCAGCGAGAGCGCGGTCCCGCCGATCACCATCGCCGCGCTGAAGTACAGCGAGTGCCACAGGCTGGACAGGAAGGTCGGCTGCGTGGCGTCGAACAGCCGCTGGTAGTTGCCCAGCCCCCGGTAGACGGACATGGCCGGGTTGAGGGCGTTCCACTTCCACAGCGACACGTAGAAGGTGTAGCCGGTCGGCACGATGACGAAGGCGGAGAAGATCAGCACCGCGGGGGCGGAGTAGGCCCAGCCCCAACGGGTGGTGCGGAAGTCTCGGGCGGGAGCCCGGCGGCGTGTGCGGCCTTCGGTCACGAGGGCCGGCCGGGCCGTGGTCGTTGCGGTCACGGCGGGAACTGTCGCGACCGAAGGTGTCGTGAAAACAAACGATCGGCGACAACTCGGCGACGGTGGGTGCTACATTCCACGGCATCAGATATCCTGTAATGTTCGGCACTTCTACAAGTCGGCACCCGTGCGCCGCCTCTGCGCCGATATTCCGGCATCTCGCGTTCATGTAGTGGACATGCCATTTGACTGGCTCGCCCTCCCCGCCTGGCCCGATGCTCGTGGCAACCGCCGCCTACGCGCGTAGCGGTCCATCGAGCGCCGTCGCGCCACAAGCGGGAACGGCAGTCAGGAGATTGACGCATGCTCACAAGAATCCCGAGCGGCAGGAGCGGCCTCCTCGCCGCCGGCGCCGTCCTCGCCACGGCCCTGGCGGTCACCGCCGCGCCCGGCGCGGTCGCCGCCCCCGCCGCCGCGTCAGCGGCCCCTCAGGCAGCGGCCGCGTCGACGGTCCATCACATCCTGTTCGACGACAGCAAGTCCGAGACGGCGGGCAACTCGGACTGGATCATCAGCACGAGCATGCCCGACCCGCTCCAGCAGAACGCGAACCCGCAGACCGAGACGGACTGGACCGGGGCCATCTCCGCCTGGGGCGTCGCCCTGCAGAAGACCGGCGGCTACAGCCTGGACACCCTGCCCCCGGGCGACACCATCACCTACGGGGACACCAGCAACCCGCTGGACCTGTCGCACTTCGACACCTTCGTCCTGCCCGAGCCGCAGGACCAGCTCTCCACCGCCGAGAAGGCCGCGGTGATGCACTACGTGCAGAACGGCGGCGGGCTGTTCCTGGTGGTCGACCACACCGGCAGCGACCGCAACAACAACGGCTGGGACTCCCCCGCCATCGTCAACGACCTGCTGACGAACAACGGCGTCGACAACACCGACCCGTTCGGCTTCAGCGTCGACCTGAAGAACATCGTCAGCGACGCCCCGAGGGCGATCAGCGACGCCGCCGACCCGGTCCTGCACGGCTCCTTCGGCGACGTCACCGGCAGCGTCATCTACAACGGCACCACCGAGACGCTGCACCCCGCCGACAACCCGAACGTGAAGGGCCTGGTCTACACGACCGGCTCGACCCCCGGCGGCGCCAGCGGCGCGTTCTTCACCACCAGCACCTTCGGCAGCGGCCGCGTCGCGATCTGGGGCGACAGCTCCGCCATCGACGACGGCACCGGCGAGCCGGGCCACACCGTCGAGGACGGCTGGGACGACCCCAAGGGCACCGACGCCGCGCTCGCCCTGAACGCCACCGCCTGGCTCGCCTCCGGCAGCGGCGGCGGCTCCACCGGCAACACCGTCACCGTGGCGAACCCGGGCAACCAGACGGGCACCGTCGGCACCGCGGCCTCGCTCCAGGTCAGCGGCTCCGACTCGGCGGGTGCGGGCCTGACCTACACCGCGACCGGCCTCCCGGCGGGCCTGGGCATCTCCGCCACCGGCCTGATCTCCGGCACCCCCACCTCGGCCGGCACCTCCAACGTGACGGTCACGGCGACGGACTCCACCGGCGCGTCCGGCTCCACGTCGTTCACCTGGACCGTCAACTCCGCCGGCGGGGGCGGTGGCTGCACCTCGGCGCAGCTGCTCGGCAACCCGGGCTTCGAGACCGGCAGCGCCGCCCCGTGGACCGCGAGCTCCAGCGTGGTGAACGACAGCAGCAACGAGCCCGCCCGCTCCGGCAGCTGGGACGCCTGGCTGGACGGCTACGGCACCACCCACACCGACACGCTCGCCCAGAGCGTCACCGTCCCGGCGGGCTGCGCCAACACCGCGCTCTCCTTCTGGCTGCACATCGACACCGCCGAGACCAGCACCACCACCGCCTACGACACCCTCAAGGTGCAGGTGCTGAACGCCTCGGGCACGGTTCTGGGCACCCTGGCGACCTACTCCAACCTGAACCACAACACCGGCTACACCCAGCACACCCTCAGCCTGGCCCCGTACGCCGGCCAGACCGTCACCCTCAAGTTCACCGGCGCCGAGGACAAGGTCGACCAGACCTCCTTCGTCCTCGACGACACCGCGGTGACCACCGGCTGACCACGGCCGACCACGGCCGACCACCGCTGGGCGGCCTGAGGGCCCGGACGGACGGCACCGCGCCGTCCGTCCGGGCCCTCCCGTCCGACGACCCGTCCGTCAGTGGCACGCGACCGCTTCGGCGCACTGGAGGGAGAGCCAGACCGACTTGCCCTCGGCCGTCGCCCTCGTTCCCCAGCGGTCGGCGAGCGAGTCGACCAGGCGCAGACCCCGCCCCGACTCCTCCGCCTCCTTCGCGTGGCGCGCCCGCGGCAGGAACGGGCTGCCGTCGGTGACCTCCAGCCCCAACTCGCCGTCCGCGAGGCGCAGCCGGACCCGGATCGGCCCACAGGCGTGCCGGACCGCGTTGGTGACCAGCTCGGAGCAGAGCAGTTCCGCCACGTCGACGACGTCGGGCGGGCAGGACCAGCCGGCCAGGGCACGCCGCAGGAAGGACCGGGCCGCTCCCGGCGCCGTCGGGTCGGCCGGGAGGTCCGCCGACTGCGCGGCGCGGGCGGGTTCGGGGATGCGGGCGAGCAGCAGGGTCACGTCGTCGCCGTAGTCGTCCGGGGCCGGCAGCAGCGCGGTCAGGATCTCGTCGGCCGCCCGCTCCAGGTCGTCGCCCCGGGCCAGGAGCTTCTCCAGGCTGCGGGCCAGGCCGTCGATGGCGGCCTGGAGGTCCCCGAACGGCGTCTCCACCAGCCCGTCGGTGTAGAGGGCGAGCACGGAACCGGCCGGGACGGGCAGGGTCACCTGGAGGTGCGGCACCTCGCCCACCCCGAGCGGGACGCTGACCGGGACCTCCAGGATCCGGGCGTCCGCCTCCGGCTCCAGCAGCAGGACCGGCAGGTGTCCGGCCGAACAGAGGGTCAGCTCCCCCGCGTCGACGTCGAGGACGAGATAGCAGCAGGTGACCAGCTGGTCCGGCAGCTCCGCGACGACGGCGTCGAGCGCCTGCATCAGCTGCCACGGCGCCATCCCGGTCTTGGCCAGGGCGTGGGCGGCGGACCGCAGTTGGCCCATGACCGCGGCGGCCTCCAGGCCGCGGCCCATCACGTCCCCGATGAGGATGCCGACGCGGCCCGCGCCCAGCGGCACCAGGTCGAACCAGTCGCCGCCGACGCCCGCGCCCTGCCGGGCCGGCAGCCACCGCGCCGCGGTGACCACCCCGGGCACCGGCGGCGGCGAGCCCATCAGGCTCCGCTGCAGGGTGAGCGCGACATGGCGCTGCTGCTCGTAGAGGCCGGCCAGGGCCGCCTCGACGGCCTTGCGGTCGCTGACGTCGCGGATCGCGGCGGACAGCAGCGTGCCGTCGGCGGTCTCCAGCGGGCTCAGGCTGATCTCGACCGGGAACTCGTCCCCGGTCTTCCGCAGGCCGAAAAGGTCCAGGCCCGCCCCCATGGGGCGGACCCGGCGGTCGGCGACGTAACGGCGGCGATGGCCGGTGTGGGCCCGGCGGAACCGCTCGGGGACCAGCACCTCCACCGGCGCGCCCAGCAACTCCTCGCGACGGTAGCCGAACAGCGCCTCGGTCTGCGCGTTGACCAGGGCGATCCGGCCCTCCCGGTCACAGATGACCATGGCGTCGGGCGCTGCCTCCAGCAGCGCCCGGAAGGTCTTCTCCGTTGTCGTCCCCACGGTGCCGCCTTCTGCGTTGAACCAGATCCCGGATGACCGAGCGGCCATTTGAGCACGACGCGGATCCGCATATGCCGAGGTGTCGGATATTGTCCGCAACCCGCCGGTCACTGACCGACGCGGCCTGTTCCTCGATCCTTCGCAGAGGAAACGGGGCGCGCCCGGTGCAGGGGTGGACGCCTCCCAGAGCGGGAACGCGGTGGCGTCGGAGGTCCTGGGCACACGACGGCGGGCACGAACGCACGCTCGTGCCCGCCGTCGTGTGCCGCACCGCCGCGTTGCCGTGGATCAGCG